>CAWJWK010000004.1:0-107707 GCA_963846535.1 uncultured Actinomycetota bacterium
GCGGCGCTAAGACGCATCTCCATCGATCGCCCGGCGCTGCAGATGCTGACGCGCCATCTCGCGGCTGGGGCGAGCGCATCTGCCACGTCACCGTCGCCGAGGCGCTCCACGCTCCCACCAGTCGCCGGGCTGATCGTCTCGGATCATCCGCGCGGTGATCTCGACGTTTCCCAGGCTGCAGAACTTCCAGAGCTCTTTGGCTGCTCGGGAGTATTGAAAGATGTGTTCGTCGACTTCGAATGCATCGAGATCGCCGGCCTCGAAGCGTGCGATGGCTAGCTTGACGTGACTGACGAGCTCGCCGAGCTGTTCTCGGTGGTAGGCCGCGACGGCCTCGCGAGCGGCTCGGCGTTCTGACTTGTCGGACACGATTGGAGGCTAGACCGGCCACAGTCCGGCCGCATCCGCCAGGTGCAGGACGTTCGGGTATCAGGGGGATTGGGATAGGTACCGGCCCAACGAGAGTTCGATGTCGACCCCGTTGATCTGAAACACGATGCGCCCGTTGACAGCGCCGGCAGCGGCCGCGTACTCGGCCAGCGTGGAGAGCAGCAGGTCTTCTCGGCCCTCGATGCGGGAGACCGCTGCTTGGCCGATGCCCATCCGCTCGGCGAGTTCGCTCTGGGTTTGGGCTGCGAACTTGCGGATCTCGGCCAGTCCTTGGGCGTAGATGCGGTTCATGTCGGCCACGCCGTGGTCGATGTTGTCGACCGCGTCGGCCATGCCGGGTTCGGTGAGGATCTCGTCGAGCAGTGCGTCTCCGTCGACAAACCCTGCGGGAATGTTGCTGTTGTTGTTAGGCATCGTCATCTCCTTCGTCCCGAGTGTTGTCGTCTTGTCGCGCTTGTTCGCGTAGCCACTGCTCGATCACCATGTCCGCTCGGCGGCCGACCGTGGAGTACCAGACGTCGCCGATCCTCGCCTTCTCTCCGGCGAATAGTGCGACCACGACCTCATCGCTCTTGGGCGGGAACCAGCAGATGAGCCGAACTGCTATCCCTTCCTCGAAGGGGTGTGAGGTCCGCCAGATCTGGTGCGTCCTGGACTGGGCGACCCGCTTGAGCCCAGCCGTGTCCTCTTCCGGCGCTGCTTCCAGGTCGCGAAGCATTCGCAGTGCAGCAGCGACAAGCTCCAGTTGTCGTCGGTGGTAGGCATTGCCTTCGCGAGACTTCTGCTGCACACGACGGAGCCAGGCGTCGAACTCCACCGGCCAGCGCAACCTCACAACGCAACATTACATCGAAGTCATATTACGTTCAAGGCATATTCGCTTGGGTCAGACTCCCGCGACGTAGGCGGTGAGGAAGTGGACGCCGTGTCGGTCGAGGTTGCCGCGGGCACGGTCGTAGTGCTCGGTAGTGCGGGGGTCGGCGTGGCGGGCGAGGATCTGGGCGTCGCGGAGCGGGACGCCGGCGTCGAGGGCGTTGGTGATGGCGGCGTGGCGCAGCGAGTGGGGGCTGATGTGCCGGGGGATGCCGGCGGTCTTCGCGATCCGGAGAACCATCCGGTAGACGTCGCGGCGGTCGATCGGATTGTGTGAGTTCGGTCTGAGCACCAAGGGTCCTTCGGTGCGTTCGCCGCGGCAGGCCTCGAGGACGCGGAGGACCGGGACGGTGATGGGCATGGTGGCGGGCTTGTTGCCTTTCCCGACCAAGTGCAGGACGCGGTGCCCGCGCAGCGTCTGTGCGTAGTCCTCGATCCGGACCGCGGCGGCCTCTGATGCTCGGAGTGCGTTGATGCCGAGCAGGTACGCCAGGGCGCCGTGGTGGACGGTGATGGTGGGTGCGATCTGGAGGAACCGGATCAGCTCGAGCCGGTCCAGACCCTGGGTGCGGGACTCATCGTGATGCAACTTCGGAAGCCGTGCGTAGACAGCCGGGTCGGCCGGGATCAGTCCGTCGATGTGAGCGAACCTGAAGTATCCCCGGACGCCGTTCATCATCGTGATCACCGAGGAGTCCATGAGCCCGGACTCGCCGAGGTGGCGGATGTAGAGCTCGACGTGAGCGCGCTGAACGCCGGCCAACGGATCCAGGCCATGTGTTTCGCACCAGCCGAACCAGCGACGCAGCTGATGGGTGTACAGCTCGTGGGTGTGCCCGCGATATCTGGCCAGGAACGAAACCGCCGCTGCTTGTGCCGGCGTCATGGCATCGGGCTGGTAGGGAAGCAGGATTGTGGTCGACATGGTCGCCTCCGGCGGCGACCATCAGCGGAGGCCAAGTCGCGCTCGCCGCGGACGCGACGAGGCACTCCAACGCCAAACCTAACCGCTCGGCCGGGCTCAACCCCAACACGCGATCGCGGGGCAAGGACGCAGCCTTTGGGGCCGACGTCAGGCGACCTTGCCGCCGTAGCGCTGTCGGGCGGCCTCACCTGTCGTGCCGATGAATGCGCCGATAACCGCCCAAGTCATCCCGGCCTCGCGGGCCGCGCGAACCGCTTCGAGGACGTGAAGTTCGGCATCTGAGCGCTCCTGAACCGCCCGCCGCAGCAACGCGACGGCTGTGGGATCCAACTCGTGCGCGGGGTCGGGCTCGTACTCTTCGAACCGAGCTGCGAGCTCGTCGGCCTGCTTGAGGATGTCATCGACAGAACGCGGCATGGTCATCACCTGAGGAACTTCCTGCGGGCTCGCATGGCGTGGACGATCACCACGGCTTCGACGCCCTCTATGTAGCCAATCTCGAAAAAGATCGCGGCCCGGTTCGCCCCGACCATCATGGTGAAACCTTCTCCGAGTTCCCACACTCGGATGGGGTTGCGGTACGCATGCCGGATGTCCTCCTCGCCGACCCCGTGCTTGCGCGCAGAGGGAGCGATGATCGGGTCACCCGAGACCGACACGATTCCAAGGTAACTTGGATTCCCGGTCCCGGCAACTGGCGCCGGAGAACCTGCGTCTAGGTGGGCGGAATGACTCGTGCTCCTCACCCGCACCACCAACGCCTTGCTCCAGGCAGCCTGGCGGCAGATCATCGAGTGGTGGATGCGGACCTCGTGGTCAAGGTGGGGGTGATCGTCGCCATCTTGCTGGTGCTGTGGGTGCTGCCCGACTGGGGCAGCTACCGCGACCGCGCCCTCCGAGTCGGTCGGGCGCTGCACGTGGCCGAGCCCGCACCGCCGCATCCGTCGGGCCCACCCATCGAGCAGTTGGCGGCGGACATCCGGCGGATCCGAACTCAGATCACGCAGGCGCCGCCAGGTGTTCCGGTCGCGCGGAAGCGTGGCTGGCTCGAGGCGTACGACGACGTGCTCGTGGCGGCCTGCCACGCACTGGGCCTTGAGGAGCGCATCCGCGCCATCCCGGAGGGTGCCGAGCACAACCTGGAGCGCGAGCGCGTTGAGCGGATGCTGATGCAAGCCGGGCTCCGGTTGCGCTCATCGGCCTGAGCGCACCGCGACCTGGCCCGCTCGATCGTCGTACGATCCCGTACGACGGCCGCCCGGCTGAGAAAGCCCGGCTGCGAGGACCGGAAACCCGCCCCACTCGCCCCCGCTCACTGGTTACGCTCATTGGCCTAGTGCCGGCTCGTCGGTAGGTGGAGGTTCGCGGTGTCGCTGCACGAGTCGTTGCGGGACATGGTGACCTCCCGCGGGCGCGGCGTTGTCGAGGACGGATCGGAGTTCCGGGCGGCGCTGGACGACTACCTGACCGAGGACGAAGTCACACTCGGTGAGCTCAACCTCCTCTCCGACGCCGTCAGACTGGGCGGGGTGGCTCGGCTCCTCGACCTGCTCGAACACGGCGCGACACCTGCGGCGGCCGTGGAAACGGCGGGGTCGTCGCTGGCCCGCGACAGGGGGAGCGACGACGTCCGACGGGCGACCTGGGCACTCGGCGTCATCGGCTACGCCCTCGGTCAAGTACCCGGGGATCTTCTGCTGGCCGACGCTGGCGCCGGTGTCCTCGACGACGAGACGCTGATGCAACCGGATCCAGCGTCGCCGAGGGAGGGCACCGATACGCCCCGGCCGCCGGCGCAGGTGCCGCCTCCGCCGCCCGCATTCGCGACCACCGGGCCACCGCGATCTCAGCTGGCTGCGGCAACCACGCTCGCCGATTCCGATGCGGTCCTGCCCGCCGGCGCGGTGACGATGTTGTTCTCCGACATCGAGGGTGCCCCAGGGCTGGCGCGGCACCTGGGTGCGGCCTGGCCTGATGTGTTGTCCGAGCAGAGGCGTATCTGCCGTGATGCCTGGGAGGCGCACCACGGGGTCGAGATGGGCACGGAGGACGACAGCTTCTTCGTCGTCTTCGCGACGGCGGGCGATGCGATCGCGGCGGCTGCGGACGCCCAGCGTGCCCTGGCCGCCCACTCGTGGCCGGAGGGTGCGGTGGTGCGGGTGCGGATGGGCGTCCACACCGGCAGCCCTCGCCGGCTCGAGGAGGGTTATGTCGGGTTCGACGTGCACAAGACTGCTCGGATCGGGTTGCTGGCGCACGGGGGGCAGGTGGTGGTGTCCGACAGCACGGCGGCGCTGGTGGGTGAGCAGCTGACCGGCGGATTGCGGTTGCGTGAGCTGGGCGAGCACCAGGTCAACGACGTGCCAGGTCCCGTGCGTGTGCACCAGTTGGTGGGCCCGGATCTGGCGGACGATTTCCCGCCGCCACGGTCGCAGGGGAGGGCGATCAACCTGCCGGGCACGCTGACGCCGATGGTCGGGCGTGAGGTCGAGGTCGCCGAGATCGCGGCGCTGGTCGCGGGTGGTGGCAATCGGCTGGTGACGGTGACGGGGCCGGGAGGCACGGGAAAGACGCGGTTGGGCATCGCGGTGGCCGAGGTACTGGCAGCTGACTACTCCGACGATGTGTGTTTTGTGGCGCTGGCCGGGGTGACGGAGGTCGCGACCGCGTGGACCACCATCGCGCGGGCGCTGGACCTGCCGCCGCACGGCCAGCTGCCGCCCGGGTTCTTCGACCACGTCGCCCAACGGTGGGTGGTGTTGGTGCTGGACAACCTCGAGCAGATCGAGGAGGTCGGTGGACTCGCGCGCGAGCTGCTGGAAGGTGCGCCGCACCTGCGGATCGTCGCGACGTCGCGGCGGCCGTTGCATGTGGCAGGGGAGCATGAGTACGCCTTGGGCACGTTGTCGTTGCCGGCAAGCGACGAGCTTCCTGCGGTCGCCGCCTCGGAGGCGGGGCTGCTGTTCGCGCGATGCGCGTCGCGGGTCCGCCGTGGGTTCGAGATCGACGCCGGCAATGCTGCCGACGTGGCTGCGTTGCTGCGCGCGCTCGACGGACTGCCGTTGGCGATCGAGCTCGCCGCCACCCGCATCCGGCTCTTCAACCCGGCGGCGATGCTGGCCCGTCTCGACACAGTGCTCGACGTCGCAGCGGGGGGTGGTGCGGGCGTACCCGAGCGGCAACGCACCCTGCGAGCGGCGATCGAGTGGAGCTTCCGGCTGCTGCCGCCCGATCAGCAGCGGCTCCTGGCCTGGCTCTCGGTGTTCGCCGGCGGCGCTGACGTCGACGCCGTGACCGCGGTGGCACCGGCCGATCTCGGCGCCGACCCGATCGACGTCCTCCTTGCCTTGGTCGAGGCCAGCTTCGTCGTCCCGCGCTATGACGTCGACCCGCCGCGCTTCGAGCTGCTCGAGACCATGCGTCGCTTTGCCCGTGACCACCTCGACCACCTGGGCGAGACGCGTGCAGCCCGGCAGGCACACGCTCAGCACTTCGGAGCTTGGGTCGTCGGGCTGCGGGACCGGGCGCGTGCCGGCGACGCGGTGGCTGGCGAGCTCACTCCAGAACTGTTCAACCTGCACGAACTTCTCAGCCAGGACCACGATGCCGTCATCCACCCGATCGAGAACGTGGGTGTCACGCCGCTCCAGCTGAGGGGCTTCGTGGCCGGCCTGGCGACCTACGCCCGACAGATCGCGACCGCTCTCGCGTGGACCGAGAGCACTCGAGTCGAGCCTGGCCGCGGGGAGGACCCGATGGGCTACCTCGCGTGCTGTGTGGAGCGAGCCACCGCACTGTCCTACAGCGACTCCGAGGCTGCTCAGGCGTTGTTCCGCGTTGTGCTGGACGAGCTGCCGGCTGCGCGGACGGCAACAGACAACGGCGCCGGCCTGGCCGAAGCGTTCTCGCCGGACTTCATCGAAGCAAAGGCGACGGCCTATCTGTCGGCTGTCCTGGTGACGATGAACCTGATCGAGGAGGCCGAGGCTTACGGAGAACAGGCATTCGCACTGCCGGGCCTTGCCCATGTGGAGCGGAGCAAGCTCCTGACAGCTCTCTCTCAAGCCGCGTTGGCGCGGGACGACTTCGTGGAGGCACGGCGCCTGATCCTCGAACAAAGAAGGCTCGACCAGGCGGCGGGCGACGCGTGGAGACTGATCAGCGACGAGATACTGCTGGCCGACGTCGAGGTACGGATGGACACCCCCGATCGCGCCCACGCACGGCTGGCGGCGGTCTTCCCGCGGGTCCGAGAACTCGGGGACATCGTGCTGACCATCGAGCTCGCCTCGATACTCGCCGCTGCGCTCGGAGCAACCTTCCCCGCACCAGCGGCCCGAACATTCGGGGCGATCGAGACAGCGACGGACGCCGCCGGCATGGTCGATCAGGACCCGGACTGGACCCAGGCCGAGCACGACCGCTTGCGCGAACGGCTCGGGCAGGAGTTCGACGAAGAGCTCGCGCGAGGGAGGACACTGAGCCTGGAGGAGACCATCGACGAGCTGATGTCTCACCCGGTTCCCCAGGTCGCCCTGGACTGAGCCTGGACCCGTCGTCAGCGGGGGACGAGGGGTCATCCGGACGGCCGTGGCCCGCGTCCTTCCATGACCAATGCGATGACCGGCACCTGCGGCCAAGCGAGCTCTCGCAACGGACCCTGGCCGCGTTGGTGGCCGCGTCGCGGGAGAACGTGAACCGCGCGCTCTCACCTCTGGTCGCCACGGGCGTGATCAGCCAGCGGGACGGTCGCTTCGTCGTCCACGACCTGGGCGCGCTCGAACGGGGCGGGCGGTGCGTGCAAGAAGATCACGCAACCGGTGACCTCGCGCGGGGCCAGCCGATCGCGACCGTCGACGTGCTCGAGGCGCTGGTCGGTGCCTTGTAGTACGCCGGTCCGTCACGTCACTCCGATGTGGGAAAACCGGACCAGCTGCGACCCTGGTGGGCAGCCTGACCGGCCTGGTCCAGCGGCGGTGATGACCGCCCCGTTGGCCAAGGTGGTCGACGCGGTCAAGGACGTGCTGCCGCACTCCTGAGGAGATCGTGGCGGGCTGTGGGCCTGACGTGCGGGCGCGCGGTCACCACCGTCTACGCTGAGTGGGCGCTGGTGCGCTCGGATGAAGGGAGAGGTTCGGTGCTTTCGTGGGTGCGCCGAGCGCTCTGGGACGTTGTCCCCCGCGACCACCGGGAGCCTTCGGCTACCCTGCGTCGGCGACAGCTGACGATCGTGTTGGTCGCGGCCGTGGGAGCCGTCGTCCTCGGCTTCTCCTTGCGCGCGGACCCGGGCAGCATCGCGTTCTACTGGTGGACGCTGGCTCTGGCCGGGGTGTGGGTCGTCGGCGCCATCGCTGCCGGACCGCTGCACCTGGGGCGGATCCGCTACCGCTCCGGCTACGCCCGCCCGGTCCTGACCCCGATCCTCGTCGGTGTGGTGCTGGTGGCTCTCTTCGTCGCCGGGGGGCTGGTCGTGCGCGAGATCCCCGTGCTGGAGGCCCAGGTGCGCCACGTCCTGGTCTTCGCCGACCAGGGTGTGCTGCCGCTGGTCGTCCTGGTCACCGTGGTCAACGGCATCGCCGAGGAGCTCTTCTTCCGCGGCGCGCTTTACGCCGCTGTCCCGCGCCACTCGGTCGCGGTCGCCACCATCGCGAACGCCGTCGTGGTCCTGGCGGCGGGCAACCTGATGCTGACCTTCGCCGCGGTGCTCCTCGCGGTCGTCGTCGGGCTGGAACGGCGGGCCTCCGGAGGGATCCTCGGCCCGATCCTCACCCACGTGACGTGGTCGGGTTCGATGCTGTTTGTGCTGCCAGTGCTGTTCGGGTGAGTCAGTCCGAGCGCGGGCCCTCCTCGAGGGCGCGGCGCACCACCTCGGCATATGGCGCGGGATCACCCGGAACCAGCTCGCGGATCGACTCCTCGGTGACGACCACCTCGGTGCTCATCGAGTCGATCAGGTTGCGGCCGGTGGTCACGTCGATGTCAGTGACCAGAGCCAGCCAGTAGGAGGAGAGCCGAGGCGTGAGCACCGGCACTTTCACGATCGGACGGCGGCTCCCATTCGAAACCTCGGCGGCGATGTGCAGCATCTCTAGGTAGGTGAGCACCTCGGGCCCGCCGATCTCGAACACCCGCCCGAGAGCGGCGGGCTCATCGACGACACCGCCGAGGTAGCGGACCACGTCCTCGATCCCGATCGGTTGGGTCTTCGTCGCAACCCACCGTGGCACGATCATCGCCGGCAGGTTCTTGATCAGCTGGCGGGTCAGCTCCCACGACGTCCCGCCGGCACCCACGATGACCCCCGCACGCAGCACGGTCACCGGCACTCCGGCCTGGCCGAGAAGGCCCTCGACCTCCCGCCGCGAACGCAGGTGTGCGGACAGTGTGTCGTCCTCACGCCCGAGACCGCCGAGGTAGATGATCTGGCGGACGCCGGCCTCCGCGGCCACCCGCCCGAAAGTCCGGGCGGCCTCGGCATCGCGTCGCTCGAAGTCCACGCTGTCCAGCGAGTGGACGAGGTAGACAGCCACCTCGACCCCGGACAACGGCTCGACCAATGAGTCGGCATCGTGAACGTCTCCCCCGACGGGTTCGCCCTCACCGGCGTAATCCTCGGGGCGGCGAGTCATGGCCCGCACGGCGAACCCGCGCTCGACCAGCACAGGGACAAGGCGACGACCGACGAACCCGGTCGCGCCAGTGACGAGGACAGTGGTCTCAACCATGGTGCCCCCGAACCTAGCCCAACGGATCACTTCGGCCCCGCAAGGGAGGGCTGCGGCGCGAGCCCGACGGTGAAGACCCCTCTTGGTCCCCTCTCGCAGGTGTCGCCGGCGTCCGCTGGCGGCGGCAGCTAGCGGCGGACGTCTGGCGGATCGGAACCCAGATCAGGCAGGCACCGCCAGGGATGCCAGTTGCGCGAATGCGCGGCTGGCAAGAGGCGTACGACGACGTACTCGCGGAGGCCTGCCACGCACTTGGCCTGTAGGAGCCCATCCGGGCCCTTCCGGACGGTGTCGAGCACATCCTGGAGCGCGAGCGCGTCGAGCGGATGCTGATGCATGCCGGGCTCCGGTTGCGCTCTTCCCGGCGGCGATCGGCGTGACCCCTGCGCTCAGGCGCCGGCCTCGCCGAGTCCGCGCTCGATCGCCTCGATCACCCGCGGCCGGAGCCGCGCGACCGAGATCACCTCGTCCACCGAGCCCACCCGCACGGCCCGGTGGATGTCATGGACGCCGTCGAACTCCGCTGCGACCTCGCCGATCTTCTCCGGTCGCACCGCTGCCCTCAGGTCGGCGAGCTCGACGACCAGGCGGCTCCGCAGCGGTCCGGTGGCGTCGGCGATCCTGCCCTCGAGCTCTCGGACGCGGGCGTCGGCCGACGTACGCTTCTCGACCTCGCCGGCAAACACGACGGCCGCGGCCGGGGCACCGCCGATGACCGAGGCGTAGGACCCCTCGAGGGCGAGCACGGTCATCCTCGGGTTCAGGGCCTTGGAGAAGACCACGAACGCACCGCCGTGGTAGCGCGAGATGACGCAGAAGACGATCGGGCCGTCGAAGTTGACGATCGCCCGGCCGATCTCGGCGCCGTACTCCAGCTGGAGGTTGCGCATCGAGTCCGGCGAACCGTCGAAGCCGGAAAGGTTTGCCAGTACGACGAGCGGCCGGTTCCCGCTGGCCGCGTTGATCGCCCGCGCCGCCTTCTTCGACGAGCGCGGGAAGAGCGTGCCGGCGGTGTAGATGTCGGGCCCGTCGGTAGGCGGGAAGCCCCGCCGCGGAACCGGACGCGACTCGATCCCGAGCAGGCACACGGGATAGCCGCCGAGATGGGCGTCCTGGACGACGGAGGTGTCCGCGTCGGCCATCCCGGCCCACCGCTCCAGCGTCGGGTGGTCCTGGTCGGCCAGGGCCCGCATCACGGTGCGGATGTCGAAGGCCTTCTTCCGGTCCGGGTTGCTGGCAACGGAGAAGATCTCGCCGACGGTGGTGAAGTCGCTGTCGGCGGACACGTGCGGGAACGACGAGATGTCGCGGTCCGTCGGGTCGGTGGTGGCGGCCTGGCGCGGCCGCGATTCGCCGGGCACGACGTACGTGTGGTCGTAGTGCGCCATCAGTACGGCGAACGCGCCGGCCAGGTCGGGCGCCCAGTACTGCGCCTGCCCGTTCGGGCCCATCACCCGGTCGTAGCCACCGATGCCGAAGTTGTCCTCCGCGGAGACTCCGCCGGAGAAGTCCAGTGACTGCTTGCCGGTCAGCACCATCGCGCTGTCCGGGGTCATCACCAAGATGCCCTTGGTGTGCATGAGCATCGTTGCCTCGGCGTTCCAATACGGCTGCGCTCCGACGTTGATGCCAGCGACGACCACGTTGATCTCGCCACCGGCCTGGGTGAACTCGATGATCCGCTTGAGCGCTGCCGCGACCCAGTCCATGTTCTCCGTGCCGGAGTCCATCGAGATCCGGGCGCCCGCGGACAGCGCGAACCACTCCACCGGCACCTGCATCCGCTCCGCGAGGTCGATCGCGGCGATGACGCGTGAGCACTCCGGCTCGGAGACGGCGCCGAGCGCCTTCGTCGGGTCGCCGCAGAGCACGACCCGGGTGACGCCTGCCGGGTGCAGGTCGGTCGGCGTGGTGACGACGGCGACCAGGATGCCGGACTTGTTGAGGCCCGGCGGGCGGCTGACGGGTGCGAGCACTCCGGTGTCGTCGAGGTCGTACTCGACGAAGCCTCCGTCGGGACCGGTCAGGACGCCCGCGAGCTCGTAGGGGTAGACCAGGCCGCGGCGCCGGGCGCGGGCGACGTTTCCGGAATACTCGTCGAGGGGACTGAGGGGTCTGGTCGGAGGCGCCTCCAGCGCCGCGGTCACACCGGCGCCGGGCCGGGCGTGGAACCTGATGGCCAGGGGTGTCCGGCTCCCGTCGGCGCCGAGCACGGTGCCCTGCGCGACCACCTCCGCGATGCCGGCACCGTCGGTGAGCGGGGTGATCTTGCCCTGCAGCGCGGTCAGCTGCTCGGGATCGGCCTCGACGTCGGGCCAGACCTGGACCCACACGTGGTTGGAGTCGAGCTTGCTCCCGGCCGCACCCCGCGAGGTGCGCACCCGCCTGATCGCCTCGAGGCAGTTCTCCACCGCACGCTCGGCGTGGGGTACGCCGGTGACGGTGCCCTCCTCGTCGCGTACGACGACGAGCTGGCGGACCTGCGCGAGGGCGACGAGCCGACGGTCCGCGGGGTTCTCCCGGGCGACGCACTCGTAGAGGAGCACGTCCTCGGGCGCGTCGACGCGGGTGACGTGGAAGTCGCGCAGCCGCCACAGGTCGAGCCGACGGCCGACCATCGGGTGCACTCCGCGGACCAGGTCGTCCTCGGTGACTCCTCCGTCCGCGTCAGGGCGGTAGGTGAAGTAGTTGACGGGCCGGTCGCCACCGGGGCAGACCGCGACCGCGACGCGTCGTACGTCCTGCGCGAACGGCAGCGCGCCGACGATGCGGGCGAGCTCCTCGCTGGCCTGCTCCGGCGCATCCGGGACCTCCGGCCAGTGCACGTACAGGTCGAGCACGACGTCGTGACCGGCCGCGCGTGCGGCGATCTGTTCGCCGACGGAGGTGGTCAACGCACTGGTGGGGTCGGTGAGCTCGGCGATGGTGCCCTCGGTCGAGACCAGCCGGGTCGGGCGGTCGTCGAGGGTGTAGTCGGCCACCGCGAAGGTCCGCCCCGCGAGCACCAGCGAGCGGAGGTCATGCAGGTCGTACTCGCGGTAGTGACGACGCACGAGCACCTCGAGCATCGGCTCCTGCTCGGGTACGCCGCTCTCGAGCCGCTCGGCGAGGAACCGCACGATCTGCTCGGGGATCGCAGCCAGCGCTTCCATCCGCTCGGTCCGGTCCGCGGCGTCGCGGTCGGCGGCGAGCGCGGCGACCTCGTCACGGACTCCGGCCAGGACGCTCGCGCGTTCGGCATCGACGAGGGGCTGGTCGAACCAGCGGAAGCGCGTGCTCCGGGCCAGGTCGCCGACGACGGGGAACCGCAGCTGGGTGGACCTGACGAGGCGCTCCAGCAGGTTGCGTGCCGGGCCGGCCAGCTCCTCCGAGGGCGGAGGTTCGGCGATCCAGCGCTGGAGGATCTCGGTGGCCAGGAGTACGTCGGGGACGGAGCGCTGCTGCGCGAGGAAGATCCGGAACACCGCCTCCTCCAGCTGAGGCGTCCGGTCCCAGTCGGTCAGTCCGTAGTGGGCGAGCACCCGGGCCAGGCGGTCGCGGAACTGGTCGGGGAGCCCACCGCGCTCGACGTCCAGGCTCTGCAGGAAGGCGTGGAAGTGCTCCTTGGAGCTGTGCACCCGGAGCTCGGTGTGGAGGTCCTCGCCGACCGGCCGGTTGCGACTCAGCTCGGCGAAGTCGGCGATCAGCCCGAGCAGGGCGATCTCGTCGGGCACGACGTCTTCTCCCGCGGCGACCAGCTCGTCGCGAGCAGCGAGGTAGTCGGCGATCACGGCTCCCTCGTCGCGGGGGTCGACGTCGTAGCCCATCAGCATCGCGGAGGCGTCCGCCCGGCTCCGGGCTGCGCGCTTCTGCGCGGTCGCGCCGTTCGACGCCGGCGGCAGGTCGAGGACCGGACCCGTCGCTTCCGGCGCTGCCTGCTCGTCGGCGTCGTCGTCGATCGGCTCGAGGCGGACCAGGGGAGCGCCGGTCTCGACCTGGCTCCCCGTCGTCACCACGAGCTCGCGGACCTTGGCTGCGAACGGTGAGCGCAGCACGGTCTCCATCTTCATGCTCTCCAGGACCAGCACCGGGGCTCCGGCAGCGACCACGTCGCCGACTGCGACCGGGGACGCCACCACCAGGGCCGGCGCGGGGGAGCGGAGCACGCCGCCCTCGTCGCGGGTGACCCGGTGGGCCACGCCGTCGACCTCGATCATGTGGACCGGGCCGTGCGTCGCGTTGACCAGTCGGTAGAGCCGGTCGCCGACAGTCATCCGGGTGCGGTACTCGTCGAGGCGCTCGACGTCGGCGAGCACCACGTGCTCGACACCGGCGGCCTCGACGACCACCCGGAACCGCTGCGGGCCGATCTGGATGACGGTGACCTTGTACGGCGTACCGCGCAGCTTGAAGTCGACGGCGCGGCCGACTTTGTGCTGGACCTGGGGCCGGCCGCCGTGGGCGCTCTCCAGCAGTCGGGTGATCTCGACCTGGGCCTCGTCCTCGTAGGCCTCGATGCCGGCCGCGACGACGGCGATGCCGGAGTGCTCGTGTACGACGAGCCGACCTTCCTCGCGGACCCGGTCGATCCAGCTGGTGTCGGCCCAGCCCGCCTTGCCGTCGATCACCTCGGACTGGTCGAGGAGGTCGAGGATGAAGCTCTTGTTGGTGGCTCCGCCCTCGATCACGACCGTGGTCTCGGACATCGCCCGGCGCAGCCTGGCCAGCGCCTCGTCGCGGGTGGGGCCGTAGGCGATGATCTTGGCGATCATCGAGTCGAAGTCGGCGGGGATGGTGTCGCCCTCACCCACGCCGGTGTCCACGCGGATCCCCGGACCCGACGGCAGCTCGAGCAGCGCGATCCGACCGGGCGACGGGGCGAAGTCCCGGTCGGGATCCTCGGCGTTGAGCCTGGCCTCGACCGCGTGGCCCTTCTCGGACGGCTTAGCCCCTTCGAGACGGCCGCCGGCAGCGACGTGCAGCTGCGCCTTGACCAGGTCGACGTCCGTCGTCATCTCCGTGATCGGGTGCTCGACCTGGAGTCGGGTGTTGACCTCGAGGAACGCGAACGTCCGCTCGCCCGGGTGGTAGAGGAACTCCACGGTCCCCGCGCCGACGTACCCGACAGCGATCGCCAACCGCTCGGCGGACGCCTTGACCTCTTCGGTCTGGTCCTGGTCCAGCAAGGGTGAGGCGGACTCCTCGATCACCTTCTGGTTGCGCCGTTGGACGGTGCAGTCGCGCACGCCGATCGCCCAGGCCGTGCCGTGGCCGTCAGCGATGAGCTGGACCTCGACGTGCCGCGCGCCGGTCACCAGCCGCTCCAGGAACACCACGCCGCTGCCGAACGCGCGCTCGGCCTCGTCGCGGGTGCGCTGGTACGCGTCCTCGAGCTCGGCTGCCGTGTCGACCCTGCGAATGCCGCGGCCACCTCCGCCGGCGGTCGCCTTGAGCATCAGCGGGTAGCCGATCTGCGCCGCCGCGGCGAGCGCGGCATCGAGCGTGTCGACGCCCCCTCTGCTCCAGGGCGCGACGGGAACGCCGACCTCTTCGGCGAGGAGCTTGGACCCGATCTTGTCGCCGAGCTTGCGCATCGCCTCGGCGCTCGGACCGATGAAGGTCACCCCGAGGCGTTGGCACAGGTCCGCGAACGCGGGGTCCTCGGCGACGAATCCCCAGCCGACCCAGACCGCGTCCGCCGCGCACTCGACCAGCACTCGCTCGAGGACGGCCAGGTCGATGTAGGGGCGTGCCGACGCGGGACCCAGCGAGTACGCCTCGTCGGCCTCCCGCGCGAACATCGCCGTACGTTCCTCGTCGGTGTAGAGCGCGATCGTGCGGATCGGCGCCTCACCGCCCTGCGCATTCAGGTCGCGGACGGCGTGGATCAGCCGCATCGCGGCCTCGCCACGGTTCACGATCGCAATTCGAGAGAACACCCGGTGGCCCTCCAGACCTGATGGCTCGCCGTCGGAGCCTCGTGGCGAGCCTGTCACGTTGGCGCGGTTACGAGCGAGTCACTTGGGCGGCGCCGGCGCCTCAGGCTTCCGACGTACCTTGGAGAAACCAACGTTGGAGAACGTCCCAGAGTGTGCTAGGGGAGGACCGGTGAACATGTCCCGCATCGAGTCGATCCTGCTGGCCAGCACCGACCCGGAACGGTTGCGAAGCTGGTACGTCGCCGCGCTCGGCGCAGAGCCCGACGCTGACGGCTTCCTGGGATTGGGGGTGGGCGTGCTGGTCGACGGGCGCGACGACGTGGCCGACCGCACCGCCGAGCCGGGCGGGTGATCCTCAACCACCATGTCCCGTCCATCAAGGAGGCCGCGGCCCGGCTCGACGAGCTCGGCGCCCGGTGGGTCTCGACGGTCGAGTACTAGCGGTGCCACGTCAACGGCGGGAACCACCACCGCCGGCTATTACGGGAACCCTTGCGTCACCTGACGCCGGCCCGCGGGACAAGGTCGCCGTTCTTGGCGCTCTCCGCGAGTTCGTTGAGGTTGGCCGCACTGTGAGCCCCGAGCTAGCCGCTGACTCCCACTAGCTGTCACCCGGCGCTGAGGGATGCTGTCAGCGCGAGGCGGCGACGGTCCTCCCAGGGTGCGAGATGGACGCCGGTGCGAACACGTGCTGCGTCCAGATCATCCAGCAGAAGCGTCGCTGCCGCGGAGTCACCCCGGGCGGCGGCAAGCTCGGTGGACTCGAGGAGCCAGACGACACGCTCGGGCGGCAGGGAGTCGTTGGAGAGCCCTCGCGCGACTGACCCAAGGTCTCGCTCGGCGTCGTCGGGCCGCCCCTCGAGTCGCGCGACCCGAGACCGCCGCACCCGCACCCGCGCGACGTGCACGGGGTCCGCGAGAGCGCCGGTGCCCGCCTCGACCTTGGCGAGCACCGCCGCTGCCCGGCCCAGGCGACCGCTTTCGGTGTACAGGTCGGCGAGGGCGGCTGCGCCGAGGATGGTGTGCAGGGGCCGCCCGCCGGAGGACGCGGAGGCGAATAGCCGCACCAGGATCTCTTCCGCCTCGTCGCTGCGGCCCTCGACGTGCGCCAGCTGCGCCTCCGCATACCTGACGATGTCCTCCCACCGTGCGGTGACGAGGGTCGAGACGAGGTCGCGTGACCGCGACAAGGACGTGCGCGCCGCGTCGAGGTCTCCGGCCAGGAGGTGGACCAGGGAGAGGCGGGCGGCGTTGACCGCGATGATGCGAAGGTCACCCTCGAGCTCCGCGAGGCGCAGGGCCTCTGCCTGCCACGTCAGAGCAGCCGGTACCGAGCGATATAGCCATACCGCGGCCAGGTTGTACGACGCCCCGCAGCGGACAGCTGCCGGGGCAGTCGGTCCGTAGCGGATGTCCACGCTCTCGGCGCGGTCCGCGACGCCGAGGGCGGCGCGGCTCGCCGCCTCGGACTCATCGGCGTCCTCCAGGGTGTCGCCAAGCGTCTGCAGGGCGAAGGCCTCGACCGGCGCGTCGCCGCTCGCTCGGGCGAGTTCGACAGCCTCCTGCGCAGCCTGTGCGGCCTCGTTCCGGTTCAGCGAGGCCCGCAACCAACCCCAGTAGGTGAGCGCGATGGCGCGAGACGAGGCTCCTGGCGATGCCGCGGCCAGAGCGCCCCTGAGCCGCTGCTCGCCCTCCTGCTCGTGCCCCGCTTCGAACCAAAGCGTCATCGAGTCTGCGACGAGCTGGAGGTGGTCGTCGTCGCGGCCCGTTTCGGCACACGTGTCCATAGCGGCACGGAGGTTGTCCGCCTCGGCGACGGCGACCGCGAGCCAGGCGGGTGACTCCGGTCCCTCGCTGTGGGCCGCCAGTCGGGCCGCCCAGCCGGCATACCACTGGGAGTGCCGATCGCCGAGCGCGACTGGGTCTACTGCTGCGGTCTCGCGTGCGCGTTCGACGGCGAACTCGCGCACAGTCTGCAACAGCCGGAAGCGGGTCTGGCCACCCTGTGGCGGGGTGGCCTGCACGAGGTTGCGTTCCACGAGATTGAACAGGTTCTCAGCGAACTCATCGGAGGACGTGTCGCTGCGGGCGCAGATGGCCTCGGCCGACTCGACGGTAAAGCTGCCAGCGAAGACCGACAGGCGGCAGAGGAGCTCCTGCTCCGCCATGGGGAGCAGGTCGAAGCTCCAGCTGATCGTGTCGCGCAGCGTCCGGTGCCGGGCGGGCGAGTCGGCACGACGCCCCGGGACGTCGAGGGGAGTGATGCGCAACCGGGCTGCGAGGCCTTCCGGCGTGAGCAGACGTAGCCAGGGCGCCGCGATCTCCAGTGCCAGCGGCAGTCCCTCGAGACGACGCGCGATGTCGGACATGTCGGTCGCGTTCTGCGGGGTGAGGGTGAACGACGGGTCATGGGCCTGGGCACGGTCCACCAGCAATCGCATCGACTCGTTGGCTAGGAGCGTGCGCAGGTCGGTGCCCGTGTGTGGCGACGGGACGGGAAGGAGCGGAACGGGGTACTGCTGCTCGCCCTCTACCCGCAGAGGTTCTCGCGAGGTAGTGAGTAGACGGAGGTGTCGGGTCTCACGGTGCAGCCGGTCCACGACGTGGTGGATTCCGTCGAGGTGCTCGAGGTTGTCCAGCACGAGCACCCCCGATGTCTGTAACAGGTGGCTGCCCAGGGCACGCAGCGGATCGGTGCCGGCGGTCAGCTGCAGGCCGAGCACGGAGGCGATAGTCGCCGGGGCCAGCGACACTTGGCGCAGCGGCGCCAGGTCGACGAACCAGCCGGATGCTCCGCCGGCCGCCTGCCGGGCCAACAGTTCGAGAGCGAGCCGGGTCTTGCCGGCCCCGCCGGGGCCGGTGAGCGTCACCAATCTGGTCGAGGAGAGGAGCCGCTGCAGCTCCTCCAGCTCGCTCTCCCTGCCCACGAAGCGGTCGACACGCGCGGGGACTGCTGAGGCCGGGGGCGTGGTCGAACTCCCTGTCGCGGTCGCCCCGACCTGCAGTGTCGGGTCGCCGCGGAGCACCCGGCTCTGCATCGAGGTGAGCGCTGGCCCAGGGTCGGCCCCCAGCTCCGCACGCAGCCGGTCGCGGGTGGCCATGAACGCGTCGAGGGCATCCGATTGACGTCCGCAGGCCGTCTGCGCCCACATCAGCAGCTCCGTCAGGCTCTCCCTGAGCGGCTCGCGCGTGCGTGCGGGGGACAGGATCCGCACGACACTTGCCGGGTCGCCCCCTGATCGCAGCGCCGCGCCCGCCCACGACTCAATCGCCAGCAGCCGATCGGCGTCGAGCTCGGGGGCGAGCCGGACATAGAAGGCGTCCATCGAGAGGTCCACCAAGGCGGGGCCTCGCCACAGGTCCAGCGCCTCTTCATAGAGCCGCGCGGAGTCCTCGTAGCGTCCGTCGGCGTCTGCGCGGCGTCCACGCGCAACTAGGCTGCGGAACAGCAGCAGGTCGCACTGCTCCGTGCCGAGCTCCAGCCTGTAGCCAGCGCCCACCGTTACCAGCGGACCGCCGAGGGCCGGGCGCCGTTGCCCGGCGATGGCCTTGCGCCAAGCTGAGACGTAGGTCTGGATGAGGTTGACCGCCGAGGCAGGTGGCTGGTCGCCCCACAGACGGTCGACCAGGGAGTCCACCCCGACGACGGCGTTCGCCTCGAGTGCGAGGAGCGCCAGGAGGCCTCGCCGCCGCGATCCCGCTGGGCCGACGTGCGCACCAGCGACCTGCACTTCGAACGGGCCGAGGAGCCCCACGTACAGCTGCCCACTCATGCACCACCTCACGCGCATCTAGTCGGAGCCAGTTTCGCACGGCTGGAACGCCGTTCCAGCACGAATCGACCGGCGTTCAAGCGCCGGGACGCACGGTGCTGACCAGGAGACAGATCACGAAAGCACACCACACGAATGGAGACCCACCATGAGCATCACGAAAACCATCTCCCACCATCTGGCTGCCGGTTGTCTCGCGGCCGCACTGGTCACGAGCCTGTCGGCCGCCAACCCGGCGGCGGGCACTATCCACCCGGCCAACGACGGAGCGTGCTCCTTCGACCCGGCGTACCTGCCGAGGACGCCAGACGCGGTCGAGGGCTGGTACGCCAACTGCCGGGCTCGGCAGGAGATCGCCACCAGGTCCAGCCTGCCGAACAAGCCGGACGTCATCGAGGCCTGGGGCCGATGACGGCACACGCTCGAGGAGTCGCACGGTGCCGCGCGGGTCCGCGACGTGAACGAAGGCAACGAGATTTCGCCGACGGTCCACATCGCCGACCAGTGGCTCACCAATCCCCGGTTGGCGCGAGGTTCGGGACGCGACATCCGCCACCACAGAAGTTAAAGATTGATATGTCGAACACCGTGATCAAGGCAGGGCCAGTCGCGTCGGCCAGCTGGCGGACCGCCGCTGCGTCGAACGACACGTCGAGCCCCTCCGCCACCGCGCCAGCGCTCTCGGGGGAGCCGGCCGTGTCCCCGGTGGAGGGCAGCTGGCGGGCCGGCCGGCTCTCACTCAAGGACACCGAGGCGACCCATCCGCCGCTACGGGCTGGGCCGGTACGTCGAGGACTACCGGGAGAACTCGCCGTTCTTCGGCGATGACACCGTGTTGACCCTCACCATCGAGAACGGTGCCGGGGACTTGTACGGCCGGAGCGGGACCCTTCAGCGTGCTAGCGAGCGACTTCGTCGTCACGTAGACGTCATTGCAGTTAGCCAACACCCGCCAGCCAGGAAGGCGGAGGCCGTGAGCTCGAGCGGCGCCTTCGATTTCGAAGGCGAATCGCAGGACGGACCTTTCCCATCGTCGCCATTCTGAACCAATCGCAGGGTTGGTGGTGCCGAGTGCTCTGCGAGAACGAAGGCAGCGGTCACGACCGAAGTGATCTCGGCGATGTCGCTGGCCATCTCTCGGCGGATTTCGACCGAACTTGAGGATGGGGAAGAAGGCATGGTCACGCACGTCGTCAGTGGTCCTCGCCCCAGTTGGCGATGACCACGGCGATCGGTGGGAGCAGAGCAGCGACGGCGGACATGACCACGGCTGCCGTCGTCGACCACAACCGGACCAGGTTCCAGGCCAGCAGAATCAGCACCAGACAAACGCCCATCAGGGCGAAGTACCACCGCTGACGCCGGCGCAGCCGTTCGCTCTGCGGCCAACGCACCCCGCTGGCTGTGACGCGATGATGTCGTCTCATCTCCTCCACCATCCCACGCTGGCTGCCCGGAACGCAGGGCTGCAAAGGACTCGCCTATTGGAAGATCCTGCGTCCAGCTCGCGGCGAAGTGACGCAATGTCCAGTGGTCGTTCTGATCGCCGCCATCAGCGTGAGCTCCTTGCGGTTCGTCATCGGGTTGTCGCTGTCCCGCACCTCTGATCGCGGCTGTCCGTCAGTGGCTGCCGAGTAGGGTGACCGGCATGGGTACGGCTCGCGTCGCTGGACGTTGCTGCCGTCTGCCCTCCTACGACTGCTGTGACGACGAGGCTCAAGCGGCCTGACGGCTGACGCACCGCGTCGACCCGACTCTTGCTGCCCATCCACGCGTCTCTCTGACCGGAGTCACAGCCGTGCCACGAACCACGTCAGATCGCCATGCACTCCTTCTCGTCGCCGCCACCGCGTGCTGGGGATGCGGCACCGTCTTGAGCAAACAAGTGCTTGACCGCGGCGTCGCGCCGCTGACGTTGCTCGCCATTGAGCTCGCAGCGAGCAGCCTGCTCCTCTGGGTCGGGATGCTCGTGCTCGGTCTGCGGCTGACCTGGTCGGCGAACCTCCGACGGCTCGCCGCCCTCGGCATCCTCAATCCCGGGTTTGCCTACGCATTGGGGCTGCTCGGTCTGGTCACGATCGAGGCGAGCATGTCGGTGCTTCTCTGGGCGACAGAACCGATTCTCATCATCCTGCTCGCCGTGCTCCTCCTGCGGGAGCGTGTTGCCGCCGCGACCATCGTCGCCGTGGCGGTCGCCTTGATCGGGGTGATGTTGGTGCTCTACCGACCAGGCGCATCCGGCGACGCCATCGGGATTGTCCTGACGATTGGTGCCGTCACAGCCTGCGCGTTCTACACGGTGCTCACCCGTCGCCTCCTCCTCGATGACAGCTCCTTGGCCGTCGTCCTCGTGCAACAACTTGCCGCGCTCGTCTTCGCGCTTGTCATCGCGGGCGCAGCCTGGGCCCTCGGCGCCGCAGATCCTGGCCTGCCCGTCGACTCCGCAACGTGGTCCCTCGCAGCGGCCTCCGGCATGGTCTACTACGGCCTCGCTTTCTGGTTCCTTGTTGCCGGCCTGCGAGGCGTCCCGGCCTCGATCGCCGGCAGCTTCTTTCCATTGATCCCCGTATTCGGACTCGCCGCCGGCTACCTCGCTGGGGACCGACTCATCGAACGGCAATGGCTCGGCGCCACGCTCGTGATCGTGGCTACCGCGGCCGCTACGGCCTATCACCTCACTCGACGACCAGCGCGATCACAGTGACGTCGCACTCGCATCGCTACCTGGACCGGCATGGACATGGCCGAGACGTGGCCGCTCGTCGGTTCCGGTTTGTCAGATGTCGCCTCGTAGGTGGTGCAATGGGCTACTCGCTCGTGTCGCTGGTGGCACCGCTGGAGTCGCGCGCAGGTCAAGGGAACTGCGGCTTGACCGCCAACACCGGGCAGGTGGCGTCGAGCAGGATCCGCTGGGCCGTGCTGCCGAAGACCAGTTTCCCGACCGGAGTCCGCGCGCGGAGCCCGAGGACCACCAGGCGGGCGTCGCGTCGTTGTGCGACCTGTACGACGGTGTCGCTGGGGTCGCCCAGGTCCCCGCGCTCGATCTCGACGCGGCCGGCGATGTCCGGCCAGCGGGTCTCCACCTCCGCCACGTCGGGCGCCTCGTCCCCTCGTACGGCGGGCACGAAGATCACGGTCTCCCGTTCTCGGGAGGACTCGGTGACGGCGGCCGCAACGGCGGCGTGTCCGGGCGGGGTGTCGGCGTAGGCGACGACGATGGTCATCGGGGGTCCTTTCGATGGATGTCTGGGAGGGCGAGAGGCCCGTTGGGTCACTGCAGGGCGCCGAGGGGCAGGTCGACGGGCAGCAGGGAGGGCAGGGTCAGCAGCACGAGGCCGAGGACGAGGGTGTAGATGATCGCCGTCCGTGGGCGGGTGCGCGCTGCGTACAGAAGGAACACGGGGGTGAAGACCAGTGTCGCTGCGAGGTAGCCGCCGACCATGACGAGGACCAGGAAGGCCGCCATGGCTGCGAACGTGCGGGCCGCGATCACCAGGTCGTGGTGCCGGGTCAGGGCCGAGGTGTCGGCGCTGGGCCGGACGCGGGTGGCGACTGCCGGGGCGCCGGACCCGCCCACAGGTTCGCGAACGTCTTCCACAGTGTGACGCCCGGCTCCCCGTCTCCTGCCGCGGGCTTCTTGCCAGATCAGGACGATGGCAGCGACCAGGCCGCACACGGCAACGAGGCGGGGCATCAGTCGTGCTTCCTCGGAGAACGAACCGCTCACCCAGAGCGCGCCGGCGAACACGATCGCCGCGACCACGGCCACGGCGGCGGACCACGGGGTGCCTGCCAGCGAACCCTCCAGCTCGTCGCCGGCCGCGTCCGCGCTCTCGTGCTCGTCTCGGTGACCGTCGTCGGCCGAGCCCGCGGTTGCCCGCAGCTTCTTGACCAGGGACCACAGCACCGGCACCACCAGGAGGGCAGCGAAGGCGAGGACGCCCGGCCGCGCCATCCACTCCGCACCGTCGTACAGGTTGGCGGTCAGGTAGTAGTAGCGCTCCATCGGGATGGCGAGGACGAACCCGATCAGGAACGGCGCACGCGGCATGCCGGTGGCCTTGAGGAAGAACCCGGCCACACCGAGCGCGACCATCACCCACAGGTCGCCGAGCTGGCCACTCTCCTGGAAGGCGCCGAGGAGCATCACCACGAGAAGTCCGGGCCCGAGGACGGCGAAGGGCACCTTGGTGAGCTTGGCGAGCGAGCCTGTCGCGAGGAAGCAGAGGAACGCCCCGGCGATTGATGCGATCGCGAACGCCCAGACGATCAGGTACATCAGGTCGAGGTGGTCGGTGACGATGGCCGGACCCGGCTGGATGCCGTACGTCAGGAGCATCCCGAGCAGCATCGCGGACGGCACGCCGCCCGGGATGCCGAACAGGAAGGTCGGGATGAGATCCCCGGCCTCGACCGAGTTGTTGGCGCTCTCGGGACCGACGATGCCGCGCGGGTCGCCCTTGCCGAACTTGCGCTTGTCCTTGGCGGTGGCGACGGCCTGTCCATAGGCGAGCCACGTGCCGGCCGTGGCGCCGACGCCGGGGAGGATCCCGGCCCAGATGCCGATCAGCGAGCCTCGGATGACGTGCGTCCAGTGCGTCAGCCACTCCCGGATCCCGGATCCCCAGCCCCCGGTGAGCTCGACCGGCTCCTCCGTCACACGCCGCTGACCGACGCGGCTCGCGATCTCGGCGAGCCCGAACACGCCCAAGGCGACCGCCACCAACGACAGGCCGTCGCTGAGGAAGAGGGAGCCGAAGGAGAACCGCTCCTCCGCGGTGGTGGGCGAGGTGCCGACGAGGCCGAGCAGGAGACCGAGGAAGCCCGCTGTCAGACCCTTGACGACGTTGCCGCGCGAGAGCACGGCAGCCAGCGAGACACCGAGGACGGTCAGCATGAAGAGCTCCGGGCTGCCGAACGAGAGCACCAGCGGCCGTGCCAAGGGGATGGCAAGGGTGAGGCCGACCGCGCCGATAAGGCCGCCTGCCATGGAGGAGAGGAAGGCCAGCGACAGTGCTCGTTTGGCCTGTCCCTTCCGTGCCATCGCGTAGCCGTCGAGCATCGTGACGCTGGCCGATGCGGACCCCGGCGCGCCGAGCAGGACCGCAGCCACGGTGTCCGAGGTGTGCACCACCGCCAGGGCTCCGATCAGCATCGCAAGAGCAGGCTCGGGGTCCATGCCGAACGTGACCGGGAGGAGGATCGCCACCGCGCCGGTGCCGCCGAGACCGGGGATCAGGCCGATCACCAAACCGGCCACCACGCCGATGGCGAGCATCAGTAGAAGGGAGGGATCGGCCAGGGAGCCCAGGGCCGAGAACGCTGCATCAGTCATGGTCTTGCCCCTAGTCGATGGTGATGTCGTAGTCGGATTCGAGCAGGTCGAGCACGTCCTCGCGGACGCTGTCATCCACCCGGTACGCCTCGCCGATGCGCTCAGCGAGGTCCGGGGAGGCGTCAATCGGGTAACCACCGAGAACCTCGGCCGCGGACTCCTGGAACTCTGGGTCAGCACCCATCTCCTCGGCCGTGGCCCGCAGCAGCTCGAATGCCTCGTCGGGTGTGTCCTGCGGGACCCAGAGCGCCTTCTGGTAGGTGTAGGTCAGCGCCAGGATCGACCGGTACGTCTCCAATGCGTCGGGGTCCGGCTGCTCGCCGTACAGCTGCTCGTACACCTCGACGACCGTAGGGAGATCGGGGAAGTTGGGATCCCGCACGATTTCACCGGCATCGTCCACCTGCCCCAGAGAGAAGAGGGGCACCGCGGTGCCGTCCTCCACCAACGGCTCCACCGCCGGCCCGTACGACGTCGTTGTCTGGTAGTCGATGTCCACCTCGCCACGCTGCAACGCGAGGTTGACCGGGCCGCGGCCCTCGAACCCGAACGTCGAGTCGACGTCGGCGGAGAGGAGGTCGAAGGCCAGCAACGTGGTGAGGTCGAGGCTGGTTGCCGCGATGCCACCGAAGACCAACGGCTCGTCCCGGTCGAGGAGGTCCTCGACGCCGCGCACGCCTGCGCGCGTCCGGGCGTAGACCACTGCCCCGGTGCCGTTGGCCAGGATGGGCCGCAGCTCGGTGAAGTCGTAGCGCACCGCCGGCACCTCTAGGAGGTAGGGCACCACCGTGGAAGCCGTGCTGACCAGGACCTCGGTCCCGTCGGACTTCGCGGAGGTCATGAAGTGGTTGGTGCCGAGGATGCCCTCGCCGCCGTCGTCGTTGACCGGCGCCAGGCCCGGGGATCCCGGCACCGCCTCGGTCAGCTCCGCTCCGACGAAGCGCGCCCAGATGTCCGTGCCGCCGCCCTCGGCTAGGGGGATCATCATCTCCACGGTCTCACCGGAGTAGTCGCCGTCGGTGGTGGAGGCCGCCGGGTTCAGCAGGTCCCCTCCCAGAACCGAGGCGCCCACCGCCAGCGCCGTGAAGCCGGCCACGATCACGCCTGCGAGTCGCGGGTTCGGCGCAGAGCGCTCGGGCGTGTCCTGTACGGCGCTGACGCCCTCGTCTCCGGTCGTGGCCACACCCTCTTTGTCGAGGTGCTGGGTCATGAGTTCCTCCAGATGAATCGAGCCTCGCACGGACGTCCCGTGTCAAGGGAGTGGATGGTCATGCCGAGGCCGACGGCAGGAGGGGCGGGTCCGGCAGCACCACGGACCCGTGGGCCAGCCGCCGATATGTACGGACGACACCGACGACGGGGACACCGTCGTGCTCCTCGACGAAGGTGCTCACGCACCCCGCCGGCGTGCCAAGTCGGAGACCTGTGGTGGGCCGATCCGGGCGCACGAGGTCGTGCACGACCGTGCCGGGTGCGTCGGCTGCCAGTGTCAGCGCCACGGAGCCCGTGACCGGAACAGCAGGGTGGAAGTGTCCCATCGACAGCATGCGGACGGTCAGGTCGTCGCCTTCGACGCCCCGCGAACCGGGAGTCGAGACGAGCGCGAGCTTCGGAACAGCGCGGGCGACCGCATCCGGGCTCTCCGCGAGTCCCATCAGGACACCCGCTTCCCGACGTACGGCGTCGAGGCGGGCCAGGAGCCCGGGGACCAGGTCAAGCTCGGCGATGTCCTCATTCCCCCGCACCCCGAAGTCGGAAGCGTTGGCCGCAACGACCGGAGCACCTGCGTCGACCAGCGTGACGGTCACTCCGCCCACGGCGTCCGACAAGACGTCGCGCTGACGATCGGTGGGGAAGAGCCGACCGGTGCTCCGACCGGCCGGGTCGACGAAGCCCATGCGCACCGGAGCGCCCGGGAAGGGGACGCCCGGGATGGTCTCGGACGCAGCCTCGTCGAGCACGCCTCCGGGGGTGGACACGCGCTGCAGGATGAGCTGGTCGGTGTTGGTGTTGAAGACCCGTACGGACGTCTCGGGCGCGTCGGTCCGCACCCAGCCCTCCCGGATCGCGAACGACGCGACCACGGCAGAGCAGTTGCCGCAGTTGCTTCCCCAGTCGACCTTTGCCTCGTCGATCCCGATCTGGGCGAACGTGTACTCCACGTCCACCCCCGCAGCCGACGACGGTGCGAGGATGACCGCCTTGCTCGTGGTGGACGTGCCCCCGCCCACGCCGTCGACCTGCCGGTGGTCCGGGCTGCCGTAGATACGCAGCAGCACCTCATCAACAGACAGGTCCGGGACCCGCAGGTCGTCGCGACGGAAGACCCAGCACTTGCTGGTGCCCCCCCGCATCCACGTCGCGGCGATCTCTCGCATGTTGCCTCCTGAGACGACAGTCCGGAACTTCCGGACTCACTCAGATTGATGCCAGGGAGCCTTGTAGCACAATCACGATCTTGCACAGGTCCATGAAGCAGTACTTCATGCTCGATGCACTGTGTCGAGGTCCGGGCGGCCAACTGGTCGCTCAAGCAGCGGTGAACATCTCTTCATGGCCGGGTAGCGGAACTTCAGACAGAATGGGCGCGTGCTGGACGTCAAGCGGCTACAGATCCTGTTGGCGATCGTGGAGGAAGGGTCGGTGACCAGTGCTGCTGCAGCCCTGGGCTACACCCCGTCCGCGGTCTCCCAGCAGCTGCTGAGGCTCGAGCGCGAGGCGGGACAGCCGCTCCTCGACCGACACGCCCGCGGCATGACACCGACAGACGCGGGCCTGGTGCTGGCCACGCACGCACGCAAGGTCCTGCGTCAGCTGGCGGCCGCAGAGTCCGATCTCGCCGACATCGCCGGCGTCCGCCGAGGCAGTGTCACCCTGGGCACCTTTCCCACGGTCGGCAGCTCATTCCTTCCACTGGCGGTACGCCGATACCGCGAGCTCTACCCCAACATCACACTGACGATCAGCAGCGGCCGCGAAGACCATCTGGTGCGCATGCTCGAAGAGGGCAAGGTCGCGATGTCCTTCCTGTGGGATTACGAGTGGCAGCGGATCGACAACGACGAGCTGGTGCTGACCGAGCTCTTCACCGACCCCACCGTGCTGCTCGTCGGCTCCACTCACCGCCTGTCCCGGCGCCGTACCGTCCGCATGGCCGACCTCGCCGCCGAGCCCTGGATCATCCGGGCCGGAGGACACCCGGTCGTCGAGGTCCTACAGCGCAGCGCCGTGGCCGCCGGCTTCACCCCGACGATCGCCTTCCAGGCCAACGACTACCAGGAGGCCCAGGCCATGGTCAGCGTCGGCCTCGGCATCGCATTGGCGCCGAGAACGGCCACGGTCAACCAGCACCCCGACGTGCGGGTCGTCTCCCTCGGCGACACCGCACCGCCAAGACGGGTGCTGGCCGCCCACCGCCCCGGTCGCGTCCGGAGCGCCGCCGAGCTCGCCCTCCACGACGTCCTGGTCGAGACCGCGTGCACGTATCCCTGAACGCCCGCGCATGCACGAATGAGGAACCTGGGCCTGCTGCACGATCAGGTGACGGGGAGGGAGCACGGTTCGAGGGGGCGCGGAGCACCGAACACTTGCACGGCTTGACAGTCACAGGCGGCGCAAGGACGCAACCTGGTCATCGGAGCTCGAGAGGATCAGCCGCTGAGCAGAGCCGTGACCAGGTCGGCACGCGAGACGGTCCCGACGAGCCGTCCGTCCTCGACGACATGAAGTCGGCGGATCTGGCGCTCGACCATCACCGAGGCCACCCGGAGAAGGTCGTCGGAGGGCGCGATCGGGACCGGGTCGCGGATCACGAGGTCGTCGATGGCGTCGCCTGCGCGGGCGCGTCCGTTGATGGCCAGGACCTCGAAGCTCTCCGCGACGTCCCCTTCGAAGCCGGACTCGCCTGGAAGCAGGGTCCGGATGAGATCGCCCTCGGCGAGCACGCCGACGAACGCGCCGCTCTCACCTGTCACAGCCAGGTCACTCACGCGCGTGTCGCGGAGCAGTCGTGCGGCGTCTGCCAGGGTAGCTCCGAGCGAGATCGACGTGATCTCGCTCTGCATGATGTCGCGGACCCGCTGGACGCTCGCGCCGTAACGGCCCGGATCGGTGGCGAAGACGGGGGCGGTCGTGGCGGCGGGGCCGTCGCCGGCGCCGAGGTCGCTCCAGCCCAGCGCTCCGAGATCGGCGTCCTGGCGACTGGCGAAGATGCACGCGACCATCGGCGTACCGTCGTAGCCCATCCGCACCCAGCCATCGGCTCGGTCCACGGTCAGCTGATCCCCCCGCGGATCCGACGGCAGGTCGCCGACGAGGCCGAACCCGGTCCGATCCAGCCGCTGCATCCATGCTTCTGTGCGCTCGTGCCGCTCGGCACGGGTCTCCTCGGCGTTGGCGATGACGTCATCGACCTCGCGGGCGAAGAACATCTTCATCGCCAACCGCTCGGTCACCGTGGCTGGGCTGGCATCGATCGCCTGCATGGCGGCGCCGAAGTGCTCCCAGCAGTTCCGGAACCGGACGAGGAAGTCGGGTTCGAGATGGTTGCTGTTCGGCTCGATGAGCGTCATCACGCGGGGATCCAGGGCCCTGATGCGCCGAAAGACGTGATCGCGGGCAGCAGCTGGGCCGTCGCCGGTCGCCTGGATGTGGTGCATGGCGAACGCGGCGTTGACGACCACGTCGTCCCCGACGGGGAGCTCGTCCCACTGGTGGTCGGTCATCGCCTCGGCAACGGACAGGACCCCGGTGAACGTGACGTCGACCCCGAACTCATCGCGCGCGCGGGCGAAGGTGCGCTCGGCGTCGGCGAGGATCGACGGGCTCGGCTCGATGCCGATGACCGAGAGGCGTCGGGGCAGCCGGTCGAGCCGGGCGAGCGCCTCGAGCACAGTGAACTCCTGCTGACCCGTCCCGATGCCGACGTCGACCAGGGTGACCTGGTCGGCGTCGGCGAGCACGCCCGCGAGGACGTCGTTGGTGAACTGCCCGGAGCGGCGTACGAACGGCAGGTGGGTGGCGATGAGGTTGAACAGCGAGATCTGGCGCAGCTTCAGGTCGCGGAGGTAGAGGTTCACGTCAGGGGCCCCGCGGCCGGCTCGCCGGGCAAGGGCCTGCCCGAAGATCTGGTAGGTCAGGTCGCCGGGATCGGCGGGATCGAGATCTGCGAAGAGCGCGTCCAGCGGCGGACCTGCCGCACTGTCGCGGTCGGCTGCGAGGGCCTCGGCCGCCGCATCAAGGAGAGCGGCCCGCTCGACAGTGCCCAGCCCCATGGCGATCCCTTCTCGAGTTCCCAGGCTGCGCCTGATGCTACTCGCCACGGCCCACGCACCTCCGGCTTCGACGTCGGAACGTATCGAGGCCGCAACTTCGTCGAACACGTGTGCAACCGCCGCGGTCATCGCTACGGCAATGACACAGTTCGGCAGACGCGGCGGTGGCGCACGTGCAACGGCGTACGGCGGGGCCGATCCAGTAGTTGAGCGGGCATCGTCGGTGCAAGACATCCACTACTCGAAGCAGCACACCGCCGCCGCGGGGCTTGTCGCGATCGTCGCCGCCAGCCGGCGACGCGCGATTCCGGCCGCGGCGGCCACGGCGTGCGAGATGGGGCTGCTGCTGGCCTACTGGAAAGCTGATGGCTCGCTACTACGACCGGTGGCGTGCGCCGATAGGCGACGCATAGACGCGACACGCGGAGGCGGGATCGAAGACCGGCCGATGAGTTCGTGTGCCGAGGGCGGTCGTACTGAGCATGAGCCAATACCTTCTGTCCGTTCCGCACAACTCCGATGAAGAACCGACCATGGAGACCATGGACCCCGCCGAGCTCGAGGCGGCCATGGCTGCCACCGGCGCGATCATCGAGGAGCTGACCTCGACCGGCGCCTTCGTCTTCGCGGGCGGGCTCATGCCGCCCTCCAGCGCGATCACCGTCGACAACACCGGCGAGTCACTGAGCACAGTCAACGCACCTTTCGTCGAGGCTCCCGAGTACCTCGGAGGCTTCTGGGTGATCGACGTCGCTGACGAGGAGGCGGCCCTTGGCTGGGCCGCCCGCGCGTCGAAGGCCCTCGGTGGCCGCATCGAGGTCCGCGCCTTCCAGGTCCCGAGCGAGTGAGCTCAGTTCGCGCTGCTGCTCCTCCGCCGGCGCAGAGTCCAACTCTGGCAGCAGCCGATCCAGCCACCCAGGCAGCCACCGGTTCGCGTCGCCCAGAAGCTTCACGCTCGCCAGCCTTGAGCAAGCCTCCCATGTCCACCTGACGCGGTCCGCCACCCGACGGGTCGGCACGTCCGGAAGCGGCTGCTCCTGACCCGTACCGTGAGAACCTGACCGGAAGTCCGGCGTACGCGCGGTGGTCCGCCGGGGCGGGCTTGCCGAGCTCGTCTGCCCGCGACCCAAGCTGTTGGCCCGGAAGCCTGGCGGGCTGTCGTCCGCGGAGGCCTCGACCTCACGTCCGAGGGCTGACAGCCGGTGGCGCGACCTGCCGGCAGTGCGCGGCGACGTTGTCAGTTGCGGTACGGGTATGGTCGCCGCGTTGTGTCGGGCTGCGTGCGGACCATACGGTGGCAGTGATTCTTAGGGGGCATGGTGACAGTTGCAGAGCAGGGCACCGGTGCAGTTGCCCGGTTGCTTGAGGTTGCTGCCCGCAATGCGGACGAGCTCCTCGGCGAGTCGAGGGCCGAGGCTGCTTCGATCGTGGCCGCGGCGCAGAGCGATGCGGACCGGCTCACCGGGTCGAGCCAGACTCAGGCGGAACGACTGAAGGCGTCGGCAAGTGCAGAGGCAGATCGGGTCATGGCTGAGGCACATGCGGAGGCCGATCGAGTGCGTGCCGAGGTAGAAGAGGCACGGGCAGAGCAGAGCGCCGAGCTCGACCGACAGCGCGCGACGGTGCTTAGTGACCTGGCCGAGCAGAAGGCCGCACTGGAGGCCGAGGTCGAACGGCTGCAGCAGCTTGCGCAGGATCTTCGCGACCGGATGCGCAACTATCTGACCCAGCAGCTCGCGCAGATCGAGCCGACCACCCCAAGCTGAGGTCTTACCACGCACGCACTCCCTTGACGCCGGGTGCGCTACCTCGGTGCCGATACTGGTCACAGGGCCGAGGAGAGCTGGTGCAGTGCGATCGACCCAGGCGTCGACCCGCTGCAGGGCACGAGGCACGGAGGGGTCCGTGGCCGGAGACTCGTCAGCATGATCGATGCACTCAGAGTCTTCGTCCCGCTCTGCCGGTTCATGTTGCGGTGTGGATCCCGATCCTGACCGTCACCGTCGGCTGGGTCTTCGACCAGCTCGGCACCAACAAGCACGACCAGCTCGTGGCGGCGGTTCGCCGCGGTCAAGGAGCGGTCGCACGCTCACCGGGTGGAGATCGCGGCCCGGCACGAGGCGCACGCGGCCGAGCGCTCGATCCAGCCCGCGTTCGCCGCCGACGCCGCCTGAGTCCCTCGGTTCAGCCGAGCTTGCGCAGCTGGTAGACCCCGCGGGTCTCGGCGACCACCGTGCCCTCGGCGTCGGTGATCTCGGCCTCGAGGATGAACTCGGCCCTCCCGGTCTCCAGCGCCTCACGAGGCACTCGCTCGCGATCCTCCGGCGACATCGTCGCCCGGGCGAGCACGGCGCCCATCGCCGGCCGTCGGAACCGGATCTCCGAGGACTTCAGCAGCGGGACGAACCCCGCCAGCTCGCCCCCGAGGTCGAACGTCGTCCCGGGAATCACCCCGCCGAGCAGCTCCGCCGCGGTGTAGAGCGAGCCGGCGTACAAGGCTCCGAAGTGGTTGCCGTTCGGCTCGGCAGGCAGCTCGATCGTCGCCGTACCCTCGCCGACCTCGACCACCCGGATGCCCATCGCGCCGACGATGGGGATCGCCGTGTGCATGAACGTCGTGTACTCCTCCGCGGTCGTCATGAATCGCTCCCTTCGGCCTGGCGTGCGTGGTCGACTATCTCCCGGATCAAGTCCGGCCAGAGGTCACGCGGCAGGTCGTGCCCCATGCCGGGATAGGTCACCAGTCGCGCCCCCGGCACCGCCTTGGCCGTCTCGAGGCCGCCCTCGAGCTGGATCAGCGGGTCCTGCTCGCCGTGCAGCACCAGAGTCGGCACCGTGACCGCGGCGAGGCCGGGCCGGCGGTCCGGAGACACGAAGATCGCCGCGAGCTGACGGATCTTGCCCGCCGAGCTGCTGCTGCGCCGGAACGCCTCCTCGCCCGTCGCGCGGGTCCACTCGACGTCGAGCGGGTACGCCGGCGAGCCGACCGCGCCGTAGACCTGCACGGCCAGCTCACCGGCCTCCTCGACCGATTTGGGCGGCGGCAACAGCAGGGTCTCCTGGGCATCCGGGGTCGGCTGTCCGACGTTCGCAGCCGGCGTCGACATGATCGAGGTGAGGCTCGTCAGCCGGGCCTCGTGCCGGAGGGCGAACTCCTGGGCGATCATCCCGCCCATGGACAGCCCGACCAGGTGCACCCGGTCCAGGCCCAGGGCGTCGAGGAGGCCGGCCGTGTCGTCGGCCATGTCACCCAGCACGTACGGCGCACTGTCGGACTGGCCGGTCAGCAGCTCGACCAGGCTCGGAATGCCGAGGTCGTGGAGATGGCTCGACAGCCCGATGTCGCGGTTGTCGAACCGGACAACGTAGAAGCCGGCGTCGGCGAGTGCCTGGCAGAAGCCGTCCGGCCAGTAGATCATCTGGCTGGCCACGCCCATGATCAGGACCATGGCCGGATCGTCCGGGGATCCGAACGTCTCGTAGGCGATCTTCACCTGACCGGTGTCGGCTAGCGTCGGCGTCTGCATGGCAGCACCTTGCCAGTGGAACTGTCACGATGGGTAGGCGTCCCACCCGGCAGGCTCAGACGGCCAGCTCGACCGCGAAGAAGCCGAGACCGAGGAGGGCGCACAGCCCGAGGGTGCGCATCGGCCCCCAGCCGCGGCGGAACATCATCACGAGCGCGATGCCGGTGATGGCGAACGCCACCGGGTCCCCCTCCGAGACCACCGGCAAGTCGAGGTGTATCGGTCCGGCGTCGACCTCGCGGCTGCGGTCGAAGAGCGTGTGCAGGGCGAAGAAGACCGCCAGGTTGGCGATCACCCCGACGACCGCGGCAGTCACCCCGGTGAGCGCCGAGGTGAGGTGCCGGTTGTGGCGGAGCCGCTCGACGTACGGCGCGCCGAGCAGCACGAACAGGAAGCACGGCACGAACGTCACCCAGGTGACGAGGAGCGAGGCGAGGACGGCGGCGACCCACGGGTCGAAGCTGCCGGGGCTGCGGTAGGCGCCGACGAAGGCCACGAACTGCACGACCATGATCAGCGGTCCCGGCGTGGTCTCGGCGAGAGCGAGGCCGCGGACCATCTCGCCCGGCGCCAGCCAGCCGTAGACGTTGACCGCCTGCTGGGCGACGTACGACAGGACGGCGTACGCCCCGCCGAACGTCACGACCGCGGCCCCGGAGAAGAACAGGCCCTGGTCGACGAAGACGTCGGTCGACGAGACGAAGACCGCGAAGGCGGCCACCGGGGCGAACCAGAGGACCAGGGCGAGGGTGACGATGCCGAGCGACCGACGCTTCGAGGGCAGCTCGTGGTGCAGCGCGTCGTCGCTGATCAGGGGAGCGGGTCCGACGGAGGAGGTGCCATTGCTCGAGCCGCTCGCGAAGGAGGGAATGGCGCGGCCCAGCGCCCACCCGATCAGCCCTGCGGCGAGCACGACGAGCGGGAACGGGACGGTGAACACGGTCAGGGCGACGAACGCGCCCACGGCGATGCTCACCAGGGCGACGTGGGCGAGCGCCCGTTTCGCGATCCGGTGGATCGCCTGCACCACGATCGCGATCACGGCCGGCGCGACGCCGGCGAAGAGAGCGGTGGCCAGGTCGGTGCCACCGAACCTGACATAGATCGCGGACAGCGCCAGCAGCGCGATCACGCCGGGCAGGACGAAGAGCGATCCGGCGATGAGTCCGCCACGAGTTCCGTTGAGCAGCCAGCCGGTGTAGATGGCGAGCTGCTGGGCCTCGGGCCCTGGCAGCAGCGTGCAGTAGTTCAGCGCGTGCAGGAACCGCTGCTGACCGATCCACCGCTTCTCGTCGACCAGCTTGTGCTGCATGACGGCGATCTGGCCGGCCGGGCCGCCGAAGGTCTGCAGTGAGATCGCGAACCACGCCCGGGTGGCCTCACCGAGCGGAATGACGTCGTTCGTGGTCTTGATGAAAGAAATAAAACCATAGTGAGCGAGAAAGTGGACCTACCGGTCAGCGACGCGGCGAGAGCGCCTCGGCCAGCGAGTCGAGGATGCCGGGCACGACGCTGAAGTAGGCCCACTTGCCGCGCTGCTCACGGGACACCAGGCCCGCCTCGGTCAGCACCTTCATGTGGTGGGAGATCGTCGGCTGCGACAGGCCGACCGGCGCGGTCAGGTCGCAGACGCAGGCCTCCTGGTCGTCGGCCGCGGCGATCATCGAGAGCAGCTTCACCCGGGTCGGGTCGGAGAGCGCCTTGAACATCCGGGCCAGCGCCTCGGCGGCGTCGTCGTCGACCCGGCCGCCGGTGGCGGGGGAGCAGCATGACGCCAGGTCCGGGAGCAAGGGAAGCGCGGTAGCCATGGGTCCATCCTAGAGAACGTATTGACATCTGTCGATATGAGACTAGAGTTCCCTCACATCGAACTTCGTGAATATGAGGAGAATAGCGTCATGGAAGAACTGCCCGTTGTCGTGATCGGTGCCGGCCCGCAGGGGCTCGCCGCCGCTGCCCACCTGCTCGAGCGTGGACTCACGCCGCTGGTGCTTGAGCAAGGGTCGAGCGCGGCGTCCGCCGTGGCCGAGTGGGGCCACGTGCGGCTGTTCTCGGCCTGGCCAGAGCTGGTCGACCAGGCCGGCGCCCGGCTGCTCGCCCGGGCCGCGGAAGGCTGGACGGCGCAGGTGTCCGGCTACCCGACCGGAGCCGAGTGGATCGACGGCTACCTCGCACCGCTCGCCGCGGCACTCACGCCCCACGTCCGGTACGACGCCCGGGTGCTCGGCGTGTCCCGCAAGGGCCGGGACCGCCTGGTCGACGCCGGCCGCGCAGAGCAGCCGTTCACGGTGCACGTGACGACGGCCGCCGGCGCCGAGGAGCGGTTCGAGGCCCGGGCGGTCATCGACGCCTCCGGCACCTGGCGCAAGCCCAGTCCCGCCGGTGCCGACGGCATCCCGGCGCTCGGGGAGGCCGCGGCGACCGCGGCCGGACTGGTCTCCTACGAGGTGCCCGACGGGGCTCACCCCGAGCGTTACGCCGGCAAGCACACGGTCGTCATTGGCGCCGGGGCATCGGCGTTCAACGCGATCATCGAGCTCACCCGGATCGCGGCCGCGCACTCCGGCACCACGATCACCTGGGCGCTGCGGCGTGCGGTGTCGGACGGCACGTTCGGGGGCGGCGCGGCCGACCAGCTCCCCCAGCGTGGCGCGCTCGGACAGCGCGCCAAGCAGGCCGTCGAGGACGGGGCTCTCGAGCTGCTCACCGGCTTCCGGACGGCACGGATCGACGTCATCGACGGGTCCGCCGTGGTCCGGTCCGAGGACGGCCGCGCACTCCCGCCTGCCGACAACGTCGTCGTACTCACCGGGTTCAAGCCCGACCTGTCGTTCCTCTCCGAGCTGCGCCTCGACCTCGACCCGACACTGGAGGCACCGCGCAACATCGCAGCCGACATCGACCCCAACATCCACTCGTGCGGCTCGGTCCGCGCGACCGGCGCCGCCGATCTCGCGCAGCCGGAGCCGGACCTCTACCTGGTCGGCATGAAGTCCTACGGCCGGGCGCCGACGTTCCTCGCGCTGACCGGCTACGAGCAGATCCGCAGCGTGGTGGCCTCACTCGCCGGCGACCACGAGGCAGCGGCCCGGGTGGAGCTGGTCCTTCCGGACACCGGGGTTTGCGGCGGCGCCGGCGTGTTCGACGAGCCCGACTCCAGCGCGAGCGGCGGCGGCTGCTGCGGCCCGTCGCAGCAGGAGGTGCTCACGATCGGGGCGCCGGTGACGTCCTGAGCTCCGCGCCCCGCGGCGTCCTCGCCGCCCTCTGCGTCACGGTGACCGTCAGCTACGGCACGCTCTACTACGCGTTCGCCGTGCTCGCGCCGACGATCACTGCCGACACCGGCTGGTCGTTGACGGCGATCACGGCCGCGTTCTCCATCGGGCTGCTGATGACGGGCGTTGCGGGAGTGGTCGTCGGGCGCTCCATCCAGGCGCGCGGCCCGCGCGGCGTGATGGTCGCGGGCGCGGTCGTCGCGGCCGCCGGGCTGGCTCTGCTCGCGAGCGCGTCGTCGTACCTCGTGTTCCTGGTCGCGATGCTGCTCTGCGGCGCCGGCGCCGCCGGGCTGTTCTATGCGCCGGCGTTCGCTGCGCTCACGCATTGGTACGGCGCCGGCCGGGTCCGTGCACTCACGACGCTGACCCTGGTCGCGGGGTTCGCCAGCACGGTGTTCGCCCCGCTGACGACCGCGCTCGCGGAGCAGACGAGCTGGCGGACGACGTACGTGATCTTCGCGGTCCTCCTCCTCGTCGTCGCCGTGCCGACCCATGCCGTCGCGCTGCGTCATCCGTGGCCGGTCCACGCGGAGTCGGGGCACGTCACGGCGGACCGTGACGTGGTGCGCAGTCCGGCGTTCCTGCTCACCGCCGCCGGTGCCACCCTCACCACGCTCGCGATGTTCGCCGCGTTGGTCGCGCTGATCCCGCTGCTCGTCGGACGGGGGATGACGCCGACCCTGGCGGCGTGGGCACTCGGGCTCGGCGGTGCCGGCCAGGTCCTCGGCCGGCTGGCGTTCCCGCGGCTCACGGCGATCACCGACGTCGGTCAGCGGGTGCTGTGGGGCACCGCCGCGATGGCGCTGACGACGTTGACCCTCGCGATCGTCCCCGGCCCGGCCGCGCTGCTGATCGTCATCGCCATGGTGGCCGGCGCCGCCCGCGGCCTCTACACCCTGGTCGGGGCCACGCTGGTCACCGACCTGTGGGGCCCGGAGCGCTACGCAGCCATCAACGGTGTGCTCGGCGCGCCGGTGGCGGTCGCGACGGCGCTCGGTCCCTTCGCCGGTGCGTGGATCGCAGAAGTCTCGGGCGGTTATCCCGCCACCTTCGCCGTGCTGGCGGCGCTGGCCGCGGTCGGCTCGGTGCTCTCGGTCCAGGCGGTCCGGCGCGCGCCGCGGCCGTCACTCGTCGCTGACTAGCATGCACGCATGCCCGAGACTCCCGCCCTGCGGCCGATGCCCGCCGGAGCGGCCGAGCTGGGGGAGCAGCTCCAGCTGGCCGTGACCGAGATGGCCGCGTGGATGGGGGAGTACGGCGACACGCCGACCCATCCGGCGCAGGACATCGACCCCGCTGAGCTGTCCGCGGCCACGGCCGAGCTGCGGAGCCGGCTGCGGGACAACTACCCGTTCCACCACCCGCGCTACGCGGCACAGATGCTGAAGCCGCCGCACCCGGCCGCGGTGATCGGCTACGTCACGGCGATGCTGGTCAACCCCAACAACCACGCGCTCGACGGCGGGCCGGCGACGGCCGCGATGGAAAAGGACGTCGTGGCCCAGCTGGCCGCGATGTTCGGGTACGCCGACCACCTCGGGCACCTCACGAGCAGCGGCACCGTCGCGAACCTCGAGGCCCTGTTCGTGGCCCGGGAGACCCACCCGGGCAAGGCGATCGCCCACAGTGCCGACGCGCACTACACCCACGCCCGGATGGCGCACCTGCTAGGCATCGAGGCGGTCGCGGTCCCGACCGTCGCGGACGGCACGATGGATCTCGACGCCCTGGACCGACTGCTGGCCGGCGGCCGGGTCGGCACCGTCGTGGCCACGACGGGCACCACCGGACTGGGCGCCGTCGACCCGGTGCACGAGATCGTTCCGCTCGCCCGTCGCCACGGGGTGCGGGTGCACGTCGACGCGGCGTACGGCGGCTTCTTCCGGCTGATCGCCGACGACAGTGCCGACGGGGTCGCGGCGGCGCCGTACGTCGCGATCGCGGACTGCGACTCCGTCGTCATCGACCCGCACAAGCACGGGCTACAGCCGTACGGGTGCGGGGCGGTGCTGTTCCGCGACCCGGGCGTCGCGCGGCACTACCTGCACGACTCGCCGTACACCTACTTCACCTCCGACGAGCTCCACCTCGGTGAGATCTCGCTCGAGTGCTCGCGGGCAGGCGCCGCTGCCGCCGCGCTGTGGCTGACGCTCCGGCTGCTGCCGCTCACGGCCGACGGTCTCGGTGCCGTGCTGCGACCGGGTCGACGCGCCGTCCTCGAGTGGGCGCGGTTGATCGAGGCGAGCGACGAGCTGCGGCTCTACCAGGCGCCGCAGCTCGACATCGTCACGTACTTCCCGGCTCGCGGCCGGCTCTCTGAGATCGACGCCGTCAGCGCAGCGGCGATGGCCGCCGGCATGGGGCTCCCGCCGCCCGAGTCCCTGCACCTGGCGACGTACCTCGTCGACGGTCCGGCCCTGGCCGGGCGCGGCCACGTGGTCGAAGCGGATGTGCCGACGGGTCGGATCCTGCGCAGCGTGCTGATGAAGCCGGAGCACGAGGCAGCAGTGCCGGAGCTGCACCGACAGCTCCTCGTACTTCTCACGGACTAATGGTCGCGGACCCGGCCGCGCAACGCCTTGGTGCGGCCCAGCTGCTTCTTCGATTCGACGCGTCGGCGCTGCGAGGCGCGACTGGGCTTCGTCTTTCTGCGTGCGGGCGGCGGGGGAGCCACGGCCTCCCGCAAGAGGTCGACCAGGCGTTCGCGGGCGGCGATGCGGTTGCGCAGCTGGGAGCGGTGTTCCGATGCCACGACCGAGACCTGGCCCTGCGTCATCGCGTCGGCCAGGCTGCGGACCAGTCGGTTCCGCTGGGCATCCGTGAACGCCGTGGAGCTCGCCGGGGCGAAGAGCAGCTCGACGCGAGTGTCGCTGGTGTTGACCGACTGGCCGCCCGGACCTGGGGAGCGCGAGAAGCGCTCGACCAGCTCGCCCGCCGGGATGGTCGCCCCGTCGGGGAGCCCCGGGCCTGGCGGCACCGCTAGGTTCTGGCCGGGCTCACTCATGGCTGCTTGATCGTCCAGGTCTGACCGCGACAAGGCTCGGCGTGGTCCTCGATGAGCTGCCCGTCCTCGGTGCCGCCGTCAAGGGAATCCGCGACTCGGGGGCCTCGCTTGCCGAGGCGGCCATCTCGTTCAACGCGTCGTCGGACTCGGTGGCTTGTCCCGACCCGGGCTCGACGGAGGGTGAGTCGGTGGCGGTGGCGGCGTCGGAGTCGGTGTCGCGGTCGGTCTTGGGGTCGGAGTCGCAGGCCGCCAACGCCTCCACGGCGAGGCAGACCGCAAGGGCCCGGGAAGCAGGCCACAACTCGATCCGCATCGGACCAGGGTGACTCTCTTCGCTCGTGAACACCACCTGAACCACTGCGGCTGCTTCCGCCGGGGGCGGGCTTCGGCGAGGATCGGCGGTATGGCGCACCTTCTCCAGCTTCCCGTGGCTCCTGCGACGCAGGACCAGTTCAACGACCTGGACGCCAAGGTGGGGCAGTCGATGATGGAGGCCGGCGGTCCGCCCGCTGGTCTGATGTCGCACGCGGTCTACCCCGAGGGCGACGGGTTCGTCATCGCTGAGGTGTGGCGCGCCGAGGCCGAAGGACAGAGCTACATCGACGACGTGCTGCGGCCCCTGCTCGCCGAGTCGGGACTCACCGGCCAGGACACTGTCGTCCGCCCGGTCTGGTCGTTTGCGCGGCCGTAGGGACCCCAGCCTGAGAAGGCCGGCCAGGGGAGGGTCTCGTGGGTGAGGTTGGGGTCGTGGGCGCGGTGGTGGTCGAAGGTGCAGAGGGTAGATGCCGTCGTCGAGGTCGGTCTTCCCGCCCTGGGCCCAGGGTTTCCAATGATGTGCCTCACCCCAGCGGGCGGGACGGTGCAGCCCTCGGCTCGACAGTGCTGGTCGCGCAGCGCCATGGCTTTGCGTTGGGCGGGTGAGAACAGGTCCCGGGACACGACGGGGTGGGTGATCGTGGTCCGGGCCATCCCGTCCCCGATGACCTTGGAACGCAGCGTCGTCTTCTCCCGGGCGCGTTGTTCCTCGTTCTCGAGTCGTTTGGCCAGCTCGGCCTCGGCGATCTCGGGTGCGACCACCTCCAGCAGGTGCCGGCCCAGGCGCGTCGAGGGCTTCGACCACCACCCGCGCCTGAGCGATCGAGACCTGTCCGTCGGCCGTCCCGGCCGCCACCCCCGCCCAGGACCGGTCCAGGGCTCCGGCCAGCCGGGCGTCCGCGCGACCGGCACCGAAATCGGCGCGGGTCACCGACGCCAACCAGGAAGCGGTGTCGCGGGCGAGCGCCAGGTCCGCCGCATCGCCGGCGGTGGCCACGACCCGCAGCCTCAGCTCAGACAAACTCGTCTTTTCGCGCTTCGGGTTGACTTGGTTTCGAGGCTCCTCGCTGCGCTCGTCACACCTCAACCAGCGGCGGCCCGCCTCAACCAGCGGCGGCCCCCCTCAACCAGCGGCGTCTCGCGGAGTCCGTGAGCCGGGCGCGGCGCGCAACCCCAGCACGCCGCCCTCCCCGTCCAAGCCCTGTCGGTCGCAACCACCCACGGCCCGCAGCAAGCGGACACGGGCCCCGGGTGAGCCGTCAGTGGGCCTCGGGCCGGTAGACCGCGTCGCACAAGCGCGCCATCTCAGGCATGGCGGCGACCTCTGCCCTGGCGAAGACCACGTTGTACTGGTGGGGACGCTGGATGTCGCGGAGCACCGGCACCAGGCCGCACTCGGCGAGTTGACGGGCGACGTCGACGTCGAGCCACTGGCCCTTCCAGACCTGCTCGTTCTCGACCTCGATGTAGACCAGCGAGGCCTGGGAGAGGACCTTCTCGCCGGACGTCAGGACCTCGCCCGAGGCGCCTTCGACGTCGATCCAGGCGACCACGACGTCGTCGTCGCTGACGCTCACGAAGTCGTCGAGCGGCACCGACGGCACCGGCACTGTCTCGGTCCGCTCGGCGTAGCGGTGGCGGGCGAGACTCGCCATCCGGCTGGTGCGGCGCTTCCGGAAGCGCCGGTCCCGGAGCGGGTTGTGGAACCGGCGCGGGATGCCGAGGTCGACCGTGCCGTTGACCTGCGAGACCGCCAGGTGGTGGTAGTCGACGCCCGTGCCGTCGAGGCCATCGGCGAACTTGTCGTGCACGAACGGGTTGGCCTCGAAGGCCACGCAATGAGTGCTCGGGAGCTCGGACTTGAGCCACCGGCTGAACTCCGCCTCGTGCGCGCCGACCTCGAGGCTCACCGTCGGCTGGAGCTCGAGACACAGGTCGCGGAAGGCCTGCTCGACGCGGGCACCGACCAGCTCCCGCGGCAGCTTGCGGGCGCGGCTCGCGAGCAGCTGGGCCAGGTAGAGATACCCGGCGTCCTGCGCGTTTTCCGGTGCAACAGTCACTTTGCCGTACCCCCCGAGTCGGTCGTGCAGCGATTTCGAGGGTACCCGGCGGCCGGGGGGAGAATGCGAATCCGGCCGCGCTTGGGCGTCGTACGGCGCTCTGCTGGGTAGCCTCTTTGCGTGACGACCCAACCGCAGGGCGAGTCGCCCACGCGGGTGGGCGACTACACACTGCTGACCCGCTTAGGGGAGGGCGGCATGGGCATCGTCCACCTGGCCCGGCACGACGACGGCCGCCGGGTCGCGCTCAAGGTGCTGCGGCCCCACATCGTCGGCGACGAGGAGGCTCGCGCCCGGCTGGCTCGGGAGGTCAACACCCTCACCCTGGTGCGCAGCCCGTGGATCGCCGAGTTCCTCGACGCCGATCCCTGGGCGGACGTGCCCTACGTCGTGACCCGCTATGTGCCCGGCCTGTCACTGCACGACCAGGTCGTCGAGGACGGTGCGATCGCCGAGGCCGACCTGCTCTGGTTGGCCGGATGTCTCGCCGAGGGCATCGCCGCCGTTCACCACGCTGGCGTCCTGCACCGCGACATCAAGCCGTCGAACGTGCTGATGGAGGGCCGGACGCCGATCCTCATCGACTTCGGTCTCGCACGGGTCACCGACGACCCGCGGCTCACCCAGGTCGGCTGGCTGCTGGGCACGCCGGGCTACCTCGCTCCCGAGATTCTCTACGGCGACGACGCGACGGCGGCCGCCGACGTCTACGCGTGGGCTGCGACTGTCGCCTACGGCGCGACGGCACGCGCCCCCTTCGGCCGCGGACCGTCGATGGCGATCATGGACCGGGCCCGGCGCGGCGAGCACGACCTCCGCGGGATCGAAGGGCCCCTCGCCGCCGTCCTGGACGCCGCCCTCGACCCCGACCCGCTCGCCCGGCCGTCGCTGTCCGAGCTGTTGGCGTGGCTGCGGCCGCTGAGCACCCAGCCGTCCGCGCCGCCGGCGCCGCCACCGGTCGAGGGACACGGCGTCGTGGACGACCTCACGCTTCCGGTGGCGCTGGCCAACGGTGACGCCGCCCCGGGTGCCTCGGGCCGCGAACCGCGGACCGTCGAGACCGTGGTCGAGCCGCGGTCCGCCACCCGGGTGCTGACGCCGCCGCCGGGCCCGCAGCCGGCGCCGCCCACGATCGGACCCCCGCCACCCATCGCGGGCGCGCCGTGGCCGCAGCATGCCGCGGCGGTCGCCCAGTGGGAACAGGACTGGGACGCCCGAGCACTGGTCCAGCCGAAGGTGCCGTTCGCCGAGCGCTTCCGCCGCGGCATCGCGGTCGGGTGCGGGGGAGTCGTGCTCGGAGCCGCGACCGCGGCTGTCCCCTGGATCGCTCTGGCCGCGGTGCTGCTCGGCGTCTGGGTGCTGCGCACCGGTTCGCTGGCGGGGTCGGCGGGCGCCGACCGCCGGCTCACCCGCGGCACCAGGTGGTACGACGCGCCGCAGGTCGCGTTCACCACCCCGTGGCACTCGCTCCGTGCGCTGACCGGCACCGTCGTGCTCACGCTCTGGAGCCTGGGTCTCGCGCTCGCAGCGGGGCTGCTGTGCTACGCCGCCGAACTCGACGGCGCCACGACGCTGTTCGCGGGCGGTGCCACCCTCGGCATCGCGCTGTGGTCGGGGCCGAGTGCCAGCCGGTTCCGCTCACCGATCTCGCGCGTCGTCTACCCGCTCACCCGCACCTGGGGCCGTTGGCTGGCGCTGTGCGCCGCGCTGCTCCTCGTCGCCGCAGTGCTCGGGCTGGTCGTCGCGAGCGAGGGCGTCAACTGGGTGCCGGCGCCCGGCCCGCCGTTCGGAATCTGATCTGTCGCGACGCCGTACGGCAGTCGTGGCACACTAGGAGCGTGCCCTACTGCACCGAGATCATCATTAGCTAGCGCGTCGAGCCTTCTCGACGCGCCAACCTCTCGTCTCCGAGAGGTTTTTCTTTTGCCCGGACATTCCCGACCTGAGAGACACCGATGAACCAGCCAGCCGACGCGCTCGACCTGCACGGCGCGTTCCACGTCTACGACACCACCCTGCGTGACGGCATGCAGCAGGAGGGCCTGAACCCGACGGTCGCGGACAAGTTGACGATCGCGCGGCAGCTCGACGGGCTGGGCGTCGGCTACATCGAGGGCGGCTGGCCGGGCGCCAACCCCAAGGACACCGAGTTCTTCCGCCGCGCGGCCGACGAGCTGGACCTCCGGCACGCGAAGCTCGCCGCGTTCGGCGCCACCCGCCGCGCCGGCGTCCAGGCGGCCGACGACCCCCTGATCGCCGCGCTGCGCGACAGCGGCGCGGGCGTCGTCACGCTGGTCGCCAAGTCCCACGTCGGCCACGTGGAGAAGGCGCTGCGCACCACGCTCGAGGAGAACCTCGCGATGGTGCGGGACACCGTCAGCCACCTCCGCGCCGAGGGGCAGCAGGTCTTCCTCGACGCGGAGCACTTCTTCGACGGCTACCGGCTCGACCGGGCCTACGCGCTCGAGGTGCTGCGGACGGCGTACGACGCCGGCGCGGACGTGGTCGCCCTCTGCGACACCAATGGCGGCATGCTGCCCGGCTGGGTCGCCGACGTCGTCCACGACGTGGTGCAGACGACCGGCGTCCGGGTCGGCATCCACTGCCACAACGACACTGGGTGCGCGGTCGCCAACACCCTCGCCGCCGTCGACGCCGGCGCTACGCACGTCCAGGGCTGCATCAACGGCTACGGCGAGCGCACCGGCAACGCCGACCTCGTCAACGTGGTCGCAAACCTGGAGCTCAAGCTGGACCGGCAGGTGCTGCCGCCCGGCCTGCTCGGCGAGGCCACCCGGATCGCCCACGCGGTCGCCGAGGTGACCAACGTGCCGCCGGCGTCGCGGCAGCCGTACGTCGGCGTCTCAGCGTTTGCCCACAAGGCCGGCCTCCACGCCAGCGCCATCAAGATCGACCCCGATCTCTACCAGCACATGAACCCGGCCGGGGTGGGCAACGACATGCGGCTGCTCGTCTCGGAGATGGCCGGTCGCGCGTCGATCGAGCTCAAGGGCCGGGAGCTGGGCTTCGACCTGTCGGACAACCCCGAGGTGGTCACCCGGGTGACGGCCCGGGTGAAGGAGCTCGAGTCCGGTGGCTACACGTTCGAGGCCGCGGACGCGTCGTTCGAGCTGATGCTCATGGAGGAGGCGGAGGGCAAGCGTCCGTCGTACTTCGACGTCGAGTCGTGGCGCGTCATCACCGAGACGCTCACGCACGCCCAGCCGGGGGAGGAGGCGGTCTCCGAGGCGACGGTGAAGCTCACTGCCGCCGGCGTCCGCTACGTCGTCACCGGTGAGGGCAACGGCCCGGTCAACGCGCTCGACCAGGCGCTCCGCACCGCCATCGTCCAGGCCTACCCCGCGATCGCGAAGTTCGAGCTGATCGACTTCAAGGTGCGCATCCTCGACCAGGGCCACGGCACCGACGCGATCACCCGGGTCCTGATCGAGACCAGTGATGGCGAGTCGTCGTGGGTCACCGTCGGCGTCGGCGCCAACGTGATCGAGGCATCCTGGGAGGCGCTCGTCGACGGGCTGACCTACGGCTTGGTTCGCCACCACGTGGAGTGATCAGCCGGCTCCGGTGACCCGCCGGACCAGGTCGGTCCACCCGGCCATGATCCGGTCCATCGGGATCTGCTCGCGGTCGACCTGCTCGCGCAGCACGATGATCTCCAACGGCGCGACCAGCGCGGTCGCGAGATAGGCGAGGTCACCCTGAACCCCGAGCTCGCTCAGCAGGTAGCGCACGTGCATCGTCGTGAACGACAGAGCAGCGAAGCTGCGGGCGCCGGGGTTGCCGGCCGCCTCGATCAGCTCGGCATGCTTGATGTTGAGCAGCATCCGGGACTCCCCGAACGCCAGCAGCCGCTCCAGCGGCGGCACACCCGGGCCGAGCGGTGGTGGACCACCGATCACCGCCGCCTGCCACTCCGTCTCGGAGTGGTTGAGCAACGCCCCCATCAGCCCCTCGCGGCTGCCGAACCGGCGGAACACGGTGCCCTTGCCCACCCCGGCGCGGCAGGCCAACGCGTCCATCGTCACGCCGCGGATGCCGACCTCCTCGATGAGCGCGGCACCGGCCGCCATCAGCGCCTCCCGGTTGCGTGCTGCATCGCGCCGCTCCGTCGGCGGCGAGCTGAGCAGGGGGAGCGGCTTCGGCATGGCGAGGTCACTCTAAGGCGCTCCGGCGATGGATCTCTCGGAAATTCCCAGCGTCTCCGGAATGAAAACGGACCAGGGTCCGTTTCAGACTGGCATGACCAACACCCGAGTACTCGTCCTCGTCGGCAGCCTCCGCGCCGACTCGTTCAACCGCAAGATCGCCGAGGCGATCCGTCAGCAGGCACCGGCCGGCGTCACCGTCGACGTCGCAGACGGTCTCGGCGAGCTGCCGTTCTACAACGAGGACATCGACGGCGACGCGGCCCCGGAGGCCGTCGTCCGCCTCCGCGGGCAGGTGGCTCTGGCCGACCGGCTCCTCGTCATCACGCCCGAGTACAACGGCACCATGCCGGCCGTGCTCAACAACGCGATCGACTGGGCCTCCCGTCCGTTCGGCGAGGGTGCCATCAAGGGCAAGCCGCTCGCCGTCGTCGGCACCGCCGGCGGCCGGTACGGCGGCCGCTGGGCCCACGACGACACCCGCAAGTCAGCGCGGGTGGCCGGTGCCGTCGTTGTCGAGGACATCGCCCTGTCGCACGGCTACGAGTGGGGCAACGATCCGACCGCCGACGTCGACACCGTCGAGAAGTTCCTGGCCGCCGTGGCCGACCTCGCGTCGTACGACGCCGCGCAGCCCGCCGCCTGACCTCTAGGTTGGTCGGGTGGCAGAGCTGCACGACCTCACCGCGCTCGAGCAGGGCGCCCTCCTCCGCTCGGGCGAGATCGACGCCGTCGAGCTGACCGACCACTACCTGGCCCGCATCGAACGCGCCGACCGCGAACATCGAGACTTCGTGGCCGGCGCGTTCGCGTTCCTCGACCCCGACCTGGCCCGGAAACGGGCGCGGGAGGTCGCGGCGGTCGGCCCCGTCGGTGACGGGGCATCGCCGCTGGCGGGCGTCCCGACCGCGATCAAGGACCTCAACCTGACCGCCGGCGTGCCGACCGCGTTCGGCTCACCGGTGTTCGCCGACTACGTGCCGGACGTCTCGGACGCGGTCACGCTCGCGATCGAGGCCGCCGGGCTGGTCAGCCTGGGCAAGACGAGCACGCCCGAGTTCGGCTCGCCCTGCTACACCGAGCCGGAGGGCCGGCCGCCGGCGGTGACGCCGTGGGACCTCACCCGGATGGCCGGCGGGTCGTCCGGCGGTGCGGCCGCCGCGGTCGCGGCCGGGCTGGTGCCGGTGGCGCAGGGCTCCGACGGCGGCGGGTCGATCCGGATCCCGGCGTCCTGCTGCGGCCTGGTCGGCTTGAAGCCGACCCGGGGCAGGATCAGCGGCTTCCCGACGTACGGCGACCCGATAGGTCTCGCCACCTCGGGATCGATCGCCCGGAGTGTCGGCGACGCCGCCGCGTTGCTCGACGTGCTCGCCGGTCGCCGCGCGAGCGACCCGTCCTGGGCCCCGGATCCGGCCGGCACCTTCCTCGACGCCGCCCGGCGCGAGCCCGGTCGGCTGCGGATCGCCCGGTTCGTGCAGCCGGTCATCGCCGACGTCGAGGTCAGCCCAGAGAGTCGCCGGGCCTACGACGACGCATCGCGCCTGCTTGCCGATCTCGGGCACGGCATCGAGGACGTGCAGGTGCCGCTACCGCCCGAAGCCGTGGCGACGTTCGAGGTGTGCTGGGCGGTCCTGACCGCGTTGTCGGTGACACCGCTGCCGCCGGAGAAGCGAACGATGCTGCGGCCGTTGACGCGATGGCTCGGCGAGCGCGGCGAGGCGGTGAGCGGCCCGGAGTTCGGGCTCGCGATCGGACGACTCCGGCAGTTCGCGGCGGAAGCGTTGATCCGGCTGGCGCCGTACGACGCCGTCCTCACGCCCACGCTCGCCACGCCACCGCTTCCCGTCGGTGCGATCCGCGACGACGCCGACCCGGCGGCCGACTTCGAGGCGCAGAAGCGGTTCACGCCGTGGACGTCGGCGTGGAACGTCACCGGGATGCCGGCCGTCTCGCTGCCGCTGCACTGGACCGACGACGGCTTGCCCGTCGGCGTCATGCTCGCGGCGCGTCCGGCCGAGGAGGAGACGTTGCTGTCCCTGGCCGCTCAGGTCGAGGCGGCCGCTCCCTGGAGCGCGCGGCGACCCCGGATCTGGTAACTCGTCGAGTTGAGGTTCCGGACCCCCTCGGTTCGTGGTGTCATTCGTTCGTGCCTGCCGACGACCCCATCCGCGTAGTGGTAGCGGACGGCGACAGTGACACCCGGGCCGCGGTGGTGGTGGCCCTCGAGGGCAACGGGTGCGTCGTCTGTGGTCAGGCAGACACGAAGGACGACGTCGTCGCCGTCGCCGTCGAGCAGCGCCCCGATGTCGTCCTCGTCGACGTCGACCTCCCGGGCCACGGGATCACGGCCGCGCGCGAGCTAGCGCGACGGATGCCGACCACGGCGATCGTCATGTTCGCGGCCACCGCCGACGACGACGACCTGCTGGACTCCCTTCGTGCCGGCGCCGCCGGCTACCTGTTGAAGGACACGGACCTTGCGCGGCTCGGCTTCGCGCTGCGGGGCGTGCTCAACGGCGAGGCCGCGATCCCTCGCCAGCTGGTACGGCGGCTCGCCGAGGAGTTCCGGGCTCCGGCGCTCCCGAGGTTCGTCCAGACGACCCCGGCGGCGGCCAAGCTCACCGCGCGGGAGTGGCAGGTGATGGAGCTGCTGGGGGCCGGCCTGACGACCGATCAGGTGGCGCGCCGGCTCTTCCTGTCGCGCTCGACCGTGCGCGTGCACGTCTCGTCGGCGCTGAAGAAGCTGCGCGTCACGGACCGCGAGAGCGCGTTCGCCCTCCTGCGCGGCGAATAGGGCTCAGCCCGGGTCGGGTCCTGCTGTGGTGCTCACCACCCCACCGGGCGAGCACCGCAGCGGGTCCTGCGATGGTTGGTCCCCAACATCCGGGATCACGGTAGTGAGGCGCTATCGGATGCGGGAAGCCCGCGCCGCGTGCTGCCCGTTCAAAGGGCTAAGCGCGCCGCGGGAGTCAGCTCCGGAACCAACCCGGTGCCGCGGCGAGGAAGGGCTGGCGGCCGAGGGCGCCGATTCCCGCAGGGAGCACGGCGAGCACGGGCAGGCCGGTGACCCGCGGAAGATCCTCCTCGTTGCACCGCTCGGCGAGGCCGGGCTGGTCCGGCCAAGAACCGATGACGAGTCCCGCCGGCTCCAGCCCCCGCGCGCGGAGAGCGCCGACGGTGAGCTCCGTGTGGTTGAGCGTGCCGAGGCCGGCGGCGCAGACGACGATCACCTCGAGCCGGACCTGGTCCGGGAGGGTGCCGCCCAGCGCGACCGCGAGGTCGAGGAGCGTGCCGCCGTCGGTGTCGAGGCGGACCAGCAGGCCGCCGGCTCCCTCGACGATCACGGTCTCGTGGTCGCCGGCGAGACAGCGGATCCGGGCGGCGTGGTCGGCGACCGGCGGGATCGCGACGCCCCGACGGCGGGCGGCGGTGTCGGGCGCGAGCGGCTCGTCGAGTGCGGTGAGCTCCAGCACCGGCCGACCGGTGAGCCGCTCGACGACCGCCACGTCCCGGTCGGGGTCGTCGGCAATGCCGGTCTGCACCGGCTTCACGACCAGGACGTCGCCCGCGGCCGTCGCGGCCAGCGCGGCCGTGGCCATCGTCTTGCCGACTCCGGTGTTGGTGCCGGTCACGACGATGACCCGTCGGGTCACTGATGTTCCTTCGTGACACTGACGAGGACGTCGACCGCGCGGTCCCAGTCCGTCTCGGAGATACCGGCGCTCGCGGTGGCGCGGAGCCGGGAGACCCCGTCCGGCACCGATGGCGGCCGGAAGCAGCCGACCCGGATGCCCTCGGCCAGGGCGGCCGCCTGCGCACCGACCGCGGCCCGGGGGGACGGCATCGAGATCGAGAGCACCGCACCGTCGGGGGTCACGACGCCGAGCGCCTCGGCCAGCGTCCGCACGCGGTCGTGGACCATCGTGGACAGCTCGGGCCGGGCGCGGAGCACCCGCAGTGCGGCCAGCGCCGCTCCCGTCGGCGCCGGGGCGAGGGCCGTGTCGAAGATGAACGGTCGCGCCCGGTTGACCAGGTGCTCGCGCAGGACCGGCGGCCCCAGCACCGCGCCACCCTGGCTGCCGAGCGACTTGGACAGCGTCGCGGTGATGACGACGTTGGGGTGGCCGGCCAGTCCCGAGGCCGCGACCAGGCCCGGTCCGTGGACGCCGATGCCGTGCGCCTCGTCGACCACGAGCAGGGCGTCGTACGACGCGCACAGCTCGGCCAGCTCCGTCAGCGGAGCCGCGTCGCCGAGGACCGAGTAGACGGACTCGGCCAGCACCAGCGTTCGCTCGCCGGTTCCGCCCTCGAGGGCATCGCGGACGGCATCGACGTCGCTGTGCGGGACGACCGTCAGCCGGGCCCGCGAGAGCCGTGCGGCGTCGACCAGCGAGGCGTGGATGTGCGCATCGGAGATGACGTGGGCGGTGCGATCCGCCAGGGCGGTCACGACGGCGAGGTTGGCGACGTAGCCGGACGACAGAACCAACGCCGACGGCTGCCCGAGGTAGTCGGCGAGCTCGGCCTCGAGCTCGCAGTGGAGGTCCAGCGTGCCGGTGACCAGCCGTGACGCGCCGGCGCCGCCGCCCCAGGTGAGAGCGGCGTCCGCCGCGGCCTGTCGGACCTCAGGACGGCGGGAAAGCCCGAGGTAGTCGTTGCCGGCGAGGTCGATCGTCGGATCGTCCGCCGAGCGCGACCGGAGCCGGCGGGTCAGCCCCGCCTCTTCGCGCGCGGCGGCCTGCTCGGCGAGCCAGGTCCTCCAGCTCATCCGGCTTTCACCGCCTCGGTGATCCCGCCGAGCAGCCGGTCGAGCTCCGCGTCGCTGATGACGTACGGCGGCATCGTGTAGATCAGGTCGCGGAACGGACGCAGCCACACGCCCGCCGCCACCGCTGCATCGGTCGCGGCGACCACGTCGACCGGGTGGTCGAGCTGCACCACGCCGACGGCGCCGATGGTTCGCACCTCGGCCACGCCAGGCAGGCCTCGCAACGGAGCCAGTCCGGTCGTGAGCCGGTGGTTGATGTGGCGGACCCGGTCCTGCCAGTCGCCGGCGAGCAGCAGGTCGATGCTCGCGAGCGCCACCGCGCAGGCGAGCGGGTTGCCCATGTAGGTCGGCCCGTGCATCAGGACACCGCTCTCGGACGCGGACAGGCCGCGCCCGATCTCACCGGTGCAGAGCACCGCGGCGAGGGTCAGGTAGCCCCCGGTCAGCGCCTTGCCCAGGCACATCACGTCCGGCGTCACTCCGCCGGCGTCGGCCGCGAACAAGGTGCCCGTGCGGCCGAAACCGGTCGCGATCTCGTCGAAGACCAGGACCAGTCCGTGATCGTCGGCGACCTCCCGGAGCACGCGCAGGCACGCCGCCGGGTAGGCGTGCATCCCGCCGGCCCCCTGCAGGATCGGCTCGACGATGATGCCGGCGAGCTCAGGGGCGTGGGTCGTCGCGAGGTGTCGTACCTGGTCCGCCCAGGTCTCGACGTCGGCCGCTCGGGATGGTGGTTGGTCGGCGAAGACGTGCTGGGGGAGCACCTCGGCGAACATCGAGTGCATCCCGCCGACGGGGTCGCACACGCTCATGCACCCGAACGTGTCGCCGTGGTAGCCACCGCGCACCGTCAGCAGCCGGGTGCGCTCCGGTCTGCCGATGCCGCGCTGGTGCTGGAGGACCATCTTGATCGCGACCTCGACCGAGACCGACCCGGAGTCGGCGAGGAAGACGTGGTCGAGACCGTCCGGGGTGATCTCGACGAGCCGCTCGGCCAGTCGGACCGCCGGAGCGTGGGTGAGCCCGCCGAACATCACGTGCGCGAACTCGCCGGCCTGCGCAGCCAGCGCCGCGTCGAGCACGGGGTGCCGATAGCCGTGGATCGCCGCCCACCACGACGACATCCCGTCGACGAGGCGCGACCCGTCGGCGAGCTCGAGCTCACACCCCGACGCACTGGTCACCAGCCGCACCGGCGTCGGCGCGGTCATCGAGGTGTAGGGGTGCCAGAGGTGCTCGCGGTCGAATGCGAGCAGGTCCTCGGACACGGTGATGCTCATCGGTTCACGCGTTCGCGGGGACCTCGGTGCCCGCGCCGCGGTGGCGGATAGCCGGGTCGTGCTCCTCGCCCTCGAGGAACGCCTCCTCGGCTCCCAGGATCACGAAGCCGTTGTCACGGATCATCTCGATGTCGGTCTTGGCGTCCTGGCCCTCCGACGTGAGGTAGTCACCCAGGAACAGCGAGTTGGCCACCTGCAGTGCGATCGCCTGCAGCGAGCGCAGGTGCATCTCACGGCCACCGGCGATCCGCACCTCCTTGTCGGGGCACACGACGCGTGCCATCGCGAGGATCCGGAGGCAGCGGCCGGGAGTCAGCTCCCAGGTGTTCTCATACGGCGTGCCGTCGAATGGCATCAGGAAGTTGACCGGGATCGAGTCGGCGTCGAGCTCCTTGAGCGCGAAGAGCGCCTCGACCAGCTGCTCGTCGGTCTCGCCGAGGCCGGCGATCAGGCCGGAGCACGGGGAGAGCCCGGCCGACTTGGCCTTGCCGATGGTGTTGATGCGGTCGTCGTACGTGTGCGTCTGGACGATGTTGTCGTGGTGGGACTCCGCGGTGTTGATGTTGTGGTTGTAGGCGTCGACGCCCGCCGCCTTGAGGCGCTCGGCCTGGCCGTCCTTGAGCAGGCCGAGACACGCGCAGACCTCGACGTCGGGGTGCTCCGACTTGAGCGCCTCGGTCATCTCGGTGACCTTGTCGATGTCACGGTCCGACGGGCCGCGGCCCGACGACACCATGCAGACCCGGGTGGCGCCCCCGGCGAGCCCTGCACCCGCCTGCTTGAGCGTCTCGTCCTTCGACAGCCAGGAGTACTTGAGGATCGGGGCCTGCGAGCCCAGCGCCTGGCTGCAGTAGTTGCAGTTCTCGGGGCACAGGCCGGACTTCAGGTTCACCAGGTAGTTCACCTTGACGGTGTTGCCGAAGTGCTCGCGGCGCAGTCGGCCGGCGGCGGCGACGACGCTCATCAGCTCGGCGTCGTCGGCGCGGAGGACGGCGAGCGCGTCGTCCGGCGTCGCCGAGCCTCCGTCGAGGATGGTGGTCGCCAGCTGGTCGAACGACGTGCTCATGGGTCTCCTCGGCTCCAGGTGAACACTGTTCAGGTTACGATGCGTTCCGTGGCGAGGTCAAAGTCGGGTGTCGTCGACCGGGCCGTCGCCGTGCTCGACGAGCACGGCCTCGCCGAGTGGTCGATGCGTCGCCTGGCGGCTGACCTGGGTGTGCAGCCGAGCGCGCTCTACCACCACTTCTCCGGCAAGGACGAGCTGCTCGCGGCGGTGGCCGACGAGCTGCTCAGGCGCGGTCGGCGGCCGACTGAGGTCGTGACCTGGGAGTCGGAGCTCCGCCTGGTGTGTGTCGAGCTGCGCGACGCGATGCGCTCGCACCGGGACGCGGCAGCCTTGATCGCGGCCGTGCACGCCAAGGGGGTCGGCGCGCAGGAGCCCGGACACCGGATGGAAGCGGCGTTGCTGCGGGCCGGAGCCGACACGGACCTGGCCAGGGTGGGAGCCAGCACCCTGTTGCACTTCGTGTTCGCCCATGTCGCCGACGTCCCGTCCGACTTCGCGCTCGGCCTCGAGATCGTGCTCGACGGGCTGAGTGCGCGGCTCTTGGCCCGACGTTAAAGTCGAAGAAACATCGGGGAGGCACAGTGGACGACATGGCGATGAAACCGGTGACCGTCGTGCTCTTCGGGGCCACTGGCGACCTGGCGCGACGCAAGCTGTTGCCGGGCCTCCTCCACCTGTTCGAGACCGAGCTGATCCCGGACCTGCAGATCATCGGCACCTCGCTCGACGACCACACCGAGGAGTCCTTCGTCGCCTTCGTGCATGAGGCGGTCGCGGAGTTCTCGGGAAACGACGCCGACATGGCTGCCTGGCCCGAGTTCGCCAAGCGGCTCCACTGGGCGCCCGGGGCCGAGGGGCCCGCGGGTCTCCGCGCCGCGGTGGAGAAGGCCGAGGCGGCGGCCGAGGGGGAGCGGACCCGGCTGCACTACCTGAGCGTCCCGCCGAAGGCGGCGCTCTCCGTCGTCGCCACGTTGCAGGAGGCCGACCTGGCCACGGGCAGCCGGATCATCATGGAGAAGCCGTTCGGCGTCGACCTCGCGAGCGCGGTGGAGCTCAACGGGAAGCTGCACAAGGTCTTCGACGAGTCGCAGGTCTACCGGATCGACCACTTCCTCGGGAAGGAGGCCGCGCAGAACATCCTGGCCTTCCGGTTCGGCAACGGCCTGTTCGAGCCGATCTGGCACCGCAACAACATCGACCACATCCAGATCGACGTGCCCGAGGAGCTCGGGCTGGACCAGCGGGCGAGCTTCTACGAGTCGACCGGCGCCTACAAGGACATGGTCGTCACCCACCTGTTCCAGGTGCTCGCGTTCATCGCGCTCGAGCCGCCGACCTCGCTCTCGCCGGACGCGATCAACGAGGAGAAGAACAAGGTCTTCCGGTCGATCCTGCCGATCGACCCGGCCGACGTGGTCCGCGGCCAGTACCAGGGCTATCGCGACATCGAGGGCGTCGCGCACGACTCGGAGACAGAGACCTTCGTCGCACTCAAGTGCTACATCGACAACTGGCGCTGGGCGGGGGTGCCGTTCTACCTGCGCACCGGGAAGCGGATGGCCGAGGGGGCGCGGATCATCTCGATCGCGTTCAAGGAGCCGCCCCGGTCGATGTTCCCCAAGAACTCGGGGGTCGGTGACCACGGCCCCGACCACCTGACCTTCGACCTCGCCGACAAGGCGAAGATGTCGCTGTCGTTCTACGGCAAGCGCCCGGGTCCGGGCATGCGGCTCGACAAGTTGTCCATGCAGTTCGCGATGGGAGACACCACCTGGGCGGGCTCGGTGCTCGAGGCCTACGAGCGGCTGATCTATGACGCCGCCCGTGGCGACCAGACCCTGTTCAGCTCTGCCGAGGGGATCGAGCGGCTGTGGGAGATCTCGACCCCGCTGCTCGAGAACCCTCCGATCGTGCGGCCCTACCGCCAGGGCTCCTGGGGGCCGAACCAGATCCACCAGCTCGTTGCGCCGTACGCCTGGCGGTTGCCGTTCGAGCGGGTCTGGCGCGACCCCAACGCACTGGGCGGCTAGTCAGACCAGGACCCCGGCCCGCGAGTAGGTGTAGTCGTCGAGCGGGAACCGCACGGCCTCGCGGTGCGCACTGATCGTCGACGTCGGGCGCAGCAAGACGGCCTCGCCGTGCTGGTTGAAGTAGTAGCTCCGGGCAGTGGCGCAGCTGCCGGCGTGGAAGACCGAGTTGCCGAGGAGCTCGGTCATCCGGTCGAGGAATGCGTCGTTGGCCTCCTCGCGCACCTCGAACACGTCGGCGCCCTTCTCCTCCATCGCCTTGAAGAGCCGCTCCATGTGCGCCATCTGGGTCTCGATGGTCGTGAAGTAGGAGAGCCCCGAGTAGGAGTACGGACTGTTGAGCGAAAGGAAGTTCGGGAACTTCGGCACGGTGATGCCCTCGTAGGCGCAGAACCGGTTGTCGCGCCACCACTTGCCGAGGTCGCGGTCCTCGCGACCGATGATCCGGATGGCCGGGAAGTTGGCGTCCCACAGGTTGAACCCCGTCGCCAGCACGAGCACGTCGAGGTCGGCCCTGCGGCCGTCCTTGGTCACGATGCCGGCCTCGTCGACCCGGTCGATCGGCGTGGTCTCGAGTTCGACGTGCGGCTTGGTGAAGGTCGGGTAGTAGGTGTTGGAGAAGGTCGGCCGCTTGCAGCCGAAGTCGTAGTCGGGAGTCAGCTTCGCCCGCAGCTCCGGATCCTTGACCTGCCGCTTCAGGTGCCGGTCGCACGCTGCCTTGCCGACGGCGTTGGCCCACGGCAGGTTCTTGTAGTGCAGCACGCCCGCGACCATCATCACCTCGAGGATCGAGGAGCCGACCAGGCGCGTCGCCTTCTGGGTGAGCGGCACCTTGGCGAAGGCGTTGCGAACCGGGCCCGGCACCTTGCCGTCGAGCTTGGGGCTGACGTAGATGGGCGTGCGTTGGTAGACGGTCAGGTGGCCGCCACTCGATTGCAGAGTCTTGCCGAGCTTGGGGATCAGCTGCACGGCCGTGGCGCCGGTGCCGATGATGCCGACCCGCTTTCCGTCGAGCTCGACGTCGTCGTCCCACCGGGTGGTGTGAATGACGTCCCCTCCGAAGTCGTCGATGCCGGCGATGTCCGGCATCTTCGGCTGCGACAGGAACCCCGTTGCCGTCAGCAGGTAGCGGCCGCGTTCCTGGGTGCCGTCCACGAGCCTTACCTCCCAGCAGGACGACTGCTCGTCCCACCGGGCGCCCTCGACGACCGCGCCGAACCGCATGTGCCGGCGCAGGTCGTACTTGTAGGCGACGTGGGTGGCGTAGGCCTTGAGCTCCGGGCCCGGCGCGAACAGGCGGGACCAGTGCGGGTTGGGCTCGAAGGAGTAGGAGTACGTCGACGACGGGATGTCGACGGCGAGGCCCGGGTAGCGGTTGACGTGCCAGGTGCCTCCGAGGTCGTCCTCGCGCTCCAGGATCAGGAGGTCGTCGTACCCCATCCGGCGAAGCTGGATGGCCGCCCCCATCCCGCCGAAGCCGGCGCCGACGATGACCGCGTCGTGAACGTGACTCATGCTCGCGAGCCTAGGACTTCGCCGTGGTTCCCGGATCCGACCAGGGTCGGATCCGCAGCAGCCGAATCCGCCGATCGACCGATGCCGGGCGGTGCCGCGCAGCGGTAGGTTGACCGAGCGGTCCAGGCGCTCTCTCGTCAACGTCAGGAGTCCCGATGCGTCCACGAGTCGTCCTCACCCTCCTCCTGGCGGGTCTGCTCGCCCTGCCGGCGTCACTCGGCCTCGCCGGCAGTGCCCAAGCGGCGCACGCCCGTGGGGGCGACCTCTATGGCGCGATCGCGGTCGACCGGACCGACGGCACCTACGGGTACTCGTTCGACTACGCGACCCGCGAGCGCGCCGAGGCCCGCGCGTTGCGCGAGTGTCGGATCCGCAGCGACACGAGCCGGTGCCGCGGCATCGTGTGGGTGCGCAACGGCTGCGCTGCCGTCGCGGCCCGTCGTCGGGCCGACGGCTCGCTCTCCAGGATCGCGTGGGGCATCGCGCCCTCGCGCCAGACGGCGAAGAACCGAGCGGACAACAAGTGCGAGAACGACGGCCGACGGTGCCGCGTCCTCACCTCCGTCTGCACGACGCGGTGACGCCTCACTGACCTCCGGTCGAGACGCCGAGCAGTCGCGCGCACTCCTCGATCAGTCGTGCCCGCAGCGGTGCGCCGCGGTCGGCGAAGGTGCGCTGGGCGAGGACGTAGTCCGTCTTCCCCTCGGGCGTCTCGATCCTGACCGGGTCGAAGCCGAGGTCGGCGAGGTCGTACGGCGCTGCCCGCATGTCCATCACCCGGATGTCCCATGCGAGCTCGAAGCAGTCGGCGACCAGGTCAGACGAGATCATCGGCGAGAGCCGGAACGCGTGCTTGTAGAGGTCCATGCCGGCGTGGAGGCACGCCGGCTGCTCGTACGACGGCCGGTCGTCGCGGCCGGGGGACAGGATGTTGAGCGGGCGGGCCGGATCGGTGAAGAACCGGTAGGCGTCGAAGTGGGAGCAGGCGATCCGGTGCCCCTGGACGACTGCGTCGGTGCCGGCCGGACCGAGGCGCAGCGGCCAGTCCGCATGACGGGTCTCGTCCTCGGCGAGCCGGTAGACCATCGCCCACTCGTGCAGGCCGAAGCATCCGAAGTTCGCCGTCCGGCCGGCGGTCGCGGTCAACAGCCGGTGCAGTGCTTCCAGCAGCGGCCGCGCCGACGCGACGTACGACGAGTCGACCGTCACCGCTGGTTGAGGGGCGAGCGCAGCGAGCCTCGAAACCTCGTACCCCTTGAGGCCGGCGTACTCCTCGGCATCCAGCAACCTGGCGCCGTAACCGGGGTGCCAGCGCCGCAGCTGCGCCGGCCGGTAGGAGTAGTAGGTGAAGAGGAAGTCGAAGACCGGGTGCTCGGCGTGGTTCTGCCGGCGCTCCAGGTGCGGCGCGAGATAGCGATCGACGCGCTCGGCGTGGGCCGCGGCGCGCTCACGCCACGCCCACGCGGGCAGCACCTGCATCTGCGCGACCTCCACGGTGCACCAGCCTAGGCCCGCCAGGTGCGCACCCGGTGGGCCGATAGGCTCGCCGGGTGCGCATCGCGAGATTCACCGCCGGCAGCGAACCGGCGTACGGCGTGGTCAGCGGTGACCTCGACCAGTTCGGCCAACCGGCCGACGACGCGGTGATCGTGGAGCTGGCCGGAGACCCGATGTACGTCGGCCTCCGGCTGCTCGAGAAGGAGCACCGGCTCGCGGACGTGAAGCTGCTCGCGCCGGTCCTGCCACGCAGCAAGGTGGTCGGCGTGGGCAAGAACTACGCAGCCCACGCGGCCGAGATGGGCGGCGACCAGCCCGCCGAGCCGCTGCTGTTCCTGAAGCCCAACACCAGCGTGATCGGTCCGAACGACGCGATCCTCTACCCGCCCCAGACCTCGCACCTCAGCTATGAGGGCGAGGTCGCGGTCGTGATCGGGCGGATCTGCCGCGACGTGCCGCCGGAGCAGGCCACCGACGTCATCTTCGGTTACACGATCGCCAACGACGTGACTGCGCGCGACCTGCAGAAGACGGACAACCAGTGGGCACGCGCCAAGGGCATGGACACGTTCTGCCCGCTCGGACCGTGGATCGAGAACGATCTCGACCCGCAGGCGTTCATCGACGGCCGCCGGGTCCAGACGTTCCTGAACGGCGACGTCGTCCAGGACGGCAGCACGGCCGCCATGAAGTGGGACATCCCCAACCTGATCGCCTACATCTCTGCGGCAATGACCCTCCTTCCGGGAGACGTCATCCTCACCGGCACCCCCGAGGGTGTTGGGCCGATGGAGCCCGGCGACGAGGTCGAGGTATTCGTAGAAGGACTGGGAGCACTGACCAACAGGGTGGAAAAGCGATGAGCAAGATCAGGGTGCGGATGGCACCGTCGCCGACGGGCAGCCCGCACGTGGGGCTGGTCCGCACCGCGCTCTACAACTGGGCGTTCGCGCGGCACCACGGTGGCACGTTCGTGTTCCGGATCGAGGACACGGACACCGCGCGCAACACCGAGGAGTCCTACCACGCGCTCCTCGAGCTGATGCGCTGGCTCGGGCTCGACTGGGACGAGGGGCCGGAGGTCGGCGGGCCCCACGCGCCGTACCGGCAGAGCGAGCGGAGCGACCTCTACGCCGACGCGCTCGCGCGGTTGCGCGCGTCGTCGTACACCTATGAGTGCTACTGCACGACCGAGGAGGTCGACGCCCGGCGGAAGGCGTCCGGCTCCAAAGTGATGGGGTACGACGGCTTCTGCCGCGAGCTGACCTCCGAGCAGGTCGCCGCCTTCGAGGCCGACGGCCGGCGCCCGATCGTGCGGTTCCGGATGCCGGACGGCACCATCACCTGGGACGACCTGGTGCGCGGCGAGATCAGCTTCGAGACCCAGTTCGTGCCCGACTACGCGCTGTGCCGGGCCAACGGCGAGCCGCTCTACACGCTGGTCAACCCGGTCGACGACGCGCTGATGGAGATCACGCACGTGCTGCGGGGTGAGGACCTGCTGTCGTCGACCCCGCGCCAGATCGCGTTGTACGACGCGCTCATCGAGCTCGGCCTCACCGATGCCACGCCGCGGTTCGGGCACCTGCCCTACGTCATGGGCGAGGGCAACAAGAAGCTCTCCAAGCGCGATCCGGAGGCGGACGCACTGGGCTACCGCGACGGCGGCTTCCTGCCCGAGGGCCTGCTCAACTACCTGGCACTCCTCGGCTGGTCGATCGCCGCCGATCGCGACATCTTCACGCTCCCGGAGATGGTCGAAGCGTTCGACATCGGGGACGTCAATCCCAACCCGGCGCGGTTCGACATGAAGAAGGCAGAGGCGATCAACGCCTCCCACATGCGCTTGCTGTCCGTGGAGGAGCTCACCCATCGGGCCCTGCCGTTCCTCAAGACGGCCGGCGTCGTGGGCGACCCGGTGCACGACGCGGACGCCCAGTTGCTCGAGCTCGCGATGCCGCTGGTGGCGGAGCGGATCAACAAGCTGATCGAGACGCCCGCCATGCTCGGCTTCCTCTTCGCCGACGAGGCGGACTTCGCCGTCGACGCAGCCGATGCCGAGAAGCTCCTCGACGAGGCCGGCAAGGGCGTCGTGAAGGCCTCGCACGACGCGCTCGTCGACCTGCACCCGTGGTCGACCGCCGAGATTCAGCGCGCGCTTCAGGACGCCCTGGTCGAGGGTCTCGGCCTCAAGCCACGGCTCGCGTTCGGTCCGGTGCGGGTCGCGGTCACGGGCAGCCGGGTGTCGCCACCGTTGTTCGAGTCGATGGAGCTGCTCGGGCGTGAGCGCAGCCTGAGCCGCCTGCAGCGTGCCCTCGGCTGACTCCGGCGCTCCTGCGCTGCGTTACCACCAGCTGCACCGGCTCGGGCGGGCCGGACGACTGCGGGCGGTGCTCGGCGTCCTGGCACTGGTCGTGGCGCTGCTGGTCGTCGTCCCCGTCGTCCTGATCGGGGTCTACACCACCATCGGCGAACCGTTCGGCGACGTCAGCACCGACCCGCTGACGCCGGTGGGGTTGGCCATGGTGACGTTGAGCCTGGCCGCGGCCGTGCCCGTCGTGGTGCTGACGACCCGGCTGGCCCAAGAGCTGCCCAGCGGCTGGATCGCCTCGGTCGTCGGCCGGCTCCGCTGGGGGTGGCTGCTGACGTGCTTCGGACTGGCGGTCGTCGCGCTCGGCGCCGCGCTGCTGTTATCGCTCCTGCTGCCCGAGAGCGGCGGCGCGACGATGGACGGGACGACCAACGAGGTCACGGAGCGCACGGTCGCGTTCGCGCTGATCGTCCTGTTGTTGATCCCGCTCCAGGCCGCGGGGGAGGAGTACGGCTTCCGCGGCTACCTGACCCAGGCCGTCGGTGGGGTGGCTTCGGGGCGCGTCGGCACGGCGGCCGCGGTCGTCGTACCTGCGCTGCTGTTCGCGCTCGCGCACGGCGTGCAGGACCCGCCGGTCTTCATCGACCGGTTCATGTTCGGGCTGGTCACGGGCGTGCTGGTCATCGTCACCGGCGGACTCGAAGCGGGCATCGCGATGCACGTCCTCAACAACTGGGTGTTCTTCGGGCTGTCGCTCGCCGTCGGTGACATCAGCGACGCGCTGGCGCCAGTGGCGGGCACCTGGTGGCTGCTCCCGGGGACCCTCGTTCAGTCGCTCGGCTATCTCGCCCTGGTGACCTGGGTCAGGGGGCGGCGCCACATCGAGACGTCGACGCAGCAGGTCGTTTTGGAGGCGAAACGACCCCGCGTGTAAGGTTTCTCGTCGGCTCCTGAACCGTTGAGAAGCGTCATCGACGGAGCAGCCGAGCAGCAGTGAAACAGTGGTCTATGGTGTAATTGGCAGCACGACTGGTTCTGGTCCAGTTAGTCTAGGTTCGAGTCCTAGTAGACCAGCGGGAACAGGCGGAACCGCCGGCAGGATGGGTCGATTTGGCCCGGAAAGCAGGCGCTCGCTAAAGTTCTCTCCGTTGCGAAGGCCTCACGGCCGGACAACATGTTGCCCCCGTCGTCTAGCGGCCTAGGACGTCGCCCTCTCACGGCGGTAACGCCGGTTCAAATCCGGTCGGGGGTACAGACAAGGCCCGGATCTCACTGAGATCCGGGCCTTCTCGTTCCCGACCCGTCAGGACAACGTTCCCGGGTCGGTCAGGACTCAGAGACGTTGTGGCTCGGAGCGAATGAGGCAAGAGTGGCCGTGGGAGATGCACCCACGTGGAGGCACCATGAAGCGATCCGCCGCCGTCGTACTCGTCACCGCAATGACGCTCGGATCGTTGCCGCCGAGCGAGGCTTCCCGATCGTCCGCGGACGTCGAGCCGACGGCGGACTTCCATCCGATCGCCTGTCCCGACGGGGCATTCCCCGAGGACCGGGCCGTCGACTGCGGCTATGTCGAGGTCCCGGAGAACCGGGCTGAGCCCGACGGTCGGATGATCAAGGTCGCGGCGGCCGTCGTGCACGCGACCGACCCGACGCCGGAGGCGGACCCGATCGTGTTCGTGAACGGCGGGCCGAGCGTCGGCACGATCCAACCGTTCGCGCTCGAGGCGTACTTCAGCGGCGCGCCGTACGCGGACGACCATGACCTGATCCTGGTGGATACGCGGGGCACCGGAATCTCCCACCCACGGCTGGGTTGTCCGGAAGTCGATCGGGCGGACGCCCCGGCCTGGTACTCCGGATCGTTCATCTACGACCGAGCGCCCGAGATCACGGGCAGGGCGCTCGACGAATGCTGGGCGCGCCTGGTCGGCCGGGGGATCGATCTCAGCTCCTACAACTCAGCAGAGAGCGCCGCGGACCTCGAAGCGCTGCGCCTAGCGCTCGGCGTGGATCGTTGGAACCTGTTCGCGCTCTCGGCGGACGGAACGCTCGGACTCACCTACATGCGCCGCTTTCCGGACGGCATCCGGAGCGCCGTGATCGACTCCGGCATCTCGTCGAACGCGCAGTATGGCCTCGACTTCCTGCGAGGAGAGACCGACCTTGTCAACAGCGCGTTCGTCGGCTGCGAAGCGAACCGACAGTGCCAGGCGGCGTACCCGGGGCTGCGGCGTGACTTCTACCGGATGGTCCGGAGGCTGAACCGGCATCCTGTCAGGGTCACGTTGCCGGCATTCCGGCCCGAACCCGTCGTGCTCCTGTTGGACGGCGCTTCTCTCGTGGCCGACTTCAACTGGGGCTTCTGGCCGGGCGCACCCGGAGTGGGTGGATCGCACCATCAGGTATTGCGCGAGGCGTGGCAGATCTCTCGTGGTAAGTACGTGAAGGTGTACCGCCGCCTGTACGGCACCGGCCCGGTCACGAACGAGCACGACGACAGGTTCACCGCCCTGGGCAAGACGATGTCCTACGTTTGCCACGACTTCGTCCGCTTCATCACCTTCGCCGATCGCCGCCGGGCTGCGGAGGCTGACCCCGCGCATGCGCGCCGGATCTTGGGGCGCCAGTACGACCTCGGCCAGGGCTGGAACTTCGTCATGTCGCCGGAGGGTTGTCGGCATTGGCCCGTCGGGAAGGCCGGTCCGCGGCAGCACAAGGTGGTCACCAGCGACATTCCATCGCTCGTGTTCTCGGGGACCTTCGACTCCGCTGTGGCGCCTCGGACCGTCGAGCGCATGCTGCCCGGGCTGTCGCGATCGACGTACGTCGAGATGCCTGCGAGCAGCCACATCATTCTTGGTTCGTTCACGCGCGGAAACCGATGCGCACGGCAGGTCACCGCCGCGTTCCTCGTGGCACCCGAGGAGGCTCCGGACACCTCATGCGTCGACGACGTTCGCCAGCTCGACTTCACGCCGCCGGACCGGTCACGCCAGCTCAGCACCACCGCTGAATGGCGGCGCGCGGCGCCCGCATGGTTGCCCGGTTCATGCGTGACTAGGCGACCACGGTGCCCGAGCTGGCGGTGAGCTTGGCGTAGGCCCCGACCAGTCGCGAGGTGACCGGCCCGCGTTCACCCGCGCCTACGGTCCGGCCGTCGACGGACACCACGGGGGTCAGCCCGCCCATGGTGCCGGTCACGAACGCCTCGTCGGCCGTGTAGATCTGGGTGGTGGAGAGGTCTCCGACCTCGCAGGCGAGGCCGAGCTCGGCGCACATCTCGAGGACGGCCGCCCGGGTGATGCCTGCCGGACAGGCTCGGGTGGTCGGCGTGCGCACCACGTCGTCGGCGACGAGGAAGACGTGCGTGGCGTTGGTCTCGGCGATGAACCCGGCGTCGTCGAGCATCAGCGCGTCGTCGGCGCCGGCGACGTTGGCCTCGATCTTGGCGAGGATCGAGGTGAGCAGGTTGTTGTGGTGGATCTTCGGGTCGAGCGAGTCGGCCCGGTGCCGGCGCACCGACGACGTGATCAGCCGGATCCCGCGATCGTCGTAGACCGGCGACTTGAACTCCGCCAGCACGATCAGGGTCGGGCCCGCCTGGTTGAGTCTCGGGTCCATCCCGCTCGTGATCTTCACACCGCGGGTGAGGGTGAGCCGGATATGCACGTCGTTGTGCATCTCGTTGGCGGCCAACGTCTCCCGGATCCGCCCGGTGATCTCGCCAGCGCCCGGGATCTCGGTGAACCCGAGGGCGATCGCGGAGCGGCGCAGCCGGGCCAGGTGCTCCTCCAGGCGGAAGATTCTGCCGCCGTACAGCCGCAGGCCCTCCCACACCGCGTCCCCACCCTGTACGACAGAGTCGAACGGGCTGATCCCCGCCTCGTCGCGATGGCGCAGCTCGCCGTTGATCGAGATCATCAGGTCGCGGTTGCGGGTGTCGTAGCTCTGCTGCATCAGTTCTCCTGCGGCCGCAGCCGGTGGGCCGCCACCGCGTCGTAGTAGGGCCGGCACCGCTCCAGCAGGGGGTGGAGGTGGTCGGGCAGCGGGTCGCCGCTGCCGGGGGAGTACGGCGCGAAGCCGGTCGAGGCCTCCACGCCGCCGTACCAGTGTTGCGCCCACACGCCGTCGGTGTCGCGCGACCCCGGCGGCCACGCGAGCATCGCGTCGTCGAAGTCGATCCCCAGCGCTGCGCAGAGGGCAGTGAGCGCCCCCAGTGGATCGCGCAGCACGTCGGCCGCGTCGACGACCGGTCCGCCGTACCGCTCGAAGAGCTCGACCTGCTGCGGAAGCCCCAGGTCGGCCAGCGTCGGCTCCTCGCGCACCTTGGCGTACGACGTGAGCACGCGCTCCGGGTCGCGGACGAGGAACGCGTGGTGCAATCCGGCCAGTGCTTCCCGGTCGATGCCGGGGAACAGATGGTGGGTCATGTGCTTCTGGTACTGCAACCCGGTTGGCACGGGCCCGGACGTCAGCTCCGCGCAGACCACCCGCCAGTCCGTCGACTGCGACGCGACCACCTCGTCGCGGCCGGGATGGTCGAGTCCGGTCTCGGCGAGATAGGCGGCGTAGAGCGGCTCGTCGACCACCGTGCAGTCGGGCCGGTTGCCGAAGCTGCGCATCATCGCGGTGGACAGGTTGCGCGGTCCCGACCACATCGCCACCCGGTGCGTCACGGCTGAATCATGGCGCTCTCGACCACACCCGTCCACCGAGGGCCGCTGGGAACCTGCTGCGCTGGCGTTACGCCTTGGCGGGGCTCGGCTTGGCGGTCGCTTTCTTCGCCACGGCCGCCTTCTTGCCGGCTCGGGACTTCGGGGGCGTCGGTTCGGTGCCGACCATCGCGAACACCGGTGCGGTGACTCGCTCGAGGGCGGTGACCGCGTCCGCGTGACGCTCGGCGAGGGTCGCGACGACCTCCGCAAGGTCTGCCTGAGCCTCGGCCAGCATCGCCACCGTGTCGGCCAGCTCGCGCTGGCGGACGATGAAGTCCTGGAGCGGCTGCGCGGTCGCGCCTGCCAGTCCGGTGATGGCGGTGGCCATGCTCGCGACCGCGCCGGCGAGCTCGCCGACCTGACGCACCAGCTCGTCGGGGGCGGTCACTCCGGCGACGGCGGCGTTGGTCACCGTGCGAAGCGTGTCGCCCGCGAGCTTCAGCGCAAGCTGCTGGGACTTGATCAGGAGCTCGATCGGGTTGTCCGCCATGCGCACAGGGTGGCAGACCTGCCCGGCGTCCCGCGAGAGATCGATCTGCCGCGTGGGCAGGCGCCCCCGATGGCCATGTCCGATTTCCGCGAGAACATGTCGGCGGCGCCGTACAGAATGGAGCCATGACGACCACCACCGCAGGTCTCTACCCACAGGGGGGCACGGGACTCGACACCGAGTCCTGCTACGCCGCGGTGAAGTCGCGGGACCGCCGCTTCGACGGCGTCTTCTACATCGCGGTGCGGACCACCGGCATCTACTGCCGACCGTCCTGTCCGGCGCGCACCCCGGCCTTGCAGAACGTGTCGTTCCACCGCAGTGCCGCGGCCGCCCAGGCGGCCGGCTACCGCGCGTGCAAGCGCTGCCTGCCGGACGCGACGCCGGGGAGTCCCGACTGGGACACTGCTGCCACCGTTGCCGGGCGGGCGATGCGGCTGATCGCCGACGGCGTCGTCGACCGGGACGGGGTCGACGGGCTGGCCCGGCGCGTCGGCTACACGGCGCGGCACCTGTCGCGAGTGCTCACCGCCGAGCTCGGCGCCGGTCCGCTGGCGCTGGCCCGCGCGCAACGGGCGCAGACCGCGCGGGTGCTCGTGGAGACGACCGACCTGTCGTTCGCGGACATCGCGTTCGCTTCCGGCTTCGCCAGCGTGCGTCAGTTCAACGACACCGTGCGCGAGGTCTACGCCGCGACCCCCACCCAGCTGCGCGGTCGCCGCGGGGGCGTGCGGACACCGGGTGCCGTCGAGCTCCGGCTGGCGGTGCGCACCCCGTTCGCCGGGGCCGCGCTGCTGCGGTTCTTGGCGGCCCGCGCCGTCGAAGGGGCCGAGGTGACCGGCGACGGCTGGTACGCCCGCACGCTCGACCTGCCGCACGGGCCCGGCACGGTCCGGCTCGAGCTCGGCGACGTGCTCGACCCCGGGCAGACGGCCCTGGTGCCGGCGCGGTTCGTGCTCCACGACCTGCGTGACACCAGCGCGGCGGTGGCCCGCGTGCGCCGGCTGCTCGACGGCGACTGCGACCCGATCGCCGTCGCCCACCACTTCGCGGGTGACCCCGTCATCGGACCGCTCGTGCGACGCCGCCCCGGCCTGCGAGTGCCGGGGCACGTCGCGGGCGACGAGGTGGCGGTGCGCGCCGTCCTCGGTCAGCAGGTGAGCGTGGCCGGCGCCTGCACTGTCGCCGGGAGGCTCGTGGCGGCCCACGGACGACCGTGCACCACCGACATCCCTGGCCTGACGCACCTGTTCCCCGACGCCGCGACGTTCGCGGGGCTCGATCCCGCGCAGCTGCCGATGCCGCGGGCCCGCGGCCGCGCCCTGGTCGGGCTCACCGCCGCCCTGGCCGCCGGTGATGTCGCGCTCGACCGCGGCCCCGACCGTGACGACGTGCGCCGGGCGCTGCTGGCCCTTCCTGGGATCGGCCCGTGGACGGCGGACTACATCGCCCTTCGTGCCCTCGGGCACCCCGACATCTACCTGCCGACCGACGTCGGCGTGCGCAACGCGCTCACGGGCCTCGGACTGGTCGACCCCGATCCGTCGGCCTGGGCGCCGTGGCGCTCCTACGCCCTGCTACACCTGTGGACATCGTTGGAGGAGATCTCATGAGCTGGACCGTCATCGACTCACCCATCGGCGAGCTGCGGCTCGTCGCCCGCGACGGCGCGCTGACCCAGATCGAGTTCACGCCGTTCCGTGACTCCGACGGCCGGCCGAAGGGCGACCGCGTCGACGACGACCCGCTGCTGGTCGAGGCCGCGCGGCAGCTGCGCGACTACTTCGCCGGCGACTTGAAGGACTTCGACCTGCCGCTGTCGCCCGTCGGCAGCGCGTGGCAGCAATCGGTCTGGGACCAGCTGACGAAGATCGGCTACGGCGAGACCGCGTCGTACGGCCAGATCGCGGTGCGCCTCGGCAAGTCCAACGCCGCGTCCCGCGCGGTCGGGCTCGCCAACGGCGCGAACCCGATCCCGATCGTCATCCCGTGCCATCGGGTGATCGGTGCCGACGGCACGCTCACCGGCTACGCCGGCGGCATCGACCGCAAGCAGACCCTGCTCGGACTCGAGCAGCAGGCAGACGCCCTCTTTTGACGCGAGGTTGAATCGACCCTCGCAACCGTTGATTCGACCCTTGTGGCATATCGAGTCGCCTGTTCTGGTGATGGCGCGCTGAACGAGGTCGACTCAAGCATCCACGAAGGTCGAATCAAGCAACCACGAAGGTCGATTCAACTCATTCCGCGGCAGCCCGGCGCAGCGACTCGGAGAGCCGCTCCGCGGCGGCGAGTACGGCGGGGGCGTGCATCCGTCCGGGCTGACGCGAGAGCCGCTCGAGCGGGCCGGAGACCGAAACGGCAGCAATGACCTTGCCGCCGGGGGAGCGGACCGGGGCGGAGACGGATGCCACGCCCTGCTCACGCTCGCCCACGGACTGCGCCCAGCCTCGGCGCCGGATCGCGGAGAGCTCGGCCGCGGAGAAGGCGGCGTTCTGCAGGCCGCGGTGGATGCGGTCCGGGTCGTCCCACGCGAGCAGCACCTGTGCGGCGGAGCCGGCGCGCATCGTCAGCTGAGAACCGACCGGGATGGTGTCACGCAGGCCCGACGGCCGCTCGGCCGCTGCGACGCACACGCGGTGGTCGCCCTGGCGCCGCCACAGCTGGGCGGACTCGCCGGTGATGTCACGAAGTCGGGCGAGCACCGGGCCGGCGGTGGCGAGCAGCCGGTCCTCGCCGGCAGCGGCCGACAGCTCGGCGAGCCGTGGCCCGAGCACGAACCGGCCCTGCATGTCTCGAGCGACCAGCCGGTGGTGCTCCAGGGCGACCGCCAGCCGGTGCGCGGTCGGTCGCGCCAGGCCCGTGCCGGCGACCAGTCCGGCCAGGGTGGCGGGCCCGGACTCCAGGGCCGTGAGAACCAGGGCGGCCTTGTCCAGCACGCCCACGCCGCTCGAGTTGTCCATATGGCAAGACTATCGTCTCAGATCATGGGATGCAAGCGTAGGGTTCTTCTCGAAGCATCGGGACGGGTGGCGCGATCCGCCGCACCGGCCCGCACGACAGTCGAGACGAGCGACGAGGAGTGGTCATGGGCAGGACCCTGGCGGAGAAGGTGTGGGACGAGCACGTCGTCCGATCAACCCCGGGGGAGCCAGACCTCCTCTACATCGATCTCCACCTCATTCACGAGGTCACCAGCCCGCAGGCGTTCGACGGCCTCCGCCTGGCGAACCGCAAGGTACGGCGCCCCGACCTCACCCTCGCCACCGAGGACCACAACGTCCCGACCCTCGACTGGGACAAGCCGATCGCCGACCCGGTGAGCAAGACCCAGGTCGACACCCTGCGCAAGAACGCCGCCGACTTCGGCGTACGGCTCCATCCGCTCGGTGACATCGAGCAGGGGATCGTCCACGTGGTCGGTCCGCAGCTCGGCCTCACCCAGCCCGGCATGACGATCGTCTGCGGCGACAGCCACACCAGCACCCACGGTGCGTTCGGCGCCATCGCGTTCGGCATCGGCACGTCGGAGGTCGAGCACGTCCTCGCGACGCAGACGCTGATGCAGGCCAAGCCCAAGACGATGGCGGTCACGGTCAACGGCACCCTCCCCGCCGGCGTCACCGCGAAGGACCTCGTCCTCACGCTGATCGCGCACACCGGCACCGGTGGCGGCCAGGGCTACATCGTCGAGTACCGCGGCCGAGCCATCGAGGAGCTCTCGATGGAGGGCCGGATGACGGTCTGCAACATGTCGATCGAGTGGGGGGCGAAGGCCGGCCTGATCGCTCCCGACCAGACGACCTTCGACTACATCGAGGGCAAGCCCGAGGCGCCGAAGGGCGCCGACTGGGACGCCGCGGTCACGCACTGGAAGACCCTCGTGACCGACGCCGACGCTGAGTACGACGCCGAGATCGTCCTCGACGCGTCGACGATGACGCCGTTCGTCACCTGGGGGACGAACCCCGGTCAGGGCGTGCCGCTCGGTGCGAACGTCCCGAGCCCCGACGACTTCGACGAGCCGAACGACAAGATCGCCACGGAGAAGGCTCTCGAGTACATGGGCCTCGAGGCCGGCACCCCGATGCGCGATATCAAGGTCGACACCGTCTTCGTCGGCTCGTGCACGAACGGCCGGATCGAGGACCTCCGTCTCGCCGCCGAGATCATCCAGGGTCATCAGGTCGCCGACGGCACCCGACTGCTGGTCGTGCCCGGCTCCGTCCGGGTGCGCAACCAGGCGATGGAGGAGGGCCTCGACAAGATCTTCATCGAAGCCGGTGCCGAGTGGCGTGGCGCCGGGTGCTCGATGTGCCTCGGCATGAACCCCGACCAGCTCGCCCCGCAGGAGCGCAGCGCGTCGACGTCCAACCGCAACTTCGAGGGCCGGCAGGGCAAGGGCGGTCGCACCCACCTGGTGTCGATCCCGGTGGCTGCCGCAACCGCTGTCCGCGGCACGCTGTCCTCGCCCGCCGACCTCGTCCGCCAGGAGGCCTGAGTCATGGAGAAGTTCACGAGCCACACGGGAGTCGGCGTCCCGCTCAAGCGCAGCAACGTCGACACCGACCAGATCATCCCGGCCGTCTACCTCAAGCGCGTCACGCGCACCGGCTTCGAGGACGGCCTGTTCGCGGCCTGGCGCAACGACCCGGACTTCGTGCTCAACAAGCCGGAGTACGCCGCCGGCTCGGTCCTGGTCGCCGGTCCCGACTTCGGCACCGGGTCGTCCCGCGAGCACGCCGTGTGGGCGCTGCAGAACTACGGCTTCAAGGCCGTGCTGTCGGCGCGCTTCGCCGACATCTTCCGCGGCAACTCCGGCAAGGCCGGACTGGTCGCTGGACAGGTCGACGAGAAGGTCATCCAGGCGCTGTGGGACTACCTCGCGGACAACCCGGGCGGCGAGATCACGGTCGACCTCGAGGCCAAGACCGTCAGCACGCCGGATGGCGAGGTGCAGGACTCGTTCGACATCGACGACTACACCCGCTGGCGGCTGCTCGAGGGGCTCGACGACATCGGGATCACCCTCGGCCACGACGCCACGATCGCCGAGTACGAGAAGACGCGGCCCGCCTGGAAGCCCGCCACCCAGACCGCTTGATTCGCCGAGCCTGTTCCGAACGGCACGTCGGCGATTCCGGAAAGCCACCCGATGGCCACTTACGATTGACCCCGTGTCCACCTCGTCCGTCGCCGATCCGCCGTTGCCGGCAGACGGGGACGGGGGGGACGACCAGGCGCAGGAGATCGGCGCGGACGGATCACCGGAGTCCGCACCGAAGGAGCCGTACGGGGTTGGCGTCGTGCTGCGCCGTGGCACCCTGCTCTCGCTCCTCGTCGCCGTCGTCCTGACGTTGACGCTCGAGGTCTCGACCTTGTGGCGTGGAGATCCGCGGTGGATCGCCGACCAGTTCGTCAACTACGTGGGCTTCTACCTCGACACCGTCGTGATCTGGCTCTGCCTCCTCCTCCTGTGGTCGGCGATCGGTCGGTTGTGGTGGGCGATCGGCGTGTTGTCCGCGGTGGTGATCCCGATCGCTGCGGCCAACCGGATCAAGATCAACCTCCGCGAGGAGCCGATCTATCCCAGCGACGTCGACTTCCTGAGCGAGCCCGGCTTCCTGAGTGTGTACGTCTCACCGAGCATCGCCGTGCTGCTGGCGCTCGGCCTCGTCGTGCTCGTCGCAGGCTGTGTCGTCGTCGGCCGCCATCTCAGCCGCCGCTATCCGCGGCCGTCCCTGCGCAAGCTGCCGCGCAAGGAGGCGGTACGACTCGGACTGCTCCGCCTCGGGGTGCTCCTGGTGGCAGCGACGCTTCTCTTCCAGGCGACCAAGTTCAACGACCCCGGCAACCTGTGGCGCAAGGCCTACGAGGTCCGCGGCGACCACTGGCGCTACTGGAACCAGAAGACCAACTACCGCAGCAACGGCTTCGTCGGTGGCTTCCTCTACAACATGCCGATCTCGGCGATGGCCGAGCCGATCCTCTACAGCGAGGCCGAGATGGCGCGGATCGCGGACCGCTACACGCAGGCCGCCGCACGCATCAACCGGGGCCGCACCGGCAGCCTCGACGACGTCAACGTGATCCTCGTGCTGAGCGAGTCGTTCACCGACCCCACCCAGCTCGACGGCTTCGAGCTCGAGCGCGACCCGATCCCGCAGACCCGCGCAGTGATGGGGGAGACCACCTCCGGCACGATGCTTGCGCAGCTGTACGGCGGCGGCACCGCCAACATGGAGTTCGAGACGCTGACCGGGCAGTCGATCGCCCTCTTCCGGCCGCAGATGGTGTCGCCGTACCAGATGCTCGTCGCCGAGACCGAGAAGTACCCGTCGGCCGTCGGCTGGTTCAAGTCGCAGGGTCACAAGGCGATCGCGATCCACCCCTACATGGTCGGTCTCTACAAGCGCGAGCAGGTCTACGAGACGTTCGGCTTCGAAGAGTTCATCCACGACACGTCGATGCAGTCGACGGAGATGATCGACGACAACCCCTACATCGATGACCGTGCGGCCTTTGACGAGGTCCTCCATCAGATCGACGACACGGACGATCCGCTGATGATCAACCTCGTCACGATGCAGAACCACATCCCGGTCGAGGGCCACTACGACGACCCGATCGGTGTGAGCGGGATCGGGGGTGACCAGGGCGACCGGATCGGGCAGTACGCACGGGGCCTCGAGCACACCGACGCCGCACTGACGGAGTTCCTCGCCGATCTCGAGGCGAGTGACGAGAAGTCGGTCGTGCTGTTCTTCGGCGACCACCTACCGGGCATCTACGACTCCGAGGTGAAGAACGCCAACGACGACGAGCTCGGCCTCTACCAGACGCCGTTCTTCGTCTGGAACAGCGAGGGCAACGTGCACCGGCCGATGCCCCTCACCAGCCCTGCGTTCTTCCTGCCGCTGCTCTATCGCGTCGCCGACGCACCCGTGCCGCCGTACCTCGCCCTCCTCGATCGGATGCACGACCACGTCACTGCGATGCAACAGGGGCGGATCGTCACCAGTGATGGCGCCGAAACCCCCGAGGATTCGTTGGATCCGCGGTCTGCGGAATTGCTCGAGGACATGCGTCTGGTGCAGTTCGACTTCTCCATCGGAGAGCATTATTCCGTCGATCAGATGTGGCCCGGCTCGAAGGACTGAAGGTGCCGCGAAACACGCTCTTGTGACGAAAGTGGCGTGAATTTCGGCGAATTCGGTGTTCTTTAGCGAAAAAACCCGCCTGAAACCCGGCGTGGTGATTGTGAGGTCGGCCACTAGTGCCTAGCGTGCCGAGGAAGGAAGTCGGGCGGGGGCCCGGCACCAAACGGCCCAGGGGCAGCTCAACGGCGGTCCCGGCGGAAGGACAAGTAGTGAACAAGTCTCAGTTCATCGATGAGCTCGCCGCTCGATACGACGGCAACCGGAAGGCTGCCGCTCATGCACTCGACTCCGTGCTCGACACGATCACCCGCCAGGTCGCCAAGGGTGAGAAGGTCGCCATCACCGGCTTCGGGTCGTTCGAGAAGGCAGTGCGCAACGCGCGCTGGGTCCGCAACCCGCAGACCGGAGCCCGTGTGAAGACCAAGAAGAAGTCGGTGCCGAAGTTCAGCGCCGGCGCAGACCTCAAGAACGTCGTCTCCGGCGCGAAGAAGCTGCCCGCCATCAAGAAGGCAGCAGCTCCGGCGAAGAAGGCCGCCGCTCCTGCCAAGGCCGCGGCGAAGAAGGCAACGGCCACTGCCAAGAGGGCCGCGTCGACTGCGAAGAAGTCCACAGCCAAGAAGGCACCTGCGAAGAAGGCTCCGGCCAAGAAGGCTCCGGCGGCGAAGAAGGCGCCCGCGAAGAAGGCTCCGGCCAAGAAGGCGCCCGCGAAGAAGGCTCCGGCCAAGAAGGCACCTGCGAAGAAGGCTCCGGCCAAGAAGGCACCTGCGAAGAAGGCTCCGGCCAAGAAGGCACCTGCGAAGAAGGCTCCGGCCAAGAAGGCACCCGCGAAGAAGGCTGCAGCCAAGAAGAAGTAGTCACGACCTACCCGCGACGGGCCGTCCTCCTCACGAGGGCGGCCCGTCGTCGTGCGCGAGGGCGAAGGGGAGGACTGCCCGGGTCGCCGGGCCCACGCCCAGCGCCACCGCCGCCTGCAGGCTGATCAGGTCGTCGACGTCCTGCCGGAGCCCGGCGAGCACTCCGGTCACCGGTGCTGCGCCACCGGCCGCGTGCGCGGCCGCCGAGTCGAGGCCGAACCGCGGGGTGAACTCGTCGTGCGACGCGGCGTAGAGGGTCGTGCCGGTGCCCGCGGCATCCGCGACGTACGCCGTCGGGCCGGCGATCGACGACAGGGCCGTTGCGAGCTCGTCGGGTCGGAGGGCCGGCAGGTCGGCGCACAGCGCGACCGGTCGCAGGTCCGGCCACCGGCGTGCGGCCTCCGCCGCGGCCTGGACGAGTGCCGGGTTGAGACCGTGGCCGCCGTCGGGGCACGCCTCGGCTCCCATGGCAGTGACGGTCGTCGCGAACCGGGCATCGTCGGTGGTGACGAGCACCCGCGAGACACCGCGGGTCGCGAGGCAGGCCGCCACGGTGTCGACGGCGAAGGCGGTGGCAAGCGCCACCCGCTGGTCGGCGGGCACGCCGACCAGCCGCGACTTGCCGATCCCCGGCGGCTTCACGGGGATCACGACGACGTGCTGGGCCACGTCCTCGATCCTGTCAGGTGCATCAGCCGCGTCGCTGTCGGGTGGCCGGGGTCCGCGGCCGGTAACCTGCCTCCCGTGAGGGTGCGCAAGGTGCAGGAGAAGCGCAACTGGGCGATCGGCGTGGCGGTGATGATCATCAAGCCGACGCTGCTTACGACGACCAAGCGCGAGTGGATCGGCGGGGAGGGCAACTTCCCCGCGGACGGTGGTTGCGTCGTCGTGCTCAACCATCTGTCCCACATCGATCCGCTGACGGCGGCGCTGCTGTTCTACGACCACGGGCGGATCCCGCGCTACCTCGCGAAGGACGGACTGTTCCGCAACAAGGTGCTCGGGTTCTTCCTCCGGTCGGCAGGGCAGATCCCCGTCTACCGCGAGACCGCCGGCGCGTCTGGCGCCTACTCGGCCGCGGTGACCGCTGTCGGCCGGGGAGAGGCCGTCATCATCTACCCCGAGGCGACGATCACCCGCGACCCCGACCTGTGGCCGATGCGCGGCAAGTCCGGCGCTGCACGGATCGCGTTGGAGACCGGCTGCCCGGTGATCCCGGTCGGCCAGTGGGGCGCACAGAACATCCTGCCGCCGTACACGAAGAAACCCTTGCTCTTCCCGCGCAAGAAGATCACCGCGCGCATCGGCCCGCCGGTCGACCTGTCCGACCTCGCGGCCAAGGAGCCGCGCACCGCCGACGTCATCAACGAGGCGACGGACCGGATCATGGCGGCGATCACCCACCAGCTCGAGCTGATCCGCGGCCAGGAAGCCCCGGCCGAGCGCTACGACATGCGGATCCACGGCGACCGATTCAAGGACCGGAAGAAGGCTTCATGAGCAAGGTAGCGGTGTTGGGGGCGGGCTCGTGGGGCACCGCGTTCTCCATGGTGCTGGCCGACGCCGGCAACGACGTCATGATCTGGGCGCGTCGAGAGGAGGTCGCTGCCTCGATAACCGAGCGCCGCGAGAACGTCGACTACCTCCCCGGCATCGAGCTCCCGCGCACGGTCAAGGGCACCCACGACCCCGAGCAGGCGTTGTCGGGCGCCGATGTCGTGATCCTGGCGGTGCCGTCGCAGTCGTTGCGCACCAATCTCCCGGCTTTCGTGCCCTACCTCGATCCGGACGCCGTGCTCGTTTCGCTGATGAAGGGCATCGAGCTCGGCACGCTCGAGCGGATGAGCGAGGTCATCCAGGAGGCCGCCGACATCGACACCGGGCGGATCGCCGTGGTCAGCGGGCCCAACCTGGCCAAGGAGATCGCCCGTCGTGAGCCCGCGGCCTCGGTCGTCGCGTGCGCCGACGAGGACGTCGTGACGATGCTGCAGAAGCGCTGTCACTCGCCGGCGTTCCGGCCCTATACGAGCATCGACGTCCTGGGCTGCGAGCTCGGTGGCGCTTACAAGAACGTCGTGGCGCTATGTGTCGGCATGGCGGTCGGCCTCGGGTTCGGTGACAACACCACGGCTTCGCTGATCACTCGCGGTCTGGCTGAGACCGCGCGGCTCGCGATGCGGCTCGGCGCCAACCCGCTCACGTTGATGGGGCTCGCGGGCCTCGGCGACCTGGTGGCCACCTGCTCCTCGCCGCTGTCGCGCAACCGCACGTTCGGCGAGAAGCTCGGGCTCGGCATGACCGTCGACGAGGTCATCGCGTCCACCCGCCAGGTCGCCGAGGGCGCCAAGTCCTGCTCGTCGATCAGAGCACTGGCCGAGAAGACCGGAGTCGAGGCGCCGATCGCCGAGCACGTCGACGAGGTCGTCGCCGGCCGGATGACGACCGCCGAGATGATGGAGGCCTTCATCAGCCGCGACCCCAAGGCCGAAATGGACTAGGCGAGCGCCTGGGCCAGGTCGGCCCAGAGGTCCTCGACGTCCTCGATGCCGACCGAGAGCCGCATCAGGCCCTCGGGGATGGTGGCGGCCTCGGCCTTCCACCGGCGGCGTCGCTCCAGCGTCGACTCGACGCCGCCGAGCGACGTCGCGTGCACCCACAGCCGTACGGCGTGGGACACCAGGTCGGCGGCAGTCGCACCACCAGCCACGACGATCGCCACGATCGCGCCGAAGCCGGGATAGCGGACCTCCTCGATCCGGGGATGGTCGCGCAGCCGGCTCGCCAGCTCTGCAGCATTGGCCTGCGCGCGGTCGAGACGCACGTGCAGCGTGCGCATGCCCCGCAACGCCAGCCAGGTCTCGAACGGTCCCGGGATCGCCCCGACGAGATCACGCCGGCCCTTGAGCGCGGCGTGAATCTCCTCGTCGGCGGTGACGAGGGCGCCGAGCTGGACGTCGCTGTGGCCGGCGAGGTACTTCGTCGCCGAGTGGACGACGATGTCGGCGCCGAGCGAGAGCGGCTGCTGGAGCAGGGGAGTGGCGAACGTGTTGTCGACGACCACTCGAATCCCGAGCTCGTGCGCGGCCTCGGCGAGGGCGGGGATGTCGGCGAGCTCGAGCGCGGGGTTCGTCGGCGACTCGATCCAGAGCAGGGCGCAGTCCTGTTCGTCCTTCATCGCAGCAACCACCGCGTCGGTGTCGGCGATGTCGACCAACCGGCTGTGCAGCCGCCCCCGCGACTCCAGGTCGGCGAGCGCCATCACCGTCCCGCTGTAGGCGTGCCGGGGACCTACCACCCCGCCCTCCTGACCCACCAGGTCGAGCACCGTGGTCGCCGCCGCCATCCCGGACGCGAACGCCAGTGCGCGCCCGCCCTCGAGCGTGCCGAGCACCTCCTCGAACGCGGACCAGGTCGGGTTGCCGTAGCGGCCGTACTCCAGGTTGCCGGTGGCGACGTACGTCGACGCCATCGTGATCGGTGGGTTCAGCGGGGCGTCGGGCTCGTGGGCCGGGCGCCCGGCCGTCACGGCGATCGTCGCGGGCCGCAGGTTCGCAGGTTCAGCCATGGGGCAACGGTAGGGTCATCGCCGATGAACGAGCCCACCGGTCGCCGTACCCGTGTCGCCGTCGTCTTCGGCGGGCGCTCCTCTGAGCACGCGATCTCCTGCGTCACGGCCGGCAGTGTGCTCAAGGCCCTGGACCGCGCGCGGTACGACGTGATCCCGATCGGGATCGCCACGGACGGCCGCTGGGTGCTCGAGGCCGACGACTCCGACCGGCTCGCGATCGCCGGACCCGACCAGCTGCCGGCGGTCGACGGCGACCGTGCGCCCGCGACCATCGGCGACGTGGACGTGGTCTTTCCGCTGCTGCACGGGCCCTGGGGAGAGGACGGCACCATCCAGGGGATGCTGGAGATGGCGGGCAAGAGGTACGTCGGGTCCGGCGTCCTCGCATCGGCGGTCGGGATGGACAAGGCCTACCTGAAGGTCGTGCTGGCTGCGGCCGGTCTCCCGGTGATGCCGTCGACGACGGTCACGGCACGGGAATGGACGGAAGGCGGCCTGCGCGCGCGCGAACGCGTCGCGGCGCTTGGCTACCCGGTCTTCGTGAAGCCGGCCCGCGGTGGGTCCAGCATCGGGATCGGCAAGGCCCACGGGCCCGACGAGCTCGATCAGGCGATCGAGGGAGCGTTGCGGCACGACCCGAAGGTGCTCGTCGAGGTCTCGGCCGAGGGCGCGCGAGAGGTGGAGTGCGGGGTGCTCGAGGCGCTCGACGGGGGTGTCGAGACGACGACCCCGGCAGAGATCCGGATCACCGGCGACCACGAGTTCTACGACTTCGAGGCGAAGTACCTCCCGGAGGAGGCCACCGAGCTCGACGTCCCGGCCGATGTGCCGGACGAGACGGCACGCGAGCTGCGGGACCTGGCGGAGCGGGCGTTCCTGGCCGTCGGCTGTGAGGGTCTCGCGCGCGTCGACTTCTTCCTGATGCCGGACGGATCGCTGATCGTCAACGAGCTCAACACCATGCCCGGCTTCACGCCGCTGTCGATGTTCCCGCGGATGTGGGCGGCGAGCGGGGTGGACTACCCGGCGCTCGTCGACCGGCTGGTCGCGCTGGCGATGCAGCGCAGCATCGGGCTCCGATGACGCAGGGAGGACCGGTGGAGCAGGTGTCCGGGCTCGTGGTCATCACCGGCGGGAGCAGGGGGATCGGGGCGGCCACCGCACGGCGGGCCGCCGCCGAGGGCTGGGACGTGCGGATCACCTTCCGAACCGGGGCCGACGAGGCGCAGCGCGTCGTCGAGGAGTGCTGGGCCCTCGGTCGTCGCGCCGACGCGGTCCGGGTCGACGTGACGGAGGAGGCCGACGTCGTCGAGCTGTTCGACTCGCTCCCGCCCGACGCCGGTCCACTGCGCGGCTTCGTCAACAACGCCGGCATCGTCGTGCCTGCCGGGAGCGTCGTCGACATGGACGCCGACAGGATCCGTCGGCTGCTGGAGGTGAACGTGCTCGGGGCGTTCCTGTGCGCCCGGGAGGCCGTGCGGCGGATGACCGATGGCGGCTCGATCGTCAACGTGTCGTCCCGGGCGGCGGTCCTCGGCTCGGCGGGGGAGTACGTCGACTACGCCGCGTCGAAGGCGGCCCTCGACGCGCTCACGACGGGGTTGGCGCTGGAGGTGGCCGGACGAGGGATCCGCATCAACAGCGTGCGGCCGGGCATCATCGACACCGGGATCCATGCGCCGGGCCGGCTCGAGCGGGTGGCGCCGTCGGTGCCGATGGGACGGGCGGGGCGCGCCGAGGAGGTGGCGGCCGCGATCTGCTGGCTGCTGTCGCGGCAGTCGTCGTTCACGACCGGGACGTTCCTCGACGTCAGCGGCGGTCGCTAGAGATTGCAGGTCCCCGTCTCGCGGAGGTGCTCGGCGACCAGCGGCGACAATCGCGCCATCGCGCCCGACTCGAGGCCGCGCACGTCGGCCGGCACGCGGATCTGCACTCGCGGCTCGTGCCACGCGGAGGTGATCACCAGGTCGCGGTCGAGGTCGTCGTACTGCTCCGACGGGATGTACCACGGCACCCCGCTGACCAGCTCGCACTGCGCGCCGGTCGCGAAGCCCTCGGGCTCGCCGACGCCGCAGGTCACGACGATCGGCGGGTCGCCGTACGCCGCAGCCGGCGCATCCGTCGGCTCGATGTCCACCCGCTCCTCGTCGGCGAGGGTGTCCGGGAGCGCGTCGGCGAACGCTTCGCACGCGGCCTCGTCATCGCCGTCGACATCGGGTACGTCGACCTCGACCGGCCCGCCACAGGCGTTGAACAGCAGCAGGGCTGCGCCGAAAGCCGCCAAGCGGCCGCGATCCTTCACCACGTCAACTGCGAGCGCGGCAGCGTGGCGCACCGCGGCGCAGCCGCACGGTGCGCAGCCTCTGGGCCGAGCTTGCGAGGTCCCGGGCGGCAAGCGCCGTCTGCGACACGCTCGCGCCAATCGACTCAGATGTGGACGACGGGGCAGGTCAGCGTGCGGGTGATGCCGTCGAGGTTCTGCACCTTGGAGACGACTAGCTTTCCGAGCTCGTCAACGTTGCGGGCCTCGGCGCGCACGATCACGTCGTACGGGCCGGTGACGTCCTCGGCGAGCGTGACGCCCTTGACCTCGGCGATCGCCTTGGCGACCTCGGCAGCCTTGCCGACGTCGGTCTGGATAAGGATGTAGGCCTGCACCACCATTGGTTGCACTCCCAGGGATTCGAGGTCGAACGGACTGGGACCGTCCAGGACGGTCACGACGGCAACTTACCGCGCACAACGCCGCACCGCCTCTTCGGCGGCCCGTTCGATCTGGTGGGATGGCTCCGTGCCCGACGCGCTCCCCGCTCCTGATGCCACACTGGCCGACCTCGGCGAGTTCGGACTGATCGACTATGTGGCCGACATCGTCCGTGACGTGGCGCCGGGGGAGGACGTGCTGGTCGGGCCGGGCGACGACGCCGCCGTGCTGCGGGTCCGCAAGGGGCACGTGCTGGTCTCGACGGACCTGATGATCGAGGGCCGGCACTTCCGCAAGGACTGGGCCGAAGCGATCGACGTCGGCCACCGGGCCGCGGCTCAGAACCTCTCCGACATCAACGCCATGGGGGGCCGGGCGATCTGGCTGACCGTCGGATTCGCGGCACCGCCGACCCTGTCCGCCCGGTGGGCACTCGACTTCGTCCGGGGCTTCGCCGAGGAGTGCGCCGTCGTCGGCGCCGGCGTCGTCGGCGGTGACGTGACGAGCTCCGACAAGATCACCGTCGCGGTGACGGTCCTCGGCGCGTGTGCGGTCTCCCCGGTGCTCCGGTCGGGCGCGCAGGTCGGCGACGTGGTCGCCCTCAGCGGTCGCCAGGGTTGGGCGGCCGGCGGGCTGGCGGTGCTGGGACGCGGTTTCCGCTCCCCGCGGGTGCTGGTCGACGCCTACCGCCGCCCGCAGCCGCCGTACGACGCCGGCGCGGTGGCGGCCGACGCCGGGGCCACCGCCATGATCGACGTGTCCGACGGCCTGCTCGCCGACGCCGCCCACGTCGCGCGGGCCAGCGGGGTCGGGATCGACATCACCCCCGCAGCCTTCGAGATCCCCGAGCCGCTGGTCGCGGTCGCGAGCGCCACCGGCGCCGACCCGCTGAGCTTCATCCTCGGGGGTGGCGACGACCACTCCCTCCTCGCGACGTTCCCGCCCGACGCCCCCCTGCCCGACGGCTGGGTGCGGATCGGTGCCGTCACCGGCCCCGGCGCCGACGGCCCGAGCGTGACCGTCGACGGCGCGCCGTACGACGGCCCCACGGGCTGGACTCATTTCTAGGTTGAATCGACCCTCGTGGCGCGTTGAACCCCCGCCTCGTGGTCCCCACGGCGGCGAAAAATGACGGACGGGATCGAGACGATCTCGATCCCGTCGACCACGAGGCACGATTGAACGCGCCACACGGCTCGATTCAACTCAGCGGGTGACCTTGCCGGCCTTGATGCAGCCGGTGCAGACGTTGAGACGCTTCGGGGTGCCGTTGACCTTCGCGCGGACGCGCTGGATGTTCGGGTTGAAGCGGCGCTTGGTGATCTTGCGCGACCAGGGCCGGTTGTTGCCGAAGCCCGGCTTCTTCGCGCAGATGTCGCAGACGGCAGCCACGATTGACTCCTACGGATCGGTTTTCTGACTCAAGTTCATGGGTGCCCCGGTGAGAGGGCAACCGGATCAGATTAGCCGACGGTGGGCCGCAGCCAGAAATCGTGGCATCACACTAGATTGTGCCCATGGGAGGCGGCATCGAGCTCGGCACCGTGCTGCGGTTCGTCGACATCGCCGTCGACGCGTTGGCCGAGGCGCGCGAGGAGATCGACGCCCTCAACGTCTACCCCGTGCCGGACGGCGACACCGGGACGAACATGTACCTGACGATCGCCGCCGCTCGCGACGCCATGCGCGAGATCCCGGGCGTGCCGAGGCGAGCGGCACTGGCTGCCTTCTCCCGGGGTGCGCTGCTCGGCGCTCGCGGCAACTCCGGGGTGATCCTCAGTGAGATGCTGGGCGCGATCTCACGGCGGATCTCGTCGGCGACCAGCGAGGACCGGAACGCCGAGGTGATGGCCGAGGCCCTCCGGCGAGCGACCGAGGCCAGCTACGCGGCCGTCGGGGAGCCCGTCGAGGGGACCATGCTCACCGTGGCCCGAGCGGCCGCTGACGGCGCCGCGGAGGCCGTCAAGGACCCGGCCGCCCGCACCCACGACGTGATCCGGGCCGCTGCCGCGGCCGCTCGGGAGGCGCTCGGTCACACGCCCGAACAGCTCGAGGTGCTCGCCCGGGCCGGGGTGGTCGACGCCGGCGGCCGCGGGGTCTGCGTCATCCTCGACGCCGCCGAGACGGTCCTGACCGGCAAGCGCCCGGTGCCCGTCACCCAGCCGCTGGGGCAGCACGTGATCCCGGTGCCACAGGTTGCGCCGGCGGGCGCCGGCGACCTCAGCAGCGAGGGGCCGTCCTACGAGGTGATGTATCTACTGGACACCCAGGACGGCGAGATCCCGCCGCTGCGTGCCCGGCTGGGCGAGCTGGGGGACTCGGTCGTGGTGGTCGGCGGCGACCGGCTGTGGAACGTCCACGTCCATGTCGACGACGTCGGCGCCGCCATCGAGGCGGGCCTGGCCATCGGACGACCGCACCGGATCCGGGTCACCCACTTCGCCGAGCAGATCGCCGCCGCCGCTGGCGAGGGATCCGGCGCCGCACAGGGGCCCGCGCGCACCGGCCGCACCGTGATCGCCGTGGCTGCCGGGCCCGGTCTGGCAGCGCTGTTCTCCGGCGCCGGGGCGGTGGTCGTCGAGGGTGGCCCGGGCCGGCGGCCGTCAACCGGACAGCTGCTCGATGCGATCACCTCGTGCGGCGCCCAGGAGATCGTGCTCCTCCCGAACGACCCCGACTCCGTGCGGGCCGCCCGCGTCGCCGCGAGCACGGCGGAGTCCGATGGGCTGGGTCTTGGGCCGGGCCACGGACTCCGGATCTCCGTGATCCCCACCGAGGCACAGGTGCAGGGGCTCGCGGCGATCGCCGTGCACGAGCCGGGCCGCACGTTCGACCAGGACGTGACAGAGATGACTGCGACCGCGCGCCACGCGAAGCACGGGGCCGTCACCATCGCGGTGAAGGAGGCCATGACGTCCGCCGGTCCGTGCCAGGAGGGCGACGTGCTCGGGGTGATCGCCGGCGACTTCGTGGTCATCGGGGACGAGCTCGGCCAGGTCGCGCTCGACGTACTCACCCGGCTGCTCGCCTCCGGGGGTGAGCTGGTCACCCTGGTCCGCGGCGAAGGGGCCGACGACGGAGGCGGCGACATCGCCGACCGCGCCGCAGCCTGGGTCGAGGAGCAGCACCCCCATGTCGACGTCGTCGTGTACGACGGTGGCCAGGAGCGCTATCCGCTCCTGATGTCCGTCGAGTGATGCGCCGACCAGCGAAGGGGGTGTCGTGACCACCCTCGAATCACCGATCGCCGCCGTGCTCGGCAAGACCACGCCTGCCAAGCGGAAGAAGCTCGAGGAGGGTCTCGGCCTGCGCACGGTGGGCGACCTGCTCCGTCACTTCCCGCGTCGCTACCTCGAGACCGGCACGCTCACCAAGGTCCACGACCTCAGGATCGGGCAGCTGCTGTGCGTGGTCGGCGAGATCGTCGAGTGCAAGCTGCACACCTACAACGACCGGCGCACCCGCCGGCCGGCCTACCGGGTTGAGGCGGTCCTCAGCACCGACGGACCGCGCCTGAAGATGACGTTCTTCGCGAAGAACAAGCACATGGCCGAGTGGCACCAGAGCCGGGTCGCCGTCGGCCGCCGCGGCGTCTTCCTCGGTCGCGCCGACCGGTTCCGCGACCAGTGGCAGCTCGTCAACCCGGCGATGACGATCTTCGGTCTCGCCGATGAGGAGGGCGAGAGCATCATCGACCAGATCGGCGATCTCTACCCGATCTACCCGCTCACCAAGGGCGTCGAGACCTGGGACATCAGCCGGGCGGTACGCGCGGCCCGCGGGCAGGTCGAGACGATCCCCGAGCTGCTCCCTGCCGGCGTGCGCGACGCCTACGACGTGCTCGACGCGCTCACCGCCCTCGAATGGATCCACACCCCCGACCGGCGGGATCAGGTGGCCCGCGCCCAGCACCGGTTCCGGTTCGAGGAGGCCCTGGTTACCCAGCTCGTCCTCGCCCGGCGCCGCCGGGCGCTCCGCGAGCTCGGCGCGACCGAGCGCACCGGTGGCGACGGTGCCCTCCAGGTGGCGTTCGACGAGCGGCTGCCGTTCACGCTGACCGACGGGCAACGCGAGATCGGCGAGCAGATCGCGCACGACCTCGCCCAGCCGCACCCGATGAACCGCCTGCTCCAGGGCGAGGTCGGCTCCGGCAAGACGCTGGTCGCCCTCCGCGCGATGCTGCGCGTCGTCGACTCCGGCGGTCAGACCGCGCTGTTGGCGCCCACCGAGGTGCTCGCGCAGCAGCACTACCGCTCGATCGTGACGATGCTCGGCGAGCTCGCCGAGGGGGGCACCATCTTCGGGTCGGGCGAGGGCACCCGGGTCGACCTGCTGACCGGCTCGATGACCAAGACCCAGCGCGCCGAGCCGCTCCTCCGGGCGGCGAGCGGCGAGGCCGGGATCGTGATCGGCACCCACGCGCTGCTCCAGGACCAGGTGCAGTTCGCCGACCTGGGGCTGGTCGTCGTCGACGAGCAGCACCGGTTCGGTGTCGAGCAGCGCGCCGCCCTCGTCGACAAGGCCAAGGTGCCGCCGCACCTGCTGGTGATGACGGCGACCCCGATCCCGCGCACGGTGGCGATGACCGTCTTCGGCGACCTCGAGGTTTCGACCCTGCGCGAGCTGCCCGCCGGCCGGGCGCCGATCCAGACGAACGTCGTCCCGCTGGCCGAGCAGCCTGGCTGGATCAGCCGGGTGTGGGCGCGGGTCCGCGAGGAGGTCGAGAACGGCCACCAGGTCTATGTCGTCTGCCCGCGGATCGCCGGCGACGTCGCCGAGGTCGACCTGGACGAGATCGTCGATGTCGACGAGGACGGCAACCCGGTGGCTGCCCCGCGCTCGTTCGCCGCGGTCGACGAGGTCGTGGAGCACCTTGCCTCCGGTCCGCTCGACGGGCTGCGCATCGCCCGGCTCCACGGCAAGCTGCCGGCCGACGAGAAGGACGCGACGATGCGTGCCTTCGCCCGCCACGAGATCGACGTGCTCGTCTCCACCACGGTCATCGAGGTCGGCGTCGACGTGGCCAACGCGACGATGATGGTCATCCTCGATGCCGACAGGTTCGGCGTCTCGCAGCTCCACCAGCTCCGCGGCCGGGTCGGCCGGGGTGGCTTCCCGGGCCTGTGCCTGCTCGTCTCCCAGGCGGAGGACCCGGCCTCCCCGGCGCGCGAACGGCTGGACGCGGTCGCGGGCACCACCGACGGCTTCGTGCTCAGCCGGATCGACCTCGAGCAGCGCCGCGAGGGTGACGTGCTCGGCGCCTCCCAGGCCGGCCGACGCTCCAGCCTCGAGAACCTCCGGGTCCTGCGCGACGAGGACACGATCGTCGCCGCCCGCGAGGCCGCCGAGGGCCTGCTCGAGCACGACCCCGCGCTCATCGACGCGCCACTGCTCGCCGACGCCGTCACCGATCTCGAGCGGTCCCAGCAGGGCGACTTCGTGGACAAATCGTGAGGTCCCCACGGTCGTCTTCGCCATCGCTTCGCTCCGGCGAACGACGCCGCGTGGACCACAAACGATGACCCGGATCATCGCGGGCGAGGCCAAGGGTCGCCGGCTCGAGACGCCGAAGGGGGACCGCACCCGTCCCACGAGCGACCGGGTTCGCGAGGCGCTGTTCTCGGCGATCGAGTCCTGGGCCGGCACGCTGCAGAGCCTCCGGGTCCTCGACCTGTACGCCGGCTCCGGCGCGATCGGGCTCGAAGCCTGGTCCCGGGGGGCCGGGGCCGTGACGCTGGTCGAGTCCGACCGGCGCACGGCGGACCTGATCCGGCGCAACGCCGGCACGATCGGCTGCAACGCGGACGTCCGCGCGGCGGCGGTCGCCTCGGTGCTGGCAGCGACGCCGGCGGCGCCGTACGACGTCGTCTTCAGCGATCCGCCCTACCCGCTGCTCGACACCGGCGTCGCCGACGACCTGGCGCTCCTCGTCGAGCACGGCTGGCTCGCGACCGACGCGCTCGTGGTGGTCGAGCGCGGTTCGCGCAGCCCCGAACCCACCTGGCCCCCAGGAATCGCCCCGCTCCCGGGCAAGCGACGGATGAAGAAGTACGGCGAGACGACGCTCTGGTACGCCGCCGCTGGAGGAGATCGGACCCCAGAGCCACTACGGTGACGGCATGCGTCGTGCTGTCTGCCCAGGCTCGTTCGACCCGGTGACCAACGGTCACCTCGACATCTTCGACCGTGCCGCCGCCCTCTTCGACGAGGTCGTGGTCGCCGTCGGGGTGAACAAGTCGAAGTCGAGCTCGTCCAACCGCCTGTTCACCTCCGACGAGCGGCTCGCGATGATCGCCGAGGCGGTCAGCCCGTGGCCCAACGTCCGGGTGCAGGGGTTCACCGGCCTGGTCACCGACTTCTGCCGCGAGATCGGCGCGCAGGCGATCGTGAAGGGTCTCCGCGGCTCCGGCGACTACGACTACGAGCTGCAGATGGCGCAGATGAACGCCCACCTGACCGACGTGGAGACGGTCTTCCTGATGACAGACCCGAGCATGTCGTTCGTGTCATCCAGCCTGGTCAAGGAGGTGGCGTCCTTCGGTGGAGACGTCTCCGGCCTGGTGCCGCCGGCCGTGTTCGATCGGCTCAGCGCCCGCCTCGCCGAGCGTCAGGCCGGTGCCTGAGCGGCAGATTTTGGTCACGCGTGCGCCGACCGATACGATTCTCGCTGATCTGTTTGTGTCCGGACCGGGAGTGCTCACATGACCAGCCTGGACCCGAGGGCGCCGCTCGTGCTCGATACACGCGAGCTCGGCCGCCGCCCGGGGTCCCAGCGGGAAGTGACTCGTTCGGTCTCGGCGCCAGCAGATCTGGGCATCGAAGTCCTCACTGTCCCCGAGGGTTCGCCGGTCGAGTTCGACCTGCGGCTCGAAGCGGTCATGGAGGGAGTTCTGGTCACCGGCACGGCGCAAGCCGTGGTCGAGGGCGAGTGCACGCGGTGCCTGGAACCGATCCACGAGGACATCGAGGTGACGTTCCAGGAGCTGTTCGTGTACGACGACACTCGGCACGGTGTCCGGGATGACTCCGACGAGGACGACGAGACCAGCAGACTCGAGGACGACCTGCTCGACCTCGAGCCGCTCCTGCGGGATGCGGTGGTGCTCGCACTGCCGTTCCAGCCGCTGTGCCAGCCGGACTGTCCCGGGTTGTGCTCCGAGTGCGGAGCGCGGCTCGCCGACGACCCGGACCACGCACACGACGCGGCAGTGGATCCGCGATGGGCGGCGCTGGCCGAGCTCACGGACGAAGACCCGAAGTAACCAAGACGGCGAACCACCGTCCGGCACCCCGACAAGGGGCCGGCCGGACGAAAACGAGGAGAAGACTGTGGCTGTTCCGAAGCGGAAGATGTCGCGCAGCAACACGCGGCACCGTCGCTCGCAGTGGAAGGCCGTCGCCCCCACTCTGGTGACCTGTGCCAACCCGGCCTGCGGCGCGAAGCACCTGCCGCACCGTGCCTGCGGCACCTGCGGCCAGTACGGCGCGCGGGCCGACCGGCGCCAGGTCCTCTGAAACAGCCGGCTGATCCAGGCACCCGGCCATCAGCGACTACGAGGACCTCCGGCGGGGGCTCGGGGATCCCAAGCTCGACCCCGAGCTGCTCGACCGCGCGCTGACGCACCGGTCCTACGCCTACGAGCACGGTGGCCTGCCGACCAACGAGCGCCTCGAGTTCCTCGGCGACTCGGTGCTCGGTGTTGTCGTCACCGAGACCCTCTACCGGCTCCACCCCGACCTCTCCGAGGGTCGGCTGGCCAAGCTCCGCGCCGCGGTCGTCAATGCCCGCGCGCTCGCCGACGTCGCCCGCGTGATCGGCCTCGGGCAGTACATCAAGCTCGGCCGCGGCGAAGAGGCCACCGGCGGCCGCGACAAGGCTTCGATCCTCTCCGACACCGTCGAGGCGGTGATCGGCGCGGTCCACCTCAGCGCCGGCATCGAGACCTCGGGCGACGTGGTCCACCTCCTCTTCGACCCGCTCATCGAGGCCGCGTCGGCCATGGGCGCGGGTCTCGACTGGAAGACCTCCCTGCAGGAGCTCGCCGCCGAGCACAGCCTCGGTGTTCCTGAGTACGTCATCCAGGACGAGGGCCCCGACCACGCCAAGACCTTCACGGCCCAGGTCCGCGTCGCCGACCGGCTCTACGGCAACGGCCACGGCCGGTCCAAGAAGGAGGCCGAGCAGGGCGCGGCCGAGACCGCCTACGGCGAGATCGTCGCCGCCCAGTCCGCGGTCGCGGACGCCAACGACTGACCGGACCGTCCCTACCTTGCCGGAGCTCCCCGAGGTCGAAGTGGTCCGCGCGGGACTCGAGCGCCATGTCGTCGGCGCCCGGCTCGGTGCGGTCGACGTGCTCCACCCCCGTCCGGTGCGCCGTGATCCCCGCGGCCCCGCCGGGTTCGCCGCCGCGCTGACCGGCCGCCGGCTGGAGGCCGTCCGCCGCCGCGGCAAGTACTTCTGGCTCCCGCTCGACAACGGCGACGCGCTCCTCGGCCACCTCGGGATGAGCGGTCAGATGCTCCTCCAACCCGTCGGTGCGCCCGACGAGCGCCACCTCCGGGTCCGGTTCACGCTCGACGGGCCACCGACCATGCCCGAGCTGCGGTTCGTCGACCAGCGGATGTTCGGCGGGCTCCTGGTCTCGACCGGTGGCGCGGACCTGCCTCCGGAGATCGCGCACATCGCCCGCGACCCGGTCGACCCCGAGTTCGACGACGACGCGTTCATCGCGCGGGTCCGGCGCCGTGCGGCCGGCATCAAGCGCCTGCTGCTCGACCAGGGGCTGATCTCCGGCGTCGGGAACATCTACGCCGACGAGGCGCTGTGGCGCGCGCGGCTGCACGGCGACCGTCGAGGCGACCGCCTCCGCCGCGGGCAGGTCGCCGAGCTCCTGAGCCACGTGCGGGACGTGCTGGGCGAGGCGCTCCTCCAGGGAGGCACGTCGTTCGACGCGCTCTACGTCAACGTCAACGGCGAATCGGGCTACTTCGACCGGTCGCTGGCGGCCTACGGACAGGAGGGCCTGGCGTGCGGGCGCTGCGGTACGCCGATCCGGCGGATCGCGTTCATGAACCGGTCGTCGTTCTTCTGCCCGCGGTGCCAAAAACGGCCCCGATCGGTTTGACCCGCGCGCCGGGAAGTGGGACTCTTGGAGACGGCCCGGCAACCGGGTCCACCCTTTCCCCCACGGAAGGCTTCACTTCATGGCCAAGGCGCTGATCGGGCACCTGAACAGCGACCTCCGCGACCCCCGCCTCGCCGTCGAGAATGCTCGACTGCGCAACCGGGTGGCCGAGTTGGAGACCCTCGTCCTCCGTCTCAGCGAGGAGAACGACAAGCTGATGTCGGCTCGGGCCGCCGAGATCCTGACCGTCGACGCGCAGGAGATGCAGCCGGCCTGACGCCGGAGCATCATCCATCCGCTTTTCGGCGGAAATCGCTGGCGCCCTGACACGGCTGCTGCGTAGCGTCGCGTCTGCGGCGTCGGGGTCTACGGGGGCATGGTCATCGGGAGCGCGCTGGGCGGCGTGATCGCCGAGCTGGGCGGGCTCACCGCCCCGTTCTGGTTCGCGTTCGTGGGCTCCGGTCTGACGCTGGCGCTGGTGTGGCGCCAGCTCGCGCACATCGCCCACGCAGATGAGGAGTCGCTGCGCGGAACCCGGACCGACGACCGGTAGGCTGACGAGGCCGAGCTTCCCCCGCGACGGCCGCCGCAGCGTCGGTGACCCCGCGTCGTACGACCGCACATCGAGCACTAGGGAGCCTGGGTGTACCTGAAGAGCCTGACCCTCAAGGGGTTCAAGTCCTTCGCGTCGGCGACCACGCTGCAGCTGGAGACGGGCATCACCTGCATCGTCGGACCCAACGGCTCCGGCAAGTCCAACGTCGTCGACGCCCTGGCGTGGGTGATGGGCGAGCAGGGAGCCAAGAGCCTGCGCGGCGGCAAGATGGAGGACGTCATCTTCGCCGGCACGTCGGGCCGCCCGCCGCTCGGCCGCGCCGAGGTGATGCTGACCATCGACAACTCCGACGGCGCGCTGCCGATCGACTACGCCGAGGTCACCATCAGCCGGACCATGTTCCGGACCGGTGGCTCCGAGTACGCCATCAACGGCACTCCCTGCCGGTTGCTCGACGTGCAGGAGCTGTTGAGCGACTCCGGCATCGGCCGCGAGATGCACGTCATCGTCGGCCAGGGACAGCTCGACACCATCCTGCATGCGACCCCGGAGGACCGCCGCGGCTTCATCGAGGAGGCGGCCGGCGTCCTCAAGCACCGCAAGCGCAAGGAGAAGGCGCTCCGGAAGCTCGATTCGACAGAGGGCAACCTGGTCCGGCTCAACGACCTGTTGAGCGAGATCCGCCGCCAGCTCAAGCCGCTCGGCAGGCAGGCCGAGGTCGCCCGCCGGGCGGCCACGGTGCAAGCCGACGTGCGCGACGCGAAGGCGCGGATCCTGGCCGACGACCTGGTCACGGCCAGAACGGCGCTCGAGCAGGAGCTCGCCGACGAGAGCGTCCTTGTCACCCGGCGTGAAGAGGTCGAGCAGGCGATCGCCGAGGGCCGCGACCGGGAGGCCGCGCTGGAGGCTGCGCTGCGCGAGGACCTGCCGGCTCTGTCGGCCGCGCAGGAGACCCTGTCCTCCCTCGGCGCGCTGCGCGAGCGGCTCCGCGGCACCCAGAGCCTGGCCGCCGAGCGGGTGCGCAACGCCGCGGGCGTCCAGGAAGCCGACGCCGAGCAGGGCGGCAGCACCAGGGACCCCGTCGAGCTCGACGCCGAGGCCGACCGGCTGGCCGAGCAGGAGGCCGAGATCCTCGCCCTGGTCACCCAGCACCAGGCCGCGCTCGAGGAGGCCGTGACCGCTCGCAAGGCGGCCGAGGACGCTGCCGCGCACGAGGAGCGCCGGGTCGCCGGCCTGCTGCGCGCGGCCGCCGATCGGCGGGAGGGCCTCGCCCGGCTGCACGGCCAGGTCAATGCGCTACGCACCCGCGCAACCGCGGCCGAGGAGGAGAAGGGCCGGCTGGAGGCCGCCCGCACCGACGCCCTCGCCCGCGCCGAACGCGCCCACCACGACTTCACCGCGCTCGAGACCCGCGTCGCCGGTCTGGACGCCGGCGAGGAGGGGCTCGACGCGGAGCACGAGGCTGCCGTCGCCGCGCTCGAGGACATCGACGAGCGCCTCGCGAAGACCCGCGAGGAGGCTCAGCAGGCCGACCGCGACCGATCCGCCCTCGGCGCCCGGAAGGAGGCTCTCGAGCTCGGTCTGTCCCGCAAGGACGGCGCCGGCGCACTGCTCGCCGCCTCCGGCGCGCTGTCCGGCCTGCTCGGCTCGGTCGCGGCGCTGGTCAACGTCCGCTCGGGCTATGAGGCCGCGGTCGCCAGCGCGCTCGGCGCCGCGGCCGACGCGGTCGCCGTGACCAACGCCGACGCCGCCGTCGAGGCGATCAGCCACCTCAAGACCGACGACCTCGGCCGGGCCGGGATGCTCGTCGGCGGGGGAGATGTCGACCGCAGCGGCTGGCCGGCCCTGCCTGGCGGCACGGCGTACGCCGTCGACGTGGTCGACTGCCCCACCGAGGTCCGTCCGGCCCTGACCCGACTGCTCCACAAGACCGTCGTCGTCGACGACCTGTCGGCCGCTCGGGGCCTGGTCGCCGACTATCCCGACCTGGTCGCGTCGACCCGCGACGGCGACCTCCTCGGCGCTCACTTCGCCGCTGGCGGCTCGAACGCCCAGCAGAGCCTGATCGAGATCCAGGCCGCGGTCGACGAGGCCACGTCGGCGCTCGCAGACGCGGTTGCCGCCAGCGAGCGGCTCGGATTCGACCTCTCCCGGCTGGAGGGGGAGCGCGAGCAGGTGAAGCGTCGGGCCGACGTCGCCCTCGCGAAGCTGCACGAGTCCGACGCGACGCTCGCGGCCGTGGCGGAGGAGCTGGGTCAGCACGGCTCGCTCGCCCGGTCGGCACGCGCCGAGGCCGATCGGTTGGCTCAGGCGGTCGCCCAGGCCGAGGCCGCCCGCGTGCAGGCCGCGACCGGCATCCTCGAGCTCGAGGAGCGTCTCGCGTCGGCCGAGGAGACCGACGACGAGGAGCCCGACACCGAGGAGAAGGAACGCCTGGTCCAGGCATCCCGGGCCGCGCGGCAGACCGAGATGGACGAGCGACTCGCGCTCCGGACGTCCGAGGAGCGCGGTCGCGCGCTGCACGGCCGGGTCGACCAGATCCGCAAGGCGGCGGAGGCCGAGCGGCAGGCGCGGGCTCGGGCCGCCGAGCGGCGCGCGCGCCTGCTCCGCGAGGGTCGGGCAGGTGAGGCGGTCGCCACGGTCGTCTCCTACGTGCTCGGTCGGCTCGAGGTGTCCATCGACCGTGCGATGCGAGCGCGCCAGGACGTCGAGGAGTCGCGGCGCGGACGTGAGCAGGACCTGATGACCGTCCGCGGGCGGCTGCGCGAGCTCGGTCGCGAGCACGACGAGCTGGTCAACTCGGTCCATCGCGACGAGATGGCCCGCACGCAGCAGCGGATGCGGATCGAGCAGATCGAGGCCAAGGCGATCGAGGAGCTGGGCATCGGGGCCGAGGCGCTCGTCGCCGAGTACGGTCCCGGGCTCCCGGTGCCGGTATGGGGTCTCGATACGCCCTCGGCTAGCGCCTCGGGCTACTCGACCACCGAAAGCACGACCGGCGACGCCGCCGAGGCCGAGGCCGCCGACGAGGCGGAGCCGGCCGAGCCGCAGACCGTGCCCTACGTGCGCGAGGAGCAGGTCAAACGCCTGCGCGCTGCCGACCGGGCGCTCACCATGCTCGGCAAGGTGAACCCCCTCGCCCTCGAGGAGTTCACGGCGATGGAGGAGCGGCACAAGTTCCTCAGCGAGCAGCTCGAGGACCTCAAGGCGACCCGCAATGACCTGCTCGACATCGTCAAGGACGTCGACGCCCGCGTCGAGCAGGTCTTCACCGACGCGTTCGCCGACGTCAGCAACGCCTTCGACCAGACCTTCGCGAGGCTCTTCCCGGGCGGTGAGGGCCGGCTGGTGCTGACCGACCCGTCGAACATGTTGACCACGGGCGTCGAGGTCGAGGCGCGGCCGCCAGGCAAGCGGATCAAGCGCCTGTCGCTGCTCTCCGGTGGCGAGCGCTCGCTCGTCGCGGTCGCCTTCCTGGTCGCCCTGTTCAAGGCGCGCCCGTCGCCGTTCTACATCCTCGACGAGGTCGAGGCGGCGCTCGACGACGTCAACCTGGGCAGGCTGCTGGAGATCTACGAGGAGCTGCGGGAGAACTCACAGCTGATCGTCATCACCCACCAGAAGCGGACGATGGAGGTCGGTGACGCGCTCTACGGCGTCACCATGCGCGGCGACGGCGTCTCGACCGTCATCAGCCAGCGGCTCCGGCAAGAGTCCGCGTAGGACCACGCCCATGCCAGCAGAGCGACCACCGCGGTCGTCGTACGTCGCCTGGGATCGCGCCACCCTGCGCTGGGCCGACATCGACGTCTACGGCCACATGAACAACGCCCGCTACTTCGAGCTGATCGACACCGTCGTCAACGACCAGCTCGCCGCCGAGGTCGGCACCGACATCCGGGAGCTTCCCGCCATCGGAGTGGTGGCCGAGGTCTCCTGCAAGTACTTCGCCGAGGTCACCTATCCCGGGTCGATCGATCTCGGCATCTACGTCGAGCGGCTGGGCTCGTCCTCCATCGTCTACCGGGTCGGCATCTTCCAGGGCGATCCCGAGGGCGACGGTGCGCTTGCCCGTGCTGAGGGACGCTTCGTCCACGTCTACGTCGACAACACCGATCCGGCGCGGCCGGTGACCCCGCTGCCGGCCGAGGTCCGCGCGGCCGTCGAGCCGCTCGTGCGCTAGGCGGAACTGCCGCGTGCCTCGCGCTCGGCGATCCGGCGCAGCGGGCCGTGACGCTCCTCGGGGACCTCGAGGAGCTCGAAGAACGTGTCCAGGCGATCCGGCGCCAGGTGCTGGACCGAAGTCGTCCCCTCCGTCCGTGGCCCCTTGGTGAACAGCGGCTCGGAGGAGCTGCGGAGGAATTCGCGAGCGACCGCGAGGTTGCTGGCCTCCCACCGCGCCGCGAAGGTCGTGAGCTCAGGTGCGGGGAGGGTCAGGATCGGGCCGGGAATCTCCTGGAGCCGGACGACGTGCTGCCGGTTCTGGATCTGCCACGGGTGCATCCCGAGGTCCTCCACCTGGTGGAGGTTGAGCAGCCGGAGGAACTCGACGGACTCCGCATTCAGGCTCTCGTTACGGGTGCCGATGCGCCCGAGATCGCCGGCGACGTCGTGGAGGCCGGCCGCGTCGATGAAGTCGTCGACGAGATCGCCTCTGACGAACCTCGCTCGCTCGAACGGCCGCGCGACGAGGACGTCCGGGCCGAGGTGGTCGCGCCACTCGCCCAGGCGCCGGTGGTAGTCGTAGAACGGTGTCCTGTCCTGCTGCGCCCAGGTGGCGAGGCGCTGGCACTGACCGCGCTTCACGTGCTGTTGGTAGAGGCTGACGAGGTGGTCGTCCTGACGGCGGAGGTAGACCACGACCCGCGTCGAGCGCGCGATCCGCTCGGTGAACCGGCGCAGCCGCTTGAGCCGGACCGGCGCCGCGCCGAACAGCGCCTCGTCGGAGAAGACCATCCGGGTCGGATCCGTCTCGCGCATCTCGCGGAACAGCCGCCTCCGGAACTGCTGCCGGAACTGGTCGACCGGCGTGTCGCCGTACTCACCACGGAACCAGTCCTGCGAGGCGACCAGGTCGTCGTCCGGCATGATGAACATCCCGACGCGGATGTGCCGGGTGGTGCCGGGACTGCGGGGCACCAGGCACCCGCGCTCGGCCAGGGCAGCGCGGTTGTGCCGGAGGAAACCCTGGATCGACGTGGTGCCGGTCTTGTCGGTGCCGATGTGGACGACGAGGTCGACGGTCATGCGCCTGCCTCGCGATCAGCAATGCCGCGGATCGCCGCGTGGTGCTCGTCCGGGACCTCGAGCAACTCGAGGTAGTGGTCGAGCCGGCCGGGGTCGAGCCGCTGCTCGGTCGTGGTGTCGGCGGCCTTCGGAGGCGCCTGGAAGAGCTGGCCGGACGGGCTACCGAGGAAGTCCGCGGCCACTTGCCGGTTGGAGTCGGTCCACCGATCCGTGAACCGGTCGAGGTCGTCCGGAGGAAGGGTGAGCGTGGGTCCGGGGACGTCGCGCAGGCGGGCGACGTGGTCCTTGTTGACGATCAGGGCAGCCCGGGCTCCGAGGTGCTCCACGCGATGGAGGTTGAGCAGCCGGAGTACCTCGACCGCCTCTGCGGACAGGCTTACGTTCCTGCGGCGCAGCGGCGCCAGGTCGGCCGCCGTCACATCGAGTCCGGCCGCGTCAAGGAAGTCGTCGAGGATCGAACCTCCGACGAATGCCTGCGGCTCGAAGATGCGGACGACGAACTGCTCGGGTTGGAGATGATCGCGCCAGCGGGTGAGGTTGCGGTGGTAGTCGTAGGTGTGGGAGAGGTCGGTGCCGGCCCACTCGTCGAACCGTGCGACCTCGCCGCCCTTGACGACCTGCTGGTAGTTGCTCGCGAGGTGCTCGGACTGGGGACGGAGGTAAGTCACCACGCGCACCGAACCGCCGCGCGCGCCGGTGAAGCGCCGTACGGCGTGGACGGTCGCCACGCTCTGCCGGTAAAGGGCCTCGTCGGAGATGAGCACCCGCCTGACGTCGGGCGTGAGCTCGCGGCGGAAGCGGCGGCGGAGAGTGCGGCGGAGCTCCTGGGGGCTGGCATCGGCGTTGCCGGTCCGCAGCCACTCCCGGGCCTGGACGAGCTCGGCGTCCGGCATCACGAAGAAGCCGAACTGCCGGTGCCGGGTGCGCCCGAAGACCCGGGGGTAGAGAGTGCCTCCCTTCTGCAGGGCGGCGCGACTGCGACCGAGGACGTCTTGGACGGTGGTCGAACCTGTCTTGCCCGTGCCGATATGGAGCACAACGTCGACGGGATGAGACACGGGAGGATTCAAGCACCTTCAGCCGAGTTGTTCAGTAGCCATAGAGCTCGAAGTCCATTGCATAGAGGCTTTGGACGCGACGTACCAGGTCAGGGCGACCGTCGTACCCGCTGGCTTCCGAGCCGCGAGTGATGTTGCGGATCTCGAATGGCACCTGCGGCAGGTCGACGGCCTCCCGGATCTTCGCCAGGTCGGCGTCGAAGGTCTCGAGCCGACCGATGTGGTCGTACTGCAGGATCGGGTGCATGAGGTTGAGGTGCTGCGGACGCCAGTGTGGGTTCATCTCGGCGAGCGGGTCCTGGTGCTCGACCATCACGAGAAACTGCTCGAACGACACCTCGCCTTCAGGCTCACGCGAAAGCCCCAGCGTTGTTCGCACTTCGTCGTGCAGTTGCCCCGGCCGCGCGACCTTGTCGCGGTACGCCGACTCGAACCGGCGCAGCGGGTCCCGGACGAAGGAGAAGCGGAACGCTTCGCCGCCCAGCATCGCCGACATCGTGTCCCAGCCGACGTCGCGGGCCCGGGGGAGCCGGTGGTCGGTGTGGATGTTGGCGGGCCGGAAGTCGAGGTCGCCGGTGTGCAGCCGGTCAAGCCACAGCATGATCGTCGAGCACCCGGCCTTCGGGTTCTTCACGTAGAACAGACCGAGGTCCGGGAGCGGTATCAGGCGGTAGCTGAGTCGGCGCTTGCCCGGGTAGTACCGCTTGAGGTCTCTCCGATCCGGCCCGAGCGGCATGTCAGACGGCGCCCGCGGCGGCCTTCGCCGCCGCCGACTCCGCGCTCCAGACCGAGACGCACGGGATCTTGTCGCGATCGCAGCGGTCGGCGTACTTCTTGGCGATCTCGACGACCTCCTCCATCAGTCCCTCGCTGAGGGTGATGGGGGTCAGGCCGAGGTGCAAGAAGCGGTCCCTCGCGACGTGCAGGTCGTTCTCGTCGGCCTCGTTGCGCGGGTTCGGCAGCAACGCCAGCTCGGCACCGGTGCGGTCGGAGATCATCTTCGCCAGGTCGCGGACCCGGTGGGTCTCGGTCATCTGGTTGAAGACGGACACCCGGTCGCCGCGAGCGGGCGGGTTCTCGATCGCCAGCTGGATGCACTTGACGGTGTCCTGGATGTGGATGAACGCGCGGGTCTGCCCGCCGGTGCCGTGGACCGTCAGCGGGTAACCGATGGCGGCCTGCATGAGGAACCGGTTGAGCACGGTGCCGTAGTCGCCGTCGTAGTCGAAGCGGTTGATGAGCCGCTCGTCGAGTCGGGTCTCCTCGGTCTGGGTGCCCCACACGATGCCCTGGTGCAGGTCCGTGGCTCGGACATGGTCGTTCTTCGCGTAGTAGGCGAAGAGGAGCTGGTCCTGCGTCTTCGTCATGTGGTAGATCGAGCCCGGGTTGGCGGGGTAGAGGATCTCCTGCTCGACCATGCCGTTCTCGCCGGCGTCCACCTGGACCTTCAGGTAGCCCTCGGGGATCTGCATGCCGGCGGTGCCGTAGCCGTAGACGCCCATCGTGCCGAGGTGCACGACGTGGATGTCGAGCCCGGACTCCACCACGGCGGCCAGCACGTTGTTGGTCGCGTTGAGGTTGTTGCTGACCGTGTAGCGCTTGTGACGGCTCGACTTCATCGAGTACGGCGCCGCGCGCTGCTCGGCGAAGTGCACGAGCGCGTCGGGCTGCCAGTCCTCCAGGAGGTTGAGCAGCCGCTGGTAGTTGACGGCGACGTCGATGTCGTGGAAGGCGATGTCCTTGCCGGAGACCTCCTTCCAGGCGCGCAGCCGCTCGCCCATCGGCCGGATCGGCGTCAGCGAGGAGACCTCGAGCTCGATGTCGATCTTGCGGCGCGAGAGGTTGTCGACGACCGCGACCTCGAAGCCCTGCGCCGACAGGTGCAAGGCCGTCGGCCAGCCGCAGAACCCGTCCCCGCCAAGGATCAGTACCCGCATCGCTCTTCCTCCGTCGTTCGTGACTGCTTGGTCAAATTGCTGGTCCGACACCTGATTGTCCGACAAGGGGGCCGAATTGTTCGGTTCGTAGCGCCCGGTGACGGGATTCAGGTGGATGCCGCACTCCTTGATGGAGTCTTCGCCCTCCCACCACCAGCGGCCGGCCCGCTGGTCCTCACCGGGGCTGATGGCCCGCGTGCAGGGGGCACACCCGATGCTGGTGAACCCGCGGTCGTAGAGCTCGTTGTAGGGCACGGCGTGGTCGCGGATGTAGGCCCAGACCTGCTCGGTCCTCCAGTCCAGCATCGGGTTGAACTTCTGGAGACCGTTGACCTCGTCCCATGACATCACGTCCAGGTCGCGGCGGGTCTCACCGTGCTCGCGGCGCAGCCCGGCGAGCCAGGCCCGCTTGCCCGCGAGCACCCGGCGGAGCGGGGCGAGCTTGCGAACGCCGCAGCAGCCCTCGCGGAGCTCGACGCTCCCGTAGAAGCCGTTCTGGCCGTTCTCCCGTGTCCACGCCAGCACCTCGGCGGGATCCGGCGAGATCATCTGGATGATCCCGCCGTACCGACGGTGCACGCTGTGGGCGAGCGCGTGGGTCTCCTCCGGCAGCCGCCCGGTGTCGATGCTGAAGATCTCGATGCCGATGTCGTGACGGGCGATCAGGTCGGTCATGACCATCGCCTCGGGGCCGAACGCGTTGGCCAGGACCGCCGGAGACCAGTCACGTTCGATGGTCCTCAGGAGGGCGAGCGTCTCGTCGAGAGCATCGCAGTAGTCCATCGGTTCGCGATGCTAGCATCGCCGCGCCGTCGTCAACCTCAGAGGGAGGACGCGCCGATGAGGTCGATCCGGCCCCGCCGACGAGTCGACGAGCGGTCCGCGCCTCCCGCGACGGCCAAGCGCCTCCGGAGCGCAGCGCACCCGCGGTTCTACGCCGCCCAGGTCGGTGATCCCGCGCTCGCCGACGACGTCGACGCGGCGATCGCCCACTTCCTCGACTCCGGGCAGCACGACGGCGCCCGGATCAGCGGGCTGTTCAATCCAGACGTCTACCAGGAGCGGCTCCAGGAGCGCGGACTCGCGGTCGACGCCGGGGTCGCTCCGTTCGACCACTGGCTGACCGTCGGATGGGACGAACGGGTGGTCCCGACGGTGCTGTTCGACGACGCGTTCTACGTCGGCAGGCATCCCGACCTGGCGAGCGGCCCGGAGTGGTCGTTCGCGCAGTACCTCCGCGCGGGGTGCTACGCCGCCGGCCGGTTGCCGACGCCGTTCGGCCCCAACTACGGCGGCGGGCCCGCGGCGCCGGGTGCCCGCGAAAAGCACGACCCGCCGCTCGTCGCCGGCCTGCTGCACCGCGCCGCCGACTACGACCTCACCCGGACCAGCTGGCTCGAGGAGGGGGTGACACTGGGCGCGGCCAAGCTGGCCGGGCTCGAGTCCGACCGGATGCGGGACCTGGTGGCCAAGGCCGCGGCCATCGAGCCTCTGATCGCGCAGACGCCGCGCGAGCGGTGGGTCAGCTGGCCGCCTCACACGCACCCGATGGTGATGCCGACCGCCCGCGCGGAGCAGGTACGACGCGACCTCGGCCTGGTGCACGCCGACACGGTGATCGTCGTACCTGGTGGTGACGTCGCCGGCCCGGGCCTGGTGGCATTCGCGAACGCCCTCCGGGCCACCGAGCCCGAGGCGACGGTCCTGGTCGTGACCACCGACGATCCGGGGCGGCCGCACCTCGACGATCGCGCGTCGGCGGTCGACCTGGCTGCGCCGTGGTCGGGTTTCAGCGACGCCCGGCGGCTGATCGGCCTGCTCGATGTGGTGCGTGGCGTGCGGCCCCGGCGGGTGGTCGTCGCGGGCAGCGCGGTGGGCTGGCAGCTGCTGACGAGGTACGGCACCACGCTGAGCAACGAGATGACGCTCGCCGCCGTCCTCACCGCCTCCGGGGACGCCGCCGCGGCCGACGCCGACTTCCAGGCCTGCTTCGACCGGCTCGCCTGGGTCGTGACCGACGACGAGGCGCTGCGGGACGACCTCGCGGACCGTTACCTGCTGCCTGCCGCCGGGCGGGCAAGGGTGCTGACCCCGGCGGACTGCGAGGCGGGGGCGTCATGGCTGACGTGACCGCGATCCTGACCGCACACGGTGAAGGGGTGATGGCCGGACTGTCGTTCCGCAGCCTCCTCGACGCCGCGGCCGCCGCGCGTTCTGAAGGACTCGAGGTCGAGGTGCTCGTCATGCTCGACAACCCGACCACGGCCACCCGAGCGGCATTCGCCGAGGCCGACCGCCACGGAGCGACGGTCGCCGAGGTGTCGTACGCCGACCAGGGCAAGGTCCGCAACCACGCCGTCGGCCTGGCTGCCGCCGGGCACCTGGCGTTCCTCGACGGCGACGACCTGTGGAGTGAGAACTGGCTGGTCGACGGCCATCGGATGTGCGCCACCGACGAGCAGGTGATCGGGCACCCGGAGCTCAACTGGTTCTTCGGCGACCAGCAGAACCTCTACTTCCTGCCCGACCAGACCGACCCGGCGTTCGACCCGGCGCTGCTGCGGATCGCCAACCCCTGGGACGCGCTGTGCTTCGCACCGCGCTCGGCGTACGTCGAGCACCCGTTCGCGGCGCGGGCGGTGGCCGACGGCTACGCGTACGAGGACTGGCACTGGATGCTGGAGACCTACCTCGGCGGCTACGTGCACCGGGTGGTCCCCGAGACCATCCACTTCAAGCGCCGGCGCGAGGGGTCGCAGTTCGTCCGGGCCCGGGCCAGCAGCGTGCTCACCCGCCCGAGCGACGTCCTCGACTTCGCGTGGTGGCCGGAGCACCGCTAACGTCGATGGTGTCCGTCACCGTCTCGGAGGAGTCGAACACCGTGCTGTTCATCGTGATGTCGATGCTGGTCTGTCTGGTCGTCTCCGGCCTGGTCGTCCTCTACGTCGCCTACCCGCACCGTGGCGAGACCATGCCCGCCGTGCCGTGGCTCGGCGACGCCCTGGGCAAGGCCGCCGACGCGGCCCCGGTCCTCGACGAGGACGAGGTCGAGCTCCTCCGCCAGCAGTAACCCAACCGGATTGTCGGGCGCGATCCGCGCCCTGCGAGGATGAGCGTCATGGAGTGGCTCTACCTCGTCATCGGACTCGCGGTCCTCGCGCTCGTCGTTGTCGTCGGCGGGGCGGGCCTGGTCGCCAACCGTCGCAAGGCCCGACCGGTCGAGGCCCCGACCGCGGCGCCCACCGACGTCCTTGCGCCCACCGACGTCCATGCGCCGGCCGACACCGCAGCGCCGGCCGAGCCCGAGGTGGCTGCACCGACCCTCGAGCGCCCCGAGCGCCCGGCATCCCGGCTGGTCCGCCTTCGGCAGCGACTGGCCGGCTCCGGCACCCTGGGCCGCGGGCTGCTGGGCCTGCTGAGTCGCGACCAGCTCGACGAGGACACCTGGGAGGCGATCGAGGACCTGCTCCTCGGCGCCGACATCGGCGTCCAGCCCACCCAGGAGCTGGTCGAGGTGCTGCGTACCCGGCTCCGGGTCGAGGGCGGCGCCATCGCCGATGCCCGCACCGTGCTCCGCGAGGAGCTGATCAACCTCGTCGACCCGACCATGGACCGCGCGTTGCACGTGCGTGGTGCCGACGGCAACCCGGGCGTGGTCCTCGTCGTCGGCGTCAACGGCACCGGCAAGACCACGACCGTCGGCAAGCTCGCGCGGATCCTGGTCGCCGAGGACCGCACCGTGCTGCTGGCCGCCGCCGACACGTTCCGCGCCGCCGCCGCCGACCAGCTCAGCACCTGGGGCGAGCGCGTCGGCGTCGAGGTAGTGCGCGGTCCCGAGGCAGGCGACCCGGCCAGCGTGGCCTTCGAGGCGGTCAAGGCCGGCGCGGAACGGGGCATCGACACGGTCGTCGTCGACACGGCGGGTCGGCTCCAGAACAAGCAGGGCCTGATGGACGAGCTCGGCAAGGTGAAGCGAGTCATCGAGAAGCAGGCCCCGGTCTCCGAGGTGCTGCTCGTGCTCGACGCCACCACCGGCCAGAACGGGCTGATCCAGGCCAAGGTCTTCTCCGAGGTCGTCGACGTCACCGGCATCGCGCTGACCAAGCTCGACGGCTCCGCGAAGGGCGGGATCGTCGTCGCCGTACAGCGTCAGCTCGGAGTGCCGGTCAAGCTGGTCGGCCTCGGCGAGGGCCCCGACGACCTGGCGCCGTTCGACGCCGCGGCGTTCGTCGACGCCCTGTTGGGCTGAGGTCTCCCGAAACACACCCGTAACCCCCGGGTGGATCTCGTTTCATTCCCGAAACAAGTCGCGGCGGGCGTCGAAACCTCGCCGCACCATCGTGTGGGCCATGGACGGCTACTACACCTGGATGCTGGTGTCGGCATCACTCGTGCTGCTGATGACGGCGCCCGGACTCGCTTTGTTCTACGGCGGCATGAGCCGCTCCAAGTCGGTGCTGAACATGATGATGATGTCGTTCAGCGCGATCGGGGTGGTGGGCATCGTCTACGCGCTGTGGGGGTGGTCGATGTCCTACAGCACGACGTTCGCCACCGCGGACGGCGAGACCGGCAGGGAGATCGGCAAGCTGTTCTCCGACCCGTTCAAGCAGTTCGGGCTCGAGACGACTGATCCGGCCAACTACGTGTTCGTCGCCTTCCAGCTCACGTTCGCCGTCATCACCGCCGCCCTCATCAGCGGCGCCGTCGCCGACCGCCTCAAGTTCTCGGCCTGGCTCGTGTTCCTGCCGCTCTGGGTCACGCTGTCCTACTTCCCGCTCGCCCACATGGTGTGGGGTGGTGGCTTCCTCAGCGGGGTCGAGGACGGCCTGTCGTCGCTCGTCCTCGGGAACGTGACGCTCGACGGGGCCACGATCGCCGAGATCGCGCCGATCGACTACGCCGGCGGCACCGTCGTCCACATCAACGCCGGCGTGGCCGGCCTCGTCCTCGCGATCCTCCTCGGCCGGCGGCTCGGCTTCGGCAAGGAGCCGATGAAGCCGCACAACCTAACGCTCACCATGATCGGCGCCGGCCTCCTCTGGTTCGGCTGGTTCGGGTTCAACGTGGGGTCGATCGTCAACCTCGACGCCTACGAGACCGAGACCGGGCTGGTCTGGCTCAACACCACGCTGGCGACCTGCGCGGCCATGATGGGGTGGCTGCTCGTCGAGAAGATCCGCGACGGCAAGGGCACCTCCCTCGGCGCGGCCTCGGGCGTCGTCGCCGGTCTGGTCGCGATCACCCCGGCCTGCGGCAACCTCGTCCCGTGGAGCTCGATCGTGCTGGGGCTCGTCGCCGGTGGCCTCTGCGCGCTGGCGGTCGGCCTCAAGTACCGCTTCGGGTACGACGACTCGCTCGACGTCGTCGGCGTCCACTTGGTCGGTGGCCTCGTCGGGACCATCGGCGTCGGCTTCCTTGCTTCCAACGACCTCGGCCTGCTGACCGGCGGCAACGGCAAACAGCTTGCCGTCCAGGTCATGGTCGCGGTTTTCGCGATGCTGTGGTCGGCGATCGCGACACTGGTGATCGGACTCGCCATCAAGTACACCATCGGCCTGCGCCTCGATGCCGAGGACGAGGCCGAGGGCATCGACTTCGTCGAGCACGGCGAGTCCGCCTACGATCTGAGCACGGGCGGCGGCGCCCGTCGTACCTCTGTCCTCAACCCGCCCACCACCTCCGCCACTGCAGAAGGAGCACGTGCATGAAGCTCGTCACGGCTGTGATCAAGCCGCACAAGTGGGAGGACGTTCGAGAGGCCCTCGAGACGTTCGGCGTCACCGGCATGACGGTGAGCGAGGTCAGCGGCTACGGTCGGCAGAAGGGCCACACCGAGGTCTACCGCGGCGCCGAGTACGACATCGCGCTGGTGCCCAAGATCCGGATCGAGATCGTCATCGACGACGGCGACACCGAGGACATCGTCGGGATCATCACCAAGACCGCGCAGACCGGACGGATCGGCGACGGCAAGGTCTGGGTGAGCCCGATCGAGACCGTGATCAGGGTCCGCACCGGTGACAAGGACTCTGCGGCGCTCTGATGCCAGTAGGGTCATCGCCCGATGACCGCCTCTGAGAGAGCCGACCGCACCGAGGCGGCCGATGCCCTGTGCATGCGTGCGTACGACGCCGCCGGGGGACCGGACGCGGGCGTCGCCCTGGTGGCGGTCGGTGGCTACGGCAGGGGTGAGCTCGCGCCGTACTCCGACCTCGACGTGGTGCTCGTCGCCGACGACGGGGTCGACATCGGTGGGCTCGGACACCAGCTGTGGTACCCCCTGTGGGACTCGGGGGAGAAGCTCGACCACTCGGTCCGGTCGCTGCCGGAGATGTTGGACGCGGCCGAGGCGGACGTCCGGGTCGCGTCGGGCCTGCTCGACGTCCGGCACGTCGCCGGCGACCCGAACCTGACGATCCGGCTCCGGACGGCGGCCCTGGCCGAGTGGCGGCGCGGGGCCAAGCAGCGGCTGCCCGAGCTGCACGAGCTCGTGGTCAGCCGGCATCGGTTGATCGGCGAGCTGGCGCACATGTCGGTCCCGGACCTCAAGGAGGCCGAGGGCGGCCTGCGGGACGCGACGGTGCTCAAGAGCCTGATGGCGACCTGGCTGGTCGACATCCCGGCGGCCGACCTCGAGCGGTCCCGGCAACAGCTGCTCGACGTCCGCGACCTGCTGCACGCGGCCGCCGGCCGTGCCACGGACCGGATCGCACCCGAGCACTGGTCGGCGCTGGCCGAGGCTTGGGGTCTGCCGGATGACCGCGCCGCCCAGCGCCAGGTGCGTGAGCTCGGCCGTCGGCTGACCCATCTCTCCAGGCTGGTGTGGCGACGCGCCGAGGACGCGGTGCGGCGTACGCCCGCCGGCAAGCCGCGCCGGCCCGAGCTCGAGCGGCTCGCACCCGGCGTCGCGCTGGCCAACGGCGAGGTGGTGCTCGACCGGGGTGCGAACCCGGGATCCGACCCGGTGCTGCTGCTCCGCGCCGCCGCGGAGGCCGCGCGGCGCAACGCCGTACTGGCTCCGCCGACCGCGGCCCGCCTGGTGCGGGAGTGCCCGCCGCTCCCCGATCCCTGGCCCGACGAGGCGCGGCGTGAGCTGGTCCGACTGCTCGCGGCCGGCCCTGGTCTGCTCGCGGTCTGGGAGACGCTCGAGGAGACCGGTGCGCTGTCGGGGGTCCTGCCCGAGTGGGAGCGGATCCGGCTGCTGCCGCACGCGTCGGTCATCCATCGGTTCACCGTGGACCGGCACGTCGTCGAGACCTGCATCGAGGCGTCGGCCCTGATCCGCGAGGTGTCGCGCCCCGACGTGCTGGCGGTCGCGGCGCTGCTCCACGACATCGGCAAGGGCGGCGTGGTCGAGCACAGCTCCGCGGGCGAGCCGATCGCCCGGGCGATCGCGACCCGGATGGGGTTCGACGAGGACGCCGTCGACCTGATCGCGCAACTGGTGCGTTGGCACCTGCTGCTGGCCACCACCGCCACCACCCGGGATCCTGAGGACCCGGCGACCGTCGAGCTGCTGACCGAGCACCTCCGGACACCCGAGGCCCTCGCCCTGCTGACGGCACTCACCGAGGCCGATGCCAAGGCGACGTCCGGCAAGGCGTGGACGTCGTGGCGCGCCGGGCTGATCCGCGACCTGGCGCGCCGCACGCGGGCCGCGCTGGAGCGGGGGAGCGCCCCGGCACCGATCGCCGTCGACGAGATCGAGATCCCGGCGGCCGTGCGGTCCGGCTCGATCGCGATCACGGTCGACCCGGTCGACGACGGCTCGCGGGTCACGACCGTGTCCGTGGACCGGGTGGGCCTGCTCGCCGACTGCGCCGCGACGTTCGCGCTGCAGCGGCTCCAGGTGCGGGCGGCCCGGATCTGGGCGCAGGGGGAGTACGGCGTCGCCGTGTGGGACGTCGCGGACGACCACCTGAACGCGGGGCGGTTGCGCGACATGTTCGACTCGGTCGCCGCCCGTCGCATCGACCCGGGCGAGCGGCTGGCGCCGCGGGCCAACGGTTCTGGGGCCGATCTCGCCCCGACCGTCGTCGTACGGCCCGAGGCCAGTGACCAGGCAACCGTGATCGAGGTGCGTGCCGCCGACCGGCTCGGTGTCGTCTACCTGGTCAGCGCGGTGATCGCGGAGCTCGGCATGTCGGTGCGGTCGGCGCACATCTCGACGCTCGGCCCGCAGGCGGTCGACGTCTTCTACCTGCAGGAGCCCGGCGGCGAGGTGTTGTCGGGCCCGCGGGCCGCGGAGGCGGAGACCGCGATCCGCGAGCGGCTCAGTCCTACGAGTCCGTCGGGTCCGGCTGGGGTGTCGTAGCCGCCGGGCGCCTGATGTGGGCCCGCATGGTGACGTGGTCGATCCGGATCGGAAGGTCGTCGTCCTCGGGGAGAGGGATGATCTCGCCCTGGTTGTCCTTCGACTTCAGGTCCTGGTCGGCGCGGGCGCGGGCGGGGTCGAAGACGTCGATGAAGTTGCCCATCCCGTCGCCCATGCCTCCGCTGCTCGGTGACGGGTTCCGGAGCATCTTGTGCCCGGCGACGACGACGAGGAGCAGGAGGAGCACCCCGGCGGCACCGAGCACGACATAGATCACCTCTTCAGAGTATGCCTGCGGCAGCCGTCCCACCCCTTCGCAGTTAGTCTTGGCCGTCGAAGCCCCTGCACGCTCGTCCTTGAGGAACCCCTTTGTTCGCCACCCTGTCCGACCGCCTTGCCGACACGTTCAAGAACCTCAAAGGCAAGGGCCGGCTCTCCGACGCTGACATCGACGCGACCGCGCGCGAGATCCGGATCGCCCTGCTCGAGGCCGACGTCGCGCTGCCGGTGGTCAAGGACTTCGTCGCCGCCGTCAAGGAGCGCGCGCGGGGCGAGGAGGTCAGCCAGGCGCTGAACCCCGCCCAGCAGGTCATCAAGATCGTCGACGAAGAGCTGGTCACCATCCTCGGTGGCGAGACCCGCCGGCTGCGCTACGCCAAGTCGGGCCCGACCGTGATCATGCTCGCCGGCCTGCAGGGTGCCGGCAAGACGACCCTCGCGGCCAAGCTCGCGCTGTGGCTGAAGGAGCAAGACAAGTCGCCGCTGCTCGTCGCGTGTGACCTGCAGCGCCCGAACGCCGTCCAGCAGCTGCAGGTCAACGGCGACAAGGTCGGCGTACCCGTCTTCGCGCCCGAGGCCGGCAACGGCGTCGGCGATCCGGTCGCCGTCGCGCGGGCGTCGATCGAGGAGGCCAAGCGCAAGCTCTTCGACGTGGTCGTGGTCGACACCGCGGGTCGGCTCGGTGTCGACACCGAGATGATGAGCCAGGCCGCCGCGATCCGCGACGCGGTGCAGCCCGACGAGGTGCTGTTCGTCGTCGACGCGATGATCGGCCAGGACGCGCTCACCACGGCACAGGCCTTCCTCGACGGCGTCGGTTACGACGGCGTCGTGCTCACCAAGCTCGACGGCGACGCCCGTGGTGGTGCCGCGCTGTCGATCCGGCAGGTCACCGGCAAGCCGGTCATGTTCGCCTCCTCCGGCGAGAAAATGACCGACTTCGACGTCTTCCACCCCGACCGGATGGCGTCGCGCATCCTCGACATGGGCGACGTGATGACCCTGATCGAGCAGGCCGAGAAGGCCTTCGACCAGGACCAGGCGCTCAAGGCGGCGCAGAAGCTGTCGGGGCAGGGCGGCGAGTTCACGCTCGATGACTTCCTCGAGCAGATGCAGCAGATCAAGAAGCTCGGCTCGATGACGAAGATCCTCAAGATGCTGCCGGGCGCGGGCCAGATCCGCGAGCAGCTCGAGAACTTCGACGACCGCGAGATCGACCGGGTCGAGGCGATCATCCGGTCGATGACCCCGGCCGAGCGCGACAACCCGAAGATCATCGACGGCTCCCGTCGGGCCCGGATCGCGAAGGGCTCCGGCCGCACCGTCACCGACGTCAACGGACTCGTCGACCGCTTCTTCGAGGCACGCAAGATGATGATGCAGATGGCGAAGGGCGGCGGCTTCGCCGGCGTGCCCGGCATGCCGGGGATGCCGGGGATGCCCGGCATGGGCGGACCGGGCGCCGGCAAGCGGGCCAAGGCCAAGCAGGCCCAGAAGTCGAAGGGCAAGGGCGGCCAGCGTCGTTCCGGCAACCCCGCCAAGGCCGCCCAGGAGGCGGCCGCCGCGAAGGAGAAGGCGGCGCAGCAGGCAGCCAACCCGTTCGGGTTCGCGGCCGATGAGGACGTCGACTACGAGGCAGCCGCAGCGAACCTCGACCTGCCCAAGGACTTC
>CAWJWK010000005.1:0-93099 GCA_963846535.1 uncultured Actinomycetota bacterium
GCTCACTCCCGCGCGCTCTTGCTCAGCTCGGATGGCGGATCGTCGAATGAGCGCCCGACGTCAGGCCCGCGGGCGCAACGCAGACCCGGCGCTTGAGATCGAAGGCGTCGCGGTGCCGTCCGCGCTCCTCAACGGTGATGACCCAATGTGGCGCGACCGCGACCGCTACTTTGCCTGGCTCGGCGAGCACGGACTGGGGAGCAAGCCCGCCGGGGACCGAATCGAGCTCGCGGAGTGGCTCGGCGGATCCGGAGGCGCACACCCGGCCAACCGTCGGAATCTCGCAGCCGAGGAATGGGCCGAAGCCAACGGTGTCGCCCTCGAGCCCGGATCCAATCCACCCCGAGCGAGCTGGCACGTCCTGCGTCGGCTCGGACTCATCGACTGACAGGAGTGCCTCCTCATGAGCACCGTAACCTCTGGGCCCGCCGACCATCTGGCGACCCAGTTGACCGCCATCGCCCGTGCCGCTACTGGCACGACGGCCGAGAAGACAGCCAGGGACGGCTCGAAGGAGACCGGCCAGGAGACCGCGAAGGCGCTCAGTGACGTCGCCGAGAACGGATCACGATGACCCGCCCCGCCGGAGGACAGGATGTTCTGGTACGGCGCCGCGACCGTCAGCCTGGTCACTCTCTCGGTCGCGCCATCGCTCGTATGGGCGATAGCGCCAGCCGTTACTTTTGCGGTCGCTCTGCACCACGTGGTAGTTCGCCAGGTCGATCGAGGTCGATATTGATGATGAAGCGGTCCGGACGCTGCGGCGGCTCGGGCTGGGTCGCCTGGACGGTCACGAGCAACTCGATCAACGCGACTAGCAGAGCGGCGAATCCGATAGAGCCACCGTTTGCGCGGATCCACTGTCCGAGTCTCTTCGCGAGCTCGGTGCCATCCTGCTCGACAAGATCCGCGACCGCCTCGGGCGTCATATTGTCCGCCTGCTCGGCCAGGCGAGCCAGATGCTCCGCCATGCGTTTAAGTTCGGCGTCGGTGGCTGAAGTCATCACGGTGAAGTGAGAGTCGCCGACGGCGAGTGAACCGTAACGACCGAGCGACATCATCCGCCCGCCACACTCGCAGTTGATGCCGAACCCCATGCCCGCGCCAAAGTTCCCCATCAGACTCATCCGAATAGAGGTCGTCCTATCGCAGCGTTCACAACCGAGCAGGACGTCGACCATGTGGATCTGCCCCATCAGTCGGCCCCTTGCACCTTCGGGACGCTACCCCTTGGTTGCGATGCCAGCAGTCGAACGACGAATCAGCTCCCGACCGGCCGTAACTGCTCCGCCGGGGATCCAGTCCGTGACGACTCGGCCCGCGGCACCCTTCAGATCCAGGTCCAAGCGCCCTACGTCGCGACGGCTTCGCGCTGGGCGATATCACGCATCCGCGCTCGGAGCTCGGTGGGGAACTCGGCTATCTCCATGAGGTCCTCCAACTCGTCGGGGTCGAGCACCTGCCGATCTGTCGTGACGTGCTGCCGGCGCGATGTAAGGAACAGTTCAGGTACGCCGAGAAACCGTTCGGCGACCGCTCGGTTAGGGCCCTCCCAGGTCGCCATGAACTGGTCGAGTGTCGCGTCCGGGAGGCTGAGCGCCGGGCCAATGAAGTGCGCGCCGAGTCTTCGGACCAGCGCGCGGTGGTCCATGAGTCCGGGGCGTGCACCGGCATGGTCCAACTGGTGCAAGCTGTAGAGACGAAGGAACTCGACAGTGGCGGCGTCCATCGTCTCGTTCTTCGTGCCGACCGGCGCGAGTCCGGCGGCGTTGATCCCGGTAGCGTCGAGGAAGTCCGCCTCGAGCTTCCCGTCACGGAACGCGCTGTGTTCAAAACGCCGCACAACAATCGTTGTGGGTTCCAGTGCTTGGACGATCTGATCGAGCCGCTGACCGTAGTCGTAGATGAAGTCATCGTTGTTCCGCAACCACGAAACGAGCCGCCTGGTCTCGCCGGCCTTCACCCGCTGTTGGTAGAGGCTGATGGCGTGGTCGTCCTGCCGGCGGAGGTACACAACGAGACGAGTCGCCCTTCCGATGCGGTTAGTGAACTCGCGGAGGCGCCGGAGGTCCTGGTTTGGGAGCCCGTACAACGCCTCGTCAGAGAAAAGCACCCGCGGCGTTCCAGCGGTCACGATCTCGGCGAGGAGCTTGCGGTGGAGGCGCTTCTTGAATCGCTCGGGCGACTGGGCGCGCATGCGGTGCCACGAGGGCATCGCGTCGAACTCGTCCGTTGACCGGAACGAGAGACCGAACTTGGTGTGCCGCGCGTTGCCAGGTGAACGTGGGTACAAGACGCCCCGCTCGGCGAGCAACTCCCGGTTGCGGCTCATGAAGTGCTGAATCGATGTGGTGCCCGTCTTGCTGGTGCCGACATGAAGGACAACCTCGTCGAGAAGCCCAGCTGCGAACTCCATAGAACGTATCCAACCACGCTCCGATCGGGCCCCCTTGAGCTATCCGCGACTAGTCTGCTGCCCGTCTCCCGAGAGACACGCGCTCGGCACGACGTCGAGAGACAACGGCTAGCGCTCGGGCGCAAAGCGACCCCCGGCCCACTTGCTTTGGGCCGGGGGTCGTCTCGTTGTCGGGTGGTCGCCCGCAGCGTCCCCAAACGCCGCGGACGACCGCGCGCCGCCTGATTCGGGGGGAGCGACTCCGGCGACGCGCAAACCGCCCGAAGGCGGTCTACCGCGAGACGCTAGAGGTTGGTTGAAGTTTGGTCGCAGCAGAATGAGTAAAGGTGTCCCGCCTCCTGCCTGAGGCCCCGACGCCAGGAGGCGGCTCCCGGTGGAGCAGGTGTCTCACGTGAGACACCTGGCGAGATGTCTGGGTTATCGACTCCTCGATGTCGACCACCCCGACATCGAGATGTCCATCGCGGTGATGATCATGTCCTCCACGGAGACCAAGGTCGCGCTAGGAGTTAGGTCTCCATCAGCGGCGCGGCAAGTCCTTAGCGTCGAACTCAAGGCTGGCGCGCGCACTAACGCCGTTCGCCACGTCGGCTAGGTCGGCGTAGCGAGTGAGCATGGACGCGAGGATCCGGGCGTCCGCGGCGTCGGTCTCGGCCTCGGTGAAACCGTCGCCGTCCTCCCAGGCCCACTGGCGCAGGGCGATCCGAAGGCGTGTCGTCGCGTGGTTCGTGCCGTGGCTGATGTCGTCGCCGCGCACGAGCTGGACAGAGAACCGCGCCTCCTCGGTCTGAATCCCCCAGATCACCGGCGTGGAGTAGTGACACCCGCCCTCGGAGGCCGGGCCGTGAGGACTGGGCTGGCAATGGGAGAGGTCGCACCACTCGGGGTGCTTGTAGTCCTCGAGGGCGACCGGGGGCGGCGTGGTGGTGGAGATCAGTGTGACGCTCATGACCGCGCCTCCGCGACCGCTGCGAGGATCCGACGGGCGAAGCGCTCGGCGTCGTCGTGTGCCATCTGGCTGTCCCTATCGTGGATGTGGACCTGTGGCAGCTCGTGGGCTGCCGGCGTCCCGTCCGGATACGTCTCGCTCGAGTGCTGAACTCCGTCGACCTCAGCTGACCAGTGGATGACGAAACCCTCCCAGTTGGGCAGGTCGTCCACGTGCTCTAGGTAGGGCACGGTGCACCAGTCAGGGCAGACGATGGCGGGCGATGCGGTGGATACGGCGATGGTGGTCATGCGGGTGCCTTTCACTCAAGGGTATTCGGGCCTATAGCGTTGTCCTTCGTGACGCTCGATGACCGTGACCCGCACAGCGCTCACCGCCGACTACTCTCCAAGTTTCTGAAATGATCCGGTGACAACGGTCCTGATCGTCGACGCCGCCAACGTCGTGGGCTCCCGTCCCGACGGGTGGTGGAAGGACCGCGCCGGAGCCGCGCGGCGGCTGCACGAGCAGCTGCTCGTCGCCGGGGTTCCCCAGGACCAGGTCGTTCTCGTCCTCGAGGGCGGGGCGAAGGGCGGCGTACGGCCCGGCCGCGACGCCCATGTGCGCACCGTGCACGCGGCCAAGGACGGCGACTCGACCATCCTCGCCGAGGCCCGGGCCGCCGCCGAGCGGGGTGATCGGGTCACGGTGGTCACCGCAGACCGGGCGCTGGACGCTCGGGTCGCCGGGGTGGGTGCGACGACGGTGCGGCCGAGCTGGCTGCTCGATCTTCTCTAGCCTCTGTCGGCTGGTTGCGGGTCGCGGGTGGTTGTGACCGACAGGCTTTGGACGGGGAGGAGAGGTCGTGGGGCTGCGTGTCGCGCCCGGCTCACGGCGTCCGCGTCGTGCCGCTGGTTGAGGTGTGACGAGCGCAGCTGTGCCGCCGCTGGTTGACGTGCGAGGCGCGCCAGCGTCGAGCCTCGAAACCAAGGCAACCCGATCTCGGAAAAGACCAACTCGCTGGGATGTCTCAGGACAGCGGTGACAGTTCTGCATCAGGACTTCGGTGACGGTTCATGTAGACGAACCGCCGCCAGGGCCGCGCGTGGCTTCTTCTTCGGCTCCAGCCTTGCGACGCCGTAGAGATAACAATCCGACACCCGGATCGCTCGGATCTGTGTTCGAACTGGTGTACGATAACGGTACGTCGCGAAGCGACCAGTCGTCCCCGAGATTCAGTTCTAGGACACCCCGGCACCAGGCCACCGGACTCCGTATCCGTGTGCAGCCGAAGGGGGTTTCCGATGGTCGCTGAACTACTACCGCAGCACCACCCGATCTTGGGCGCGGTCAAGGCGGCCCGTGAGGGTCTTGTCGCTGTGCGGGATGTGCAGCCGATGTACATGTCCCCGGGTGAGAAGAAGACCGCGATCAGCGAGCTGGCTCGCCTCGAGGCGATGACCGCGGCGCTGAAGCTGCGGATCGTGGCCACCGCCGGCGACGCGGCGGACCTGGCGCTCTCGCGTGACACCGGGGCTTGGTTGGCCTCGGTGACCCGCGTCGATTTCGGTGCCGGGCGCGCGGACGCCCGTCTCGCCGAGGCCCTGGACCGGTCCTGGACGGGGGTGGCGGCCGCGATGGCCGACGGACAGGTCTCGATCGCTCAGGCGCGGGCGGTGGTCGAAGCCCTCGACGCCCTACCCGACCACCTGGACGCTGCGTTGGTGGAGCGGGCCCAAGCGCAGATGGTGACCTACTGCGAGCAGTTCCGGCCCAGCGAGCTCCGCCGTCTCGGCCGCCACCTGCTCGAGGTCGTGGCACCGGAGATCGCCGAGGCCGAGCTGGCCAAACGACTCGAGGACGAGGAACAACACGCGCGGGAGAAGACCAGCCTGCGGACTCGGCTGATCGGGGACGGGATGGCCCGGACCACGATCACCCACCCCGTCGTGTCCCGGGACCGGTTGCTGACCTACCTCGAAGCGTTCACCAGTCCTCGCAAACACCAGGATGCGGTGCTGGGTGAGGAGGATCGGATCCCCTACCCCCGCCGCCTCGGCCAGGCCTTCGACGCCCTCCTCGAACACCTCGACCCGGCCAAGCTCCCCCAACACGGCGGCGATGCGACCACCCTGTTGGTCACCATCGGCCTGGAATCCCTCCAAAACCAGCTCGGCACCGGGACCATCATCGGCGGCGAACCCCTCTCCGCTTCTGCGGTCCGCCGGCTGGCCTGCCAAGCCGACATCATCCCCGTCGTCCTGGGCGGCAAGGGCGAGATCCTCGACCTGGGCCGCAGCCGCCGGCTGTTCTCACCGGCCCAACGCAAGGCCATGGCTCTGCGCGACCAGCACTGCCGCGGCGAGGGCTGCACGGTTCCCGCCCGCTGGGGTGAGGCACATCATTTGAAACCCTGGGCCTCGGGCGGGAAGACCGACATCGACGACGGCGTCCTCTTCTGCACCTTCGACCACCACCGCGCCCACGACCCGAACCTCACCACCGAGAAACTCCCCAACGGAGACATCCGCTTCCACCGCCGAAGATAGGCCGCGACCAGATGGGTGAGCGGCTCGACCCCGCGTCGCGGGCTGAGCGGGTGGAGCGCGCTACGCGGCTGGCTGCACCAGCGGCCACTCGACGGACGAGGACGGCGGCGACGGCGGACTGAGGTGCGGGCGGTGGACGCCCAGCTCATGGAAATCCGGGTGGCAGTCGCAAGCGTTCGTCGGTCTCCGTCCGAGTTCGGATGCTTTGCGTGTACCCAAGTGGATTCGAGCCAATCCCTCGATAGGTTCGGAGCGTGACGACCTCAGCGCTTCGGTTCTCCGGTCCGGTCCTCCCTCACGGCGAGGTGCGAGACCTGTACGTCGTCGACGGGCGGGTCACCTACGAACGCCAGCCGGGGGCCGAGACCGCGGCCGAGGGCTGGATGGTGCCCGGCCTCGTCGACGCCCACAACCACCTCGGGCTCGAGGACGGGGGAGCGGTCGACGACGCCGAGACCGAGCGCCAGGCGGTCGCCGACCGCGACAACGGCGTGCTGCTCCTGCGCGACTGCGGCTCGCCCGCCGACACCAGGTGGGTGCAGGCGCGGGACGACCTGCCCCGGTTGATCCGCGCCGGAAAGCACGTTGCCCGCACCCGGCGCTACCTCAAGGACTACGGCGTCGAGGTCGAGCCGGACGCGCTCGTCGACGCGGTGGCCGAGCAGGCACGGGCCGGTGACGGGTGGGTCAAGCTGGTCGGTGACTGGATCTCTCGCGAAGCGGGGGATCTAGCGCCGTCCTTCCCCGCCGATGCCGTCGCGGGCGCCATCGGCACCGCGCACGCACTCGGCGCCCGGGTCACCGCGCACTGCTTCGGCGCCGAGTCGCTGTCCCCGCTGCTCGACGCGGGCATCGACTGCATCGAGCACGGCACCGGTCTTCAGGAACACCACGTCGCGCAGATGGTCGGGAACGGCGTCGCACTGGTGCCGACGGTGCTGCAGACCGACAAGTTCCCCGAGTACGTCGACGCGGCCCGGGACAAGTTCCCGACGTACGCCACGACGATGGAGACCCTGCACCGCAGCCGCCGCGACGTGCTGATGGCGGCCTACGACGCCGGGGTCGATCTCTATGTCGGTAGCGACGGTGGCGGCAGCACCCGCCACGGCTGCCTGCACGAGGAGATCATCGCGATGACCGACATGGGACTGCCGGCGTCGTACGTCCTCGGGGCCGCGTCATGGCGCGGGCGCGCCTGGCTCGGCTGGAACCCCGGGCTCGACGAGGGCGACCCCGCCGACTTCGTCGTCTACCCGGGCAACCCGGTCGACGACCTGAGCCTGCTGGCGCGGCCGTCGTACGTCGTGCTCCGCGGCCAGTCATTCATCTGAACGATTTCGGCGCGGTTCGGCCCGGCTGAGGTATCAGTCGGGCCGTCACCGCCTCCGAGGGGTTGAGCGACACCCGCTCACCTGACCCCCCAAGGAGACAGTTATGCCCGCATATCCTCCGGAGCTCTCGCACCCGTCCGGCGCCACGCTGACGCGCGATCCCGACAAGGTCCTGCTCTCACCCCGATCCGGTCCGACGGCCGCCGGCCGCCAGGACGTGCTCGCCGCGATCGGCCTGGTGGCCGAGGGTGGCGCGACTCCTGCCCCCGCTGACGCTGCCGTGGAGGAGAAGCAGCCGGTCAACGCCGGCCCGGACTTTGTGTTCGCCCGCGCCGCCGACGGCGGCGAGGTTGACATGTCCGCGGTCGAGGCCGCGTGCGACGAGGGGACCGTCGGTTGGTGCTCGCCCGTCTACACGGCCGACTTCGGCTCGGGCGACGAGCAGCTGGCCCCCGCTGCCAATGCCGTGGTGCTCAACCACGCCGACGTCGCGAGTCCCGAGGAGCTTGCCTCCGTTACGGCGCTCGGTCTCGTGCGCGACGAGGTGCGGTCCTCGCTCCTCGGCGAGCTGGACTACTTCACCGTCGCCGACCCGGTCGCGACGCCCGCCTACGACCTCCAGGAGCGGATCGCCGACGCACTCGGTCACGGCGTCGAGGTGCGGCTGGAGTGGGTGCCGATGCGGGTGCCGGTCGCCTACACGCCCAACGACCCGATGTACGCCGACCAGTGGAACCTGCGCCAGATCGGCGCCGGCGGCACCGGTACGACGGGCTGGGACCTCACCCAGGGTTCGAACGCGGTCACGGTGGCGATCCTCGACGAGGGCGTCGAGCTCGGCCACCCGGACCTCGCGGGCGGCTTCCTCCACAACGGCATCAACCTCGGCACCATGTCCGGCACCGGCGCGCCGACCGGCAACCACGGCACGCCGTGTGCCGGCATCGTGGCTGCGCGCACCAACAACGGCGCAGGCGTTGCCGGGCTGGCGGGCGGTTGCCGATTGCTCCCGATCGCCTTCTCCACGTGGAGCGACATCGAGGTGGCTGCGGGCATCCGCTACGCACGACTCCAGGGTGCCCAGGTGATCTCGATGAGCTTCGGCTGGAACGCCTGGGACCACGCGGTGATCGACCCGGCGATCCAGGAGGCCTTCAACGCCGGCCTGGTGATGTGCGTCGCGACGCACAACCACAACACCCTGAACGGCGTCACTTACCCGGCGACCAACCCGCTGGTCATCGCGGTCGGCGCCAGCGACCAGGCGGACAACCGCAAGTCGCCGAGCAGTCCCGACGGCGAAGGCTGGGGGTCGAACTACGGCCCGCAGGTGTCGGTCGTCGCTCCGGGTGTCCGGATCCCGAGCACCGACCGACTGGGCAACGACGGCTACACGAACGGCGACTACACGGGCACCTTCAACGGCACGTCGGCGGCGACGCCGCACGTGGCGGCGCTGGCGGCGTTGATCCTGTCGCGCAACTCGTCGCTCAGCAACGAGGACGTCCGGCGGATCATCGAGACCACGGCGGCCAAGGTCGGGACGGTGCCCTACGCCAACGTCGCCGGCTACGCGAACGGCACGTGGAACAGGGAGATGGGCTACGGGCGGATCGACGTCCACGCCGCGATCCGGGCGGCCCGGAGGTTCACGAAGCACCTGCGGCTGGAGGACGACATCTTCAAGCTCCGGATCAAGGAGGTCCTGCGCGACATCGACGTCAAGGACCGCTTCAAGGAGGTGTCCCTCGAGATCCCCGACATCTTCAAACGAGTCGGTCGGGAGGAGTTCGACATCTTCGACCTGGGCGAGGAGGTCGTCTTCCCGGTCAAGGACGGCGTCGACGGGCTGCAGGAGGTGCTCGAGCGGCTGGAGCGGATCGAGCGCCGCGTCGGCAGCCTCGGAGCGCCGTTCGTCGGGGCCGAGGACCGGCCGGACGTGTCGGGCGAAGTCGTCGAGGCGGCCGTCGCTGCAGCCAAGAACGGCGACAGCCGACCGTGATCCTGGTCCTCGCCTCGGAGAGGGACCACGGGGCCGCGGCCCTGGTCGCGGAATGGGCAGGCGCACGCCTGCTCACTCCGTCCGACCTGTCGCTTCCCGGCTGGGCGCTGGCGGCCGGACCATTGCGGGGGACCGGTCCGGCCGCCGGTCGCGGCATCGCCGACGGCGAGCCGTTCGCGACCGACGACGTCGGCTGCGTCGTCGGCCTGCTCAGCGCGGTCGATGCCGACGAGCTGACCTGGCTCGGACCTGAGCACCGCGAGTACGTCGCGTCCGAGATGACCGCGTTCCTCGGCTACTGGCTCGCCACCCTGGGCGAGCGGTGCCTGGTGCCGCCCTCGCACGCCAGCCTGGCCGGGCCCTGCCCGCCGGCGTCCGCCTGGGCGACGGCGGCCGGCCTGCGCCTCGCCCGCCCGACGGGGTACGGCGCGCAGCAGCCGCTGCGCACGGTGGTGACCCTGGTCGGAGGGCAGATGTTCACCGTCGCCGGCGGCATCGGCTCGCCGGTCATCGGCGCCGGGGTCGCGCGCCGGCTGCGCCGGATGGCGGTCGCGTACGGCGCCCGGTTGCTGACCGTCGTGCTCGAGTGGGTCACGGACGACCCTGAGCCACGGCTCCGGGCGGTGCTTCCCGCGCCGCTGGTGTCCACCGGGCCCGCCCGGTCCGCGGTGCGGGAGCTTGTCGGCTCTCAATGTGTCGGCAGGCGCCGGGTCGGGTTGGTGGCGCTGTGATCGTGCTCCACGGGCTCCTGTCGGACGCGCCGCTCGACGACGTGCGGTGCGTGCTGGAGGCAACCAACGTGCCGCACCTGTTCCTGGACCAGACGGCCTGCGCCGACGTCGCGGTCGAGATCGTCGCCGACCGGCTCGCGCTCACCATCGGCGGTCGCGAGCTGCCGATGGGGGAGGTGACCGGTGTCTACCTCCGGCCGTACGACCTCGGCGACGCCGCGTCCGCGGCCGAGCGGGCCCGGCTCCGCCAGCTCTCGTTCGACCTCCGTGAATGGGCGCAGGCGGCGCCAGCGGACGTCTGCGTGGTCAACCGACCCGAAGCCGGCCTCAGCAACCACTCGAAGCCACGCCAGGCGCTGGTGATCGCCGAGGTGGGCTTCGCAGTACCCGAGGCGTTGCTGACGACCGACCCCGACGCGGCCGCGGCATTCGTCTCAGAGCACGGACGGGTCATCGTCAAGTCCTGCAGCGGCACCCGCAGCATCGTCCGGCTGGTCGGGGAGGACGAGGACCTCGACGCCGTGCGCTGGTGTCCGACCCAGTTCCAGCGGTTCATCCCAGGCGTGGAGTACCGCGTGCACGTGGTCGGCAGCAGTGTGTTCGCGCACCTGGTGCGGTCCGACGCGGTCGACTACCGGTACGGCGGGTTCACGCTCGAGCGTACGGAGCTGCCCGACGAGGTGGCCCAGAGGTGCCGGCTGCTCGCCGTGTCGCTCGGGCTCGAGCTGGCGGGGATCGACCTTCGGTTCGGGAGCGACGGCAGGTGGTACTGCTGGGAGGCCAACACCTCCCCGGCGTACTCCAGCTTCGATGGCGCCGATCACGCGATCGCGACCGCGCTCGCCGAGCTCCTCGCGGCCGGCTGGTGATCACCGCCCGGCCCTCGGGCGAGGCGGAAGACCCTCAGGCGAAGCGGAAGCCGTGCGCGTCGAGCTCTGCCTTGGCTGCGTCCAGGTGCCCGCGGGCCGCACGCACCAGCGCCCAGGTGCTGGACTGTCGTCATCGGCCTCTTCCTTTCGAGCTGGTCGCCCCTGGGTGACTCGGGGGGACGTGTGATCCCACCCCGGTGGGACCCGGGCTTGGGACCGTCCTCGCGGCCAGGTCGGGATGATCACGTCGGACTAGTCGGGCGCCCGGATCGGCGGGAGCGGCGCGATTGGTCGCGCGGCGGGGGCGTCTGGCAGACTTTGCCGCTGAGTTCTGCATCGATCGGACCCTCTCTTCCGGCCGGAGCAGCGCCCTCGATCCACCTCGCCGGTGTTCCCCACCTGGTCGGGAGTGGATCACCCACCACAAGTTCTCAAGGAGACACCACAAACGTGGCCGTCAAGATCCGTTTGAAGCGCCTGGGCAAGGTCCGGGTTCCGCAGTACCGCATCGTCATCGTCGACTCGCGCAAGAAGCGCGACGGCAAGGTGATCGAGGAGATCGGCAAGTACCACCCCAAGGAGGACCCGTCGTACATCGACGTCGTCTCCGACCGGGCGCAGTACTGGCTCGGAGTAGGCGCGCAGCCGACCGAGGCCGTTGCCGCGATCCTCAAGGTCACCGGTGACTGGCAGAAGTTCAAGGGCATCGACGGCGCCGAGGGCACCCTGAAGGTCAAGGAGCCGAAGCGCGCCAAGCTCGACATCTTCAACGAGGCCCTCAAGGATGCCGCCAACGAGCCCAAGGGCGCCGCGGTGACCGCCAAGAAGAAGGCCGAGCCCAAGGCCGAGCCCAAGGCCGAGCCCAAGGCCGAGCCCAAGGCCGAGGAGACGCCCGCCGAAGCGCCCGTCGCCGAAGCGCCCGTCGCCGAAGCGCCCGACGCCGAGTCGACCGAAGAGGCCTGAGCCGATGCTTGCCGACGCGCTGGAGCACCTCGTCCGCGGAGTGGTCGAGAACCCCGACGACGTCGTGGTGCGCGACAAGCAGCTGCGCCGTGGCTCGGTGCTCGAGGTGCGGGTGCACCCCGACGACCTCGGCAAGGTGATCGGTCGCGGTGGCCGCACGGCGACCGCGTTCCGCACCGTGATCCAGGCGCTCTCCGGCAACGGTGGCACCCGGATCGACTTCGTCGACGTCGACCGACCGGGCCGACGCTGACCATCGAGGTTGTCGTCGGGCGGGTCGGGAAGCCACACGGCCTCCGCGGCGAGGTGACGGTCGACGTCCGCACCGACGAGCCGGAGAAGCGTTACGCCCCCGGGGCACGGCTGCTCGCGCAGCCGCCCCGGGGTTCGGCTTTTTCCGCACCGGCACTGACGGTAGCGCGCACGCGGTGGCACCTGTCGGTGCTGCTGGTGACGTTCGAGGAGCTGACCGACCGCACCATGGCCGAGGGCGCGCGCGGGGTCGTGCTCCGCGCAACGATCGCGGAGGACGAGACTCCCGAGGACCCCGACGAGTTCTACGACCACCAGCTCGAGGGTCTGGCGGCGTACGACCTCGAGGGCACCCACCTCGGCGATGTCGCCGGGCTCGTGCACGGCGCCCAGGACCTGCTGCGGGTGCGCACGGTCGACGGCCGGGAGGCGCTGGTGCCGTTCGTGGCCGCGTTGGTTCCAGAGGTCGACGTGGCCGGTGGCCGGGTTGTCATCGCCGACCGGCCCGGGCTGGTGCAGCCGTTCCCAGAGGGCGAGACGGAGTCCGAGGGGACCTCCTGATGCGGCTGGACTACCTCACGATCTTCCCCGAATATCTCGCGCCGCTGCAGCTCTCGCTGCCCGGCAAGGCCGTCGAGAGTGGTCTGCTCGAGGTGCACGTCCACGACCTCCGCGACTGGACCCACGACCGGCACCGCACCGTCGACGACACGCCGTACGGCGGCGGCGCGGGCATGGTCATGAAGCCCGAGCCGTGGGGCGAGGCGTTCGCCGCGCTGGACATCTCCGCGGCCGACACCATCATCTTCCCCACGCCTTCCGGGGAGCGGTTCGACCAGCGGCTGGCCGAGGAGCTGTCCGACCGGTCGCGCCTGGTCTTCGCGTGCGGCCGCTACGAGGGCATCGACCAGCGCGTGATCGATCGCGCCCGCGAGATCGCGCAGGTGCGCGAGATCAGCCTCGGCGACTACGTCCTCAACGGCGGCGAGGTCGCCGCCCTCGCGGTCACCGAGGCCGTGGTGCGGTTGCTGCCCGGATTCATGGGCAACGCGGAATCCTTGGCCGAGGAGTCCCACACCGCGACGTCGGGCGGCCTGCTCGAGTACCCCGTCTACACGAAACCGCCCCTCTGGGAGGGCCGCGAGGTCCCGGACGTGCTGCGTTCCGGAGACCACGGCGCCGTCGCCCGGTGGCGCCACGACCAGGCTCGTCGACGTACGGCGGAGCGCCGGCCCGACCTGCTCGCTCCGTCGGCCCTCGACGACGGGACACCGATCGAGCGCGCGGTCCCGGCCGACGTGCCGGAGCTGCTGATCCTGCAGCGGGCCTGCTGGGTGCAGGAGGCGCTGGCCAACCCGGGCGTCGAGATCCCGGCGCTGCACGAGTCGGTCGACGACGTCCGCGCTGGGCTGGGGGAGTGGGACACCTACGTCGCCCGCCGGGCCGGGCGGCTGATCGGCGCGGTTCGCGGTCGGCTGGACGGACCTGAGCAGCAGGTGTGGGACATCGGCCGGGTCATGGTCGCCCCCGACCTCCAGGGCGAGGGGCTCGGTCGGGCGCTCCTGGAGCACATCCAAGCGGTCGCGCCGGACGATGTGACGTCGTACGTCCTGTTCACCGGTGCCGGCAGCGAGCGCAACCTGCGGATGTACAAGAAGGCGGGATTCCGGATCCGGAAGGACCTCCCGGGCCCCGTCGGCGTGGTCGTACTGACCAAGCAGCGCTGAGCTCGGATACCTGCCTGTCACGCAACGGGCACACCTGTAACACCGACGAAACCTGACCCGGTCCTCGGTGAAACGTCGGCTCGCCAGTATTCGGCGAGACGTCGGATCAGCAGCGCTGCGATCCGAGTGCAATCCCGAGCGAATGAGGTAGGTATGTCTCTCGATCTCGCATGGCTGTTGCTGTGCACAGCCCTGGTGATCTTCATGACGCCAGGCCTGGCGTTTTTCTACGGCGGCTTGGTGAAGTCCAAGTCCGTCGTCTCGATGATGATGCTGAGCTTCGGGTCGCTCGGTCTGATCACGGTTCTGTGGGTTCTGTACGGTGCCACCGGCATCGGCGCCCTTGGCGACAGCGGGCTCAGTCAGTTCTTCGGCGATCCGTTCCAGGACTTTGCGCTCGCCGACTCGGTCAAGCTCGACGACGGCACCCTCGGGGGCGTTGCGTTCGGTGGATCCTTCGCGATCATCACCGTCGCCCTGATCTCGGGATCGATCGCCGACCGCGCCCGGTTCTGGCCGTGGATGCTCTTCGCCGCGATCTGGGCGACCCTGGTCTACTTCCCTGGCCAGGCCTGGGTGTGGGCGGGCTGGATCCTCAACGGTGACTTCTACCTGAACGGCACCGGCGCCCTCGACTGGGCCGGCGGCACCATCGTCCACCAGGCCTCCGGCGCTGCCGCGTTGGCGCTGGCGCTGGTCCTCGGCAGGCGCAAGGTTGGCTTCTCCAAGGAGGAGGCGCAGCCGCACAACGTGCCGCTCGTGCTCATCGGTGCCGCGATCTTGTGGTTCGGCTGGTTCGGCTTCAACACCGGTGTGTACGGGGCCTCCGAGGGCCAGACCAGCTTGATCTTCCTCAACACCCTTATCTGTCCTGCTGCTGGCATGCTCGGCTGGATCGTCATGGAGCAGTTCAAGGAGGGCAAGCCGACCGCGGTCGGTGCCGCCTCGGGTGTCGTGGCGGGTCTCGTGGCGATCACGCCGGCCTGCGCTCACATCGACCCGTGGGCCGCGATCGTGCTCGGCCTCATCGCCGGCGCCGTCTGCGCGTTCGCGACCGAGGTGAAGTACAAGCTCGGGTTCGACGACACTCTTGACGTTGTCGGCATCCACCTCGTCGGTGGTTTCATCGGCTGCATCTCGCTCGGCTTCCTCGCGAAGTACGACGGCGAGGGGCTCTTCTACGGCGGCGGCGGCGCCCAGCTGTGGTCGCAGTTCGCCTCATCCGCGACCGTCATCGCCTGGGCGTTCGGCATTGCCTTCGCCGTTGGGTTGCTGATCGAGAAGACGATCGGGTTCCGCGCGAAGGAGGACGACGAGATCGCCGGTCTCGACCTCGCTCTGCACGGCGAGGGCTACGCGATCGACTGATCGTCCGCCTCACAACCGCAGGCCCGCCCTGGCTCCAGGGGCGGGCCTGCGGCCCTTTGCCGCCGCGTCAGGCCCGGTCGCGGAGCCGGCGGCTCGACTCCTGGATCCGGCTGCTGAGGTCGTCGACCTCGGCGAGCACCGACTTCGCCAGCCAGACCGGAGCCCGCCGCGACCGCGCGGCCTTGGTGAGCACACCCGCGTCGGCGAGGGTGGTGATCGAGTCGAGCGCGGTCGACCCGGTGGTGTCGACCCGCTCCACCACGAGCTCGACGTTGACGATCGGCTCCTCGGTGAGGAGATCGAGCAGCCGGTGCAGCGCCGTACCGGGCCTGGTGCCGCCGACCGCGTCGGTCCACTCCGTGCGGAGGTTGCGCAGGTTCGCCGCCGTGCGCCACGACTCGGCGGTGGCGATGCTGGTCGCCGATGCGAGCATCGCGATGATCGGCGCGGCCGCCCCTTGGCGGTAGTCGCTCAGGGCGTCGAAGTAGCGCTCGCGGTGGGCCACCAGGGCCGACGCGATCGGCACGGTGAGGTGGCGGGTGGCCCGACGACGGCGGAGCACGGCGTGGATGAGGGCCCGGCCGATCCGGCCGTTGCCGTCGATGAACGGATGGATCGACTCGAACTGGGCGTGCACGATCGCGGCCTGGACCAGCATCGGTACGTCGTCGCGGTTGGCGAACGCGACCAGGTCGTCGAGGTAGTCCGGCACCGTCTCCGGCGGCGGTGGGACGTGCAGCGCGGTGGCGGGGGAGTAGTCGCTACCGCCGACCCAGTTCTGCGTCGTGCGCACTGTTCCAGCGCGGTGCGCCTCGTCGGGGTGGCGGCGGAACAGCTCGTGGTGCGCGGTGAGGATCGCCTCCGTGCGGACCGACCGGGTCGTCTCCGCGTCCCGGATCATCCGCGAGATCGCCGCGGTCGCCGACGCCATCGAGACGGCCGACGCGTTCGCGCCGACGCCGAGGAGCGCGCGGCCGTAGTCGGCGAGGCTGGCGTCGACGTTCTCGATCTTCGACGAGTCCACCGCCTCGGTCCGCAGCTGGAGGTGGTTGAGCGCCTCGAGGGTGCGGCCGTGCACCAGGTCGAGGTGGCCGAGGTCTCCGGCGCTGGCCGTGGTCATGGCCGCGAGCGGGCGCTCGATCGGGAAGTCCCGGTCGCGGATGAACGGGGGAAATCCGATCGTGATCTCGCGCAGCTGCCGGTCCGCGCGCGGACCGCGTGGCAGCCGTTGCCGGTAGGGCCGCAGCTCGAAGGTGTGGGGCGCCCAGTCGAGGGGCCGGCCGGCGTCGGTCACGGTCTCATCCTTCCAGTGCCGGCCTGCTGATTCGGCTACCGAGGGACCCGATCTGCGGTAGGAACGGGCCATGGCCGCACCGGCGGGTCGACGACTCCGTCCTCTCGCGGTGGTGTGCGCGCTCCTGATGGTGGTCTGGGGGCTGGTCTCGGCCGGCTCGCTCGTCGCCCAGATCATGGAGCTCAACGACACCGGGTGGCCGGACGAGAACGCCGACGGCGAGATCTTCGGCTGGATCTTCCTCTACCTGTCGGCAGCGTCGAGCGGCTGCTGGGTCGCGATGTGGGGCCTGTTCGGCCTGGCCTTCCGCCCGCCGCTGCACCTCGGCGCGCTGGCCCTCGTCGTCGCGATCGCGCTCGAGATGGTGGCCAACGTGGTGCAGGCCAACTACATCGGCGACAAGATCGACACCGGGTGGTCGTTCTCCGATCAGCTCGGGTGGTACGGCGACCGCGTCACCTTCCAGTCGGACGGACTGGTCGGCGACGGCGAGACGCGGGGGTTCTTCGTCGCGCTGCCCCTCGTCACGGCATTCGTGCCGCTGGTCGCGTGGTTGGTGGTGCTGTTCAGCGGGGCCGGGCGCAAGCAACGGTTCGTCCACCACGCGGCGCCGTACCCCCTGCAGTACCCGCAGCCCTATCCGCCGGCGTATCCGCACCAGTACCCGCAGCAGCCGTACCCGCAGCAGCCGTACCCGCAGCAGCCGTACGCCCAACCGCAGTACCCGCAGCAGCCGTACCAGCAGCAGCCGTACGCCCAACCGCAGTACCCGCCGCAGCAGTACCAGCAGCCAGCGCACCAGCCACCCCCCGAACCGCGGCCTCAGCCTCGCGTGCCCTGGCAGCAGGTGCCGCCGGTGGTGCCGCGGGCGCGACCGGCGCCGCCGCCGGCGCCGCCGCCGGACCAGCAGGAGACGCTGCCCTACCGGAACCCCTCGTCGGGCTCCTGACGATTTCCGGCCCCCTGGCGGTTGTGCGATGATCGTCCGTCGGTGCCGCGGACGCTTCTGCCACAGGGGAATCGCCGGACGTGCTGCACCAAGTGGATCACGTACCCAAGAAATCAACTAGTTCCGCGGATGTCCTGTGGCACTCGCGAGGAGCCATCATGAACAACATCTCCCCGTCCGTCGTCGCCGAGCTCGGCAACGCCCTCAAGCGCGACGACATCCCCGACTTCCGCGCCGGCGACACCGTCAAGGTGCACGTGAAGGTCGTCGAGGGCAACCGGTCCCGGGTCCAGGTCTTCCAGGGCGTCGTGATCCGCATCCACGGCAGCGGCGTCGGCCGCACCTTCACCGTCCGCAAGGTCTCCTTCGGCGTCGGTGTCGAGCGGACCTTCCCGCTGCACTCGCCGATCTTCGAGCAGATCGAGATCGTGACCCGCGGTGACGTCCGCCGGGCGAAGCTCTACTACCTGCGCAACCTCCGCGGCAAGGCCGCCAAGATCAAGGAGCGCCGCGAGGCCTGATCGGGTCACTGGCTAGAGTCAGTACCTGTGACGACGGACGCCCCTGGGGACCCCGAGGCAATCGACGGTTCCCCCGAGGCTGACGCCCCGGACGACGCCATCGACGATGCCGAGGAGACCGCTGCACCCGTGAAGCCGAGGCGGGGCGAGGGCGGCGAGCGCAAGCACCTTCCGGTGTGGCAGGAGAGCATCCTGCTGCTCGGCATCGCCCTGGTGCTCGCGGTCGTCATCAAGACGTTCTTCGTGCAGGCGTTCTACATCCCGTCGGAGTCGATGGAGCCGGGCCTGATCCGCAATGACCGGATCCTCGTCCAGAAGATCTCCTACTGGTTCGGCGGTGACCCCTCGCGGGGCGACGTCGTGGTCTTCGAGGACCCCGGCGGCTGGCTGACCGGCGAGGAGCCGAAGCCGACCGGTCTCGCCAACCTCCTCTCGAAGGTCGGGCTCTACCCGACCGGTGGGCACCTGGTGAAGCGGGTGATCGGCACCGAGGGCGACGTCATCGAGTGCTGCGACGACGAGGGCCGGATCCTGGTCAACGGCGAGCCGGTCGACGAGTCGTCGTACGTCGCGGAACGCAAGACGTGCGCCGGTGCGGGCACCGGATTCGGCTGCGACTGGTCGGTGGGCCCGGTGCCGGACGGCAAGCTCTTCGTGCTCGGTGACAACCGGGGCGCGTCGGCGGACTCCCGCGCGCACATGTGTCAGCCGGGACTCGAGGACTGCACCCAGAGCCCGTGGGTCGACACCGACCTGGTGGTCGGCAAGGTCTTCTCACTCGTCTGGCCGCAGGACCGGTGGGACTGGATCAGCAATCCCGGCGTGTTCGACGACGTGCCCGACGACGCTCCGGCTGACGACTGAGCGGACCGCTGCGATGTCGACGCTGCCGCGGGGATTGACGGTACGACGGGACGCCGGCCTGTACGGCTACGAGCGCGCCCTCCGCCGCCACGGGATAGAGCCGATCGCGGGCGTGGACGAGGCCGGACGCGGGGCGTGCGCCGGACCGCTGGTCGCCGGTGCCGCGATCCTGCCCCCCGGGAAGGCCGGGATCGTTCCCGGCCTGGCCGATTCCAAGCTGCTCACCCCGAAGGCTCGCGAGCGCTGCTACGAGCAGGTCCTGCGGCGGGCGGTCGCCTGGTCCGTGGTCGTGATGTCCCACGAGGAGTGCGACCGCTTGGGCATGCACGTCGTCAACGTCGAGGCGCTCCGCCGCGCGGTTGCCAAGCTCGACGTCGCGCCGTCGTACGTCCTGACGGACGGGTTCCCTGTCGACGGTCTCGGCGCTCCGGGTCTCGCGGTGTGGAAGGGCGACCGGGTCGCGGCCTGCGTCGCCGCCGCTTCGGTCATCGCGAAGGTCACCCGGGACCGGCTGATGGACGAGCTCGACGTGGAGTGGCCGGCCTACGACTTCCGCACCCACAAGGGCTACACCACGCCGGACCACACGGCCGCGCTGGACGAGCACGGCCCGTCGCCGATCCACCGGATGCGGTTCGTGAACGTACGGCGAGCCGCGGGTCTGGGGGATACAGCGCAAACCGTCAATATAGAGTCGGTGCCGTGAGTGCCGAGGAGCTCGAGAAGTACGAGACCGAGCAGGAGCTGACGCTCTACCGCGAGTACCGCGACGTGGTGAAGATCTTCAAGTACGTCGTCGAGACCGATCGCCGGTTCTACCTCTGCAATTCCGTGGACGTGAAGGCGCGCACCGAGGCGGGCGAGGTCTTCTTCGAGGTGACGATCAGTGACGCCTGGGTCTGGGACATGTACCGGCCGGCGCGGTTCGCGAAGAACGTGAAGGTGCTGACGTTCAAGGACGTCAACGTCGAGGAGCTCGCCACCTCCGACATCGAGCCTCCGAAGGCCTGACCGTCCTGGGCCGGTCCCGGGCCGTTAGCGGCCCGGACTAGTCAACGTGGGGGATGCCTGCTCCGACCGTTCGGCCGTGATCGATCCGATGTACGCGCGCGATGGTGGAGAAGCGCGAATTACCATATACGGTTACGGGTCACTGCTTGAGGGAGCGGTGGGGAAGTGCGAGTGGGGAGGGCCGTCAATTGTCTCGAAAAGACGAGCGCGGGGCGGTTGCTGTCTTCGTGGCGCTGACCCTTCCGGTGCTGATGGGCGTCGCCGCGTTCGTCGTCGACATCGGCATGCAGCGGGTGACGGGTGCTGACCTGCAAGCACTTGTCGACGTCGTCGCGCTCGACATGGCGCGGGAGATCCAGGGCGGTCGCACCCAGGCGGACCTGGCTGAGGAGGGCGACACTGGCAACTCGTCGAGCGCGGTGAGCCAGAGCGTCGCCCGCAACCCGGACGTGTTCGGGCAGGACCTCGTCCTCGAGGTCGACTGGGGCTCCTACGACGGTGACGGGTGGAACACCGCGACCAATCCGCCGTCGGCTGTGAGGGTGACTGCGAACGCCAACACCGACTACGCGATCACGGGCGGAACGGGTGACGTGACCCGGACGGCGTACGCCGTCGCGTCGAACACCGCCTGCTACCGCCTCGGCACGTTCGTCGCAGCGATCAAGTCTGATGACAGCACGGTCCTCGGTCCGCTCAACCATCTGATCGGGGCCAATCTTGGCCTGGTCAGCTATCGGGCGCTGGCCGACGCCGACGTCACGCTGGCCGATCTCGCGGCGACGTCGGCGATCGGCAGCCCCACGCAGTTGCTGACCGGCACGGTGACGTACGCCGACGTCCTGAGAGCCATGATCGAGGTTCTCTCGAACGAACCCGGGTCTGCGAACACCGTCGCGATCAGTGCCCTGCGGAGCATCCTCGCCGTCTCCGGGTCGGTCGGCTCGATCGCGCTGGGAGACGTGCTCCACGTGGCCCCGACCGACACTGCCGCGCTCGATGTCGCGCTGAACGTGCTCGACATCGTCGGTTCCGCGCGGCTGGCGACGGGAGCGCACTTCCTCGAGATCCCGAACCTCCAGGCCGGGGTCGCGGGGGTCGGCAATCACTTCGACGGCAGCCTGGCGCTGATCTCGGCCGCCCAGCTCGCGTGCGGCAAGCCGAACTCCCCCGACACCATCGCCCGCAACGCCCAGCTCGAGGGCAACGTCGGCATCGAGTTCGTCAACCTGCCGAGCCTGAGCATGAAGGGCATCGGCACGTTGCAGACGGCAAAAGGCACGGGAACCTTGCAGGTCGACATCGCCGACGGCGAGGGCCAGCTCGTGGCACCGCCTGAGGTGTACTGCGGCAGCGGTACGACGACCGACCCGCATCGCTATTCCGTCGCGGTGCGCACCCAGCCGGCGTCGTACTCGCTGTCGGCAGACCTGAACGTCAACGGCGAGCTCAAGCTCAGCGTCCTCGACGACCTAGGACTCGGCGGCGTCCTCGGCGGTCTGCTCGGCAACAAGGTCGCGATCGACATTGACGTGCGGCTGTGGGTCGGCACCAACGCGGCCATGGCGAACTCGGTTGCCAACCTCAGCCTCCCGCCGAACGACACGATCCCCCTGCAGACCGGCACGTCGGTCGCGCTCGACCCCGCGACGCTGATCCCGACAGCGACGAAGGTGAAGATCGGCGGCTCCACGGTGCCGCTGGGGCAGGCGCTGCCGCTCGTCAACGCGATCGTCAGCGAGCTGACGACGGTCGGCAATCACTTCTTCGGAAAGACGATGATCCCGTTGATCAACAACATCAACAACGCGCTCGTCGGGCCGGTCGCGCGGATGGTCGGGCTCAGGTTCGGCGGCGCCGACGTCTATGCCGTCGGGGCGGTGTGCGGGCGACCTTCGCTGGCGGGATGACCCTTTCGGGTCGGTCCTAGTACCGATGGACTAGGACCTCTGTCCCCGAGCGGTTCGAATCGTCCCGGAACGGGTGACGGGGTGCTGGCCCGGCACTACTGTCCGCCTAGGGCTGTGAACGCCCGGGCGTGCTTGAGGGAGTACGTGGGGAGCGAAGGTGGAGGGGCCATGCGTCGAGCGCTGCGATGGGGAGCATTCTGCCGCCGGAACGGACGTCGTGACGACCGGGGAGCGGCAGCCTTGGAGTTCGGCCTGATCCTGCCGATCTTGCTGATGCTGGTCTTCGGGGTCATCGCCTTCGGCTACATGTTGAGCTTCCGCCAGGCTTTGAGCCAGGCCGCGGCCGAGGGCGGCCGGTCGGCGGCGGTGCAGATGTCCGGCACGTCCAGCGGCGACCGGATCTCGGCTGCGCGAGCTGCGATCAACGACGCTCTCGACTTCTACGGCGTCGAGTGCACGTCCGGGGGTGCACTCACCCACGCCGGCGGCGCGAGCGGCAACTGCACGATCACGATCGGCACCTGCACGTCCGGGCCGTCCGGTGCGCAGTGCGCCAAGGTCACCCTCGACTACCCCTACAGCGACAACGCGCTGATCCCGGGGCTGGGCCTCGACGCGATCCTGCCCGACAACCTGGCCTACACCACCGAGGTGAGAGTCAGTTGAGCCGGCTCCGCAGGCAGCTGGCCCGGGTCCTGCGCCGCCCCGAGCGCGACGAGCGCGGTGCGACCGCGGTGTTCGTCGCGATCGTCATGGGCGTGGTGCTCCTGATGATCACGGCCTTCACGATCGACCTCGGCATGCAGCGCTCCGGGCGGCGCGACATGCAGGCCGTCGCCGACCTGGTCGCCCTCGACATGGGGCGACTGATCGACGGCCGCACCAAGGCGGAGATCGAGACGGGCAATGCGAAGAAGCCCTCGGCGGCGACGCAGCTCGGCTGGAGCATGGCCAACAACGACAACGATGTCATCGGCAGCTCGCTGTCGGTCACGGCGTACTGGGTCGAGCTGAACACCGACGGCAGCTATGCCGAGGCCGGAGGCGTTCCGGTCGAGGTCTCGTCCGGAGGGGTGCCGACCGGCGTGGTCGTGCGGGCCATGGCCGACGTCGGGTTCGCCTTCGCGGGGGTCACCGGTATCGCCAGCGGTGATGTCGAACGGACCGCGGTCGCTCTGGCCGACGAGAGCGCCTGCTTCCGCCTGGGCTCGTACGCCGCCCGCCTCGACAGCAGCAGCTCCGCCCTGCTCAACAGCGTCCTGGGAGGCATCCTCGGCGGCGGCGTCAACCTCGACGTGTTGAGCTACACCGGCATCGCCAACGCGAACGTCAGCCTGCTCGACATCGCGCTCGAGATGGGGTTCGGGTCGGTGGACGAGCTGCTGGCCGCCAACGTGACCGCCGGCAGTCTGCTGATCGCGGCAGCCGACGTGCTGCAGGCCGACGGGACGTCGCACGCCAACATCCTCAACATGGTCGGGGTCGCGCTCGGTGGACTCTCGATCAACGTGGCAGACCTGATCAGCGCCGAGCCCGGCACCGGCGCCGCGGAGACGGCGACGATCAATGCGTTCGACCTGCTCGCCGGCACCGTGCTGATCGCCAACGGGACGAACGCCATCGCCATCCCGGCGCTCACGGCGACCCTGCCGCTGACCGGCACCAACCTGACGACCAGCCTGTCCATCATCGAGAAGCCACGCCAGCGCTGCGGAAAACGCGGGGGAACGGCGGACACCGCCCAGGTGGCGTTGGCGATCAACGGCGACATCGCCAACGCCACCGTGCTGGGCCTGACCGCCACGGGCACGGCAGCGGTGAACGTCAACGTCGCATCGGCGCGCGGCGTCCTGAACGACATCATCTGCGGCAGCGAGACGGCCGCGGACCCGAGTGGTGAGGATGTCGCCGTGACCCACGGGCTGGTGACAGCTTCCGCCGCGGTGTCTCTCGGGGTGAACGGCACTGTCCTGGGTTCGGGCAGCCTGGGGCCCCTTCTCAACGGCCTGACCAGCCTTCTCACTCTCGTCGCCTCGATCGAGATCCATGGCAACGTGACGATCACGGCGGGCACCTCGGAACATGCGACGCCGAAGACCGCGCAGATCCGGGTGCCCAACGACCCGGCGACCTGGGACGACCCGATCTCGCTCGGCTCGGGCGACCTCGGACTGAACACGGTCGCGCCGACGGTAACCTGGAACTCGGGCCCCACCATCACCGCCAAGAACATCCTGGGGCTGAACGTCAATCTCAACGTGAACCAGCAGGCCACCATCATCACGAACCTGGTCTCGTCGCTGGTCACCTCGCGGCTGAACCCGCTGTTGACCGCGGTGAACAGCAACCTGCTTCAGCCGCTCATGGCTGTCCTGGGACTGAGCATCGGTGGTGCCGACGTGTTCGGCCACCCGCCGTTCTGCAGCGAGCCGTCGCTGGTGGGTTAACCACCAACCATCCACAGCCCCGGTCCGGGTCGGCGTCTCTCCACAGCGTCGGCTCGGACCGCGACCCGCCGTCTGCGGATCGGGCGACGCTGACGGCATGACAGCGACAACGGGGACCACAACAGCACAAGCCCGGCAGGCGCTCGGCGCCTACGGCGAGGACGTTGCGGCGCGCCACCTGGTCGAGCAGGGCCTGGTGCTGCTCGAGCGCAACTGGCGCTGCGACGAGGGCGAGATCGATCTCGTGCTGCGCGACGGCGCCACCCTGGTGGTGTGCGAGGTGAAGACCCGCACCAGCCTGGAGGCCGGCACGCCGCACGAGGCGATCACCGATGCGAAGCTGGCTCGGCTGAAGCGGCTGGGGGAGCGCTGGGCTACCGACCGTGGGGTGCGCCCCGACGGCACCCGCGTCGACCTGGTCGCCGTGCTCCGACCGCGCCGCGGTCCGGCGATCGTCGACCATGTCGCCGGGCTCGCCTGATGCCATTCGCGACGACCCACACGGTCGCGCTCAACGGGGCTCTCGGTCACCTGATCGACGTCCAGGCCGACGTGTCCCCGGGACAAGTCACCGTGACGATGGTCGGACGAGCTGACGCGGCGCTCCGCGAGGGGCAGGACCGGATCCGGATGGCGATCATCAACAGCGGGCTGCGGTGGCCGGCGACGAAGCGGGTCACCCTGCTGCTCTCACCGGCCGACCTGCCCAAGTCGGGCACGCACTTCGACCTGGCCATGGCCGTCGCCGTCCTGTCCGCCGACGGCCAGCTGCCGGACGGCGACCCGCGACCAGCGGTGTTCGTCGGCGAGCTCACGCTGTCCGGCGGCCTGCGTCCGGCCGTCGGCGTGCTCCCGATGGTCCTCGCGGCCGCGGAGCGCGGCATCGACCTGGTCTACGTCCCGGAGCCACAGCAGGAGGAGGCGCGCATGGTGCCGGACATGGAGGTCTACGGCGTCCGCTCGCTCGCCCAGGTCGTCGCGCTGCTGAAGCATGAGCATCCGCCGGACGCGCCACCTGTTGCGCCGTCCTCCGGCAGTCAGCTGCTGACCTGGCGCGGTGAGGAGCGGCTCGACGAGCTCGACCTCGCGGACCTGCACGGGTTGGTCGACACCAAGTTCGCCCTCGAGGTCGCCGCGGCCGGCGGCCATCCGCTCCTGCTGTCGGGACCGAAGGGATCAGGAAAGACCAGCATCGCCGAGCGGCTTCCTACGATCCTCCCGGACCTCACCCCCGAGGAGGCACTCGAGCTGACGGCGGTCCACTCCCTCGCCGGGACCCTCGACCCGGCCGACGGGCTGCTCGTGCGACCTCCGTTCGCCGCGCCGCACCACGACGCCAGCAAGGCCAGCATCGTCGGCGGCGGCAACGGTCAGGTGCGGCCGGGGGAGATCAGCCGCGCTCACTGCGGCGTCCTCTTCATGGACGAGTTCCCACTGTTCCGCTCCGACGTGATCGAGGCGTTGCGCCAGCCGCTCGAGAGCGGCGACATCACCATCGCGCGGCGGGAGGAGTCGGTGCGACTCCCCGCGCGCGGCTTGCTGGTGCTCGCCGCCAACCCGTGCCCCTGCGGCAACTACTCCGCCGACGCGACGGCCAACCGGTGCAACTGCGCCGACCCGGTGCGACGTGCCTACCAGGCCAAGGTCTCGGGCCCGATCGCCGATCGGATCGACATCACCCGGCACGTGCGAGGGGCGCGCGGTGGGCAGCGCGACCAGTTCCGGCCTCCCGAGTCGTCCGCCGTTGTCCGCGATCGCGTCGCCGCGGCGCGCGAGCGGCAGGGGCAACGGTTCGCCGACTGCAGCTGGCGGCTCAACAGCCAGGTGCCGAGCCCGCGGTTGAAGGACGCGTGGCCGATCACCGGTCCGGCCGGCCGCCTGATCGACACCGAGACCTATCGTGGCCGGCTGAGCGCGCGCGGTGCGGTTCGGGTGGCCCGGTTGGCATGGACGGTCGCCGACCTCGACTCGGTCCGGTCCGGGCGCGACGTCCACCCCGGCCCCGCCCACGTCGACACGGCCTTGCGGTTGCGCGCCGGCCAACCCCTGGACCTGCGGATGCTGGAGGAGCGGGCCGGATGAGCGAGACCGACGAGCGTCGGGCCCGGGTCATCCTGAGCCTGATCAGCGAGCCCGGTGATCCTCGGTTCACCGACCTCGCGCACGAGATCGGCGGGATCCGCCTCCTCGATGCCATCCGCACCGACCCGGAGCGTCACGAGCTGTTGCTGACGGCGTCCGCACGCCTGCAGGGGCTCGACGTCGACGCCGAGCTGCTCAGGGCCGAACGCTGTGGCGCGCGCTTCGTGATCCCCGGTGACGACGAGTGGCCGCGGCAGCTCGACGACCTCGCCGCCGTAGCGCCGTTGAACGAGCGTGGCGGGGTGCCGATCGGACTGTGGGTGCGCGGCCCGCTCCGCCTCGACACGCTGGCCGGGTCGGTCGCGATCGTCGGAGCCCGCTCCGCGACGTCCTACGGCAGCGAGGTCGCCGCCGACATCGCGGCCGAGATCGGGCTCGCCGGTGTCCCCGTGGTCTCCGGTGCCGCCTACGGGATCGACTACGCCGCCCACCGGGGCGCGCTGAGCACTGATGCACCGACGGTCGCCGTACTCGCCTGCGGGCCCGACCGTGCCTACCCGGTGGCACACCGCGCGCTCCTCGAGCATCTCGCTCACCACCACGCCGTCGTGTCCGATGCGCCGCCCGGCGCGGCGCCCACCCGGGTCCGGTTCCTGTCACGGAACCGGCTGATCGCCGCGCTGTCCCGCGGGACGGTCGTGGTGGAAGCGGCGGCGCGCAGCGGGTCGTTGACCACCATGAACTGGGCGGAGCGGCTGAGCCGGATCACGATGGGAGTGCCCGGATCGGTGGGAAGTGCGGCGTCGGTCGGTGTGCACCAGGCGCTCCGCAACGGCGCCGCGCTGGTCACGTCCGGCGCCGACGTCCTCGAGCTGATCGGCGTGTCGGGCGCCAACCTGACGGCAGAGCCGCGCGCACCCGAGACCGCCCGGGACCGGTTGTCCGTCCACGACCGCCAGGTCCTCGACGCGGTCCCTGTGGTCCTCGGTGCTCCGGCGGAATCCATTGCGAAGGTCGCCGGTCTGGGCCTGCTGAGCGTCCATGCGGCTCTCGCTCGACTGCGGAGAGGAGGTCTGGTCGAGCGGGATCCGCGCGGCTGGCGTCTCGGCGAGCTGGCGCGCGAGTCGGACGACCACGGCCCGACGTCCCACGCCAGGCCCTCGGAGGTTCCTACGATCGACGGGTGACCGAGGACCGAGCCGAGCGATCGGAGCAGTCTCACCTGCCCGAGGCCATGGCACGGGTGCTGGGCGACTACGAGCGACACTTGACGTCCGAGCGCAACCTCGCGCCGCACACGGTCTCGGCGTACTCCGGCGACATCTCCGGACTGCTCGACCACGCTCACCGGCTCGGGTTCACCGAGGTCGCCGACCTCGACCTGCGCACGCTCCGCAGCTGGCTGGCGAAGCAGCAGTCCATGGGTCGGTCGCGCACGACACTCGCCCGCCGGGCGACCGCCGCCCGGGTGTTCACGGCCTGGCTGGTGCGCACGGGCCGGTCCGCCACCGACGCCGGCTCGGCGCTCGGCTCCCCGAAGCCGCACCAGACCCTGCCGAGCGTGCTGCGGGTGGACGAAGCCCGGGCGCTGATCGACTCGGCGACGGCGCTCGCCGACGACGGCAGCCCCGTCGGTCTGCGTGATGTCGCGATGCTCGAGCTTCTCTACGCGACCGGCATGCGGGTCGGCGAGCTGTGCGGGCTCGACGTCGACGACCTCGACCGCGACCGCAACGTGGTCCGGGTCTTCGGGAAGGGGCGCAAGGAGCGCACCGTCCCGTTCGGCCAGCCGGCCGCCGCCGCTGTCGACGCCTGGCTCGCGCGCGGACGCGGCCGGCTCGTGCGCCCCGGCTCCGGGCCGGCGCTCTTTCTCGGCTCCCGGGGCGGGCGGATCGATCAACGCGCGGTCCGCAGCCTCGTGCACCGTCGGATCGCCGACGTGCCCGGCGCTCCCGACCTGGGGCCGCACGGATTGCGGCACACGGCCGCGACCCACCTCCTCGAGGGCGGAGCCGACCTGCGGTCCGTCCAGGAACTGCTCGGCCATGCGTCGCTGGCGACGACGCAGCGCTACACCCACGTCACCACCGAACGGCTCCGCAACGCCTACCGACAGGCACACCCGCGCGCCTAGGGTACGCCCTAGGACCCCCTCGCCGCGATCAGCCCCACAACGCCGGCGGGCGCCAGCCGTCGTAGGGCAGCGACAGCCTCCCCGCCGTCGGCGAACGCCCGGGCTCGTCGCTCCACAGCGGCAGCAGCCGGACCGGTCCTGCTCCGACGAGGCGGAGGGGGTCGAGGTAGGTGTCGCCGCGGAGCCAGCCCCAATGCAGGCACACCCGCGGCGCACAGTGGGAGGCGAACGGCTGGAGCGTCCCCACCACCGCGCCCGGGCCGACAGCGTCACCCACCGACACCCGGGCCGCGACCGGCTCGTACGTCGTGCGGGTATCGGCGTGGCTGACGACGACGACGCCGCGGCCGGCCAGCATGCCGGCGAAGGTCACCGTGCCCGCCAGCGCCGCTCGCACGGGCTGACCCGCGTGGCCGAGGAGGTCGACCCCCCGATGCCCCGGGCCGTACGGCGACGTCGGCGGATCGAACCGGGCGACGACGTCCGGCTGAGGGCGGAGCGGCCACACACCCACCGGATCGTCACTACCCGCACCCGGAGCAGCGCCCAGCAGCACCAGGAACGTTGCCGGCAACAGCGCTCGGAGGAGTCGGATCACCAGTCGCATGGCCCGACCCTCTCGCCGACGGCCGACGACGTCCCGGTCCACCCGCCCGCGCTGTGGACGACCAGCGCCGGCCACCGTTCCTGTGGACACTTCGCGGTCCGCCGACGATTGGCCGCGCGGGTGAGTCGGCAGGTACTCTGAGCGGACCGGTTCCAGGACCGTCCGCGAGGGCTGCCCAGAACCGGAATACGCACGTCAGCAGACCACGACGGCGCTCACTCCGAACGCCGACCGCCCGTGGGTGACGGCCCTCAGTCCCGAGTATCGGGTCGGGCCGCACGCAGGCGTCAGGACCGAACTGAAAACAACCCAACAGGAGACACCATCATGGCTGTCGTCACCATGCGCCAGCTCCTCGAGAGCGGCGTCCACTTCGGACACCAGACCCGACGCTGGAACCCGAAGATGAAGCGCTTCATCATGACCGAGCGCAACGGCATCTACATCATCGACCTGCAGCAGTCGCTGGCCTACATCGACCGCAGCTACGCCTTCATCAAGGAGACCGTGGCCAAGGGCGGGACGATCATGTTCGTCGGCACCAAGAAGCAGGCCCAGGAGGCGATCGCCGAGCAGGCGACCCGCGTCGGCATGCCCTACGTCAACCAGCGTTGGCTCGGCGGCATGCTCACGAACTTCCAGACGGTGCACCAGCGGATCAACCGCCTCAAGGAGCTCGACGAGATCGACTTCGACGACGTCGCCGGCAGCAGCCGCACCAAGAAGGAGCTGCTGCAGATGCGTCGCGAGCGCGACAAGCTCAACAAGTCGCTCGGTGGCATCCGCGAGATGGGCCGCACGCCGTCCGCGGTGTGGATCGTCGACACGAACAAGGAGCACCTGGCGGTCGAGGAGGCCCGCAAGCTGCGGATCCCGATCATCGCCATCCTCGACTCCAACTGCGACCCGGACGACGTCGACTTCCCGATCCCGGGCAACGACGACGCCATTCGCGCGGTCGGCCTGCTGACCCGCGTGATCGCCGACGCCGTCGCCGAGGGCCTCATCGCCCGCTCCGGCGTGAAGGGCGATGGCGAGACCGTCGCCGCCGAGGAGCCGCTGGCCGAGTGGGAGCGTGAGCTGCTCGAGAAGGCCGAGACCCCGGCTGCCGAGACCCCGGCTGTCGACGAGGCCCCTGTTGCCCCTGTCGCCGACGAGGCGCCGGTCGCCCCTGTCGCCGACGAGGCCCAGGTCGCCCCTGTCGCCGACGAGGCCCAGGTCGCTGACGAGGCCCCCGCCGCCGACGAGCCGGAAGCCACCGAGCCGGAAGCCACCGAGCCCGCCGAGCCCGAGGCCGTCGTCGAGGCCGCCGAGGCCGCCGAGGCCGAGGCACCTGCCGAGGCCTGAGCCCGGCTTACTTCCTGACTCAACCACCACGTAGATCCGAGGGAGGATCCATGGCATTCACCGCTGCCGACGTCAAGAAGCTCCGTGAGCTGACCCAGGCCGGGATGATGGACTGCAAGAACGCGCTCGTCGAGACCGACGGCGACTTCGACCAGGCCGTCGAGCTGCTCCGTGTGAAGGGCCAGGCCAAGGCCGAGAAGCGGGGCGCCGAGCGTGAGGCGACTGCCGGGCTGGTCGCCGCTTCGGGTGGCGCACTGGTCGAGCTGAAGTCGGAGACCGACTTCGTCGCCAAGAACGACGAGTTCATCTCCACCGCGCAGAAGATCGCCGACGCGGTTGCCTCGGCCAAGGTGACCGACACCGAGGCGGCCAAGGCGCTGCCGCTCGGCGACAGTACCGTCGGCCAGGTCGTCGAGAACCTCGCGATCACCATCGGCGAGAAGATCGAGCTCGGTCAGGTGGCGTACTTCGAGGGCCCGACCACCGTCTACCTGCACAAGCGCGCGGCCGACCTGCCGCCGGCCGTCGGCGTGCTCGTCGAGTACGACGGCGACGAGACCGCCGCTCGTGGCGCTGCCATGCAGGTGGCCGCGCTCAAGGCGCAGTACCTCACCCGCGACGAGGTCCCCACGGACATCGTCGAGGCCGAGAAGGACGTCCTCACCAAGAAGACGCTCGAGGAGGGCAAGCCCGAAGCCGCGGTCGCCAAGATCGTCGAGGGCCGTCTCGGCGGGTTCTTCAAGGAGGTCGTCCTGCTCGAGCAGGAGTCGGTGACCGAGTCGAAGAAGACCGTCAAGGCCGTTCTCGACGCCTCCGGCACCACCGTGAAGCGGTTCGCTCGCTTCGAGGTCGGCGCCTGACGCACTGATTTTCCAGTCCTGGGGCCGGTCTGGCCGGGAGTCAATAGACTCTCAGCCAGATCGGCCCTCGGGCGTTTTGACGCCTCTCGGGTGGGGGAGATCGACCGTGGTCCTGGTGATTGCCGGGACCGCCTCACGTCAGATGAAGGAGATCGTCAAGTGGGACTCATTCAGGCCGCGATCGGCGCGATCGGTGGCACCCTCGCGGACCAGTGGGTCGACTTCTTCACGGTGCCGGACGGCATGGGCCCGACCGCAGCGGTCTTCCCCGCGGTGCGTCGAGGCGAGAACGCCGGCCGCGGCGGCAACGACAAGGCATCCGACGGGGTCATCACGAACGGGTCGAAGTTCATCGTCCCCGAGGGCTACGGCCTGGTCCTCCTCGAGGACGGCGGCTTCACCGGGTTCGCCGCCGAGCCGGGCGCCTACGAGTGGAAGTCCGACGACCCGGCCTCGCAGTCGGTGTTCACCGGCGGGGGGCTCATCGACTCCGTCGTCAAGCAGAGCTGGGAGCGCTTCAAGTACGGCGGCCGCCCCTCGGCGCAGCAGAACGCCATCTTCGTGTCACTCAAGGAGCTGCCGAACAACAAGTTCGGGACCCAGTCGGAGATCTACTGGGACGACGCGTTCCTCAACACCCAGGTCGGGGCGATCACGCGGGGCACCTACACGCTCAAGATCACGGACCCGCTGACGTTCGTCCGCAATTTCCTCGCCGCCGAAGTCATCACCGGTCGCGCCGTCTTCGACTTCACCGACATCGACAACCCCGCGGGTGAGCAGCTCTTCAACGAGGTGATCGGCTCGCTCGCGCCGGCGTTCTCGATGTACACCAACGACCCGGCGAAGGGGAACCGGATCGCCAAGCTCCAGCAGGACTCGATCGGGTTCGCCCAGTCGCTGAGCGCCGCGGTCGAGCAGAACTACCAGTGGAAGACCGGACGCGGGATCGAGATCGTCAAGACGGCGATCGTCTCGATCGAGTACGACGCCAACACCCGTGAGCTGCTCAAGAACGTGCAGCGCGCCGACGCGCTGTCGGGTTCCCGTGGCAACTCGAACCTGCAGGCCTCCGTCGCCGCCGGTTTCGAGGCAGCGGGCGAGAACGCGGGACCCGGTGGCCTGATCGGGATGGGCATGGCGGCTGGTGGCGCCGGGATCGGTGGCCTGCAGCAGCCCGTCGCACCTGCCGCGGCGCCGGCGGCCCCCGCGGCGCCAGCCGCGCCTGCGGCTCCCGCGGCCGAGGACCCGATGGCCGTGCTGAAACGCGCCAAGGAGATGCTCGACGCCGGCCTCATCACCCAAGAGGACTACGACGCGGCGAAGGCAAAGGCGCTTGGGCTCTGACATGACCGAGGAACCCGTCGACGCCGCCCCGCCGCCACCTCCTCCGCCGCCACCTCCGCCGCCACCTCCGCCACCGCAGCAGCCCACCTTCGACGGGCCGCCGCTGTCCCTCGAGGAAGAGCTCGCCGCGGCGAAGGCCGAGCCCGAGCCGAAGCCCAGCATCGAGACGGTCAACGAGTCGCTCAAGGACGGCCTCAACCGGTGTCCGCGCTGCGGTTCCACCGACGTCCAGCTTCGCGGCTCGACCGGCAACCTCGTCTGCCTCTTCTGTCGCAACGAGTGGCACGAGGCGCGGGTGGAGGAGGAGTTCGGCCTCGGCGAGGGCATCGACGAGCTCGAGGGCGTAGTCATCGCCGGTGGGGCCAAGGACATCCAGGCAGACGCTGCGGATGTGCTCACCTTCAAGTGCGAGTCTTGTGGCGCCGAGGTGGTCGTCGACACGGCGCACGCTCTCAACGCCCGCTGCCACTGGTGCCGCCACACCCTCAACGTGAACCAGCAGATCCCCAACGGTGCGGTGCCCGACGCGGTGCTGCCGTTCAAGCTGACCAAGGAGGAGGCGGTCGAGAGCATCAGGGCCTTCGCCTCCAAGCGGCGGCTGTTCGCGCACCGGCAGTTCAAGAAGGAGTTCGTGCCGGAGAACGTGCTCGGGGTCTACCTCCCCTACCTGGTCATCGACGCCCGCGCCGAGTCCCAGTACTGGGGCAAGGGTGAGATCCAGACCAGGCGGTGGACGGAGAAGAACGGCGACAACACCGTCACCTACTACGCCGCCGACGTCTACCAGCTGATGCGGCAGGTGAGCTTCACGGTCGACGACCTCACCATCGAGGGCTCGGTCGAGCGGTCCCAGTTCGGGCCTGCCAACACCAACAACATCATCAACACGATCCTGCCGTTCGACACGAAGAACGCCGTCCAGTGGAACTCGAGCTACCTCGTCGGGTTCACCAGCGAGAAGCGCGACGTCAACGTGGACGCCGTCCAACCGGTCCTCGAGGACCAGCTGCTCTCGATCGGGCGGTCGCAGGTCCAGGAGTCACTGTCGAAGTTCGGCCGCGGCGTCCGGTGGGAGCAGGAGAAGGTCGACGTCGGCGGATCGCGCTGGGTGTCGATGTACCTCCCGGTGTGGCTCTACTCCTACCAGCAGGAGAGCAACAAGCTCCTGCACTACATCGCGGTCAACGCGCGGACGGGGGAGACCATGGGCAGCATCCCGGTCTCACAGCCCAAGCTGTTGCTCGCGGCGTTCACGGTCGGCACCTTCCTCGAAGGCATCGCCGGCGCGTTCCTGGTGGCGACGGCATGACCATCGACCTCCTGAACGCGTTGCTACCGCTCGCCGCCGACGACAATCCGATCTGGATCCTCGCTGCGGGACCGGCCGGTGGCGCGGCGACGTACTGGGCCTTCTACCGCTACTACCGCAACACCGACAAGTCGCATGCCTTCGAGCGCGACACGATCATCGAAGCGCAACCGGTGCAGGGTGGCGAGGATCAGATCGACCACATCTCCAAGACACGTGACTCCGACATCGACGGAGACAACAGCCGCAAGCACCGGCAGCGGGTGCAGCGGATCGTGTGAGCACCTCGGTTGACCGCCCGGTAAGGTCGCCTGCGTGACGGGTTACCAGCGCGTACTTCTCAAGCTCTCGGGCGAGGTTTTCGGTGGTGGCGAGGTCGGCCTCGACCTCGATGTGATCAACCGGATCGCGGTGGAGGTGGCCGACGTCGCGAAGAGCGGGGTCCAGGTCGGCATCGTCGTCGGTGGTGGCAACTTCTTCCGCGGCGCGGAGCTGCAGCAGCGCGGCATGGAACGCGCCCGCGCGGACTACATGGGCATGCTCGGCACGGTGATGAACTGCCTGGCACTGCAGGACCTGACCGAGAAGCACGGCGTCGAGACCCGGGTCCAGACCGCGATCACGATGGGGCAGGTGGCCGAGCCGTACATCCCGCGGCGCGCGATCCGGCACATGGAGAAGGGTCGGGTCGTCATCTTCGGTGCCGGCGCCGGCATGCCGTTCTTCTCCACCGACACGGTCGCGGCCCAGCGTGCGTTGGAGACGCGGTGCGAGGTCATCCTGATGGGCAAGCAGGGTGTCGACGGCGTCTACGACTCAGACCCGAAGAAGAACCCGTCGGCTGTCATGTTCGACCGGCTCACCTACGACGAGTACCTCGCCCGGGATCTGAAGGTCGCGGACGCGACCGGCATCGCGATGGCACGGGACAACCGGATGGACATGGTCTTCTTCAACCTCTCCACCGAGGGCAACATCCTGCGGGTCGTGCAGGGTGAGAAGATCGGCACGCTGGTCAGCGCAGGCTGAGTCTCGACAAGCTCGACCACCGAACACGGCAACTTAGGAGCACAGGTGATCAACGACATCCTCAACGAGGCCGACGGCAAGATGGACAAGTCGGTCGCCGCGACCCGCGAGGAGTTCGCAACCATCCGGGCCGGCCGCGCGCAGCCGAGCATGTTCAGCAAGATCATGGTCGACTACTACGGGACCCCAACGCCGATCCAACAGCTCGCGTCGTTCACCGCCCCCGAGGCACGGATCATCCTGGTCCAGCCGTTCGACATGGGCGCAATGGCCAATGTCGAGAAGGCGATCCGCGACTCCGACCTGGGCGTCAACCCTGCCAACGACGGCAAGGTGCTGCGCTGCGTCTTCCCCGAGCTGACCGAGGAGCGCCGCAAGGAGTTCATCAAGCTCGCCAGGGAGAAGGCCGAGGGCGGCAAGGTGGCCGTGCGCCAGGTCCGGCAGAAGGCCAAGCAGAACCTCGAGCGCCTCGAGAAGGACGGCGAGGCCGGCAAGGACGACGTCACCGGGGCCGAGAAGCGGCTCGACGGCATCACCAAGCAGCACACCGAAGCCATCGATGAGTTGCTCAAGGCCAAGGAAGCCGAGCTCCTCGAGGTCTGAGCCTCGACGGAGACATGCCCTCGATGACCGACGAGACACCACCTCCTGCTGACGCACTCCAGGCGGGCCAGCCCGAGAAGAAGGACCACGGCCGGGCCGGCCGCGACCTGAAGGCCGCGGTGGCCTCCGCCGTCGTCCTGCTGAGCGCGATCGGCGCCTCGCTCTTCTTCTGGAAGCCGGCGTTCATGGTGATCGTCGCCGTCGCCGTCGTGGTGGCGGTGTGGGAGCTGCGCAAGGGGATGCTCGCCAAGGACATCGACCTGCCCGAGCAGCCGCTGATGATCGGCGGCGTCGTCATGGTGGTCGTCGCCTACGTCTCCAGCGCAGAGGCCCTGGTGACCGCGACGGCGGTGACCGCGCTGGTCATCATGCTCTGGCTGCTGCGTCGCGGCGTCGACGGCTACGTCAAGAACGCCACGGCGTCGGTCTTCACCCTGATCTACGTGCCGTTCCTCGGCTCGTTCGTCGCCCTGATGCTGGCCGAGGGCGGGGACACCTGGACCGGCGGCGGTCTCGACGACGACGGCGTGGCCGGCATCCTCACGTTCATCCTGGTGACGATCGCCTCCGACATCGGCGGCTACGTCGCCGGCGTGCTCTTCGGCAAGCACCCGATGGCGCCGGTCATCTCGCCGAAGAAGTCGTGGGAGGGCTTCGTCGGATCGCTCCTCGCCTGCCTCGGCGTCGGATGGGCGCTCGTCGTCTACCTCCTCGACGGCGACTGGTGGGTCGGACTTCTGCTCGGTGTGATCGCGGTCGTGATGGCAACCCTCGGTGACCTCTGCGAGTCGGTGATCAAGCGCGACCTCGGCATCAAGGACATGAGTCAGGTGATTCCCGGGCACGGGGGCCTGATGGACCGGCTCGACTCGCTGCTCGCGACGATCGCCCCGATCTGGCTGCTGCTGCATTACGCCGTCTTCTGACCTTCGCGACGATCACGCTGTCCGCAGGTCAGGCCGGTACGATCGAAGTGATGGATCAGGCTGTGGAGACCCCGGGGACCACCGCGACCGACCCCGCCCGGGGCGCCGCGGCGGTGGATCCTGCCCCCGAGACCGACCCGGATCCGTCGTCGCCCACGAAGCGGTGGCAGCTGCCCGACTGGTGGCACCGCGACCACCCGGTCTTCGTGCCGCTGGCCGGCTTCTTCACCGGCATGGCGTTCATCATCCTCGTGCCGGGCACCTATGCAGCGATCCTCAAGGCGATGGTCGGCTACGAGCGCGCCGAGGAGCTCTTCCCCTTCGTGCTGCTCACCCTCGTGGTGCCGATCGGCCTGCTGGTTCCGCACCGCACGCGCGGGTTCGGCCGCTACATGCTCTTCGGCGTCGTCGCCACCGCGGTCGTCGTGATCGGCGTCGCGGTCGCAGTCCTGTGGTTCCTCCTCAACCGCGACCGCTGAGCTGATGTCCGAGACCGCGGAGCCCCCCCAACCGAAGCAGCTGCCCCTCGTCTTCGCCGAGCCGCGCGGCCGCAAGAAGCCGCCTCGGCACCTGGCGGACCTAGCTCCTGACGAGCGCAAGGCTCACCTCGTCGAGCTCGGCCTCCCGGGTTTCCGGGCCAAGCAGCTCAGCACCCACTACTTCAGCCGACTGGTCGACGACCCGGCGGCCATGACCGACCTGCCTGCGGTCCAGCGCGAAGAGCTGGTTGCAGCGCTGCTCCCGGACCTGATGACGCCGCTGCGCACGCTCGAGGCCGACCGTGGCACCACCCGCAAGACCCTCTGGAAGCTCTTCGACGGCGCGTTGGTCGAGTCGGTGCTGATGCGCTACCCGGGCCGGGTCACGATGTGCGTGTCTAGCCAGGCCGGCTGCGGGATGGCCTGTCCGTTCTGCGCCACCGGCCAGGGCGGCCTCCAGCGCAACATGTCGACTGCCGAGATCGTCGAGCAGGTCGTCGCCGGCGCTCGCGCCCTGGCGCGCGACGAGGTCCCGGGCGGCCCCGGCCGGGTCTCCAACGTGGTGTTCATGGGCATGGGCGAGCCGATGGCCAACTACAAGGCGGTGCTCGGCGCCGTACGGCGGCTGACCGATCCCGCCCCCGACGGCCTCGGCATGTCCGCGCGCGGCATCACCGTCTCCACCGTGGGCCTGGTGCCCCGGATGCGTCAGCTGGCCGACGAGGGCATCCCCGTCACCCTGGCCCTGAGCCTGCACGCGCCCGACGACGAGCTGCGCAACGAGCTGGTCCCGATCAACACCCGCTTCTCCGTCGCCGAGACGGTCGATGCGGCGTGGAGCTACGCCGAGAAGACCAAGCGCCGGGTCTCCATCGAGTACGCCATGATGCGCGGCATCAACGACCAGGCCTGGCGGGCCGATCTGCTCGGCGACGTGCTGACGTCGTACGGCGACTGGGGCTGGGTGCACGTCAACCTGATCCCGCTCAACCCCACCCCCGGTTCGAAGTGGACCGCGTCCGACCCCGCCGACGAGCGCGAGTTCGTGCGCAGGCTCGAGGCCAAGGGCGTGCCGACCACGGTCCGCGACACCCGTGGCCGCGAGATCGACGGCGCCTGCGGCCAGCTCGCCGCCGCTCCCGAGTAGCGACTACGCGAGCGGGTTGTCGATCAGCAGCTCGGCGTTGCGGTCGAGCGGGGTGCCCGTCGAACTGGCCAGGTTGTTCTGGGGGTCGTTGGCCGCCAGCTCGCGGCTGAGGCTGGCCAGAGTGAGGGTGTTGGCCAAGCTCCCGCCGTAGCTCGCCGGGCCGGCGTGGTCGATGATCGTGGTGATGATCGACCAGGTGCCGTCGAGGTTGTCGGCGATCTCGACGATCCGGCCCTGCTGCGGGTAGTCGATGTGCGAGGCGGTGTTGATCTCCCAGAACCCGCCCGACCCGTCGGCGCGCTTGTGGGCGGTGATGCTGTTGTGGTGGGTGTGTCCGTTGACCCAGGCGATCACGTGCGGCTGGGTGAGCAGGTAGGTGACGACCTCGGGGCCGAGCACCCGCGGGAGCTGCGGGTCGCCGCCTGTGAGGATGAACGGGTTGGACATGGTGGTGCTGGTGTGGTGGCTGTAGATGATCGCGGCCTTCCCGGTCGCGGCCTCGATGGTGGCCTTGAGCCAGGTGAACTGCTCAGGGTCGAGTGAGCCGTCGGCGTACCCGTTGGGATTGACCGAGTCCATGACGACATGGCGGAAGTTGCCCTCGTCGAAGTGGTAGTACGCCGTACCGGCCGTGCGGTTGCTTGCGGTGAAGCCGTGGCCGACCGGGAGTCCGGTCGTCGTGAAGTGCTCCTCAACGACCTGTTTGCGGTTGACGCTGCGGCGCTCGGGGTCGGGCGTCACTGCCCGGATGTAGGGCGACACCACCAGATGGCCGATCAGGCTGAGCGGGTCCAGGTTCTCGACGGCGTCCTTCACGTCGGTGTCGCTCACACCGGCGGGTGGGGAGATCACCTTCAGCGGTCCGACTGCCATCGTCGACAGCTGGAGGGTGTGCGGGAAGTTGCCCTGGACGAGGCCGTCGTGGTTGCCGAAGACGCTGTACCACGGGATGTCGAGTCCCTCTGCGTTGAACGGCCGCCGTGCCGCGTTGAGCAGGTTGTTGACGGTGGGGAACCCGTGCTCAATCTTGTACTTGTCGGGCTGTTTGCCGAGCGGCACAGGGTGCGGGTGCCAGTAGTGCCGGTCGTAGTAGAGCGGGTTGTCGTCGGCGACGCCCTCGTAGGCGGCGAGGTTGCCGCTGTCGGGGCGGACGGTGCCGCCGTCGAGGACGTCGATGTTCCAGCGAACCTCGTTGTACTGACAGTTGTCGGAGTTGTCGCCAGTCTGGATCGCGAAGGAGAACCGCATGCCGGTCGCGGGGCCCTTCTTCTGCGAGTTGACCGCCTGCACCATCGCGTCCGCCACCTGGGCGGTGAGCATCTCCTGGGGCCGGTACGACGACGAGAAGAGCCCAGGGGTCTCGAACCGGTCGACCCACTCCACCCGAGCCGGCGACTCGTGGTCGACGATGTGGATGTCGCTGAGCTGGACGAACGACTGAAGGCCGACCCGGCGTTCGGTGCGTCCGGCCTGGGCCAGCACGCCGAGGTCGGTGCGCACGAGGCGGACCTCACCGGGTCCATTGACGATCTGGGAATAGCCCAACGCGTCGGGTGGCCCCGGCAGGAGCGTGCGTTTGAGCGTGGTGCGGGGGGTGACGGCGGCGCTAGCGAGGGCAGGGAAGGCGATGCCGCTCACACCAGCAGCAGCAACACCTCCTCCGAGCAGGCCGGCGCGCACGAGGTCGCGACGTGACAGCTTCACGGCGGTCACAACGAACCAGATGTGAGGCGGGTCACGCGTCCCGCACAGGTGGACTAGTCGTTCCCTCGCCGAGCCAGCTCGGCGGCCTCGTCCACCGTGGCGACGAGGTGCACGTGACGCTCCATCGCCCGGCCCCGTGCCAGGGCGGTGAGCAGTGGCCAGACGGGCAATGTCTCGGTCCAGTACCGCTCACCGACGAGCACCATCGGCGCGACCTTGTCGTCGGCTGCGTAGTAGTTCTCGCACGCGTCCTGGAAGACCTCCTGCACGGTGCCACCGGCACCGGGCAGGAACACGATCCCCGCGTCGCAGATCTGGAGCAGGATCGCCTCCCGCTGCGCGTTGCGGAAGTACTTCGCGATCGCGGTCGCGAAGAGGTTGGGCGGTTCGTGCCCGTAGTGCCACGTCGGCACACCCAAGCTCGGGTTCGGGTCGGGAGCCGCCGCCCGCGCCCGGCGCGCGGACGTGACCCAGTCGTCGATCGACGGCAGGAACGTCGGCACCTCAGCGAGTACGGCGAGCGCCTCGTCGAGTTCGGCGTCCTCGGCCTGCGCGAGGGAAGCGCCGAGGTTCGCCGCCTCCATCGCGCCCGGCCCGCCACCGGTGGCAACCGTGTGCGCGCCACCGAGCAGGCGTCCGAGGCGAGCCGCGTCGGCGTACTCCGGACTGCCGCGCAGCGCCGCGTGACCGCCCATCACCCCGACCAGGTCCCGTGGCGCGCACCAGCGTCCCAGCGCCTGGTCGATGCCCTCGTCGTGCAGCGCGCGACTCAGCATCGACTCCGGCGAGTGCTCCTCGATCGCCCACCCGTAGGCACGGGCGTCCACCGAGTCGGCGTAGGGCGACGCGTCGTACAGCTCGTCGGGGGAGTAGAGCCCGTCGCGACCCGGATCGACGGGCGAGCTGTCGCGCAGGACGACAACTCGCCCGGGAACGTCCCTCACCCGGTGGCCGTCCGGTCCGCCCGCTCCCGGGTGACCTCGGCCCACGGGCTCCAGAGGAACCAGCGGGGGAGTGCGGACGCGAGCCGGGGTGGCCCGGCCACGTCGATCCGGCCGTCGGCCACTGCTTCCTTCCAGGTGCGGTAGCCCTGGAACACGTCGGCGAAGTCGGCCGTGGTCGCCGTCGCGACCACGTCGATCTCGAAGCCCGGGTGCTGGTGGCAGACCGAGACGTCACCCCGGTCGAGCACGAACCAGATCGTCTGAGGCTTCGGCGCCGTGTGCCGGAACTCCACGACTGTGCGTACCGGGGGCAGCGTCTCGGTGTTGACCCGCCGGTGCATCCACCACATGAGGGTCGTCGGCGGCACGTCGTGCGGCCGCAGGTCCTCGAAGAGCCACTCGATCGCCCAGCGGCCGAGGCTGTCGATCACCTGCATCAGGTCCTTGCCGGCTGGGGTGAGGTGGTACTCGTTCCCGCGGCCGGACGCCGCCGGCCAGGTCTCGAGCACGCCCTTCTTCTCCAGGTGACGCAGCCGTTGGACGAGCAGGGAACGGGAGATCCCGGGCATTGCGCGAGCGATGTCGTTGAAGCGGGTGTTGCCGAGCACCAGCTCGCGGATGATCAGTGGCGTCCAGCGGTCGGCGATGACCTCGGAGGCCATCTGGACCGGACAGTAGTCGCCGTAGTCAGGCATGCCACCAGGATGCCAGGGCCGCCGCCGGCCCGGGTAGTAGTCGCGAATTCGTACCAGCAGGGTCACGATCGTGGACTAGTTGCGGCGTCGGTGGTGACGGACATTGCTTCTATGACCACTACCGCACCTGCACCGACCATGACCTCCGTCCTCGAGCGCGCTGCCGCGATCGGCCCGACGCTCGCCGAGCACGCCGCCCGGCACGACGCCGAGGGTTCCTTCGTCACCGAGGCGTACGACGCGCTCCGCGACGCCGGCCTGCTCAAGGCCGCCGTACCCACCGAGCTCGGCGGCGACGGTGCCACCGTCGCCGAGCTGACCGCGCTGCAGCGTGAGCTCGGCCGTCACTGCGGCGCGACCGCGCTCGCCAGCTCGATGCACCAGCACGTCGTCGCGTTCACGGCCTGGCGCTACCGCCGCGGACTGCCGGGGGCCGAGGCCACCCTCCGCCGGGTCGCCGACGAGGGGATCCTCCTCGTATCGACCGGCGGCGGCGATTACACGCACCCGCGCGGCGAGGCGGTCAAGGTCGACGGTGGCTACCGGGTGTCCGGCCACAAGCGCTTCGCGAGCCAGTCCGGGAACGGCACCGTGATGTCGACGATGTTCGTCTACGACGACCCGGCCCAGGGCCAACGGGTCCTGAACGTCGCGGTCCCGATCGCCGCCGAGGGCGTCCGGGTCGCCGACAACTGGAACACGCTCGGCATGCGCGGCACGGCGAGCAACGACATCCTCGTCGAGGACGTCTTCGTGCCCGACGAGCGAGTGCTCGCCAACCGCCCCTACGGGGTGGTCGACCCGCCGCTGCAGGTGATCTCCGAGGTCGCCTTCCCGATCATCTCCGGCGCCTACCTCGGCATCGCCGAGGCGGCGTACGGCGCCGCGCTCACCGCCGCCGCGGCCAAGGCCGAGAGCCCGCTCGTGCAGCGCCAGCTCGGCCGGATGAAGCACCGGCTCCGGGTCGCCTCGTGGGCGCTCGACGGCGCCCTTGGCACGCTCGGCGACGACGACGTGACGCCCTCGCACGAGGCCTACCTGGCCGTGATGATGGCCAAGGCGGAGGTCGCCGAGGCCGGCATCGAGGTGTGCGACCTGGCGATGGACGTCGCCGGCGGGCCGGCCTTCTTCAAGGGGTCGGTGATCGAGCGGGCCTACCGCGACATCCGCGCGATCAAGTTCCACCCGCTCACCCCGGACGCGACCTTGGTCGAGACCGGCCGGCACGAGCTCGGGCTCGCGGGGATCCTTGTCTGAGGCTCAGAAGGCGTGGGCCATGAGGTCGCCGAACAGCTCCTCTCCGTCGACCTCGAGCCCTCGTCGCTTGAACCAGTCGCACACGTTGGTGCAGTCGCGCAGCAGGAAGTCGAAGCCGGCCGCGTTGCCGACCAGGTCGACGATCTGGGGCAGGTCGATGATCACCAGCCGGTCGCCCGCCGCCAGGATGTTGTACGGCGACATGTCGCCGTGCACGAGCCCGGCTTGGGCGAGGGTCGCCATGGAGTCCCGCAGCTGGTCGAAGTAGGACGCGAGCAGCGCGCGGCTCGGGCGGGTCTGCGCGAGCCGCGGCGCCGTCTCTCCGTCGACGGTGATCCACTCCATCAGCAGCTCGGTGCCGTCGATCTGGACCGGATAGGGGACCGGCAGTCCGAGTCCCCAGCAGCGGACCAGGGCCGACCACTCGGAGATCGCCCACTCGCCGGCGGCGACCTCGCGGCCGAACGTGCTCTTCCGCTTGAGCGCCCGCTCGTCGCGGGACCGCTTCATGCTGCGGCCCTCGGTGTAGGTGGCGGACCGCTGGAACGACCGGTGCTCGGGCGACCGGTAGCGCTTCGCGGCCATGACCACGGCCTGGTCCGCCAGCAGCGGGTCGGCACGCTCGAGCAGGAAGACGTCGGCTTCCTTGCCGGTCTTGAGGATGCCGAGCTCGGTGTCGATCGCGCCCTGCGACGTGACCAACCAGTCGGGCCGCGGCTCGGGACCGCGGCTGAGCGGCTCGACGTCCAGCCAGGTGGACCAGCGTTGGTCGTCGTCGAGCTCGTCGTACGCGACGAAGTCGAATACGAACCCAGGGTCGAGCGGTTCGGGTGAAGCGGTGCCGGCGTCAGCCGGCGTGGAGGGAAGCTCCAGGTGCATGGTGGTTGCTCCAGGTCGAGAAGAGGCTCTGTTGAACAGAGGGGAGGTCTGCGGACAGGCCAAGGACAGTCAGGGACATGTCACGTGCTCCTCTCGACTCGGACCCGCGGTGCTCGCGGGTCGGCGACACCATCGTTCCGGGGTGCGGCGGGCACGCGCAACGCATTTATCGCCGCAACGCGCCCCGGGTTAGGTTGTGCGCGTGCTGCGTCGCCCCCGGATCGCCCCCCTGCTCGCTGCCGTCATCGTCGGCGCCGTCGCCGTTGCCGCCGTGGCCGCGCCGTCCGCTGCGCCGCAGGTGCCGGACCCCTACTTCCCGGCGGACGGCAACGTCGGCTACGACGTGCTCCACTACGACATCCACGACGAGTATCAGTTCACCGACGGGCACCTCTCGGGTGAGACGACGATCCGCCTGGTGCCGTCCCAGAAGCTGACGACCTTCAACGTCGACCTGCTGTTGGACGTCGACGCGGTGACGGTCGACGGCGAGGACGCCGGGTTCGCCAAGCCCGACAAGCACGAGGTCGTGATCACGCCGTCGCAGCCGCTGTCGAAGGGCGCGCCGGTCGACGTGACCGTCACCTACCAAGGCGTCCCCGGCGACCTCTCCTGGCGGGGCGAGTCCAACTGGCTCGCCGACGCCGAGGAGGTCGTCACGATGAACGAGCCGCACATGGCGGCCTGGTGGTTCCCGAGCAACGACCACCCGACCGACAAGGCAACCTTCGACATCACCGTCACGACCGACGCGGCCAAGGACGTGATCAGCAACGGGGTCCTGGTGGACCGCACGGTCGACGACGGCCAGGCGACGACGCACTGGCGGATGTCGGACCCGATGACCACCTACCTGGCGTTCTTCGCGGCCGGTGACTTCGTCATCGAAGAGGGGCGGGTGCGGGGCTTCGACTACTACAACGCCGTGTCGGAGCAGCTGGGCCCGAACCAGCGCACCGCCAGTCTCAAGACACTCCGGAAGTCTGCGCGGATCACGGCCTGGCTGCAGGACGAGCTCGGCGACTACCCGTTCGACACGACGGGCGGGCTGGTGACGAGCCTCGACGTCGGGTTCGCGCTCGAGAACCAGACCCGTCCGACGTACCCCTCCACGCCGGCCGAGACGATCGTCGTGCACGAGCTGGCCCACCAGTGGTTCGGCGACTCGGTCTCGGTTGCACGCTGGCGCGACATCTGGCTCAACGAGGGCTTCGCGACCTACCTGCAGCTGCGGTACACCGAGGCGCACGGCGGCTACACGACCGCCCGCAACCTGAAGCGCTATTACGCCTACTACAAGGGCTACCGGGCGTTCTGGCGCCTCAGCCTCACCAATCCCGGACCGAACCGGATCTTCGACGCCGCGATCTACGACCGCGGGGCGATGACCCTCGCGGCGCTCCGCAAGGTGATCGGCAAGAAGGACTTCCGGCGGCTGCTGCGCACCTGGGCGTCGACCCACGAGGACGGCAACGTGCGGGCGCCGCAGTTCGAACGGCTGGCTGAGCGCGTCTCCGGGGAGCAGCTGGACGACTTCTTCCGTGCGTGGCTGCGGGCCGACCACCGCCCGCCGCAGACGGCCGCCTACGGGCTCTGAGTCCGCGCGCCTCCCGCGCGGGCGGCGTGCCGCCTGATACCAATGTGGCGACGTATGCCCGCCTGCTCGGACGGAGAATCACTGATGGACGCCAAGAAGCTGATCCTCGTGGTGGTCGTCGTCTTTCTCGGTTTCTGGATGCTCCAGGACCCGAGCGGACTGGCCGACACCGCGAAGAGCGCCGGCGACGAGGGTTGGGGCGCGACCGAGAAGGTCTTCTCCGGCGTGATCGACTTCGTCGGCGCGCTGTGACGGCCTGACGGCTGATTGCGCCGATGGGTTTCCTCGCCTGGGTCGGAGACCCACAGATCGGCAAGCATCTTCTGCGTGAAGAGGGTGAGGTCGTCGTCGACGAGGTGCGCCACCACTGGGTCGCCTACGTGCGACCGACGCTCGAGGGGGTGGGCGCACTGCTCCTGCTCGTGGCGTCTCCCTTCGTCAACGTCAACGTCGCCTGGTTCTTCCTCGTGGTCGCCTTCCTGTTGTCGCTGCACGCCATGTGGTGCACGGTGCGTGAGATCCGCGACCGCTTCGTCATCACGAACATGCGGGTGTTCCGGGTGCACGGCGTGCTCTCCCAGCAGCTCGCGACCATGCCGCTCAGCCGGATCCTCGACATCTCGGTGAAGAAGCCGCTGCACGGGCGGATGCTGGGATTCGGGCACTTCTGCTTCGAGTCCGCCGCCCAGGAGCAGGGCCTGCGCGACATCAAGTACGTGGGCCGTCCCGATGAGCGTGACCTCTCCATCCAGCGGGTCGTGCAACGGGCCGGTCTCCGTGGTCCTCGGGTACCCAACTAGGAGAGAGCAGGAGGTTGTGGTGATGCTCCCGTTCGATCCGATCGACGAAGCGGCTCGGCAATGGGGCCGACGGTGGGGGGCGGTTCCCGCCATGCACGCGGTGACGTCGCTGATGCGGGTCCAGCAGCTGGTCCTCGGGCGTCTCGACGGGCTGCTGAAGCCCCACGGGTTGAGCTTCGCCGGCTACGAAGCCCTGGTGCTTCTCGTCTTCTCGTCCCGCGGCTCGCTCCCGCTGGGGAAGATGGGCGAGCGGCTGCAGGTGCACCCGACCTCGGTGACCTCGATCGTCCGGCGGCTGGAGTCACGGGGTCTGGTCCGCCGGGTGCCGCACCCCGACGACGGGCGTGCGGTGCTCGCCGAGATCACACCGGCCGGCCGCGCGCTGGTCGACCTGGCCACCACCGACCTGGTTGCGGCGGGCTTCGCGCTCGACGGAGTCGACGAGTCGCAGATGGCCCAGCTGTCCGAACTGTTGAGACCGGTCCGGGCTGCGGCCGGGGACTTCGAGGCCGACGCATAGCCTTCCAAGGCGACTCATAGACTCTGCGGCATGACGCAGCAGCCGTTTGCCGGCCGAGGAGCGATCGACCTGTCGGCCCTGAAGCGCCCAGCCCCTCAACCGGCCTCCGCAGGTCCGGGCGGTGCCGCACCCACCGGCTCGGCGTACGCCGTCGCCGTCGATGATCAGAACTTCCAGACCGTCCTGCAGGCGTCGACGACGGCACCGGTGGTGCTGGTCTTCTTCTCACCGTCGCAAGCGCCCGAAAGTGCCCAGATGGCCGACGACGTCACCGATCTGGTCGGACAGTACGACGGTCGCTTCCTCGCCGGCCTCGTCGACGTCGACGCCGTGCCGCAGATCGCCCAGGTGATCGCGCAGGCGAGCCAGCTGCCGCAGCTGCCGGTGCCGCTGCTGATGGTGTTCCTCGACGGGCGTCCGGCGATCCAGCCCATCCCCGGCATGGTGCCGCGCGACGAGCTCAACACCCTCTTCAACGAGCTCGGTCAGCAGCTGACCGCGCAGGGCATCACCGGCCGGCACCAGCCGCTGACCGCACCTGCTGCCGAGGGCGACGGCGCGGACGGCGAAGCCGGGCCCGACCCGCGGTATGCGCCGGCCCAGGACGCGCTGGCCGCAGGTGACCTCGACGGGGCGGTCGCCGAGTACCAGAAGCTGGTCGACGGCAACCCGGCCGACGCGGAGGCCGCCGCCGGGCTGGCGATGGCGAAGATCCTCCAGCGCACCCAGGGCGTCGACCTCAACGAGGCGCGAGCCAAGGCCGCCGAGGGTCCCGACGACATCGACGCACAGATCATGGTCGCCGACCTCGACCTGCTGGGCGGCCACGTCGAGGATGCGTTCGCGCGCCTCGTCGAGCTGGTGCGCCGTACCTCCGACAAGGACCGCGACCGCGTTCGAGAGCACCTGGTCGGGCTGTTCGCCGCCGTCGGCAACGAGGACCCGCGGGTCCTCAAGGGCCGCCAGGCGCTCGCGTCGGCCCTGTTCTGAGCGCGCCGACCATGGGCTTCGCGCACGGAGCGGGGTTCCTCTTCCGCGGGCTCAAGATGTGGCGACGACGGCCGGGACTGATGCTGCTGGGCATCGTGCCGGCGGTGGTGGTCCTGGTCGTCCTGCTGGGGCTCTTCATCACGTTGATCTTCTACGCCGACGACCTCATCGACTGGGCGACGCCGTTCGCCGACGACTGGTCCGACCTGTGGCAGGGCGTCCTGCGGATCGGCCTCTACGTCGCGGTCGTCATCGGCTCGCTGTTCCTGTCGATGATCACCTTCACCGGTCTCACCCTCGCTGTCGGCGATCCCTTCTACGAGAAGATCTGGAAGGAGACCGAGGTGATGCTCGGCGGTGACGCCCCGGACAAGGGCGTCGGCTGGCTCCGTGGTGCGATCGACGGCATCGGTCTCATCGGGCTCGGCATCATGACCACAGTCGGCGTCTTCGTCATCGGGTTGGTCCCCGTGGTCGGCCCGATCATCGGACCGGTGCTGGGCGTGATCGTGGCCGGCCGTCTGCTTGCCGGCGAGCTGGTGTCGCGCGGGCTCGAAGCGCGGGGGATGGACCGGGCGGCTCAGAAGGCCCTGGTGGCCGACCACCGCTCCACGATGCTCGGCTTCGGGGCCGTGGTGCAGCTGTGCTTCTTCATCCCGTTCGGCGCCGTCCTGATGATGCCTGCCGCTGTCGTGGGGTCGACGATGCTCGCGCGGGAGATGCTGGACGCGGCGCCGGCGCCCGCAGCGCCGTAAGAACGGCCGCGACGGCGGGGGAGCCGGCCATCGTCCTCCGGTGCAGGGCGTCGACGAGCCGGGTGGGGACCGGGTCGGTGACCTCGACCGCGGCGACCCCTGGCCCGAGTGGCCCCCGGCCCAGACGGGGGACGAGCGCCACGCCGAGGCCCGCCGCGACCAGGGCGAGGTGGGACTCGAACTCCATCGACACGTGGACGATGCGCGGCGGCCGCCCGGTGCCGTCGTACATCCGGTGCAGCCACTGCCGGCAGATCGTGCCCTCGGGAGTGGCGATCCAGTCGACGTCCAGGAGGTCGCGCGGCGTCACTGTCGACCGGTCGGCCAGCGGGTGGTCGTTCGGCACGATCAGGTCCGCGACGTCATCGGCGACCCGGGTGGTCTCCACGTGGTCGGGTACGGCGAACGCCACCCCGCCCCATCGGTGCACGATCCCGACGTCGCACTGGCCGGCCGCCACCAGGTCGACCGCGTCCCACGGTTCGCGTTCGTCGAGCGTCAGGCGCAGGTCCGGATGGTCGTCGAGGAGCCGGCGCGCGACGGGCGCCACCAGCCCGCGCATCGCGGTCGAGAACGCCACCAGACGGAGCGAGCCGGTCACGACGTCGGCCCGGCGCTGCAGCTCGGCCTCGAGCTGCTCGAGATCGGCGAGCACCTGGTCGCCCGCATCGACCAGGTGCCGACCGTGGCTGGTCAGCATCACCCCCCGGCCGACCCGCTCCAGGAGCGGGACCCCTACCTGGCGCTCGAGGCGCTTGACCTGTTGCGAGACCGCGCTCGGGGTGAAGCCGGTCGCGGCCGCGGCCGCGACCACCGAGCCATGGGTGGCGACCGCGCGCAGCCCGGTGAGGGCGGCCAGATCGATCATGTAGGAACTCTACATGAACAGCGGCAGGTTCATTCGCTGGTGCTTCACGATCCTGGCGGCGACGATGGATGACGTGAGCCGACGCGACTGCCTCCTCGCCGCCCTGGTCGCGGCCCTGTGGGGCTTCAACTTCGTCGTCATCGAGTGGGGCATGGGCGACGTCCCGCCGCTGCTGTTCGTCACCGTACGGTTCCTAGCGGTGCTCGTCCCCGCCATCTGGTTGGTGCCGCGACCGAATGCCCCGTGGCGCACGATCCTCGCCGTCGGCACGTTCATGTCCCTGGGCCAGTTCGCCCTGCTCTACTCGGCGATCGCGGCGGGCATGCCGGCCGGACTCGCCGGACTGGTGCTCCAGGCGCAGGTGGTGCTGACGGTCCTGATCGCCGCGGCCGCGCTGCGCGAGCGGCCGACCCGCGCCCAGGTACTCGGAGTCGGACTCGGCGCGGTCGGGCTGCTGGTCGTCGGCCTCGGTCGCGGTGGCCATGTCCCGTTGCTCGCGCTCGGCCTGTGCCTGCTGGCCGCGCTGTCGTGGGCGGTCGGCAACGTGGTGTCGCGCGCGTCCGGGGTGCGGGGCGGGCTGTCGCTCACCGTGTGGTCGGCGCTCGTGGTACCCGTGCCGCTGGCGCTGCTGTCACTCGCGCTGGACGGCCCCGGAACCTTCACCCTCGCCGCCTCGGCGTTCGGTTGGGAGGCAACGCTGTCGACCGCCTACACCGCCGGGCTGGCGTCGTTGGTCGGCTACGGCATCTTCAACGGGCTGCTCTCGCGCAACCCGTCGGCGGCGGTCGTGCCGTGGATCCTGCTGGTGCCGCCCGTCGCCATCGGCTCGGCGTGGCTGCTGCTCGACGAGCAGCCCACGGTCGCCGAGCTGGTCGGTGGCGCGATCCTGGTCGTCGGAGTCCTGGTGGCTCTCACTCATGCGGGCACGCAGAGAACGGGTCGCGAAGACAGGTGCAGCAGCTTGTGCGGTGTCGAGCCGAGCATGGCGCCGCGGAGCGGTGACTCGCCCGCAGTGCCGACGACGATGACGGTCGCGTCGTAGGCGTCCGCGGTCTGGATCAGCGCATGCGCCGGCTTGGCGTCGACCAGCTCGATGTGGGTGTCGAGCCCGGCGGCTTGGGCGCGCTCGACGGCATGCGACAGCGCGGTCCGGCCGATCTCAGCCAAACGACTCGAGGACGAGGAACAACAGGCGCGGGAGAAGACCAGCCTCCGCTCCCGGATCATCGGTGAGGGGATGGCTCGGACCACGATCGTCCACCCCGCCGTGGACCGGGACCGGTTCCTGACCTACCTCGAGTCGTTCACCTCGCCCCGCAAGCACGACGACGCGCTCAGCGGCGAAGAGGACCGGATCCCGCACCACCGCCGCCTCGGTCAGGCCTTCTCTACGCTCCTCGAACACCTCGACCCCAAGAAGCTCCCGCGGCACGGCGGTGATGCGACCACGCTCATGGTCACCATCGAACTCGAATCCCTGCAGACCGAGCTCGGCACCGGGACCGTCGTCGGCGGCGAACCCATGTCGGCCACCGCCATCCGCCGGCTCGCCTGCCAGGCCAACGTCATCCCCGTCGTCCTCGGCGGCAAGGGCGAGATCCTCGACCTCGGCCGCACCCGCCGCCCGCTGCTGCCCTGACCAAGGCGCCGACTGGCGAGTAATGGGCGGTTGCGAGCGTTGCCCGTTGCCTCAGCGACCCGACTCGCTGTAGGCGGGCCCGCCGCCGAGGTTGCCGAGCGCGGCGCGGATCCGGCGGGCGCTGAAGTCGGCGGCCCGCTCGTCGACCTCGTCGAGGGTGCAGAACGTCGCGGACCGGATCTCGCGCGCCTGCGGGACGATCCGCTCGACGAGGGACGCGTCGTGCGCACCGCCGTCGAAGACGAGGCAGAGGGCGTCGTCCCAGCCGCCCCACGGTGGTAGCCAGTCGGTGAGCAGGAGCGGTCCGGACGCGATGTCGAGCCCGAGCTCCTCCTCGACCTCGCGCACCACCGCCAGCTGCGGCGACTCGCCGACCTCGACCACGCCGCCCGGGAGGTCCCAGTCGGCCTTGTAGGTGAGCTGGCAGAGCAGGACCCGGGGCTCCGGTGAGGTGTCGCGGATCAACATCTGGCTGATCGCCCGCTTGCGCGGCAGGAACGAGTTGAGGAGGGCCCGGAAGCCGCCCGGTTCGTGGACGGGTACGTCGTCGACCAGGCGGGCGTAGACCACCAGGTCGCCTCCGACCGTCCGTTGGACGCCTTCGCGCCGGAGCCCGGACCAGGTCGCGATCCGCTGCGCCTGGTCGTCGTCGACCGGCACCAGCGTCTCGACCCGGTCGTGGTCGACCAGCGCGGCCGCCACGTCGCGTCGTACGACGTCGACCGCGGCCTGCCACCCGCGCTCGGTCAGCTCCGGCGTCCACTCGATGCGGGCGATCCGGTCGGACACCGTGGCGAGGTGCGTGTCGGGCTGATCGGGCACGCGATCACCCTAACCAGCCCGACCACGCGTCGGGACGGGGTGTCAGCCGCGGTCGAGGCCGGGTGCCTACCCGGGCGTCGGTGCGCTCAACCACAACGTGGCCAACGGCGGCAGCGTGAGGACGGCGTACGCCGCGCTGCCGCCCGGGGCTCGGGACTCGAGGTCCGGACCGGGGACGGCGGTCACGGTGCCGAGGTTGCCGACGCCCGAGCCGCCGTAGAGGGCGGCGTCGGTGTTGAGCACCTCGGTCCACGCGCCGGCGGTGGGCAGGCCCAGCCGGTAGTCCGCGTGGGTCTGGTTGGCGAAGTTCGTGACGCAGGCCAGGTCGGGCTCACCGTCGGTGCGGCGGATGAACGAGAAGGTGTTGTGGCCGGCATCGTTGGCGTCGATCCAGGCGAACCCGTCGGGCTCGTGGTCCTGCCGCCACAGCGCGGGGTGCTCGACGTAGCGACGGTTCAGGTCGCGGACCATGCTGTGCATCCCGCGATGGCCGGGGTCGGTGAGCAGGCCCCAGTCCAGCTCGCGCGACTCGGCCCACTCCGACAGCTGGGCCAGCTCGGTGCCCATGAACACCAGCTGCTTGCCTGGGTGCGCCCACATGTAGCCGAGGTAGGCGCGCAGGTTGGCCAGCTGCTGCCAGGCGTCGCCCGGCATCTTCCGCGGCAGCGAGCCCTTGCCGTGCACGACCTCGTCGTGGCTGAGGGGCAGCACGTAGTTCTCGGAGTAGGCGTAGACCAGCGCGAACGTCAGCTCCTGGTGGTGGTAGGCGCGGTGGATCGGGTCCCGCTCGAGGTAGTCGAGCGAGTCGTTCATCCAGCCCATGTTCCACTTGAACCCGAAGCCGAGGCCGCCGCCCGACGTCGCGCCGGTGACGCCCGGCCAGGACGTCGATTCCTCCGCCACGGTGACGACGCCCGGCACCCGCTTGTAGACGGTGGCGTTGAGCTCCTGCAGGAACTGGACCGCCTCGAGGTTCTCGTGGCCGCCGTACTGGTTCGGAGTCCACTCGCCCGGATCGCGGGCGTAGTCGAGGTAGAGCATCGACGCAACGCCGTCGACACGGAGCCCGTCGGCGTGGAACTCCTCGAGCCAGTAGAGCGCGTTGGCGACCAGGAAGTTGCGGACCTCGTGCCGGCCGAAGTCGAAGATGTGGGAACCCCACTCGGGGTGCCAGCCGCGCCGCGGGTCAGGGTGCTCGTACAGCGGCGTGCCGTCGAACCGCACCAGCGCCCACTCGTCGGTCGCGAAGTGTCCCGGCACCCAGTCGAGGATGACGCCGACGCCCGCCTGGTGGAGCGCGTCGACCAGGCGCCGGAAGCCGTCCGGGTCGCCGAACCGGGCATCCGGCGCGAAGTACGACGTCACGTGGTAGCCCCAGGACCCACCGAAGGGGTGCTGCATGACCGGCATCAGCTCGACGTGGGTGAACCCGAGGTCGAGGAGGTACGCCGGCAGCTCGGCCGCGAGGTCGTCGTAGGACCAGAACGAGCCGTCGAGGTGGCGCTTCCACGAGCCGAGGTGCATCTCGTAGACCGACATCGGCTCGTTGACCGCGAGCTTCCGGCCGCGCTCGGCGAGCCAGGCGTCGTCCTGCCAGACATGGGTCGACGTGAACACCCGGGAGCCGGTCGCGGGCGGCGCTTCCGCCGCGAACGCGAGCGGGTCGGCCTTCTGCCGCCAGATGCCGTCGGCGCCCTGGACGAGGTACTGGTAGTAGGCGCCGGCACCGACTCCGGGGACGAACGCGGTCCAGATGCCGCCGGACGGCGCGGCCCGCATCGGGTGCGCGTTGCCGTCCCAGCCGTTGAAGTCCCCGACGACGCTGACCGAGCGGGCGTTGGGGGCCCAGACGGCGAACCCGGTGCCGCCGTCGCGCACGTGCGCGCCGAGCGCCTGCCACAGCTGCTCGTGTCGACCCTCGCCGATGAGGTGGAGGTCCAGCTCTCCGAGCAAGGCGGGATCCTTCGGGTCGCGAGGGCTCATGGCGTGCCCACCCGCGCTACGGCGGCCAAGGGGATCGGGAGCCATGACGGCCGGTTGCGGGCCTCGTAGACGCACTCGTAGACGGTCTTGTCGGCGACGTACGCCGCGACCAGCGCACCTTCCTCGGTCGAGAGTGCGGCCCCGGCGTACGCCGAGAGGAATGCCGCCTTGTTGCGCGCTGCCCATTCCTCGGCGCGGTGCTCGCGCTGCGCGACGACGTCGGGGTCGTCCTCGGGCAGCGACCTGGCCATCGCGTGCGGTGCGTAGTCGAAGGACCGCAACATCCCGGCCACGTCGCGCCACGGACTGTCGGGGAGCAGCCGTTCGGCCAGCGGCTTCGCCGGCTCGCCCTCGAAGTCGACCAGCTTCCAACCCTTGATCGTCCGGAGGGTCTGGCCGAGATGGAGGTCGCCGTGGATGCGCTGCACGGCGATCTCACCGAGGTCGGCCAGCGCGGCGTACGCGCCGCGAAGCCGGTCGGCGTGGTCGGCGAGCTCGGACACCACCTCGACCGCGCTGTCGAGCCGCGCGCTCATCTGCTCGGCGACGTCGCCCGCTTTGGCCGTCTCGGCGCCGAACGCATCGCGGAGCTGCTCGTGCACCTCGGACAGCGCGGTGCCGAGGCGCGCGGCCTCGGCCGCGAAGTCGCCGCCGACCTCGTCGGCGTGCAGGTCGGCTTCGGCGAAGAGATCGCGAACACTGGCCAGGGCGGTCTCCCAACCGTCGCTCGCGGTGCGCAGGAACTGCTGGAGCATCGCGAGGTGGATCGGTGCGCCGTCATCGGTCGTGGCCTCGACCCAGCCGTAGAGAGCAGCGATGTGGGGAGAGCCGGACTCGGTCAGCACCCGATGAGTGGTGATGTCGGGGTTCTCGCCCCGGGTGATCTTGCGGAACACCTTGAGCACGGCGTCCTCACCGAAGAGCACCGACGAGTTCGACTGCTCGCCGCTGAACAGCGCAGGAACCGCCTCCAGGTCGAGCTCGTGGCCCGGCAGTCGGACGAAGGTGAAGTCATCGGTCACGACCTCGGCGGCGATGGCCTGGAGGACCAAGGACATGCTGTGACGGTCGTGGACCGCGTCGTAGGCGTGGATCCAGCCGTGGTCCGGGTCCTCCCACCAGCCGACGAACGCCTGGTCGAGATGGGTGTCGGGATCCGTCGCGAGCACGAGCGGGAGCTGGTAGAGCTCGGCGCTGCCGTCGTCGTAGGCCAGCTCGACGATGTCGACGACGACCACGTTGTCGTCGGGACCGGGGACGGTGCCGAGTCGATGGACGTCTGCCACCGTGAACGTCCTGCCCTTGCCGCCGAACCACCGCGTACCGCTGATGTAGGCGTGGAGGGACTCTGCCCGGGTGGACATGGCTAGATCACCGGCCGCTCGTCGGTATCGGGGTTGCTCAGGCGGAACCAGTAGAAGCCGTGCCCGCTGAGGGTGAGGAAGTAGGGGAGCTCGCCGATGGCCGGGAACGGCACCCCGCCGAGCAGCTCGACTGGGATCCGGCCCTCGTAGTTGCGCAGGTCGAGCTCGACCGGCTGGGGAAAGCGGGAGAGGTTGTTGACGCACATGATGATGTCCGCGTCGTGGGCGTCCGGCTCGGTGTGCTCGCGGACGTAGGAGAGCACGGTCGGGTTGGACCCACCGAGATCGGTGAAGGTGCCGAGCCCGAACGCCGGGTGCTTTCGACGCGCGTGGATCATGCGGCGGGTCCAGTGCAGGAGGGACGACGCGTTCTCGAGCTGTGCTTCGACATTGACGCTCTGGTACCCGTAGACGGGGTCCTGGATAACGGGCAGGTGCAACTTGCCCGGCGTCGCGGCGGAGAAGCCGGCGTTGCGGTCGGGCGTCCACTGCATCGGGGTGCGCACGCCGTCGCGGTCTCCGAGCCAGATGTTGTCGCCCATGCCGATCTCGTCGCCGTAGTAGAGGACCGGCGAGCCGGGCAGGGAGAGCAGCAGGGCGGTGAACAGCTCTATCTGGTTGGTGTCGTTGTCGAGCAGGGTGGCGAGCCGGCGTCGGATGCCGATGTTGGCTTTCATCCGTGGGTCGGTGGCGTACTCGCCCCACATGTAGTCGCGGTCCTCGTCGGTGACCATCTCCAGCGTCAGCTCGTCGTGGTTGCGCAAGAAGATGCCCCACTGGCAGCCGTCGGGGATCTCCGGGGTCGCGGCCATGATCTCCGAGATCGGGTAGCGCGACTGTCGTCGTACGGCCATGAAGATGCGCGGCATCACCGGGAAGTGGAACGCCATGTGGCACTCGTCCCCGCCGACCTTCGGGTCGCCGAAGTACTCGACCACGTCGTCGGGCCACTGGTTGGCCTCGCAGAGCAGTACGGTCCCGGGGTACTTCTCGTCGACGAAGCGGCGCACCTCCCGGAGCACCTCGTGCGTCTCGGGCAGGTTCTCGCCGTTGGTGCCGGGGCGCTCGAAGAGATAGGGGACGGCGTCCAGACGGAACCCGTCGAGGCCCATCTCGAGCCAGAAGTCCATCGCTTCCAGCATGGCTTCGAGGACCTTGGGGTTGTCGAAGTTGAGATCCGGCTGGTGGTGGAAGAAGCGGTGCCAGTAGTACTGGCCGCGGACCGGGTCCCACGTCCAGTTCGACGGCTCGGTGTCGACGAAGATGATCCGCGCCTCTTCGTAGAGCTCGTCGGTGTCGGACCACACGTAGAAGTCGCCGTACGGCCCGTCCGGGTCGCTCCGCGACGCCTGGAACCACGGGTGCTGGTCGCTCGTGTGGTTCATGACGAAGTCGATGATCACGCGGATACCGCGCTTGTGGGCCTCGTCGAGGAAGTGGTGGAAGTCGTCGACCGTGCCGGCCTCGGGGAGGATGTCGTTGTAGTCGGCGACGTCGTAGCCGCCGTCGCGCAACGGTGAGGTGAAAAACGGCGGCACCCACAGGCAGTCGACGCCGAGCCACTCGAGGTAGTCGAGCTTCTCGGCCAGGCCGCGGAAGTCACCGGTTCCGTCGGCGTTCGAGTCGCGGAACGAGCGCACCAGCACTTCGTAGAAAACCGCGGTCCGAAACCATTCGGGCTCGTTGTTGAGCACCTGGGTCATTGGGCCACCCTCACCGTCAGCACGTGCGCCGGCTCGACCGCCGGGTCGAGGCGAACGTAGTTGTCGGTGCTCCAGCTCCATTCCTGTCCGGTGAGCTCGTCGTGGACGGTGAACGTCGCGCCGGGCGGCAGCCCGAGCACGGCGAGGTCGAGGTGGACGCCACCGTCGCGGGCGGCGTGGGGGTCGAGGTTGATCACGACGATCACCCTGTCAGCGCCGCCGCCCGTCGTTTCCACCGACTTGCTGAAGCAGACGATGCCGTCGTCATCGGTGGCGTGGACCACCAGGTTGCGGAGCAGCCGCAGAGCCGGGTGTGCGCGGCGGATCTCGTTGAGCTTGGTGAGGTACGGCGCCAGCGTGCGCCCGTCCGCCCCGGCGGCCTCCCAGTCGCGGATCCGCACCTGGTACTTCTCCGAGTCGAGGTACTCCTCGCTGCCGGGTCGGACCGCGACGTGCTCGAAGAGCTCGTAGCCGGCGTAGACACCCCAGCTCGGCGAGCCCATAGCGGCGAGCACGGCCCGGATCTTGAAAGCCGCGGGTCCGCCGTACTGAAGGAACTCGTGGAGGATGTCGGGGGTGTTGACGAAGAAGTTCGGCCGGATCCGGTGGGCCGACTCGTCGGCCACCTCGCGCAGGTAGTCCTCGACCTCACCCTTGGCGGTGCGCCAGGTGAAGTAGGTGTAGCTCTGGTGGAAGCCGATCGCGCCGAGGGTCTGCAGCATCGGCGGCTTGGTGAACGCCTCGGACAGGAACAGCACGTCCGGGTCGGACAGGCGGACCTCGGCGAGCAGCCACTGCCAGAAGGCGACCGGCTTGGTGTGCGGGTTGTCGACGCGGAAGATCCGCACCCCGTGCGCCATCCAGTGGCGGACCACCCGCAGCACTTCCTGCGAGAGGCCCTCCGGGTCGTTGTCGAAGTTGAGGGGATAGATGTCCTGGTACTTCTTCGGCGGGTTCTCGGCGTAGGCGATGGTCCCGTCGGCGCGGGTCGTGAACCACTCCGGGTGGCTCGCCACCCAGGGGTGGTCGGGTGCGCACTGGAGAGCGAGGTCGAGCGCGACCTCGAGGCCGACGGTGTTGGCGTGCGCGACGAAGGCGTCGAAGTCGGCCAGGGTGCCGAGGTCGGGGTGGATCGCGTCGTGGCCCCCGAGCCGGCTGCCGATCGCCCAGGGTGACCCGGTGTCGTCGGGGCCGGGCGTGAGGCTGTTGTTGGGGCCCTTGCGGTTGACCTCGCCGATCGGGTGGATCGGCGGCAGGTAGATCACGTCGAAGCCCATCGCGGCGACGGCGTCGAGTCGCTTCGCCGCTGTCGCGAATGTGCCGCTGACGACGGTCCCCTTCTTCGGCTCGCGGTAGGCGCCCTCCGAGCGGGGGAAGAACTCGTACCAGCTGCTGAAGAGCGCGCGCGGCCGGTCGGCGTAGGCGGGGTAGGGCCCGTCCATCGTGACCATCTCGCGCAGCGGATGCGCCAGCAGCACGGCGGACAGCTCGGGCGACTCCAGCTGCACCAGGCGCGCCTCGACCGGGCGGGTCGTGTCGGTGGCCGCCTCGATCGCGCCCCTGAGCGTCGTCACCTCCGCGGCGGTGAGCTGTCCGGCTGCGTGGCTGCCGCCCCCGGAGAGGACGCGTTCGAGCAGCAGGCGCCCCTCCAGGAACATCAGCTCCACGTCGACACCGGCGCGGATCTTGATGCCGGCGTCGTGCTGCCAGGTGGCGACAGGGTCGGACCACGCGTGGATCTCGAACGCCCAGGCGCCTGGGCGGTCCGGTGTCACCCAGGCGCGGTAGCGGTCGACCGTGTGCCGGTCGACGACCGGCTGCGGTTGCAAGCGGACGGGGGGGCGCCTGACGCCCTCCGGGTCCACCAGCACCACCTCGGCACCGAGGAGATCGTGCCCCTCCCGGAACACCGTCGCGGAGACCGGGAACGGTTCACCGACTGTGGCCTTCGCCGGCAGTCGGCCGTTGTCGACCAGGGGCATCACGTCGATCACAGGAATGCGTCCGACCATGTCTCCACCCAATCACTTCGGTGGTGACGGTGCGAGTCGAGTGCCGATCGGATCGGGCGGGCCGCTCGCAAGTCAGTGGCTGAGGTCCCAGACGTCGACGGTTTCGCCGGCCGCGAGCTCGGTCACCTCTGCAGGGACGTCGATCAGGCAGTCCGCGCCGGCGAGCCAGCCGAGGAATCCGGATCCCGGTGGTCCCCACGGCTCGACAGTGCCGGCAGCCGCGTCGAGACGGCCGCGGCGGAGCTGGCGCTTGCCTCCGGGCGAGGTGACGGCCTCGGCCAGGGCGGCCCGCACGACCGGCCGCGCCGCTCGCGGATGCCCGTACGACGCGCGCAACGCGGGCCGGACGAAGACCTCGAACGACACCAGGGAGCTCACCGGGTTGCCGGGGAGGCAGACCACGACCGTGTCGCCGTACCTGCCGGAGCCCTGAGGCATGCCGGGTTGCAGGGCGACCTTGGTGAACTCGACCCCGCGGGGAGCGAGCGCGTCCTTGACCACTTCATAGGCGCCCGCACTGACGCCGCCGGAGGTCAGGATCAGGTCGACGCCGGCATCGAGCTCGGCGTCGAGAGTGGCGAGGAAGGTCGGGACGTCGTCGGCGACCCACAGCCGGCGGATCGCGATCGCGCCGGCGTCCTCGACCGCGGCGGCCAGCATGTGACTGTTGGAGTCGCGGATCTGGCCGGCCGCGGGTGTCGGTTCGTCGGTGAGCTCGGAGCCGGTCGAGCAGACGAGCACTCTCGGTCGGGGGCGTACGACGACCTCGCGCACGCCGAGCGCGGCCAGCAGGCCGACCTGGGACGGGCCGATCAGCGTCCCTGCGGGCAGCACCTCGTCGCCGACGGCGACGTCGCCTCCGGCGGTGCGGACGAAGGAGCCGGCGTCGCGGGCCGCGGCGACAGCGACGACTTCGGTGCCTACGTCCGTGACCTCGACCTCGACCACCGCGTCGGCCCCGCGCGGGAGCGGCGCCCCGGTCATGATCCGGTGCGCCGTGCCGGGCTCGAGGTCACCGGCGGGGGAGCCGGCGGGGATGTCCGCGGCGACCGGCAGCCGGACCGGCGCATCGGCGGTCGCGTCCGCGATGTCGGCGGCGCGGACGGCGTAGCCGTCCATCGCGGAGTTGTCGAAGGAGGGGAGCTCTTCGGGCGCGGTCACGGTCTCGACCAGCACCAGCCCGCGCGCCTCGGCGAGAGGGATCGTGACGGGCGCGAGCACGCCGATCAGCTCGGCGATGCGCCGCTGGTGCTCGACGACGGGCCGGAGCGAGGAGGTGGACATCGACGTCAGCCTAGGCGGCAGCGCCGGAGACGCGCTCGGCCCATCAACGTGACGAGCGAGGCAGCCCCCATGACTCCGCCTCGCTCGTCACCTATTTCCCAACAACGGGTGGATCTCGGATGGGTTACGCGAACCATTAACAGGCTGTCGCGGGAATCTGCGGGCACCGTCTATTGGAACGTTCAAGTGCGCCTGCGTTAACGTCGTGTCCGTGCGTGCGATCCGACGTTTCACTGTCCGCCCCCTGCTGCCGCCCGCGCTGGCTCCGCTCGGCGAGCTGGCCGCCAACCTGCGCTGGTCCTGGCATCCAGAGACGCAGGACGTCTTCGATGCCGTCGACGGCGAGCTGTGGACCTCGTCCGGCCACGACCCGGTCCGGCTGCTCGGCGAGGTGTCCGCTGAGCGCTGGGAGGAGCTCGCCTCCGACGAGGGCTTCGTCCGCCGGCTCGGCGAGGTGCGGGCCGATCTCGAGGCATACCTGACCGCGCCGCGGTGGTACCAGCGGGTGTCCGACGGCCGCGAGCCCCAGGTGAGCTGGCCACGCCAGATCGCCTACTTCTCGCCTGAGTTCGGCATCACCGCCGTACTCCCGCAGTACTCCGGTGGTCTCGGCATCCTCGCCGGCGACCACCTCAAGGCGGCCAGCGACCTCGGGGTGCCGGTCCTCGGCGTCGGCCTGCTCTACCAGCACGGATACTTCAAGCAGTCGCTCTCGCGGGAGGGTTGGCAGCAGGAGACCTATCCGGTCCTCGACCCCGACGGGCTGCCGATCTCGCTGCTCCACGAGCCCGACGGCAGCCGGGCGACCATCTCGCTGGCGATGCCCGACGGGCCCGACCTGCTGGCGCGGATCTGGGTCGCCAGCGTCGGCAGGGTGCCGTTGCTGATGCTCGACACCGACGTCGAGGGAAACCCCGAGCACTACGTCGACATCACCGACCGGCTCTACGGCGGCAACAGCGAACACCGGCTCCGCCAGGAGATCCTGCTGGGCGTGGGCGGCGTGCGTGCCATCCGCACGTACTGCCGGATCACCGGTGCGCCGGAGCCCGAGGTGTTCCACACCAACGAGGGGCACGCGGGCTTCCTCGGGATCGAGCGGATTCGTGAGCTCACGGTGGGGGAGCACGGTCCGCACTTGGACGTCGACACAGCGATCGAGGTCGGCCGGGCGTCGACGGTCTTCACGACCCACACGCCCGTGCCCGCCGGCATCGACCGGTTCCCGGAGACTCTGGTCGAGCAGTACTTCGGTGATGCCGGACCGACCCCGGGAGTCCCGGTCGAGCGCATCCTCGCGCTCGGTGCTGAGGACTACGAGGGCGGTGACGCGAGCGTCTTCAACATGGCGGTGATGGGATTCCGGTTGGCGCAGCGTGCCAACGGCGTCTCCCGGCTCCACGGCCAGGTGAGCCGGGGGATGTTCAGCGGCCTGTGGCCGGCGTTCGACGAGGCCGAGGTGCCGATCGGCTCGATCACCAACGGCGTGCACGCGCCGACCTGGGTCGCGCGCGAGGTGATCGCCCTCGCCACCACGCATGGCGCGGATCCCGACAGTGACGACGCCGAGGGATTCTGGGCTGCGGTCGACAAGGTGCCGGCGGGCGAGCTGTGGAGCACGAAGCGCGCGCTGCGCCAGCGGCTCGTCGACGACGCGCGGCGCCGGCTGGCGCGCTCCTGGGAGAAGCGCGGGTCGGCCCGCGCCGAGCTGGGCTGGATCGACTCCGCGCTCGACCCCGACGTGCTGACGATCGGCTTCGCGCGACGCGCGGCGTCGTACAAACGGCTGACGCTGATGATGCGCGACCCGGAGCGGCTCAAGAGCCTGTTGCTGCACCCCGAACGCCCGGTGCAGCTGGTGATTGCCGGCAAGGCGCACCCAGCCGACGACGGCGGCAAGAAGCTGATCCAGGACATCGTGCGGCTCTCCGACGACCCGGCGATCCGGCACCGGATCGTGTTCCTGCCCAACTACGACATCGCGATGGCGCAGCCGCTCTACCCGGGCTGCGACGTCTGGCTCAACAACCCGCTACGGCCCTACGAGGCGTGTGGCACGTCGGGCATGAAGGCCGCGCTCAACGGGGGTCTCAACCTGTCGGTGCTCGACGGCTGGTGGGACGAGTGGTTCGACGGCGACAACGGGTGGGCGATCCCGACGGCCGACGGCGTCGATGACATCGACCATCGCGACGACCTCGAGGCCGCCGCGCTCTACGACCTGATCGAGCACGAGGTCGCGCCCCGGTTCTACGACGTCGACCACGACGGCATCCCGGTCCGCTGGGTCGAGATGCTGCGCCACACCTGGAAGTCGCTCGGCCCTAAGGTGCTGGCGACCAGGATGGTCAGCGACTACGTGCGGCAGCTCTACGCACCCGCCGCCACCAACGCCCGCTCCCTCAACAGCAACTACGCCGGCGCCCGCGAGCTCGCGCAGTGGAAGGCGCGTGTCCGAGCCGCCTGGCCGGGTGTGCGGGTCGAGCACGTCGAGGCCCACGGGCTCGGCGACGAGCCGCTCGTCGGCGCGCCGATGACGGTGCGGTCCTACGTCGCCCTCGGCGACCTCGCCCCGCGCGACGTCGAGGTGCAGCTGGTGTCCGGCCGCGTCGACGCCGAGGACCTGCTGGTCGAACCGGTGACCACGGTGCTCCACTCGACCGAGTCGTACGACGGCGGCCGGCACCGCTACGACGCCGACGTCGCCCTGCCGAAGAGCGGCCCGTTCGGCTACACCGTGCGGGTGGTCCCGTCCAACCCGCTGCTCGTGGCCCCCGCCGAGCTCGGGGTCGTCACCGTCGCCTGACCGGCGCCGGCCCTACTCCGATTCCTGGAGTACGACGACACAGCGGGGGCCGATGAGCAGCTCTTGGCTGGCCTCGACCGGCGTGCCGACCTTGTGGTCCGGGTCGGTCGAGATCACGACCTGCCCGCGTCGTACCCAGTCGTTGTCGGGCAGGAAGACCGAGCACGGCTCGGAACCCGCGTGGAACCACATCAGGAACGACGCGTCGATCACCTGCTCGCCCCGCGGGCCGGGCTCGCGGAGCGGCCTGCCCGAGACGAACATGCCGATCGTGTTCAGCCCGGTGTCGTGCCAGTCGGCGTCGGTCATCTCGCGGCCGGTCGGGTGCAGCCACGCCACGTCCTTCGGCCCGCCGACGATGGTCGGCCGGCCCTCGAACCAGTGCCGCTGCCGCAGTGTCTGGTGGTCCCGGCGCAGCCGGAGCGCGGTCTTGGTGAGCTCGTAGACGTCGAGCCACGCGTCGTCGGCCCGCCAGTCCACCCACGAGATCTCGTTGTCCTGGCAGTAGGCGTTGTTGTTGCCGCCCTGCGTGCGGCCGCGCTCGTCGCCGGCGGTCAGCATCGGAACGCCGTTGGACAGGCACAGCGTGGCCATCAGGTTGGCCGCCTGCCGGCGCCGCTGCTCGACGACCTCGGCGTCGTCGGTCTCACCCTCGACCCCGTGGTTCCACGACCGGTTGTTGTCGGTGCCGTCGCGGTTGTCCTCGCCGTTGTCCTCGTTGTGCTTGCCGTCGTACGACACCAGGTCTCGCACCGTGAAGCCGTCGTGGGCGGTGACGAAGTTCACCGAGTTGTACGCCGACCGCCCGTCGTCGGCGTAGAGGTCCGACGAGCCGGCCAGCCGGGTGGCGACCCCGTGCATGCCGTTGGTGTGGCCGCGCCAGAAATCGCGGATCGCGTCGCGGTACTGGTCGTTCCACTCCACCCAGGGCGGTGGCATCCGGCCGACCAGGTAGCCGCCCATCGAGACGTCCCACGGCTCTGCGATCAGCTTGACGTGCCGGAGCACCGGGTCCTGGCCCATCGCGATGAGCAGCTTGCAGGACATGTCGATGTCGGGACCGGTGCGGGTGAGCGCTGACATCAGGTCGAACCGGAAGCCGTCGACGTGCATCTCGGTCACCCAGTAGCGCAGCGAGTCGAGGATCAGCCGGAGTGCCAGCGGGTCCTCGGAGTTGACCGTGTTGCCGCAGCCCGTGACGTCCCAGTAGGTGTCGTCGAAGGTGTCCGCGTCGCCGTCGGCCTGGTCGGGGGGCACCCGTCGGTAGAACCCGCGGTCGTCCAGGCCGCGGAAGGACAGCGAGGCACCCTGGGCGGAGGCCTCCGCCGTGTGGTTGTAGACGACGTCGAGGATCACCTCGAGGCCCGCGCGGTGAAGGGACTTCACCATCTGCTTGAACTCGGCGACCTGCTGGCCGCGGTCGCCCGATGCGCTGTAGTCGGCGTGCGGAGCGAAGAAGCCGATGCTGTTGTAGCCCCAGTAGTTCGTCAGACCTCGCTCCAGGAGCGCCGGTTCCGAGAAGAACTGGTGCACCGGCAGCAGCTCGACGGCGGTCACGCCCAGGTCGGCGAGGTAGTCGGTCACGACCGGATGGCCGAGCCCGGCGTAGGTACCGCGCAGCTCCTCGGGGATCCGGTCGTGCAGCTGGGTGAAGCCCTTGACGTGGAGCTCGTAGATGACGGTGTCGCGCCAGCGGTGCTTCGGAAGCGGGTCACCCTCCCAGTCGAACGACGGGTCGACCACGATGCTGCGCGCAGTGGCGGCTGCGGAGTCGATCGAACTGGGCTTGGTCGGGTCGTCGACGTCGTAGGCCAGGATCTCCGGTCCGGCCTTCGTGGTGCCGGACACGGCGAGCCCGTAGGGGTCGAGGAGCAGCTGCTGCGGGTTGAAACGCATGCCGTTGGTGGGGTCCCACGGCCCGTGCACGCGATAGCCGTACGGCGTGCCCGGGGCGATGTCCGGCAGCGCTCCGTGCCAGATGCCGAGGGAGTGCTCGGTGAGGGGAAACCGTTGCTCGCCTCCCGATTCGACGGGATCATCGGGGTCGTCGAAGAGGCAGAGCCAGACCTCCGTGGCATCCGGGGCGTAGACCGCGAAGTTCGTGGATTCGGCCGCCCAGGTCGCGCCGAGGGGCCAGTTCCGTCCGGGCCAGACCTGTGCGCGATCACCGAGGCTGCGCCAGAGTCCGGGAGTCATGGACTCGATTCTGCCGGGTCCGGCACAATGCGCAGTCGGAGCCCCTTCCGCATCACTGATCACAGAGGAGACCAATGTCGAGCGAGTTCGTGCGACTCGAGGTGGCAGACGGCGTAGGGACGATCCGGTTGGACCGTCCCAAGATGAACGCCATCAGCTTCCAGGTGCAGGACGAACTCCTGGCCGTTGCGGCTGAGGCAACCGCGCGCAGCGACGTACGCGCGGTCGTGGTGTGGGGCGGCGAGCGGGTGTTCGCCGCCGGGAACGACGTCAAGGAGATGGCCGACAAGTCGTACGTCGACCTGATCGACCGCGGCGACCGGGTGCAGGGCGCCGTGACCGCGATCGCCCGGATCCCGAAGCCGGTGGTGGCCGCTGTCAACGGCTACGCCCTCGGCGGCGGCTGCGAGCTGGCGATGGCCGCGGACGTCCGGTTCGCTGCGGAGGACGCGGTCTTCGGTCAGCCGGAGGTGCTGCTCGGGATCATCCCGGGTGCCGGTGGGACCCAGCGGCTGAGCCGGTTGGTCGGGCCGGCGAAGGCCAAGGAGCTCATGTACACCGGTCGGTTCGTCAAGGCCGACGAGGCGTTGTCCATCGGGCTCGTCGACCGGGTCTTCCCGGCCGAGCAGGTCTACGGCGCCGCCGTCGCCTGGGCTTCGAAGTTCAGCGAGGCGGCCGCCTACGCGCTGCGCGCGATCAAGGAGAGCGTCGACCGCGGACTCGAGACCGACCTCGAGACGGGGCTCGCGATCGAACGCCAGCTGTTCGCGTCGGTGTTCGCTACCGAAGATCGCACCATCGGCATGCAATCCTTCATCGAGAACGGGCCCGGCAAGGCCAGATTCGAGGGACGATGACCAGGATGGCAGACAAGCCCACCAATGAGGACTCGGCCAGGAACAACGCGCTGACGATCGCGCGGGTCCGCGGCATCGTGTCGCGCCTCGTCTGGGTGGTCTGCCTGACCCTTGCGCTCATCCTGGCGGTGGCGGCCTTCAGCTTCGCTCTCGACGCGAACGAGAAGAACGGACTGGTCCAGCTGATCCGGGACCTCGCCAACGTGTTCGACCTCGGGGTGTTCGACCTCGACAAGCCGGTCAAGGAGTTCGAAGACCCCAACAGCGAGGTCAAGACGGCGCTGTTCAACTACGGCATCGCCGCGGTCGTCTACATGATCGCGGGGCGCTTCCTCGAGCGGCTGATCCGCCCGTAAGACGCGCGCTCCGGGCACCGTGGTCCCGGATACCGTGTGAGGTAGTCCACGTCCGTGCGGTTACCCGCGCCGGCGAACTGGGCGGTAACCTGCGGGGCGCTGTCCACTGTGGACCCATGTCGACCCTGCTGGGTCGCACGAGCTCAGGAAGGGGCCGGTCCGGCCACAACCATGAACATTGTCGTCTGTGTGAAGTACGTCCCCGACGCCACCGCGGATCCGCGGTTCGAGTCGGACAACACCGTTGACCGGGTGGGTGTCGACGGTCTCCTCTCGGAGCTCGACGAGTACGCCGTCGAGCAGGCTCTCCAGCTGAAGGAGGGCACCGAGGACGAGGTGACCGTCACCGCGCTGACCGTCGGACCGGAGAAGGCCGGCGACGCCGTGCGCAAGGCGCTGCAGATGGGAGCCGACCAGGGCGTCCACGTCCAGGACGAGGCGATCGCCGGTTCCGATGCGATCGCGACCTCGCTGATCCTTGCCAAGGCGATCGAGAAGGTCGGCAACGTCGACGTTGTGCTGTGCGGCATGGCCTCGACGGACGGCGCGATGAGCGTCGTCCCGGCGATGCTCGCCGAGCGGCTCGGCCTGCCCCAGGTCACGCTGGGCTCGCGGATCGAGCGCAAGGAGAACCAGCTCGCGGTCCAGCGCGACGGCGACACGGCCACCGAGGTCGTCATCGGCGCGATGCCGCTGGTCGCTTCCGTGACCGACCAGTCCGGTGAGGCGCGCTACCCGTCGTTCAAGGGCATCATGGCGGCGAAGAAGAAGCCGCTCGAGTCCTACACCCTCGCGGACATCGGCGTTGACGCCGGTGACGTCGGCCTCTCGGTCGCCTGGTCGGCCGTCGAGGAGACCACCGAGCGTCCCCCGCGGACCGCCGGGGAGATCGTCAAGGACGAGGACGGCTCGGGCGCTACGGCGCTCGTCGGCTTCCTCGCCTCGAAGAAGTTCATCTGAGGAGCAACAAGACATGTCTGAAGTTCTGGTTCTCGTCGACCACGTCGACGGTGCGGTCCGCAAGCCGACCTACGAGCTCCTCGCGATCGCGAAGCGTCTCGGCGAGCCTTCCGCGGTGTTCATCGGCGGTGCCGACAAGGCCGAGGCGGCCGTGTCCGGTCTGGCCAAGTTCGGCGCGGAGAAGGTCTACGTCGTCGACGACGCCGAGGTGAAGGGCTACCTCGTGGCGCCCAAGGCCGAGGTCCTGCAGCAGGTCGCCGAGGCGGCCTCGCCGGCGGCGATCCTGATCGTCTCCTCCGGCGAGGGCAAGGAGATCGCCGGTCGTCTCGCGATCAAGCTGGGCTCCGGCCTGATCACCGACGCCGTGGACGTCGACGCCGACGGCTCCACGACCCAGTCGGTGTTTGCGGGCAACTACACCGTGAAGGCGAAGGTCACCACCGGCACGCCGATCATCACGGTCAAGCCGAACTCCGCTGCCGCGGAGGAGTCCGCCGGCGCCGGCACCGTCGAGCAGTTCTCGGCGACCATCTCCGACGCCGCGAAGGCCGCCCGGATCGTGGCGTCCAACCCGCGGGCGGCCAGCGGTCGTCCCGAGCTCGCCGAGGCCGCGATCGTCGTCTCCGGTGGTCGTGGCACCGGCGGTGACTTCGCTGCGGTCGAGGGTCTCGCGGACTCGCTCGGCGCCGCGGTCGGCGCCTCCCGCGCTGCGGTCGACTCCGGCTGGCAGCCGCACGCGCTGCAGATCGGTCAGACCGGCAAGACCGTGTCGCCGCAGCTCTACATCGCCAACGGCATCTCCGGTGCGATCCAGCACCGCGCCGGCATGCAGACCTCGAAGACCATCGTGGCCGTCAACAAGGACGAAGAGGCCCCGATCTTCGAGCTGGTCGACTTCGGCGTGGTCGGCGACCTGCACACCGTGCTGCCCGCCGCCACCGAGGAGATCAACAAGAAGAAGGCCTGACCCCCTTCGCCTGAGCGCACAACACGAAGCCCCCGGCACCTCGCGGCGCCGGGGGCTTCGTCGTACCGGTTGTCGGTCAGCGAGTCACGCGGTCGTAGATGCCGCCGCTCTCGTCGATGATGCCGACCGGCGCGACCTTCACGCGTCGCTCGCCGTGCCTGTTGGTGTAGATCCGGATCTTGCGGAGCGAGTCGTTGTTGGTCGTGTCGGACTCGATCAGCGTGCCGTCGGGGTTCGCGAACACGCGGACGTAGTAGATGCCGTCCGCCAGGTTCTTGATCGGGAACGACTGGCCCGCCCGGTACTGGGTGTAGGTGTCGCCCCAACCCGCCGAGAGCACCTCACGGATCGAGCGGATCTCGTAGCCGCCGCAGACGCTGCCCAGGTCCTCCTCGTAGGCCTCCCACGCCGCGCCGTCGCCGGTCAGGTCAACGGCGTCGGTGTTGGCCAGGCAGAACGACTCCTTGCCCGAGCGGACGGCATGCGTCATGTCCTCGTTGAGCAGCTCGTAGGTCGCGAAGTCGTTGAAGTGCCAGTGGTTGTGGCTCGGGGCCGGGTGCCAGATCATCGTGCCGACCTGCTGGTAGGCCACCTGGTTCTCGTCCTCGTCGAGGAAGTACTGGTAGGCGTCCATGACGTCCTCGCCGTCACGACGGAACCCGTCGACCACGAGCGGGGAGTTGCCCGCGTTCCAGACGTTGGCCGCGAACTGCAGCTGGGTGCCCTTGCGGTTCACCTGGATGCCGAACGCCGGCAGTGACCGGAGGTCGGGCACCGGGGTGTTGGGCGGCAGGTCCGCGATGGAGTCGATGCCGCCGGCCGGGTCGGGCTCGTGGCGGTTGGGCTTGAGTCGGTTCATGCGGTCGTGACGGCAGCCGCGGCAGTCGTCCTCGGTCAGGACGGTCAGCACGGTGGTGGCCGTGCGCTGCTCCTCGGTCAGACCCAACGCGTCGGCGTAGCCGTCGGCGATCGATACGGTGAGGTCGTACTCGCCCGGCTTGACCCGCAGGCCGGACTCGTAGCCGAAGACGCTTGCGGCCCATCCGGACGGGACCCCCTGGACCGCGCCGAGCGCGTAGGAGCTGTAGTAGCAGGTGTTCGGGTAGGGGTTCTTGAAGTCCGCGTCGGGGTTCATCCGCTCGGCCGTCTCGCCGAGGCAGGTGCTGCGCTTGCGGACGACCGGCTGGGCGTCGGGGTCGTTGCGATCGACGAGGCGGATCCGCAGCAGGTTGTGGAGCTGCCCGATGGTCTTCTGCTCCGGCAGGGTCACGTCGCCGAGGGGCAGCTTCGCCACCGCCGTCGGGAGGGTCTCGTAGTCCGCGGCGCGCTGCGACCAGATCTCGAGCGGCGCGTCGGTGACTTCGAGGCGGAAGCCCAGGTCGGAGTAGATGGCGCGTCCGTACGTGTACGCGGTCACGCTCTCCGGTGCGACGAGGTCGATCGTCGGGTTGGTGGGCTCGGCGCCGGCCGCCGGGGTGGTGGCGGTCGCAGCGATGAGGGGGGCACCGAGTGCGGCGGTGGCCAGCATGGCGGCGCCCCATCGCTTCCGGCGGGGGGACAGGTGGTGGATCACGTACTCCTCCTCGAGCAGGCATGACAGAGCCCTGGTGGGGCAGGCGCGAGACCGCGCCTGCTTGGTAGACGCCCGAGACGCCCGGACGGTTGCGTCCCTTGGCAACTAACCTTCCACAGATGAGCATCACGGAGGACGTCTTCGACGCAGCGCGTCGCGCGCGGATTGCCGGGAGGGACCTCGCCCTGGCGACCCGAGCCACGAAGGACGCCGCTCTGCACGCGATGGCGGACGCCCTGCTGGAGCGGGAAGGGGAGGTCCTCGGTGCCAACGCCGAGGACGTCGACCGTGCCGAAGCAGGTGGCACGCCGGCCAACATCATCGACCGGCTGCGGCTCACCTCGGAACGAGTCGCAGGGATGGCGCAGGGGCTTCGGGACGTCGCCGGTCTGGCCGACCCGGTCGGCGAGGTCGTCCGCGGCGGGGTCCTGGCGAACGGCATCGAGATCCGCCAGGTTCGGGTGCCGTTCGGAGTGGTCGGCATGATCTACGAAGCCCGTCCCAACGTGACCGCCGACGCCGCTGGCATCTGCCTCAAGTCGGGCAATGCGGTGCTACTGCGGGGCAGCTCGAGCGCGAGGTCCAGCAACACCGCGATCGTCGCGGTGCTGCGCGTCGCGGTGGAGGCGGCCGATCTTCCGGCCGATGTGGTCCAGCTGGTGCCCGGCGACACCCACGAGAGCGTGAAGGCGCTCATGCGGGCGCGCGGTCACGTCGACGTGCTCATCCCGCGTGGCGGTGCCGGCCTGATCCGATCGGTGGTCGAGGAGTCCACGGTCCCCGTGATCGAGACCGGCGTCGGCAACTGCCATGTCTACGTCGACGCGGCCGCCGACCTCGACAAGGCGCTCGCGATCGTGCTGAACGCGAAGACGCACCGCACCAGCGTCTGCAACGCGGCCGAGTCCCTGCTGGTGCACACCTCGGTCGCCGACACCTTCCTTCCCCGGGTGGTCCAGGCCTTGCACGACGCCGACGTGACCGTGCACGGCGACAAGGCGTTCGCGGCGCATGACGGCGTCGTGCCCGCCACCGACGACGACTGGGCGACCGAGTACCTCTCGCTCGACATCGCCGCTCGCGTCGTACCCGACCTCGACACCGCGCTCGAGCACATCGGGCGCTGGTCGAGCCAGCACTCCGATGCGATCGTGACCGAGGACCAGGGCGCCGCCCGGCGCTTCGTCGCCGAGGTCGACTCGGCCGCCGTGCTGGTGAACGCGTCGACGCGCTTCACCGACGGCGGTGAGTTCGGGTTCGGAGCGGAGATCGGCATCAGCACCCAGAAGCTGCACGCGCGCGGCCCGATGGGGTTGCCCGAGATGACATCGACCAAGTACGTCGTCATCGGCGAAGGCCATGTCCGATAGGCCGTCCTGGCAGGCGGCGATGGATCGCCGCGACTACGCGGCGGCGTACGACGACCTCGACGCGCGGCGGCGGTCGGGCGCTCTCGACAGCGATGGACTCTATGCACTCGGCGACGCCGCGTGGTGGCTCGGGCTGATCCGGGAGACGCTCGAGATCTGCGAGGAGTGCCACGAGCGGTTCGTCGATGAGGGTCGGCTGGACCGAGCGGCGATGGTCGCCCTGGAGACCGGCTTCCACTGGATGATGCGCGGACAGCCCGACGTCGGCTCGGGGTGGTTGAGTCGCGCGCGAAGGCTGCTCGAGGGCCAGCCGACCGGGATCGGCCACGGATACCTCAAGTGGATGGACGCACAGGGCCAGTTCGGGGCCGGCGATCTGGAGGGCGCTCTCGCGGGGGCCGCTGAGCTCCGGCAGATGGCGAACGATCTCGACGAGCCGTTCCTCGGGTGTGCGGGCCTCGCACTGGAGGGCACGCTGGCGATCTACGGCGCTGAGACGGCACGCGGGTTCGAGCTCCTGGACGAGGCGATGCTGCCGGTGCTCGCGGGCCGGGTCGCGCCGGGCGAAGCCGGGAACCTCTACTGCCAGATGATCTCGATCTGCACCGACCTGGGGGACGTGGCGCGCGCCCGGCGGTGGACCGAGGCGACCGAGCGGTGGTGCGATCTGTCGTCGAGTGCGGAGATGTTCGCGGGGATCTGTCGGGTCCATCGCGCCCAGCTGCTGCGGGTCCAGGGCGACCTCGATGCCGCGGAAGCAGCGGCCGCCGAGGCCTGTGCGCAGCTCGCCGAGCTGAACGTTGCTGCTGTCGGAGAGGGCAAGTACGAGATCGGTGAGGCACGACGGCTCCGTGGGGACCTGGCCGGGGCCGCGACCGCCTACGACGCAGCGGCGTCGCTCGGACGGGTGCCGGAACCCGGCCGCTCGCTGCTGCTGCTTGCGGAGGGCCGCCCGGCCGATGCCGACGCCTCGATCATCGCGGCTCTGGGCGAGCAGGGCGATCCGTTCCGGCGAGCCCGACTGCTCGCAGCTCAGGTGGCGATCGCGTGCGCTCGCGGCGAATACTCCGTGGCCCACACCGCAGCGACCGAGCTCGATGTCATCGCGCGGACGTACGGTTCGCCGGGCTTCCGCGCTTGGGCCGACATCGCCCGCGGCGCGGTTCTTGTCGGCACCGGAGCAACGGCTGACGCCGTTGCCCCGTTGCGTGCAGGCGTGGCGGGCTGCCGGGCGATGGGGGCGACGTACGACGAGAACGTGGCACGGACCCTGCTGACCCGAGCCTTGCACCCGGACGCCGATCCGGCACCGCTCCCGGGCGGCCTGACGGCCCGGGAGATGGAGATCCTCCGGGCGGTGGCGGAGGGCCTGTCCAACCGGGAGGTCGCGGCGCGGCTGGTGATCAGTGAGAAGACCGTCGCCCGCCACCTCGCCAACGTGTTCGCCAAGCTCGACGTCACCTCGCGCACCGCCGCGGCGCGCGTGGCTGAGCATGCACCGAAGTCGTGCAAGAGTGGTAGACCCTCAGCGACAGTTGCACGGTTCTGCCGAAGCGACCGCCCCGGCCGCGCTCCTAGCGTCGTGACACATCCTCCGACCGACCAAGGAGCACGTCATGACCACCACCATCGAGAACCAGACCACTGTCGAAGCCAGCGCCGCCGAGGAGTTCGCCGAGCGGATGTTCGAGGTCTTCAACAGCCTCCGCGCTGTGCCTGCTGGTGAGCGTCGGCCATCAGGTGGGCCTCTTCGACACGATGTCCACCCTCCCGCGATCGACGAGTGCCGAGATCGCCGCGACCGCCGGCCTGGACGAGCGCTACGTCCGCGAGTGGCTGGGCGGCATGACCGCCGCCCGGGTCGTCGAGCACGACCCCGACAGCGCGTCGTACTGGTTGCCGTCCGAGCACGCTGCCAGCCTGACCACCGCTGCCGGGCCGGAGAACCTGGCGCGCTTCCTGCAGATCATTCCGTTGCTGGCCGAGGTCGAGTCGCAGGTCGTCGCGTGCTTCACCACCGGCGGCGGGGTGGGCTACGAGGCGTACTCGCGCTTTCACGAGCTGATGGCCGAGGACAGCACCGCGACCCACGACGCCGGTCTGCTCGACCTCGTCGTGCCGCTCGCTCCGGGGCTGAGGGAGACGCTCGAAGCGGGTGGAGCCGTCGCTGACATCGGCTGCGGCTCGGGGCACGCGATCAACCTGCTGGCCCGGGCCTTCCCGAACAGCCGGTTCGTCGGCTACGACTTCGCCGTCGAGCCGATCGAGGAGGCGCGCAAGGAGGCGGCCGAGTGGGGACTCGCCAACACCGAGTTCGTCGTCCGCGACGTCGCCGAGATCGAGGTCCAGGGGGAGTACGACGTGGTCACCGCCTTCGACGCGATCCACGACCAGGCCCACCCGGCCCGCGTGCTCGCCAACATCGCGACCGCCCTGAAGCCCGGCGGCACCTTCCTGATGGTCGACATCCAGGCGTCCAGCCACGTCCACGAGAACGTCGAGCACCCGGGCGCCACCTTCCTCTACACGGTCTCGATGATGCACTGCATGACCGTGTCGCTGGCCCAGGGAGGCGACGGCCTCGGCGCCGTCTGGGGCCGGCAGACCGCGCTGGGGATGCTGGAGGACGCGGGCTTCGGCCACGTGGACGTCCACGAGATCGAGACCGACCCCTTCAACTCCTATTACGTCGCCACCAGATAGGTTCGCCGCATGGCAGGGGCGCGCGAGCGGATCTACGCGGACGCGTCCACCGAGCGACTCCTGACCGGCGCGACGGTGATCACGTTCGTCCGCACCATCGCAACGCTGGTCCTCAGCATGTGGGGCGCGTTCGACGAGAACCTGACGCTGCTCGTCACCGGGCTGGTCGTCTACTGGGTCGGCGACACCCTCGACGGGGAGTGGGCGCGCCGGTTCGACTGTGAGACCCGGATCGGCGGCGTCGTCGACATGGTCAGCGACCGGCTGAGCTGCGGAGCGTTCTACGTCGGCCTCGCCTGGCTCCAGCCGGCTCCGTTCTTCTTCAGCGACGAGCCGATGGAGCTGATCGCGATCCCGATCGCGGTCTACCTGTTCGAGTTCATGGTCATCGACATGTACCTCTCGCTCGCGTTCCTCGCCTGGCCGATCCGAAGCCCCAACTACTTCTACGTCGTCGACCGCCGGATCTACCTTTGGAACTGGTCGCGACTCGGCAAGGCCGCCAACTCGGGCCTGTTCGCGGTCCTGCTGCTGGCGACCGGCTGGTGGTGGCTCGGACTGATCATCGCGATCGGCCTGCTGGTGCTGAAGCTGGTGTCGCTGCGGTGGTTGCTGCAGCTCGGCATACCGATCCCCGAGAGAGTGCCGGCGGCATGATCCTGTGGCTGACGACGTTCGCAGTCAGCATCGTGTCGGCACTCCTGCCCTTCCTCCCGATGGAGGTCTACATCGTCGGCGCCGCGACCACGGAGCCGAGCCTGGGCGGGGCGATCTGGCTCGGCGTCGGCGCCGGCGCGGGCGCCACGATCGGCAAGGTCGTCTGGTACGAGGCCGCCCGGCGCGGCATCGACTCGAAGTGGGCCCAGAGGAAGCTGTCGTCACCCAAGGTCAAGGCCGGCTACGAGAAGTGGGTCGGGCGGATGCAGGGCCGGCCGGTCTACGCCGTCTCGATCATGTTCGTCGCCGCGTCGGTCGGGCTGCCGCCCCTGTTGGTGATGGCGGCCGTCGGCGGGTTTCTCAAGATGCCGTTGTGGATCTTCGTCCCGACCGTCTTCGTCGGCCGCACCATCCGCTTCACGCTCTTGTTCCTGGGTGTGGATTTAGCGATCCACTGAGTCCGATACGATCCGCGCATGCAGATCAGCCTGACCGCACTCGCCGTCATCCAGGCCGCCGAGGAGCACGGCGAGCCCGCCGTCAACCCGTGGTTCATCGGTGGCGCCGCACTGGCCATCCTGCTCCTCGCCCTCGCCATCCTGGTGGCCTTCGGCGGCGGCCGGGACCACAGCTGAGTCCCACGATCACTTCATGACAGACCCCGCTCGGCGTCCCCGGGTCGGGGTGATGGGTGGCACCTTCGACCCCATCCACCACGGGCACCTGGTGGCTGCGTCCGAGGTGCAGGGCTGGTTCGCACTCGACGAGGTTGTCTTCGTGCCGACCGGGCAGCCGTACCACAAGCCCGACCGCACGGTCTCGCCCGCCGAGCACCGCTACCTGATGACAGTGATCGCGACCGCTGCGAATCCGCGGTTCACGGTCAGCCGGGTCGACATCGACCGCGACGGTCCGACGTACACGATCGACACGCTGCGTGACCTGCGCGCGGTGCGCCCGGACGCGGACCTGTTCTTCATCACCGGCGCCGACGCCCTGACCGACATCTTCAGCTGGCGCGACGCCGACGAGGTTTTCGCGCTGGCGCACTTCGTCGGGTGCACGCGCCCCGGCTCGGAGATGGACGCCGCCACGCTTTCGGCGATCCCGTCCGAGCGTGTCACGATGTTGGAGGTGCCGGCGCTCGCGATCTCCTCCACCGACTGCCGCGAACGACAGGCGGCGGGGCAGCCGATCTGGTACCTCGTCCCTGACGGGGTCGTGCAATACATCACCAAGCACGGCCTCTACGCCGCACAACCCGGAGAAAAATGACAGCGACCGAGCACGCCGTCGAGCTGGTGCACGCGGCGGCCCTCGCTGCCGCCGACAAGCTCGCCACCGACCTCCTGGCCTTCGACGTGAGCGAGCAGCTCGCGATCACCGACGCGTTCCTGCTGGTGTCGGGCGCCAACGACCGCCAGGTCAAGGCGATCGTCGACGAGGTCGAGGACAAGCTGCGCGAGATCGGCTCCAAGCCGATCAGGCGGGAGGGCGAACGCGACGGTCGTTGGGTGCTGATCGACTACGGCGAGATCGTCGTGCACGTCCAGCACAGCGAGGAGCGGCAGTTCTACGCCCTCGAGCGGCTGTGGCGCGACTGCCCGATCATCGAGCTGCCCGCCGAGGTTCACGGGCCGGCTCGTGGCTGAGGCCGAACGGCGGCTGGTCCTCCTGCGGCACGGCCGGACGGAGTGGAATGCCATCCAGCGGATCCAGGGCCATCTCGACCCCGGCCTCGACGAGACCGGCCACGCCCAGGCGCAGGCCGTCGCGCCCGCAGTCGCGGTGCTGGCGCCGGTGACGCTGCTGTCCTCCGACCTTCGGCGGGCTCGCGAGACGACCGATTACGTCGCGCGGGCGACCCGCCTCGCGCCGTCGTACGACGAGCGGCTGCGGGAGTGCTACCTGGGGGAGCGACAGGGCCTGACCCACGACGAGTACGCCGTGCTCGACCCTGCCGAGTACGCGCGCTTCCGCGCCGGCGACTGGGACGACATCCCCGGAGCGGAGACCCAGGCCCAGGTGGCCGCCCGGTTCACCGCCGTGCTCAAGGAGACGGCGTCCTCGCTCGGTGCCGGCGAGACCGCCCTGATCGTTGCGCACGGTGCCGCGATCCGCACCGCGATGGCGCACTGGCTCGGCTGGCCGATCGACTGGGCGTCGGACTTCCGGGCGCTCACCAACTGCGGCTGGGTCGAGCTGGTCGAACGCCCGTCCGGCAGGTGGGCGCTCGCGGCGTACAACCGCACGGCCTGACCTGGATTTCTCCGACACGGCGCCGTTCGGTAAGGTTCTCCGCGTTGCTCAGGCAACATCACGGGGCTGTGGCGCAGCTGGTAGCGCATCTGCATGGCATGCAGAGGGTCAGGGGTTCGAGTCCCCTCAGCTCCACCCAAGGTCGTTGCGCCGGCGCAGCTGGTAGCGGCTCTGCCATTTCTGGGCAATGGCATGCAGAGGGTCAGGGGTTCGAGTCCCCTCAGCTCCACCGAAGTCTGGCAAAGGCCGTTTCCATGGTGGCGACGATCCCGACGTAGATCAGCGGGAGTAGCGGGAAGCACCTTCCCGAAGATTCTGATGAAGAAGCTCCAGCCTTCGCAGGCCGGTGGCGCCGTCGTTGACGGGATCGAGCGCCGCGCTCCGCGGATCATGGCCTGCGGGGCTCAGTTTCGGCCCGCGGACTCCTCTCGCAACCTCGGCTCGGCCCAGCGTTCGGGATTGACCCCCTTCTTGTCCGCGTAGAACGCGCGGACAAGATCCATGTCGGCCACGACGTCGCCGGACGGGGTGAACGACGGGCCCATCCCTAGCGTGCGCGTCTCGCCGTCGATGAACCCCAGCCCGATCGGCAGACCGGTCTGACCGGAGATCCGGTAGAAGCCCGGCTTCCAGTACTGGGTCTCGCCCCGGGTGCCCTCGGGAGCGATCACGAGGAGGAACGACTCGTGCCCCTCGGCGTCCTTGAGAAGGGCGCGGATCGTCGCGCCAGGATTCTCGCGGTCGAGAGGGATGCCACCGGTTCTGAGCAGGATCCAGCCGAGCGGTCCACGGAAGTACGTGTGCTTGATCAGGACTTGCGGTCGCGCGCTGTTGCTCCAGGCGATGAGCAGCATCGCCACCCAGTCCCATCGGGAGGTGTGCGGCGCGCCCACAAGGATGCCCTTCCGCGGCACGGTGCCGACGAGGCGCCACCTGGTTGCGCGCAGGGTGCCGCGGGCTAAGGCGCGGCGGATCCTCATCTTGTGTGCCATGTTTGAACCGTAGTGGTCTCCCGCGCGTGGGGGTGCGGCCGCGTTCCTACAGGTACGTGTAGCTGTAAGTCACCAGGACGGGCACGGGGAAGCCGAGGTTGATCGACACCGTGGCGACCATGCCGACCGGCTGTTCGGGCACGTCGACCCGCAGCCGTTGGGTCGGCGTCTCGGCCTTGGTCCCGCCGATCGAGTGCGCCGCCGCCTCCAGTGGGCCGCCGGTGAACACCGACGTGGACATTGACGGATTCATCGCGAGGTTCGTCCCCGTCACCTCGCCCCAGAAGGACACGTCGAAGGACGAGACGGCCCGCTCGTCCGGAACCTCCCACGTCACGGAGATCTCTCCGAGACTCGGATCCGACCAGTGGGCCGTCCCGAGCAGGGGTTCGACGCTGGTCCAGCCGATGGCGCGGAGACCGGCCTTGTCGATCGGCTGCCCGTCAACCGTGACCGCGACCGTGGTCCGGCTGGCGACCCCGGACAGCCGGTCGCTCGAAGTGGCTGTCGGGGTGGCCGTCGGGGTGGCTGTCTCTCCCGCGGTCGACGTCGTCGGCTCCGATGCGGTCGGCGTGGCCGATGTCGTCGTGCGGTCCCTCGTCCTCGGTGGGTCCTCATCGCAACCCGCGGCCGAGACGAACACCAGCAGCACGGCACAGCATGCGAAGCGAGCGACCCTGAGCATGAGGTCACCTCCGTCGGGAGGTTTCCACGGTACGCGCGCGGCGGCGAGCCGGTATCAAAACACCCCGCGTCGCCGCGTCGATCAATCCGCGGCAATAGGGGTGCGATTCCGCTCATGCACCGCAACATTTCTTCACGGCTGTACTAATCTCGGAGCACCTTCCTGGCCCGAGAGGTTGTTTGCTCTCCGCTCCAGGCTCCTGACAACTCGGACCAGGATCCCGTCGACGCTCTCCGACGGCCCGGGAGGTGTGTGCTGGCATGGAAAGTACGGACGCTCGACTCGCTGAGCTGAGGGCGGCCATCGCTGCGGACCCACATCCGACCCATCGGGTCGCGCACACCGCGACGACCCTGCTCATCGCCCGTGCGGCGGGAGCCGACGCCGGTCGCTTCGTGCTCGGCTGGGACCAGTTCTCCGAGGTTGCAGGATCGGCGATCGGCGAGGACGACTGGCCGATGACGGTCGGTGTGATGGCCAACATGATCTCGGTTGTCGGCCTCGCCGATGCCGAGGACTTCTCGACGCTCAACGACCTTGTGAGGCAGTACGGCCACGAGGCCGTCGCATCGGTCCAGACGACGATCGACGATCTGCTCGGTCTGGGTGACTCGATGCCGCTGGCGAGCAGGTTCGCCCTGAAGCTGGCCCGCACCCAGCGGATCGTCGACAGCCTGGTCGCCGAAGGGGCCGAGCCCGGAACCGCGCGCGCGATCGCCCGCCGCTGCTCGCGATGCGGCTATTGGCTGGTCATGGCCGACATCGATCCCGCCTCACCCGGTCCGCAGCTCACCACGGTCGAGGTTGCCGTCAAGTGCGCCGACAGCGGTGGTGTCCGGGCCTGGCGCGCCCAGGTCGCCGCCGTCGCGGCCAACCCGTGGGCGCCGTACCCCACCGAGCTGCTGACGCTGCTGAGGGACGGTGACCGTTGGGCGGCAGCCTCCGCGCTCGAGCTGGCGATCAGGTACTACCGCGACCTCGCAGACCGTCACGACCGGCAGCTCGTCGCCCGGGAGATCCGCCGGCTGGTCGCGATGAGTGGCCTCAGCCAGCGCCAGTTCGCCGCGCTGTGCGGCACGTCGGCGCCGCGGATCTCCACCTACGTCAACGGGCTCGTCACGCCGTCGGCAGCGATGATGGTGCGCTTCGCGCGGGTGTCCGAGCTCGCCCAGCGGCAGTCCCGGAGTGCCCGCGGCTCGTCCGCCTAGCCGGCCGGACCGCGTGCTTGAATCGGGCATGACGATTCCCGATTCCCGTTGGGGCCGCGAAGGTTCGCTGGTCTCACGGATGGGGCAGCGGTTCGCATCGACGCGCCCCGGCTCGTGGACGATCCGCCGGTTGATGCCGTGGGATCGCAAGCTCCTGATGCGCACCCGCGGCCGGCGGACTCTCCTGGGTCCGATGGGTGCGCAGATGCTGGTGCTCGAGACGATAGGGCGGAAGTCCGGTCAGCCGCGGCTCAGCCCGCTGGTGTTCTCGCGCGACGCCGGCGATGCGGTCATCGTGGTCGGCTCGAACTTCGGTCAGGAGCACCACCCGGCGTGGACCGGCAACCTGATCGCACATCCGCGGGCCCGCGTCGTCGCCGGGGGTGTCGAGGTCCCGGTCGTCGCCGAGCTGCTCAGCGGTGCCGAGGCCGAGGCGGGCTGGCAGAAGATGGTGGCGGCCACCTCGGTCTACGCGGTCTACAAGACCCGCACCGAGCGCGACATCAGGGTGTTCCGCCTGACGCCGCTACTCGGGGACTGACTGACTCGGAGCCGGGGCTGGCTGAGCCGCGGTCTCGGAGCGCGCCCAGGTCGCCGCGATCATCGCGGCCTGAGTCCGGTGCGCGACGCCGAGGCGGGCGAGGAGGGCGGTGACATGGTTCTTGACGGTCTTCTCCGCGAGGAAGAGGCGCTGCGCGATCTCACGGTTGGTAAGCCCGTCGGCGATGAGGAAGAGGATCTTCCGCTGCTGCGGTGTCAGGTCCGCGATCACCCGGAACGACCGCTTGTGCAGCGTGACGTGCTCGACCACGCTGGCCGGCACCGACCAGTCGACCACCGAGTGGCCGCTGGCCACGAGCCGGATGCCGTTGACGAGCGAGCTGGCGTTCACCTGCTCCAGCAGGTAGCCGGCCGCACCTGCGAGCATCGCGGTGGCGATCGCGTCGTCGTCGCGCCGGCCGGCGAGGATCAGTCCCCGGATGGCGGGATCGGCAGCCCGGATGGTCCGGCACAGCCCCAGGCCACTTCCGTCGGGGAGCCGAGCGTCGAGAACGGCGACGTCGGGGCGCAGCTCCAGGATCGCGGGTAGGGCCATCGAGGCCAGTCCGGACTGGCCGACGACCTCGATGTCGGCCTCGGCTTCGAGCAGGCTGAACAGGCCGCTGCGGACAATGTCGTATTGCGCAGCGAGGTACACCCGGATCGGTCCCTTGCCAGCCATGGCATCACTCTGCCGATTCGCGTTCGTCGTAGCGGTCGAACCCCGACAATGTGCCGTCGCTGGTGCGGGTTCTGGCCGCTCGGTCGCTCCGAACCGGTTCGAACTGACTAGGTGAGAGGGCGGTTCGGAGGGGTCCCGCAGACGCTACGGTTCGGGGAACGCCCGAATGCTCTGCCCGAGAGGACCACTGCCGTGCCGTTCCGGAGCCCCTTCCCGGACGTCGAGATCCCCGACGTCAGCGTCTACGACTACATCTTCGGTGACCTCACCGACGACGACCTCTCGCGCATCGCCGTCTTCGACTCCGCGACCGGCTCCGAGACGACGTACGGCGACCTGCGCGCCCGCATCGATGCCTTCGCCGGTGCGCTGGCCGCCCGTGGCATCAAGCCGGGCGACGTCGTCGCTCTGCACTGTCCCAACACGGCGGCGTTCATCGTCGCGTTCCACGGCATCCTGCGGGCGGGCGCGACTGCGACGACCATCAACTCGCTCTACACCCCGCCCGAGATCGCGAACCAGCTCCGGGACTCCGGAGCGATCCGCTACGTCACCGTCTCCCTGCTCCTGGCCGGCGCGATGGCCGGCTGCGCCGAGGTCGGCCTGGGCGCCGAGCACGTCATCGTGCTCGACGGCGCCGAGGGCCACGAGTCGATGATGGACCTGCTGTCGGAGGGGGCGTCCGCGCCGGAGGTCAGCATCGACCCGGCGACCCACCTCGCCGTGCTGCCCTACTCATCGGGCACGACCGGCAAGGCCAAGGGCGTCATGCTCACCCACCGCAACCTGGTCGCCAACACCCTGCAGTCGCTGTCGGCGATCGCCGAGCAGCCGGACGACGTCGTGCTGGCGGTGCTGCCGTTCTTCCACATCTACGGCATGAACGTGATCATGAGCATCACGCTCCGGGTGCGCGCCAAGCTCGTCACGATGCCGCGCTTCGACCTCGACGAGTTCCTGCGGTTGATCCACGAGCAGAAGATCTCGTTCCTCTACATCGCTCCGCCGATGGCGGTGGCGCTCGCCAAGCACCCCGCCGTCGACAGCATCGACACCTCCAGCGTGCGAGCTGTGCTCAGCGGCGCCGCACCGCTCGACGAGGCACTCGGGGAGGCGGTCAAGGCGCGTCTCGGCTGCGGGATGCTCCAGGGCTACGGCATGACCGAGCTCAGCCCGGTGTCCCATGCCCTGCCGCTCGACCGCGGCGACCTCTCGATCGGCTCGGTCGGCCTCGCCGTCGCCAGCGTCGAGTTCAAGGTGATGGACACCGCGACCGGCGAGGAGATCGTGGCCGTGCCCGGCGGGCGCACCGCTCCCGGAGAGCTGTGGGTGCGTGGTCCCGGCGTCATGGTCGGGTACCTCGGCAACGACGAGGCGACCCGCGAGACCATCGACGACGACGGCTACCTGCACACCGGCGACATCGTCGAGGTCGGACCCAAGGGCGAGGTCTACGTCGTCGACCGGCTCAAGGAGCTCATCAAGTACAAGGGCTACCAGGTGCCGCCGGCCGAGCTCGAGGCCGTGCTGCTGACCCACCCGGCGATCGCCGATGCCGCGGTCGTGCCGCACCCCGACGAGGACGCCGGCGAGATCCCGCACGCGTTCATCGTGCTCCAGGAGCGCGCGTCTCTCACCGCCGACGAGGTGATGGCCTACACCGCGGAGAAGGTCGCGCCCCACAAGAAGGTGCGGATGGTCGACTTCATCCCGGTCATCCCGAAGTCGGCGTCGGGCAAGATCCTGCGCAAGGACCTCAAGGGCAAGACCGCCGCCGATCTGACGGACTGAGCGGACCACCCGCCCTTTCCCAGGTCTTCACCGGCCGGACACCGTCGGACCGGTCCGATTTCAGCGGTAGTGGGTTGGCTCCGGCCATGACTGCCACGCGTCCCGAGCACCGTCCACTCCTGTCCGTAACCCCCGTCTCCCGTGAGGGGTTCCGGCACGGGTCACGGTCGTACCTGACCTGCCTGTTCAAGTGCGGCAACGCCTGCGACCACCCGGAGCCCAACCGGACCGAGACCGGTCACATCCAGGACGAGATCGCCACGGCGGTTGCCCGCCGTTCGGTGCTGCGTGGCGCGGCCGTCGGTGCAGGCGCGCTGGTTCTCGGTAGCGTGCCGGCGGCCGCCGGTGGGTCGCCCGCCGCGGCGGCGACGGCGCCGCTCGCCGCGGCGGGTGGACCGCTGGCGCGCGCCAACTTCCAGTCGGTGCCGCCCAACCGGCGGGACGCGGTCGTGCTGCCCGACGGGTTCGACCACAACGTGATCATCCGGTGGGGCGACGCCGTGCTGCCCGGGGCGCCGGCCTGGTCGCCGTACGACCTCACGCTGGACGCGGTGAAGGCCACGTTCGGCTACAACAACGACTACGTGAGCGTCGTGCCGCTGGACGATAACCGGGCGCTGATGACCGTCAACCACGAGTACGACGACCCGTCCCAGATGTATCCGGCGGGGAGGTACACGCAGGAGGAGATCGCCTGGTTCGGCATCTACGCGCACGGGTTGTCGGTCGTCACCATCAAGCGCGGCTCGGTGCCCGGTTCGTGGTTCCGTGACACCAACCTCGCCAAGGCCTCGAAGAACCGCCGGATCAACGCGGACACCACCTTCGAGGTGACCGGTCCGGCGGCGGGGCACGCGCTCCTCAAGACGACGGCGGACCCGTCCGGGGCCAACGTGAAGGGCACGCTCAACAACTGCGCCGGCGGCACCACCCCGTGGGGAACCGTGCTGTCGGGCGAGGAGAACTTCAACCAGTACTTCAACACCGAGGGCGCGGTGCCGGCCGGCCCGACGCTGGAGAGCGGCACGCCTCTCGCGAACGCTTACAGCCGCTACGGCATCGGAAAGTCCGCCGGCGACCCGCGCAAGTGGCACCTGGTCGACGCCCGGTTCGACCTGGAGGTCGAGCCCAACGAGGTCCACCGGTTCGGCTGGGTCGTCGAGGTGGACCCGATGAACCCCGGCGAAGCACCCAAGAAGCACACCATGCTCGGCCGGTTCAAGCACGAGGGTGCGTGCGTGACGATCGCCCGAAACGGCAGGGCGGTCGCCTACTCCGGCGACGACGAGCGCGGCGACTACATGTACAAGTTCGTCTCCGCCGACAGGTACGACCGCAAGGGCACCCGGGCCGCCCGCCGTCACAACAAGACGCTCCTGTCCAAGGGCACGCTCTACGTCGCGAAGCTGACCGGCAATGACAGCGGCGCGATCACCGCGCCGTACGACGGCACCGGCGAGTGGATCCCGCTGACCAGCGACACCGAGTCGTTCGTGCCGGGCATGACCGTCGCGGAGGTGTTGGTCTTCACCCGCCAGGCCGCGGACCTGGTGTCGCCGACCAAGATGGACCGGCCCGAGGATGTCGAGGTCAACCCGGTCAACAAGAAGATCTACGTCGCGCTGACGAACAACTCCAACCGCGGCTCGTCGTACCCCGCCGACGAGGCGAACCCGGTCACCACCTCCGGGACCCGCGTCAGTCCTGGGGCCCCGCTGGTCAACCAGAGCGGCAACCGCAACGGCTACGTCCTCGAGATCACGCCCGGCAACGGCAATCACGCGAAGTCGACCTTCACCTGGGACCTGATGCTGGTCTGCGGTGACCCCGAGTCGCCGGAGACCTACTTCGCCGGCTACGACAAGTCGAAGGTCAGCCGGATCAGCTGCCCCGACAACGTCGCCTTCGACAGCGTCGGCAACCTGTGGATCTCGACCGACGGCGCGCCGACGCCGATGGGCCAGAACGACGGTCTGTTCCGGGTGCCGGTCGCCGGGCCCGAGCGCGGCAATGTCAAGGCGTTCCTCTCCGTCCCCAAGGGCGCGGAGTGCTGCGGCCCGCTCATCTACGACAACGACCGCTCGTTGTTCTTCGCGCCGCAGCACCCGGGTGAAGTCAGCGGTGCGACCTTCGATGCGCCGGCCAGCACCTGGCCGCACACCGACGACTTCCCCCGTCCGTCGGTCTGCGTGGCGTACCGCCAGCGCTGACTGTCGTGAGGGAGCGCGGGTACCGCGCACGGTATGGCGAAGTTCGGGTACACGCTGATGACCGAGCAGAGCGGGCCGCGAGGAGTACACCGAGATCCGGGCGGAGGTGCGGCCGGTCGCGGGCGCGGCCGAGCTGGTGCGTCGCCTCGCGCGGGACGGGTTCGTCGTCGCGCTCGCCAGCTCCGGGGACGGCAGTACCTTGAGCCGCATCGGCGCAGTCGACGTGGGGATCTTCGTCGGCGACACGGTCTACGACGTGGAAGCGGCCGCACGGGCCGGGACCCGGTGCATCGCCCTCCGCTCGGGCGGCTTCGGACGGGCGGAGCTCGAGGAGGCAGGCGCTCTCCGCGTCGAGGAGCTGCCGCGCGACCTGCTCGACCTCGACTAGTCGCGGGAGATCGGGCGCTGAGTCGTCCGGACGAGCGCGAGGCGGCTCCGGTGGAGTATTCTGGCTCCGTGCGGAAGAACCTGCTTCTTAGCTAGCCGCGTCGACGATCCAGACGGGTCGACGCGGCCGCCCCTCCCTGCGCGAGGGGCTTTCTCATGTCTGAGGCACGTCCGGAGCAGGTCACCCACCACCACGAGCACGAGGGAATCATGAGCGAGCAACAGTCTGAAGCGTCGTCGTACGACGTCCACGCCGTCGAGGCGAAGTGGCTGCCCGTCTGGGAGAAGATCGACCCCTTCCGGGCCGACGACGAGGCCGTCCTGTCCGGCAAACGGGAGAAGCGTTACGCGCTGACGATGTTCCCCTACCCGAGCGGCGACCTGCACATGGGTCACGCCGAGGTGTTCGCGCTCCACGACGTGATCTCCCGCTACTGGCGGTTCCGCGGCTACGAGGTCCTGAACCCGATGGGCTGGGACTCCTTCGGTCTGCCCGCGGAGAACGCCGCGATCCGCAACAACGAGTACCCCGCGACGTACACCTACGCCAACATCGAGACGCAGCTTTCCTCGATGAAGCGCTACGGCCTGAGCTTCGACTGGTCGCGCCGGCTGCACACGTCGGATCCGGAGTACTACCGCTGGACGCAGTGGCTGTTCCTGAAGCTGCGCGAGCAGGGGCTGGCCTACCGCAAGAACAGCCCGGTCAACTGGTGCCCCAGCGACCAGACGGTGCTGGCCAACGAGCAGGTGCTGGCCGACGGGACCTGCGAGCGGTGCGGTGCCGTGGTCACCAAGAAGGAACTGACGCAGTGGTACTTCAAGACCACGCACTACGCGCAGGAGCTGATCGACTACCTGGACCAGCTGCAGGACTCCTGGATCGGCAAGGTCGCCAACGCCCAGCGCAACTGGATCGGCCGGTCCGAGGGCGCTCACGTCGTCTTCGAGGTCGAGGGCCACGGTCCCGTCACCGTGTTCACGACCCGGCCGGACACGCTGTTCGGGGCGACGTTCTTCGTCGTCGCCGCGGACGCCAAGCTGGCCGCCGAGATCTGCACGCCCGAGCAGCGTGAGGCGTTCGACGCCTACCTGGAGGAGGTCCGCAAGGCGTCCGACATCGACCGGCTGTCGACCGAGCGGCCGAAGACCGGCGTCTTCCTCGGGCGGTACGCCGTCAACCCGGTCACCGGCGAGCAGATCCCGGTGTGGGCAGCCGACTACGTGCTGGCCGACTACGGCACCGGCGCGATCATGGCGGTGCCCGGCGGCGACCAGCGCGACTGGGACTTCGCGAAGGTGTTCGAACTGCCGATCATCCGGACCGTCGAGCCTCCGGCCGAGTTCGAGGGCGAGGCGTACGCCGGGTCCGGTCCGGCCATCAACTCCGCCAACGCCGAGATCTCGCTGAACGGCATGGACGTGCCCGAGGCGAAGTCGACGATCATCGCCTGGCTGGAGAGCAAGGGTCTGGGCAACGGCACCATCAACTTCCGGCTGCGGGACTGGCTGCTGTCCCGCCAGCGCTACTGGGGCGCCCCGATCCCGATCATCCACTGCCCCGCCTGCGGCGAGGTGGCGGTGCCGGAGGACCAGCTGCCCGTCGTACTGCCCGAGCTGCGCGGCGCCGACCTGAAGCCCAAGGGCGTCTCCCCGCTCGGCGGAGCCACCGACTGGGTCAACGTCCCCTGCCCGTCGTGCGGAGGCCCGGGACGGCGTGACACCGACACGATGGACACGTTCGTCGACTCGTCGTGGTACTTCTTCCGCTTCCTGTCGCCCAACGACGACACCGTCGCGTTCGACGCCGCGCTGGCCGAGGCCTGGGGGCCGGTCGACTTCTACCTCGGCGGCGACGAGCACGCGGTGCTGCACCTGCTGTACGCGCGCTTCTTCACCAAGGCCATGCGGGACATGGGGATGATCACCTGGGACGAGCCGTTCTCGGCGTACCTGTCCCAGGGCAAGGTAATCAACAACGGCCGCAAGATGAGCAAGTCGCTGGGCAACGGCATCGACCTGGGCGACCAGCTGTCGCAGTTCGGCGTCGACGCCGTCCGGCTGACGCTGGTCTTCGCGAGCCCGCCGGAGGACAACATCGACTGGGCGGATATGTCGCCGGCCGGGTCGCTGCGGTTCCTGCAGCGCGCGTGGCGGCTGTCGGGAGACGTCTCGTCCCAGCCCGGCGTCGATGTCACCACCGGTGACGTCGACCTGCGCAAGGTGACGGCGCGGACGGTCGCCGATGCCGAGAAGCTGGTCGACGGCTATCGGTTCAACGTGATGGTCGCCAAGGTGATGGAGCTGGTCAACGCGACCCGCAAGGGGATCGACAGCGGCTGTGGCCCGGAGGACCCCGCCGTCCGGGAGGCGGCCGAGACGGTCGCGATCCTGTTGTCGATGGTCGCGCCCTACACCGCCGAGGAGATGTGGGAGCGGCTGGGCCACGAGCCGTCGGTCGCCCAGGCCGCCTGGCCGGTCGTCGACGAGGCGCTGCTGGTCGAGGACACGGTGACCGCAGTCGTGCAGATCCAGGGGAAGGTGAAGGCACGGCTGGAGGTGTCTCCGGACGTCTCCGATGCTGACCTGGAAGCGGCCGCGATGGCCGACGCCGACGTCATCCGCGCGATCGACGGGCGCGACGTACGTCGGGTCATCGTCCGCGCGCCGAAACTGGTCAACATCGTCGTCTGACCCGAATCCCACTAGCCTCTCCGCATGACGGTCGCGCTCGTCACGGACTCCACCGCCAGCCTCGAGCCGGAGGTCGCCTCGGACTGCCGGGTCTCGGTGGTGCCGGTCCAGGTGGTCATCGACGACGTGTCCTACGACGAAGGCGCCGAGGAGGCCTCGCCGGCGTGCATCGCTGCCGCCCTGCGGGAGAAGCGATCGGTCAGCACGTCCCGGCCGGCGCCCGCGGTGTTCGCCGACCTCTACCGGCGGCTCGCCGACGAGGGAGCGACCGAGATCTTGTCGGTGCACCTGTCGAGCGAGGTCAGCGGGACGTTCGAATCGGCCCAGGTCGCCGCCAGGCACGCGCCGGTGCCGGTCACCTGCGTGGACACGCGGCAGGTCGGCTTCGGCACCGGTTATGCGGTCGAGTCCGCGGCCGCGGTGCTGGCTGACGGTGGCAGTCGCAGCGAGGCTGCCCGTGCGGCGCGGGAGCGCGCGGCCGCCGTCACCTCGTTGCTGTACGTCGACACCCTCGAGTACCTCCGCCGGGGCGGCCGGATCGGTGGGGCCGCTGCCGTCTTCGGCGGCGCGCTGGCGGTGAAGCCGCTGCTGGGGATCGAGAACGGCGTGATCACCACGCTGGAGAAGGTGCGGACGGCCGGACGCGCGCTCAGCCGCCTGGAGGAGCGGGCCGTGATCGCGGCGGGTGATCAGCAGGTCGACGTGACGGTCGCACACCTCGCCAGCCTCGAGCGCGCCGAGGTGCTCGCGGCGAGTCTCAACGATCGTCTCGAGAAGCAGCTCGCCGGCCGCCAGGTCCGCTGCGGAGAGCTGGGAGCCGTCCTGGGCGCGCACGTGGGTCCGGGCATGCTGGCGATCTGCGTCGCCCCGCAGTTGGACCAGTAACCCCGCACAGGCGGTCGTCGACGCCGGCTCGTGCACAGCCGGCACGGCGCCTGGACACGGGGAGAGGTCGAGCCGACCTACTGTGCCCGCATGCGCAGCACCCGTGAACCGTCCGGCGCCGATCCGTCGCGCGCCGATGCGGCCGCGCGTCGACTCGCGTTGCTGGCGGCAGACCTCGGCGCCGTCGACCCGGATCCGCGTGCGGGGGAGTGGCCCGCCGGGCCTGGCGACTTCACGCGGGTCGTGCCGTCGCGGCGAGCTCTCCCGCCGGTGGAGGTGGCAGCCGCACCGGCCGAGGCGCCGTCGGCGCCCGAGCCGCCCGTGATGCCGCGGCCGGGGCGACACGCGGCCCGGCGTCGCTGGGCGGTGTCCACGCCCCGCCTCCCTGAGCTCGGTGCATCGCAGCTCGCCGTCGTCGCGGTCGTCGTAGCCGTCGGCCTGGCCCTCACCGCCTGGTGGGTCGTGCGCGACCAGGCGGCGCCGGTCCAACCGGCCGCCGCCCACCCGCCTGCGACCGCGGAGCCGTTGGCCGCGGGCGCGACGACCTCGGTCGACGCCGGGGCAACCGATGGCTCGGTCACGGTCGACGTGACCGGCAAGGTCCGTCGTCCCGGCATCGTGGTGCTCGACCCGGGTGCCCGGGTCGTCGACGCGCTCGAAGCTGCCGGTGGTGAGCGGAAGGGCGTCGACCTGAGCACGCTCAATCTCGCCCGGGTGCTGGTCGACGGGGAGCAGATCATCGTGGGAGCGACGCAGGCGATCATGCCGGCAGTGCCGAGCGGCTCGTCCGCGCCGGGTGCACCGTCGACGCTGGTCAACCTGAACACGGCCTCTCAGGCCGAGCTCGAGACCCTTCCGGACGTCGGGCCGGTGACCGCGCTGGCCATCCTCACCTGGCGTGACGAGCACGGCGGCTTCACCAGCGTCGACGAGCTGCTCGAGGTCGACGGCATCGGGGATGCGACGCTCAGCAACCTGGCGCCGTACGTCACGGTGTGACCCGGCCGCGCAGCGCTAGCGGGACCCGTCCTCGAGGAGGGCGCGATGCAGGACGGCGATCAGGTCCCCACGGGTGACGATCCCGACCAGCCGGTCCTGCTCGTCGACGACCGGCACCACCTTGAAGCCCTCCTGCGTCATCACCGGCACCAGCTCCGCGACCGGCGTCTGCGCGGGGATCGTGGTGACGTCGCGGATCATGATCGACTCCACCGGCTCCAGCTCGACGAGGTCGCGGGTGAACAGGTCGATGATCGACACGATCCCGATCACGTGATCCTCGTCGTCCACGACGGGGAGCGTCTTCACCGCGCGCTGGACGATCACGGTCCGGGCTCTGTAGATGGACTCGAACGACCGAACGGTGGCGATGTCGGTGTGCATGATCCGCTCGACCGGCACGCTGCCGAGACGCCGGTCGAGGGCATGTGCCTCCGCGTCCTGGACCAGCGCGACGACGTCCTGCGGGAGGACGTCGAGGCGCTGGGAGAGCCGGGCCATCGCGGACTCGATGTCGGCGGCGCCCAGTCCGAGCTCGGCGGCGGCGCCGGTCGGCGGGGTCGTAGCCGGGGCGCGGTGCGGGTAGCGACGCCCGGTCAGGTTGTTGACCGCGATCGCGATGAGCAGCAGGGCGACCGTGTTGACCGCCACGGGCAGGGCCGCGAACAGAAGGCCCTGATCGTCGATGACCGGGGTGGCTGTCGCAGCGAGCAGCGCGCACGCGCCGCCGGGTGGGTGCAAGCAGTTGAGCAGCATCATCACGCCGATCGCGGCTCCGACGCCGACGGCGCCGGCGAGCAGGACGTCGTCGATCAGCCAGTGCGCGGTGAGTCCGACCATCGTGGAGATCACGTTGCCGCCGACCAGGGGCCACGGCTGGGCCAGCGGGCTGGCGGGCACGGCGAACAGCAGGACCGCGGCGGCGCCCATCGGGGCGACGATGAAGGGCAGCGTCTCGGGTCCGCCGGGCACCACCTTGGCGGTCGCCGCGGCCACTGCGATGCCGATCAGAGCGCCGACGGAGCCTCTGGCGAGCTCGGCTGGGGAGTAGCGCATCACGCACGGCACCTTAAGGCGCCCCTCGCCGCCGGTGTCGGCCGCCATCCGTCCACAGGTGCCACCGGCGACGCGCGGCGTCCACAGGGTCGTCGGCCCTGGCGGCTTGCCGTCGGGGCACACCCGTAGCTTCGCCGCCATGTCACACCACGCCGAGGTCGAGGCGGGCCAACTGCCCGGGCATGACCTGCGGATGGCCGTAGTCGGGGCGGCCGGTTGGCTGGGTGGCATCGCGGCACACCTGGTCGGCGGCGGAGCGATCTGGCTCCCCGCCGGGCTGGTCCTGGTGGCGATCGCGGTCGCTCGGCGGGGCCGGGTGCGCCTCGCCCGGGTCGTCGCGGCGTGTGCGCTGGTCGGCGCGGGGGTGGTCGCGAGCACCTTGCTCCGGAGCGAGCTCGTCGCGCACGGTCCGCTTCACGCGCTCGCGCAGCAGGGTGCGGTGGCCCAGCTGAGCGGGACCGTGGTCTCCGATCCCGTCGACGTCGACGGGCAGTGGGCACGCCAGGTGGTGGTGCGACTGCGGGTCCACGAGCTGACCGCACGGGGCACGAGCTACCGGCTCGGCTCGGTCGTGGTCGTGCTGGGCGATCCGAGCTGGTCCGCAGCGGTGTTGGGCTCGGACGTGCGGGCGGTCGGACGGTTGGCCGTCGCCGACGAGGGCGACGCCGCGGCGCTGGTCATCGCCAACCGCCCTCCCGTCCGGATCCGCGGCCCGGACGTGTGGTGGCGGGCCGCGGCCGCGGTGCGGAAGTCCATCCGCGAGTCGGTGGCGGGGCGGCCGGTGGCGGAGCGAGAGCTGGTGCCGGCTCTCGTCGTCGGCGACGACGCCGGCCTGCCGGCGGGGCTCAAGGAGGACTTCCGCACGACCGGGCTGACCCACCTGACGGCGGTGTCGGGCACGAACCTCACGCTCGTCGTCGGATTCCTGCTGTTGCTCGCTCGCGCGCTGGGAGTGCGGGGGCGGTGGCTGACCGTCGTCGGTTTGCTGGGCATCGTCGGGTTCGTGCTGCTCGCCCGCACCGAGCCGAGCGTCGTCCGAGCGGCGGCGATGGGCACCGTCGGGCTGTTCGCGCTCGGAACCGACGGCCGCCGCCGCGGTCTCCGGGCGCTCGGGGTCGCGGTGACCGCGCTGCTGCTGGTCTCGCCTGGCCTGGCGGTGTCGCCGGGGTTCGCGCTGTCGGTGCTGGCGACCGGCGGAATCGTGCTCCTGGCGCCCCCGGTGCACGCGGCGCTGTCGCGGTGGCTCCCGACGCCGCTGGCGGGTGCGATCGCCGTGCCCTTCGCCGCTCAGCTGGCGTGCACCCCGGTGATCGCGGCGCTGTCCGGCGAGGTCAGCATCGTCGCCGTCCTGGCGAACCTGGCCGTCGCTCCGGTCGTCGGCCCGGCGACCGTGCTCGGGTTGGCGGGCGGGCTCGTCGGACTGCTGTCGGACCCGGCCGGGCGGATGGTCGGCACCCTGGCCGGTGTCTGCGTGAGCTGGATCGTGTGGGTCGCCGAGCGCGGCGCCGACCTCCCTGCCCCGGCGATCCCGTGGGGCTCCGGGGTGGTCGCGATCGCCGTTCTCGTCGTCCTGTGCGTCCTTGTTGCGCTGGGAGCGCCGGCGGTGCTGCGGCGACGCCAGGGCGGCGTCATGATCGCCGTGGTTGTGCTGCTCGTGCTCGGCGTGCCCGGCCGGATCGTGTCCCTTCCCGGCGGCTGGTTGCCCGGTAGCTGGCCACCCTCCGACTGGGTGCTCGCGGTCTGTGACGTCGGTCAGGGCGACGCCCTCGCCGTCTCCGTCGCGGCGCGGACGGCGATCGTCGTCGATGCCGGCCCGGATCCGGTGCTGGTCGACAGGTGCCTCGACCGCCTCGGGGTGACCGTGGTGCCCCTGGTGGTGCTCACCCACTTCCATGCCGACCACGTCGACGGGCTGGCGGGGGTGCTGCGCGGGCGCAGCGTCGGTGCCGTGGAAGGGAGCCCGATGCTCGACCCGTCCTTCGCGGTCGCCGAAGTGGGGGAGATCGCGGGGGAGGCGGGGCTCACGGTGACGGCGGCGCCGTACGGCATCACCCGGCGGTACGGCGACGTGACGCTCCAGGTGGTCGGGCCCGACCTTCCGACCCCGGTGGCCGGACCAGGCGACGGCAGCGCAGCCAACGACGCGAGCGTCGTACTCCTGGTGGAGTCGCACGGCCTCCGGCTGCTGCTGACCGGCGACGTCGAGCCTTCGGGCCAGCTCCGGCTCGCCGCCGACGTGCCGGACCTCGACGTCGATGTGCTGAAGGTCCCGCACCACGGCAGCACCTACCAGGACCTGGACTGGCTGAGCTCTCTGCGCGCGGAGGTCGCCGTCGTGTCGGTGGGGGAGGACAACGACTACGGTCACCCCGACCCACGACTGCTCGACGCCCTCTCCGACGGTGGGGCGGTGATCGCCCGCACCGATCGCGATGGCGACGTCGT
>CAWJWK010000006.1:0-125962 GCA_963846535.1 uncultured Actinomycetota bacterium
TTCGAGCAGATGGCCGAGGACTACGGATCTGCTCGTCCGCCATATCCGAGGCAGCTTTTCGAGGTCCTCAAGGCCGAGCGGATCGTTGGACCGGGACTGATGCTCCTGGAGGTTGGAGCGGGGTCGGGCGAAGCGACCCGTGAACTCGTCTCTTCGGGCAGTCAGGTAGTCGCGCTTGAGCCCGGTCGTGAACTAGCCGACCTGCTCGAGCGGCGCGTTCCCAACACATCGGTGATTCGAAGTCGGCTTGAGGACGCTCCGCTGCCCGACGCCGCATTCGACGCCGCGATCGCTGCCACCTCGATGCACTGGGTTGATCTTTCGACCTGCCTTCCTCGCCTCCACAAGGCGATCCGCCCAGGCGGCTCGCTCGCTGTGTTCCGCAACGTCTTCGGAGATGCCGACGTCCGAACGGAGTTCCGAGATCGCGTGCAGCAGATCGTGGAGCGCAGGCGAGGCAAGGCACGCGACCACCAGACCGAGCCGAGGCCGACAATGGGCGAGCTGGCCACCGGCGGCCTGCTCGCCCCAGTGCGGTCCGAGCGGTGGAGGTGGTCAATCGAGCTCACGTCAGCGCAGGTGACCCGCCTATTCCGGACCTTCAGCAACTGGACCGAGCAAGAGGTCCAGGATGCCAGTGCCGCCGCAGACGAATGTGGCGGTCGAGTCACCGAGCACTACCAGTCCGTTCTGCATCTCCTCCGGCGCGCCTGACAAGAGTCAGCCACCACCCGCATCTCGGTCGAGAAAGAAGGCGCGGCCTTTCGCCGCCTGTCGGCGCACGTTGACCATCACCCATGCGGATGTGCGCCTACGCTCAAGCAGGTGGTGGTGCAAAGCGGTTACATCCTCTGTGCAACTCCTCGCACGGGCAGCACCTTGCTCTGCAGTCTGCTGTCCTCCACCGACGTACTGGGTCACCCGGAGTCGTACTTCAGGGAGCCCGACGAAGTCGCCTGGGCGAGGCAGTTCGCCTTGCCCACCGCGGGGGAACGCGTCCGCAACTACGAAGCTTTCGTTCAAGCTGTCCGGGCCTTCGCCACGTCCGCCAACGGCGTCTTCGCCGCGCGAGTCATGTGGGGCTCTATCGAGCGGATGGTGCTAGGACTTGAGAAGCCCCCGGACCAGACGGATCTGGCGATGCTCGAAGAGGCCCTCGGACGACTGACGTTCGTACATCTGACCCGTCGGGATGTCGCCGCCCAGGCGGTTTCCTGGGCTCGTGCTGAGCAGACCGGCTATTGGCAGGACGGTGACCCTGCATCGTGCTGGCGAGAACCTGACCTCCGCCAGATGACAGACCTCGTCGGCACCGTCCGAGTCCACAACTCATCCTGGCGGGCATGGTTCTCCAGCAACGGCATCGACCCTCACGAACTCTCCTACGAACACGTCGTTGCTGAGCCGCAGGACGCGGTTGCAGGCATCGCCGCCCGGCTCCAGGTGGCCCTCCCCGCCGATTGGCGACCACGGTCACCCCATGTGAAGCAGGCGGATGAGACGAGTGATCAATGGGCTGAACTCCTACGAGCGGCCCTGACCACCGATCCCGAGTAGGTCGCTGGCGTCTCGTCCCCCACTGAACATGCGTCTTTCCGCCGCGTGCGTGTCGCTCGATGCAGCACAAAGCCACTCACTGAGATCCGCCGGGAGGTAGCGCTACCGTCTCCCCACAAGACCTGAGGAGACGAAATGGCAGACCCAAACACCACGGCCGCCAAGACGACAAGCCCGGCGGCCAAGAAGACCACGCCAGCCAAGAAGGCAACCCCCGCGGCCAAGAAGACCACGCCAGCCAAGAAGGCAACCCCCGCGGCCAAGAAGACCACGCCAGCCAAGAAGGCAACCCCCGCGGCCAAGAAGACCACGCCAGCCAAGAAGGCAACCCCCGCGGCCAAGAAGACCACGCCAGCCAAGAAGGCAACCCCCGCGGCCAAGAAGACCACGCCAGCCAAGAAGGCAACCCCCGCGGCCAAGAAGACCACGCCAGCCACGAGCGACACGGGCAGGAGCAAGGGCAAGAGCAAGAGCAAGAAGGGCAAATCACAATCTCGCAAGGCCAGGTCGGCGGTGGGGTCGAAGTACTTCAAGCGGGCCCAGGCGAAGGCACGCACGATCTTGAGCGACCCCGAGAAGCTCCAGAAGATCGCGGACGAATCCAATCGGAGTGCGGCCGCGCGCAGCGGACCATTCAGCGAAGTCATGGATGACTTCAGAGTGCTTGTCCGACTGGTAGTTGCGTACTCGCGAGGGCACTACCGAGAGATACGGCCAGATTCCTTGTTGCTCGTGGTCACTGGCCTGATCTACGTCGTCTCTCCGCTGGACCTCATTCCAGACGTCGTTCCTGTCGCCGGATTCCTGGACGATGCAGTAGTCATTGGTTTTGTCATCAAGTCCGTGCGCAGCGAGTTGGACGCCTTCCGCGAATGGGAACTGGGTGCCGCGCCAGCCAATTGATCGCGATGATCGGGGCGCCGCGCCTTCTTGGACTCCATACGAATGAGCCGGCACGGCCACGACCTTGCTCGCTACTGCGGCTGTGCAGCGGCATTCCGCCGCGAGTCGGGCGTTCAAATACGCGGAACCTGAGGGCCGCCCGAGCGGTGTGGTCGCACGGCACACCCGACGCCGCGCAGAATTGCTCGAAGAGTGAGTCGTCGCAAGGAAGGCGCGCCTTGCTCAAGAGGACTTGGTGCGGTTGGCTGGTCAGGCCCACACAGGCGGCACTGTGCCGCGCGAAGGAGGGCCCATGTCAGAGATGTACGGCAACGACTCGATCGACGACGAAAACCAGCTCCAGCCAGAAGACACCTTGGTTGACCGCGGAGTCGATGACGTCCTCGACGAGGGGTACTCCCCTATCGACCACATCCCCGCCACGCACCGGTATGGCGAAACCGCAACCGAAGAACACGACGGCGAAACCCTCGACCAACGGCTCGAGCAGGAAGAACCCGACGACACCGACCGCGACGAGTACGACGAGAACGCCGAGTGGCCAGATGACATGGAGCCCGACCAACGCGCTGGCCGACTCGTCGCGCCCGACGAAGGCGTGTACGAGGACGAGGACCAGGCGCCCCTGGCGTACGACGTCGGCATAGACGGCGCCGGCGCCAGCGCCGAGGAAGCAGCGATGCACATCGAAGGTGATCTCGAGGAGTAGCCCCGGGGTCATCGCCTGTCGCTCAGCCTCTCGTCGACCCCTTGAGACCGGCCACCGTGCGGGTGGAGCCCGACCATGCCGCGGTCCGCGAGCGCGGGAGGTGGGTCATTGCACCGCGAGGCAGCCACGTCCCCTTCCGCCGCCTTTCGGAGAGCGCCTGCCGGGGTGTGCTCAGTCCGGTCGGGATCATCGGCGTCTGCTAGCCAGGGGATCGAAAGTCGCCGACGGTTGGCCAGCACGACCGCGGGTCACAGACGGACAACGGTCATCCCGTTGGCCGAGGGGCGGTCCATGGCAGCCAGGGCCGCGCCGGCGTGTTCGAGTCCGATGACGCGGCCGACCAGGTCGCCGGGTCGGAGAGTCCCGTCCTCGATCATGCTGAGCATCGCGGGGTAGCCGCGGGCAGGCATGCCGTGCGAGCCGTAGATCTCCAGCTCCTGGGACACCACGAGGTCCATCGGAAGCGGCGGCGTGGAGGACCGGCCGAGCAGCAGCCCGGCCTGCACGTGCCGGCCGCGCCGACGCAGGCTGCGGACCGAGGCCACCGCCAGCTCGGGGGACCCGAACGCGTCGACCGACACGTGCGCGCCGCCACCGGTGAGGTCCCGGACCGCTACGGCCACGTCCGGAGTGCTGCTCGCATCGACAACCGCCTCGGCTCCCAGCGACGAGGCGCGCTCGAGAGCGGCCGAGGCCACGTCGACGGCGATCACTCGCCCGCCAAGCGCCGCCCCGATCATCACCGCGGAGAGCCCTACCCCTCCGCAGCCGTGGATGGTCAGCCAGTCGCCCGGGCCGATCCTGCCGTGCGTCACGACGGCCCGGAACGCGGTCGCGAACCGGCAGCCCAGGGACGCCGCAGTGACGAAGTCCACCGACTCCGGCAGCCGGACCAGGTTGATGTCGGCACCGTGGATGGCCACCCGTTCGGCAAACGACCCGTGACCGGTGAACCCTGGCTGGGTCTGGGCGGGGCAGACCTGCGCCTCCCCCGACTCGCACCAAGCGCACCGGCCACAGCCGCACACAAACGGCACCGTCACGCGGTCGCCCGACCGCCAATGGCGCACGGCGGATCCGACCCGGGCCACAATCCCGGCCAGCTCGTGCCCCGGCACGTGTGGCAGGGCCACGGGATCATGGCCCTTCCAGGCGTGCCAGTCAGACCGGCAAACCCCGGTGGCGCCCACCGAGATGACCGCCCCGTCCTCGGGACACTCCGGCTCGGGCAGGTCGGCGAGCACCGGCAGCGCGCCGTACTCGTGATAGACGACGGCCTTCACCTGCCCATCATGTCCTGCTCACCGACCGCGGCGCGGGGCATGCCGATTCGCGGGTGCATGAGGGGCGGCGCGCCGCCCGGGCAACCGAGGCTGTGGGCCGGGTCAGGCCGTGCGACTTGCGAAGCGGTGCCGGTACCGCCCCGGAGTGATCCCTACCTCCGAGGTGAAGCTCGCCCGGAAGGTCGCGGGCGAGTAGTAGCCCGCCTCGTGGCTGATCCGGTCGAGCGTCAAGTCGGTCGTCTCGAGGAGGGTCTTCGCGATCGCGATCCGCTCAACTGCAACCCAGCGCATCGGCGTGGTGCCAAGGTCACGCTGGAAGCGACGGGCGAGGGTCCGGGGGGACGTCGCCGCCGCTCGGGCGAGCTGCTGGAGGGTGAGGTCCTCGTGCAGGTGGAAGTGCAGCCAGGTGCGGAGCTCGTCGAGCCAGTGGGCCTGCTCGGTGAGCGGATCGGCGGCGACGTACTGCGCCTGGTCGCCGTCGCGGTGCGCGGCGATCACCAGGTTGCGCGCGATCGCGTTCGCGGCTTGTTGGCCGTGGTCGGTTCGGATCAGGTGGAGGCAGAGATCGAGGCCGGCCGCCGAGCCGGCGCTGGTGAGCACCCCGTCGTCGACGTAGATCGCGCGAGCATCGACGTCGACTGCCGGGTACCTGCGTTGCAGCAGGTCGGCCCAACGCCAGTGCGTGGTGGCACGGTGGCCGTCGAGGACTCCCGCCTCGGCCAACGCGAAGGCGCCGGTGCAGAGCGAGACCATGCGCAGGTCGGAGGCCGCGGCGCGGCGCAGCGCGCTGACCAGTGCCGCGTTCACGGGTTCGTCGGGGCGGATCGCGGGCACGAGGACGGTGTCTGCTTCGGCGAGCGCGGTGAGCGGCCGGGTCGGCACCAGTCGAGGCCCGCCGTGGACGCGCACGCCGCGGAGGTCGCCGTACAGTGCGACGTCGTACAACGGACTGGCGTTGCGGTCCCAGTCGTAGCCCAGTGCTTCGAGAGGCATGCCGATCTCGAAGAGCGTCATGCCGTCGATGATCGGGATGGCGATCGACCGCTGCGAAGACATGGCAAGAAACTAGCATTCGATGGCGATCTTGCCACTACCTCGAGCACAAGGATCGGCGGATCGTTGAGGGCGTGACCACACCCCAGCTCCCCACCACGCCCACCGCCCGTCCGACCACCAGTGCCGCACCGATGCCCGCGGCCCGCGGCATCGTCCGCAGCCTCTGGCGGGCCGTGCTCGCGTTCGCCCACGGCATCGACGCCGGCGCGATAGTCGCCCACGGTCGCGAGGTACCGCCGGACCACCCCGCGCGCCGACGTCGGCTCGACCACGAGGAGGTCGAGCGCCGGCTTACCGAGCTCTATCCGAGATCCTGACCGGCACCACGCGTTCGACCAACCCGAGAACGCGGCCACGACTGCGCCCACGCCGTCCGAATCTTCGCCCGCGTCGCGCTCCACTTCATCTGGCCCTGCCGGCAAGACGGCGGCGTTCCCTGTGACCCGCCAAACATCGCGAGCTTCAAGGCGCACTCGCCACCACCGCTCATCACAGGGCTGATACTGCCGCGGAGAGGGTGGCTTCGCACTGGCGTCTTATCGCCTGCCGGGCCCTCGAACATGCCGACGTGAGGCCAGGTCAGTCCAGCCCGAGATCGCTAACTAGCGACAGCGCCGCCGAGGCCCAGCCAGTCCGATCCTCCCCGGCCGGCACCAGCGTCAGGGAGGGCCAGAGCACCATGGCGTGCCACCAAGCCGCCTCCGCCGCGGTCAGCGGCCGAAGTGCCTGGTAGCCGTCGAGGAACTGCGAGCGCGCCTCGAGCGAGACAGGCCCCCAGTCGTGGAACCGGGTGCCGAGAAGCGCCGCTGAGCGACCCAGTTCGACGATGCGATGATCGAACCTGGCCTCCTCGAAGTCGATCACCGTCGACTGCCGCGCGGTCGCCGATCGCGTCGGCGACGGGTTGCGTGAGCGCCGGAGCCAGCACCATGTGATCCACGAACCCGGAGCGCCGATGCTGACCGATCTCTTCGACGACCTCTGGTGAAGGGCCCGGCGACCAGGCCACGCTCCGGGCGCCAACCGAGCGCGTCACAACGCCGCGAGCGCGACGCAACCCTTGGCCAACGTCGGCGGTCGGCTCGGCCGCGCACTTCTAGGTGCCAGACTTCTTCTCCGGCGCCGGGTGGGGGGTCTTGCCCTGGGCGAGGGCGTCGGTGAGCTGCTCGATGCGGCGGGTGCGGGTCTCCGGGCGCACCGCGGTCTGGATGCGGTTCAGGAAGGCGAAGCGGTTGCGGCTGTCCAGCGCGGCGTAGACGTCTGTGAGGTCGCGCGCGGCCAGTGCGGCGGCGAGGTCGTCGGGCACCACTGCGGTGGCCGGGCTGTCGTAGGCGGCGTCCCAGCGGCCGTCCGCCTTGGCTCTTTCCACCTCGGCCAGGCCGGCGGGGCACATCCTCCCTTCGGCGGTGAGGCGCTCGATGCGCTCACGGTTGATCTTCGACCACACGCTCCTGGCGCGCCGCGGGGTGAACCGCTGCACGTACCACTCGTCGTCGAGCCGTCGGGCGATGCCGTCGATCCAGCCGAAGCACAGCGCCACGTCCACGGCCGTCGTCCAGTCGATCGACGTGACGCCTGTGCCCTTCTTGGCCATCCGAATCCAGACGTGCGACGCGGCCGACGCGTTATCGACAAGCCAGGTCTCGAACGCCTCGGCGTCCTCGAAGAACACCGCGTCGGCGTGGTCCATCGACATGACGGCAGCCTAGCCTCGCGGGCTAGGCGGAGTACGTCGGCGATGGCGTCGAAGGAGGGCTGGAGGTCGGTCATGCTGCGCCAGATCAGCGGGAGCATCGGCCCCGTGAACTCTGCCCTGGCAGAGGCAGTACGCCGTCAGCGCGTCGTACGCATCCGGGCGCGAGAATCGGACGTGCGCACCGTGCATCCGCTTTGCCTGCCACTCTCTGAGTGCGGGACCATCAACATCTCGAGCCGGGTCTTCCCACGGCGCCGTCCTGACGCCACAAGACCGCGAGCTTCGTCGTGCGGAACGTGGCCCAAGGGCGATCCCGCACCGGTTCGCTCCGCGAGCCCATCCCCGCCCGGACAAACGCTGGCGCCGTGACCAATCGGGTTGGAGCTTCGCGTCCGGGCGAGGTCTCTACGAGGACGAACGGAAGCGAGTGCCAGACCGGATGGCCTCTCGTGCTTGACAAGTCGAACTCGGCGAGCAGTCAGAGATCGTCCACAGGAAACGTGCTGTACGTCCTGGTGAGCCGGATCGACTCGTCGTACCCGCCGACGATGACGAGCTGCCCCCCGGTGACTCCGACCGTGGAGAAGGACTGCCGCCCGCTCCTGAGCTCGGGGATAGCTGCCGAACGGCCCCCTATGACGTCGACCAGCTCGACCCCATCGCCGCCGCCAGCGACGACGACACGATCGCCGGGCAGTGCAACAACCGAGTCGGTCAGCTTGTAGCGACCCGACACCATGTCGGGCCCGCGACTGAAGAGACCGGTCGCGGGATTGTAGAGCTCAGTGCTGGTGAGCAGCGTCGCATCATCCGGTGTGCCGCCAAGCACCAGTACCTGCCCGGATTCAAGCGATACGATTCCGTGCTTGAAGCGCGCACTGGCGAGGCTCCCCACCTCGCGAGTTCGCCCATCAGGACAGATGGTGACCGCTCGATTGGTCGCGACCTGCGAGCGGGTCTGGCCGCCGACGACCAGCACACAGCCATCAGGGAGCGGCGCAGCCGCGAGACCGTCCGCAGCCACGGGGAGTCGTGGACCAGGAGTGAACTTGCCCGTCCGCGGGTCGTAGATTTCAGTGGTGTCGGAGTAGGTCGAGGGTCCAACCCAGCCGCCTGCCACCAGAACCCGGCCGTCGCCGAGCAGTGCGGCGGCATGGCCACCACGGCCGAGTCTCAGTGATCCGGTAGTCGTCCACCGTTCCCGCACCGGGTCGAACAGCTCCGCGCTCTTCAGTGGTGGCTGGCCCTCCTCGGCGAAACCGCCCACGACCAGCACCCGGCCATCGGCCAGGGTGACCGCCGTATGCGCGTCACGCGCCTGTGCCAGGTCCGCGACTCGGGTGGCCGACGTACCGGACACGACGAAGGTCGACGTCGTTGCTGAAGAGCAGCCATCGACGTCACAGCCGCCTGCCACCAGAAGGTCACCGTTGACCAAGGCGGTCATGGTGTGGGCGGCGCGGCCAGCCAGCTCAGTATCGCCCGCGCCGTCGGATGCCGTTGACGGAGCCTGTTGACCGACTTTCCCCTCGATCGCAGCAGAGCACCCGCCCAGGGTCAGACCCAGCAGTACCACCACCGCGACTCTCAGCACTACCCCAGTCTCACCACCTTCACGTAGGAAAGCAGCCCGAGGACCACAACCGTTGCGGAAGTGATGCGACGCAGGGACCCCGAACGAAAATGGGTTCGCAGAGCGACCCGGTGCGGGATCCCTGCACGGTCACGCTCCGCGTGACGATCCGCTATCGGGCTCTGAAGCGCGCAGTCAGAGCCGTCAGGAATCACCATCCGCGGAGCATTGGGCCATCTGCGCGGGCACACTCGATCCGGTGACCGGGCTGACAACGGTGCAGGCGTGGTGGGTCAGCCAAGCGAGCGACTACCACTCGCGGCCAGATCTCCCGGAGCTCGAGACGGAGTGACGTGTCGGGCTCAGCCTGGCGGCTGCGTCGTACGGCGTCGTACGACGATCGAGCGGGCCAGGTCGAGCACCGAGGCGAGGTAGACGCGCGGCATGCCATCGACGCTAGGACCCGGTCCGTCGCGCCCCAAGGTGCTCGGTGGCCAGAGAGTTACTAGATTCGGACAGGTGACCCCGACCGACCGGCCGACCTGGCCAGACCCGGACTCACCGCGGCCGGCGATGGGGACCCTGCTGCTGGTGCGGCTCGGGATGGAGCGCGGACTCGACGAGTCCGCCGTCCTCGCCGGGTCCGGGCTGACGCTGGCGGATCTCCTGTCCTCCGACAGCGAGTCGACGGCCGCCGCCGAGCTCGCGGTGATCCGCAACCTGGTCACCGCCGCCGGTCCGGGGTCGACCTGGGGCCTCGACGCCGGGCGTCGCTACCACCTGACCACCTTCGGCATCTGGGGCTTCGCCCTGATCAGCGCAGGGACGGTGCGCGAGGCGGTGGACATCGGCCTGCGGTTCATCGACCTCACGTCGGCACTGACGGCGCCGTACGCAGACGTCACCGACGGCGACCTGCGGATGGTGTTCCACGACCCGCCGGAGCCGACCGAGGTGGCGCGGTTCATCACCCAGCGCGACCTCGCCACTGTCCAGACGATCCTCGAGGAGGTGCTCGGCCGCGGCACCCGGTTCCGCCAGGTGAGCTTCACCCACGAGCTCGCACCCGGCACCGCGGACCGCTACGCCGAGGTGTTCGGCCTGACGCCGGAGTTCGACGCAGCCGACAACGCCGTCGTCTTCGATCCGGCCATCGTCGACGAGCCACTCCCCCAGGCCGACGAGCACACGACCGCGCTCGCCCAGGCGCAGTGCCGCGACCTGCTCAACCGGCGCCAGGCCCGGGCCGGCCTGGCCGGCCAGGTGCGCGACCTGATCGTCGGCCGGCTGCGCAACCCGCCGTCGGCTGCCGAGATCGCCGAGGCCGTGAGTCTCAGCGAGCGCACGCTCCGGCGGCGACTCGCGGCCGAGGACACCTCGGTCCGCAAGCTGATCGACGAGGTGCGAGCGGCGCTGGCCGCCGAGTTCCTGGTCTCGGGCAGCCTTACGGTGGCGCAGATCGCCGCCCAGCTCGGGTACCTGGAGGTGTCGAGCTTCTCGCAGGCGTTCCGCCGGTGGCACGGCGCCAGCGCGCGGAACTTCCTGGCGCAGCGCGCGCCGTTGACCTAGTGGATCAAAGGCGACGAAGCGCCGTCTTGGCGGCGTTGAACCCGCCCATGCCGTGCACGCCGCCGCCGGGCGGCGTCGCGGAGGAGCACAGGTAGACGCCGTCGACCCCGAGTGAGTAGGGGTTGACGGCCGGGCGCGGTCGGAAGACGATCTGGCGGGCGGTGTTCCCTCCGGCAGCGATGTCGCCGCCGACGTAGTTCGCGTTGTAGGACTCCAGCTCGGCCGGCCCCCTCACCGAGACGGCCAGGACCTGCTCACGGAACCCGGGGGCGAAGCGCTCGATCTGGTCGAGCACGGCGTCGGTGACGTCGCCGTCGTACGCATGCGGCACGTGCGCGTAGGCGTAGATCGGGTTGATGCTGCCGGAGGATCGGCTCGGGTCGACGAGGTACTGCTGGCCGAGCAGCACGAACGGCCGCTCCGCCATCTCGCCACGAACCGTCGCCGCCTCAACCCGGGCGATCTCCGCCGCCGATCCCCCGAGGTGCAGAGTGCCGGCCCGACGACAACCGAGGTTGGTCCACGGGATGTCGCCCTCGATGGCGATGTCGACCTTGAAGGCGGCCGGCCCGTACGAGTAACGGGACAGCGCCCTCCGCACCCGCCCCGGCAACCGGTCGCCGACGATGTCGAGCACCCCGGCCGGCGCGATGTCCAGCATCACCACGTCCGGAGCGGAGCCGATCAGGTCCGTCAGCTGGTCGAGGGATGTCACCCGGGTCCCGGTGATGATCGTGCCGCCGTGGTCGGCCAGCTCGGCCAGCAGCGCCCGGGTGATCGACTCGCTGCCGCCCTCGGCGACCGGCCAGCCGACGGCATGCGCCGCGGCGGCGAGCATCAGGCCGACCGAGCCGCTCAACGGCAGGTCCAGCCGGTTGAACGCGTGTGCGGCGACGCCCATGAACAGAGCGCGAGCGGGCTCGTCCTTGAACCGTCGCACGACGAGCGTCGCGGGCTGCACCGCCGTCATGCCGAACCGTCCCAGCGTGATCGGGTGCCGCGGCACGTGCAGGACGGGTTGCAGCACCTCGGCGATCAGGTCGTCGAAGTTGCGCACGGGCGCGGCGAACAGTCGTCGCCACCGAGCGGCGTCCTCCCCGAGCGACGCGTCGGTGATGCTCAGGTCGCGTGCTACCAGCCCGGCCCGGCCGTCGTCGAGCGGGTGGGCGAGGTCGACCTCCGGCCACAGCCAACGCAGGCCGTGCCGCTCGAGGTCGAGCGAGGCAAGGTACGGCGAAGCGACCCCGGTCGGGTGGAAGGCCGAGCAGTCGTCGTGCAGCAGACCGGGCAGCGTGTTCTCACTGGTCCGGGTGCCGCCGCCCGGGCGGTCGTGGGCCTCCACCACGGTGACCTCGACACCGGCCTCGGCCAGGCGGACAGCCGCAGCCATCCCGTTCGGGCCACTTCCGACCACGACTGCCGTCGTCACGGGACGAGTCTGTCAGCCTTCCATATCGGCGAGCTTGCGCTTGAGCACCTTCCCGGTGGGATTGCGCGGCAGCTCGTCGAGGAACACCACGTCACGCGGCGTCTTGTAGCGGGCCAGGTTCTGCGCGACGTACGTCTTCACCTCGTCGGCGGTGATCCTCGCCCCCTCGTTGAGTACGACGAACGCGCGCAGTCGCTGACCGAAGCGGTCGTCGGGCACCCCGATCGCGGCCGCCTCGCGGACCAGGTCGTGCGCGAACAACAGCTCCTCGATCTCGCCGGGGAACACGTTCTCCCCGCCGGACACGATCATGTCGTCGTCGCGGCCGTCGATGAACAGCCGGCCGGCGGCGTCGAAGTGGCCGACGTCGCCGGTCGACATCAGCCCGTCGATCCGGTCCTTGTCGCCGCCACCGGTGTAGCCCTCGAACTGGAAATCGTTGCCGACGAAGATCCGGCCGGTCGCGCCGACCTTCGTGACCTCCCGGTCGTTCTCGTCGAACAGCTTCACCACGGCACCCATCACCGGCTGACCGACGCAACCGGGCTCGACTGCGAGATCCTCCGGCGTCGCAATGGTGGCGTAGGCGACCTCGGTCGATCCGTACATGTTGTGGATCACCGGGCCGAACAACTCCGTCGAGCGGGTGGCGAGCTCGGCGCCGAGCTGGGAGCCCGCCACGAAGATCGCCGTCAGCCGGCTGAGGTCCGCTTCCGCGAACGCCTCGTCGTCGAGCTCGGCCATCTTCTGCAGCATCACCGGCACGGCGACCATGCCGGTCGCCCGATGGACGGAGAGATCCTGGAGCACCAGGGCCGGGTCGAACCGGCGCCGGACCACCACGGTCGAGCCGAGGAACCCGTTGAGGAGGGCCTGGGCGAACCCGAGGGTGTGGAACATCGGCGCCGGCAGCACCAGCACGCCCTTGGCATTGAACGGCACCCGCGAGAGCAGCGCACCGATCGGAGCCAGCGAGCGCGGCTCGGCGCGGGGCGCACCCTTCGGGGTGCCGGTCGTGCCACTGGTCAGCAGCACGACCTTCGGGTCGACTCCGGCCCGCGGCGCCGCCGACGTGTCGCCGCTCGCGACCACGCCCGCGATCGTGTCCGTGCCGCGCTCGGCGGGGTCGTCGGTCCAGGCCCGGATCCGGCCCAGCCGGGTCTCGACCTCGGCCAGCAGGTCGCCGTACTCGTCGTCGTAGACGAGGAAGTCGGTGCCCTCACGTGCCGCGACGTCCCGGATCTGCGGTCCGGCGAAGTCGGTGTTGAGGAGCACGATCCGGGCGCCGCAGCGAGCAGCGGCGTAGGTGGCGACCAGGAACCAGCGGTGGTTGCGCGCCAGGATCGAGACGCCGTCGCCGGGGGCGAGGCCGGCCTTTCGCCAGTGATTGGCCAGCGCATTGGCGGCATCGTCCAGCTCGCCGTACGTCATGTTCGCGTGCTCGTCGATGACGGCCAGCCGGTCGCGGCCGTGCCGGATCGCCGCGATCGCCGGGATGCCGCCGAGCATGCCGTGGCGCCACACCGCGTGGCCGAGCTGGGCGACCTTCCACGGCGGGTCGATGCCGAGGGCGCCGCGACGGTAGGCCCAGGAGGCGTACGTCGCCTCCTGCGAGGCGCGGCGGGCGAGCTGGATCGGCAATGTGATCACGCCGACACGCTAACGTCCACCCGGCGCTGGTCGCCTAGGGTCTCGCCATGCGCTCTGTCCGAGTCACCGCAATCGATGGCCCCTCCGGCGTCTCCGTCCAGGACGTCCCGGACATCACCGCCCAGGACGGTCAGGTCCTGGTCGAGGTGAAGACGCTCGGCATCTCGTGGCCCGACCTCCTGCAGACCAAGGGCGAGTACCAGATCAAGCCCGAGCTCCCCTTCCAGCTCGGCGTGGACTTCGCGGGTGTGGTCCGCAGCGCGCCTGAAGACAGCGGCCTCGCCGAGGGGCAGCGGGTCACCTGCTGCCTCCCGTACGGCGGCGGCGCCGACCTGGTGTCGATCCACCCCGAGTCCGTCTTCCCGCTCCCCGACCGGTACAGCTTCGAGCAGGGCGCCGCGATCCCGATGAACTACCTGACCGCCGAGTTCGCGCTCGGGACCCGCGGCGGCCTGGGTGAGGGCGACACGTTGCTGGTCACCGGTGCGGCCGGTGGCGTCGGCACCGCGGCCATCCAGGTCGGCAAGGGGCTCGGCGCGCGCGTGATCGCCGTCGTCTCCACCCCGGAGAAGGCCGACTTCGCGAAGGCCGCCGGCGCCGACGAGGCAGTGCTCGCGCCGGGCTTCCTGCCGCAGGTCAAGGAGCTGACCGGTCCGGACGGGGTCGACGTCGTGCTCGACGTCGTCGGAGAGCCGCTGATGACCGACGCCCTGCGCAGCCTCGGCGCTCAGGGTCGGCTGCTCGTCGTCGGGTTCACCGGCGGCGCTATCCCGGCGGTCAAGGTCAACCGCCTCCTGCTCAACAACATCGACGTGCGCGGCGTCGGCTGGGGCGCCTTCGCCATGATGCGACCGGGCTACATGAAGGGTCAGTGGGACCGGCTGCTGCCGATGATGGAGTCCGGCGTGATCGACCCGCCGATCGGCACCGTCTACGAGCTCGGCAAGGTGACCGACGCACTGGTGGAGATGGACGAGCGGCGGACACTCGGCAAGTCCGTGGTGCGCTTCTGACTACGCTCGCGGGGTGCCCGCGAACTCCCTCGCCCAACGTCTCCTCGACGCCCAGGTCGCCTACCACCTCGAGCAATTGCGCGGCGATGACGCTTCCACGACCGCCGCGACCCTGGTCGACGACCTGCTGGACGCGACCCGGAAGCACCAGATCGCTGACCTGGTCGACCCCGACGTCGTCAAAGCCGTCATCGGCAGGCTGCTGACCACCGCTCCCGCGAGCGCTGCCGCGACCGGGCTCATCGACCTCGTGGTCGACGTCGTCCTCGACGGACCCGAGCAGCCCTACCCCCTCGGCGAGCTCGTGCCACGGGAGCGGGTCGAGGCGCTCGTCGACGCGCTGCTCCAGCTGAGCCCGCTGGTCGACCGCGCGATCGGCCAGGTCGCCGACAGCCCGGTGATCGGCGCCGTGGCGTCCCGGTTCATGGCCCGGATCGTCGGCGAGGTGATGAATGCCAACAAGGCAGTCGCCGACAAGGTGCCGGGGCTCGGCGCACTGGTGGCGCTCGGCACCAGCACCGCGGCCTCGATGGTCGGCGCGGCCGGGAAGCCGCTCGAGGGTCTGCTGGGCGACACGATGGGCAAGAGCGGCGCCTTCGCCGTACGACGCCTCGGCCGGATCATCGTCGAGACCATGCAGGACCCCACCACCCGTGAGGCCGTCCTGCAGGCCTGGGACCTCGCGGCGGCCGAGAAGGTAGCCGGTCTCGACCGGCTGCTGAGCCGCGACCAGGTCGCCGACCTCGTCGGCGCGGTCCACGATCTCGCCGTCACCACCTCCGCCAGCGAGCACGTGACCGACCTGGTCGGCGTGCTCGTCGACGGGTTCTTCGAGCACTTCGGCGGCTACACCTCGACCGAGCTGCTCGAGCAGCTCGACATCGATCGGGCGGACCTCCGCGACGACGTCGTCCGGCTCGCGCCCGGCATCGTCGGCCTGCTGGACGAGACCGGCGACCTGGAGCGGATCCTCCGCTCCCGGCTTGAGCCGTTCTACAGCTCCGCCGAGGTCGCAGCACTCCTTGGCTGACTGGCGAGCCACACGGTCCAGACCGCGCCGGCGAACGCGAACGCGGCGCCGGCCGCGAACGCCCACGGGATCCCGGCCGCCTCCGCGACCAGGCCGAGCGCGATCGGGCCGAACCCGAGGCCGAGGTCGATGAACGCGCTCGCCGTACCGGATGCCGCGCCACGCTCCGACGGCGCCGCGGTCGCGAAGATCGCGGAGAAGAACGCCGGGGTCGAGAACGTGACGCCCACTGCGGTGATCACGACGCCGACGATGAGTCCGGCCGGCGTCTGCCAGCTGGCGAGCACGACCAGGCCGACGCCGATCGCGGCCAGCGAGGCGGCGCCGAGCGGCAGGGCGGGCAACCGGTCCGGGACCCTGGCGAACACGACCCGGCACACCACGACGACGAGTCCGTAGACCAGGAGCGCCAGGCTGGTGTTCTCCACCCCGACGTTCTCGGAGTGGAGGGAGGCGAACGCGAGGAACCCGCCGACCGCTGCCAGGGACGCGAAGAACCCGATCGACGCGGGGATGCCGGGTCGGTGGATGAGCCGCCCGTGACCGCCCTCCTCGTGCTCGCGTGGCGGCTCGGCGATCGCCAGCGCGAGCACCGCTGCGAGGACGCAGAGCGCGGTCGCGCCGTACCACGCCTGGTCGTAGCCCCACCGCTCCAGCAGCACCTCCGCGAACGGTGGGCCGAGCGCCAGACCGAGATACAACCCGAGGGAGTTGTAGCTGAGCGCCTCCCCGAACCGCTCGGGCGGCGCGATGTCGGCGAGCAGCGCGAACGACGCCACGAAGAACGCCGCCTCGGCGACCCCTTGGAGCAGCCGGATCGCGACGAGTGCGGCCAGCGAGTCGACGAACGGGATCATCAGCATCGTGGCGCCGGCGAGCACCGCGCCGAAGATGATCAGCGGGATCCTGCCGCGAGTGTCCGAGAGCCGGCCGACGAACGGCCGGCAGATCAGCGCGGTCACGCCGAAGGCGCCGAAGGCGAGACCGGCGCCGGCCTCGGTCGAGCCGATCGGCCCGGTGGTGTAGAGCGGCAGCGTGTGGACCGCGACACCGACCGCCGTGAAGTAAGCCAGGTCGGCGACGCCGAGCAGGATGAAGGCCGATGTCAGCAGTCGCTGCCCTCCGGCCGGGGCGGCCATGGTCGGATCGTAGTGGTGGCGGGGCTTTCCGGTCCTCGAGGAAACCCTCCGGGTGGCCGAAGTCCACCGCCGGGCAGTCCCTGCTCGTCCAACCAGCGGCCGAGCACGGCGAGATCGACCAGGGGTCATCCCCGTAGTAGACCCTTTGCGACGTGGGTGATCTGCACCTCGTTGCTGCCGGCGTAGATCATCAGCGACTTGGCGTCCCGGGCCAGCTGCTCGACCCGGTACTCCGCCATGTAGCCGTTGCCACCGAGCAGCTGCACCGCCTCCATCGCGACGTCGGTCGCGGCCTCGGAGGAGTACCACTTGATCGCCGACGCCTCTGAGAGGGACGGGGTCTTGCCGGCACGACCGTGCTCGATGGCGGAGAAGACCATGTTCTGGACGTTGATCCGCGCGACCTCCATCTTCGCCAGCTTGAGCTGGATCAGCTGGAGATCGGCGATCGGCCTGCCCCACAGCTCGCGCTGCTTCGCGTAGTCGAGGCAGATCCGCAGGCACTCGTTGATGATGCCGAGCGACAGCATGGCGACGCCGACCCGCTCCGCGACGAAGTTGCTGCGGGCGGACTCCCGGCCGTCGCCCTGGCTGTGGTCCTCCGTCTCGCCGAGCAGCCGGTCGCGGCCGAGTCGTACGTCGTCGAAGAACAGCTCGCCGGTCGGGGACGACATCATTCCCATCTTCTTGAACGCCTTGCCGCGGACCAGGCCGGCCATGTCCTTGTCGAGCACGAACGTCAGCACCTTGCGGTCGCGGACCGACGCGCCGTCGCCCTCGTCGAGCTTGGCGTAGACCACGATCACGTCCGCGTCGGGGCCGTTGGTGATGAACGTCTTCTGGCCCTTGAGGACGTACTCGTCGCCATCCCGGCGGACCGTCGTCTTCATGCCGCCGAACGCGTCGGAGCCCGCGTCGGGCTCCGTGATCGCCCACGCCGCGACCTGCTCGAAGGTCACCAGCTTGGGCAGCCAGCGCTCCTTCTGGGCCAGGGTTCCCTTGCTCGCGATGGTGCCCGCACCGAGGCCGAGGGAGACGCCGACCGACGCGACCACCCCGAGGCTGACTCCGGCCAGCTCGCTGATGACGATCGCGGCCATCGACTCCGCGCCGTTGAGACCGCTGGTGTCGGCCGCCGCCTGCTCGCTGTCCGCGTCGGACGACTCGGTACGACGGCGCTCCGCGGCCAGCATCTTGTCGAGCCCGTCGGTGGCCATCGCACCGATCCCGAAGTCGGCGAACAGCTTGCGGATGATGTCGTACGGCGCCAGCTCGCCGGTCTCGAGCTGGTCGAGATGCGGCCGGATCTCCTTGTCGATCCACTCCCGCACGGCGTCGCGGATCGCGAGGTCCGCGTCCGACCAGGCGATCACGACCACGCCTCCACGGTCTCGGCGACGGTGTCCAGGGTCCAGTCCTCGTCGGTCTCCGTCGTGTGCTCGACCGTCCAGCCCTTCAGCTGCTGGATCGACCCGCCCTGACGGCGAAGACCTTGCCGTTGACCGGGCACTTCTCGGTGGCCAGCCAGGCGACGAGCGGCGAGATTTGGGCAGGTGAGAACAGGTCGACCTCACCCTCCTCGGGCTCGACCGCGAACAGGGCGCCCATCCCGGGCGTGGCCAGCGTGAGCCGGGTCCGCGCGATCGGGGCGATCGCGTTGACCCGCACGCCGTACCGCTCCAGCTCGTCGGCGGCGACGAGCGTCAAGGCGGCGATGCCGGCCTTGGCGGCGCCGTAGTTGGCCTGCCCGGCGTTCGGCATCGTCGTACCGGACGCAGATGCGGTGTTGATGACCGCACCCGCGACCTGCTCGCCGGCCTTCGACTTGTCCTTCCAGTACTCCGCGGCGAAGTGCAGCGGCGCGAAGTGCCCCTTCAGGTGGACGTCGATGACGCTGTCCCACTGGGACTCCTCGAGACCGGCGATGAAGCCGTCGCGGAGGATGCCGGCGTTGTTGACGAGGATGTCCAGCCCGCCGAACTCGGTGATCGCCTGGTCGACCAGCGCCTTGGCGCCGGCCCAGGTCGCGACGTTGTCGGTGTTGGCGACCGCCTCGCCGCCCAGCGCGCGGATCTCGTCGACGACCTCCTGGGCCGGACCCACGTCCGCCCCGCTGCCGTCGTTGCCGCCGCCGAGGTCGTTCACGACGACCTTCGCGCCCTCGCGGGCGAAGAGCAGCGCGTGCTCACGACCGATGCCGCGACCGGCGCCGGTGATGATGGCGACGCGTCCGTCGAGCTGTCCCATGTCAGTTCTCCTCGAACTCTGCGAGCCCGTCCTTGATGACGAGGTCGCCGTCGACCGCGGTCTCGAAGGCGTACGTCGTGACGCGGTCGGCCGAGCTCGACAGGTAGATGCTGGTGATGATGTCCCGGCCGGGCAGGACCGGCTTGGCGAACCGGACCGCCAGCCGCTTGAGGCGCGTGGCGTCGGAACCGCCGACCTCGGTCAACAGCGCCCAGGACGTGAACGCCATCGTGCAGAGACCGTGCGCGATGATCCCGGGCAGTCCCATCTCCTTCGCGAAGTCGTCGTCGAGATGGATCGGCATCGGGTCGCCCGCGGCCGGGCCGTAGCGGTAGGTCTGGTCGAGGTCGACGTGCTGCTTCACCTGGGCGACCGGGTCGACGGCACGGAGCGACTCGTCGAATCTGTGCCCCGGCGCCAGCTCACCGACCGTGTCGCCGTTGTCGAAGCCCTTGACGAAGAACGTCACGAACTGCTCGTTGACCAGCTCACCCGCCTCGGTCCGGCACTCGATGTGGACGCAGGCAGCCGTCCCGTTGGGCAGGCCTCGCCAGCCGGTCATCCGGCTTCGCGAGACCAGGACGTCGTCGGGCCGGATCGGCCGGTGGAACCGGAAGTCCTGCTCGCCGTGGAGGATCTTGCCGATCAGCTGCATCGGCACCACCTCCAGCGCGGGCTCGATCAGCGACTGGAACACCGGGACGATCGCGAACACCGGGCTCGCGATGTCACCCGCGGCGTTGGCGGGGATCGGGTCGTTGGTCGCGGCGGCGTACTCCTGCAGCCGCTCGCGGGTCACCTCGAACCGGGACGGATCCGTCCACTCCCCGAGTCCCGCGGCATCGAACGCCAGGTCCGCCATGGTCAGCCCAGCAGCGCAGCGAAGTTGTCGAGCGAGCTCTCGAGCTCGGCGGCACCCTGCTTCTCGATCGCCTTGCCGAGCGCACCGACGATCATCTGGCCCTCGAAGCTGGCCGACAGGTCGAAGCGCGAACCGGTGTCGGTCGGCGTCGCCTCGAGCTCGATGGCGACCTTGACGCCGGCCATGCCGGTGCCGGAGATGGCCAGCTTGCTGGGCGCCTCGTACTCGTCGACCGTCCAGGTGATCGTGTTGGGCATGCCCATCATCGAGATCACCTCGGTGATCTGCGCGCCCTTGCTCAGCTCGGTGGGGACGTCGCCCTTCCACTTCTGGTGGAGGGTGAGCCACTTCTCGAAGTTGTTGGGGTCGGAGGCCAGGCTCCACACGTCCTCGGCGGACGCGGTGAAGTCGCGGGTGGCGGTCAGCTGTCCCATGGTGTTTCCTTTCGGGCTCAGCGCTCGGCGCGCTGGTAGAGGGAGACCACGGCGGAGCCGCCGAGGCCGACGTTGTGCTGGAGTGCGGCGGTGATCGGCTGGTCAGGAGTGCCGACCTGGCGGGCGTCGGCGGTGCCGCGCAGCTGCCAGGCGAGCTCGGCGCACTGGGCCAGGCCGGTGGCGCCGAGCGGGTGGCCCTTGGAGATCAGCCCGCCGGAGGGGTTGACCACCCAGCGACCGCCGTACGTCGTGTCGTCGTTGTCGATGAGCTTTCCGGCTTCGCCCTCGCCGCAGAGGCCGAGTGCCTCGTAGAGCCAGAGCTCGTTGGCGGAGAAGCAGTCGTGCAGCTCGATGACCTGGACGTCCTCGGGGCCCAGACCCGCCTGCTCGTACGCCGCGCGGGCGGCGGTCGCGTTCATGTCGTAGCCGATGATGTCGCGGGCGGTCCGGGTCTCGAACGTCGACGGCAGGTCGGTGACGAGCGCCTGACCGACGATCTCGACGGCTTGCCCGGCGAGGCCGTGCCGGTCGACGTACGCCTCGCTGGCGAGCACCGCTGCGCCCGAGCCGTCGGACGTCGGCGAGCACTGCAGTTTCGTCAGCGGCGAGTAGATCTCCGGTGAGCCGAGGATCTCGTCGAGGGTGTACTCCTGCTGGAACTGCGCGTAGGGGTTGTTGACCGAGTGCTTGTGGTTCTTGAACCCGATCTTCGCGAAGTGCTCCGGCGTGGTGCCGTACTGCTCCATGTGCTCACGGCCCGCGGCACCGAACATCCACGGCGCGGGCGGGAAACGGACCTCGGAGATCTCGGCGAGCAGCTGCATGTGGTTGCCCATCGGCTGCTCGCGGTCGTCGAACGTGGTGCCGAGCGAGCCCGGCTGCATCTTCTCGAACCCCAGCGCCAGGGTGACGTCGCTCTGACCGGACCGGATCGCCTGCGCGGCGAGGTAGAGCGCGCTGGAGCCGGTCGAGCAGTTGCTGTTCACGTTGAAGATCGGGATGCCGGTGAGGCCGAGCTCGTACGCCGCCCGGTGGCCGCTGCACGACTCGCCGTACACGTAGCCGACGAACGCCTGCTCGATCGCGCTGTAGGAGATCGCGGCGTCGTCGAGGGCGCGGGTGCCCGCTTCCTTGGCCATCTGCGGGTAGTCCCAGTTCTCACGGCGGCCCGGCTTCTCGAACTTCGTCATGCCGACGCCGACGACAAACACTCGGTTGCTCATGGGTGCGACGCTACGAACTGCGGACCTCGTCCGGTATGACGGCAACCGCCGACTTGCTTGACCGAACCGCTCACCGAGCCCAGTTAGGCTCGGCCGGGTGTCCTCTCGCACCGTGCCGATCGACCTGCTCCAGGCGTCGATCTGGTTTGCCCAGCGGCGCGGCATGGAAGTCGAGGACATGCTGCGCCAGACGGGAGTCTCGGTCGCACTCCTGGCCGAGGGCCGGTCGCGGGTCACGGAAGAGCAGCTCACCGAGTTCGTGCAGCAGCTCTGGCGGCAGACCGACGACGAGCTTTTCGGCCTGGGCGCGCACCCACTCCCCCGCGGCTCGTTCCGACTGCTGACCTACGGCCTGATCGGCGCGAAGGACCTGGCCGGCCTCCTCGACCGCTTCCATGGCCTGGTGCGGGCGATGCCGGCCATCCCGCCGCTGACCGTCGAGCACGACGGGGATCTGGTCCGGCTCAGCCTCGCGCCGCCGGTCACGGCGGACCAGGAGCTCGCGCTCGACGGTCCGCTCCCGATCTGCGTCGCGCTCGCTGTGCTCCACCGACTGGTCGCGTGGGCGATGGGCGGCCGGTTCCCCCTCGTCGCGGTCGAGGTGCCCTACCCGCTGATGTTGGAGGAGGCGCACGACCTGGTGTTCGCGACTCCCGTGGCCTTCGATGCGCCGCGGCCTGCGCTCGTGTTCGAAGCGGCGCGGCTGCAGTCCCCCGTGATGCGAAGCGAGGCCGAGCTCGAGGAGTTCATTGCTCACTCCCCTGCCGGGCTGCTCGCCCGACCGGTCCATGACGCGACTCCGGCCGACCAGGTCCGCAGGATGGTCGAGCTCGCCATCCGGGCCAGCCACCCGTCGCCCATCCCGTCGGGCGAGGAGGTGGCGGCTCGACTGTCCATCAGCCAGCAGACCCTGCGCCGACGACTCGCGAGTGACGGCACCTCGCTCCGAGAGGTGCGCGACGCCGTTCTCCGCGACGCCGCGATCACCTCGCTCGTCGACGGCGACGAGTCGATCGCGGATCTGGCCGGGCGGTTGGGTTTCTCGGAGCCCAGCGCGTTCACCCGTGCGTTCCGCCGATGGACCGGGAACCCGCCCAGCGCCTACCGAACGGGCGTCGCGGGCTGAGTGCTACTCGACCGGCGGACGTACCAAAGTCGCCATTCCGAGCGAAGCGCCGCGGGGGCCGCGACGTCCGAACGGCCTTCTACCTGTCGTGCGCTCCCACATGCTGGGAGCAGAGCGCAGGCCAGGTACCGAGAAATGCGGAGCAGCACGTGCCGGCGCGCCGGGTTGGCGTCCGACATCCCGCGTGCGTCGAATCTGTTGACCTGTACTCGTCACGCGATCTGGATTGCTGGGGGGCGCAGACGGGCGCAGCGAGGCATGCCGTGCTCATCCGTGAGATCGACATCGACGGTGACCTGCTCAGTGTCTGCGGGAAGGTCCGCCAGCATGAGCTTCGCACGCCGGAACATGTCGAACCAGTCGCCGGCGACGGATCCCCAGGTCAGATAGGACCCACCCGACGCGACCCGCGGCACCTCACCTTTCGAGCCAGGGGAACCCAAGTCCGTAGCCGCCATCACTCCTGATCACGGTCGAGCACTCCGACTCGAGGATCGTCACCGCACGGCGCGTTCCGGTCTTGTCCTCGACGACGGCCGTGTACGTCGGGTCGGGGCTGATCGCGCAGTCGACCATCGCGCCGTAGATCGCATGCATCCCGATCCGGACCCGCTCGGCGTCCTCGGCGGACAGGTCGCGCATCGTCGGCTCGTCACCCTCGTTCTTCCAGGTGCACACGACGCCGCGCACGGCGGTCAGCGGCATCACCATCGGCTCCGGGCGCCCGTAGCGAATGCCGGTCTCAAGGGTCGCCGACGCTCCGTCGAGGTCGACGCTGTCCGGGTTCCGGGGTTCTCTCGGGCAGACCATCGACTCTTCGGCCGGCGTGGCTTCGAACCCGTCTGCGTACTGCATCCCGAAGGCCGCCATGACCGCGCCGTAGACACCGAGACCGTCCGGTCCGTGCACGAAGGAGCCCCGGGAGCCGAGCTTTCCGATGCACAGCGGGCCCGATGATCCCTTGACCTGCCCGACCGCACCGTCGGCGTACCCGATCTGCAAACGGTAGGTGCGGCTGAAGGTCGCCCGGCAGTCGAACTCGGGCTTGCCGCCGCCAGCACCGTCGGTCAGGCCGGCAAGCAGGTCGAGGTGGCTCGTGAGGGCGTCGGACGGTATCTCGGCCGGCGCCGTCAACCCGTCCGGTCCAGGACAGAAACGAGCCCACAACGCCTCGCCTTCCACGCTCGTGCGGGTGGCCTGGTCGGGCGTGACGCACGCGGCAGGCACGTCGACCGGATCCGGCCTAGTGCTCGCAGCGGATTCGCTCTTGGACCCGGGCGTGCTCGCCGTCGGTTCGTCGGCCTGGCATCCAAGGGCAGCGGACGCGACGAACGCGGCCATCGCGAGGTGGCGAAGGACTCGAGGCCTCATGCCTACCTGACGTCGACCCGGCGCCATCGGTTCCAACCACCGCGTCAGCCGAGCCGGTGCTCCTGCAGCCAGGCGGCACCCCGGCGAGCGGACGCGCACGCGAGCCAGGCGTCCTGCACGACCTCGGCGAGCTCCTCGTGGCTGATCTCGCCGATCCGGCTGCCGCGCAGCAGGACCGACAGATGGCCGTTGAAGTGCGGAGTCGTGAAGTAAGGAGTCGACTCGTCCTGCACCATCGCCAGCTTGTCGCCCTCGGACGCGACCCAGAACACGATGACGTCGTCGTAGCGCTCGCCCGTCTCCGGGTCGAACGCGTCCGGCCGCGGGTTGCGGAAGAAGACGAAGGACTTGCCCCCCACCTGGTACACCGGGTTGTCGGCCGTGCCGGGCTGGACGGACACGTGCGGCATGCCCAGAGCCAGCGCATGCACGTCCTTGATCCGAGCCGGACGAGACCTACCCCTGGCCACGACCGATCACCTCGGATCGGCGAGGAGCGGCCAGGGCCGCGCCGTCTCGAGCTGGGCGCTCAGGCTGAGCAGGGTCGGCTCGTCGTCGAGCCGACCGACCAGCTGCACGGACAGCGGCAGCCCGTCGGACCCGCGCCCGCACGGTACGGCGGCCGCGGGGTTGCCGGTCACGTTCCAGAGTGCGGTGTAGGCGACCGCCGGCTGGGACTTCAGCGCCGCGGTCAGCACGTTCGCGCCCTTGAGGACGCCGACCTTCGGCGGACGGTTCGCGGTCACCGGCGTGAGCAGGACGTCGTAGGTGTCGAAGAGACGGTTCGCCTTCTCACTCACCTTCTCGGTCTGCCGGAGCGCCCACTCGATGACGCCCGGCCGGACCCAGGAGCCGAGCCGGTACGCCTGCCGGATCGACGGCTCGAGTCGTTCGTAGTGCTCAACGGCGTCGGCCTCGGTGCGAATCCCGGCGAAGAACTGAGGCACGAACGCGGCCGTCGGGTCGGGGAGCCGGGTGCTCACCTCGCGGACGTCGTGGCCGAGATCGGTCAGCAGCCGGACGGTGTCCTTCACCGCCTCGACGTGCAGCCGATGGGGCCGCACGCCCGGGCTGGTGCCCTTGACCGTCCAGCCGATTCGTAACCGGCCGGGCTCCCGGCCCGCGGCCTCGACGAAGCTGCCGGTCTCGCCGCCGCCGTACAGATCGCCGTCCTGGTGACCGCGGATCACGTCGTAGACCAGCGCGGAGTCGAGCACGGTCCTGGCAAGCGGCCCGATGGTCCCTAGCGACCACCACAGGTGCGGGTTCGGCGCGGTGGACACCCGACCGCGCTGCGGCTTGAGGCCGAAGAGTCCGCAGAACGACGAGGGGATCCGGATCGAGCCGCCTCCATCACCCCCGATCCCGATCGGAACCATGCCCGAGGCGACGGCGACCGCCGTACCTCCGCTGGAACCGCCGGGCGTGTGCGCCGGGTCCCACGGGTTGCGCGCCGGGCCGAGGCTGATCGGCTCCGTGTAGGGCCAGGCTCCGAACTCCGGCATCGAGGTCTTGCCGACGATCACCGCGCCGGCGGCCCGCAACCGCCTGACCACCTCGGAGTCGGCCGCGGCCGGGGTGCTGTTGGACCTCCCGCCGAACGTCGTCACGCAGCCCTCGACGTCGTTCTCCTCCTTGATGGCGATGGGTACGCCGTGCAGCGGGCCGATCGGCTCCGCCGCCGCGTCCCGCTCGGCGGCCTCGGCGCGGGCGCGGTCAGCGAGCACGACGGAGAAGGCATTGAGCTCGGGGTTGCGGGCGTCGATCACGGCCAGGCACTCCTCAACCGCCTTCAGCGCGGTGATCTCGCCCGCGGCGATCTTGGCGGCGGTCTCGACGACACTCAGGTCCGTGGTCACCGCCGCAGACTAGCCCTGCGCCGGAAGTGAGGCGGCAGGCAACCGAGCATGAGCGCCGACCAGGTGAGGTGCGTGAGGAGCGGGGCCTGCAACCCGCCGGACGCCCGTCGTTGGGGCCCCAACAGGTTTCCCGTCACCGCCGCCGCCAGGACGAGGGCGGGGTTGCGGGTGGTCGTGGTCGCCAGGGTGTTAACGGCCATCGACGACGCCACCGGGCTGTGGTCGCGGAGCGCGGCTAGAGGGCACCGCGGAAGAACACCTCCTCCCCCACCCCGTTGGCCAGCGTGGTCAGCAGGACCCTGCGGTCGTCACCCTCGTCGGCGAAGACCAGGACGTCGGCGACCAGGACGGGAATCGTCGCGGGGGTCACCCGCACCCCGTGCCCAGCGGCGGAACTAGTAGACAGCCGGGCTCGGCTCCGCCCGCGCCTCCTGGTAGCGGTCCAGCGCCTCCCTGCGCTCCTCGTCGTGCTCGACGATCCGCTCGGGATAGCCGTGCTCGTAGCCTTCGTCGCGCCGCCACGGCTCGTGCGCCGCGACACCGACGAGGTGCGCCAGCTCCGGCACCCAGCGACGGACGTACTCACCGTCTGGGTCGAACTTCTTGCCCTGGGTGATCGGGTTGAAGACGCGGAAGTACGGCGCCGCGTCGGTGCCCGTCCCGGCGACCCACTGCCAGCCGTGGTTGTTGGACGCCAGGTCACCGTCGATCAGGTGGTCGAGGAAGTGGCGGGCGCCGGCCGGCCACCACACGTGCAGGTCCTTGACGAGGAAGCTGGCCGTGATCATCCGGACGCGGTTGTGCATCCAGCCGGTCGCCAGCAGCTGTCGCATCCCGGCGTCGACGACCGGGAAGCCGGTCCGGCCCTGCCGCCACGCCGCGACCAGCTCCTCGGTGTGCGCCCCGCGTTCGTAGCGCATCCCTGTCAGTCCGTCGCGCAGGTCGCTCCATGCCGATTCCGGGCGGTGCCACAGCACGTCGGCGCAGAACTCCCGCCACGCGAGCTCGGTGACGAAGGTCCGCGCACCCTCCGACCGGAGGCCCCGGCCGCGGACGTCGGCCAGCAAGGTCCGCGGATGGATCTCGCCGAGCTTGAGGTGCACCGACAGGCGACTGGTGCCGTCGAGGTCGGGCCGGTCCCGGCGGTCGCGGTAGTCGGCAATGCCGTCCTCGAGGAACGTGTGCCAGCGATCGAGCGCAGCCTCCTCCCCCACCGCTCCGAACGATCGGCCCTGCTTCAGCAGGTCGCTGTCCAGGCCCTCGCTGTCGACCGTGCGCCGCCACCGCAGGCCACGGGGACGCTCCACCGGTCGCTCGACGTCGCGATCGCGCCAGACCCGGGAGAACGGCGTGAACACCTGGTACGGCAACCCTTGCCCGTTGAGCACCGAGCCCGGGCGGACTGCGTACGGCGTGCCGCTCGCGGACATCGGGATGCCGGCCTCCCGGAGCCGATCCGCGACGAGACGGTCGCGGCGGCGGGCGTACGGCGTGAACTCTCCGGTCACGTGCACGCTCCGCGCGCCCGCCTCCTCGACGACGGAGGCCACGACCTCGGCGGGATCGCCGGACCGCACCACGAGCGCGCCGTCGGTCGCCGCGTCGTAGGCCGCAAGCGACGCCTCGAGCCGGCTACGTCGCGCGTCGCCCGCCCGCGCCAGCCGCGGATCGCGCACGAAGAGCGGGAGCACCGGTCCGTCTTCCGCCGCGGCATGGAGCGCGGGGTGGTCATTCATGCGCAGGTCGCGACGCAACCACAGGACGGACGTCATCGCTCGAACGTAACCGCACCCGGAAGCGGGCACTACGATCGCCGTCCGTGACTTCCCTCCTGCGCGAGCGGCGCCCCGATGGCATCGAGATCCTGCGGATCAACCGGCCGGACAAGCGCAACGCGCTCGACACCGCGACCCTCGACCTGATCAACGCGGCTCTGACCGAGCTGTCGGCCGACCCCGACCTGCGGGTGATCGTCATCTCGACCACGTCGACCACGGCCTTGTGCGCCGGCGCCGACGTCGGCGAGGCGCTCGACGCGGCCGGCGGGGTGGTGCGGATGACGGCCTTCGCCGAGATGTACCGACTGATCGAGCGGGCCCCGGTGCCGACGATCGCGGTCTGCGTCGGCAACTGCGTGGGCGCCGGCGCCGAGATCGTCGCCGGGTGCGACCTCCGGGTCGGCGGCGACAACCTCAAGCTGGCGTGGGCTGGCGCGCGGCTCGGCGTTCCGGTCGGACCGGCCCGGCTGACCCAGCTGGTCGGTCTCGCCCGCGCCAAGGACCTGATCTACACCGGGCGACCGATCGGCGTGGAGGAGGCGGCGTCGTACGGGTTGTTCCACCGCATCGCGCCCGCCGAGCAGGCGGAAGCCGCCGCGCTCGACCTGGCCTCGGACATCACCCGCCAGTCGTCGGGCGGGGTGCGCGTCCTCAAGCAGATGTTCCGCGAGCTCGAGGACTCCGCCCAGCGGGTCGGCTACGAGAACGAGCGGCTGCTCGACTTCCAGCGCACCGGAAGCGGGTTGCCCCAGGGCCAGGAGAGCTAGACAGGACTAGCCAGCACGGCGGCGCGCCTCGGCGCGCTGCTTCGTCTCCGCCCACGGGAACCGCTGACGCAGCGTCGCTCCGCTCGGCACCCCTTCCTGCAACTTCGCCCACGCCGAGTAGTCGGCGAACGTACCGGTGCTCCCCGGCGAGCCGAGGTACGTCGCCACGATGTCGACCACGTCGTCGTCGGACCAGCGTCGGCTGGTCGAGCGGGTCTTGTTCGTCGCCACGCCCGCGAGGGCGCAGGCCTGGTTCCAGGAGCCGAGCCTCCGGATCACGAGGGCGAGGGATGCCGCGTCGTGTCCGCGCTGCCAGACGTCGTACGTCCCCGCGGTGAGCGGCTCGCCCAGCTCGGCCGCCGCCACGGCGATGCCCGCGACGAGCTGCTGCTCGCTGTAGTCCGGTGCCCGCACCCGTCAGCCCAACCGACGCTTGACCGACTCGGAGTAGGCCTGCGGGCGGAACAACAAGATCGGGTCGTCCGACAGCTCGATGCCGTCGACGATCCGGGTGGGGTCGAACACCACGACGCCCCCCTCGGCCTCGGGGTCGTCGGTGACGCCGGTGACCGTCAGGGTGCCGGCATCGAAGACCTCCCGGGTCTTCCAGACCGACATCGGGTCGTGCGGGTCGTCGCCGTCGGCGGCGACGCTGACCTCGAGCGCGTAGGTCACCGGACCGGCGGCGAGGCGGGAGTCGATCTCCTCGCGCAGCCGGTGCGGTCCGGAGAAGCTGCCCTCCGGATCGGTCGACGCCTTCGGCCGCAGCACGTAGCGCACCCAGCTGCCGGTGCCGTCGGCGGCGACCCACTTGTAGGCGTGCACGGCGTAGTAGGTCGGCGCCGCGTAGGACGTCGGCGGGACCAGGGCCTTGGCCCTGGCGTTCGCCGCCAGCGGCGCGAGGGCGTTCGGGTGGCGCAGCAGGAAGCCGGGCATCTTGCGGGGGTTGCGCGCGGCCTCCGTGATCTGGACGAACTCCTCGGGCGTCCGCACGGGGAACCGCGGCGCCGTCTGGCCCAGGATGTCGGTCGCCGTGCCGTCCGCGAGCTTGAACGACACGGACATGCCCCGTACGTCGGGCGCCTTGTCGGGTGCGCGATGGTTGCCCCCGCCGTTGGACCAGCGGACGAGGATCGGCACCTCTTCGCCCTGCAGGTGGCCCGCGGTCGACAGCTCGGCCGATCGGGGGTTGGCGGTGAACGTGCCCGCGTAGAACGCACCCTTGGCATGGAGGCTCCGGTGCGGGGTGTCGTGGTCGACCGGCCGGCCGAAGGCGGCACGGAGGCGGTCGATCGCGGCCGCGGGAGACAGGGCACTCACCCGGCAGACGATAGGGGACCTACGGCCGACATGCTGAGCAGCACGACGGCCGCGAGCGCCGCCGCCGTCCGCACGGCGTGCCAGATCAGCCACGGAGTCTCGAACGCGGCCCGCGAGCCGCCCTCGGCCAGCGCGTTGTTGAGCGGGATGTTGGCGACCACGGTGATGACCAGCGCCAGCACCGCGGCGCCAGCGGCCGCGATGGCGAGCGGTCCGTGGTCCCAGCGCAGGACGAGGAGGGCCGTCAGCGGGGCGCCGAGGAAGGCGACCATGAACGCCGGGTTCACGATCACCTCGTTGATCTGGTTCATCACGCTGACGAACACCTCGTCAGGGAGCCTGTGCAGCGCGGGCATCACCGCGACGGCGAACGCGAGGTAGACGCCGCCCAGCAGGCCGTTGGTGGTCCGTGCGGCGGTGATGACGATCTCGTCCATGGTGGCGTTCTCCCGGTGTGCGGTTGCGGTCGTGGTCATGTCCGACCCTCGCCCGCCTCGAAGACGAATGGAATGCTTGTCGCGCTCGATCGCATAAGAGAACGTCTCGCCTCTAGCCGGTACGACGGCGGCCGGCACTGACCGGTCGGGTCTTCGACCCGGGCCCCAGCCCGGTAGCATCCGGAGGTGCCGCCGAAAAGGACCCGAACCTCCCGTGCCGGCCGGCTCGCCCAGCTGGGCGGTCTCGCTGCCGGCCAGGCTGCGAAGCACGCCGGCACCCGGACCGCGAACGCCTTCCGCTCCGACGAGAAGGCCGCCGAGGCGATCGAGGCCCGCAATCTGGAGATGGCGGAGCGCCTGGTGGCGGTACTCGGAACCATGCGCGGCGCCGCACAGAAGCTCGGCCAGACGCTGTCGATGCTCGACGGCGGCCTGATCCCCCCGAGCCACCGCGAGGAGTTCCAGGCCAAGCTCGCGCACCTGCAGGACAACGCCCCCAAGGTCCCCTGGGACAAGATGCGCAAGCAGATCGAGTCCGACCTCGGCGAGCGGCTCAACACCGCGTTCCGGGAGTTCGACGAGACACCCGTCGCCGCGGCGTCCATCGGGCAGGTCTACCGGGCGGTCCTGCACGACGGTCGTGCGGTGGCGGTCAAGGTGCAGTACCCGGGCATCGACACCGCGGTCCGTGCCGACCTCAAGAACCTCAGCCTGTTCATGAAGGTCTACGGCAAGGTCGTCCACGAGGGTCTCGACGTCAAGCAGCTCGCGACCGAGCTCGAGGCCCGGGTGATCGAGGAGCTCGACTACGAGCTCGAGGCCAACAACACCCGCATGGTGGCGAGCGCGTTCAACGGGCACCCGTTCATCCGCATCCCGAAGGTGGTCGGCGAGCTGTCCGGCGAGCGGGTCCTGACCACCGAGTGGGTCGACGGCAAGCCGCTGAGCAGTGCGTACGACGCCGACCTCGCCACCCGCAACCGGATCGCCGAGATCCTGTTCCGCTTCTACTCGGGCACGCCGTACCGGCTCCACATGTACAGCGGTGACCCGCACCCCGGGAACTCACTGGTGCTGGCGGACGGCACCCTCGCCTTCCTCGACTTCGGACTCTTCAAGCGGGTGACGGCCGAGGAGGCCGACGCCGAGCTCGCGGGTCTGCGCGCCGGTTTCGAACGCGACGCCGAAGCCGTCCTTCGGATCGGGCACGAGCGCGGGTTCGTCCCCGACTTCGCGGGCACCGATCCCGAGGAGCTGCTCCGGCACACGGTCACGGCCGGCTGGTGGTACTTCACCGACGAGGAAGTGGAGATCACGTCGCGGCGGGTCAACGCCGTCGCCGCCAAGTTCGCGGACCCGCGCCGCCCCGAGTACCGGTTCGCGCTGAAGCAGAATCTGCCGGCGGAGCACGCGTTCCGCACCCGCGCGGAAGCCCAGCTGTCGGCGGTCATCGGCCAGCTGAGCCCCCGCATCAACCTGCACCGGGTCGCGCGGGAATGGGTCTGCGGCGACCCGCCGGCAACCGAGCTGGGACTCCTCCAGCTGGAATGGGATCGAGAGGTCGGCAATGTCAACACCGTTTGAGCAGGTCACGAAGGCGCTGGAGCCGCTGGTCGACCAGCCGCTCACCCAGCGGCTCCTCACCGAGGCGTCGGCCCTGCGGGACCGGACCGTGCGCGCCCACGAGGCGACGCTGGCCGCGCTCAACCTGCCCTCAGCAGCCGACCTGGCCAAGCTGGAGCGCCGGATCCGCAGCCTCTCCACCGCGCTCGGCGGGCTCGGCGAGCACCTCGACCGGCTCGAGTCGCAGATCCGTCGCTTCGACAAGGCCGGCGAGGAACGAGCGATCGACGAGCTGCGTCAGGAGATTGCCGAGCTCCGCAAGGAGCTCAAGGGCGACTGAGCAGGTCGGTGAGCGGGCCGGGGACTACTCTCCCGCGTAGAGCTCCTCGATCACGTCGGCGTACTTCGCGCCGATCGGCTTGCGCTTGAGCTTCATCGTCGGGGTGAGCTCGTCACCGCCGGGCAGCCAGTCGGTCGGCAGGATCCGGTACTTCTTGATCTGCTCGACCCGCGACAGACGGGCATTCGCGGCCTCGACCGCCTCCGCGATGGCGGCCTGGACCCCGGGGTCGGCCGCCAGCGCGGTCGACGAGCCGTCGGGCAGGCCGGCCTTCTCGGCGTACGCCGCGCACACGTCGGGGTCGAGCACCAGCAGCGCGACGTTGTAGGGACGCGCGTCGCCGATCACCACGGCCTGGCCGATCAGGGCGTGCGACGCCTTCACGACCTGCTCGATGTTGGCCGGCGACATGTTCTTGCCGGCCGCGTTGATGATGAGCTCCTTCTTGCGGTCGACGATCCGGACGTAGCCGTCGTCGTCGATCGTGGCGATGTCGCCGGTGTGCAGGAAGCCCTCGCCGTCGATCGTCTCAGCCGTCTTCTCGGGCTGGTTGCGGTAGCCCTTCATCACGGTCGCCGCGCGGACCAGCAGCTCGCCGTCGTCGGCCAGCTTCAGCTCCACGCCCGGCAAAGCCTTGCCGACGGTGCCGACCCGGATGTCGTCGAGCGGGTTGACGGTCGCGCAGCAGGACAGCTCGGACATGCCCCACAGCTCGGCGATCGTGATCCCGAGCGCACCGAAGTACTCGAGGACCTCCGGCGCGATCGGCGCCGCCCCGGACACCGACCAGCGCATCTGGTCGAGGCCGATCAGGCCGCGCACGCCGGCCTTGGTCTCCTCGGGCAGGACCGACGGGTCGGTGATGCCGTTCGCCTCGAGCGCGGCCTTGATCTTCTCCCAGACCCGCGGGACCGCACCCCAGACGGTCGGCTTGACCTCGCCGAGCGCCCCGACGACGGCCTTCGGGTCTGGGACGTAGGTGATCGTCGGACCGAACATCATGCCGGTGTAGTGCGACGCCCAGCGGTCGGCGATGTGAGCCGACGGCAGGTACGACGTCGAGCGGTCGCCGGCCTCCGGCGGCAGGGCGGCGGACGTCATCCGCAGCTGGGCGAGGATGCCGCCGTGGGTCAGCTCCACGCCCTTCGGCGGCCCGGTCGTGCCGGACGTGTAGATGAGGGTGATGACGTGGTCGGGCCCGACCGCACGCCAGGACGCCTCGAAGTCGAAGTCATCGGCACCCCGGCTCTCGAGCTCGTCCAGCGCGATCGCACCGTCACCGCCGTCCACGCTGACGAACGTCTCGACGGCGGTGTCCGCCTTTCGGATCAGGTCGAGGAACCCCTGCTCGGTGATGCACACCAAGTTGTCGGCGTTGCCGAACAGATAGCTGATCTGCTCCGGCGACGAGGTGTTGTAGATCGAGAACGGCGTCGCGCCGAGGTGCAGGGCAGCGGTGTCGACCAGCGCGAACTCCGGCCGGTTCACCAGCATGATGCCGACGGTGTCGCCGGCCTTCACCCCGAGCGACGCGAGGCCGGCGGCGATGCGCTCCACGCGCTCGCCGTACTCACGCCAGGTGATCTCGGTGCCGCCGCCGGGTGTCCGGAGGGCTACCACGTCGGGGGTCCGTGCCACGGTGTTCTGGAACGCCTCGCACAGGCTGGAGACGGCAAGCAGCTCGGCGGGGGCGGGCAGGGTCGCCTCGGGGGCGTCAGCGGTCATGGGCCGAATGCTGACAGTGCAACTGTCAAGGTGCAACTGTTACTGACCGTTAACATTTTTCGGCTACCGCCGGCAAGCGACATGTGAGCGGAACCACCGACCTCACCCCTTGAGCACCTCCGTTGCGGCATGGTCCCCTTGACCTAGTCGTCGCACCCCCTCCAGGAGTCACCATGCCCGAGCTTCCCGACCTTGCCGCCAAGGGCCAAGAACTCGTGGCCAAGGCCGTCGAGGTGGCGATCGACGCCGTCAAGGACCCGGCGCCCGCACTGGGGAAGATGGTCGACATGGTGCCCACTCCGGGCGAGGTGGTCGATCAGGTCACCGCCACGGCCAATGAGCTCCTCGTCCTCGGCAAGGACATCCAGGACAAGGTCATCGCGGCACTGACGTTCAACGCCTGAAGCCTGACGCCCGCCGTTCCCCGGCGGCGCTAGGGTGCAGCCGATGAACACCGACCGGACCTACAGCGTCCTGATCCCGATGGTCCGCCCGCTGGTCAAGGGCCGGATGGGGGCTGGTCGTCGAAGCCACTTCGACGCCGTCGGGATCGCGAAGGGTCGGGTCCTCTTCCTCGGCGACAGCATCACCGAGGGCGGGATGTGGCCAGACCTGTTTCCCGACCTGGCGACGTCGAACCGAGGCATCGGCGGCGAGGCGACGTACGACCTCCTCGAACGCGTTGACGCTGCGATCAACGACCCGGCCGTCGTGTCGCTCATGATCGGGACGAACGATCTCCACGGTCCGCGGGAGCTGCGCGGCACCGCCCAGGTCGTCGAGCGCACGAACGAGATCGTCCGCAGGATCCGCGAGGCCGCGCCGTCGGCGCTGATCCTCGTCAACAGCGTGCTCCCCCGGACCGCGCACTTCGCGCCGCGGATCCGGGCGATCAATAACGGCTACCGGACGGTCGCGGCCGAGCACGGCGCCGAGTACGTCGACCTCTGGCCGGCCTTCGTCGACGCCAGCGGGGCTGCCATCAAGATGGAGTACTCCAAGGACCGCCTCCACCTCACCCCCGCGGGCTACCTGGCGTGGGCCGACGTGCTGCGACCGCTCCTGGCGCCGTACAGCATCAGTGCCTGACCACCTGCTCGCACGAGCGCAGTCGATCGGCGGCGTCGGTCCAGACCGCGTCGAAGCCGGCCTCGCAGCGGAGCAGGTCCGCGCCCTTGCCACCGTCGAGACTGTCGTTGCCGGCGCCACCCCCGAGCAGGTCGTCACCGTCCTCGCCGTAGAACGTGTCCCGACCTTCGGTGCCCACGAGCTGGTCGTCGCCCGCACCTCCCCAGACCAGGTCGTCGCCCTTGCCGGCGCGGATCCAGTCGTTGCCACCGCCGCCCCAGACCTGGTCGACCCCGGTGAACCCGTTGAAGAAGTCGGGGCCGGCGCCGAACCGGGCGGTGTCGTCGCCCGCGTCGGAGAGCATCGTCATCGCGACCGTGTCGGGCAACGTGGAGGCGTCGAGGTGGTCGTCGCCGAGGCGCGGCCAGAACTCGACGAGCACGGGAGCGGCGGCGGTGACGCCGTCCGGGAGGGGACAGACCGCCGCGATTCCGACCGCCACGTCCTCCTCGTGACAGACGCGGGCGAGCTTCCGGAACCGCCCGGTGCCGGCGTCGGCGAACCGCAGTCCGTCCTCGGTGAGCGTCACCTCGAGGTGGCTGTCCTGCTGACCGGCGCGGAACAGGTAGCCGTGCTCGGTCCTGGTCAGGGCGGCCTGGTCGGGCAACGGGAGCAAGGCGCGGTCGCCCATCAGCTCGGTTGCATAGTCGTACGGCGGGCCGGCGGTGCCGGCGCCGTACGGCGGCGTCCCCTTGCCCGCCGCCGGGCCGGGGGCGAGCGCCGGCACGGCGATCGTGGCGACGGCGGCTACCGCCGCCACGGTGGTGAGACGACGTCGCGACATGTCCCCAGGTTAAGCGCCGCAGCTGCGGCGCGTGGGGCTTCGCGCGGGACCTGGCCGCCCGTCTCACCGAGGTAGTCCGTCCGCGCTATTGGCGTCCACCGATCCGGTGGATGTGCGATCAGCCGGGCAGGTCGACCAGCGTCCCGAGACGAACCCGGTGCCGGCCCGGCGTGCCGAGCGCGATCTGGTCTGACTTGGCCCGCTTGAGGTAGAGGTGCGCGGGGTGCTCCCAGGTCATGCCGATGCCGCCGTGCAGCTGGACCGCCTCCTCGGCGGCGTGCACCGCCACCTCGGAGCAGTAGGCCTGGGCCACCGACGCGGCGAGGGGCGCGTCGGGGTCGCCTTCCGCCAGCGTCGCGGCGGCGTAACGGGCCGCCGCCGCCGCGGACTCCACGACCGTGTAGAGGTCGGCGAGGCGATGCTTGAGTGCCTGGAAGCCGCCGACGACCCGACCGAACTGCCGCCGCTCCTTCAGGTAGGCGATCGTCGTCTCCAGGCACCAGCGCGCAACGCCGAGCTGCTCCGAGGCCAGCAGCGCGGCACCGACCTCGAGCGCGCGACGGACGGCGGCCTCGGCGTCGCCGAGCACGACCTGACCGGCCGCGCCGTCGAGGGTGACGTCGGCGGGCTGGCGCGTCATGTCCAGCGAGACCAGCGGTGACACGGTCGCAGCGGACGCCGGCACGGCGTGCACGGCCAGGCCGTCGCCAGCGGCCGCGAGGACGAGCAGGACGTCCGCGTCGAGCGCACCCGCGACGCTGGTGACGGTGCCGGTGAGTCGGTCGCCGTCAACCCGGACGGTCGGCAGCTCGACGTCCGGGGCGCTGGACCAGGGCACCAGCAGTGCAGCGGTACGCTCGCCGGCCGCCAGCTGGGCGAGCAGGTCGGCACCGGAGTCGAGCAGCAGGGTGGTCGCGACGACGGAGCTGGTCAGGAACGGGACGGGTGCGACAACCCGGCCCAGTTCCTCGAGCACCACGGCGGCCTCGCGGGCCGAGGCGCCGTGACCGCCACTCTCCTCGGGCACGAGCAGCCCGGCGAGGCCGAGGTCGGTGGAGAGCGCCTTCCAGATCGCATCGACCAGCGAGCGGTCGCCGTCGTACATCGCGGTCACGGCGGCCGGGTCGCAGCGACCGCTGAGGAGATCGCGGACACTGGCGCGGAGGTCGTCCTCGACGTCGGTGTAGAGCAGGTTCACGTCGCTCATCGCGGGATCTCCTTCCACGGGACGTCCTTGTCGACACGGTGCTCGCTCGGGAGCCCCAGGACCCGCTCGGCGACGATGTTGCGCAGGATCTCCGAGGTGCCGCCCTCGATGGAGTTGCCCTTCGCCCGCAGGTAGCGATAGCCGGCATCGCGTCCGGTGAAGTCGACGTGGTCGGGCCGGACCATCGTCCAGTCCGAGTAGCGCAGGCCCTCCTCGCCGAGCAGCTCCAGCTCCAGCCCGGAGAGCTCCTGGTTGAGCCGGGCGAACGTCAGCTTCATCGCGGCTCCCTCCGGACCGGGCTGACCCTGCGCGAGCTTCTGGCGGAGCCGGGAGCCGGTGAGCCGGGCCACCTCGCTCTCCACCCACAGCTTCAGCAGCCGGTCGTGCAGCTCGGGCGTCCGCAGCTCCGGCCGGGTGCGCCAGACGGCGGCGACCACCCCGGCCATGCCGCTCTCCCGCGGCGCGACGTGGCCGCCGATCGCCACCCGCTCGTTGTTGAGCGTCGCGTTGGCCACGGCCCACCCCTGGCCCACGTCGCCGAGGCGCTGGTCGTCGGGGATCCACACATCGGTGAGGAACACCTCGTTGAACTCGGCTTCGCCCGTGATCTGCCGCAGCGGGCGTACGTCGACGCCGGGGTCGGTCATGTCGCACAGGAAGTAGGTGAGGCCGCGGTGCTTCGGGACGTCCGGGTCCGTGCGCGCCACGAGGATCGCGAACCGCGCGTTGTGAGCGCTGGACGTCCACACCTTCTGGCCGTTCACCCGCCAGCCGTCGCCGTCGGGCACCGCGCGGGTCGCGAGCGCCGCGAGGTCGGATCCGGCTCCCGGCTCGCTGAACAGCTGGCACCAGACCTCTTCGCCGGTCCACAGCGGGCGCAGGAAGCGTTGCTTCTGCTCGTCGGTCCCGAACGTCAGGATCGTCGGCGCCGCCATCCCGAGCCCGATGCCGATGGCACGCGGGTTGTTGTCGGGCGCGCCGGCCTCCGCGAGCAACCGCTCGACCTCGGAGTGCCAGGCCCGCTCCAGACCGAGCCCGCCGTGCCCGACGGGGTAATGCACCCAGGCCAGCCCGGCGTCGTACCGGGCGCACAGGAAGTCCGACCGCTCCGACGTCGCGGGGTCGTGGGCGCGCAGGAAAGCTCGGACCTGCTCGCGAAGCTCCTCGATCGTCACGCTGGAACCTTAGAGGTCAGGGCCGGATCCGCACGCTGAGGCAGGTGACGCAGCCCTCCAGCTTCTCGAACTCGTCGATGTCGACGGTCACGACGTTCAGGCCCCGCTCCTCGAACATCGCAGCGGTCCGCCGCGCCCGCGAGCTCATCAGCACAGTGTCGTCGTCGAGGACGACCACGTGCGCGCCCGGTTCCTCGGGCACCTCGAGGTACTTGTCGAAGAGCGAGGGGTCGTCGACGACCGGGCCGAACCCGATCACGGTGCCGTCGGGAAGCGCGGTGATCGCGCTCTTGAGGTGGAGCGCCTTGGTCACCGGGACGGCGGTCACCGTCCAGCCGCGCGGCTCCAGAATCCGCCGCAGCTGGTCGATCGCCGGGGCGGACGTCGTACCGGTGCGGCCGACGTAGACCTGCGACCCGACCTTGAGGACGTCGCCGCCGTCGAGGGTGCCCTCGGTGATGGCAACGGCCTCGATGCCGAGCTCCCGCACCGTCCGCTCCGTGCCGGTCGTCTCCGGGTTGCGCGCGGGCGCGCCCGGGTTGGTGATGACGGCGAGGTCGCCGAACATCACGACCGTGTCCTCGACGAACACCGAGTCCGGCAGGGCGTGGTCGGCGTCGACCTCGACGGTCGGCCAGCCGGCTGCCTCGAGCGCGGCGACGTAGCCACGCCACTGCTCGCGGGCCCGCTCGACGTCGACCGGCTGGCGCTCGATGAAGGTGACGATCCCGTCGGCGAGCGTGTCGGCGGGAGGACGGACCAGGGCGTACGGCGGGGCGGGGGTGCGCACCCGCCCACTCTGCCATCCCTTTCCCAGAAACTAGAACACGTTCTAGAGTTCTGCCATGGACCTCGCCGCGATCGAAGAAATCCGCCAGCTCAAGTACCGCTACTTCCGGACCCTCGACCTGAAGGAGTGGGACGAGTTCGGCGGCTGCCTGGCCGAGGACGTCGTCGCCCGGTACGGGACCCAGGCGATGGACAAGCCGCTGCACTTCGACAACCGGGCCGACGTGGTCGAGTTCATGGCCGGCAACCTCGGCACCGGGATCATCTCGATCCACATCGCCAGTCACCCGGAGATCCAGGTCGACGGCGACACTGCCACCGGTTCCTGGGGCTTCGAGGACACCGTGATCGTGCCGGCGTTCGAGGTCCAGATCCGCGGCGGCGGCTACTACCGGGACGAGTACCGCAAGGACCCGGACGGCAAGTGGCGGATCACCGCCACCAGCTACGAGCGGATCTACGAGGCGATGACGTCACTCAAGGACACACCCAGCTTCAAGCTCATCGCCAACCGCTGGGACCCCGACCTCAAGCACTGAGCTCCGGGAGCGCCCAGAACAGCCGGTGGTCGACCCACTGGCCGAGGTAGCCGACCCCCGAGGTGTAGCCGGAGCCGCGGGCGTCGCCGAGCATGCGGGTCGCGAGGGTGACGTGGGTGCCCTTCCAGCGTCGGTGGCTGTCCTCGAGGCTGCGCAGGAGCGCGGCGATGGTCGCAAGCTCCGACTCGTGCCGGCCGGCCGCGCGCGCGGCGCCGTACGCGTCGGTCATCGTGTCCTGCCCCTCCCGTACCTCGGCACTGACCGCGGGCACGCTCTCGAACGCCGGCGACCCCATCCGGTCCGCCGGCGGGAGGCCGCACAAGCCCTCGAACCGCTTGTACTGCTCGGACTGGATGGCGCTCGCCCCGTCGGTGAACTCACGGAACGTGTGGAACGCCTCGGGCCGCATGGTCGCGACGATGCGGAACAGGGACGCGTTGCGGTCCATGAACGCCACGACGTCCTGCAGCAGGTCGATGGCCGCGCCGAAGTCCTGCTCGCGAACGCCGGTGGTCGCGTCCCGCATCCGCCAGTTCATGCCGGCGAAGGCCATCTCGTGCGCCTGCAGGACCCGCATGAAGAAGTACTCGTCGTGCACGGTCGACACCGGCTGGACGGTCATCTCCAGCCACTCTCCTGCCAGCGCGATCCGCGGGATCGGCAGCTGCAGCAGGAGGGTCGGCAGGTCGGACTCCGGTTCGTGCGCGATGGCGCCGACCAACCCCTCGGAGTCCGTGCTGCCCAGGTGTGCCGTCATGAACCGCAGCGAGTGCCGCAACCGGGTCCGGAGCGTTCTCGAGTCGGGCCGTCCCACCGGTGACACGTCGGTGAGGCGGTGCGCCGCGCACAGCTCGTAGCGGACGATGTCGGCCGCGAGCAGGCCGGCGACACCGGACGGCATCAGGTCGTGCTCGGCCTGGAGCGCCTCGAGCACCGGCAGGAAAAGGTAGGTGCGGTTCCAGAAGTGACCGTCGTGCTTGTCCAGGATGCACGCCAGGAACGCGTCGAGACAGGGATCGCGGCCGCCGTGCCGCTCCCTGATGGCGGACAGCCGCTCGAGCCGGTCGGTCTGCAGGAAGTGCTTCCCCACCCACCGGACCTCGTGGGTCACCAGCCGGGCGAGCACCAAGCCGTCCAGCTCGTCGGGCGGCACCGACGGATCGAGCCAGTGGTCGAGCTCATTGCTCAGGAACGCGGCGGCGGCATCCTGCGAGATCCGGATCGCGCAGCTGCTCTCGACCGCTGCGCGCAGCGCCTGGTCAGCCGGCCCCGCCTGGGTGGTCATTCCCCAAGGTTGACCCCGTTGTCGAGGGCTGTCCAGTGCGCCGGCACCGCGGTCAGGCTCGCGACGACGGTCTCCGCGCCGGCCGCGGCGAGGGTCATCCGGCGACGGTGAACAGCACCTCGCCGGTGACCGCGACAGCGCCGGCGGCGGGCGGGGGGATGGAGCCCTTCGGACGGTCCATCGCGACCACCGGAACGATGGTCGAGATGCCGTCTCCCGTGATGCTGCCGGGGTCCCAGCGCACGATCGGGTCACCGGCGCCAACCGTCGCACCCTCCGACGCGATCACCTCGAATCCCGTGCCCTCGAGCCGCACCGTGTTGATGCCGAGGTGCACCAGCACGCCGACGCCGGACCGGTCCAGGACGACGAACGCGTGGGGGTGCAGCTTGACGATCTTCCCCGCGATGGGTGACACCACGGTGACCTCACCGGGCTCGGGTTCGATCGCCACGCCGGGACCGACCATCTCGGCCGCGAAGACAGGATCGGGTGCATCGGACAAGGGGATCAGCCGGCCCGGGCAGGGCGCGAGGACATCGGTCACATCAGGTCCTCGATGTCGTCGGCCAGGTTGTCCGCCGTCGGCCCGACGACCACCTGGACGACGTTGCCGCTCGCGACGACGCCATGGGCGCCGGCAGCCTTGAGCGCCTTCTCGTCGACCTTCGAGGCATCCGCGACCTCGGTGCGGAGCCGGGTGATGCACGCCTCGATCTCGACGATGTTGTCGGCGCCACCGAGTCCGGCGACGATCTGCTCTGCCTTGCTGGTCATCTGGTCTCCGAGTCCTTGACAAGCCGAAGGCTTCCGGCGATCCTCCACTGGTACGTACCAGAACGTACCAGTCGCCGATATCCCTGTCGAGAGGCTCGATGACCAAGATCCTGGCCGGCCCCCGCCCGAAGCACGCGCAGCTCCGCGACGCACTCGCCGAGCTTGCGGCGAGCGAGTTGAGCCCCGAAGCGGCGATCCCCTCGGAGCGCGATCTGATGGCGACGTACGGTGTCTCCCGGGACACCGTGCGCAAGGCCATCGATGCACTGGTGGCCGACGGCCTTCTGACCCGCGTCCACGGTCGCGGCACCTACGTCGCCCGGCCCCGGCTCGAGAGCCGGCTGCACCTCGCGTCGTTCAGCCAGGACATGCGCCGCCGTGGTCTCACCCCGTCGACCCGGCTGCTCACGGTCGAGCTCGACGATCCGCCCGCCGAGGTGTCCGCAGCTCTGCGCCTGGACGGCGATGCGAAGGCCTGGCGGGTCGACCGGGTCCGGCTCGCCGACGGCCAGCCGATCGCGCTCGAGAACGGCTGGTACCCACGGGCTGCCCTGCCGGGACTCGACAAGCACGACCTCGGCGGCTCCCTCTACGAGCTGTTCACGGACGTGTTCGGGCTGACCATCGACACCGCCGAGCAGACGCTGTGGGGCGAGTCCGCCGACGACGCGGTGGCCGCGCGGCTCGACGCCCCGCTGCACACTCCCCTCCTCGTCTTCCGGCGCGTGGCGAGCGCCGCCGGCCGCCCGATCGAGTACGTCGTGTCCCGCTACCGCGGGGACCGCTACCAGATCCACATGTCTCTGGGTCGTGACGACAGCGACCCGAGCTCCCTCACCGGAGGAGCAACGTCCACCGAAAGGAACGGTCAGTGAGCACAGCAGATGCAACCTCGGGCGCTGACGCCGGAGGCCGGAGACTCAACCTCGCACCACTGCAGAAGTTCGGCCGCAGCCTGATGCTGCCGATCGCCGCCCTGCCGGCCGCGGCCCTGCTGCTGCGGCTCGGCCAGCCCGACCTGCTCGGCGCCGACGGCCTCGGCTGGGACCGGGTCTCGTCCGTGGTCGGCGCGGCCGGCAACGCGCTGTTCGCCAACCTGCCGATCATCTTCGCCGTCGGCATCGCGATCGGCATGGCCAAGAAGGCGGACGGCTCGACCGCGCTCGCCGCGGTGGTCGGCTACCTCGTCTACAAGGCGGTCGGCGACGCGATGTCGCCGTACATCCTGGGCACGCCGGCGGAGGGCGAGGCCCAGGAGCTGATCAACTTCGGCGTTCTCGGCGGCATCGTGATGGGCCTGACCACGGCCTTCCTGTGGCAGCGCTACCACCGGATCAAGCTGCCGGAGTACCTGGCCTTCTTCGGTGGCCGCCGCTTCGTCCCGATCATGACCTCTCTGGTCGCGATCGTCATCTCGGTGCTGATGAGCTTCTTCTACAAGGGGTTCGACTCGGGGATCACGAACCTCGGCGAGTGGGTCACGGACAACGACACCATCGGCGGTTTCGTCTACGGCACCCTCAACCGGCTGCTGATCCCGCTCGGTCTGCACCACATCCTCAACAACCCGCCGTGGTTCGTCTTCGGCTCGTTCACCGATTCCGCCGGAGCCGTGTGGCACGGCGACATCCAGAGGTTCCTGCACGGCGACCCGACCGCCGGCGCGTTCATGACCGGCTTCTTCCCGATCATGATGTTTGCGCTTCCGGCTGCCGCGCTTGCGATCTACCACGAGGCCAAGCCCTCCCAGAAGAAGGCCGTCGGCGGCATCATGTTCTCGGCCGCGCTGTGCTCCTTCCTCACCGGAGTGACCGAGCCGCTGGAGTTCGCGTTCATGTTCGTCGCCTGGCCGCTTTACCTCATGCACGCGGTGCTGACCGGCTCCTCGTTGGCACTCGTCAACGCGCTCGACATCAAGGACGGGTTCGGCTTCTCGGCCGGCCTGTTCGACTTCCTCCTGAACTGGAACATCGCCACGAAACCGGCGCTGCTGATCGTGATCGGGCTCGGCTATGCAGTCGTCTACTACTTCAGCTTCCGGTTCGTGATCCGCAAGTGGAACCTGCGGACGCCCGGGCGCGAGGACGACGACTCAGAGTCCCTCGCGACGGCCGACACGAGCGCGTAGGAGAAGTGCCCTCCGTGCTGATCTCAGCCGACCGGATCCTCACCCCGGCGCGAGTCTTCGCGCCGGGGTGGCTCCTGGTCGACGGCGAACGGATCGCCGAGCTGGGACCGGGCGAACCCCCTCGCCCGCCGGATCTCGCACTGCCCGGAGCCACCCTGGCGCCGGGCTTCGTCGACATCCACAACCATGGCGGCGGGGGCGCGTCCTTCGACGGGGGTACGGCGGACGACGCCGCGATCGCCGTACGCGCCCATCTGCAGCACGGCACCACGACGATGATGGCCAGCCTGGTCAGCGCCGGTCACGCGTCGCTCGTGTCGTCGGTCGAGCGGCTCGCCGACGTCGTCGACGACGGGCTGCTCGCGGGCATCCACCTCGAGGGGCCGTGGCTGAGCCCGGTCCACGCCGGCGCGCACGACCCCGCGCTGCTCGCCGATGCGACGCCCGGCGAGCTGGAAGCCCTGCTCGAGACCGGCCGCGGCCACCTCCGGATGGTCACGCTGGCCCCCGAACGCGCCGGCGGTCTCGATGCGATCCGACGGCTCAGCGCCGCCAGGGTGACCACTGCGATCGGGCACACCGACGCGACCTACGACCAGGTCCGAGCGGCGCTCGACGCCGGGGCGACGGTCGGCACCCACCTCTTCAACGCGATGCGCGGACTGCACCACCGCGAGCCGGGACCGGTGGCCGCCCTGCTCGAGCACCCGGATGCCTACGTCGAGCTGGTCGCCGACGGCGTCCACGTCCACCCGGCAGCGCTGCGACTCGCCGCCGGCGCAAAGCCGCACCGGACCGTGCTGATCACCGACGCGATGGCGGCCGCCGCGGCCGCCGACGGCAGTTACCGCCTCGGCAGGCTCGAGGTCGAGGTCACCGACGGCGTCGCCCGACTGACCGACGGCGGCGCGATCGCAGGCTCGACGCTGACGATGGCGGCGGCGGTGCGGTACGCCGTGCGAGAGGTCGGGCTGCCTCTCGAGGAGGCGATCCGCGCGGCTGCCACAACGCCCGCCGCGATGCTGCGGCTCGACCGGGTCGGCGAGCTGGTGCCCGGCTACCTCGCCGACGTGGTGGTGCTGGACGACGACCTCGAGGTGCGCCGGGTACTGCACCGGGGGCAGTGGGTCTAGGGCCACAGCGAGTGGTAGGCGTTCAGCGCCGGCTGCCCGCCCAGGTGCGCGTAGAGCACGGTGGAGTCGGCCGGGATGTCCCTGCTGCGCACCAGGTCGATCAGGCCGGCGAGCGACTTCCCCTCGTAGACCGGGTCCGTGATCATCGCCTCCAGCTCGGCCCCGAGCCGGATCGCCTCCATCGTGGACTCGACCGGGATGCCGTACAGGTCACCCGCCCAGCCCTCGAGCACCTGGATCTCGTCGTCCCCCAGCTCCCGGCCGAGCTCGATCAGCTCCGCCGTGTGCCGCGCGATCCGGGCCACCTGGTCCGTGGTCTTCTGGAGCGTCGCCGACGCGTCGATCCCGAGCACCCGGCGTCGTACGCCCGTCTCCGCCTCGAGTGCCGCGAACCCGGCGATCATCCCGGCATGGGTCGAGCCGGTCACGGTGCACACGATGATCGTGTCGAAGTGGACGCCGAGGGCCCGCTCCTGCTCGGCGACCTCGAAGGCCCAGTTCGCGAAGCCCAGCCCGCCGAGCGGGTGCTCGCTCGCACCGGCGGGAATCGGGTAGGGCTTGCCACCAGCTTCCTCGACCTCGCGAAGCGCGTCCTCCCACGACTTGCGGATCCCGATGTCGAAGCCCGACGGGTCGAGCCCGACCTCGGCGCCCATCATCCGCGAGAGCAGGATGTTGCCAACCTTGTCGTTGACCGGGTCGTCCCACGGCACCCAGCGCTCCTGGACCAGCCGGGCCTTGAGTCCCAGGTGGGCAGCGACGGCGGCCACCTGCCGGGTGTGGTTGGACTGGATGCCACCGATGGAGACCAGGGTGTCAGCGCCGCTGGTCAAGGCGTCCGGAACGATGTACTCCAGCTTGCGCACCTTGTTGCCTCCGAACGCGAGGCCACTGCTCACGTCCTCCCGTTTGGCCCAGACTGCCGCACCGCCGAGATGCTCGGTGAGCCGATTGAGCCGGTGGACCGGACTCGGGCCGAAGGTGAGCGGGTGGCGGGGGAACTCGTGGAGCTTCATCGGGCCATCCAACTCCGGATCGCGCCGCCGCGCACTGCCAAGAACTAGAACACGTTATCGTTCGAGCGTGAGTCGTGATCGCTTCGCCGGCAAGGTCGTCCTCGTCACCGGCGCGTCCTCGGGCCTCGGTGCTGCCTCTGCCCGCCTCTTCGCGGCCGAGGGCGCTCGGGTGTTCGCCGTGGCGCGCGACGCCGGACGACTGGCGGTGGTGGCCGGTGGTGCCGACGGCACCGTGGCGACCCACATCGCCGACGTCGCCGATCCCGATGCCTGCGGCGGCGCGATCACGGCGTGCGTCGAGCGCTTCGGGCGACTCGACGTCCTGGTCAACAACGCGGGACGGCACGACTTCCGGGCGACAGCGACAGTGACCCGGGACGGATGGCGCCGCGACATCGCGGTCAACCTCGACAGCGTGTTCTTCCTCTCCCAGGCCGCGATCCCGCACCTCCTCGAGAGCCACGGCAACATCGTCAACGTCGCCTCCGTGGCTGGAGTGATCGGCGAGGCGTACTCCGCGGCCTACACCGCCGCGAAGCACGGCGTCGTCGGGCTCACCAAGGCGCTGGCCGTCGAGCACACCCGCTCCCCCGTCCGGATCAACTGCGTCTGCCCCGGAGGGATGGACACGCCGCAGGCGTCGACCATCGAGTTCCCGGAGGACGCCGACTTCGAGCTGATCATGCGGGTCGCCGCGCCCCGCGGCCTGATGGCGGCCGACGCCGTCGCGCGCGTGGTGGTGTTCCTCGCGTCCGAGGACGCAGCCGCCGTCCACGGCAGCATCCAGGTCGTCGACGTCGGCATGACCGCCGGATAGCGCGCGTCTCCTAGGTGACGATGATCGGGGGCTCCGTCGCTGCCCGGATCTGGTCGACGGTGACCTCGGGAGCGAGCTCGACCAGGTGAAGCCCGTCCGCCTCCACGTCGATCACCCCTAGCTCGGTGATGATCCGCTCGACCACCCCGAGGCCGGTGTAGGGCAGCGAGCACTCGTTGACGATCTTGTAGCCACCATCGCGCGCAGTGTGCTCCATCAGCACGATCACACGCTTCGCGCCATGGACCAGGTCCATCGCACCGCCCATCCCCTTGACCATCTTCCCGGGGATCATCCAGTTGGCGATGTCGCCCTTCACGGACACCTGCATCGCGCCCAGGATCGCGGCGTCGATCTTGCCGCCCCGGATCATCCCGAAGGACGTCGCAGAGTCGAAGAAGGACGCGCCACGGTTGATGGTGACGGTCTCCTTCCCGGCATTGATCAGGTCGGGGTGCACGTTCTCCTCGGTCGGGTAGGGGCCGACGCCGAGGATCCCGTTCTCGGACTGGAGGACGAGCTCCACCCCGTCGGGGACGTAGTTGGGCACCAGCGTCGGCAGGCCGATCCCGAGGTTGACGTAGGAGCCGTCGGCCAGCTCGGCCGCGGCCCGGGCCGCCATCTGCTCACGCGTCCAGCTCATGCCGTCACCGTCCGTTTCTCGATCCGCTTGTCCGCCGCCTGCTCGGGCGTGAGCGCGACGACCCGCTGGACGAACACACCTGGCGTGTGGACGTTGTTCGGTTCCAGCTCCCCCGGCTCGACCAGCTCCTCCACCTCCGCGATGGTGATCCGTCCGCACATCGCGGCCAACGGGTTGAAGTTGCGCGCCGAGTCCCGGTAGATCAGGTTGCCGTGCCGGTCGCCCTTCCAGGCGCGCACGATCCCGAAGTCGGCGACGATCGCCTCCTCCAGCACGTAGTCACGGCCGCCGAACGACCGCACCTCCTTCGCGGGTGACGCCAGCACCACGGCGCCGGAGTCGTCGTACCGCCACGGGAGGCCACCGTCGGCCACCTGCGTGCCCACGCCGGTCGCCGTGTAGAACGCCGGGATCCCCGAGCCGCCGGCGCGCATCCGCTCCGCCAGCGTGCCTTGCGGGGTCAGCTCCACCTCCAGCTCGCCGGAGAGGTACTGCCTCGCGAACTCCTTGTTCTCCCCGACGTACGACGACACCATCCGGCGCAGCCGACGAGCGAACAGCAACCGCCCGAGGCCCCACTCGTCGACACCGCAGTTGTTGGAGACCGCCTCGAGATCCGTCGCGCCCTGCTCCAGGAGGGCGTCGATCAGGACCGACGGGATCCCGCACAACCCGAACCCGCCCACCGACAGGGTCGCCCCGTCCGGAATGTCCGCGACCGCCTCTACGGCACTCGCTACCACCTTGTCCATCTGTCGTCATGCCTCCCTGAGCGAAGTTGCGTGGCCCCTTCGGCAAGACTGCACCATGGGCCGCAGATTCGGTCAGTCGGCAAGGAAGGCGGCGGCGGGGGCGAACTCCTCGTGGTGCTGGAAGACCCCGCCGTGGCCGGCGTCGGGATAGATGATGAGCTCGCTGCCCTTCGTCGACGCACCGACCCGCGCCCAGATCAGGTGCTGGCCGCGGCCCACGCCAATGCCATGACCATCCTGGGTGCCCACTGAGCGGCACCGCTCAGGTGTTGGCGACCTTGTGAGTCGCGTCGCACCAGGGCCGACGCTGGGACAGCCCGCAGACGCAGACCGCCACGACCGGACGCTCGACGTCGTGAGTGACGCCGTCCTCGTCACGGATCCGGTCGGCGCCGCGGATCAGAGCCGGTCCGTCCGGGACGAGGGTGACCTGGCACTCGTTCATGCGACCTCCTTGCCGCGTTCGGGGAGCAGCGCGGACCCGTCATGGGTCCACGCGTCGATCACCTTCCCGGCGGCCACGGCGTCCAGGTGCACGCACGCTGCCGCACCGAAGAGGACGTCGGGCTCCAGATGCGGCTCGGCCTCCGCGAGGGCCCCGCAGATCGCAAGCGCCGCCACGTGCTCGTGCACAGCGTCCGCCTCGATGTGCTCGTCGAAGTAGCGCTCGACCGGCGCGCCGAGCTCGAGTCGCTGCGCGCCCTGCAGGTAGCGACGACTGGGCAGCGAGCTGGTCATCTCGAAGGCTGCCAGGTGACCCATGGCCGCACCCCGCAGCCGACGGTGCAGACCGAAGAGGGACATCGCGTTGTTGGTGGCGAGCGTGTAGCCCGGCACCCGGTCGACGTAGGCGCCGTACGACGCATCCAGGCCGCAGGCTTCGAGGGCGTGGGCGAACAGCCGGCTGTGCAGTCGCTCGGGCCGCCCTCCGCCGAACTCGTCGTACAGCAGCTCGGCAAGGGCGACCTTCGCCGACCCCGCGAGCCGCGGGAGCGCCCACGCGTGCGGATCGCTCTCCTTGAGGTGGTAGAGACTGCGCTGCACCAGGAACTCGAGGTACTGATCGGTGCCGGCATCGCGCTGGAGGAACTGCGGGAGCGAGACCCCGGCGTCGTACGCCGTGATGCTCGCCAGCCGGTCGGGCACTGACTCCTCCTCCGCAGCCAGGTCCACGATCGCCGCACACGAGGCGCGGAGATCGGACTCGAACCGCTCTTCGAGGCGCGCCCTCAGCGCGAGCAGGCCAGGGTCCCACTCACGCGCTTCGTCGACCTCGTCGAAGCCGCGGTAGTGGAGCTCGTAGAGCATCCACAATCCGACGTGCAGGTCTTCCTCGTCGTCGGGCTCGACCGAGGACAGGTCCGAAGTCTCGTCGCGCAATGCGTCGACCAGCTCGGCACTGAGTGTTCCGCGCGGCTGAGGCAGCTGCATGTCACCCCTCCTTTCCGGTGGCCGACTGATACCCAATGGGACCGGACGCATGACGTTCGTATGGCGCCGACAGAGCGCGGGTATCGCGTCCCCATGGACACTGAAGACCTCGTCACGTTCCTGGGTGAACGGCATCTCGACCGTTCCGAGATCCCGGCGGCCCTGCAGGTCTACATCGACGACGCCATAAGGCGCGGTGTGGTCATGGAGGACTGCCGCAACAGGCTGGTCGCCGGACTGATGGCCGAGGAATCCGCCGGATCCCGTCCGGGTGCTCCGACACCATGAGCCAGGAATCTCAGGTAGCAGAGGAGCACGAGCCCCCTCGACCCGGACCCGGAAGCCGTGGCAGGGCGCGGACGGCGAGGTGCAGACCTTCGACCACCTCGATCGGGCCGAACGACGGCCGGTGGATGACGTCGTGGGTTCGGCAGCTCCCGACTAGTACGACGCACTCGTGCTGCCCGGAGGGGTGGCAAGCCCGACGACCTGCCGTTCGTGTCCGCCCTGCTCGGGGCGATCCGTCACGGGGTGGACACGCGCGACCTGCTTGACGTCAAGCAGGCGCGGCGTCGGAGAACAAATTGTCGAATGCGACCCGGAGGTCGCGGCTCGCCATGTCGCCGGACTGGCTGACGGCCACGACCTGGTGAGCCAGCCCGCGAACCTTGACGTTCCGATTGCGCGACCACCAGTTGAGCATCGCGAATGCCTGGTCCGGAGCCAGACCGTAGGCGAGCATGAGGATGCCCTTGGCCTGCTCGATGGTCGCGCGGTGTTCGGCCGACGCCGTCACGGCGGCGTGAGCACGCTCCGCCGCCTCGTGCTCGAAGTCGTCGGTCAGGTCGATGTAGTAGCCCTCGACCGTGGTGACCGTCTCGTCCTCGCACACTCCCCCCTCGCACACCAGGACGACCTTCCGCTCGACGCCGTCGGCTCCGGTGAGCCGGTAGGCGACACTGAAGGGCTCGCCGGTGGCAGCCGTCCGAACGAGAATGCCGGCCACCCGGTCGCGATCCTCGGGGTGCTTGCACCGGAGGACGTAGTCGGTCGTCGGAGAGATGGCTCCCGGCGCCAGGCCGTGGATCCGGAACACCTCGTCGTCCCAGATCCAGGTGTCGTCCAGCGGGTGATGCGTGAACCGCCCGACCCGTGGCGGAGCATCCCGCCTGGGGCTGCTGGGGTTCCGCACACCTGCATGGGTCATCGTGACCAGTCTCGTTTCAGCGTCCTTGCGAGCGTGGTTCGGTCTGTGCTGCCAGGATGACCGACTCCGCCACCTCCGACAACGCTTGACCCGAGTCCTGTCCGATCTCTCTCAACCGAAGATACGCCTGTTCCATCGAGATGGCCTCGTGCTCGGAGAGAACACCCTTCGCCTGCTCGACGACGGCCCGCGCCTCCAGCGCTGCCTGAACTCGCTGCCGCGCGACAACTGGCGAGATCGGGTCGGCATTGACGATGAACAGCGTCAACACGTTGGCGAAGGCCTGGGCCTCTACCTGGACGCGATCCAGGTCCTCGACGCGATCGGCCCAGAAGAGGTTGAGCCCTCCGAGGGCCGTCCCGCGCCACAGCAACGGGACAGCCACCACCTGGTCATAACCGGCAGCCTCCATCAGGTGGGCGACTGTCGGCCAGCGACTCCGGACCTCGGCCCGCGTCGCGACCACCACGGCAAGGCGCGCGACACACTCCGGACACGGACCCTCACCACTGAAGGCCTGATAGGTCTCGAGGGCGACGGCGGCGTGGGAGGTCGCCGACAACAGCTCGAGATCGCCGTCGGCGTTGGTGGCGAGCAGGCCGCCTGAGTCGGCACCGACAGTGGATGTGGCCTGACCGATCGTCTGCACGAGCATCCCGGTCAGGTCGTAGTCCTGGAGCATCGCCGACGACGAGTCGGCGAAGGTTGCGAGGAACTCTGAGTGCTTCATCACCGATGCCACCAATCAAGGGGTTGAGAACTTCACACGGCGGTCGATGACCGCGGACGCGATCTCGGAAAGCGTTGCTTGTTGACCGTAGGCGTGTGCGCGCAGGACTGCGAGGGCGTCCTCGGGACTCACCCGCATCTGCGCGACCACCATGCCGGTTGCCTGGTGGATCGTCGCCCGCGACAGCCACGGCCCGGACGCCGCCGCCGCGTCGTTGTCGCCGATCAACACGGCGCCGACGACGTTGGCGAGGAACTGGAGCTGGCCACGCTCCAACGCGAGCCTCCTGTTGCCGTGATCGTGGTAGAGGGTGATCACGCCGAACACGTCTCGCTCCGGCCGCATCGGCACGGCATGGACGGTCGTCTTGTCGACGATGTCCTGTGCTGCCTCGACGAAGATTGACCAGCGCGAGGACGCAGTGCCGGGCACGGCACAGACCTCGATCTGTCCCGACTCCGACGCACTGTGTCCGGGCCCTTCGCCCGTCACGTCCTGGAGATCCTCCAGGCGCCGCGCCACCTCGTTGGTGGTGGACAGCGTGACCCGGTTGGTGCTCTGGTAGCGGACGGTGAGCGCGGCGCCTTCGGCGCCCGCAAGGTCTCTGTACACGTCGCACAACCGACCGCTGAGCGGCTGCCCCCCGTCGCGGGCGGTCAGCCCGACAGTGAGTCGGTGCAGGAGGTCCCCGAACTGGGCCACGGTATGCCTCCGTCCCCGTTCCTCACTGTCGTAGGGTCGCGGGTCACCCTAGTCCCGACTGCCCCACCGCCGTCCGGCGACCGATGTCGAGCAACAGTCCTTCGGGACGGTAGTCACGCACCTCGAGCACGGCCCATCCGTCATCGCGTCTGCCCAAACGACTGACCAACGACTCGACGAGCTCGACCTGCTCGGGGAGGGCCGCCTGCGCCACCAGGTGCCCGCCCGGGTCGAGGTGGCGCAGGGCCACGCCGAGCCCGAGGACCAGTTGGTCGGTGCCGTCGATCCCACCGTCGATCGCCCCGGCCGGGTCTTCCGGGTGCTTTCCCAGCAGGGGCGAGGACACCAGCGGCGCGTCGAGCAGGATCAGGGGGAACCTCTCGTCCGGCGCCAGCGCATCGATCATGGTGGCTGTCCGCACCTCACTGGCGATCCCGGCCTCCGCGGCGTTTCGAGCTGCGTAAGTCGTCGCCAACGGATCGCGGTCGACCTGGACGAGGGGCCGACCGGTCAGGACCGCCGCGAGGAGTCCGATCTGCCCGGCACCGCAGCACAGCTCGAGGATCGGGCCGTCCGGCGACCGGGTCGCCAGCGCGACGACCCAGTATCCGTGCGCCGTCGTCCACGGACGAGGCTTCAGGACACGTTGGTCGTAGGAGATCTCCAGGCCGCCGAAGGTGACGACCTCGGTCGGCAGGCCTACCGCGTCCACACGACCGAGATACCCGTCATCGTCCCGTCTCATTCATCATGCGTGGAGACTGAGGTCGTGGTCATGATTCCCGGTGATCTGGGCACCTAGGAGGCGATCGCAACCAGTGAGGGAGTGAGGTGCCGAAGGTGGAGACCTGGCCCGGATCCGCCTACCCTCTCGGCGCGACGTTCGACGGCAGCGGCACCAACTTCGCCCTGTTCAGCGAGATCGCGGAGCGGGTGGAGCTGTGCCTGATCGAGGTCGACGACACCGGTCGGCGCACCGAGTCGCGGGTCGACCTCGTCGAGGTCGATGCCTTTGTGTGGCACGCCTACCTGCCGGAGGTGCAGCCCGGCCAGTGCTACGGCTATCGGGTGCACGGTCCGTGGGACCCCGCGCAGGGCCTGCGCTGCAACCCTTCCAGGCTGCTGCTCGATCCCTATGCCAAGGCGACCCGGGGCGAGATCGACTGGCACCAGTCCCTGTTCGGTTACGACTTCGACGACCCCGGCAGCCGCAACGACGAGGACTCGCTGGACCGCACGATGCTCGGCGTCGTCATCAACCCCTACTTCGACTGGGAGGGCGACCGGACGCTGCGTACGCCGTACGCCGAGTCGGTGATCTACGAGGCCCACGTCAAGGGCCTGACGGCGACCCATCCCGGTGTGCCCGAGGACCTGCGCGGCACCTACGCCGGTCTGGTCGAACCACCCGTCATCGACCACTTGCAGAAGCTGGGGGTCACGGCGATCGAGCTGATGCCGGTCCACCAGTTCGTGCACGACGACGTGCTCCTCGAGCGCGGACTGCGCAACTACTGGGGCTACAACACGATCGGGTTCTTCGCACCCCACGCCGGCTATGCCGGGGCGGGCTCATCTCCGGGCCTTCAGGTCCAGGAGTTCAAGTCGATGGTGAAGGCGTTCCACCAGGCCGGCATCGAAGTGATCCTCGACGTGGTCTACAACCACACCGCCGAGGGGAACCACCTCGGCCCCACCCTGAGCTTCAAGGGCATCGACAACCCGGCGTACTACCGCCTCGTCGACGACGACCGCCAGTTCTACATGGATTACACGGGCACCGGGAACTCCCTGAACGCCGGCAGCCCTCACTCGCTCCAGCTGATCATGGACTCGCTGCGCTACTGGGTGACCGAGATGCACGTCGACGGCTTCCGGTTCGATCTCGCCTCGGCGCTGGCCCGGGAGTTCTACGACGTCGACCGGCTCTCGACCTTCTTCGAGCTGGTCCAGCAGGACCCGGTCGTCAGCCAGGTGAAGCTGATCGCCGAGCCTTGGGACGTCGGTCCGGGCGGCTACCAGGTCGGCAACTTCCCGCCGCAGTGGACCGAGTGGAACGGCGCCTACCGGGACACCGTCCGCGACTTCTGGCGAGGCGAACCCAACCTGGGCGAGCTCGCCAGCCGGCTGGCCGGATCGGCTGATCTCTACGAGCACTCCGGTCGCCGCCCGGTGGCGAGCATCAACTTCGTCACCGCCCACGACGGCTTCACCCTGCGCGACCTCCTCTCCTTCGAGCAGAAGCACAACGAGGCCAACGGCGAGGACGGCCGCGACGGAGCCGACGACAACCGGTCGTGGAACCACGGCGTCGAGGGCCCGACCGACAACGACGACGTCAATCGCGCTCGAGCGCGCGACCAGCGCAACCTGCTGGCCACCCTGTTGCTCAGTCAGGGCGTCCCCATGGTGCTGCACGGCGACGAGCTCGGCCGCACCCAGGACGGCAACAACAACACCTATGCCCAGGACTCACCGCTGAGCTGGATCGACTGGGAGCGTGTCGACGCGCCACTCAACGAGTTCGTCGCCGAGCTGGCCCGGCTCAGGCGCCAGCACCCGTCCCTGCGTCGCCAGCGCTTCTTCACCGGCAGGAGCGTGCGCACGGCCGAGGGCGGGCGACTGAACGACATCGTCTGGCTGCACCCCGACGGTCGTCCCATGGAGAACGGCGACTGGAACAGCGGCCAGCGGGCGCTCGGCATGTACCTGAACGGTGACGGGATCGAGGGTCGTGACCGACGAGGGCAGCCGGTCAAGGACGACCACCTGCTGATCCTCCTCAACGGTGGCGACGCGGTGCCACTCACGTTGCCCGACGAGGAGTACGCCGCGAGCTGGCAGGTCGTGCTGGACACGACCGGCGAGTGCGACACCAGCACCGCGCTCGATGCTGGCAGCACCTTCGAGCTGCCCTACCGCAGCGTCGTCGTACTCCGGCAGTGGCACGAGCGGCCGGCCGAGGTGGACGTGAGCCCGGCCGCATCCGTGGCGTCGATGGCGGCCGACGCATGACCCCGGTGCCGAGCAGTACCTACCGGCTGCAGATCAACGAGGACTTCGACCTCGACGCCGCGCTCGACGTGCTGCCGTACCTCGACGACCTCGGCGTCGGCTGGCTCTACCTGTCGCCGCTGCTCGAGGCTCATCCGGGAAGCAATCACGGGTACGACGTCGTCGACCCGACCCGCATCGACCCCGCACGCGGCGGTGAGGATGCGTTGGCGCGACTGTCCGCGGAGGCGCACCGTCGCGGGATCGGGATCGTGGTCGACGTCGTCCCCAACCACGTCGGGATCGAGAGCCCGGCCACCAACGGCTGGTGGTGGGACCTCCTGCGTCACGGGCGAGGCTCGCGGTTCGCGCACTTCTTCGACGTCGACTGGGCAGCGGGCGGCGATCGGGTCTTGATCCCCGTCGTCGGTGATGATGACCTGGCCGAAGAGGGTAACCGGATCGGCAACCTGCGCCTGGTCGACGACATGCTCGGCTACCACGACCACCGCTTCCCGCTCACCCCCGGCAGCGGCGAGGGCACCGATGACCCGCAGGTCGTCCACGACCGGCAGCACTACCGACTGGTGGGCTGGCGGGCGGCGGACCACCACCTCAACTACCGCCGGTTCTTCGCGGTCAACACCCTCGCCGGCGTCCGGATCGAGGATCGCGACGTCTTCGAGGCCACCCACGTGGAGATAGGTCGCTGGTTCCGCGAGGGCCTCGTCGACGGTCTCCGGGTCGATCACCCGGACGGACTGCGCCACCCGGCGGCGTATCTCGACGACCTCGCCGGGCTGACGGACGGCTCCTGGGTCGTCGTCGAGAAGGTCCTCGAGCCGGGCGAGGAGCTTCCCGAGCGCTGGCAGACCGCCGGCACGACCGGGTACGACGCGCTCGGCCTCATCGACCGAGTGCTCGTGGACCCCGCCGGCGAGACGGCGCTGAGCGAGCTGGACGACCGGCTGCGAGGTGGGGTCCCACCGTGGCCCGAACTGGTCCGCGACAACAAGCGACACGTCGCGCAGACCATCCTCAACGCGGAGGTCCGCCGGATCGCCCGCGAGTTGGCCCGGGAGCTCGAGGTCGCCCCGATGGAGAGCTCGCGGACCGCGGTCGAGGCGGCCCTGGTCGAGCTCCTCGCCGCGTTCCCTGTCTATCGGAGCTATCTTCCCGACGGGCACGAGGACCTGACCGCGGCAGCCGACGCCGTACGCCGGGAGCGAGCCGACCTCGACACCGCGCTCGACCAAGTGCTGCCCCTCCTCGAGGACCGGGTGCGCGCGCCGGCGCTGCGGTTCCAGCAGACGAGCGGCATGGTCATGGCCAAGGGCGTCGAGGACAGGGCGTTCTACCGCTGGAGCCGGCTGACGTCGCTCAACGAGGTCGGAGCCGACCCGCACCACTTCTCCGTGGATCCGGCCGATTTCCACGCCGCGATGGCGCGCCGACAGGACCACAGGCCGGCCGCCATGACCACGCTCAGCACGCACGACACCAAACGGGGTGAGGACGTGCGTGCCCGGATCTCGGTGCTCGCCGAGGACCCCACGTGGTGGGCTGAGACGCTCGACGCGCTGCTCGCCGCGGCCCCCGCCCCGGACCCCGGTTTCGCCAACCTGCTCTGGCAGGCAGCGGTCGGCGCCTGGCCGATCACCCCGGACCGGCTGCACGGCTACGCCGAGAAGGCGATGCGGGAGGCGGGCGAGCGGACGTCCTGGACCGATCCCGACCCGACGTACGAGACGGCGATGCATGCGGTGGTCGCCGCCGCGTACGACGACGCGGCGGTGCGGTCGATCGTGGAGACCGCCGTCGCGCGGGTGGCGGCGCCGGGCTGGAGCAACGCACTCTCCGCGAAGCTGCTGAGCCTGACCGTTCCGGGAGTGCCCGACGTCTACCAGGGCAGCGAGCTGTGGGAGCAGAGCCTGGTGGATCCCGACAACCGGCGACCCGTGGACTTCAGGCTTCGGCGCACCCTGCTCGTCGACGAGCCGGTGCTGGAGCGGCCGTCGCAGGTCGGCGACCGAGGTGCGGCCAAGCTGCACGTGGTGCGGACGGCGCTCCGGCTGCGCCGCGACCGCCCCGAGCTCTTCACGTCGTACACACCGGTCTTCGCCACCGGCAGCGCGGCCGACCACGTGCTCGCGTTCGACCGCGGTGGCGTCGTCCCGTTGATCACCCGACTGCCGCTCGGGCTCACGGCCTCCGGATGGGGCGACACGCGGATCACCCTGCCCGAGGGTCGATGGCGGGACGTCCTCACCGACCGTCCGGCCGACGTCGACGTCGCCGGGCTGCTCGACCCGCTGCCGGTCGCGCTCCTGGTCAAGGAGGACCGATGAGCAACACCCCACGATCGTTCGAGGTGTGGGCGCCGCGGGCATCGCGCCTCCGACTCAGCCTGGGGGACGACGTCGCGGTGATGCGCGAGACCGAGGGCGGCTGGTGGGTGCCGACCACGGATCCGGGAGACGTGCCCGACGGCACGCCGTACGGCTACCTGCTCGATGACGACGACGAGGCCCTCCCCGACCCGCGCTCGCGCCGCCAGCCGGGCGGCGTGCACGAGCGATCGGCGACCTACGACCACCGTGGCTTCCGGTGGACCGACCAGGAGTGGACCGGCCGGCAGCTCGCCGGAGCGACCATCTACGAGCTGCACGTCGGGACGTTCAGCCCGTCCGGCACCCTGGAGGGGGTCGCGGAGCGACTCGACCACCTGGCCTCGCTCGGCGTCGGCTTCGTCGAGCTGATGCCGGTCAACGCGTTCAACGGTAGCCACAACTGGGGCTACGACGGCGTGCTGTGGTCGGCCGTTCACGAGCCGTACGGCGGACCGCGCGCCTACCAAGGTCTCGTTGACGCCTGTCACGCCGCCGGTATCGGCGTGATCCAGGACGTCGTCCACAACCACCTCGGTCCGTCCGGCAACTACCTGCCCCGCTTCGGGCCGTACCTGAAGGACGGTCGCAACACCTGGGGTGACCTGATCAACCTCGACGGCGAAGGGTCGGCCGAGGTCCGCCGCTACATCCTCGACAGCGCACTCATGTGGCTGCGTGACTATCACGTCGACGGTCTTCGGCTGGACGCCGTGCACGCGCTGGCCGACGAGTCCGACACCCACCTGCTCGAGCAGCTGGCCACCGAGGTGGAGTCGCTGTCCGCGCACCTCAACCGACCGCTCACACTGATCGCCGAGTCGGACCTCAACGACAGCCGGATGGTAACTCCCCGTGAGGGCGGCGGCTACGGTCTCGACGCCCAGTGGAGCGACGACTTCCACCATGCGGTGCACGTGGCGACCACGGGTGAGACCGACGGCTACTACGCGGACTTCGCTCCGCTCGGCGCCCTGGCGAAGGTGTTCAACGACGGGTTCTTCCACGACGGCACCTACTCCAGCTTCCGCGGCCGCGAGCACGGTCGGCCGGTCGACACCGATCCGATGCCGACGTGGCGGCTCGTGGTGTGTGCGCAGAACCACGACCAGATCGGCAACCGCGCCCGGGGAGACCGGACCGCCGAGCATCTCGACCCGAGCAGACTCCTGTGCGCAGCGCTGCTGACCCTCGGCTCACCGTTCACGCCCATGCTCTTCCAGGGCGAGGAGTGGGCGGCGAGCACGCCGTTCGCGTTCTTCACCTCGCACCCGGAGCCCGAGCTCGCCAGCGCCACGGCCGAGGGACGGCTCGCTGAGTTCGAACGGATGGGTTGGGACCCGGACGAGGTTCTCGACCCGCAAGATCCCGCCACCTACCAGCGCAGCATCCTGCAATGGGATGAGGCGTCAACGGGGCTTCATGCACAGGTCCTTGCCGGGTACCGGGCGCTCGCATCCCTGCGCAGGCAACACCCCGAGCTGACCGAGCCGACCTTCGGCAGGGCGACGGTGGACGAAGCCGAGCGCCGGCTGACCGTGGAGCGTGGCCGACTCGCGATCCACCTCAACCTCGGCGAGGAGGACTGGCACATCACCGCCGCAGAGGTCCTCTTCAGCACGACCGGACCCGTGGCCGTCGGACCGGATCCAACGGCGTTCACAGTCCCGCCGGGCTCGGCGATCCTGACCGTTCGCTGAGGGATGCAGCCGATCAGCTCGGTGCCGAGCCTCCGCCGTCCCCCGAGACGAACTCACGCGCGATCTCGCGCAGCTTGACGTTGCGGTCCTGGGAGAGTCGGGCGAGGAAGGCGAATGCCCGCTCCTCGCTGAGCTGGTAGCGCTCCATCACCACCCCGACCGCCGCACCGATCTCGTGGCGCGTGGCGATCGCTTGTCGAAGGTCGGAGATCTCTCTGGCGTAGCTGATTGCCACCGCGGCCTGGTGGGAGAACAGCGCGCCGAGCGGCTCGAGGTCCTCGAACACGCCGACGTCGGGTGAGTACAGGTTCAATGCACCTTGGAACCGCTGGGCGTCGAACAGCCCGACGCCGGCCTGTGCCCGGACCCCCGCTGTCAACGCCGATCTCGTGTAGTCGGGCCATCGCGGGTCGGCTGCGAGGTTCGAGGAGACGACGTACGCCTCGTCGGTCGCGCTCTCATAGCAAGGACCCTGCTGAAGCTCGTACTGCCTCGAATCCAGCTCGAGGAGCACGTCATCGGTAGGAGCGAAGGTCTCCAGCCGACCATCGCCGTGCCGGATCGTGATGCTCGCCATCGCGACGCCAGGCACGATCTCGACGGCGGCCTCGGTGATCCGGCTCAGGGTCGCCTCGAGATCTCCGGGCCTCAGGGTCTCCGCCAGCCGTCGCGCGTGGTGGAGCAGATCGTTGTCCACCGATTACCTCCCTGTGACCGTGCGCTGCCCGCGGCGGGCTCTCGCTTCAGGGTCACTACCCCAATGCCGAGCAGTCATGAGAAGCCGGAACGGTCTTGCTTGCACCGGGGCCAAGCGGGTACCTGAGGCCCCAACAACTGTGCGGCGTCAGGCCAGCGCGCCGTGGCACACGAAGAAAGGCACCGTCATGACCCAACAAGCTGCCGCCGAAGCGACGTACACCCAACGCGGAGACGCCGACAGGACCAGGTCCGAAGACTCGAAAAGCTCGTCACCAGCTGTCGATGACCGAAAAGGTGTGAGCCGGCCCGATTCCAGCTCGACGGCGGCATCCAAGGGCAGGCCTGACCACCCGTACCTGCCGGGCTACTACCTCGGCTGAACAACGCGTCGTTCGATCAGGCCCGGGTCTCGGCTCTGAGCGCGACGAGCCGCAGGACCGCGCGGGACGGGTGCCGGTCGCGCGTGGGTCGAGCGAGAGTGAGGACCCCGAGCGAGGGGCGGGGAGCGTCATGGGGCGGAGTTCCAGGCGGTCGCAATCGGCCCACTCAGGGCCGGAAGACGACCTTGACGGTGCCGTCGTTCTTGGCCTGGAAGTCGGCGTACGCCTGTGGGGCGTCGTCGAGCGTCAAGTGATGGGTCGCGAAGTCCTCGGTGCCCAGGGGGTCGCTGTCCTCGAGCAGCGGCAGGATGTCGTCGGACCAGCGCCGGACGTTCGCCTGACCCATCCGCAGGGTGATCTGCTTGTCGAAGAGCGTCAGCATCGGCATCGGGTCGCTCTGACCGCCGTAGACGCCGGAGAGCGAGACCGTCCCGCCGCGCCGGACCGCATCGAACGCGGTGTAGAGCGCCGCCAGCCGATCGACGCCGGTCCGCTGCATCAGCGCTTGCGCCAGACCCTTGGGCAGCAGAGCGGTCGCGCGTTGGGCGATCGCGGCGACCGGAGACCCGTGCGCCTCCATCCCGACCGCGTCGATCACGGAGTCGACGCCTCGCCCCTCGGTGCGGCTGCGCACCTCTTCGGCGACGTCGTCCACCCGACGCAGGTCGATGACCTCGACGCCGTTTCCGGAGGCCCGCTCCAGCCGCTCGTCCACGAGGTCGACCGCGATGACTCGCAGCCCACGGTGACGGCCGATGCGCGTGGCCATGTCTCCGATCGGCCCGAGACCGAGGACCAGCAGCGTCCCCTCGGGTGGGGCATCGGCGTACTCGACCGCCTGCCACGCCGTCGGCAGCACGTCGGACAGGAACAGGAACCGGTCGTCCGGCGGACCCTCGGGCACCTTGATCGGCCCGAAGTCGGCGTGCGGCACCCGCAGGTACTCCGCCTGGGCGCCGTCGACGGCGCCGTACAGCTTGCTGTAGCCGAACAGCGCGGCGCCCATGCCGGTCTCACGGACCTGTGTCGTCTCGCACTGGGTGGGCAGACCGCGCTCGCACATCCAGCAGTGGCCGCAGGCGATCTGGAACGGCACCACGACCCGGTCGTCGACAGCGAGGTTCCGGACACCTGGTCCGGCCTCGACCACGACGCCCATGGGTTCGTGACCGACGATGTCCCCTGGCGTCATGAACGGGCCCATCGTCTCGTAGAGATGGAGGTCGGAGCCGCACAGGCCGGATGACGTGATCTTGATGATCGCGTCGGTCGGCTCCTTGATGGTCGGGTCCGGGACCGTCTCGACACTGACGTTGCGATGGCCTTGCCAGGTGACAGCTTTCATGCCGTCGATGTACCCGGCCGACCGGTGCGCAGACGGTGGAGCCTGATCGTCAGCCGGACCCCGGCCTGGTCTGGCCCGCGACGACCTCCGCCGCCAGCGGATCCGGTATCAGGCCCGAGCCCGATGTCATCAGCTTCTCCTTCAACGACCCGGCAACGACCTGGGGTTGCCCCGTCATCAGCGCCTCGAAGCCGCGAGCTGCCACCTCGTCCGGGCTGCTCTTCGGGCCGGTCGCGACTGCCGTGTCCTCCATGTCAGCCCGTTCGAAGAAGTCCGTGTCGGTGGCTCCGGGCATCAGCGACGTCACGGAAACCCCCGTGTCGTCGAGCTCGTGCCGGATCGCCTCGGCGAAGGAGTGCACGAAGGCCTTCGAGGCGGCGTACGTCGCCTGGAACGGACCGGGTGCCTTGGCCGCGATCGATGCGGTGACCAGCACCCGCCCTTCCCCACGCTCGACCATGTCCCGGATGACGAGCTTGGCGAGATGGATCGTCGAGCGGCAGTTGAGGTCGACGAGGCGGAGGTCCGCGTCGAGGTCGGACTCGTCGAAGCGGCCGTGCACACCGGTTCCCACGTTCAGTGCGACGGCATCCAGTCCGCCCATGCCCGACGAGACGTCGTACAGGTACTGAACGCCCTCGGCCGTGCTGAGGTCGACCTCGACCGGCGTGACCAGCTGGCCCGAGACGACCGCGATCTCGTCGGCCGTCCGCACGATCTCCGGTTCGTCCGCCGCGATCACGACGTCGTAGCCGTGCGTCGCGAACTGTCGGGCGAGTGCCCGGCCGATCCCGGTCGAGGCTCCGGTGACGAGGGCGCGTGGCGGCTGAACGGCCGAGAGGTTCATGTGAATCCTTCCAGGAGATCGGGTTCCTCGGAGGTACCCGTGGTCGGTGTCCGCAGTCACCTCCCCAGACCCTGACTGGCCGGATACCCACTCGGAACGCGGGTATCTCGCCCTCGGACGAGCTCCTGCTCCGACGAGAGCAGAGACCCAGGATGTGAGGGAGCGACGCATGATCGGACTAGCGGACACTGTCGCCACGGTCGAGCGAGAGGTCGCTGCGAGCAGCAGCGAGGTGTGGTCGGTGCTCGCGGACGGGTGGCTCTACCCGACCTGGGTGGTCGGCGCCTCCCGGATGCGGGAGGTCGACGAGGGTTGGCCCGAGGTCGGGACCCGCCTGCACCACTCGGTCGGCAACTGGCCACTGCTCCTGGACGACCGCACCGAGGTGCTCGAGTGCCGACCGCTCCAGTTGCTGCGGCTGAAGGCGCACGGCTGGCCGGCCGGCGCGGCCGAGGTCGCCATCGAGCTCGAGTCGGTCGCGGATTCGACGACGATGGTCCGGATGCGGGAGGACGCGAGTGACGGGCCGGCGAAGCTCGTCCCCCGGCCGGCCCGCCAGATCGCGATGGTGGCACGCAACCGCGAGGCGCTCCGCCGGCTGGCGTTCATCGCCGAGGGAAGAGCCGCCAGCAGCTAGTCGCGGGGAAGGACGCGGGCCCACGCCGTACGCAGCAGGCGTCGTCGTACGGCGCCGCCCCCGCCGAGCGCGGCGCGCGCGGCGTTCCAGCCGCAGGCACCGTGGACGCCGCCGCCCGGATGAGCCGAGGCTCCGGCCAGGTAGAGACCAGGGATCGGCGTCTCTGGCCTGCCCAGGCCGGGGAACGGACGGAAGAACAGCTGCTGGTGGATGGCCGAGGTGCCGGCGTTGATCGCGCCAGCGGAGAGGTTGGTGTCGGCGCCCTCGATGTCAGCCGGCGTCTGGACGTGGCGCGCGAGCACCGTGCCGGCGAAGCCCGGGGCGTGCTGCTCGAGCAGGTCCTCCACCCGTTGCACGTGCTGGGCGATCGCGGCGCCGTCGTCCGCGAGCCCGCGCGGCAGGTGGGTGTAGGCCCAGACCGACTCGGTGCCCGCCGGCGACCGGGTCGGGTCCGCGGTGGTCTCCTGGCCGAGGAGCACGAACGGCGACGCCGGCATCCGGCCGACGGCGAGGTCAGCGGCGAAGTCGACGAACCCGTCGACGTCGACGCCGAAGTGGACGGTGCCGGCACCTACCGCACCGGCCGCTTTCCAGGCCAGCGCCTCACTCAGCGCCCAGTTGACCTTGAGCGTGGCGTCGTCCCACTGAAACCGTTCGAGTCGCGTCAGCACCCCGGGTGGGAGGTCCGCCTCGTCGATCAGGTGCCGGTAGAGGAGCGGCGCGGCGACGTCGGCGAGGATCGCCCGTCGCGCCGCAATGGTGCTCCCGTCGGCCAGCCGCACGCCGGACGCCCGGCCCTCGTTCACCTCCACCCCGACGACTCGCGCGCCCGTGCGTACGACGCCGCCCGCCGCCACCGCGCGACTGGCGAGAGCGTCGGCGAGCGCTTGCGCCCCTCCCTGCGGCGCGGGGAAGCCGACGTCCTGCGCCAGCATCGACATCAGCCAGCCGAGGACGCCGCTCCCGGCAGCGCTCGGTGCGACATCGGCGTGCATCGCGTTGCCGGTGAGCAGCAGGCGGCCGCCCTGACCGCGGAACTGCTCCTCACCGAGCCGGCGGACCGGCATGACCGCAAGTCGGGCGAAGTCCATCGCCCCGCTCGCGCCGAGCCGGCGCAACAGCTGTAGCCCTGACGAGACGGGCGGAAACGGCGTGAAGAGGGCGTCGAGCAGCGGGTCTCGCACCCGTTTCCACCCTTCGAACATCTCGAGCCATGCCTCACCGTCGCCGGCTGCGGACCGATCGAGCCGCGCTGCCGTCTCCTCCGGCGAGCGGTAGATCACCGCATCGGTGCCGTCGGTCGACACGTGCGCCAGCACGGCCGGCGCGTGGCGCCAGACGAGGCCGTAGTCGGCAAGATCGAGGTCGCGGATGATCGGCGATGCGGCAGCGAGCGGGTAGAACGAGCTGAACAGGTCGGTGGAGAACCCGGGCGCGGTGACCTCGGCGCTCCGCACCGCTCCCCCGACCACGTCGTTTGCCTCGAGCACGACAACGTCCCAGCCCGCGTCGGCCAATACATTCGCCGCGACCAGTCCGTTGGGACCCGCGCCGATCACGACAGCATCGACAGTTTCGGGAGCGCGCATGGTCTGCCGGTGCCCATAAGTCCGCCGAAGATGCCCGCGGCCTGGCCAACGACTCTGCACGGCGCCTCCGCCGGGGATGACTGCGCGACCCCGCGCCGGGTACCGATGCCCCACCGAACGAAAGCGCAACTGATGAGCCTGAGGAGCACACCATGACCGGCGATGTCGTCGACCTGATCTTGAAGGACCACCGCGAGCTGGAGCGCATGTTCGACACGCTCCTGAACGAGCCCGACACCCGACCGACCCTGGTTCCGGTCATGACGACGCTCCTGACTGCCCACAGCCGCGCCGAGGAGTCCGAGGTCTACCCGGCCGCGCGCCGGGCCGGCGGCGAGGACGACGTCGAGCACAGCCAGAAGGAGCACCTCGAGGCCGATCAGCTCGCACTGAAGGTCGCCGCCACAGATCCGCGGTCCGCCGAGTTCGAGGACGTCCTGCGCGAGCTCGTCGACGCTGTCAACCACCACGTCGAGGAAGAGGAGGAGACCGTCCTCTCCGGCATCCGCGAGCGGATCGACGCGGCACGGCGTGAAGAGCTGGGCGAGGCCTTTCTCGCTGCCCGCGAGGAGCACCTCGGCGATCAGCCTGCCGACATCACCAAGGACCAGCTCGAGCAGCAGGCTGCGAACGTGGGTGTCAGTGGCGCATCGTCCATGGGCAAGGACGAGTTGGCGAGCACGCTCGAGGAGCAGGCCGAGACCTGACCTGCGCTCCCTCGGGTCGAACACCGGCACCGTGCGGTCGTCGCCCTTGATCCCCGCACATCCTTAACCATGGCGGTATTGCGACCCGGCGTGATGCGCGTTACATTCTCCCGTACCTGAACCGAACTCAGTTTATAAGACTCGCCGGTCGTTCACCGGCAGGCAGGGAACGAGGACGCGATGACCGATCTGGCGACGAGCGATGAGCTGAAGGCGTCCCGGCGGGTACCGAGCGGATGCCCCGTCATCCACCTGGATGCCTCCCCGCCCCTGGAGGTCGGCAGCCACTGGGAGAAGGCCAACGAGCTGCGGGAAGAGAGCCCGGCGTTCTTCAACACCCACGCTCAGGGTTACTGGGTCTTCACCCGGTACGACGAGGTCCGCGAGATGTACCAGCACCCGGAGATCTTCTCCAGCGAGTCGATCACCCCGTGGGAGCCCGATCCGGGGTACCGGTTCGTGCCGACCCAGATCGACCCGCCCGAGCACAGCAAGTACCGCCAGCTGATCAGCCGCTGGTTCGCTCCCAACGCGATCACCCGGATCGCCCCGCAGGCCCACGAGATCGGGGCCCGAATGGTCGCGGACCTCGCGTCGAAGGGCGAGTGCGACTTCGTCACCGAGTTCGCGATGCGCCTCCCCACCGAGATCTTCCTGACCATCATCGGCGTCCCCGGCTCCGACGCCGACCTGATGGTGCCGTGGGTCGAGGACTTCTTCGCCGGCTTCGGCGGCGACCTCGCGCAGCAGGAGGCGATGGGCGCCGCGTTGGGCGGCATCCGTCAGTACTGGGTCGACGTGCTGGAGGCACGCCGCGACGACGCAGCTCCCCGCGAGAACGACTTCGTGTCCCTGCTGCTGCACTCCGAAATCGACGACGAGCCGCTCGAGGACGGGCTGATCCTGGACATCCTGACCGTGCTCGTCCTCGCTGGCCTGGACACCACGAGAGGACAGTTGGGCTACCTGTTCCGTCACCTCGCCGAGCACCCGGACGACCGCAATCGGCTCCTGGCCGAACCGGAGCTGATCCCGTCCGCGGTCGAGGAGTCCCTCCGCCTGTACACGATCATCTTCGGCGACGGTCGCAAGGTGGCCCAGGACACCAACTTCCACGGCTGTCCGCTCAGCAAGGGCGACATGGTCTACGGCCTGGTCTCGGGCGCAAACCGGGACCCGCGCGTCTATGAGCGCCCGGACGAGTTCGTCATCGACCGCAAGGCCAACAACCACCTCGGTTTCGCCGGCGGTCCCCACCGCTGCCTCGGCGCGCACCTGGCCCGGATGGTCATGCGGGTCGCGGTCGAGGAGTGGCTGGAAGTCATTCCCGCCTTCGAGGTCGCGAACGAGGAGCCGCTGATGGAACGCGGCGGCGGCGCCATGATGACCCTGCTCACCCTCCCGCTCCGCTGGGAGGTCCCGGCATGAAGCTGACTGTCCGCAGCGACCTCTGCCGAGGGCACGGTCGTTGCTACGACCTCGCCGAGGACTTCCTCGAGGACGACGACGAGGGCTTCGTGACCGTGCGTGGCCAGACCGTCGACGTACCGGCCGACCAGGTGGAGGACGTCCGCAACGCGGCGGCCTCGTGCCCCGAGGGCGCCATCACGATCCTCGAAGCCTGAACCGGGCCTACGGGCCGACCACGCGTAGGCACGCGCCCGTAATCAGCTCACGCACCTGCTCGAGAGACATCCCGCCGCCCGGCCGGTACCACCGCCACACGCTGACGATCATGGCCAGCACGACGGTGGCGATCGCGTGCGGGTCTCGCTTCGGGAACTCTTTCGACTTCATGCCGCGCTTCAGCAGCGCCGTCCACTCGCCCTCGATCTCTCGCACGAGCTCGCGGGAACGCTGACGCTCGGCCTCCTCCTTCTCGCTCGGCCGGGGCGTGGCGAGGAGGTCCATGTGGCTCTGCAAGATGCGCATCTGCGACACCTCGCGCGGGGTCACGTCGTACGCAGCCGCGATCGCCGCCTCGAGCGCCTCGCGCGCTCCCGGGGCGGCCGCCGTGACCTCGCGGAACCGGTCGAGAGAGCGGTTCAGCTCCATGCTCATGATGGTCAGCAGACAGTGCGCCTTCGACTCGAAGTAGTGGTAGAGCGCGGTCTGCCCGATGCCGACCTGGTCGGCGATCCTGGCCCACTTCGTGTGCTCGTAGCCGTCCTGGCCGAAGCTGTCGATCGCGGCGGTCAGGATGAGCGCGCGCTTCGAGCGCGGACCCTCGGTCTCCTGCAACGTCTGCACCATGCGCCCCATGCTAACAAGATGAACTCAGGTCACTTGTCGCCTCAGGACGGCCAGCCCGGCACCTTCGGTCCCCGGCCACCGACCGCCTCGAGATAGCCTGCCGCGTCGGCGCGGCGCTCGCCCCACATGATCTCGAAGACCAGCCGGGAGATCTGCCACTTCCCGTCGTGCTTCACCAGCTCGTCGTGGTAGCGACCGACCAGGACACAGACGTCGTCGTCGCCCTCGAACTTCTGGTACGACGTGTGGTAGACGAGCGCGGTCGCACCGTCACCCGTGACGTCGACGTGGTAGACGCTGAGCAGGTGGTGCTGCCACACACAGGTCTTGGTCGCCTCCCGGATCCAGCCGATCACCACCTCGGCACTCTCGGCCGGCTCGGCGTTGCCGTACTGCGCCCACAGGTCGGGGTGCAGCACGTTGACCAGGCCGTCCACGTCGCCGGAGTCGATACACGACGCATAGCGATAGAGGGTGTCCTCGATGAGCATCCGGTCTTCGACTGTGGTCATGGGTGGTTCCTCGTTCCTTGGTGTCGGTGGTGCTGGGTGTTGTCCGTGTCCGTCAGACGCTTGCTCCGGCGCGGTATCCCTCGGCGATCGCGTGGCTGATCCGGCGGGGGGTCACGCAGTCGCCGATCGCGGTCGTCATCGCGTCTGCGGGTGTCGCGCGAAGGAGGAGGTCGTCGCCGATCCGCGGTTGGTGCCACACCAGCAGATCGGGCTCGGTCAAGCGGTCGTCCCGGCCGAAGACCGGACGGATCACCAGCGGGGCGGCCGCGTCGTCGGGAACGACCACCCGGTGGGCGACCTCGAGAGCCACGCCGGCTTCGCCCAGCCGCCGCAGCAGCGGGCCGACGCTCTCCGCGGGGATCCGGGACGCGAGCGCCGTCAGCGCGGTCACGAAAGTCACCTGCCAGCCTCGCCCGGCCAGCGCTTCCGCAGCGCTGTAGGCCGGCCAGAACCCGTCGCCCTCGTCGTAGATCACGGCGGTGCCGGGTTCGACACCCTCCGCACCGATGAGGACCTGGTCGACGGCCACCGCTCCGCGCCCGAGCGGGGCAGCCGGAAGCGGGGCGAGTCTCGAGCCGGTCGCCATGATCACGTGATCGGCGAGACCTCGGATCTCGACGAGGTCGTCGGTCGAGATCGGAGCGCCGAGGTTGACGTCAACCTTGAGCCTGCGGGTCTCGCGCGCGAGGTAGTCGACGACGTCGATCAGCGTCGCGCGGTGCGGTGACGCCGCGGCCACCCGCACCGCACCTCCGAGCGAGGTCTCGGCCTCGAAGAGGGTGACGCGATGACCCCGGTCCGCAGCGACCCGGGCGGCTTCGAGCCCGGCCGGGCCGCCACCGATCACGTAGACGTCCTTCGCCGAGGAGACCCGCACGCCGACCGTCGGCAGCCGACCGCGCCCGACTTCCGCGTTGACCGCGCAGTGCAGGTGCGGGTCGAAGGCCCGGCAGTCCTGGTTGACGCCGATACAGCCGCGGATCTCGTCGAGCCGCCCCTCCTGCGACTTCGCGGGCAGATCCGGGTCGGCGAGCAAGGCCCTCGCCATGCCGACCAGGTCGGCGTGGCCGGCCTTGACGATGTGGTCGGCCGTGCCGGCGTCGCGGATCCGCTGCCCGACCAGGGTCGGGAGCCCGGTCGCCGCACGGACCCGGGATGCGGACGGGACCGCCACGGCGTCGGGACCCGTGGAGTCCTTGACGTAGGTCCCCCGGGTGCCGTGGGTGATGCTGAGGTAGTCGACACCGCCCGTTTCAGCGAGAGCCTGGGAGGCGCGGACGCAGTCGTCGATCCCCATCCCGCCAGGAATCTCCTCCTCACCGCTGAGCCGGACCCCGAGCGCGAATCCGGCGGGAGTGACAGAGCGCATCGCCTCGATCACCAGGTGCAGGAAGCGCATCCGGTTCTCGAACGATCCTCCGAAGTCGTCGGACCGCTGGTTGGTCAGTGGTGACAGGAACTGCGCAGCCAGGTAGCCGTGTGCGGCATGGATCTCCACGCCGTCGACGCCGGCCTTGACAAGGTTCTCCGTCGACACCCGCCAGCCCTCGATGATCGCGTCGATCTCACCAACGGTGAGCTCGTGGGGCGGGTAGGCGTCGCGGACGGTCTTGATGGGCGACGGGGCCATCGGCGGCTGGTCGGACTCCCCGCCGATGAACTCGCGGCCCAGGTGGACGAGCTGCCCCACCAGGCGGGCGCCGTGCCGGTGGACGACGTCCGCCTTCTCCTTCATCGCCGGCACCACGGCGTCGAGATAGCCCTCGACGAGCTTGCCGGACCTCAACGCGGACGTGGAGTGGACCACCGTGGCGCCGCCGATGATCAGCCCGACACCTCCAGCGGCCAGCCGCTCGAAATGGTCGATGTCGCCGTGCGTGGGGATCCCGCGCTCGACGAGGCTGGTCCCTGCCGGCAGCGCGACCAGCCGGTTCCTCAGGTCGAACCCGGCCAGTCGGAACGGCGAGAACACATGCGGGAACTGCTCGTCCATCGTGGTGCTCAGTGCGTGCCCGGGCCGGTTCCGCGTCGTACGCCCGCGGTGACCGCTTCAGGGAGCTGACGGCTGGGGTCGACCGAGATGGTCTTGTAGTGCAGGAATTCCTGGTACGCCGTCGGGCCGTGCTCGCGACCGATGCCCGACCTCTTGTACCCACCGAAGGGCGAGCCGAGGTCCGCCGCGAAGGTGTTGACGGAGAACGTCCCGCTCCGCACCCGGCGCGCGATCTCGAACCCGTGGGCGTCGTCCGCGGTGAACACCGCGCCCGAGAGCCCGAGCTCGCTGTCATTGGCGATCCGCACCGCGTCGTCCTCACCGTGGTGAGGGATCAGCGAGGCCACGGGACCGAAGATCTCCTCCCGGCTGACGCGCATGTCGTTGTCGGCGTCGGTGATGAGGGTGGGCTCGAAGTACCAGCCACGGTCGAGGCCGGCCGGTCGACGACCGCCGGTCGCAACCGTGGCGCCTTCCTTGCGCGCCAGCTCGACGTACTCCTCGACCCGGTCGCGCTGACGCTCGGTCACCAGCGGGCTGATGACCGTGTCGACCTCCATCGGGTCGCCGATCTTCAGCGACCGGAACCCCTCGACGAGCGCTTCGGCGTACTCGTCGTACCGCGCTGCGGGGACGACGAGGCGGGTCAGCGCGACACAGCTCTGGCCGGCGTTCGTCCCGACGCTGGCGCCGATGAGCACCGGCAGCGCGTCCTCGAGCTTCGCGTCGTCGAGAACGATCGCGGCCGACTTCCCACCGAGCTCCAGCACGCAGGGCTTGATCAGCTCACCGCACGCGGCGGCGATCCTGGCACCGGTCTGCACGGAGCCGGTGAAGCTGACCATGTCGACGCCTGGGTGGCGCACCAGGTACTCCGCCTCCGGCGCCCTGGCCGCCACGATGTTGATCACGCCCGGCGGCAGGCCGACCTCCTCACAGATGTCTCCGTAGATGAAGGTCGCCAGCGGATTGGGCTCGGTCACCTTCACCACTGCGGTACAGCCGGCGATGAGCGCCGGGCCGACCTTCTGCGGGACCGCCGGGAACGCGAAGTTGTAGGCCGGGAAGGCGGCGACCACGCCGACCGGTTCCTGGACCACCAGGCTGGCGCCGGCCATCGGGATGATGCTGCCGCCCTCGGAGCTCGCAGCCAGCGGGCCGAGGTCGCTGAGCCGCACTTCGGAGGTGTCCAGGTTGCGACCGATCTCGGCGTTGTAGTTGAGGCTCATCACCGGGGACACCACTTGGTAGACCTGCGAGAGGAACAGGGTGCAGCCGAGCTCCTCGGTGATGAGCGGCGCGAGCTCCTCCTGGCGCTTGGCGATCGCGTCGGCCATCCGGGTCAGGTACTCGGCACGTTCCGCCGGCGTGAGTCGCGGCCACTCCCCCTGGTCGAACGCCCGGCGCGCGGCGGCGACGGCGGCGTCGATGTCAGCGGTCGAGGCGGCGGGGACGCGCCCGATCCGCTTCTCCGACCTCGGCGAGATGATGTCGAAGTGGTCGTCCGACTGAGCGGGGCGCCAGGCGCCGTCGATGAAGAAGTTGTGGTGATCGGTGTTCATTGGGGACGTGTCCTCCACTCGGTTTCGGGCCGTGGGGCCCGGCTGAGAACTCGGCTGCTTCCGATCCCGGAGCGGAAGTGAACCCAGTTCGATTCAATTTACGGCAATGTGGTCGACGCCACAAGGTCTCCGGGACTGCCGGTGGGGCGCTCGGACGACACCGCTGACGGCCACCGAACGACCACTCCGGTCGCCCAATCGCCGATGCGGTCCCAAAGCTCCGCGCGTTCGTCCTGGAAGTTGTGGCAGTGGTAGCTGCCCCTCAGGACGAAGAGCGTGATGTCGACCGCCTTCTCGTAGAACGCAGCCTCGTCGCGGGGTTGCTCACTGATGTCGAACTCGCCGAAGGCGACGAGAACGGGCGACGAGACCTGCAGTGCGTGTACAGCAGTAAAACCGACATGCAGCGCATCGACGTACGGCCAGGCCGGCCAGACCACCGGGTTGGCATTGTCCGCGGCGATGATCTCGGCCGGCAGGTCGGGGCCGTTGAGCCACGACTGGTGGGGCCGCCTGTCGACGACGCCGTAGCCCTCGTCCCACTGGGAGCCGAAGAAGCCCTTGGCCAGCTCGACAGCGGTGGCGCGCATCGACGCGTCGTCTCCGTGGTCGACGGAACGAGCCTTGACACCGTGCGTGTAGCCCAGCACGGCGATTCCGTCGTAGCTGCCCCACTGCGCCTGCTGGATCACCACGAGCCCACCGCCCATGGAATGGCCTACGCCGATCATCGTCGGCTCAGGGATGGCGGGCAGCCCGGCCGCGAGCGACCCGTCGGCGAGGCGCGCGCGGAGCACCTCCACCGCGCCGTGGGCCGCGGTGGCCAACGCCTCGTAGGTGCAGGCAGTGGCGTCCGAAGGCCGTCCGCTGTCTCCGACGCCGAGGGGGTCGACCGCGACCACCAGGAATCCGCGCGAGGTCATGTGCTCCGCGAAGCTGTAACCGTGGCGACCAGGGAGCCTGATGTCCCAGTAGACCCTTCCGTACGACCCGCCCGGCCAGCAGACGAGAACCTGGACATCGTCGCCAGCGAACTCGTCCGGCACGAACAGGGTGGCCGCGAGAACCAGCTCTCCGACGCCATCCGGCGTGGCCGATGACGGCACCTCGAGGTCGATACGCGACCCAGGTGCGGCCTCTCCCTGGATTTGCATTCGAACCTTCTTCTGCGGTGCGCCGGTCGCGCCGGAGCCGTGTCGGTGGTGGGTGGATGAACGTGGAGGCGGAGGGTGCCGGCGCGGTGACCGGCGCCCTCCGCGTGTCTCAGTTGAGCTGCCAGAGCTCGGTGAACTGCTCCTCGTACCCCGCAGGTCCGGCGAAGTCGTACGACGGCGCCAGCTCCTCCGCGGCCTCCGGCGTGTCGACGATGTACGTCGGCAGGGCCTCCATCTCCTCGTGGTACCCGTCAGGCAGCGTGCCGCCGTCGACGAGCCGGACCGCCGCGTCCACCATCTGCCAACCCGAGTAGAGGCTCGGGTACGCGACCCAGGCGGCATCCATCCCGCCGCCCTCGACGAGCGCCTCGAACTGCTGGGGCCCGCCGCCGTTGCCGATCAGCTTGACCTTGTCCTCGAACCCGGCGGCCTGGAGCGCCTCCGGAACTCCGATCTCGAGGTCTGCGAAGTTGAACAGCACATAGTTGGTGTCGGGGTTCGACTGGAGGTAGGCAACGAGCTTCGACGCCACCTGGCCGCCGGCCAGGTCCTCGACGGTCAGCTCCAGCTCGTCGGCCGAGCAGTTCGCGCAGTGCTCGTCGACGATCTTGTGCACGCCGTCGACGGTCGTCTGCAGCGACGGGAAGCTCGGGATGGTGACGGTCACGATGTTGGCGCCGCCATCGGAATCCTTGATCGCCCACAGGGCGAGGTTCTCCCCATCGGGCTGGGTGGTCTGGCTGCAGATCGCGGCGTACGTCTCGGGAGACGGATCTTCGGGCCCCGGCGAGCAGGTCACCACCGGGATGCCCGCCTCTGCGGCACTGGCTAGCTGAGCCTCGATCGCTGCCGACGGGATGCCGGTGATGCCGATGACGTCCGGGTTCTGCTGGATCGCCGACTCGATGGCGCCGCCGGGGTCGGCGGCCTTGAAGACGATGTTCTCGTAGTTCCACCCAGCGGCGTCGACCGCGGCCTCGACGCCGGTCCCGATCTTCCCGCAGATCGGCAGCTCGCACTGCAGCCAGAAGAAGGTCTTGCCGGGCTCCGGAGCCGCGTCGAGCGGAGTTGTGATCGTGATCTCGGTCGGCGCCGTCGTCACCGGGTCCGGAGCCGCCTCAGCGGCGGCCGAGGCCTCGGGCGAGGTGGACGTCGCGTCGGAATCGCCGCACGCAGCCAGCCCGAGGGCCAGTAGCGGCACAGCGAGCGACATACGCGCAATGCGCTGCCAGTTCTTCATCGGTTCTCCTTGATAAACTAAATTCAGTTCAATTTGGATGGGTGTGTCCGAGATCTGGGCTGGAGCGGTCGGCGACTAGGCGGTCGCCGTGAGGCCGAGCTGCAGGCGACCCAGCTCCGCTGGGGTGAGTCGGGAACCTGTCACTTCCGCGACGATTTGGCCTTCGCGCATCACGAGCACCCGGTCGCAGGCGTCGCACAGCTCGCTGTCGTCGGACGACGCGATGACGACGCAAGCGCCCTCCGCCGCCACCTCCCGGGCCAGTGCGTGGATGACGGCCTTGGCGCCGACGTCGACCCCCTGGCTGGGCTCGTCCAGCAGGAGTACGGCGGGGTGCCGGCGCAGCCACTTGGCCAACACGACCTTCTGCTGGTTGCCTCCGGAGAGGGCGCCGAAGAGCGTCTCGGGAAGCGCCGGGCGCACATCGAGTCGACGGATCCACTCCTTGACCTCCTTCGCCTCGCGACCGCGGCTCAGGTAGCCGAAGAAGACGGCGAACCGGCGAAGGTCGGTGAGGCTGAAGTTCTCGCGGACGGCCATCTCGAGGATGGCGCCCTTGCCGTGCCGGTCCGCCGGCACCAGCGCGAGGCCCGCCTTCATCGCTCGGCGTGGGTTCGCCCGTACCGAACGGCCGTCGAGCTGGACATCGCCCGACCTCGACGCGACACCGAAGATAAGCGGCAGGATCTCTTCACGTCCGGAGCCGGTGAGCCCGGCGATGCCGACGACCTCGCCCCGTCGTACCCGAAGGTCGACGTCCTCGACAACCGTCCCGTTCAGGCCGGTGACCGCGAGGGCCACCTCACCAGTCGGTTCGACCGATCGGTCGTGCCGCGGCCGCAGCTTCTCGTCACCGATCATCAAGCGCACCAGGCCGTCCTGGTCGATGTCGGCGACGTCCCAAGTCCCGACCCGGACACCGTCGCGCAACACGGTGACGCGGTCCCCGATGGCGAAGATCTCGTCGAGCCGGTGGGACACGTAGATGACTCCCAGGCCGGCTGCGCGGACCCGCCGGAGGGCCGCGAACAGCACCGCGACCTCCTCTCGCGGCAGCGACGCGGTCGGCTCGTCGACCACGAGGACTCGCGCGGCCTCCCAGTCCCACAGTGCTCGAGCGATGGCCACGCCTGTGCGTTCGGCGGCGCCGAGCGCGGCCACGGGGCGCTCGACATCGAACGTGTAGCCCAGGTCCTTCATCCGGCGCTCGGCATCGCGCCGTTCGGCGTCCCAGCGGATCCGCCCGCCGCGAGCGGTGGCGAGCCGGCGGCCGAGCATGAGGTTCTCGACGGTGCTGAGCGTCCCCACCAGACCGAGGTCCTGGTGCACGAAGCGCAGCCCTGCTCGATGAGCATCGGCCGTGCTGGACAGGTTGATCTGCGCTCCCCCGAGCGTGATCTCCACTCCGGGATCGGGCTGGTGGAAGCCTGCGAGCACCTTGATCAACGTCGACTTGCCGCAGCCGTTCTGGCCGACCAGCGCGTGGATCTCCCCGGCCCGCAGGTCGAGGTCGACGTTGTTGAGAGCCCGGGTCGAGACGAAGGTCTTCGACAGGCCGCGCACCGACAGCACGGGTGCCACGCCCTCGACGCCCTCGGTCGCCAACTGCTGAGCGGTCACCTCAGCTCACCGGCTCCGGAGCCTGGTCCCGCGAGGCCCGTAGCTTGCGCAGGACCGGGCGGCTGGCCACTGCCACCGCGATGATGAGGGACACGCCCTGGAACATCGGCTGGCTCCAGACCGAGGCGGACGAGGCGGACAGCGCCAGGCCCTGGATGCCGAAGGCGAGGGCGAAATAGGCGATCAGCGTGCCCCACACGTTGGGCCGCTGGGAGAGCTGCGAGGCGCCGAGGAAGACGGCGGCGACCGCCGGGAAGAGGTAGCCGGGTCCCACGCTGGAGGAGAACACCGGGCTCTGCATCGAGAAGACCACGCCGGCCAGACCGGAGATCGCGCCGCTGGCGACGAACACTCCGAACAGGACCCGCTCGGTCGGTACGCCGGCCAGCCGGGCGGCGTCCCGGTTGCCGCCCGTCGCCAGCAGGTGCCGGCCGAGGGCGGTGAACTCCAGGCCGTACCACATGACCAGGGCGAGCAGCAGCAGCATCCAGACGACGATGGGCACACCGACGAGATCGCCGCGACCGAGCTCTCCCCAGCCCTCGGGGAACTCGCCGATCAGCTGGGTGTTGTTCGACATCAGCAGCAGCACGCCGGCCAGCACCTGGCTCACGCCGAGGGTCGCGATGAACGAGTCGACGTGCAGCTTGACCACGATGAACCCCGATAGCGCGCCGCTGAGACCGGATGCGGCGATCGCGATCAGTGCGGTCACGATGATCGGCAGGTCGGTGTGCAGCGAGAGGTAGACGACGATCCCGAGGCCGAGCGCCATCACCGCGCCGATCGAGAGGTCGTAGACGCCCGCGGTGAGGGGCACCAGGAAGGCCAGCGCCAGGATGCAGGTCACGACGCCGGACCGGAACACCAGCGTGAACGTCACGTCGGTCAGGAACGTGTCGGGACTGAGAATGCCGAAGAGCACGATGAAGCAGCCCAGCAGGTAGATGGCGCTGATCCGCCGGGGGGCCAGCTTGCCGAGGATCCGGCTGGTCTCGATCCGGCGGCTCCGCGCTTCCGGCTCAGCGAGTTGTTCGGTCGGCTCATCCACCGGGATGACCTGCTGCGTTGGTGGTGCCACTTCGATCTCCTCACGAGAGGCCCTGCTAGTGCCCGAAACCTAGAACTGAATTGAACTCGTGTCAAGCGTCACACTCTTGGCTCAGCCCTGGCCCGTGCGCTTCGCCATGACGACGACAAGCCCAGCGTTTGCCCAGGTCAGACAAGGGTTGTCTCGCAGGTGGGCCCCGCCGGGACTCGCAGAACCGGCCACGTCGGCCTCGGGAAAATTTAGTTGGACGACCTAGGATCTGGTCGAAATCACCGTTCCGCGGCGTCTCCGAGCGCCAGCTCCAGATACGGCCCGACGGCCTCGCCGGCCGTGTCGAAACCCGGACCGGTGCCGGCGCCCGCGCGCCTCCGGTGCTCGATGCCGGCAGCGATCACGGCGACCTTGAAGCACGCCAGTGCCAGGTGGAAGGCCCAGTCGTCCAGCCGCACTCCGCCGGCGGCCTCGTAGCCGGCCGCGAGTTCGGCGGCCGACGGGACTCGCTCGCTCGTCCAGGCGCTCGGCGATCCCATGACGAGATCGAACGGCGGCTGCCGGTAGGCGCACATCATCGCGACGTCCGCGACCGGGTCGCCGATCGTCGAGAGCTCCCAGTCGATGACCGCTGCCACCCGGGGCTGGTCTGCGTCCACCGCGATCAAGGTGTTGTCGATGCGGTAGTCGCCGTGCACGATCGCCGTCGCGCGCTGCGGTGGCACCCGCGCTGCCAACCGCGCCATGACTCCCTGCGCCAGTGGCTCGAGCTCGGGGACGCCCACGCTCTCCCACTGACGGCTCCAGCGCTTCAGCTGGCGCGCGGCGTACCCGTCGGGGCGGCCGAAGTCCTCGAGCCCCACGACGACGTGGTCCACCCGGTGCAGCGCCGCGAGTGTGGCGAGCAGGTCGCCCACCATCGCGCCGACGGTCTGGTCGTCGTGCTCCGCCAGCTCTGCCTGCGTCCGGATCGCGGCCCCCTCGACGTGCCCGGCCACGGTGAACGGGACGCCGATCAGCGACTCGTCATCGCACAGCAGGACGGCCGGGGGCACCGGAACGCCCGAGTCGGCCAGCGCCGCGGTCACCCGATGCTCGCGCGCGACGTCGTGGGCCGACGCGGTCCGACCTGCCCGCGGAGGCGTGCGCAGGATCCACCGGGTCCGGCCGTCGTAGATCACCGAGGTCAGGTTGGAGCGGCCGCCCGAGATCGGTTGCGCCTCGAGCGTCCCGGCGACCGCGACACCCGCGTCGGAGAGTGCTCGAGCGACGAGCGCGAGCTCGCCGCGGGTCGGCGCCGTCACGACGCCGCGGAACCCGCGAGGCGGCGTACGGCGCGCCGGGCGATGGACCACCGGTGGACCTCTGAGGGGCCGTCGTAGATCCGGAACGGGCGGATCTCCCGTGCGATGCGTGCGACCGGCAGCTCCCGGGAGACGCCGAGACCGCCGCACATCTGGGTGGCGCGGTCGACGACCCGGTGCAGCGCCTCGGCAGCGAAGGTCTTCGCGATGGACGTCGACTCCGAGGCCCGGCTGCCGGCGTCGAGCTCGCGACACGCCTCCATCAGCAGCGCCCGGGTTGCCGCGAGGTCGATCTCGTTGTCGGCGATCATCTGCTGCATCATCCCGAGGTCCGCGAGCCGTCTGCCGAACGCCGGCCGCCCCGCGGCGTATCTCACGGCCACCTCGTGGGCACGCGACGCCGCCCCCAGCCAGCGCATCACGTGGGTCATTCGTGCCGGTCCGAGGCGCACCTGGGCGTACCGGAATCCCTCGTCCACTCCCCCGAGCACGTCCTCGTCCGCGACGAACACGTCGGTGAAGCGCATCTCGCAGTGGCCGCCCAGCATCGAGCGGTCGATGGTGTCGATGTGCCGGACTACCTCAAGGCCCGCCGCCCTGCTGGGGGCGAGGAACATCGTCGCTCCCCCCGGCTCGCCGGGCTCACCACTGGTACGCGCCATGATGATGTAGAACGTGGCGCCGTCCGCGCCGGTGATGAACCACTTGTGACCGTTGATCAGCCACCCTCCGTCCACCTTCGCGGCTGCGGTCGTCAGCATCGTCGGGGTCGGCGCCGGCGCCCGGCGCCGGCTCGGTCATGGCGAAGGCCGACCGGGCCTGGCCGCTCACCAGCGGAGCGAGGTAGCGCGCCCGTTGCTCGCCCGATGCGACGTGGTCGAGGAGGTGGACGTTGCCCTCGTCCGGAGCGTTGATGTTCAGCGCCATCGGGCCGAAGAGCGACCAGCCTGCAGCCTCGAAGACCGGCGCCCTGTCGGCCATCCCCAGGCCGAGCCCGCCGCAGTCGACCGGCCCGTGGGGCGCCAGCAGTCCCTCGACCCGCGCACCGGCTTGGAGGCGGGTGCGCAGGGCGTCGCCTCCCGCTGCCTCGATGTCGCCGTCGTGCTCGTCGTCGACAGGGAGGACCTCGCGTCGTACAAACGCCGTGGTCGCCTCGACGACGGCCGCGTTGTCACGGTCGGTCTGCATTGCTCATCCTCACTGTCGAGCGGCTACAGCCGCACCAGGGTCTTGCCGACTGTTCGGCCGTTCAACATGTCTGCGAGGGCTTCCGGTGCCTTCGCGAGTCCCTCGTAGACCGTCTCCGGACAGACCAGCCGGCCCTCTCGCAGCCACTGGCCGACCAGTGCCTGCATCTCGACCAGGCGGTCCAGATGCAGGCTCCCGCGGAAGCCCGCCAGGGTCAGGTGCTTGGCCGTTGCGAGGAACAGGTTGCGGGGACCTCGTGCCTCGGACTCGTAGTCGGAGACGGAACCGCAGAGCGCCACCCTGCCGTTCATCCGCAGTGCGTCGAGGGCGGCTTCGAGGTGGTCGCCGCCGACGTTGTCGAAGTAGACGTCGATCCCGTCGGGCGCCAGCCGCTTCAATGCAGGTGCCAGCTGTTCGTCGCGATAGCTGAAGGCGTCGATCTTCAGGGTCTTTTCGAGCCAGCGCACCTTCTCCCGCGAACCCGCGGAAGCGATCACCTCGTGCCCGAGCAGTCGAGCCATCTGGGCAACCAGGGAGCCGACCGCGCCGGCCCCAGCAGACACCCACAACACCTCCCCGCCATCGAGCGCACCAGCCACCGCGAGACCGGCGTACGCCGTGAGGCCCATCGGGCCGAGCGCACCGAGGAACCGCTGCGGCTCGTTGCCGTCGAGGTCGAGCCGCCGCAGGGTGCCGATGCCGTTCATCGCTTCTTCGGCCGCGCGGACGACGGAGTGCTCCCGCCAGCCGAGCGAGTGCCACACGGTGTCTCCGGTGGCGATGCCGGAAGCGCGCGAGGCGACGACCTCGCCGACCGTGAGCACGCCGTCCATGGCTGCTCCGAGCGGGAAAGCGTGGAAGTAGCCGTCCGGCGCGGACGCCCGCAGCCGAAGCCGCAGGCCGGGATCCACGGAGGTCCAGGTGTTGCGCACCAGCACCTCGCCGTCGGCCAGTCCGTCGACGCCGTCGGGGACGTCAGTTTTGATCAGGACGAAGTGCTGTGGTCCCACGTCGCCGTCGGGGTAGCTCGCGACCTGCAGCTCTGCACTCAACACCCGAGCACCTCTCTCGACCGGCGGTGGACAACGCCAGTATACCTGAACTAAGTTCAGTTCATGCAAGATCGATCCATGTTCGCCTGGAGATGGACGGGCACCGGTCGACCCCTCGCGCGGCAGGAGGTTCCGGTTCCGGAGCCCGTGGAGGACGAGGTCTTGATCCGGGTCCGGGCGGCCGGGATGTGCCACTCCGATGTCGGCGAGATCGACGAGCCGTCCTGGGCCGCGAACATCACGCGCAACCCGATCACCCTCGGCCACGAGATCGCCGGCGAGGTGGCGGCCCTGGGCAGCCGGGTCACCGGCTGGACTTATCGACAGCGGGTCGGCGTCCACCCGCTGGGTCGTACGGTGCCGGGCTACAGCCGGGATGGTGGCTACGCCGCGTACGCGATCGCGCCCGCCGCTGACCTCGTCGCCGTGCCCGACGACCTGTCCGACGAGCTCGCCGCCGTCGGGACCGACGCCGGCATGACGTCGTACCACGCGGTTGTCGCAGTTGCCGGCGTCCGGGCAGGCATGCGGGTCGGCATCATCGGTCTCGGTGGCCTCGGCCAGCTCGGCGCCCAGCTCGCGGTCCACCTCGGGGCCGAGGTGTACGCCGCCGAGGTCAGCGCCGAGGCTCGGGCTCTCGCCGGGTCGTGGGGCCTGGCGGACACGTTCCGCTCCGCGGAGGACCTGCGTGGCCTGGACCTCGACGCCGTGGTCGACTTCGCCGGCGCAGGCAGGACGACCGACGCCGCCGTGCACGCGATCCGGGTCGGGGGCGACGTGGTGATGGTCGGGCTCGGCTCCGAGCACACGACCCTCACCACCGCCGACGTCATCCACCAGAAGGCGCGCATCCACGGCTCCTCGGGCGGCACCCGTGAGGACATCGAGGAGGTCTACCGTCTCCTGGCCGACGGCACCCTGCGCCCGGATCTCGAGAAGCTCAGCTTCGACGAGATCCCCGCCGGCATCGACCGGTTGCGCTCCGGGACGGTGCGGGGACGGCTGGTCGTCCCGATGGCGGGTTGACGCCAGTCACGATGCGGCTACCAGCGGACGGTCCGCCACCGCATCGCCGAGCGGATAGACCTGCATCTGGTCCGGCCGGAAGCTGACGGTCACCGGCTCCCCCGCACTCGACGTGCGCAGCCACGACCCGTGAGCCGCAGCGTCGGCCCGCAGTCGGAACTCCTCCGCACCGGCGGCGACGGTCACGTCGAAGTGGCGGCCGCCGAACTCGGAGGACAGTAGCTTCGCCGCGAGGATGACGGAATGGGCCGGCGGCGCCTCACTGCCGCGGTGGAGCTGGACGTCCTCGGGCCAGATCCTCGCGACGACAGCGTCGGCGTCCGGCAGGTCGCGCTCCACCAGGACGTCGACGCGGTCACTGGTCTGCCACCCGGTGGCTGACCGGTGCAGCTCGAGACGGTTCGACATCCCGATGAAGTCCGCGACGTAGTCGGTGGCGGGGTTGTTGTAGACGTCGTCGGGCGTGCCCAGTTGCTCGATCCTGCCCGCGTTCATGATCGCGAGCTTGTCGCCGAGGGCGAACGCCTCGGACTGGTCGTGCGTCACGAACACCGCGCCGAAACCGAGCGTCTCGTGGAGGCGATGGATCTCGGTCCGCACCTGATCGCGCAGCCGGGCGTCGAGGTTGCTCAACGGCTCGTCGAACAACACGAGGTCGGGCCGCGCGGAGAGGCCCCTCGCCAGGGCGATCCGCTGCTGCTGACCGCCGCTGAGCTGGGACGGATAGCGGTCGAGCAGGTGGCCGCAGTGCACCATCTCCGCGGTCTCCTCGACGCGCCCCGCCCCGAGCGCTTCCTTCATCTTCCGGACCTTGAGCGGATAGGCGATGTTCCTGCGGACCGTCATGTTGGGCCACAGCGCGTACGACTGGAACACCATCCCGATGCTGCGCTTGTGCGCGGGCACGTTGACCCGGGCGGAGGAGTCGTAGACGGCCTGACCCTTGAACTCGATCCGCCCCGCTTCGGGCGTCTCCAGGCCGGCGAGGCAGCGCAACGTGGTGGTCTTGCCGCAGCCGCTCGGTCCGAGGAGGACGAGGAACTCACCCTTGTCGATCTCCAGGTCCAGGTCGTCGACGATGACATTCGAGCCGTAGGACTTGGTGAGTCCTGAGATTCGGAAGCTGGCCATCATGCACCTCTCGAGTGGGTCGGCCGGATGGGTCGGGAAGGAAGAACGGAAGGGCTCACAGGTTGTCCAGGACGTTTCGGCCGCCGACGATCATCGCGACCGCGACGCCCGCCGTGGTGACGACCGACATGAGGATCGCCATCGCGGCGACCAGCGTGTAGGAGCCGTTGCTCCAGTGGTCGTAGAGCACCGTGCCCATCACCTGGGTCGTCGCCGAGCGGACCATCAGGGACGCCGCGAACTCGTGGGTGAGCAGGATGAACATCAGGGCGACGGCGCTGAAGACTGCCGGCTTCAACATCGGCAGCGTCACCCGGAGGCTGGTCACCAGCGGGCTGGCACCACTCACGGCAGACGCCTCGCTGTAGGTGTTGCCCATCGAGATCAGCGCCGTCATCTGCATGCGGGTGGCGAACGGGATCATCAGCACGACGTAGACGAGGATGATCACCCACTTCGTGCCGTAGAGGATGAACGGCGGCTGGGTGTAGGTCAGCAGGAACCCGACTCCGAAGATCACCGCCGGGAGGCCGAGCGGCAGCGCGGTGATCACGTCGGCGGTCGTCCGGACGACCTTCAGGTGCCGGTTGCGAACCACGAGCGTCGCGACAGCGAGACCTACGGGCACGCAGAGTGCGACGGCCGCGAGGGAGGTCACGACGCTGGTGGTCACCGAGTCGACCACGCCCGGGGTGTTCAGCATCTCCCGATAGTTGTCGAGGGTGAACAGGTCCCAGCGTCAGGTTCTCCGACCAGTACGGGGAGAGCGACACGATGAGGACGCCGAGCAGGGGCAGCACCAGGGCGACCAACCCGTAGACCCCCACGAAGAACGCTGCCCAGTACGAGCGGCCACCGGCGGGGGCGAACGACTTCCCTCCGTGCGTCACGAAGCGGGCCTGGTTGCCGAGCAGGACCCGCTGGCCGAGCACCACGAGGATGCCGACGATCACCAGCGGTGATGCCGCTGCCGCTGCCGCCGCGTAGTTGACCGGCGACTCCGACGTACGCCGGTACATCTCGGTCGTGAGGACCTTCATCCCCTCGTTCTGGCCGAGGAGTAGCGGCCCGGTGAACTGGCCCAGGCCGAGCAGCAGGGCAACGCCAGCGCCGTACACGAGGGAGGGACGGAGCAGCGGCAGCACCACCTTGAAGAACACACCGAGCTGGGACGAACCGCTCACCTGCGCCGCTTCAAGGTGCTCGGAGCCGATGTTCTGCATGCCGGCACTGACGAAGAGGTAGACGAACGAGGTGAGACCGAAGCCGGTGATGATGATGATCCATGTCGAGCTGTAGACGTTCACCGGCCCGGAGTCGAGGTGGTCCCACCACGGCAGCTGCCGCATCAGCGCGTTGAGGTAGCCCGGTCCTGGCGAGAGCAGGAACGCCCAGCCGACGACGTTGGCCACGGCGGGCATGACGATCGGCAGGACCGGAATGATCCGGAGGAAGGCGACTCGTCGCGGCAACCGGCTGGTGGCGTACGCGAGCAGCGTGCCCAGCACCAGCGCGATGACGAGCGAGGCGAGCGCCAGTCCGACAGTGGTACGGAGCGTCTCGCCGATGTCCGGCCGGCCGAACTGTGCTTCGTAACCGGCGGCGCCGTTCTCGAACGCGAGGGTCTGCAACCGCCAGACCGGCAGCACGATCAGGTAGCCGAGGGCGAGGACGAGCGCGCCGTATAGGAGTCGGCTGCGCCACACCCTCAGGTGGACTCCCGGCATCGCGAGTGATCGGGTCATGGCCATCGGATTACCTCCGGTGAGATTTGGAGATGCCGTGGTGGCGAGTGGTGATCGACCCCACCACCACGGCACGTCGTGAGGCCGGCTCAGCCGAGGAAGGTCTGCTCCCACTCGTCCTGGTAGGCTTGGACCGAGTCGGAGGACAGCTCGTCGGCATCGCCGAGTGGGACGTCCTGAGCTTGCAGGTCGGTGCCGAGGCCGGCGCCCTCGATGTCGGGAAGGCACGCGATGAAGTCGCGCGAGATGGCGGTCTGACCCTCAGCGGTCACCAGGAAGTCGGCCAGGACCTGCGCGGCATTGGGGTGCGGGGACGACGAGAGCACGTGGCTGTACCACGGGACTCCGAACGGCTTCTCAGGCACGGCGAACTCCACCGGGGCGCCGTTGGCCTTCTCGGTGAGGACCGTGCTGCTGCTCATCGGGGTCGCCCAGATCTCGCCCGACGCGAGCGCCTGCCCGATGGCAACGGCGCTGTCGTAGACGCGGGGCCGGATCTCCGAGAGCCGCTCCACGTAGTTGTCACCGAAGTCGACGTCGATCCTGCGATACATGTCGACGTACGTCGGGATGCCCGCGGGGTTGGTGACTCCGACCTTGCCGCCGGAGAGCTCGGACGTCAGCACGTCCTCTGGTGTGCCGAGGCCGTCCGGGAGCTTCTCCGTGTTCCACGCCAGGCCGAATACCGTGGCGCTGGTCAGGAACCACTTGTCCTCGATGATGCTGTTCTCGCGGTCGTACGCCTCGTTGTCGAAGGACGGGCCCACGACCTCTACGGAGTAGTCCGCGTCCAGGCTGCGGTCGATCCAGCCGGCGTCCGTGGTCATGTGGACGTCGGCGGTGCCCTTGTCGGTCTGGTTCTCGATCTCCACCTTGGGGAGCAGGTCCGCGTCGGTGCCGCGCACATAAGTGAGCTCGATCTCGGGGTACTCCTTCTCGAACGCCTGCTTGAGCAGCTCGAGGTTGTCCGGCGCGACGGTGCCGTAGACGACAACCTCCCCTTCTTCGTTGGCGGCCTCGAGGATCTCGTCCCAGCTGCCCGCCAGTTCTGCATCGTCCGAGTCTCCACAGCCAGCGAGCGCCGCCACGGAGAAGAGACTGCCGACCACTACGGCTGCAAGTCGCTTCGATGTCATGGAACTTCTCCTTGGTAGTCGCGGTCCGTCTACTAAACTGAAGTTGGTTCAGTTTCACCGTATGACGACCGTCACGCGAAATCAAGGGGTCGGACCCAAAAACCTGAACTGACTTCAATCTGCACTCCCGCAGCAGTTGAACTCACTTCAGTTGCGTGGAATGGTGGCGCCATGACCCGGTACACCACCCGACGAGTCCTCGTCACCGGAGCAGGCGGCGGCCTCGGCGCGGGGATCTGCGCGCGCCTGGCAGCCGAAGGCGCCACGCTCGTCGCGGCCGACCTACCCGGCCCCGCTCTTGACAGCGCGCTCGACGGCGTCCGCGACGGCCCCCACCTGTCCCTCGCCCTCGATGTCAGCGACGAGGACGACTGGCGCACGGCGGTCGACCGGATCGAGCGCGACCTCGGCGGGCTCGACGTCCTGGTCAACAACGCCGCCATCGGTTCGATCAACACGGTCGAGGACGAGGAGCGCGAGCACTGGGACCGGGTGCTGGCCGTGGACGCCACCGGCGTCTGGATGGGCATGAAGCACGCAGGCCCGCTCATCGAGCGGTCCGGCGGCGGCGCGATCGTCAACGTCGCCTCGATCCTCGGCAGCACTGGTGGACTCGGCAATAGCGTCGCCTACCACGCGGCGAAGGGCGCCGTCCGGACGATGACCAAGAACGCCGCGCTGCACTGGGCGACGCGCGGCGTACGCGTCAACTCCCTGCACCCCGGCTTCATCGAGACGCCCCAGCTGCTCGAGCGCTACGAGGGCAGCGAGCGACACCGTGCGATGGTCGCGAACACCCCGATGGGCCGACTGGGTCGGCCCGAGGAGATCGCCGGAGTGGTCGCCTTCCTCGGCAGCGACGACGCCGGCTACATGACCGGCGCCGAGGTCTACGCCGACGGAGGCTGGACCGCCCGCTGAGGCAGGTACGGCGGCCCGCTCTCTACGGATCGACTCAGACCCGTGCCTCGGGCACCATCACCCGCTCGTCGCCGTTGAGAATGATGCTGCGGCCTCCCATCGAACCCACGTGGGCGACCGCTCGCGCCCACTCCTCGCTGGCCAACGCGGTGTCGAGCGCTTCCTTGCTGTCGAAGCTCAGGACGGACAGGCCGTCCCAGCCGACCGACCGGCCGCCGTTCATGCCTTCCAGCACCTCGGTGTGCAGCCACCGGCGCAGGCCGGGCAACGGATAGGTCACCTCCGCATGCGGGCCCCGCCACCACTCGATGAACTGCTCGTGGGACCAGGCAGACGGCTTGGATGCGAGAACGACCAGGTTGTACACGAAGGAACTCCTTGGGGATGACGGGAACTAGCGAGCCAGGCGGACACACGCGCCGGCCGTGAGCTCGGCGATCTCGTCGAGGGTGTGGGCGCCTTCCGGTCGGTACCACCGCCACACGCTGTTGATGGTTCCGAGCAGCAGCCGTGACAACACCAGCTCGTCGCGTCGCTCGAACGCGCCGGCCGAGATGCCGTCGCGGATCAGCTCCGCCCACTCGTGCTCGATCTCGCGCACGAGTTCGCGGGCGCGTTGGCGCTCGGCCTCTTCGCGGTCCGACGGCCGCTGCCCGACCAGCAGGTCCTGGTGGCTCATCAGGATCCTCGCCTGAAGCGCTTCGCGCGGCGTCACGTCGAAGGCCGCCATGACAGCGACCTGGATTTTCTCCGCCGGGTCGTCGACCTCCGCGGTGACCGCCTGGGTCCGCTCGAAGGAGCGTTCGAGCTCGGTGCTCATGATGGTGAGGAGGCAGTGCACCTTGGACTCGAAGTAGTGGTAGAGCGCGGTCTGCCCGATGCCGACCTCGTCCGCGATCGTGGCCCACTTGGTGTGCTCGAAGCCCACCCGACCGAAGTTGTCGATCGCCGCATCGAGGATCATTCCTCGCTTCGAGCGCGCACTCTCGACCCGCGTGGTCTCTACCGTCATGGAGCCATCCTCACTAAGTGAATTCAGATCAGGGTACCTGCGAAGGGGCTTCAGCGCGGTAGATCGGGTTCGACTTCGGCCGTTGTGAGCTGTGTTGCCAGCGCGACCGCATCGGGGCGGTTGAGCTTCCCCACCCGGTTCTGCGGGAGCGCGGATACGGCGTACACGAACTCCGGCCACTTGAACTTCGGGACGTCGGCAGCCCGGAGCCGCTCGCGCACCTCGTCCAGGCCCAGCTGCTCCCCGGAGAAGACGACCAGTGCGGCAGCACGCTCTCCCAGGAGGTCGTCGGGGACGGGTACGACGCACACCTGAGCGACTCCGGATATCGCCGCCACCGACGCTTCGACCTCGTTGATGTCGATGTTGCGTCCGCCGCGGATGATGATCTGCTTCTCCCGACCGCGGATGTTGATCGTGCCGTCGTCATTGATCGTCGCGAGGTCTCCCGTCGGCAAGAACCCGTCGGCGGTGAGTTCGGGAGGTCTCGGCGCGCCGTTGCGGGCGTACCCGACGAACAGCGACGGACCGCGGACCTGGGCGTTGCCCAGCTCGCCTTCCGACAGCGGCCGGCCGTCGGCGTCGACCACCCTGAGCTCGGTCCCCGGGAACGGCCGGCCGTCGCGGCCGAGACGGATGTCCACCGAGTCCGACGGCAGGGGTGTCGTGTGACCCAGGCACTCTGACATCCCGAAGACGCGGAGGAAGCGGGTGCCCAGGTGGCGCTCGGCGTTCTCGAGAGCCCGCGCGTTCATCGGTCCGCCGCCGACGGTCATCGCCGTCAGCGACGACAGCGCGCCGTCCGAGCCCGCGACCAGGGAGAGTTGGAGAGCCATCGTCGGCACCAGCATCGTCCAGCGGACCTGGCGGTCCCGGAGCAGCGCCACCGCGTCCTCGGCGCTCCACTTGTCGAGGCAGACCATCGGGCTACCGAGCATGGCCGGCAGGTGCATCCCGAAGCAGAAGGCGGCCACGCTCGCCAGCGGGACCAGAGCGCCGACCGGATCGCCCGGCTGCAGGCCGACCGCGTCGATGGTCGCCCGGCCGGCGTACCGCAGCGCGGCCTCGGACTGGACGACGCACTTCGGGCGACCGGTCGAGCCCGACGTCATGGCGATGACGACGCCGCCGTCCCACCGCTCCACTCCCCTGGTCTGTCCGGTAGCCGCACGAAGCGTCCACCCCGACAGCACCTCGCCGGCGGCCGGCAACGATGCGTCGTCCACCTGCCAGGTGGCCAGCGCCTGGTGGGAGGCGATCACGGCATCGGGCTCGACGTCCTCGAGGGCGAGCTCGTACTCCGAGCGGGTTGCGTGGCCGCTGATGACCGCGATCAGCCCGCCCCGCAGACCCACGGCGACCGCGGCGGCAAGCGTCCGCCACGAGTTGTCGGCCTGGACGAGGACCGTCGGAGGTCCGGACTGGCACGCGTCCAGCAGCGCGGCGATCGCGCCCGCCCGGGCGACCACGTGGCGCAGCGTGTGCTCGCCCTCGCCGTCGATCACGGCGACGACGTCCGGCACGCGCTCGGCCCGCTCGACGAGGTCCTGCGCCAGCTGCTTCATGCCGCACTCTCCTGCTTCTTCATGTTGATTCTGCTCATTAGTCGGGTACGACGACAGCCCGGCCCTGCACACGGCCCGCTCTCAGGCACTCGTACGCAGTCAGGACCTCACCCAAGCGGTAGGTCTCGACCTCGGCCCGGATCAGTCCGGCTTCGGCGAAGCCGACGACGGCGAGGAGGTCGCGCCGCGTGCCCCAGAACGGAGCGCTCACGCCCCAGCCACGTTCGAGCCCGGCCGCCTTGCCTACCTCCAGCCGCCCACCTGCCGAGCCGACCACCACGAGCCGCCCACCGGGTGCCAGCAACGTGCCACTCGCCGCCAAGGTCTCCTCCGAGCCGACGAAGTCGAGGACGAGGTCGGCGCCGTGGCCACCGTCGCAGTCGTCCAGCCAGGCGGCTGCATCCGCGACCGCGGGTACGACGGCGTCCGCGCCGAGCTTCATCGCCAGCTGTCGTCCTGCGGTCCTCGGCTCGACCGCGATCGTGCACGCCGGCTCGTGACCGGCCAGCAGCTGCAGGGCGAGATGACCGAGGCCGCCGACGCCGATCACGACGACCGTGGCCCCTGGCAGCTGGTCCCGGTGCGTGTCGAGGACATGCTGGGCGGTCAGTCCCGCGTCGGTGAGGGGTGCCGTGGTCAGTGGGTCGATGCCGTCGGCCGGGACCAGGTGCCGAGCGGACGGCACGAGCATGTAGTCCGCCAGGCCGCCGTCGCGTCCGATGCCGCCACCGATGGGCCCAGTCAACGCGAAGCAGTAGTTCTCCCGGCCGCGGCGGCACTGCCGGCACCGGCCACAGGACCACACGCCGTGAACGGCCGCCCGCCGGCCGAGCCACCCGGTTTCGGCGTCGCCGCCGGTGGCCACCACCGACCCGACCACCTCGTGCCCGAGCGTGAACGGGAGCTCGTAGGGCAAGGCATCGGGAGGGGCATCCATGATGTGGAGGTCCGAGTGGCAGAGGCCGGCGGCGTCGACGCGGAGCAGCAGCTCGGTCCCGCGGGGCACCGGGACCGGCACCTCGACGAGCTCGGGCGGCGCCCCCCACGCGAGCAGGCGCAGCGCGCGCATCGTGGACGGTGTCCCCGTCATCGTGCGGTCCATCCTCCGTCGACGGCGAGCGTGCTCCCCGTGACGTAGCTCGAGGCGTCGGACGCGAGGAACAGCAGCGCACCGTCGACCTCGCCCGCACGGCCGCCACGACCCAGCATCGTGTTCCTGCGCACCCATCCTGCCGACTTCTCGTTGCTGAAGAGGCCATCGGTCATCTCGGTGTCGAACCACCCGGGCACCAAGGTGTTGACGCGAATGCCTCGTCGACCCCACTGGCCGGCCAGCTCGCGGGTCACGCCGATGACGGCGGCCTTCGAGGCGGCGTACCCCGCCCCGCCGATCGGCGCGGTCGACACCAGGCCGACGACGGAGGAGATGTTGATGATAGAGGCGGACCGGTCGTCGGGGAGCGACTTCACCATCTCGACGGCGAGCCGCAGACCGGCGGTGAGGTTGAGGTCGATGATCGCGCTGAGCTCCTCGTCCGTCTCGGTCAGGGCGTCCGGCGGGCCGGCCATGCCGGCGTTGTTGACCAGGACGTCGATGCCGCCGGTGATCCCGGCGGCGGTGGCGATCAACCGCTCGCGGTCCTCGGCGCAGGTGACGTCGCACTCGACGGGGACGAGTCCGGGAATGTCCGCCGCGAGCTTCTCGAGACGACTCGTCCGACGGGCGGCAGCCACCACGGTTGCTCCGGCACCCGCGAGGGTCCTGGCAAACCCGTTGCCGAGGCCCGAGGAGGCGCCGGTGACGACGGCGACGCGACCGGTCAGGTCGAAGGCATCGAAGGGGAAGTCGGACATCAGTAGACCGCCGTTCGTCCGCCGTCGACGGGGATCAGGGCACCGGTGGTGTAACCCGCCACGTCGGACGCGAGGTGGACGACCAGGCCGGCCAGCTCACGGGGGTCGCCGAGGCGCCCGGAGGGGAGCCGGTTCGTGACGAGACCGACGAACTCGTCGTCCCAGTCGTTCGCCATGTCGGTCGCGAACGCCCCGGGCATGATGCAGTTGACCCGCACGTGCGGGGCGTACTCCTGCGCGAACGCTCGGGTGAGCGCGTTGAGCCCGTTCTTCGACGCTGCGTACGTCGCCTCCGGAGGACTGGGCCGCTCGGCCCCGATGCTGGAGATGTTGATGATCGACCCGCGTCCGGCCCGGAACATGTGCGCGCCCGCCACGGCCATCAGGCGGAACGGACCCTTGAGGTTGACGTCGATGGTCTTGTCGAAGAGCGCCTCGGTGACGTCCATCGCCGACGGCGCGAGCGGCGCGATGCCGGCATTGTTGATCAGTACGTCGATCCGGCCGTGCCGCTCCACGACCTCGTCGACGGCGGGCTCGATGGTGTCCCAGTCCCCGACGTGCAACGGCAGCGGGTGTGCCTTGACGCCCGTGGCCGCGGTGATCTCTGCGGCCACCGCCTCGCACGCCTCGGCCTTGCGGCTGGACACGATGACGGTGGCGCCCGCCACGGCAAGGGCGTCCGCGATCGACCGGCCGAGACCGCGGGTGGCTCCGGTCACGAGGGCGATCCTGCCGTCGAGCAGGCCGCCGACGGTCGACAAGCCGCTCACGGGACCGGCACCTTCGGGGCGTCGTGCTTCTTGAGCTCCTGGAGGGCGATGCTGCGGAGGTGCACCTCGGTGGGACCGTCCGCGACCTGCAGGGCGCGGGTGATCGAGAAGAGGCGGGCGAGCACCGTGTCGTCGCTGACGCCGGCAGCGCCCCACGTCTGGACGGCGCGGTTGACGACGTTGTGGGCGACCTCCATCGCGGCCACCTTGATCGCAGCCGCCTCGGTGCGGGCCGCCGCGTTGCCGCGGGTGTCCATCAACCAGGCGGCCTTGAAGGTGTAGAGCCGGATCTGGTCGATCTCCATCCTGCTGCGGGCGATCCACTCGCGCACGACCCCTTGCTCGGCGAGCGGGCCGCCGAAGGCCACGCGGACACCCGCGCGCTGGCACATCAGGTCCACGGCTCGCTCGGCCATCCCGATGGCCCGCATCGCGTAGTGCATCCGGCCGGGGCCGAGCCGGCCCTGGGCGATCGCGAAGCCGCCGCCCTCCTCGCCGAGGACGTTGTCGACCGGGACCCGGACATCGGTGAAGGTGACCTCGCCGTGACCGAGCCGGTCGCGGTAGCCGAACATCGGCAGATCACGCACGACCTCGACGCCGTCGGCGTCGGCCGGGACCAGCACCATGCTCTGCTGACGGTAGGTGAGGGCACTCGGATCGGACTTGCCCATGAAGATGATCAGCTTGCAGTCCGGGTCGAGGATGCCGGACGTGTACCACTTGCGGCCGTTCAGGACGTAGTGGTCACCGTCGCGCTGGATCGTGGACGTGATGTTGCGGGCGTCGGAGCTCGCGACCTCCGGCTCGGTCATGGCGAAGGCGGAGCGGATCTCGCAGTCCAGCAGCGGTTCCAGCCACTTCTTCTGCTGCTGCTCGGTCCCGTACATCGCAAGGATCTCCATGTTGCCGGTGTCCGGCGCCGAGCAGTTGATCGCCTCGTTGCCGATGATCGACCGTCCGACGATCTCGGCGAGTGGCGCGTACTCGAGGTTGGAGAGCCCGGCGCCCCGGTCGCCGTGCGTCATGAAGAGGTTCCACAGGCCCTGCTCCCGGGCGGTCCGCTGGAGGTCGCGCATGACCTGCGGCTGCTCGTGCGGGTTGCTGTTGGCTGCGACCTGCGCGTCGAACACGGCCTCCGCCGGGTAGACGTGCTCGGCCATGAAGGCCTCGAGCCGGACCACCAGGTCGGCGGTGCGGTCGGAGAATTCGAAGTCCACGAAGGTTGCCTCTCGTGCGCGTCGTTGCGGATGGGTGGGCGGTCCGGGGTCAGGTGAGCCGCGCGGTGCCGGTCCGGATCAGCCGGTCGATCGTGGCCGGCAGTCGCTCCTGGTCGGGGTCGTGGTGCCTGCCCTCGCGGTGCCGACGGAGGTTGTGGCCCATGATCGCGGCCATCTTGAAGCGGCCGAGCGCGTCGAACCAGGCGAGGTCGCGCGGCACCGGGCCGCCGTCGGCGTACCGCTCGACGAGCTCGACGGCGTCGGGAAGTCCGGGGACCTCCCGGCCAACGCCGGGGAAGTTGGTGCCGTCGGCGAAGACGAGGAACCAGCCGAGCTCGACCCGCGGGTCCCCCGGGCTCCAGATCTCCCAGTCGATCAGCGCGGTGGGCTCCGAACCGTTGGCGATGATGTTGCCGAGCCGGTAGTCCCCGTGCACCAGCACCGGGTCGACGGCGTCGGGGACCGAGGCGGCCAGCAGCTTCTCCAGCCGCGCGGCACCGGGAGCGAGCTCGGGCGGAACCGCGCCCATCGTGCGGCTCCACCGGGCCAGCTCGTCCGCCGGAGCGAGCGGCTCGCCGTCGATCGGCAGCGCAGACAGCGGTACCGCGTGCAGACGCGGGAGGATCTCGGCGGCGCGGCGCATCCGCGCCGCGGCCAGCGTCGGCTCGACCGCGGGATCGTCGAGCACCGGCTCGAGGGAGTCGCCGGCGACAAGCTCCATCGCGAACCAGGCCGGCTCGAGGTCGTCCGTCGCCCTGATCGCCGGGACCGGGACGCGGGAGCCGGCGAGCGCGGACATGATCCGCGCCTGGCGCAACATGTCGTGGCGGCCGATCGATCGCTGGCCGGGCGGCACCGCCTTGACGACGAACCACTCGGCGCCGAGGGCGATCTTGTAGGTCAGCCCGGAGTGGCCGCCCAGCAGCGGTTCGAGTGGCGTCGGCTCGCCGGCATGACCAGCAGCACGCAGGGCGTCGACGACCCGGTTCTCGAGCGCGGTCGCGGTGGCGGCGGTCATCGTGGCTCCCTCGGCAGTCCGAGCACCCGCTCCGCGAGGATGTTGTGCTGGATCTCGTCGGTGCCGCCGGCGATCCGGTAGCCCGGTGCGCCGAGCACGTGCTCACTCCACGCCCAGGTCCCCCACCGCTCGCTCCGGACGGTGAGGTCGGGACCGAGCAGCATCCGTGCCACCTCGGACGTCCGCGCCATGGTGTCGGTGGCGAGGAGCTTGCCGACCGACGCCTCCGGCCCGGGGTCGTCGCCCGCGACGACGGCCGCGGCGACCCGCATGCCAGTGAGCCGCTGGACGTAGCTCCGGGTCACCAGGTCCGCGACCTTGTCCTGCTCGAGCTCGGTGAGCGGTCGCCCCAGGTTGCGGGCCAGCTCGACGGCCTGGTCGGCGTTCTCGAGCCCCAGGTTGCCCGAGTCCAGTCGCTCGGACGCGAGGACGGTCAGCGCGACCTTCCAGCCCTGACCTTCGGGGCCGAGCCGATAGCTGTCGTCGAGGGGGACGTCCTCGAGGTAGACCTCGTTGAACGAGGCGCCGCCGGTCATCTGGCGGATCGGGCGCACTGTGACTCCGGGCGCGTTCATCGGCACGAGGAAGGCGGTCAGCCCGGCGTGCTTGAAGGCGGTCGGGTCGGTCCGCGTCACGGCCAGGCCGTAGTCGGCGACCGGCGCGCCCGAGGTCCAGACCTTGTGCCCGTTGAGGGCCCAGCCGTCGCCGTCGCGAACCGCGCGGGTGCGGACGGCCGCCAGGTCGGAGCCGGCCTCGGTCTCGGAGAAGAGCTGGCAGGCGATCAGGTCGGTCCGCAGCATCGCCCGGACGTAGGTCGACCGCTGCTCGTCGGTGCCCCACTGAGCGATGGTCGGCGCGATCAGCTGCTGGGTCACCGGGAACATCTCGGTGCGCTTCGGGACGTCGTACTCCCCCTCGATCCGCCGGAAGGCGAGGAGGTACGACGGCGGTAGGTCGCGGCCGCCGTACTCGAGCGGCCAGGTGATGGCACCGAAGCCGGCGTCGAACTTGGCCTGCTCGTACGCGCGGACCCGGTCGGTCTCCTCGCGCTCCTGCTCGGCCGTCCAGTTCTCGAAGACGGCGACCGAGTCGGAGCCTTCGCCCCAGCGCCGTCGGGTCCGGGGCTGGGCGACGCCGTCGAGCCAGGTGCGGGCGTCGGCGACGAAGGTGTCGAGATCAGGACCCGTCACGTCAAACTCCCAGGACCGTGCACGCGCTGATGCCCGGCGCGCCGTAGACGTGCGTGAAGCCCAGTCGCGGAGAGCCGGGGACCTGGCGGTCGCCGGCCTCACCTCGCAGCTGGGTCACGATCTCGTGGACCTGCCGGAGCCCGGAAGCACCGATCGGCTCGCCGTTGGCGATGCAGCCACCGTCGGTGTTCACCGGGAGCCGACCACCGATCTCGGTCTCGCCGGCGGTGATCCACTTCTCCTGCTCGCCGTGCTCGCAGAAGCCGCACTCGGCCAGGTGCATGATCTCCGCCCCGCTCTCGGTGTCCTGGAGCTGCGCGACGTCGATGTCTCCGGGCGAGACGCCCGCCTGCTCGAACGCGGCCCGGGATGCGTCAGTGCTGACGCTCGGCGGAGTGCCGGTCCCCTGGATCGAGGGGCTGAAGACCTCGAACGAGCCGAACGACCGGGTGCGGGGAGCGACGGCGAGCAGCTTGACCGCCCGCGCCTCGAGCCGCTTCGCGGCTGCCGGGCTCGCGACGACGATCGCCGCGCCACCCTCACCGGGCGAGCAGAACATGTACTGCGTCAGCGGGTCGTTGACCATGGCGGCACCGGTGATCTGCTCCTCGCTCATCGGCTCGCGACGCCAGGCGTTCGGGTTGAGCGCCCCGTTGCGATAGGCCTTGGCGGCCACCATCGCGAGGGTGCGCTCGTTGATGCCGTGCTCGCGCAGGTACCGCGCGATCTTCACGGCGAAGAACTGCGTGGTGACCATGAGCCCCGCGTCGCCGTACCCGGGCGGGAGTCCCCAGTCCTCGGGCCGAGGGTCGAACGCACCTCTCGGGTGCTTGTCGAACCCGACAGCGAGCGCGATCTCAGCCGCGCCGGACCGGACCGCGTTGACGGCCGCGACCAGGGCGCTGCCACCGGTTGCACAGCCGTTCTTGACGTTGGTGAAGGGGATGCCGGTCAAGCCCAGCTCGGCGACCAGCGTGTCCGCGAGACCCGCCCCGTCACTGCCGCCGAAGGCGACCTCGACGTCGGGCCAGGTGATGCCCGCATCGGCAAGGGCGCCGTGGATCGCCTGCACCGCGAGCTGCCGCCCGGTGACGCCGTCCTGGCGACCGAACCTCGACAGTCCGGCGCCGATGATCGAGACATCGAGGTTCACCGGCCACCCACCGCCTCGACGGACGACCGAGTGGCGAGCCACCCGTCGGTCGCGAACCTGGGCACCGGCTCGGTGGCCACGAGCGTGACTCGGACATCAACGAGCTCGGCGGGGTCGTCGACCGTGGTGGCCTCGAGGACCGCCTCGACCTTGACCCCGCCGGGGAGGTCGACGTACCCCACGGCGTACGGCGCGAAGCCCCCGGCAGGGGGCACGTAGGGAGGAGACTTGGGCGCGAAGCGCTGGACCGTGTGTGCCCAGACCGTTCCCGTCGTCCCCAGCTCCACCGACACCAAATCGGAACTGCCGCACCTCTGGCATCCCGCCGCGGCGGGATAGGCGACGTTGCCGCACGGGGAGCATCTGCTCCCCAGCAGCTGCAGGTCCGATCGCACCGCCATCGTCAGCGACCGACCCATGTGGGCTCGCGCTTGTCGAGGAAGGCACGGACGCCCTCGCGACCGTCCTCGGACTGCAGCGCGTTGCCGACGGCGAGGTGCTCCATGATCATGAGCGAGCGGACATCGGCGTCGAGACCCTGGTTGATCGCCATCTTCGTCAGCCGCATCATGTACGGGCTCTTGTCGGTCAGCGTGGCGATGAACTCCTCGACGCGCTTGTCGAGCTCGTCGGCCGGCGCCGAGTCGTTGATCAGGTCGAAGTCCTTCGCCTCCTGGCCCGAGAGGAGCTTGCCGGTCAGCATCAGCTCCTTGGTCTTCCGCAGCCCGATCATGCGGGGCAGGCGGTAGATCGGGCCGGCTCCGCCGAACAGCGCACGACGGATGTGGAAGTCGCCGATCTGGGCGTCGTCCGCAGCGATGGCGAAGTCGCAGGAGATCATCAGCTCGAAGCCGCCGGCGGTCACGAAGCCCTCGAGGACGGCGATCGACGGGGTCTTCATCGAGTAGAGGCGGTCGCAGACCTCGGCGGAGAGCACCGCGACGTCCATCGCCATCGTGGAGCCGATGTAGTCCGACAGCAGCTCGTCGAGGTCGAAGCCCGAGCAGAACTGGTTCTCCACACCGCGCAGGACGAGCACCCTGAGCTCGGGGTCGTTGTCGACCTCCTTGATGATCTCGTCGAGGCGGTGCAGGAGCTCGACGGTCACCGCGTTCTTCTTGTGCGGGCGGTTGAGCCACACCCGGGCGACGTTGCCGTCCTTTTCGAGCAGGACGTGATCGGTGTCCACCATGAGGTTTAGTCCTTTCAGAACCGAACTGGATTCAGTTTAGTTTGAACTCAGTTCAGCGAACTGTCAAGCGGCACGGCGACTCAGGAAACGGTGAACCGGCCGCCGTTGCTCAACAGCACTGCCCCGACGACGTTGGACGCACGTGCGGACGCGAGATAACAGATGTTGTCCGCGAGCTCCTCGGCACTCGCGTAGCCGACGGCGCCAGCGGCCTCCATCGCAGCGCGGACCGACGGCGGCGTCCGACCGGCCATCGGTGTGTCGACGGGACCGGGAGCGACGGTGTTGACCCGGATCCCGAAGCCGACCGCCTCCTTCGCGACCGACTGGGAAAGGGCGTGCACCGCCGCCTTGGATGCTGCGTAGTGCGGATAGCCGATCAGGGTGTCGAACGAGGCCGACGATCCCACGGTGACGATCGCCCCCCTCCCCTGCGGACGCATCGCGCGCACGGCCGCCCGGAGCACGTGGAACGTGCCGTCGAGATTGATCGAGAGCACCCGGCGCCAGGCCTCGTCGGTCAGTCGGGCGATGACGTCGACGGGCCGGCCCGACTCACCCGCCTCGCGGATCCATGCTTTGGCCTGCGGGTCGTCGACGCCGGCCGTGTGGACGACGACGTCTAGCGACCCGGCTGAGCCCACCACTGCTGCGACCACGGCATCGACCGCGGCCGCGTCGGTCACGTCGACGCCGTGGGCGACTCCGCCGACGGACGCGGCTACCGCGCTGGCGTTGTCAGTGACCACGTCGGCGACGTGGACGGCCGCCCCTTCGGCAGCGAGCTGCCGGACCACGGCCGCGCCGATGCCGGAGCCGCCGCCGGTGACGAGGGCGGTGCAACCGGCGAACCGCCCGGTTCCGTTCGGGTTTTCATTCATGCAGGTTCTCCTCGGTGGCCGACAGGTCCTCCCGCGCCGGGGTGAGCGCGGGTCCGGTGGTGCGCGTGGCCAGGGCGCGTACGACGTCGCGCAGGCGTTGTTCGGGGACCGTGAGCCGCGTGGTCTCCTGCTCGAGCAGGAGGGTGCGGTCGCGGACGCGGTAGCTCTCGACGAAGGTGCAGGGACGCGCCGGGTCGGGCTCGAGGAGCCAGGACCGCGCACCCAGCCGCAACCGGGACCGACGCAGGTCGCCCATGGCATCACGAAACGTGCTGTGGTCGGTCGCGGCGACGTCGTACTCGAAGCGGACGACGAGCTCACCCTCGCTGGCCTCACGGACGATCTCGGCGATCGCCGCGTCGGGCGTCGCCGGCACCGGCTCGATGCCCACGCTCGTCCGCAGGCCGGCAGCTATCAGCGTGACCGAGTAGACCACGAGGAGGGACGCGGCGAGACCGAGGGCGCGCTCGATGCCGACGACGTCGGCAACTACACCCCAGGCCAACGCCCCGACCGCCTGGGTGCCCTGGAAGAGCATCAGCAGGAGCGCGACGACCCGCGGCCGGACCCAGTCCGGGAGCGCCTGGTGGGCGAGCATCATCCAGGTGCTCTGGACCACCACCCAGGCGATGCCGCCGAGCACGAGGAACGGCGCCAGCAGCCACAGCTCGCCGATCACCGCAAGGGCCGCCAGGTTGATCGCGTAGCCACACGAGAACGTCGCCACCAGGAGATGAGCACTCACGCGGGCCCGCAGCCGCCCGAGCGTCACCGCGGCAGCCACCGATCCGGCGCCGATCAGCGCCATCGTCACGCCGAAGACGGGGCCGCCGTGGTCGAGCCGCTCGTGGACGACCAGGGAGACGAGGGCCCACAGGGCGCTCGAGGGCAGGCCGAACATCACCAGCCGCACGAGCAGCCCGGTGGTCCACGGCGAGTGGCGGACGAACCGGAGCGCCCCGGTGATCGCCGCGACCATCGACTCCGAACGACGTGGGCGTGGCGGCGTCGTACGACCGAGGAGGAGCAGCAGTAATGAGCAGAGCGCGAACATGGCTGCGACCACCCCGAACAGCACGGCCGGGAAACCGAGCCCGAGGACGACGCCAGCAACCAGGGGACCGACCGCGCGCGCCATGTTGAAGACCGCGCCGTCGAGCAGGACCGCCGAAGGCAGGACCTCCCGGTCCACGATCTCCGGGAGCAGCGACTGCCACGCCACACCGACGACGACGAGTGCCGCGCCGACGACGACGATCGTGGCCAGCAGCGGGAGTGCCGCGTCGGTCCCGGACAGGACGAGCAGCGCGGCAGTGGCGGCGGCGAGCCCGGCGACGGCGGCCGCGCGGGCGATCAGCCGCTCCCTTACGGCGTGACTCACGATCACGCCGACCGGCAGCGCCAGGACGATGAAGGGAACAGCGACCGCCGTCGGCGCGAGCGCCACGACCGTCGCCGATTCCCCGCGCTCGGTCAGGATCCACTGCACCGCGACGACGTGGACCCAGACCGCAGTCGCATTCACCAACTGCAGGGCCAGTAGCAGTCGGAACACCCGCACCCGGAGGACAGCACGGGGTCCGGCCGCGGCTCCTCGCATGGCGAACACCCCTTTGAACTGAAGTGGGTTTAGTTTAGGGTAACCGTCGTCTCAGAGGAAGGGAGCCCGCAGTGCGCGAGACGGACCTACTGGTGATCGGTGCCGGAATGGCGGGCCTGACCGCTGCCGCCCGAGCGGCCCGCGACGGCAGGCGGGTCGTGGTGGTCGAGGTGGGCGACGACGTAGGTGGATCCGCGCGGTTCGCGGGCTACATCTGGACGGCGCCCAGCCGCGAGGTGATGGACGAGGTCAATCCCGATGGCGACGAGGCACTCCGTCACGCCGTGGTCGACCGGTTCCCCGAGGGCGTCGAGTGGATCCGCTCGGTCGGCGTCGATGTTCAGCCGGCCGTGCCGGTGCTCGGGTTCGGGCGCGGGCACCAGTTCGACACCAACCAGTACGTCGACCTGTGCCGCCGGATCGTCACCGACGCCGGTGGCGAGGTCCTGCTGCAGACCCGGACCTCGCGCCTGCTCACCGAGAACGGCCGGGTCGTTGGCGCCGAGCTGGCCGCGCCCGCGGGGCCCCGGGAGGTGCGTGCGCCATGGACGCTGCTGGCAACGGGCGGCTTCCAGGGGGACCCCGGGCTGGCCGCCGACCTGATCCACCCGCATGCCGCCGGGATGCAGCTGCGGTCGAACCCGCGAAGCGCGGGCGTCGGCTACCAGCTGGCCAGATCCGTCGGCGCCGCCACCGGTCTAGACAATGCGGGCTTCTACGGCCACCTGATCCCCAGCGGGATCCCGTTCGCGGGCCCGGCCGACTTCGTCGACCTGTCGCTCTACTACAGCGAGCACGCCCTTCTCTTCAACGTCGACGGCCGGCGCTTCACCGACGAGACCCTCGGCGACCACCTCACGACGATGGCGCTGCTGGAGCAGCCGGAGTCACGGGGCCTGCTGATCTGCGACGCGCGCGTGCATCGCGACTGGATCGTGACGTCGTACGTCGAGGGAGCGGTCGCCATCGACAAGTTCGCACTCGCGAGCAAGCGCGGGGGGCGGGTGGGCCTTGCCGAGTCGCTCGACGAGCTGGACTACCTCCCGGACGAGTGGGGATACGACGGCCCGATCATCCGCGCCAAGATCGAGGACTTCAACCGCGCCGCCGACGCCGGCGAGTCGTTGCGGCCCGGTCGGGCACGCGATGCGGCACCGCTGGATGAAGGCCCGTGGTACGTCGTGGAGTGCGTCCCGGCGTTGACGTTCCCGTTCCACGGCGTCCGCATCGACGACCGTGCTCGCGTGCTCGGCCCGGACGGCGCCGCCGTGCCCGGGCTGCTCTGTGCCGGCTCCGACACCGGCGGCGTCTACAACCGCGCGTACGCCGGAGGACTCGCATCCGCGCTGGCGTTCGGCCTGTCCGCCGCTGCGACGGCGTCGGCCGAGCTCGCGGTCTGACGAGGGCCGTCACATTGTCAGACCCCGACGAGCTCGGCGATGCGGGCCCGCTGCTCGCGCGCCGCGCCGAAGAGTCCTTCGTCGCCGAGCACCCGGCGGACGTAGTAGTGGGCGCGATGCTCCCACGTGAACCCGATGCCTCCGTGCAGCTGGACCGCCTCGTGCGCGGTCCGGTTCGCGGCATCGGCGCAGACGACTGCGGCGACCGCGACCGGGAGGTCCGCAGCGTCCGGCTCCCCGTCGAGGACGGCGGCGGCGTACCGGCTGGCGGAGCGAGCACGTTCCCGGTCGACGAGCACGTCGGCGAGCCGGTGCTTGACCGCCTGGAAGGAACCGATGGCGCGGCCGAACTGGTCACGCTGGGTCACGTACTCGCAGGTCCGGTCGAGAAGCTCGCCGACGATGCCGGTGTGCTCGGCCGCGAGAGCGGCGCGCCCGACCAGTGCCAGCCGATCCGTCACCGCAGCGGCCCGCGCGACTCCGACCAGCAGCCTCGCCGGGGCTGCGCCGAAGGTGAGGTCGGCCTGGCGGCGGGTCGCGTCGATGGTGGTCAGGGGCGCGACCGCGACTTCGGTCGTCGCCACCGCGAGCAGGACGGTGCCCTGTGGCGTGGCGGCGTCGACGACGACCAGCCCGGCCGCGGGTCCGTGCAGCACCCTGGACCGGGTGCCGGACACCCGCCAGCTCCCCTCGGCGTCCTGGACAGCGGTCAGCGGCTCGGCCCCGGAGGCAACCGTCACGACGAGCTCGCCGGCCAGCGTCGCGTCGACGAGGTCCTCGACGTCGGTCGGGTCGTCGGCGGCCGCCAGAGCCTGAGAACCCAGCACCGCCGAGCTCAGGACCGGCTCGGAGGACAGCGCGGCGCCGCACTCCTCGACGACGACGAACAGCTCCTGCAGCCCGAAGCCGTTGCCGCCCAGCGCCTCCGGGACGGCCAGCCGGCTGATCTCGAGCTCGGTGTTCAGCAGCCGCCAGAGGTCCTCGGAGTAGCCGGCGGCGGAGTCGGCAGCCGCGCGGACCTGCTCGTGGTCGGCGTGCTTGGCCAGCACATCACGCACTATCTGGCGAAGCTCGTCACGCTCGGGGACCGGCGCCAGGAGCTCCGGATGCAGCTCGGGCCAGTAGTGCATAGCGCCTCTTAGGTCTGAGTTGGATTGAACTCAGTTCAGTTTACGTGGCGACGCCGATTCGAGCAAGATCTGGACAGCGGATACGAATTGAATTAGGTTCAGACCGTGCCGCGCACCGCTCTGTCCCAGTACTACGCCGCCGTCGACTCGGGTGACTTCGACACCGCGATGACGCTGCTCGACCCCGCCGTGCGGTCGGTCATCCTGTTGCCCGGGGGCGCCGTCCGCGGCGAGGACAGGCAGGCGCTGCGCGACTACCTCGCCAGCCGCGGGGAGGTCGTCCGTCGGCACGTCCTGCTCCGCGCAACGGTCGTCGACGGGCTCGAGTTCGCCTACGGTGCGGTGGTCGACGACGAGACGACCACGACCGGCCACTTCATCGCCGCGGCCAGCTTCGGCGCGGACGGTCTGATCACGGGCTATCAGGTGGCGTTCGACCCCGAGCTCTCCCTGCTGCCCGACGCGTGGCTGCCGAACGGAGGAGCTCCATGATGACTGCCACTCCCCTGCTGCACGCCTGGTTCGAGATCATGGACTCGACCACGCCCGAACGGGTGCTGGACCTGATCACCGACGACTTCCGGCTCTCCATCCTGTTCTCCACCGGCGACAAGGCGGCCGAGTTCGAGGGCGACCGCGCCGGTCTCGAGGTCTACCTGGCCCAGCGCGAAGTGAGTGTGCTGACCCATCACCTCCTCCAGGGCGCCGTCGTGGACCATACCGAACTGGTGCTCGGCGAGACCCGGCGCGCCGGCGCCTTCGAGGCTTCCTTCAACGCGAGCGCCCAGCTCACCGAGGACAGCGCGAAGGTACGACGCCTGCTGATCTGCCGCAGCCCCTCGGTGCGGTTCACCGACTGAACTCACACCAGGGCGAACACGGCACCGTCGGGGTCGTCGACGACCCGCGCTCGGCCCCGCTCGACGAGGACGTCGAGGTGGGCGATGGTCTCGCAGGTCGCGATCATCTTGTTGAAGTCGTCGAGCTCGTCGTACGACCGCCGGCGGCCCGTCCACGTCAGCACCCTGGCCACAGCCGTCGCGGTCGCGAGCGGTGGTCACGACCTCGATCACCGCCTTCCCGGCCAGGACGGCGTCCGTGTAGAAGCCGGCCATGGCGGCGTGGTCCGTGAAGACACGGGCAGGGTGCAGCAGGACGGCGCCATCGTCGAGCAAGGCCATGAGGGCATCAATGTCGGCTGCGTTGATGGCCTCGGCGTACCGCTGGGCGATCGGCGGCCCTTCCGTCGGCGGAGTCTCGTCGTCCATCGTGCCTCCAGGCGCATGGGCAGGTGTCGAGTTCCGGTGTGCTTGTTGGAGCGGACGCGCATCTCCATGCGGGCGAGCCCGGCCCCAGGGTCGCCGTGGCCCACGCGAAGAGCTGGTGCCGGTCCCAGCTGAGCCACCGCCTGGAGCGGCAGCTCCGCGGCCACGTCGACGAGGAAGTCGCACTCCCCGTTGCCCAACGCAGCGTCGACGATGCGCGCGGAGCGTTCATGTAGGTCGTCCTCGATGCCGCGCAGGACCCCCCGGCGACGTTGCCGTGGAAGAGCCTGCGGAACCTCGGGTGCCGCGGCGCGTCGGTCATGTCGAGCATCGTTCCCGGCGCCGGGCCGGTGGGAAGGTCCTCGATCAGGGTGCCGCCTCCCTCCCGGACCGAGGTGCCGTCGGACGAGAACGTCGCGCTGTCCCCGCCCCGCAGCGACGACGTCGTGGTAGCGACTGACGACGCAGCAGCCTTCGGCTCCCGGGGTGTGCGCGGTCGGCGGATGCCACCACACGGGGGCCTCGGCACGCAGGCGGGAGAAGTCGTCGTACGGGAAGCCGTCGACGAAGCGGTCGAGGTCGGTCAGGTCCAGGTTGGTGAGGCCGCGGCCGGCTGACGCCATCAGGGCGTTGATCCCAGGATCAGCTCCGCGCACCGCTCTCCGATCATGATCGAAGGAGCGTTGGTGTTGCCGCCCGTGACGGACGGCATCACCGACGCGTCGGCGACGCGAAGCCCATCGATGCCGCGCACCCGGAGCTGGAGGTCGACGACCGCCCTCTCGTCGGAGCCCATCCGGCAGGTGCCGACCGGGTGGTAGACCGAGTGCACGACGTTGGGCAGGACCTGACGGATCGCGCTCGGGTCGGCGTACTCCGGGCCGGGCACCACCTCGCCGGTGCTGTCGCCGAGCCCGGCCAGGACCTGGCGGGTCATCGCGATGCCCTCGAGCAGGACATCGACGTCCTTGCCAGCCTGCAGGTAGGCCGGGTCGATCAGCGGCGCCAGCGTCGGGTCCGACCCTGCCAGCCGGACCGTGCCGCGGCTCTCCGGATAGATCAGCGTCGGGAGGACGGTCAACCCGGGCTTCGTCGTCGGCGGACGGACCGCCTTCGCGCCGTCCTGGTTGGGGAACGGATAGACCCAGTAGAGGACGTGCAACTGGAGGTCGGGAGCAGTGGACGCGAGGGAGGACCGGACGAACCCGAGCAGGTCGAACTGCGAGCCGGCCGCCCACCCCGACCGGCGCACCCTTGCCTGCGCTAGCCCGCGCAGGAAGTACGCCGGAGTTGGCCGGCGGACGGCCGAGTCCATCTGGACCGAGACCGGCACGAAGAGGTGGTCGTGCAGGTTGTCCCCCACCCGAAGGTCGGCGACGACATCGATCCCGTGGTCGGCCAGGTGTGCGGCGGGCCCGATGCCCGAGAGCATCAGCAGCTTCGGCGAGTCGAACGTGCCCGCCGACACGATGACCTCGCGGGTCGCACTGATCGCCTGCCGGTCGCCGTCGGCACCGACGACCTCGACCCCTGTCGCGCGCGAGCCCTCGATGATCAGCCGGGTCGCCCGAGCACCCGTGAGCACGAGCAGGTTGTCGAGCGGGTCGGTTCGGAGGTAGCCCCGCGCGGTCGAGGATCGGTGACCGCCCTCCGCGCTGAGCTGGGCGACGCCGATCCCCTCCTGGGAAGGGCCGTTGTAGTCGTCGAGCACCGGTACGCCGAGCCGGTCAGGCGCCGATTCGAGGAAGGACTCGGCCGCGCCGGTCAGGTCGCGCTGGCGTCGTACCTTGATCGGGCCGCCGGCGCCGCGCTGCTCGGTCTCGCCGTCCTCCCAGTCCTCGAGGCGCTTGAACGCGGGGAGCACGTCGTCGTACGACCAACCCGGGCAGCCGTCGGCGGCCCAGTCGTCGAAGTTCTGCCGGTTGCCGCGCACGAAGAGCATCCCGTTGACCGAGCTCGAGCCACCCACGACCTTGCCGCGCGTCATCGGGATGACCCGGTCCAACGCGCTCGTCTGCGGCACGGACGTGTACCCCCAGTCGACGAACTTCTTCAGCTGCGGCGTGGACAGCAGCACGCTGACGCCGCCCGGGATGTCGAGGAGCGACTTGAGCGCGCCCTTGTCCTCGCGCTTGCCGGCCTCGATCACGACGACGCTGACCCCGCTCTCGGCGAGCCTGCGAGCGACCGCGCAACCGGCACTGCCGGCTCCGACGACGACATAGTCGGCAGTGACCATGGGTGAGCGTAGAACACGTTCTACCCCTTGCGGGTGTGGCGCAGATCACATCTGACCGTTAGCGTGACTGGCTGCGGTGAGTGGGGCGTCGCACCGACCTAGGGAGTGAGCATGGCTCGTCGTCTTCTCGTCCTTCTCGCCGCTTGTGCGCTGGCTTGGGCCGGCGCGGGCGCCGTCGCAGAAGCTGGAACCGAACCGACGGCGGCAGCGGCCAAGGCGAAACGGCCGGACAAGGTCGTCATCATCGTTGTGGATGCCCTCAGCAGGGAGATCGTCCGGAAGTACGACATGCCGAACATCGAGGCCCTGATGGTCGACGGCGTCAACGCCCCGCGAGGCTACCTCGGCCACACGGGCTCGGTAACCGTCGTGACCCACAACGTGATCACCTCGGGGATGCTCCCCCAGCACATGGGCTGGACCAACGAGGGCTACCGCGACGTCGACGGGGTCCTCGGCCCCGAGGGCGGCCTCTACATCACCAGCAACTTCGGCTACAACCAGATGGCACCACTGCAGGAGCACGCCGGCTACCCGCAGCTGTCGGACTACCTGGACGACACCGGAAAGGTCTTCACGGTCAGCCCCAAGGCGTACGCCGCGTACGGTCTCGCCGGACCCGGGTCGCCCAACACCTCGGTCGTCACGTTCGCCAGCGGACCCACCTGCGACGGGGTGCGCTACCGGATGCCGACCGGGGTGCCCGCCCCGCCGCCGTACATCGGCGCGGCGTGTGGTTCGCGTTACCTGGTGGAGCGCGACAAGGGGTACGACACGCTGCAGTTCCCCGCTCAGCTCTACCCCGCGACCGACGACCGTTACGTCGTGGGCGACGAGCCCGGGCACCAGGGCGGTGACATCTGGGCCACGGACGCCGTGCTCGACATCATGGACCACGAGGAGAATGCCTGGAGCGGCCTCTTCGTCAGCCTGCCGGGGGTCGACAAGGCCGCCCACATGTGGGGCGGCATCAACGACCCGGAGGACACCACCACTGGCTACGACCCGATGACTCACATGGAGTACGCGACGGCGACTGCCGACGCCCAGGTGGGCCGGATCATGGACGCGCTCGAGGACAGCGGTGAGCTCGACAGCACGTTGGTCGTCCTCACGGCCGATCACGGGTCGGTCGCCGCCGCGGAAGGTCACTGGCACGGGGACTTCGAGCCGGCCAACGACTACGGCTACTACAACTGGTACTACGGCGATCCCGAGAACGACATCTTCTACGACCAGCCGCAAGAAGCATTGCAACCGCTGATCGACACGGACAACGTCGGCCTCTCCTACAGCGACTCCTCGCTCAACGTCTGGCTGAAGGACCAGTCCCCGGCAGCGGTCGCCGAGGCGGCGGCAATCATGAAGACCCTCCCCGACGTCACAGCGGTGTGGCGGCGCAGCGGCGACCACTTCGACCGCGTGTCACGGGTTCGCTGGGGGCGCATGCACTCGCGCGGTGAGAAGGTGTGGTTCGAGCGCAAGGCCCAGGAGCTAGTCGATACCCAAGCGGCGGACTACGGACCGGACCTGGTCGCGACGCTGCCCGACGACACCACGTACTCGGTGCTGGGAGACCACGGCGGCATTCAGCGGACCTCTCAGCGGATTCCGATCGTCTTCGGCGGTGCGAACCTGTCGGAGAGGGACCTGCGCGCCCGGGTGAGGTCGGTTGACATCATGCCGACGATCCTCAAGGCGATGGGCATCACGTCGACCTTCACCATGGACGGCAAGGCATACGCGCTGCCTCGGGCCAGACGCTGACGAGCGAGACACCGCCGCGCGCGGGTGCCCAGCACCGAAACGTTTCGTCCTGCCGGGAGAACCTCCAGGAGGCAACTGAGCCGAACCATCAGTGCGAGGGCAGTTCGCCGGTGAGTCGACCGTGTCGTTCGGAGCTGGACTCGTTGAGGCCGGCGATCACGACCGTCTTTCCCTTGCGCTCGTACTTCGTCGTGATCGCGTCCAGAGCGGCCACGGTGGAGGCATCCCAGATGTGGGAGTCGGACAGGTCGATGACGACGCGGTCGGGGTCATCGACGTAGTCGAACTGGGTGTAGAGGTCGTTGCTGGAGGCGAAGAACAGCTCGCCGGTGACCCGGTAGACGGCGGTGGCGCCGTGCTCGTCCTCGATCAGTTCGCGGTTCGTCTCGGTCAGGTGCGCGACGCGACGCGCAAAAAGGGTCATGGCCACGAGGACGCCGACACCGACGCCGATGGCGAGGTTGTGGGTGAAGACGGTGACCAGGACGGTCGAGACCATGACGATGGTCTCCGACTTGGGCATCCGGCGAAGCGTCTTCGGCTGGATGCTGTGCCAGTCGAACGTCCCGACCGCGACCATGATCATCACCGCGACCAGGGCGGCCATCGGGATGAGCGCGACGACGTCCCCGAAGCCGACGACCAGGACGAGGAGGAAGACTCCGGCGAGGAAGGTCGACAGGCGGGTCCGGGCACCGGAGGCCTTCACGTTGATCATGGTCTGGCCGATCATGGCGCAGCCACCCATGCCGCCGAAGAAGCCGGTGATCACGTTGGCTGCGCCCTGGCCGAGAGCCTCGCGGGTCTTGTCCGAATGGGTGTCGGTGATGTCGTCGACCAGCTTGGCGGTCAGCAGGGACTCGAGGATGCCGACCAGCGCCATGGCCAGGGCGTAGGGGGCGATGATCTCCAAGGTGTGCAGGGTGAACGGCACGTCGGGGAGGAACCACGCCGGAAGGCTGTCGGGCAGCTCGCCCTCATCGCCGACGTTCGGCACGTTGACCGCCGCGACGATGGTGAACGCGGTGAGCGCGACGATGGCGACCAGTGGAGCCGGAATCACCCGGTTGACGCGGGGAAAGCCGACGATGACGGCGATGCCGATGGCAATCATCGGATAGACCGCCCATGGCACGTCGAGCAGGTGGTCGACCTGGGCCTCGAAGATCAAGATCGCCAGCGCGTTGACGAAGCCGACCATGACAGAGCGCGGGATGAAGCGCATCAGCCTGGCAACGCCAGCCACCGCGAACGCGACCTGGATCAGGCCACCGAGGAGCACCGTGGCGATCAGGTAGTCGTACCCGTAGTCGCGCATCACCGGCGCGATCACCAAAGCGATTGCGCCGGTCGCTGCGGAGATCATCGCCGGACGGCCACCCAGGAAAGAGATCGCCACGGCCATGGTGAAGGAGGCGAAGAGACCGACCCGCGGGTCGACACCGGCGATGATCGAGAACGAGATCGCCTCCGGGATCAACGCCAGGGCGACGACCAGACCGGCCAGCACCTCGGTGCGCAGCAGTCTCGGCGAGCGCAGGGCGGCGCGCACCGTGGGTTCGGGGGCGTGGGTCAGAGTGGCGCTCAAGGAGGCTCCGTTCGCGGCAGCAGGCGTCAGCGCCCGGCACTGCACCCGGCCGGGGCCCGAACGACTTGGATCTGGATAGGAAAGGTGCGCACCATGGGCACGCGTGCCGGCGTCCTCGCCGGCGGAAGTCTGCTCAGCACCCTACCCTCACGTAACGTGAGAGTTGAAATCCGAACGACGTGAGAGCCCACCCTTGACCAGCGAGCCCACCAAGGCCTCCCCCACCGACGGCCCCGACGTCATGCAGATCGGCGAGGTCGCCGCACGAACCGAGTTGTCGCTGCGCAGCCTGCGGCACTGGGAGGAAGTGGGACTCTTGCGGCCCTCGGGGCGCACGGAGGGAGGCTTCCGCCTCTATACCGAGGCCGACGTCGAGAAGATCCTGGTCATCCGGCGGATGAAGCCCCTCGGGTTCACCCTCGAGCAGATGAGCGCCGCGATGCGCGACATCGAAGTGCTGCGCGACCACGACGTCGCGGCGCAGCATCGCCATGCGCGTGCACGACTGACAGCGATCCTCACCGAGGCCACCGGCCGTCGCGAAAGGCTCGAGGCTCAGCTGGCGATGGCCGACGAGTTCATCCACGAGCTCAATCACGAGCTGGCTTGACTTGCCCCGCTCGCAGTCACCAACGAGCGTGCACGGACTCGCTGATGCGCTCGTCGTAGATCCGCCGCACGCCGTCGAGAAAGGCGTCGGGCAAGGGTCCGACTTCGGCGGCAGCGGCGTTGGCACGGGCCTGGTCGGCATTGCGGGCGCCCGGGATGACCGTGGTCACACCAGGTTGCTGGACGACCCACGCGAGCGCAGCCTGCGCTGTCGTCACGCCCTCGGGGAGGTGGCTGACGACCAGCTCAGCGAACTCGACAGCCGCAGCCAGACCTGTGTCAAAGGCTACGCCGGAGAAGGTCTCGCCCACGTCGAAGGCGCTGCCGTCGCGGTTGTAGCTGCGGTGGTCGTCGGCAGCGAACGTGGTCGACGCGTCGTACTTGCCGGTGAGCAGGCCGGAGGCCAGCGGCACCCGGGCGATGATCCCCACCCCGGCCTCGGCAGCGACCGGCAGCACCCGTTCGAGCGGCTTGAGCCGGAATGCGTTGAGGATGATCTGGATCGATGAGACGTGGGGCCGGGCGATCGCGCTCAGTGCCTGGTCGACGGTCTCGACGCTGACGCCGTACGCCGCGATCGACCCGTCGTCGACCAGCGCATCGAGCGCGTCGTAGGTCACGTCGTCGTCGAGGACCTCCGACGGCGGGCAGTGCAGCTGCACGAGGTCGAGGGTGTCGACGCCGAGGTTGCTGCGCGAGCGGTCGATCCACCTCCGGAAGTTGGCGGCGACGTAGTTGTCCGGCACCTGGTCCATCCGCCGGCCCATCTTGGTGGCCACGAGGAAGCCGGCGTCAGGGTGCGCCGCGACGAAGCGACCGACGATCTGCTCGCTCCGGCCGTCGCCGTAGACGTCGGCGGTGTCATAGAACGTCACACCGGCATCGGCCGAGGCCGCCAGCACGTCCAGCGCGGCCGACTCGGTCACGTCGCCCCAGTCGGCACCGAGCTGCCAGGTGCCGAGGCCGATGGCCGAGACGGGACGGCCGGTGCGCCCGAGAATGCGTTGTTCCACTTGGATCAGAGTCCTTCCGCAAGTCGGTGGTAGGCGGCGTTCCAGCGCAGCTCGCGCTGGAAGCTCCGCGCTGTGGTGTCCGCGTCGATGACCAGCATCTCAGTGTCGGCCATCTCGGCGAGGTCGGCCAGGACCTCGACGCCGATCGCCTTCGAGAGCACGGTGTGATGCGGCGCGCCGACCATCAGCCAGGACTCGGCGGAGGTGCCGTCAGACTGGCCGGCCACGGACGCCGAGGCGGCAAGAACCCCTTCGGAGCAGAGCTCAGTCGCCGCCACATCGTCCAGAAGAACTCTCGGCCCGGTCACCCCACCACCTGCGGCAAGGCCGAGCGGTTCCAGCAGACGATGAAGAAGTGGCTGCGCGCCCAACCTGTCCAGCCCAGCACGATCACCGAACTCCAGGCACTCCTCGACCTCTTCACCGACGAGTACAACCACCGGCGACCGCACCGATCGCTGCCCCACCGGGCCACCCCGGCGACCCTCTACGACTCGATGCCCAAGGCGCTGCCGGGGCCAGCCACCGACCCCGAGACCCGCGAAAGGATCCGGCACGACCGCGTCGACAAAGCCGGCTCGGTCACGCTGCGGCACAACAGCCGACTCCACCACATCGGCGTCGGCCGAACCCACGCCGGAACCTGCGTCATCCTGCTCGCCCAAGACCTCCAGATCAGGATCGTCCACGCCGCCACCGGCGAACTCCGCGAACTGACCCTCGACCCCAACCGCGACTACCAGCCCACCGGAGCACCCGAAGGCCCCACCCGACGACCCCCGGAATGACAACACCCGGACCTGCAATCGCAGGTCCGGGTGTCGCCGATGTCTTGAGACATCACATGGTAGCCGGGGGCAGTGTCCTGGCTCAACACATACCGGACAGATGTCTCAAGACATCCCGGACAGATGTCTCAAGACATAGGCGACACCGACAGGGTCGGGATCCTCGACCATGTCAAAGGCCCGCCTGGTCATCACCGCCGTCATCCTCGAGAAGCGACCGGTCGCTGAGGTCGCCCGCGACTACGGCGTTGCCCGGTCCTGGATCTATGAGCTCCTGGCCCGCTACCGCGAGGAGGGCGAGGCAGCGTTCGAGCCCCGCTCCCGTCGTCCGCACACCATCCCGAACGCGACCCCACCGGCGACGGTCGAGCTGGTGCTGCGGCTGCGTAAGGAGTTGACCGAGGCCGGCCACGACGCCGGCGCCGACACCGTGCGCTGGCACCTGGAACACCACCATCAGGTGGCACTCTCCCGGGCCACGGTCCACCGGATCCTGGTCCGCAACACCCAAGTCGTCCCGGACCCCTCGAAGCGACCGAAGTCCTCCTACATTCGGTTCGAGGCCGAGCAACCCAACCAGACCTGGCAGTCCGACTTCACCCACTACCGACTCACCAACCCCGACGGCACACCGGGCGCCGACGTCGAGATCATCACCTGGCTCGACGACCACTCCCGCTACGCGTTGCACATCAGCGCCCACGCACGGATCACCGCACCGATCGTGCTCGCCACCTTCACCGAAACCGCCGCCCAGCACGGCTATCCGGCGTCCACGCTGACCGACAACGGCATGGTCTACACCGTCCGGTTCGCTGGCGGCCGCGGCGGCAAGACCAAGCTCGAGGTCGAGCTCCGCCGGCTCGGGATCACCCAGAAGAACTCCCGACCCAACCACCCCACCACCTGCGGCAAAGTGGAACGGTTCCAGCAGACGCTGAAAAAGTGGCTACGCGCCCAACCCGCCCAGCCGACCAACCTCGCCGAGCTCCAGGCGCTGCTGGACCGGTTCGCGATCGAGTACAACATCACCCGGCCGCACCGCTCCCTGGCCCACCAGGCCACCCCCGCCGCCGTCTACGCCGCACGCCCCAAGGCCACCCCCGGCGACCGCAGCAGCGACACCCACGACCGCGTCCGCGACGACCGAGTCAGCAAAACCGGATCCGTGACCCTGCGCCACCACGGCCGACTCCACCACATCGGCGTCGGCCGGACCTACGCCGGAACCTACGTCCGACTCCTCGTCCAAGACCTCGAGATCCGCATCGTCGACACCGCCACCGGCGAGCTCCTCCGAGAACTCGTCCTCGACCCAACCCGCGACTACCAGCCCACCGGAAGGCCACCCGGACCAACCAGCAAAACCAGCAACGGACCTACGTCTCCGTAGGTCCGTCGTCCGGGATGTCCTGAGACATCACAGGTAGCCGGGGGCAGGGTTTGAACCTGCAACCTCTGGACCTCCGGCGCGTGTGCCTTCCCGCTCTGGGTTCTTTGACCCGTCTTGACGATGTGTGCCCTGACCTGCGCAGACCCGGGCAATACGACGGGCCCAGTCCCCGTGAGTCGTGATGCCGTCTGCTTCGATTAGACGGCTTGCGCTGACGTTTTCGGGGCATAAACGCGGCACGACTCAAATCGCAATCGAGTCCTCGGGACGAGGCCGACGTTGAGTCGGACGGGGTCTAATGCGCGCGCCGAGAAGCCGAGGCACGCCACATCGCAGCCGTCGTGCGCGCCGGCGTCGGCAGGCGTCCCAACGGATCGGGTGGGCTCAGCGTCTTGGCGCACACGTCGGGGCGGTTCGCGGTCGATCATCGGCTGCTATACGTAGCGAGTTCGATCACTACTACGACATCTGATCGCTCAGAGCGCATTGTTGACCGCCCGTGGCCCGCTGGGTCACGGGCGGTCGTGCGTAATCGTCTCGTCGAGGAACCATCCGGAGGGGGCCAACTCAGCGCCGAGGCGCGGTGCGTACTGCCCCAGGAAGACGCTGTTGACGAGCTCCCGGCGACTGCTCACACCCGCCTTGTAGAACACCGACTTGAGGTGATCCTGGACGGTGTAGGCGGAGAGGTTCAGCGATGCGGCGATCTGCTTGGTATCGGCACCTCTGAGGACGAGCTCGATGACATCGCGTTCCCGTACCGTGAGGTTGAATGCCGCAACCACCAACGGGACGATCTCGGCCGGTCGGGCCTCCTCGATGGTGACCACGACGTTGTCGGTCATCCCTTCTGAGTCCGACAGCGTAGAGGCGTGGAGGATGAGCCACTGACCGCTGGGGAGCTGCACCCGGCTGCGAGGCAGGACGTCGGTGAAGCCCGCCCCGTAGCGGCGGGCCGCGGCGACCAAAGCCCCCACGACGGCGTTGGGCGTCACGCCGTGGCCGCGAGTACCGAGCTCATCCAGGCTGATCTGAGCACCGGGGCTGACCTCGCGGATCGCGTCATCGGCGCCGACGATGATGACGGCGGGACCGGCCGGGGGAACGGTGGGGGCGAGCGCCAGCCGCACGAGGATGCCCACCCGCAATCCAGTCGCGAAAGCCTCCGTCAGCGAAGCGACGAACGCTACGTCCTCGGGGCTGAACGGCTGCTCACCGAACCAGGCCATGCCGCCCCACACGCGGCCGCCGACCCTGGCGACGAGTCGCAACTCATCGGTACAACCCACCTGGGGCAGTACCAGCTCGCGCATGCGCGGCGACCGTTGCACATCGCCATCGGTCGCCTGGTGGGTACCCGCGGCGGGCACGTCGGCGCGGGCCAGTTCCGTGAAGCTCGTTGATTCGACCTGCCCGTACTCCAGGAGCCCCCACTGCTCGTCGAACTCGTCGCGGCCGGCGATCGTGCCGTACTTGAAGCCCCCGGTCAGCAGGTTCGTCGCCGGATCCAAGGTGGCCACGCAGCTGGCAAGTGAGTTCACCGACCGCCGCAGCGACTCCTGGAACTCACTGCAGAAGGTCTCAAGGTCCATCCCGCCGCGGGCCAACACTTCGACGTCGCGGCGCACGCGCTCAGCGGTCAACTCGCGGCCCACGGGCCAAGCCTCGCAGAGGAATGCGTGGCCGTACACCCCAGTCTTCTGGGGGGTCAGTTGACCCGGCGCTTGGGGATTTACCAGCATCGGAGTGCACGAGAAGACTCGAGGACATGGCCATCCACGATCAGTCACGGTCTACGTCATCGCCCGGCGAAGCACTGCCCGGCCTCCCTGCTGCCCATGGCGTGGTGCGATCACTCGGGGCAGCCTGTGTGGTGGGCGGAGCTCTCGGCGTGCTCATCACCATTGCCCAGGTGGTGTACTCGTCCTCGTCTACGGAGCCCGATCACCTCTGGCGATTCCCGTGGTCGAGCGACGTCTACATCGTCGTCGGGCTGCTGTGGTGCCTCTCGCACGTCCTCTGTCTGGCCGGCCTCGTCGGAATGAGGCGTAGCGGGCACGGCGGACCCAGCCGGGCGGCTGCGACCGGTGCGGTGCTCGCGATCACGGGGACCCTTCTGATCCTTGTCGGAGAGCTCGCCGGTCTCAGGATCGGCGACCGGGCGGAGGACTCGAACTCCGCCGTGATCGTCGTGTCCATCTACGGCGTCGCGACGTTGGTCGCTGTTGTCGGGCTGGGCGTGTTCGGGCGCCAGGCCCTGCGCACCCGGTCCTGGGAGGGCTGGCGCCGCAAGGTACCGCTGGCGATGGCGGGGTGGGGGCTCATGCTGCTTTGGCTTCCGGCCACTCCGCTTGCGCCGGTCGGCTCCTTCGGGATCGATGCGCTGTTCGTCGCGCTCGGATGCGCGCTCCTCACGCACCCGGTCGCTCGCACTCGCTGAAAGATGTGAACAATGGATGTGGCCTTCTTTGTCGCGCGAGTGATGCTCGTTCAGATGTTCATCGTGGGAGGCCTGCTGTTCCATCTCGGCCAGCGCCAGGCGGCCACCGAGGCGGCCAAGGGCATGGGCGTGCCGCTCGCGACGATCGGCGTTCCGCTCACTGGTATCGCGAACGTCGTGGGTGGCCTCATGGTGGTCCTTGGTATCTGGGCCGACGTCGGTGCGCTGATCCTGGCGCTCAACGTGTTGCTGTTCGCGAGCTTCATGCACCCCTTCTGGAGGGTGGACGTGGAAGTTCAGGAGGAAGAGACGCAACACTTCCTCAAGGACCTGACCATCTGTGCCGGACTTCTCGTCCTGTTCTGGGTCTTCAACCAGGTCGGAAATGCGGCTCCGCTGACACTGACGGATCCGTTCTTCGGTCCGTTCTAGGGGCTTTCGACGTACCTGACCACTTGCTGGTCTGGAGATCGCATGTCCAGCATTCCCCACCGCCGATCTGTCGGACCACGGCGGAGCAGACAGAGTCCCGCTGGGTGGTGGGCTTTGAGGTGATCCTCGGTGCCTACGCGTCGCTGCCCTCGATGGCGGCTACGGCCTCAGTATCGCTGGTCTCGTAGAGCTTGGCCATGGAGCCTTCGGATAGGTAGCGACGGTCGGCAGCGATCCATTCGTCGTGCATGTCGATCAGCACCGCGCCGACGAGTCGGACAACGGCGGCGGGGTTGGGGAAGATGCCCACGACGCGGCCTCGGCGCTTGATTTGAACCGCACTGGAAATGATGGAGGCGCCATCCCTTTGAAACGAGGATGGACCTAGCCCACAGGAGCAGGTGCCCGGGAAGCCGCAGACGCGTCGCTACACCCCGGATGAGAAGGCAGCAGCGGTCCGGATGGTCCGCAAGCTGCGCGAGGAGATCGGTACTGAACACGGGACCGTCCAGCGGGTAGCGACCCAGCTCGGCTACGGCGTCGAGTCAGTGCGGCAGTGGGTCAAGCAGGCCGACATCGACGAGGGCCACTCGCCAGGAATGACGACGGCTGAGGCGCTGCGGATCAAGGAGTTCGAGCAGAAGAACCGCGAGCTCAAGCGGGCCAACGAGATCTTGAAGCGCGAGCGGCAAGTTTCTTCGGGGCGGAACTCGACCGCCAACACAAGAAGTAGTCGCGTTCATCGACGCCAACCGCGACGACGTCGTGGAGGGCAAGAAGCTCGGGGTCGAGTTGCCGGGGTCGAGTCCATCTGCAGCACCCTGTCCAAGGCAGGGCTGCAGGTGGCTCCGAGCACCTACTACGCGGCCAAGAGCCGTGAGCCATCTGCGCGTTCGATCCGTGATGCCGAGCTCCGGCCAGCGATGAGGGCCTTGCGGGAGGACAACTACCGGGTCTACGGGGCACGAAAGCTGTGGAAGGCCACCAAACGCGCCGGCCACGACGTCGGCCGTGACCAGGTCGCCCGACTGATGCGCGCCGAAGGCATCCAAGGCGTGCGGCGCACCAAACGGGTCCGCACCACCAGACCGGACACGACCGCAGCCCGGCACCCGGACCTGGTCAAGCGGAACTTCACCGCCACGGCACCGAACCAACTGTGGGTCACCGACCCGACCTTCGTGCCGACCTTCGCCGGGATCGCCTACGTCTGCTTCATCATCGACGCCTACTCCCGGATGATCGTGGGCTGGCGTGTCGCCTCAAACATGCGGACCGAGACCGTCCTCGATGCGATCGAGATGGCCCGCTGGTCCCGCGGCACCCAACTCACCGGCCTGCGGTGTCACTCCGATGCCGGATCGCAATTCACCAGCCTGCGATACGGAGAGCGGCTCGCCGAGATCGGCGCCGTCCCATCGATCGGCACCGTCGGTGATTCGTATGACAACGCGCTCGCCGAGACGGTCAACGGCTACTACAAGGCCGAACTCATCCGCGGCCCAGCACGGCCAGGTCCGTGGCGCACCGTCGAGGACGTCGAACTCGGCACGCTCGGGTGGGTCCACTGGCACAACCACCAACGACTCCACGGCTACCTCAACGATCTGACCGGCGGGCAGAGTTCGAAGGGAGGTTCTACGCTACCCAGCAGGGCGAGAGCGCCCTGCTTGAAATGAAATGACGAGCGCCTCTACAGAACCCAGTGCGGTTCAGGCTGCCGAATCCGGGCGGCTCGGCACCTACCGAGGCGGGTCGGTAGCCGATCTCCGGATCTGGCCCGCGAGGGGTCTGTGGCCAGGGTTTCTGGCCGTAAGTGGACAGCGGATCAAATCTCTAAGTCGCCTTCCAGGCTCGGAATCCGTAGATTCCGAGCCTGAAATTTTGTAGCGGGGAGCAATTTCCAACCTGCGACCTCTGGGTTATGAGTGCCGTAACCACCCTCGAATCTGCCTCACAGAATGCCTCACACCCAGTCGACATGTGAGCCCCTGTGAGCGTAAAGTCCCAGGTCAGAGCCGTATTCAGTTTCCGCCAAGCTTCGCCTCCCTTCGCTGGCTTTCGGGGCAACGTTTGCGGACACTGTGCTGACATCGCTGACATCGAGCCTTCCGGGAGGTTCTCATGGCGTTGGTCAAGGTGCGCTTCACCGACGACGGGACCAAGCGCTTCATCGCCTGCTACCGCGACCCCGAAGGCAGACAACGCTCCGCCGGCACCTACTCCTCCCACCGGGGCGCCGAACGGGCCGGCAACCGGGAAGAAGCCAAGGTTCGCGACGGCTCCTGGCACGACCACTCCCGCGGCCAGGTCACCTTCGCCGAGTACGTCCAGACCGTGTGGCTGCCCTCCAAGCACGTGGAGACCTCCACTCTGGCCGCCTACCGGTCCAACCTGGACAAGCACTTCATCCCGCTGTTCGGGAAGCGGCCGATGGGCAAAATCCTGCCCTCTGAGATCCAGCGGTGGGCCACCACCGCCACCGCGGACGGCCTGTCGCCGGTCTCGGTCGACAAGTACCACACCATGCTGAGCTCGGTCTTCGAACGCGCCCTCAACGACCGAGTGATCACCTTCAATCCCTGCGCCCACACCGAGCTGCCCAAGAAGGTCAAGAAGAAGGCCCGCACCCTCACCCCCACCGAGTACGACGCCATCCTGGCCGCGCTGCCCGCCCAGCAGTACCGGTTGATGGCCGAGACGGCGATCAACACCGGATTGCGCTGGGGCGAGCTGATCGCCCTCGAACCCCGCCACCTCGACCTCACCACCGGGCGCCTCACGGTCGAGGAGACCATCGTCGAGGTCTCCAAGAACTCCCCCACCGGCCAGCGCTACCTGGTCAAGCCCTACCCCAAGGACAACGAACCCCGGACCCTCGGCATCCCACCAGAGCTCGTCGAGCAACTCGCCGACTGGATCAGTCAGCGTCGCCTGCGACCCGGCGACCTGCTGTTCGCGACCCGCGAGGACACCCCCATCTCCAGGAACACCTTCCGCACCCGCACCTGGCTGCCCGCCGTGATGAAGGCGGGCGTGGACTTCGAGGTCCGCTTCCACGACCTGCGCCACGCCCACGCCTCCTGGCTCCTCGCCGGCGGCTCCGACATCAAGTCCGTCATGGACCGGATGGGTCATGCCCAGATCACCACCACCCAGAAGTACCTCCACTCGATGCCCGACGCCGATCAGAAGAACCTCACCGCCCTCGACCGCATCCGCAACCCGGCACAGCAGTCCACCGAAGGGGAATCCGGCGCCGGGTCGGACCAGGACCCGACCAGCTAGCCTCACCCCACTTCAAGCGCGCCAGCGGCCACTAATGGACACCCTTCGGTCGCGGCACGATCAGAATCCCCATGCCCACGCCGGTCCGGGAATCGGTGGCCGCACATGTGCATTGCCGAAGGGACGTGCCGCCTACGGCGTCAGCGCAGCGGGAGATAGACAACACGGTTGGCCGACTCGTGGGGCTCGGTGGCCTCCGCGATCAGAGCCAGGTCGTCGATCGCCGCGGCCATCGACAGCGTCGGGCAGGACCACACGCTGCATGATCAGCCCGGCGGCAGTCCGCTCGTCAGCAAACGTCGGGATGGTCTTGATGTCCCGACTGATCAGCACGCGCCCTTCACCGGCTGCCCACGCGAGGATCGCAGGATCATCAAGAGTCCGCAGGCCAACTTCCTGGACACGGGACGATGTCGATGCCGTCGACTCGCCTCTTCAGCCCCAGCACCAGGTCCGGGTCCGACGTTCTCGTCAGCGAGGAACCGTGGACTCACGAGTCGAGGCGGGCGAGCAACCTGGCGCGGAGCCCTTCGGCCGGGTCGGCCGCCTCGATCCGTGCCTGGATCTCGGCTCCCGCATGCTCCTGCTCAACCAGATAGGCCTCGACCTCGGTGCGGTGACGCAGGTAGTAGGCGAAGACCGCGTAGACGTCCGCCAAGGACACCGTCTCGTAGGCATCGTGAATCGACTCCGGCGTCTTGCCACGCTTGAAGTCCGCAACCAGCACATCGAGGGAGATGCGGGTACCGGGCACCATCAACCGTCCGGACTCTGGTCCTCGACCAGCGGAACCGGCTCAGGTTCGATCTCCACAGCGGTCACTGCAAGGCACCTCCTTTCCCTGACGATACCGGCATCTGCCCCAGGCATCGGGCTGAAATCCCGGTCCCCAGCCGGGATCGCGGCCCCACAGTCCGAGAAGCCTGCCCGCGGATCGGTCCCGGCATGGTTCGCACCCTCCAACTCAGACAGATCCGGCATCAAACCTGGGGCGCTTTCAGCCTGCGTCCGAACGCCCGACTGTTGGACTCCACCCGAGGGGGCGCGCGCGTCTGCTCGGTCGGTCTGATACCACTGCCACGAACGGTGCGGTCAAGTCGACTCGCCTAGGAGCCCGACTCGGCGCCCCAGCTCGCGTGACGGAGTCTTCCGTCGGACTTGTCGTCAGTTGCTCTACATCGCTGCCGTCGAGCCGGAGGTGTAGACGCCCGGCGTCGGACTGCCGAAGAGAGAACACGATTCGTTGACCGTCCGGTGAGAAGCTGACCTGCTGAAGGCGTTGAGTGCTGACGATCCGTCCGGCATCGTCAGCCTAATCCTGCTCTACCTTTGCCCCGTCGGGCTCACACGGTCCAGCGCGCCGTTGTGGCCAAAGACGATGGTTCGGCCGTCCGGGGACCAGCTGGCGAGGTCGTCTGCAAACCCCCACGGCGTGATCCGCTGGGGTCGGCCGCCGCTGATCGGGGTGATGAACAGCGCTTGGTTCGCTTGTTCGTCACGAGAGGGATCGGTGCGAGTGAGCAGAAGTCGGCTGCCGTCAGGAAGAGTAGGTCAGAGGAAAATCGTCCCCGTTCGGGCTCGTAGTGATCCGCATCAGCTCCTTGCCGTCCGAAGCACGGATCGTGTAGATCCCGTTCCGTTTCGAATCATCGACCCGTACGCCTCGCAAGCGAGGCGTTTCCCATCCGGGGACCAAGCCTGACCGCAGTGGATCTCGAGAGCGGGATCTGGCGTCGAGAACCCCAGGACGTCGCCGGTCATGCGGTCGAGCAGCGCCGCCCCAGTGGTGCATTCCGGAGGGTCTAGGCACGCACCGAACGCAAGTTCGCTGCCATCTGGTGACCAGCGCGGGTACCCCCCGGGGCTGTGAAGCAACGTCGGTTGACCGCCGTCGAGCCCGACCACGTACAGGTCACGCGCTTCGGCTCCGGGCACAACCCGCTCGAACACAACCAGCTCACCACCACCCAACGGGGCGGTCTCGGACCCCGACGGCGTTGGCTCAGTGGAGCCCGACACAGTTGCAGACTCGGATGCGGAAGCCTCGGGGCTTTCGGCGGATGGCTTTGCCTTCTCGTCCGTGTCAGAGCCGCAACTCGCGATCGCACCGGACGCGATCAAGACGAGCGTCGCGCCAATCATGCGCATGGGCGTCCAGGTCATGTGCGTGCCTCCTCGAAGGCGTTCGTGTCGGTCTATGGAGCTCATTGATTCGTCCGCCGGTTGATTGCTCTTCGACAGCCGCGCTGCTTACCCGTGCCGCGGCGTTCGCGCACGGTCAGACTGTGAGACGCCCAACGTCCTGGCGATCATCTTGATCGGCATCCTCCTCGGTCTTGTGCAACCGACGGATCTCAGCCCAATCCTCCACTGACAACACGCCGCATCTCCCTGCCTCGCAGTCGAGGGCAGGGTCTCGGAGGGGTCAGTTTCTGGCTTCGCTTCATGGTTTCCCACCTGTCCTGATTGTCGTGTCTGGTCGCTGATCGTGGGGTCAGCAAGCAACGTGCTTGCACTGGCGCGGATCGCCGTTGCCGGACGCCTGGTTGCCGCCGCCGTCGATGACACCGGCCGCGGCCTCGATGCCGAGGTCGTGGTTCCGAACGGCGAGGTTGCCCGCGATCGTGGTCGTTGCGCTCTTGTTGACGTCGATGCCGTCATCTCCGGCGAGGGTCACGAGGTTGCCGGCTACGCGGGTGTTCTTCACGCGTCCGGCCTGTTCGTTGTTGATGACGATGTTGTCCTGCACCGAGCGTCGGACGATGTTGTGCCTTACGACCGTGTCGTCGGCCAGGCCGGTATAGGCCTCGACCCGGAAGCCCACCAGGGCGCGGGAGATGAGGTTCCACTCGAACACGTTGCCCGAGCCACCCTCGAACGAGATGCCGGAGCCGCAACCGTCCGGGCAACCCAGCGCACGGGTGATGCGGTTGCCGCTCACGACGTTGTCGTCACCCGCGAACGCGATGCCGTCGCCGTTGTCATCCACGAAGTTGCCTCTCAGCACGTTGCCCGACCCGTCGAACAACAGCCCTGCCTCGGGGTTGCCCGAGAACGTGTTGCCGACGATCCGGAGATCGTCCATGCCCTCGGCGTAAAGACCGATGTCGCCGTTGCCGAGCACGAGGTTGTCCGAAAGGACACCGCCACTCGTAGAGAAGATCCCAAGTCCCGAGAAGTCGGTGTCAAGTCCATTGCGCGCGATGGTGCTTTGCTCAAGGTGCACCTGCGTTGAGTCGAACACCGTGATCCCCGAGGAGATGTTGTCGGTCACGGTCAGCCGACTCAGCACGTTGCTGTCCGCGCCACCCACGACAACGCCGAAGTCGAACTCCATCACCGTCCCGTTCACCACAAGCAAGCCCGAGTGCCCCGCGCCGTTGTCCACACCGAGGTCGCAGCCCGTGCCCTCCGGGCACGGATCCTGCAGGGCAGCGTCGCCGTCGATGGTGTGGCCGTTCAGATCGAGGGTGAGGTCATCAGCTCCGATCACCAGGCCGTTGCTGGGGCAGTCGACCAGATCGGCATGCAGGGTCGTGTCGACGGTGATCGTGTCGCCGCACGCGAGATCGTCGACCACTTCCAGTGCGGGCGACGGTCCGGCAGCGACAGCAGCGCCGAACAACGTCGAGACCAGAGCCGAGAGGGTGACAAGTGTGTACATCATCGTGCCTCCTTCGATTCGGCCGACGGCTCTGACAGGGGCTGGCGCCAGATCGCGGCCGCCATGCAGAGCGCCCACAGGATCGCGACGGGGACCATGAAGCCGCCGATGAGCGCGCCGACGGCGACGGTGATGAGAGCGGCGCAACCGAAGCCGACGTACGCCATCCACCTCGCGAGGGATGTGCGCTCGGAGGACGACCATCGACACAGCGAGCATCGTCAACGCGAGTGCCGTCATCGAAGCGCTGCCGATGACGGTGCAGTTCAGGCTGGTGGAGTAGCGCAGGACCTCGACGGGCAATGGCAGCGGCTCGTCGAACCGCTTGACCATGTGCGCGATCACGCCGCGCAGGGCGGCGGAGATCAGCATCGTGGAGGCGACACCGTGGCCATCGAGTTCGCGTAGCGGGCCCAGCGGTCGCGGTCAGGAACCAGTGCGGCCAGGTGGTTGACGATGACTAGCAGCAGGATCGCTGTCGCGATAGCGAAGAACTCGGACGCAAGAGCGGAGTTGACGTTCGCGTCCTGCTGCCACCAGCTCAACAGCTTCTTGTCGGATGCCTTGTGTGGCACGTCGATCGACGCCACCGTCCAGAAGAAGGTGAAGCCGAAGGCAAGCGCTGCGGCAGCGACCTTGACTGCCGGGGTGCGCTTGGCTGGCGTCGTGGGCGTGGTCGGCGCCGTGTTCAGATTCGTTGACATCGGAAGACTCCCGGTGCTCGGTGGAGGTTGGTGCCTTCCAGACTCGGGCCCGCGCCGACCAAGTACGACCGGGTGCGCCCGACTCTTCGGATCAGGGCTGTCCCGGAGTCGCACAGCGAGCAATTGCCGCAGGATGGCGAGATGGCGGTCGGAGCGCGCGCGCGATTCGCGGCCAGGGCGATGACCGGCGCATCCGCCTGTGCTGGTCGCAGGAACACTCTGGGCGAACCAGCGCCAGCCCGGCCCGCTCTTTCCGGATGCGGGCACCACAGTGTCGAACTTGGCTTTCATGGTCGGGCTGACCACGTGCTGGTTGGTGGGGGCGGCCTCACTGGCCGTGCGTTCCGCCAGCCGGCCGGGTGGGCCTTCCTCGGACTCAGCGCCGCCCTCGGGTGGGGCAAGTTCCAGCGAGGAGTACGCCGTGCTGGCCGTCGGCGGGACGACGACGACTATCCCGCCGGTGAGTTGATCGCCATATTCGGCGACTCGAGCTTCGTCTGGTTCTTCGTGGCCATCGCCCTGTGCTTGCAGTTCACCGCGACGATTCGACCTGCAGCTTCACGATGGCGTCTGCTCCCCTGGCTCACGATCGCCTCGGGTGCGGTGTTCCAGGTCGCTTCCCTACTCCGCTCGACGCCGACCGAGATCCAACCGCACGTAAGCAGCCCGTGGGCGATCGAGAGCATCACCCCGGTCATGAACACGCTGGCGCTGGTCGCGGTCCTCGTTCTCGGACTCTGCCTCTTGGCGTCCGTCTACGTCCTGGCGGTGGCATTCCGCCGGGCGCGGGGGGAGGCCCGGCAGCAACTGCTCTGGCTGGTCGCGGGCGCGACCCCCATGGCGCCAGGCGTCGTCGCGGCCTTTGCGGTGTCCTTCGCAGGGGACGACACCGCGGCCGGCGTGCCCCTGATCGTCGCCGTCATCGCGTTGGCCTTGGGCGCCGGGTTCTCCGTGGCGAAGTACCGGCTGTACGACGTCGAGCGCGTCGTGAGCGAGTCCGTTTCCTATGCATTGGCCTCGGGCGCGGTGATCGTGGTCTTCGGCCTGGTGGTCGTGGTGATCACTCGCTCCATCCCGGACCTGAGCTCCACCGCGCGCTGGCCGATCAGTGTCGCCACGCTTGCTGCCGCCGGGGTCGCGCGACCGGCGTACGTCTGGGCGACGCTGTCGACCGGCGCTTCAACCGGCGGCGCTTCGACGCGGTCCAGATGGTCCGCAGCGGCCTCCGTCAAGCAGGCATCGACATCGAGAATCTGCTCCGCCAGGCCCTCGGCGATCCGCGCGCCCGCGCGGGTTCCCGGCGCAGGGCGGTGGTTGGTCGACGTCCAGCGGTCACGCTGCGGGCTGGTCGGCGCACGGTGGACGTCGTGCGCGACCACGGTGTGGGCGCCAGGATCGAGTTCGATGCGCGACGCACGGAGAGCAGTGTCGTGGACGCAGTCGGACACGAGGCCGCCGCCGAGATCGACAACCTGGGACTTCGCGGTCGAGCTCGCCCGGCAGGTGGAGGAGGTCACCGAGTCACGGGCCCGGCTGGCCGGCGCCCACCTGGAGGAGCGGCAGCGGATGGAGCGGGACCTGCACGACGGGGCGCAGCAACGGATCCTCGCGATCGCGCTGCAGCTGCGATCCGCCCGGGTGAACGGCGCAGACGACGCGCTCCGAGACGAGGTCGACCGGGCGATCGCAGACCTTGGGCCTGACCGTGCAGGAGCTGCGCGACCTTGCCGCAGGCCTCCAGCCCGCCGCCCTCGCCGGTGGTGGGCTTCGCGCAGCAGTCGAGGACCTAGCCAGCCGGATCCCGCTCCGCATCGACGTGGAGGTCGTCGACCGTAGGTTCCAGCCGAATCTCGAGAGCGCGGCCTGGTTCGTGGTGGCCGAGGCCGTAGCCAACGCGGTGAAGCACGCCGAAGCTGACCAGGTATCCATCAGGATCACGAACTCTGGGCCGCATCTCGACGTCGCAGTCACGGACGCGGGGGTCGGCGGTGCGAACGCCCGTGGGAGCGGGCTCCAGGGGTTGGCCGACCGAGTTGCCGCACTGGGCGGGTCGCTGACCGTGAGTGAGAATCAACCGCACGGCACCCGAGTGGAGGCACGGTTCCCATGCGCGTAGTGATCGCCGACGACTCCGCGCTGCTGCGCGAAGGGCTCTCCAGTCTCCTCCGCGCGTCAGGCGTCGAGGTCTGCGAGACCGCGTCGGACGCCGCCGGCCTGGTCGATGCAGTACGCCGGTTGAGTCCGGACGTCGCCATCATCGACATCCGCATGCCGCCGACGTACACCCACGAAGGCGCGGCCGCGGCGATGACGCTGCGAGCGGAGATGCCCGGTCTCGGGAGTCCTTCTGCTGCTGTCTCAGGCGGTCGAGACGCACTTCGCCTCGCAGCTCCTCGAGCAGCACGCGGAACGCTTCGGCTATCTGCTGAAGGATCGCGTGCTCGACGTGCAGACACTCACCGACGCGCTGCGGACCATCGCCGCCGGCGGCACAGTCCTCGACCCTGAGATCGTGCGTCACCTGATGCGACGCGACACCGCCGTCGACCCGCTCCAGCTGCTGACCGACCGGGAGCGGGACGTGCTGGCACTGATGGCGGAAGGACGGTCGAACTCCGCCATCGCCGCGCGGCTGACCGTCTCGCTGAAGACCGTCGAGAGCCACATCGCCAACATCTTCAGCAAGCTCAGGCTGCTCGGCGCCCAGGACGACCACCG
>CAWJWK010000007.1:0-758233 GCA_963846535.1 uncultured Actinomycetota bacterium
GGTGCGGAGCGAAACTGGTGTAGAAGTTGAAGGTCAGCCGGCTCTGGGATTCCGGCGCGCACGCTCGCCGAACCGATCGAGAGCTTCGAGTACCTCGGCTGCCTTCCAGACAACGTTCCTCTTCTGACCGTCTCCGTCGACCGTTTTGAGCTTGGAGAGCGCCCCGACCTCTTGGAGTTGGCGCAATGCGTTGTCGGCAGCAGGCTGGGTGATGTTCATGACCTCCTGGACCAGCTTGGCTGTCACCGACGCTGGCGGAGCAGGAGCGGCAGGACTCGCCAGACGACCGCGTCCTTGCGTGCTCGGAGATTGTGCGCCCAGCCGTCGTGCAACTCGTTCAGGTCGGTGGCGAGCTGCCGGCCGTTGCGAACAGCCGCGAATGCGGCTCGGTTGAACTCTTCGATGGCGAGGTTCGGGTCGCCCTTGCGGTAAGCGGTCAGCGCGTCGTAGTAGGCGCCAGTGTCGGACAGGAGCCCTGCGGAGACCGGAACTGTGGTGCGGGTCGTCGCTCCACCGTTGCGAAGCATGACGTGCACAAGGGCTCTGCCTGTACGACCGTTTCCATCATTGAACGGGTGAATAGTTTCGAACTGGGCGTGCGCTATGGCCGCATGTGCAAGCAATGGAAGGTCGGTTCGCTGCATGAAGGATCGCAACCGGTCGGGGGTACGACTAACCCACCAACGGATCAGGCGTCGTAGTCGACGCGGACCTCTTCGCTGGTCGGGTGGGACTGGCAGGTGAGCACGTAGCCCGCGTCCACGACGGCCGGCGACAGGGCGAAGTTCTGCTCCATCGTGACCGAACCCAGCAGCACCCTCGCCTTGCAGGTGCCGCAGGCTCCGCCGAGGCAGGCGTACGGCGCCTCGAGCCCGGCCTTCAGCGCCGACTCGAGAACGGTGTCGCCGGCCGCGAGCGAGACCTCGTGCTGCTGGCCGCGCAGGTCGACCGTGACCGTCCCCGGGGAGAACCCGTCGGCGACCCGGGGCTTCTGGTAGCCGTGGAAGAGCTCCACGTGGATGCGGCCCGGCTCGGTGTCGCGCTCGAGGAGCAGGTCGCGAAGATCGGTCACCATCTCGACCGGTCCGCACAGGAACCACTGGTCCACGGGGGCGGTCAGGTCGGAGGCCAGCAGCTGCTCGAGCTTCGGGCGGTCGATGCGACCACGCAGGTGCTCGGGGTGCCGCGGATCGCGGGAGCGCACGTGGATGATCCGGAGCCGGTCGGCGTAGCGCGCCTCGAGGTCGTCCAGCTGCTCGCGGAACATCGTGCTGGCGGCGTCCCGGTTGCCGTAGACCAGGGTGAAGCGGCTCTCGGTCTCGACGGCGAGTGTCGTCTGCAGGATCGAGAGCGCAGGGGTGATGCCGCTGCCGGCGACGATCGCCACGTAGCTCTTCCTGGCGAGCGGGCTGAGTGGTGTCCCGAACGAACCCGTCGGTGTCATCAGGTCCAGGATGTCGCCGGCCCGGAGCTGCTCCATCACGAAGGTGGAGAAGGCACCGCCGGATATGTGCTTGACCGCGATCGCCAGCGTGCCGGAGGTCGCCGAGGAGCAGATGGAGTAGTTGCGCCGTACGCCCTCGCCACCGAGATCGGTGCGGACGGTGACGTGCTGACCGGGCTCGAAGGAGAACTGGTCGCGCAGATCGTCGGGCACGTCGAAGCGGATCAGCACACTGTCATCGGTCAACCGGTCGACGCTGGCAACAGGGACCGGGTGGAACTCGGCGGCGCGAGCGGAGGATCGCTGCGGCATCCGCACCGGGAGGAGTCGGGCCAGCTTGCCGTTCAGCTCCTTCCAGTCGCGGTACTCGTCGGGGTCGAGCTGCTGGCCGAAGACGGTACCGATCGCAGCATCACGCTCCAGGTAGGCCTCTTCGTTGCGTCGCCAGGTCGCGACGTAGCGGTGGAACGGGATGGACGGGTGCAGGTGGTGCACGAGGTGGTAGTTCTGCGAGAGGAGCAGGGGAGTGAGGATCCACTCGGAGCCGACCCGGTTGCGGGTGGCGCGGTAGCGGTTCTCCTGCTGCGTGTCCTCGAGGTCGTGATGGGGCAGCCAGTCGAACCACCAGGCCAGGACGAACATGGCGACCCGCTCCGGGATCAGGAACAGCACCGCCAGCGTCCACAGGTGGCCGGTGAACGCGCAGGTGACGATCACCGCGACGCTCGTCACCATCAGGAACGCTGTCTCCAGCACCTCTGCCCGGGGGCGGCGCCGCGCGTTGCGCACCAGGAACGTCAGGTACGGCACGTCCATCAACGGGAACCGGACGGGCAGCTGCCACCACGGAGCGCCGCTGACGAAGTGGTCGGGGTCGTTCTCGCCGTCGTTGGTGTTGCGGTGGTGCTCGATGTGGATGAACGCGAACGACTTGAACGAGATCAGCGGCGAGACGAAGAACATCGCAACCCGGCCGAAGGCCACGTTGACCCAGCGGTGGGTGCTCACCGAGTAGTGCGCCGCGTCGTGCAGCACGGTGAACAGCACGAAGATCGCCGTCGCGCTGAGCAGGACCGTCGCCGGGACCGGAAGCCCGTCGACCATCGCCGCCCACGTGGAGAACGCGAAGACCGCGATGGCACCGAAGAAGATGCCGACGACGGGCCAGGAGATGGGTGGTACGCCGACGCCAGGGTCAGGAAGCGCGTGCCGCGATGCCGCCGGGGCCGGTTGCTCGGTGGTTGCTGACATGCTCCGCAACCTACGAGCTGCGAGCTACCTCCACTAGAGGGTCCGAGCCCATGTCGGTGTGCGCCCAGCACATGTTCTCACCGCGGGTCCGGCTCCGGGTCGAGCACCACCGGACCGAGCACCTGCACCAGTCGCAGCGCCGCATGCAGCTCGGCCACCCGCTCGGTGCTAGGGCGTCCGCGACGCTCCCCGGCCCGGCGCACGCGCTGCAGCACGGTGTTGCGGTGGATCCCCAGTTTCTCGGCTGCGGCCGCTAGCCCGCCCTGTGCGTCGAGCACTGCAAGCAGCGACCGTCGTTCCTCGTCCTCCCGGCGGCCCGCGACCGCCAGGGCACCAAGCTCGGCCGCGACGAAGGCGCGGGCGAGCTCCAGGTCGGTGCTCATCGTGTCCGCGAGCGCCAGCTCGGCGTAGGACGTCACCGACGTGCCCCGGCCGGAGAGCTCGACGATCCGACGACCGCGCTGCGCCTGGGCGTGGGAGTCGCGGAAGCCGCCGGGGCCCGGCGCCGGCATGCCGACGGAGATCCGGACAGTCGAGGGGACCTCGTCGGCCAGTGGCGCGCAGTCCGCTGGCGCCACCTCGGGAGCGCGGGCCGTGGAGACCCAGCCCCACAGTGCCTGGGCGCCGTCCGGGACGAGCAGTGGATGGGGAGAGCCGAGGTGCGCGCCGACCGACGCACCCACGCGCGCGAGGTCGGCGTCGTCGCGATCGGTCCAGCAGACGAAGGCGGTCTGCCACCCGGTGAGCCGGTGGGACAAGGCCCGCTCGGCTCGCTCGACATCGATCTGGTCGCCGGCGATCAGCCCCCGGACCGCATCGGTCCGAGCCGCGCGGACCCGGGTCTGCATGCGATCGAGCTCGGCGACGTACTCGGCGGCGACCTGGCTGGAGATGCGGTCGACGTACGAGAACGCGTACCGCTGCAGGTCGGCCACCACGGCGAGGGCGAGGGTCGGGTCCGGGACGGAGACCGTGATCGCTTCCAGGATGCGCTCGCTGAAGTAGCCGTGACCGGTCCGGTAGAAGCGCAGCATCACGTCGACGCTGTAGCCGCGCGCCGCCATCGCGCGCGCATGCTCCAGGGCCGTGACCGGCGCCGTCGCGGCGCTCACGTCGATACCGTGCCGAACCATCGACAGCGCCGCCTCCAGGTTCGACGAGCACGACCCGAGCGTCAGACCCCGGAGATCGTCGTCGGCACCGGCCTCCGGGATGCGTTCGAGGATGTAGTCGAGCATCTCGTCGGCGTACGTCGACACATCCTCGAGGAGCGCGGCGGCGGTGCGGCGCAGCTCGGCTACCAGCGGCTCGGGGAGGCCGGCCGACCCGCCCGCGGTCACGCCCATGCCGGGAGACTATCGAGGGTCGGCGTGAGGCCCGGAAAGCGTCAGGAACCGGGGCCGGACGAACGCTGTGATCCTCCGGGCCAGCTCGTCGGTGCTCGCGGCGAACGAAACGTTTGTCTCAGCATTCGAGTGTGATGCGCGTCACCACTTGATCGGGATGGGCTGGCGGCCGTACTGTTCCGGCATGGCTTCTATCGAAACGTTTGCGCAGAGCGTCGCAACGCCTTCAGCCGCAGCCTCGCGACGCCGAGTGCTGCAAGCGCTCGCCGCAACCGTCGTGGCCAGCCAGCTCGCCGCCCTGAGCGACGGGGTCCCCGCATCCGCAAGCGCCGCCGTCGCGGCCTGGCAACCGCCGCCCGCCTACGACCGCATCGTCGGTCTGCTCTGATCTCGCAAGGAGAAGAAACATGGCATCAACCGTCTACGACGTCACCACCTGGACGGGCGCCTCCGTCTCGCCGTACACCGACATCGGCCAGGTCATCAACGAGATCATCGCCGACATCAAGTCACAACAGACGAGTCAGACGACGCGCCCCGGCGGCGTCATCTACATCCCGCCCGGTCACTTCACGTTGCAGACCACGGTGAACATCGACATCGGGTTCCTCACGATCAAGGGCTCCGGCCACGGCTTCATGTCCGAAGCGGTCCGCGACGACGTCAACCACTCGGCGTGGGTCGAGACCCTTCCCGGTTCGAGTCACGTGCAGATCGCCAACAACAACCAGGTCGGGTTCCTCGTCGACCGCGCCACCAACCCCGTCACGAACGGCAGGCTCAACGCCATCGTCTTCCAGGACTTCTGCATCGATGGGGTCAGCAGCACCAAGCCCTACCTGCCCGGGAACGGAAAGACCGGCATCAAGGTGCAGTACGACACAGACTCACTGCGCATCGAGGGCATGGGAATGGTCTACCTGTCCCACGCGATAGTCGTGCGGAACGCCGACGCCTACAACTTCACCAACAACTTCATCTGCGAGTGTGGCAACGCCATCACGATGTCCGACGGCTCGATCGTCGGGAAGATCACCAACAACTACCTGATCAACCCCTGGGCCGGGAACTCGATCTTCATCGAGAACAACGACGACTGCCTCATCACCGGCAACAGTCTCCTGTGGGGCGCCCGGATCCAGCTGAAGAACGTCAACCGCGCCGTCATCACCGGCAACAAGTTCGTCAGTAACTTCTCGGGCATGATCGTCCACGAGACCCCGTGTCACGAGCAGCTCATCTCGGGCAACGCGTTCCGCCGCAGGTTCGGCGACGGCGGACCGGCTCGCAACGACGACCTCTACGGCATGATCCACCTCAACGGCAACGACAACTCCGTCACCGCGAACTCCTTCTCCTTCGACGTCCCCTCGAACGAGATCGTCCCGTCCGGAGCAACCCCGACAGTCGTGCTGGTCAAGGGCGGAGCTCGGAACTTCCTCGCAACCAACAAGCTGGCGTCGAACGTCGCCGTACGGCACGTGCTCGACGGGAGCACCACCGCCACGAAGGTCCTCTGGTCGGGAACATCCGCCCAGCTGCAGGACCTGACCGGCGGCAATGTGTCGTTCGTCGCCACGCCGTGAGGCGCCTTCTGATTGCGCTGCTGGTCGCGACGCTCGCGGCCGCCGGGCTGGCGACGTTCCCCACGGCACCACCCGCGGCGGTGGCCGGCACGTCGTCGGACTACCCCGAGTACCCCTACGCGGCTACCGACTACACCGAGGCCTTCCGCGGGCAGTTCCACTTCAGCCCGCAGAGCGGATTCATGAACGACATCAACGCGCCCCTCTACTACCGCGGTGAGTACCACCTCTTCTTCCAGCACAACCCGCACGGGCTCGCGTGGGACACCATCCACTGGGGACACGCGACGAGCCCCGACCTGGTGCACTGGACACAACAGCCGATCGCGCTCGAACCCGGCGTCCACGCCGGCAACCTCTGGTCGGGTGCCGGCTGGGTCGACGTGAACAACGTCACCGGGCTCAAGACAGGGGCCGACGACCCGATCCTGCTCTTCACCAACACCGAAGGCGTCAGCATCGCGTATTCGACCGACGGGGCGAAGACCTTCCAGATGTACGACGGCGGGGCGAAGGTCATCACCGACACGGTCGAGAGCCGGGACCCGAAGGTGCAGTGGGACCCGGCGAGCAACCAGTGGGTGATGGTCACCTGGAGAGCCGGCACGGGCGCGGTGTTCTACACCTCGACCAATCTCCTGGACTGGACGTTCCGTGGGACGTACGTGGCGGGCTGGTTGGTCGAGGTCCCCGATCTCTATCGACTTCCCGTCGACGGGAACACCAGCGCCCAGAAATGGGTGCTGCAAGATGCCAGCGGTGAGTACGTGATCGGCTCGCTGAATGCCAACGGCGTCTTCGTCTCCGACTGGACCACTCCGCAGCGGATGGAATGGGGGATCTCCGGCGCCGCGTTCGCGCCGTCGACCTGGTACGCGCCGCTGACCTTCAACCAGCTGCCGAACGGCCGAGTCGTCCAGATGGGCTGGCAACCCAGCAATGCCGGGGTCACCTGGACGGGGAACGCGTCCTTTCCCGTCGAGCTCGCGCTCAAGACGTACCCCGAGGGGATCCGCCTCACCCGCAACCCGGTCAATGAGATCTCGTCGATCCGTACGTCGACACAAACGTGGGGACCCCGCGCGATCACGACCGACCCATCGACCGACCCCTTCAACGGCATCTCGGCCGACACGTACGAGATCACCGCGGTGTTCGATCTCAACGAGTCGACTGCAACGGAGTTCGGATTCCGGCTGCATGCGCGCGCGAACGGATCGAGCGACCGCACGGTCGCCTACGCGATGCCGGCCGAGACCCTGTACGGGGTCTCGATGCCGCCGATCTCGAACAAGGTGACGGTGCGGCTCCTGGTGGATCGAGGGCAGCTCGAGGTCTTCGGCAACGACGGCAAGACCGTTGTCAGCGACAACGTCGCCTTCGACTCGTCGACGGGGAGCCGCGGCATCGATCTCTACGCCCTCGGCGGGTCGGTGATCCTCGCGTCGCTGAGCTTCTCACCGATCGCATCGACCTGGACGCCGGGACGTGCCGGCACGGCTCCGGCCGGCGCGATCGCATCGACCGGGCACCACAACATGTGTGTGGACCGGGATGTGGCGACCGGCAAGGTGCAGCTGTGGTCCTGCTTGGCGAACTCGAACCAGACGTGGGACCTCGACGGCTTCGGGCAGCTCACCACCGGCGGAGTCTGCATGGAGCTGCCTGCCGGCCAGACCGCGAACCACACACCGGTGAATGTTGCGGCCTGCTCCGGCGGCGCCAACCAGAAGTGGCGCCAAGGCAACTTCGGTTCGCTCATCAACCTGGCCGCGGGCCGATGTCTCGACGTGCCCTCGGCCGACTTCAGCAACGGACGCCAGCTCCAGGTGTACGACTGTGTCGGCACCCGCAACCAGAGCTGGGTGGGACCGCGTTACACCGCGCCCGTCGGTCAGATCGCGTGGAGCACGTCGTCGTCCTGCGCGGACAGAGACGTGGCCACCGGCAAGGTCCAGATCTGGGAGTGCAACGGCCTGGACAACCAGACCTGGCGTCTCAACGCAGATGGCACGCTCACGTCCGGCGGGGCTTGCATGCAACTGGCGACCGGCTCCTTCGCGAACGGTGCGGTCGTGACCGCCGCGACCTGCGTGCCCAACGCGACGAACCAGCAATGGAGCCGCTCGGAGAACGGGCAGCTGCGCAACATCGCCTCCGGGCGCTGCCTCGACCTCGACTCGGGGAACACGGCCAACGGTCGCCAGCTGATCGTCTGGGACTGCGTCGGTGGACCCAACCAGACGTGGGTCGGGCCAGCCTGATCCTGCGCTGACCCGCACCCGGACGGCGGCTAGCGGCCCGCGTCGACCACCCACGCGGTGCACGTCCCCGCGGGTGCCTGCCAACCGCTGGTCGGGTCGATCGGGCCACCCAGGATTCCGTCCTCGGTGGAGACCTCGACCACGGGGCCGTCGACCACGACCCTCACGGTGCCGCCGGTCCAGGGCATCGACCACGCTTCCTGGCCGGGGCGCTCGATCGTGACCCGGCCGTCGGCCGCGGTCAGACAGCCGGTCTTCGCGGCATCAGAGGTGAGGACGAGCTGGTCGGCGCCGGAGGTGGGTGCCCATTCGATGTCGAATGCAGCAGCCCGCTCGCCGGCGAGCATGGTGGCGGCTCGCGCTGCGACGACCTCGGGGTGAGGCGTCGCGACGAGGCGGTCGTCGCGCACCGACAGCAGGTGGGGGACGCTCAAGCAGCTCGCCCATCCCTGATCGTTGTCGGCGACTCCGCGCATCCAGAACATCAGACAGGGCCGTCCGTCACGATCGCGGAAGAATGATGGCGCGTAGTAGGAGGCACCGAAGCTGAGCTGGCCCCAGCCGGTCGGAGCGAACCGTCCGTTGCGGTAGGACTCGGCGCCGCCGATCGCGAAGCCGGCGTAGTGGAGGACGTCGTCGTCCCAGACCGAGCTGACCATGACCCAGTGGTCATCGACCTCGAACACCTGGGGGCACTCCCAGAGAGCCCCCATCCAGACGGGGTCGGTCTGGTGGGTCGACCTGCTGACGGCGACGCCGTCGTAGGTCCAGGAGGTCAGGTCGCCGGAGGTGTAGGTGAGGGCGAGCGCGTCGCCGTCGCTGGTCGCGGCGCCGATGAACATCCGCCACCCAGTCCCTTCGCGGATGACGTACGGGTCCCGGTAGGCGATGAGGTCGAGGTGCGCGGGCGGGCGCACCACGATGTCGCCCTTGGTCCAGGCATCCCAGCCGGCGTCGACCGGGATGGCGAGGCGCACGCGTCCCAGACCGAGATCCGGCTGTGCGACAGAGGTGTACAGGATCCGGGTCTGATCGTCGTCCCGGACCAGGCTGCCGGTCCAGATGCCGTCGTCGCCGTCACCTGGTGCGATCGCCACTTCGTGGTGCGCCCAGGTCAGCAGGTCGGAGCTTGTGGCGTGACCCCAGTGGCAGTTGGGTCCCCAGACGAGGCTGTCGGGGACGTACTGGTGGAAGAGGTGGTACCGCCCGTCGTGGAAGGTCAGCCCGTGCGGATCGTTGATCCACCCGGTTTCGGCCGTGAAGTGAAAGCGCGGTCGCATCAGTTCTCACCCCCCACGGCGTCGTAGGAACGCCGGATGGCGCGGGCATGCACGACGTTGCCGCGCTCCCATTCGTCGACCTGCGACCGCCGCTCCTCGCGCAGGGCGTCCCGGGCCTCGACGAAGCGGCGCATCCGTTCCGCTGCCTGCTCGCGCGCTGCGCGCTGCTCCTCGCTCAGCTCCGGCAACGGTGCCGTGATCAACCGATCCACCGGCCGAAGCGGCAGCCGCGCATCGACGTCGGGGACGTCCAGCACGGGAGACGGGAGCGTCTGGTACCAGTACGCCGTGGAGGACCAGTCGTCGGACAGGTGGTTGCCATGGCCGTGCTCGAACGTCACCTTGATCCGCTTCTCGAACCGGATCGGGTCGACCAGGTGGAAGCGGTAGCTGTGATGGAAGCCGGGCACGTCCTCCTCGTGCACGATCGTGCCGTTGAACTGGTAGGCGTTGCGCTGCATGCCCCAGGCGTGCCCGAAGTAGTCCTCCATCCCGGTGCCGTGCAGGCTGGGCGGCCACGTGTCGTCGTCGATGAAGATCATGTCGTCGCCTTCGCCCCACCACGACCCCTGGAAGTGACGGACCGCGAGATTGCAGCCGACGTAGTGGCCGCGCCCCTCGGTCTCCAGCGCCACGTAGTTGTCGGCTCCGGCCAGGTTCGCGACTGTCGTCTCGATGCTGTTGGCCTGCAGGTCCGGGCCCCAACCGACGTTAGGGAGCGCGCGGCGCCAGTGGGCGTGGAAGTAGACGGTGTCCTCGGGCAGCGGTGTCGGAGAGAGCTCGTAGTCGATGTAGAAGTACTGCAAGTAGGGAATGTCGTTCTGGTTCTCCACGACGACCCGGGCGCCGGTTGCGAACGGCATCCGGAAGTAGGAGTTGAACGCTGCGCTGCCGCCGAAGGTGTGCAGCTCCGGTTCCTTGGCCGAGACCGACAGCGGCGCCGAGTCGTAGCTCCCCGAGAGCGAGTTCATCAGCCCGAAGAAGTCGCCCAACGGAGCGATCACGCTGGGCGTCTCCTGATCGTCCCAGTAGATCTTGATCAGGATCTTGCGGTAGTAGTCGGGGTCGACCACCTCCCAGCTGACGCCCAAGGCGTTGTGGATCTCCAGCATCGGCACCCCGACGACTTCGGGGTCGATCTGGCCGGGTCCGGGTTGGATGCGGCAGGACTGGGTCATCCAGATGTGGGTGATGGCCCCCGGCCCCTCCAGGTCCGCCAGCGTGCGCTCCTCGCCCGGCATCACGATCCAGTTGTCCCGGTTGCGTCCGGTCTGGTCGAAGCTTGAGGCGCGGGCCGACCGCCCCGGCCGCGCGCGGGTGAGGTCACCCAGGAGGCCGCCGGGAGCGAAATCTGAAGTCATGATCGTCCTTTCAGTGCCGGCTGACGGCCGAGACCTGTATCGAAACGTTTGCGCACCCGACCCATCGTAGGTTGCTCGGCCACGGGAACGCAACGCGGTATGTTCGCGGCGAAAAGAACGCGGGACCTACCCGCGATGCGGCAGGCAAACGTTTGAACGGAGCACCGGTGGTCACCATCGTCGAAGTCGCCCGGTTGGCGGGCGTGTCGACATCGACCGTGTCCCATGTCCTCAACGGCACGCGCAATGTCGAACCCAAGACGCGCAAGAAGGTCCAGGACGCGATCGCGAAGACCGGCTACCGGCGGGACGCGCTCGCGCGGGCGATGCGTCGCTCGCAGACCGACAGCATCGGCCTGGTCGTCTCCGATGCCGGCGAGCCGGCCTTCGCGGAGATGGTGCACGGCGTGGAGTACGCCGCCGCGGCCCAGAACCTGACCCTGGTGCTGGCCAACTCGGCTGAGTCGCCCGAGCGGGAGGCCCGTGCGGTCCAGACCCTCCTGCAGCGCCGCGTCGACGGCCTGATCCTGGCCCGATGCCCCGGCTCCTCGGCCGAGGTCGTGGCGCAACTGGGGGAGGCCTCGCCGCCGGTGGTGCTGCTGGATCGGGTGTTCGACGGAGCGCCGTGCGACCAGGTCGGCGCCGACAACCGCGACAGCATGCGGCGACTGACCGAGCACCTGCTCGACCGTGGGCATCGACGGTTCGTCGTGGTCGCCGGTGATACCCGGGTGCCGACTCTGACTGAGCGCATGGCGGGCTTCCGTGATGCCGTCGGGACCCGGTCCGACGTGGAGGCAGCGGTGCTCGAGGGCATCGAGAACGGCCGGCTCGAGGCCGCGCTGGCCGAGGTCCTGAGTCGGCGCGACGCGACCTGCGTGATCGCTGCGAGCACTCCGCTTGCGGTGGCCGCACTCGAGGGACTCCGTGATGCCGGACTGGCCGTGCCCAGCGACGTCGCTTTCGCGACCTTCGACGGATTCAACCATTCCGACCTGTTCCAGCCCGCTATCACGACGGTGCGCCAGCCCGCCTTCGACATGGGGGCTGCCGCCGTCGGCCTCCTCCTGGAGCGCCTGCAGTCGCCGAAAGCGAGCCCGCGCGTCACCCGGCTGCAACAGCGACTCGAGCTGCGGTCGTCCAGCGAGGACTACGCCTTCAGGTCCGCCGTGGGCGGTTCGTGATCGCGCCCAAGTGGCCAGCCGAACTGCTTGACACCTGTGACGACCGCCACGTATTTTCAGCGAAACGATTCGCGCAAACGTTTCGATGAGATTTGGAATCCACAGCAGCCCACCCACACTCCGAAGGAAACGCCATGTTTGGTCGCAGCTTCGCCAGCAAGCGCCGCCGTACCGTCGCGGCGGCCATGACGGTGACGTCCCTGGTCGCTCTCGCCGCTTGCAGCAAGGCGAGCGATGCCGGCTCCGAGGGCGGCAAGACCACCATCACCCTGTCGATGCAGAACCCCGACGTGAAGACCGCCGACCCCGCCACCTGGGCGATCGTGGAGGCCTTCGAGGACGCCAACCCCGACATCAACGTCGAGGTGAGCGGCCAGGCCGTCGCCGAGCACCTGCAGAGCCTCTCGATCGCCGCGCAGAGTGACACCCTCCCCGACGTCTTCTGGGTCTACAAGGCCACCGCCGAGGAGATGCTCGAGTCCGGCAAGCTGATGGAACTCGGTCCCACGCTCGACGAGCTCGGGATAACCGAGAACCTCCCGGAGAGCACGGTCAGCAACTTCACCGCCGACGACACCATCTACGGCGTTCCTTACCAGGGCCTGCTGACCGGTCTGTGGGTCAACCAGAAGATCCTCGCCGACAACGGTCTGGAGATGCCCGAGACCTTCGACGATCTCCTGGACATCGCCGAGACGCTCTCCGCCGAGGACATCGTCACCATCTCCGACGGCGCGAACCAGTCCGCCTTCAGCGTCTGGTCCTTCCTGGTCTGGCTCAACCGGTTCGGCTACGAGGAGAAGATCGACGGGATCCTCGACGGCTCGGAGTCCTACGACAACGAGGACTTCGTTCGGATGTACGAGCACATCGGAGAGCTCCGCGATGCCGGCGCGTTCCCCTCGAACGTGTCGACCCAGACCTACCAGCAGGCGGTCGACCAGTACCTCAAGGGCGAGGCCGCCATGCTCGACGCGGGGGTGTGGGCCTCCAGTGCGATCCAGGACTCCGAGGTTGCCGCCGACACCGTGTTCTGGAAGGGCGCCACCTTCTCCGATGGGGTCGGCGAGCAGGACATCGTCATGAACGTCGCGTCTGCGCCCCTGGTCGTCGACCACAAGGTCGCCGACAACGACGCCAAGCTCGACGCGGTGACCAAGTTCCTCGAGTTCTACTACAGCGACGAGGCGCAGCAACTGCTGGTCGACAACGGTCAGCCGCCGGTCACGAACTACGAGCCGGTCATCGACGCGAGCGCCCAGAGCGTCCTGAAGTCAGCCCTGGACGTGGCCGGCGACCCCGCGCTGAGCAGCCCGGAGTCCCAGCCCGACCTGGTTGTCTCCACGGCCGTGTCCACCGCTATGTACGACAGCATCTACGGAGTGATCCAGGACCAGTTCTCGCCCGAGGAGGCCGTCGAGCTGGTGCAGAAGGCGATCGACGCCGAGTGATGATCTCGGGGTGCGTCCGACCGCGACCCGGTCGGACGCACCCCGAGCCATGTCGCACCTGACCAATGAGAACCACCTGGCCGCTGGCGGCCCGACACCGAGATGGGAAGGATCTGAGCCATGGCATGGATCAGCTCCCGCTGGAAGATCGCGATGATGCTCGCCCCGGCGCTCATCCTCTTCACCGCGTTCTTCGTCTACCCCGTCGGCTATGCGATCGCCTACAGCTTCACCGACTCCGCCGGCTTCGGCGCGGCCGAGTTCGTCGGCCTTGACAACTACACAGCGCTGATGGACGACCCCTTCTTCTGGCAGTCACTGCGCAACACCGTGATCATCCTGGTGGTCAGCTTGACCATCCTGATCCCGGCGTCCTTCGCGCTCGCGCTGCTGCTGCGCCGCCAGGTCCGGGGTGGCGGCGCGCTCCGAGCCCTGGTCTTCGGCCCGGCGATCATCGCCCCGATCCTGGTCGGACTTATCTGGGTGTTCATCCTCGACCCCAAGATCGGCCTGCTGAACCGGCTGCTCGACAAGGTCGGCATCGAACCCGTGCAGTGGATCGGCGGGAACACCCTGACGCCGTACGCCGTCTCACTGGTCTTCATCTGGAGCAGCGTCGGATTCGCGATGACGATCTTCTACGCCGGCCTGCAGCTGCTGCCGGGCGACGTGATCGAAGCCGCGCAGCTGGACGGCGCCAGCGCCTGGCAGCAGCTGCGGTACGTGACCGTCCCCATGATGCGGGAGACGTTCGCGATCGTGACCATCCTGCTGATCACGAACGTGTTCAAGATCTTCGAGCTGGTCTACATGCTCACCGGCGGCGGACCGGTGCACCGCTCGGAGACCCTGGTGAGCTACATGTACTTCGTCACCTTCACCAACCAGCGTTACGGGTCCGGCATGGCGATCGCAGTCGTGATCTTCATGCTCGGGGCGCTGACGTCGCTGGCCTACCTCGCTGTCGCTCGCCGCCGGAGCCTGGCATGACCGGCACGAGCACGGACGAGACATCGTCGGCACGCGAAGATGCCGACCGACGTAGCGAGCGAGACGTGACCACGACAGCAACCAGCCATCGATCCTCCGGCGCCGACGTGCGACGCCGACCACGCACCCGCCTCGTCGCGACCGGCGTCGTCGCCTATCTGGTCACGTTCCTCATCGTCCTGCCCATCCTGTGGATCGCGCTGCTCTCGCTCCAACCCAGCGACACGATCCTGTCGGACCCGTTCTCGGTCAACACACTGACGTTGGAGAACTACCGCAACGCGATCGAGAACCTGCCGCTCGTGCAGATGTACACGAACACGATCATCGTCGCGGTCGTCTCGGTGACGGTCGGCGCGATCGTGTCGTTCATGGCGTCGTACGCGCTGACCCGGATGGTGTTCCGGCGGCGGGCCGCGCAGACCTCGCTGCGCTTCTACCTGCTCGCCGGACTCGCAGTCCCGGTCTACGTCCTGCTGTTCCCGATCTACCGCCTTGTCTTGGAGCTCGGGATCTTCGGCACCTACGCGGCTCTGATCCTCCCGTACATCGCGGTGTCGATCCCGTTCAACACCCTCCTGCTCACCGGGTTCCTGCGGGAGTTCCCCGCCGAGCTCGAGGAGGCCGCGATCATGGACGGCGCGGGCTTGTTCCGGATCTGCTGGTCGGTCGTGCTGCCGACGATGCGCCCAGTAATCGCGACGATCATGATCTTCAACGTCGTCTACGTGTTCAACGAGTTCCCATTCGTCTCGATCCTGATCAACGATCCCAACCTGGCGACCGTCTCGCTCGCGGTCTCGAAGTTCCAGGGGCAGTACACCGTCGACTACGGCGGGATGATGGCTGCGGCAACGCTGGTGCTGCTCCCACAGCTCGTCATCTACGCCTTCCTCCAGCGCCACGTCATCGCTGGCCTCACGGCTGGAGCAGTCAAGGGGTGAGCACGGCGCAGCAGTTGGCGAGCCGACCGGACGGCGACGAGACACCGAGCGTCCTCGTCGTGGGTGAAGCCGTGATCGACATCGTCGACACGGAAGGTCAGGTGACCAGCCACGTCGGCGGCAGCCCCGCGAACGTCGCACTCGGACTGGGGCGCCTCGGCCGTTCCGTCACCCTCCTCACCCAGATCGGTGACGATAGGGCAGGTGAGCTGATCCGCGCCCACCTAGCCGAGTCCAATGTCAGCATCAGCGCAACCGTCGCGTCCCGCCGCAGCTCCACTGCGACAGCGCGCATACAGCCTGATGGTCAAGCGATCTACGAGTTCGACATCGCCTGGGAGGCGTTCGAGACCCCGGTCCTGCCCCGTCCGCGGATCATCCACACGGGCTCGATCGCGACCTTCCTCGAGCCCGGGGCAACAGCCGTTCGCGACCTGCTTCGCGCCCACGAGGGCACCCAGATCACCTTCGACCCGAACATCAGGCCCGCGCTCGTGGGCCCGCGGGTCCACGCACTGCGGGTCTTCGAGGCGACGGTCCGACTCTGCACCGTCGTCAAGATGAGCGATGAGGACGCTGACTTCCTCTATCCGGGCGCGGACGTCGACGAAGTGCTGGACACCGCGATCTCGCTCGGAGCGCAGTTGGCCGTCGTGACCAGGGGAGCGGAAGGCGCAGTCCTGGCCACGGAGCGCGACCGCGTCAGGGTCGGAGGGTCACCGGTGGACGTCGTGGACACGATCGGCGCAGGTGACACCTTCATGGCCACGCTCATCGACTCGCTCCTCGCCCGCGCCCCGCTCGGCGCCGACCAGCTCAGCCAGATGGGACGCGAGGCGGCCCGCCTCGCGTCCATCACGGTCTCCCGGCTGGGCGCAGATCTCCCATGGGCGAGCGAAACCCGTCCGTCATGACTTCCATCGCCAACAACGGATCGCCCGGCACGAACCTGCCGGTGAAGGAGAACTGATCGCCATGGCATCTGTCGCGTTCGACGCAGCCCAGCGGATCTACCCAGGAGCCGGCAAACCAGCCGTCGACGACCTCAACCTGAAGATCGAGGACGGGGAGTTCATGGTCCTCGTCGGCCCCTCCGGCTGCGGCAAGTCCACCTCCCTGCGGATGCTCGCAGGACTGGAGGAGGTGACCTCCGGCGCCATCCACATCGGCGACCGCGAGATCACCCATCTGCCGCCCAAGGACCGCGACATCGCGATGGTCTTCCAGAACTACGCGCTGTACCCGCACATGACCGTCGCCGACAACATGGCGTTCGCGCTGAAGATGGCCGGCGTCGACAAGGCTGAGCGCGTCGCGCGCGTCAAGGACGCAGCCATGCTTCTGGACCTGACCGAGTACCTCGACCGCAAACCCAAGGCGCTCTCCGGTGGCCAACGCCAGCGGGTCGCGATGGGCCGGGCGATCGTCCGCGAGCCCCAGGTCTTCTGCATGGACGAGCCGCTCTCCAACCTCGACGCCAAGCTGCGCGTCTCCACCCGGACGCAGATCGCCGCGCTCCAGCAACGGCTCGGCATCACCACCGTCTACGTGACCCACGACCAGGTCGAGGCGATGACCATGGGTGATCGGGTCGCCGTGATGATGGACGGCATCCTCCAGCAGGTCGACACCCCGCTGGCGCTCTACGACAAGCCCGGCAACCTCTTCGTGGCCGGCTTCATCGGCTCGCCCGGCATGAACCTGATGAAGGCCGCGGCCAGGGAGGGCCGGGCTGTGCTCGGCGGCTACTCCGTGCCGATCCCGCGCGAGGCGACCGACCGGATGAACGGCGGCGGCGTGACCGTGGGCGTCCGACCAGAGAACTGGCGGCTCGTCGGCCCGGGGGACGGCGGACTGCCGATCAAGGTCAGCGTGGTCGAGGAGCTCGGCGCCGACGGTTACCTCTACGGCACCAGCGACGTCGAGGGCACTCCCGAGAACCTCGTGGTGCGGGTACAGGCCCGCCGCTGCCACCAGAAGGGCGAGACCGTCCACGTGACCACGGACCCTGACCACGTGCACGTCTTCGACACCGAGACCGGCATCCGGCTCAGCAACTAGCTGACGAGCGACCGCCGAGTGTCGCGGCGTCGTGGGCGAGGGCCTCGACCCGCGCGTAGTCGCCGGCCGCGAGCGCTTCGGGCGGGGTGAGCCACGAGCCGCCGACGCAGCCGACGTTGGGCAGATTCAGGTAGGTGCGGGCCGTCTCCGGTGTGATCCCTCCGGTCGGGCAGAGCCGGGCGTCGGGGACCGGCGAGGCGATCGACCGGAGGTACGGCGCACCGCCGGCAGCCTCGGCGGGGAAGAACTTCATCTCGGTGAAGCCCGCCTCGAGCACGGCGAGCATCTCGGACACGGTGGCGGTGCCGGGCAGGAACGGCAGCCCGGTGTCGGCCATCGCGCCGAGCAGCGTGGGCGTCGAACCGGGTGACACGAGGAACCGGGCGCCCGCGTCGCGGGCCTGCTTCGCTTGCTCCGGGCGAACGATCGTTCCGGCGCCGACCAGGATCTCGGGGACCTCGTCGGCGATGATCCGGATCGCCTCGAGCGCCACGGCGGTGCGCAGGGTCAGCTCGATCGCGGGCAGTCCTCCGGCCACGAGCGCGCGCGCCACCGGCTCGGCGTCCTCGAGCCGGTCGAGGACCACGACCGGTATCACCGGGACGACGTCCAACAGCCGCTCACCGGACATGGCCGACCTCCTGGGCGGTGATCGCGGCCGCGCCGTACGGCGGGAACACGCTCGCGCCCATGTCGGCCGGTCCCACGGTGGCGCGGAAGGCCGCGAAGAGCTCGCGGCCGGTGCCTGCCCAGGCATGTGGTGGCGACCCGATTTCGGCGGGCTCGCGGTCGTGCAGAACTCCGGCACCGGCGACGGCGAGGACACCGCGGTCGGCGTCCACTGTGATCACGTCGCCGTCGCGCACCCGCGCGAGCGGCCCGCCAACGGCGGCCTCGGGGGTCACGTGGATCGCAGCCGGTACCTTGCCGGACGCGCCCGACATCCGGCCGTCGGTCACGATCGCGACCCGCTGGCCGCGGTCCTGCAGAACTCCGAGTGCCGGGGTGAGCTTGTGCAGCTCGGGCATGCCGTTGGCGGCCGGACCCTGGAAACGGATCACCGCAACCAGGTCGCGGCCGTCGAGGCGACCCTCCTGGAATGCGGTCAGGAAGTCGGCCTGGTCGTCGAACACCAGGGCGGGGGCGGTCACTACCCGGTGCTCGGCCTTGACGGCGGACACCTTGATCACGCCAGTGCCGAGCGGCCCGCGCAGGACCTTGACGCCTCCGTCGGCGGCGAACGGGTCGGGCACCGACCGGAGGACGGCTTCGTCGAGTGAGCCGGCCGTCCCGTCCTCCCAGGCGAGCTCGCCGTCGCGTAGTCGCGGCTCCGCTGTGAATCGCCCTAACCCGTCACCCATGACGGTCCGCACGTCGTCGTGGAGGAGGCCGGACTCGAGGAGGGTGCGGATGAGGAACCCGATGCCGCCCGCGGCATGGAAGTGGTTCACGTCCGCCGCACCGTTCGGATAGATCCGGGCCAACAGCGGCACCACCGCCGACAGGTCGCCGAGGTCGTCCCAAGTCAGGGTGATCCCCGCGGCGCGGGCGATCGCGACCAGGTGCAGGGTGTGGTTGGTGGACCCACCGCTGGCGAGCAGCGCGACGCAGGCGTTGATAATCGCCTTCTCGTCGACGAGCTCGCCGATCGGGGTGGGGTCGCCGCCCTGCCGGGTGATCGTGACCGCGCGCTCCGCTGCGGCGCGGGTGAGCGCGTCGCGCAACGGCGTTCCGGGATTGACGAAGGACGAGCCCGGGAGGTGAAGGCCGAGCACCTCCATCAGCAGCTGGTTGGAGTTGGCGGTGCCGTAGAAGGTGCACGTCCCGCGCGAGTGGTACGACGCCGCCTCGGCCTCGAGCAGCTCCTCGCGGCCGACCTTGCCCTCGGCGTGCAGCTGCCGGACCTTGGCCTTCTCGCCGTTGGGCAGTCCCGAGGCCATCGGGCCGGCGGGCACGAACACGGTCGGCAGGTGCCCGAACGACAGCGCTCCGATGAGCAGCCCGGGGACGATCTTGTCGCACACTCCGAGCATCAGCGCGCCGTCGAACATGTCGTGGCTGAGCGCGATCGCGGTGGACATTGCGATCACGTCCCGGCTGAAGAGCGACAGCTGCATGCCGTCGCGGCCCTGGGTGATCCCGTCGCACATGGCCGGCACCCCTCCGGCGACCTGGGCGATGCCGCCCGCCCTGATCACCGCGTCCTTGAGGATCGGCCCATAGTCGCCGTACGGCTGGTGCGCGGAGAGCATGTCGTTGTAGCTGGTGACGATCGCGAGGTTCGGCTTGCCGCCCCTGCGCAACGACTCCTTCTCGACGCCCTCCGCGGCAGCGAACCCGTGGGCCAGGTTGGCGCAGCCCAGCCGGCCTCGCGCCGGACCGCGGCCGACCGCGACGTGGACCTGGGCCAGGTACGCGGCTCGCCCTGCCGCGCTGCGCTCGGTGATCCGGGCGGTCACGTCGGCGACGATCGGATGGGTCCTCATTCGTCCTCCTCCTGCCAGGCGCGGGCGTCGCGCTCGATCAAAGTCGTGGCTGCGGTCGGGCCGCTGGTGCCGGCGGCGTAGCGGCGGGGTCGGTGTGGCGACACCGCCCACTGGCGCAGGATCGGCTCGACCCAGGCCCAGGCCGCCTCGACCTCGTCGCGGCGCATGAACAGCGTCGGGTTGCCCCGCATCACGTCCATCAGCAACCGCTCGTAGGCGTCGGGCGAGCGTCGTCCGAACGCTGTCGCGTAGCTGAGATCGAGCGACACCGGCCGCAGCCTGATGCCGCCGGGACCGGGTTCCTTGGCGGTCAGGTGCAGGTGCATGCCCTCGTCGGGCTGCACGCGGATGTGGAGCCGGTTGGGCGCCGTGACGCCCTGGCTGTGCGGGAACATCGCGTGCGGCGGCTCCTTGAACACCACGACGATCTCGGAGATCTTGCGGTCCATCCGCTTGCCGGTCCTCAGGTAGAACGGCACCCCTGCCCAGCGCCAGTTCTGCACGGCGGCCTTGATGGCGACGAACGTCTCGGTGGAGCTCGGCGAGCGGCCGATGTCCTCGGCGTACGACGGCACGACGACCCCGTCCACGACGCCCTCGGCGTACCGTCCCCGCACCGTGTCGCGGTCGACGTCATGCGGCGTCAGCGGCCTGAGCGCCTGGAGGACCTTGAGCTTCTCGTCGCGGACCGTCTCCCTCCCGACGTACGTCGGGGGCTCCATCGCCACCAGGCAGAGCAGCTGCAGCAGGTGGTTCTGCACCATGTCGCGCAGGGCGCCGGACTGGTCGTAGTACCCACCCCGATCGCCGACGCCCAGCGTCTCGGCGACGGTGATCTGGACGTGGTCGACCCAGCGGGAGTTCCAGAGCGGCTCGAGGAACGTGTTGGCGAACCGGGTCACGAGCAGGTTCTGGACGCTCTCCTTGCCCAGGTAGTGGTCGATCCGGAAGATCTGCTGCTCGCTGAAGACCTCACCCACCGCCTGGTTGATCTCCCGGGCGGAGGCGAGGTCCTGACCGATCGGCTTCTCGAGGATCACACGGGAGGTTTCGTTGACCACGCCGACCTCGCCGAGGCGTCGGCAGATCGACCCGAACAGCGACGGGGAGACGGCGAGGTAGAACACACTCACGGCGTCCCGCGACCGGCTGACCTTGAGCAGTCCGTGCAACAGGTGCCAGTCGTCGGGCCGGGACGCGTCGAGGATCAGGTGGTGGAGACGGGCGAGCAACCGTCGTACGGCGCCGGGGTCGATCTCGTCGACGTGCTCGGCCAGCGCGTCTGCGACGACGTTGCGGTAGGCGGCGTCGTCGAGCTCGGAGCGGGAGACGCCGATGATCCGCGTCGATTCGGGGAGCTGGTGCTCGAGCTCGCGGTGGTAGAGCGCGGGCAGCAGCTTTCGGAGCGCCAGGTCGCCGGTGCCGCCGAACACGGTGATGTCGCATTCGGGGAGGTCGGACAGGTGCTCGGCTGCGGGGACGGTCACTGACGCGAGGGTACGGACCCAAGTTGGGTCTTCGCAAGACCTACTTAGGCATTTTGAGAACAAAAGTAAGATGAGTCTGTGTCGGACAGTGCAGGCCATCTGCTGGAGCTGGTGCGAACCGGGCGCGCGTCCACGCGATCGGAGCTGCGTCGGCTGACCGGCCTCTCCCGCACCGCTGTGGTCAACCGGGTCGATGCCTTGGCTGACGCAGGTCTGCTCCTGCTCGGCGCCGAGCTCGAGTCGACCGGCGGGCGCCGGCCGGCGAGCCTGGTCTTCAACAACGACGCCGGAGTGGTGCTCGCTGCGGCGATCGGGCGCTCCCGCTCCCAGCTGGCCGTCTTCGACCTGGCCGGAGAGGAGCTCGATGCCACTACGTTCGACCACGAGCTGGGCGCCGGTCCCGAGGTGGTGATGCCGACGGTGATCGACCGGCTCACGGCACTCCTCGACGGGTCGTGCCCGCGGGTGCTCGGCGTCGGCGTCAGCCTCCCGGGCGCCATCGACACCAAACGCGGGGTGAGCGTCGACTCGCCTGTGCTCGCCGCCTGGGCGGGCATCGACCTGGCGCCGTACCTCGCGGCGCTCGGCGAGGTGCCCGCCTTCGTCGGCAACGACGCCGACGTGCTGGCCCGCTCGGAACGGATGGGGCACGCCGCCGACTACGACGACCTGATCGTGGTCAAGGCCTCGACCGGCCTCGGGCTCGGCATCATCGCCGAGGGCCGGGTCGTGTCGGGTCACCTCGGCGCGGCCGGGGAGATCGGCCACACCAAAATCGACGTCGCCGACGGTCTGCCCTGCCGGTGCGGCGACAGCGGTTGCCTGGAGACTGTCGCCGGCGGGTGGTCCCTGGTGAAGCGGATGACCGACGCCGGCCGCCAGATCCACCACATCCGGGAGGTGACGGCGATGGCGGTCGCCGGGGACCCCGAGGCCAAACACCTGCTCCGCGAGAGCGGCCGCCGGCTCGGTGAGCCCCTCGCTGTCGCGATCAACCTGCTCAACCCCCAGGCCGTCGTGATCGGCGGCGACATGGCCGCCGCCTTCGACGTCTACGCCGCCGGTGTCCGCGAGAGCGTCTACGCACGGGCATCCGCCCTCGCGACCCGCGAACTACGAATCGTGCCGTCGACGTATGGCGACCGCGCCGGCGTGGTCGGCTGCGCCGCGATGGCGCTGGACCAGGTCCTCAGCCCTGCCGCCGTGCAGGCGCTCCTCGATGAGCAAGCAACGTAACGCTCCATCGGCCGGCTGTCGTTCAGCATCGCAATCTGGGCTGCGTCCTTCGCCGCTTTGGCCACATCCCCTCGATTGGGTCCGCCCGGAGGCGATGGGTTAGAGTTCCACCCGCTTCGCAAGGAGCAAATGTGAGGCCCCGTAGCGCAGTTGGTTAGCGCGCCGCCCTGTCACGGCGGAGGCCGCGGGTTCGAGTCCCGTCGGGGTCGCCGAAGAGCGAGGCCCCTGCCCAATGGGCAGGGGCCTCGCTCCATTTCCGGTCAGGCACCGGCGGAGACGCCGCGCTGCTTCTCGTCGGTGAGGCGGGCCTCCTCGGCGGCCTGGTGCTCGAGCTCGAGACGCACCCGGTTCCACTCCTCCGGCGAGGACGCGAGCGCCCTGGTGCCGCCCTTGATCCGCTCGATCGCTCGTCGCGCGTAGACCTGCTGCTCGGTGACGGCACGCTCGGCGCGGCCGCGGCCGAGGAAGCTCACTGCCCAGTGGCCGAGCGCGGTGAGGCGGTTCTTGAAGCCGGTGAGATAGACCAGGTGGAGGGCGAGCCACATCAGCCAGGCCAGGAAGCCGGAGAGCTGGAACTTCTTGACGAGCACCACGGCGCTGAACCGGGAGATGGTGGCCATCGAGCCCTTGTCGAAGTACTTGAACGGCTTGAGCGGATCCTTGCCGTCGATCCGGCGGGAGATCGTCCTGGCGGAGTACTTCGCGCCCTGGATGGCGACCTGGGCGACGCCGGGCAGGTTGTCGAGCGCCATCATGTCGCCGATGACGAAGACCTCCGGATAGCCGGGCAGCGTCAGGTCCGGGTTGACGCTGATCCGGCCGGCCCGGTCCAGGGGAGCGCCGCTCTGGTCGGAGAGGGTGTGGGTGAGGGCGTTCGCCTGCACCCCGGCCGCCCAGACCTTGCAGGCGCTCTCGACCCGCTGCGTCGCACCGTCCTTGAACTGGAGGGTCACCCCGCGCTCGTCCAGCTCGGTCACCATGGCGCCGAGCACGACCTCGACGCCGTGCTTCTCGAGGGACTTCTTGGCGACCGCACCCAGCTTGGACCCGAAGGGCGGCAGGACCTGCGGCGCGGCGTCGACCAGGAGCACCCGCGCTTCGCGGGTGTTGATGGCACGGAAGTCCCGCTGCAGCACCCGTTGCGCGAGCTCGGCGATCTGGCCGGCCATCTCGACGCCGGTGGGCCCGGCACCTACGACGACGAAGGTCAGCTGCCGGGTGATCTCCTCCTCCGTCTCGGCGAGCTCGGCGAGCTCGAAGGCTCCGAAGATCCGGCCGCGCAGCTCGAGGGCGTCGTCGATGCTCTTCATTCCGGGGGCGAACTCGGCGAACTGGTCGTTGCCGAAGTACGACTGGCCGGCTCCGGCCGCCACCACGAGCGAGTCGTAGCTGGTGGTGGTCATCCGGCCGCCGATGTGGGAGGTGACCGTCTGCGCGCCCATGTCGATCGCATCGACGGTCCCGAGGATGACCCGCACGTTCTGCTGGCGGGCGAGGACCTCGCGCGTCGGCGGGGCGATCTCGCCCTGGGACAGGATGCCCGTCGCCACTTGGTAGAGCAGCGGCTGGAACAGGTGGTGCGTCGTACGCGAGATCAGGGTGACGTCGACGTCCGTGCGCTTGAGCGCCTTCGCGGTGAAGAGGCCGCCGAACCCCGATCCGATGACGACGACGTGGTGCCTGGCCATGTGAGTCCTTCCGCCGGGTTCGCTCAGAGGCAGTCTGTCAGGATCGGAGGGTGCCCGTGGAGATGAGTCCGGCCGACTTCGACGCGATCGTCGACGCGGCGCTCGACGACATTCCTGACGAGCTGGCCCTGCTGGTGCGCAACGTCGTGGTGCTGGTCGAGGAGGAGCCGCCCGACGACGAGGCGGATGACCTGCTCGGCCTCTACGTCGGCGTCGCGCTCACCGAGCGCGACAGCTCGCTGATGCCGCAGCTGCCCGACCGGATCTTCCTGTTCCGCGGTCCGTTGCTCGACATGTGCGACGACGAGGACGACCTGGCCGAGGAGATCCGGATCACCGTGGTGCACGAGATCGCCCACCACTTCGGGATCGACGACGACCGGCTGCACGAGCTCGGCTATGCCTAGGTTTCGAGGCTCCCCGGTGCGCTTGTCGCACCTAACCACCGGCGACGAGGTACCCGATCGAGACGGCGGCCAGGCCGAGCCCGAGCGTGAGGACGGCGTACGCCGCGCCGGAGCGGGCGCCGAGATCGCGGGTCTGCGCCGCGAACGAGGAGTACGTCGACATCCCGCCGCAGAAGCCGACGCCGACCAGGGCGAAGGCGTTCCCGTCGAGCGACCAGCCCACGCAGAGCCCGAGCACGAAGGAGGCCGCGACGTTCACGGCGAGGGTGCCCCAGGGCAGCACGCCGTCGTACCGGCGTCCGAGCGCGAAGCGCAGCGGCGCCCCCACGGCCGCGCCGGCTGCGACGCACAGTGCCGCGATCACATCTCCTCCGCGCGCGGGAGGGGCGGCGCGTGCCGCCCGACGAACAGGACCGCGAGCAGGCAGGCGGCCAGCGTGCCGAGGACGTACGACGCCGCGAGCGTCGTGTCGCCGGCGGCGATCAGCGACCGGCCCTGCTCGCTCGTCGCCGAGAACGTGGTGAAGCCGCCCAGCACGCCGGGCCCGAGCGCGGCCGCCCAGGTCGCCGATCGCCGGACGAGGGGGAGGAACCCGAGGCCGGCCAGGAGCGCACAACCGACGACGTTGACCGCGAAGGTGGTCCAGGGGAAGCCGTCTCCCTCCGGGGCGAGCTCTCCGCCCAGATAGCGGAGGACCGCGCCGGCTGCTCCGCCTGCTGCCACCGCGACGAGCAGTCGCGGGGCGCCGGCGGTCACGACAGGATCGTAGGGGTGGTGCTCGAGGTCCCGGACCACGGCTGCGGGGCGGCGCCCGCGGCCTGCCGGCGGAACTCACTGAGGAACCAGATCTGGAAGGACCGCTGCTCGGGCGAGCGGGGCGCGGTGAGCAGGCGCTCCTCGCGGCTGAAGTCGTCGGCAGCGTCGAGCAGGTCGATCAGCTCGCCGATCTGACGTGCGACGTGGGGAGGCATCCGCAGCCGGAGGTCGATCAGCTCGCGGCCGGCCTCGAGGGCTTCGTCGACCTGCTCACGACCCATGTTGGCGCGGAGCGGCCGCTCGAGCGCGTTGAAGTGCTCGGACAGCACCGTGGCCAGCGGATAGTCGTCCCGGTGGGCCAGTGCCAGCAGCCGGATCTCGCGGCGCAGGTCGCGGTGGTGCCGTTGAAAGCGGGCGAACGCGTCGACCGGCACGCGCTGGATCTGGATCGCGATCTCGCCCGTCCGGGTGCTCGGCTCGCCGTTGTCGGGCGGCGCCATCAGCTGGAACTCGGCGCCGGCGTCGTCGCTGAACCCGGTTGACGGCTCGAACCACACCGTCTTGCCGTCGTCCTCGATGACCGCACCCCACGCGACGGACGCCCGGCCGACGATGTCGAGACCGCGCCCGAAGCCGGTCAGCTCGGTGATGTCGATGTCGCCGGAGGCCCCGGAGTCGAACGCGTCGAGATCGAACGCGTCGAGGTCGATGCCACCGGCGCGCGAGCCGGGCTGAGGCGGCGTCACGGTGGTGTCGCTGACCTCGATCCGCGGGTGCTCGGTCGTCCCGCGAAGCTGCAGCTTGATGGGGGGCTCGGCGTGGAGGAGGGCGTTGGTCACGAGCTCGGAGACACCCAGCTCGGCGCACTCGGTGAGGTCAGGGCGGTCGATCGCCTGGCAGGTGCGCACCGCCCAACGGCGTGCTTCCTGCACGCTCCTGGGACCGGTGGTCAGGGTCAAGACCTGCCGGTGCGGCAACGTGAACCCCTTCCCTGTGGTCCAGCGCCCGAGTGGTTGTGGATCGGCGTGGGTCGGCCGACCCACGAATCCAGGGACATCTACCCCGTCGGTCGCACGTCAAACATTCAATCGAGCGAGATTGTCGCGGGTTACGGACCGATATGGGGCGGGCGTTCGCCCTGTGACCGAGCAGACAGTCCGCGAGAGGGCCCGGCTTTTGGGCGCGGCCCGGGCGCCACGGGAGAATGGGTGCCAGGCAAGACCAGGAGGCTCCACATGACCACCGCCGCGACCTCGACTCCCGAACGCGCACTCGTGCCCCGCTCGGACCGGCATCAGGTCGTCGTCATCGGCTCCGGCTTCGGCGGGCTGTTCGGGACCAAGGCGCTCAAGGACGCCGACGTCGACGTGACCATGATCGCGAAGACCAGCCACCACCTCTTCCAGCCGCTGCTCTACCAGGTCGCGACCGGCATCCTGTCCGAGGGAGAGATCGCGCCGCCGACCCGTGAGGTGCTGGCCCGCCAGAAGAACGCCCAGGTGCTGCTCGGCGAGGTCACGGAGGTCGACCTCGAGGCGAAGACCGTCACCTCGCACGTCCTCGGTCGCGAGCTCACGACTCCCTACGACTCGCTGATCGTCGCCGCGGGCGCCGGCCAGTCCTACTTCGGCAACGACCAGTTCGCCGAGTTCGCCCCCGGCATGAAGAGCGTCGACGACGCCCTGGAGCTGCGCGGCCGGATCTTCGGCGCGTTCGAGCTGGCCGAGCTCGGCGCCGCGCGCGGCGAGAACGTCGACCACCTGCTGACCTTCGTCGTCGTCGGCGCCGGCCCGACCGGTGTCGAGATGGCGGGTCAGATCGCCGAGCTCGCGCACCGCACCCTGACCCGCGATTTCCGTGCGATCAGCAGCCACCACGCGCGCGTCGTACTCGTCGACGCGGCACCGCAGGTGCTGCCGCCGTTCGGCGCCCGGCTCGGTGCCTGGACCAAGAAGAAGCTCGAGACCCTCGGCGTCGAGGTCATGCTCGGCGCGCTGGTCTCGGCCGTCGACGAGCGCGGCCTGGTCGTGAAGTACAAGGACGGCAGCGAGGAGCGCATCAGCGCCGTCACCAAGGTGTGGGCGGCCGGCGTGCAGGCGAGCCCGCTGGGCAAGACGCTGTCGGAGCAGACGGGCGCGCCGCTCGACCGCGCCGGGCGGATCGCCGTCAACCCGGACCTCACCCTGCCCGGCTACCCCGAGGTCTTCGTCGTCGGCGACATGATCTCCCTGGACAACCTGCCGGGCGTCGCCCAGGTGGCGATCCAGGGTGCGAAGTACGCCGCCAAGGAGATCGACGGCCGGCTGCACGGCAAGGCTCCCCAGCAGCCCTTCAGGTACTTCGACAAGGGCTCGATGGCGATCGTGAGCCGGTTCCGCGCCGTGGCCGTCGTCGGCAAGCTCCGGCTGACCGGGTTCGTCGCGTGGCTGATGTGGCTGGCGGTCCACCTCTTCTACATCACCGGCTTCAAGAACCGCGTGACCGCGGTCCTGCACTGGCTGGTCTCGTTCCTCGGCCGCGGCCGTTCGGAGCGCACGGCGACCGAACAGCAGATCTTCGCCCGCGTCGCGTTGGAGCGGCTGAAGGGTGGCGCCTCCGACCTGGTCTCGCAGCCGGGGGAGTACGACGCCGAGGCCGAGCGGCTCCGTCGCGAGGAGCTCGAGCGTCGGGCGCTCGAAGAGGTCCGGCTGACCGACCAGCAGGCCCGCGGCGTCAAGGTTTAGTTTGCGCGAGCGTGTCGCGGACGTCGGCACTGGTAGCGGCCCGATTGGCGCCCTCCGGTCGCTGTGGATCTACTCGAGCTCGAAGCTGGCCTCGGTCGCCTCGGCCGCCGCACGGAACCGGTCGAGGTCGCGGGCCCACTTGGGCAGGATGAACACGCCCCCGGCCTCGGCGGTCACCTCGCCCTCGGCATTGAGGATCCGTCCCTTGCCCCAGGTCTTGATGCCCTCCCGGCGGTCGACCCAGGCCTCGCAACGCAGGTCGCCGAGCGGCGTGCCCTGGCGGTAGACGATCGTCAGTGTGCCGGTCATCCCGGGCCGGCCGCTCGTGCTCACGGCGTGGCCGAGCACCTGGTCGAGCATCAGCGAGATCACGCCGCCGTGCACCAGCCCCGGCGGACCTTCGTAGGCGGCGCCCAGGTGGAAGTCGCTCCACGCGCGGCCCGACCCGTCGCTGTGGATGGCGAGCGGCGGGGCGATCGGGTTGCGCAGGCCCATGACCGCGTTGCCCCAGTTGCGGCCGCGGGTGCCGTCGGCGCGGAACCGGACGCCGTACGACCCGTCCAGCTGCTTCTTCCGCAGCCGCTCGACGATCGCCTCGACCTCGGCCTGGGCGGCCTGGATCTCGTCGAAGTCGACCTCGCTCCGGACGGTCGCGTCCACCAACGCGCGCACGGCGTCGGTGAACGGCCCGTAGACCGCCGCCTCGGCCGCGATCTCCTCGTCGGTGGCGTCCTCCATCTGGAACCGGCTCATGGCTGCCAGACTAGAACACGTTCTCCCGCGGAAAACGTGATGCGACGAGCGTCACGTCTTGGTGGAATCGGGTCATGACAGCTCTCGTCCTCCCCGACCTCCGGTGGTTCCCCAGCTGGGCGGCAACCGTGACCGACTTCGGCGACGGCGTGATGCACGGCTCCGGTTTCTGGAACCTCGACCACCCGATCGAGCCGACGGAGGCGTCGTGCAAGGAGGTGATCGACGTGCTGGCCGAGCGGGTCGCCGCCGATCCGGAGTCCGGCCGGGTGGCGTCGACGTACTACTGGATCACCTCAGGCGACGGCGGTCCCCACGACGAGGTGATCGGCTTCCTCAACCTCCGGCACGACCTCAACGACTGGTTGCTCGAGGAAGGCGGCCACATCGGCTACTCGGTGCGTCCGGGACGACGCCGGCTCGGCCACGCGACACGCGCACTCGCCCTCGGCGTACGACGAGCGGGCGAGCTCGGCATCGAGCGGGTGCTCGTCACCTGCGACACCGACAACGAGCCGTCGGCGCTCACGATCGAGGCGGGCGGCGGCGTCTTCGAGGACGTCCGCAACGACAAGCGCCGCTACTGGATCACGGTGCCGGGGTCGCCACCTCTGGCCTGAGGTCGGGCCGGATCCGCATCAGCACGGCGGTGAACCTGTGCGGGTCCACCATGCTCCCGTCGAGGACGAGCAGGGGCTCGTCGTGCCGCTCGATGAGCACCTTCCAGCCCCGCTTCCCGGGCGTGCCCTCGACCAGCACCGGCGTGTAGGGGCTGGCCAGGTCGATGACCTGGAACTTGCCGTTGCGGATCATTTCCAGCTGGCCGCGGATGACGGCCATCTCGGTGACGCTGGTGCTGGCCCGGACGGCCCAGATCAGCAGGGTGACGAGCGCACAGATGGCGAGCGCGCCATAGCTCGCGTTCGTCCTGTCTTCGTAGGCGAGGTAGGCCGCAACGCCGGTGACCGCGAGGCAGGCGAGCAGCAGCAACGTGATCGTCGTCTGCACCCCACGACGCGGTTTGAACACCTGGTTGGTCGAGCGGCTGGTCTTCAGCTCTTCCTCGTGCTCGGGCGTCGAGGCGTACGGCGAGTGCCCGTCCGGCGTGCTGCCGGGCCGTGGCGGGGGTGTCGGGAAGCCCTTGGCCTCTTCGGTCAGCGTCGTTTCCGGTTCCGTGGCCGACGGCTTGGCGGGCGGCTGGTAGGACGCCGGCCACCGGGTGGCGATCGGGGGCGCCGGCTCCACCAGCGCGTCGAGCACGTGCTGCCCGGCGTCGCGCGCGTTCGGCACGGTCAGCAGCTGCGGGTCGACCGTGCCCGGTGGGTCGACACGGTGCTTCCCGCCCCGGACGGGGTCGCCGACATCGTCGGCGTACGTCGCTCGTTTGGCCAACCACCGCCGGATGGCGTCGGTGTCCGCGCCGAAGTCCAACTCGTCAAGCTCCCCCATGCGAGGCCTCCCTTCCTCCCAGGCAGTGAATGTACGACAGATCGGGTGGTCGCGTGACCGGTTCGCATCGGTCAGCCGGTAGATTGAGAGCGACTCTCAACTGGACGGATCATGGAGGAGGTGAGGATGACCGGGACCCCGCCGACGCTGCGGCCCACACGTCAGCGCCGCGCGATCACGGAGGCGCTGGTCGGCGCCGCCGACTTCCAGAGTGCGCAGGACATCCATGACGCGCTGCGGCACGCGGGTGACAAGGTCGGGCTGGCGACGGTCTACCGCACGCTCCAGGCGATGGCCGAGGCCGGCGAGGTCGACGTGCTCCAGGGCGCCGGTGGCGAGTCGGCCTACCGCCGCTGCAGCACCCACCACCACCATCATCTGGTGTGCCGGTCCTGCGGTCGGACGGTCGAGGTCACCGGCCCCGCGGTCGAGACCTGGGCCGCAGCCGTAGCCCGCGAGCACGACTTCGCCGAGGTCAGCCACAGCCTTGAGCTGTTCGGCATCTGCGCCGACTGCCGTCAGCAGTAGCGGTGCACGCCGCCCGGCGTGAGCGCCAGGTTGCGGAGCATGATCGGCCACTGGTCGGCGTACGTCGCGCAGGTCTCGGTGAAGTCGCGGCGGCGGTACTCGATGACGATCACCTGGTCGCCGAACGACGCTTCGTAGAGGTCGCACTCGTCCCACTTGCCGCACTCCTCCGCGACCACGAAGTCGAAGCCGATCGTGGTGCCGTCGAACTCCGCGAAGTTCTTCTGCCCGACCGGCAGCCCGGCCCCGTCGGCCCGGCCGATCAGCAGCTTGGCGTAGGCGAGGGCGTGGCGGCGCTCGAGGATCCCCTTGCTGCGCGTGAACGAGTCGAGGTTGTCGTACTCGACCGCGTCGAAGCCGTCGTCCGCGCACCGCTCGGTCCAGCGGCCGACGATCCCGGCGAGTTCGCGGCGCTTGGAGCGGGTGCGGATGTCGAAGAGCCACTCGCTCCACACCTCGTCGACGACGGGCCTGCCGTCCTTCTTGAGGATCAGTCGCCAGTGGTGGCCCCGCCAGAACCGGTGCTCGTCGGGCTGGGTCTGGAAGCCGTTGACGTAGCAGATGTTGAAGCGGCCCTCGAGCGGCTCGGCCTTGCGGTCGCGGACGATGATGCCGACGTGCTCGGGCACGGCGTCCCAGTTGCCCCCCAGCTGGTAGTCCGCGTCGGTGTCGGGAGGTAGCGCGGGGACGTCCCCGGCGCCGGCCGGGGCGGCGACCGCTAACGAAGTGGCGATGGCGCTTGCGGCAACCCACCTGCGCATGTTTCGGAGCGTAGGACGATGGTGGGCCCCGTGGGACTCGAACCCACAACCTAAGGATTAAAAGTCCTCAGCTCTGCCAATTGAGCTAGGGGCCCGCGGTCACCGGCGCTCGCGCGACCACGCTGCAGTATCGCAGTCCGCGTTCAGCGACGTGTCACACCGGTGTAGCGCAACCTTCACACCGTTCGCCGAGATCCCTGGCTCTGGGTGGTTCCGCCGTCGGCCTGGCTTGGTAGTGTCGCTGCAGCAGTGGATGCAGTTCCTAGAAGGTTTGACGCCTGCGGAGTCTGTGGCCGACGGCGTTTCTGGTTTGTGGTGTCACCAATCACGGGTCGGAGCGACGTGTCATCGCATCTGCTGCGGGTCGCCGAGGTGGCGGCTCTCGCCCCGACAATAGGAGTTACGAGCACAATGGCTCAGGGCACCGTGAAGTGGTTCAGCGCAGAGAAGGGCTTTGGTTTCATCGAGCAGGAGGGCGGCGGCGACGACGTCTTCGTTCACTACTCGGCGATCCAGACCTCCGGATACAAGTCCCTTGAGGACAACCAGAAGGTTGAGTTCGACGTGACCCAGGGCCCCAAGGGCCCCCAGGCGGAGAACGTTCGCGCTCTCTGATCCGCAAGGATCATGCCGGGGCTGCACCGCCTCGGATATCTCGGGAGACATCAGTCTTCAGACGAGGCCCTGCCGGGCGACCAGCAGGGTCTCGTCAAATTTCTCCCAACTTTCGGTTTCCGTTGGGTTTCGTTGGGCAGGATGGAACGATATGGCACCGTGGTGCCCGGACACGAGGGAGTGCGGGACGCCCGGAAAGTTCCACACTCGGGAGGCGAAGCAGTCGTGACGGACCCGTTCGACGTTGCGCTCGAGGATTCCGACTTGCTCGGCGAGGTCGAGATGACCACCAGCCTGATCATCGCCGCCTCCGCCTCCGACGGTCCGCTCCCGCTCGACGAGATCGACCGGATCCTCGGGATCGACCGAGACGACGACGTGGCCTGAGGCCCGTTCGTCAGGGACTATCCGCCGCTGGCCGCAGGGACGATGAGCGAGTACGTCGTCGTCAGCAGGTCGCGAACAGCACCGGGCCGGTGGCCATGTCCGACATGACGTAGGTGCTCGGGAGCGGCTCGAGCGGCAGGACCACGACCCTCCCGTCGGCGGTGACCTCGCCAAGCTTGAACCGCTCGGGGAACGACCCGCCCTGGCCGGGGGCCGGACCGGCCGCCAGCTGGGAGCGGGTGTCGGCGTTGGTGCGGGCCTGCTCTTCCGAGTCGAACGCCATCGCCACCCGTACGTCGCCACCGGGCAGGCCGGCGATCGCATAGGCGCCGTAGGGGTTGATGTCGCCGGCCTGACTGATCAGCTCGGCGGCACGGGTGCGGTCGGCGTCGTCGGCCTGGGTCATCGAGAGCGCGACGCAGGCGTACTCGGCGCTGAAGATCGACGCAGACAGGGCGCCTTCCTCGGCCGCCGTGACGTCGGCGATGCTGTCGTCGAGGTCCTCGCCGCGCCGGTCGTCGCGCCAGGTCTCGAGGGTCGCGCTCTCATCGCTCGCTGCCAGCACCCGGTTGTCCCGGTCGATCGTGATGAACGCGAGCTCCTGGGACAGCCCGCCGATCTGGGCCAGCAGGTCCGGACCGCCGATCCACACGTCGTCCTCGAGGCTGGGCTGCTGAAAGCCGTTGTCGACGAGCTGGTCCTCGACCTTGTCGATGTCCAGCGACTTCGGCAGCCCGATCATCAGGATCGCACCCTCGTCGCTCTGGGCGAACAGCTCCCAATCGATGGTCGCGGGGGAGAACCCGAAGTCAGTCTGCAGGACCGGTGCGGACGACACGAGGGCGGAGGGAGACGTGAGGTCGGCGTCGAACCCGTCGGTGAGGAACCTCTCCACGTCTCTCGTCGAAGACGCGGCCGAGAGATCGGCGTCCAGCTCCTCCCGGATCCCGGCCCAGTCGGTCCAGCCGAGGCGAGCGCTCGCCTTCGGTGCCAGCGCCACCGCCGACTCCAGCCGGCCGGACTTGTCGTCGTCGTCCCGCGTCGTCACCCAGGCGACAACACCGGCTGCGATGAGGATGAGCACGCCGCCGATCATGAACAGGTGGCGACGACCTGGTATCGACATGGAAGCCGACTCTCCTCTCGGGACGGACAAGATGTGACACTAACGCCGTGACCGCGACGAAGCCCTCGTCACCCCCGGACGTCCGCGCCGCCGGCGTCGTCACGTTCCGGCCGGGACGTGAAGTGCTGCTCGTACACCGACCCAAGTACGACGACTGGTCCTTCCCCAAGGGCAAGCTGGAACGCTGGGAGCACCAGACCGCTGCGGCGGTCCGCGAGGTCGCCGAGGAGACCGGTGTGCACGTGCGGCTGGGGCCGCCGCTCAAGTCGCAGCGCTATCCGATCGGCCGGCGGATGAAGACGGTCTACTACTGGACCGGACGGGTGGTGGGCGACGAGGACGTCAGCCTCTACCGGCCGAACGACGAGATCGACGAGGTCCGGTGGGTGCGCTTCGACAAGGCAGAGGCGATGCTCACCTACCCCTACGATCGCGCGACCCTCGCCGAGGCGAAGGCGGTACGACGCCGCAGCCACGCGATCGTCGTACTCCGCCACGGCAAGGCGCGGTCCCGCGAGGCCTGGCGTGCCGATGACAGGCTGCGCCCGCTGCTGAAGACCGGTACGGCCGAGGCCGACCGGCTGATCCCCCTCCTCGCGGCGTACGACGTCACGCGGGTGGTCTCGTCCTCCAGTGTCCGTTGCGCGCAGACGGTCTCTCCGTACGCCGACACGACCGGCTGGGAGATCGACACCAGGCGCCGGCTCACCGAGGAGGACTTCACCGCCAAGGGCGTCCAGAGGGTCGTCGACGAGCTGCTCGACGGTGACCAGGGCGCCGTGATCTGCACGCACCGTCCGGTGCTCCCGGTGGTCTACGACGCCCTCGGCCTCCTGGCCGGCGAGCGGGCCGAGGAGCTCGCACCGGCCGAGATGCTGGTGGTGCACGTCCGCAAGCGCGGCGTCGTCTCCGTGGAGCGGCACCGCATCGGCTGAGCCTGCGTCCCGCGGGCCGTGTGACCCACGTCGCCGGGCAGGTCCCGATGCTTGCCGACTGTTCACCTCTCGTTCAGTCGCGTCCGCAGGTTGCGTTACCACCCGTCCCTAGCGTCGCTGACGTCCAAGAATCAACTACACGGGGGGCGGCGTCCACATGCCCCTCAGGTCCCGAGAGGCAAATCTCTTGAACGTCACTCCCATCCGACGGGCACTCGTGCCCGGTGTGGCCGCACTGGCCCTGCTCCTGACCGCGTGCGGCAGCGATGACGGCGGCGACGACAACAGCAACGGCGGCTCCGGCGGCACCAGCGGTTCGCTCGACACGAGCGTGACCGGCGAGGTCATCATCGATGGTTCGTCGACGGTCTATCCGATGACTTCGACGGCGGCACAGCTCATGAACGCCGAAGGTTCGCCCATCGAGGTCTCGGTCGGCGAGTCCGGAACCGGTGGCGGCTTCGAGAAGTTCTGCGTGGGTGACACCGACATCTCCGACGCGTCCCGCCCGATCGACGGCGAGGACGAGGTGCCCCTCTGCGAGGAGAACGGTGTCGAGTTCACCGAGCTCCTCGTCGCGACCGACGCCCTCACCGTCGCGGTCCACCCCGACCTCGCCGTCGACTGCCTGACCGTCGACCAGCTCGTCGCGCTCTTCGGCCCGGCGTCGAAGGCTGACAACTGGCAGGACATCGACCCGAGCTTCCCCGACCAGAAGATCACCGGCTTCATTCCCGGCACCGACTCCGGCACCTACGACTACATGGCTGCCGACGTCGTCGAGGACGAGTCGGAGACCCTCCGCAACGACTTCGAGAGCTCCGAGGACGACAACGTGCTCGTCCAAGGCATCTCGGGCACCGAGGGTGGGGTCGGCTTCTTCGGCTACTCCTATTACGAGCAGAACGCCGACACGCTGAAGGCTGTCGCCATCGACTCCGGCAGCGGCTGCGTCGAGCCGTCGGCCGAGACTGCCCAGGACGGGACCTACACCCCGCTCGCCCGTCCGCTGTTCATCTACGTGAACAACGCCTCCTACGTCGAGGAGCAGGCCGTCGCCACGTTCGCCGACTACTACATCGCGAACCTGGCCGACATCGCCGAGGGCGCGCTGTTCATCCCGCTGAACGAGACCGACTACGCGGCCACCCAGGACGCTCTCGCCGGCATCGGCGGCTGACGAAACCCGATAGGAACCGTTCATCCATGACGGCAACCACGGAACCGGGTCCGCCCCTCGGGGCGGGCCCGGGCCCCGTCCTCACCGCCCGGTCACGACCGGGCGAGCAGGTCATCAAGGCGCTGCTGCGCCTGGCGGCGCTGACGTCGGTCGCGATCACGATCGGCATCATCGTCGCGGTGCTGCAGCCGGCCCTCGACTTCTTCAGTCAGGTCCCCGTCTCCGACTTCCTCGCGACGAGCGATCCTGAGGGCAGCGGAGAGCTCAAGCCTGCGGTGCTGCCGCTGGTCTGGGGCACTGCCCTCACCACCATCGTCGCGCTGCTGATCGCCGTGCCGATCGGCCTCGCAGCCGCCATGTACCTGTCCGAGTACGCCTCGAGGCGCGCCCGCAAGTGGCTCAAGCCGACCGTCGAGCTCCTCGCAGGTGTGCCCTCGGTCGTGTACGGCTTCTTCGCGCTGTCGTTCGTCACGCCCACGCTGCTCAACGACATCCTCCAGCTCAAGGTGAGCCTGGCGAACTCGCTCGCCGCGGGTCTGGTGCTCGGCGTCATGATCATCCCGACGATCGCGTCCCTCTCGGAGGACGCGTTCTCCGCGGTGCCGATGTCGCTCCGCCAAGGCTCGCTCGCCATGGGTGCCAACCGGATGCAGACGACGATCCGCGTCGTCTTCCCGGCCGCTCTGTCCGGCGTCGCCGCGGCCATCGTGCTCGGACTCTCCCGAGCAGTCGGGGAGACCATGATCGTGGCACTGGCCGGCGGCTCGGCCAAGAGCCTGTCGGCCGATGTCAGGGAAGGACACCAGACGATGACCGCCTTCATCGCGCAGACGGCGCAGGGTGAGAATCCGCCCGGATCAGCCGAGTACAACATGCTGTTCGCCGTCGCACTGTTGTTGTTCATCGTCACCTTCCTCATGAACATGATCAGCATCCGGATCGTCCGTCGATTCAGGCAGGTCTACTGATGAGCTCGGCATCAGCGCTCGCGCGTGAAGTCACCCAGACGACGCTCACGTCCGGGAAGAGCAAGGACCGCAATCCGGCGTCGATCGTCTTCCTCGCCGTCCTGTGGTTCTCCCTGTTCTTCGGCGTTGTGGTGCTCCTCGCCCTGATCATCGACACCGCGATCGCAGGTTCAGGTCGCTTCGACCAGCACCTGTTCACCAATTACGAGCAGGGGATCGCGCACGAGCAGGCGCAGAAGATCTCCGACCTCCGAGGGATCCCGGTGGAGGATCTGTCGAACCGCTACACCGGGTTCCGCGCCGGGATCCTGGGCTCGCTGTGGTTGATGTTCGCCACCGCCCTCCTGGCCATCCCGCTCGGTATCGCGGCGGCGACCTACCTCGAGGAGTTCGCTGACACGAACACCTGGTACAACCGGATCGTCGAGGTCAACCTGCAGAATCTCGCCGCCGTACCTTCGATCATCTACGGCATGCTCGCCGCCGCGATCATGGGCCTGCTCGGGTTCAGCTTCAAGGGCATCGTGCTCGGCGGTGCGATCGCACTCGCGCTGCTGATCCTGCCGGTCGTCATCATCACCACCCGAGAAGCGCTTCGCGCCGTACCACGCGACATCCGGCAGGGTTCGCTCGCGCTCGGTGCGACGGTGTGGCAGACGACCTGGCGGCAAACTTTGCCGTCTGCCATCCCGGGGATCGCGACTGGCACCATCCTCGGCCTCTCTCGCGCCATCGGCGAAGCCGCTCCGCTGGTCATGGTCGGGCTCGCGTTCACGCTTCAGGACCCGACCGGCTTCACCAGCAAGGTGGACGCCCTGCCCATGCAGATCTATCGCTTCGCGAGCAATCCGCAGGACGTCGTTCACGAGGCGGCGTCCGCGGCGATCATCGTCCTCCTGGTCATGATCCTCGGGATGAACGCCGTCGCGATCATCATCCGCAACAAGTTCCAGAGATCCTGGTAGGAGACGGAAATGTCCACCGAACCCGCAACGGCCGCGACGAGCTCAGACGAGCCGTTGGGCCTCTCGTTGTCCGTGGACGAGGAGGCCAAGCACACCGTCATCGGCGAGGTGCCCGCCGAATCGGTCATGCAGACGTTCCACCTCAACGTCTTCTACGACGACTTCCACGCCGTGCACGACGTCAACCTCACGTTCGGCAAGAACGAGATCACGGCGCTGATCGGCCCCTCGGGGTGTGGCAAGTCGACGGTGCTGCGCTGCCTGAACCGGATGAACGACCTCGTCGCCGGCGCTCGGGTCGAGGGCGAGATCCACTACCACGGTCAGAACATCTACGCGGCGAAGGTCGACGCGATCGCCGTCCGCCAGCACATCGGCATGGTCTTCCAGAAGCCGAACCCGTTCCCCAAGTCGATCTACGACAACATCGCCTACGGCCCGCGGGTCATCGGTATGAAGGTCGACAACATGGACGACCTGGTCGAGGAGGCGCTCCGCGGCGCCGCGCTGTGGGACGAGGTCAAGGACAAGCTGAAGCAATCGGCGTACGGCCTCTCGGGCGGTCAGCAGCAGCGGCTCTGCATTGCCCGCACCATTGCCACGAAGCCGGACGTGATCCTCATGGACGAGCCGTGCTCGGCCCTCGACCCGATCGCGACCGCGAAGATCGAGGACCTGATGCTGCAGATGCGCGAGGACTACACGATCATCATCGTGACCCACAACATGCAGCAGGCCGCGCGGGTGTCCGACCGGACCGCGTTCTTCACGGCCAAGCCGGACGAGACAACCGGCAACCGGACGGGCCTGCTCGTGGAGTTCGACCGCACCAAGCAGCTGTTCTCCAACCCGGGCGACGAACGGACCGAGGCTTACATCTCGGGTCGCTTCGGCTGAGCCGCACATGGGTGCCCGCACCTACCTGCACCGGTGGGCCGAGACCGCAGGTGCCCAGCTGCTGGTGGTCGATCCCGGCGAGGACGACGCGCGCCTCAGCGACGGGATGGCCGGTCGTGGCGTGCACGTCACCTGGGTGTCGACGACGTTCGACGGACTGATCGAGTTCGGGCGGCTGGACCCCCACACGGTCGTGGTGTCGCCGGAGGCGCCGGGCATGCCGGCCGCCGAGTTCGTTACGGCGATCCGCAAGCACGGTTCTCCGTACGTCGTTGCGGCGCTCGAGCACCACAACGCGGCAGCGGTCGGCGGGCTGATGCTCGCGGGTGCCAGCGCGGTCGTGGCGCGTCCCTACTCGGCCGACCACCTGTGGGAGCTGTTGAGCCACGCGCCGCGCTCGCTCGACGAGCACGCCCGAGTGGTGGTCGGGCCGATCGAGCTCGATGCGGCCGCCTATCGGGTGCTGATCAACGGCGAACGGATCGGTGACCTGCCACTCAAGGAGTTCGAGCTGCTGCGCGCCCTCATGTTCCGGGCGCCGGGCATGGTCACCGACAACGAGCTGCGTCAGGCGCTGTGGGGCTCCGAAGGGGTGCGGCCGAGCGGCAACACCATCGCCATGCATGTGACCCGGCTCCGGCACCGGCTCGGCGGTGTCGCCGACGTACGGCGAATCCGCGGCCGGGGCTACTCACTGACGATCTGACGCGCAGCGTCAGAGTCGAGTGATCAGGTGCAGGATCCAGTAGGTCACGGCAGCGACGCTCGCAGCGGCGGGGAAGGTGAGGACCCATGCGGTGAGGATGGTGCGAGCCACGCCCCAGCGCACCGCGGACAGCCGCTTCGTGGCTCCGACGCCCATCACCGCCGACGTGATGGTGTGCGTGGTCGAGATGGGAGCCTCGTAGACGTAGGCGGTCGTGTAGAGGACGGATGCGGCGACGGTCTCCGCGGCGAAACCCTGCGGGGGGTCCAGGTCGATGATCCGGCGGCCGAGGGTCCGCATGATCCGCCAGCCGCCGGCCCAGGTGCCGAGGGAGATTGCGGCAGCGGCGGCGAAGATGACCCAGATCGGCAGCTCGCCACCCTTGTCCTCGGTAGCGACGTAGCCGCCGGTCACGAGCGCCAGGAAGATCACGCCCATCGTCTTCTGCGCGTCCTGCAGGCCGTGGCCGAGCGCCATCGCCGCGGCCGAGATGGTCTGCGCGATCCGGAACCCCCGGTTGGCCTTGTGCGGGTTGGCCTTCTTGAAGACCCAGAACACGAGCAGCATCACTGCGAAACCCGCGGCGAACGCGAAGAGCGGCGACAGGAACATCGGAATGACGACCTTCGAGAGCACCGTGTCCCAGGAGACGGTGACCCCGCCGGCGATCGCTGATCCGACGAGGCCGCCGATCAGCGCGTGGGAGGACGACGACGGCAGGCCGAAGTACCACGTGATCAGGTTCCAGGTGATCGCACCGACCAGGCCCGCCATGACGATGATCAGGCCGTGATTGTTCTGTGGCGGAGAGATGGTGTCACTGACCGTGTGTGCAACCTTCTGGCCGAGGAAGGCCCCGACGAAGTTCATGATCGCGGCGAGGGCGAGCGCGACCCGCGGGGTCAACGCGCGGGTCGAGACGGACGTGGCGATCGCGTTGGCGGCGTCGTGGAAGCCGTTGGTGTAGTCGAAGACAAGCGCGACGACGACGACCGCGATCACGATCGCGAGGGTGACGGTCACGGGCGGTGAACCTCGGTCAGCTTTCCTTGACGGCGATCTGTTCCACGATGTTCGCCACCTTCTCGAACGCGTCGATCGCGCCCTCGAGCGACTCCTCGACGTCCTTGAGCTTGAGCACATCGATCGTCTTGTACTCGCCGGAGAAGAGGTTGGCCAGCATCTTGCGGTGGATCTTGTCCCCGGTGTTCTCGAGCCGGTTGATCTCGATCCAGTAGTCCTCGAGCTCCTTCATCGACCGGAGCCGCGGCATCGCGTCCGCCGTGAGCTCCGCGCAGCGCTGGAGGACCCCGACCTGCTCGGACAGCTCGGGGGGAAGCGTGGTGATCTCGTAGAGAAGGATCAGGTCGACGGCCTCGTCCATCATGTCCATGACGTCGTCGAGGCTGGACCCGAGCGCATAGATGTCCTCGCGGTCGAACGGGGTCACGAACGTGCTGTTGACCTTCTTGACGATCGCGTGGGTCGTCTCGTCGGCGGCGTGCTCAGCCTCGCGCATTCGCTTGGCGACGTCGGCCTTGTCCGAGGTGTCAGACAGCATCTCGGCCAGCAGCTCCGCCCCGAGGACCAGGTGCTGTGCCGCCGTGCTGAAGAGGTCGTAGAAGGACGTGTCGGTGGGACGCAGACGCAGGCGCACTTGAACTCCCGTCGAGGCGGAGTGGAACGGCCTCATGCTAGGGGGTGAAATGCGGGTCGGCGCAAACCCGGGCGGGTCTCTCTAGGGTTGGGATGACCCAGATCACCCGTGGCGACGGGTGCGCTGAGCCTCGATCTGAGCCTCCTGGAGGTGCACAGGACCCGGGTGCCTGGTCCAGTCGCCCTCCGGGCCGAGGATCCACGCGTCGGTCTCGGGGGCGAACGCCTGCTCGAGCAGCGCACTGACCTCGGCCACGTTGTCGGGGTTGGGCAGTCGCACCAACACCTCGACCCTGCGGTCGAGGTTGCGGTGCATCAGGTCGGCGGAGCCGATCCAGGTGGCCGGGTCGCCGGCGTTGGCGAACCAGAAGATCCGGCTGTGCTCGAGGAACCTACCCAGGATCGACCGGACGGTGATGTTCTCCGACAGGCCCGGTACGCCGGGCCGCAGGGCGCAGATGCCGCGGACCAGGAGCTCCACCCGGACGCCCTCCCGCGAGGCCAGGTAGAGGGCGTCGATGAGCTCCTCGTCGACGACCGAGTTGACCTTGAGCCGGATGCCGGAGGCCAGGCCGGCGTGGTGGTGGGCGATCTCGCCGTAGATCTGCTCGATCAGACCGGAGCGCACCGAGTCGGGCGCGACCAGGAGCTCGTCGTACCGCGCCTTGCGGGACCACCCACTCAGGTTGTTGAAGAGGTGTGCGACGTCGTCGCCGATCGCCTCGTTGGTGGTGAGCAGGCCGAGGTCCTCGTACATCCGCGCGGTCTTGCCGTTGTAGTTGCCGGTGCCGATGTGGGTGTAGCGCCTGATGCCGTCGGGCTCGTCGCGGACGACCATCGCGAGCTTGCAGTGCGTCTTGAGGCCCACCAGGCCGTAGACGACGTGGCAGCCGGCCTGCTCCAGCTTGCGCGCCCAGCGGATGTTCGCCGACTCGTCGAAACGAGCCTTGATCTCGACCAGCGCCAGCACCTGTTTACCGGCTTCGGCGGCGTCGATGAGTGCGTCGATGATCGGAGAGTCGCCGGACGTGCGGTAGACGGTCTGCTTGATCGCGAGCACGTGCGGGTCGGCGGCCGCCTGCTCGATGAACCGCTGGACCGACGTCGCGAAGGAGTCGTACGGGTGATGAAGGAGTACGTCGTGCCGGCGCAGCGCCTTGAACACGTCGACGGGCGCGGCCGACTCGACCTCGGCGAGCAGGGAGTGGGTGCTCGGCACGAACGCGGGGTACTTCAGGTCCTCCCGGGCCAGGTCGGCGATGCCGTGCAGCCCGCGGAGGTCGAGTGGGCCGGGCAGCCGGACGACCTCGGCCATGCTGATGTCGAGCTCGGACACCAGCAGCTCCAGCACCGACGGCGCGATCGACTCCTCCACCTCGAGCCGGACCGGGGGACCGAACTTCCGGCGGAGCAGCTCCTTCTCCAGGGCGGCGAGCAGGTTCTCGGCGTCGTCCTCCTCGACCTCGACGTCCTCGTTGCGGGTGACCCGGAAGGTGTGCGCCTCCAGCACCTCCATGCCCGGGAACAGGCGTGCGAGGTGGGTTCCGATCACGTCCTCCAGCGGGACGAACCGGTCGTTGCCCAGCGGGACGAACCTGTCGAAGTTCGACGGCACCTTCACGCGGGCGAAGTGCTGCTTCCCAGTCTTCGGGTTGCGGACCACGACGGCGAGGTTGAGCGAGAGGCCGGAGATGTAGGGGAACGGGTGGGCGGGATCGACTGCGAGCGGGGTCAGGACAGGGAAGATCCGCTCCTTGAACAGCCGCTTGCAGGCGCGCTGCTCGTCGCGGTCGAGGTCGGACCACCGCACCAGCTCGATGCCCTCGGCCACCAGGGCCGGGGCGATCCGGTCGCGGAAGACCGCTGCGTGCCACTGGGACAGCACGTCGGCCTGCTCCCAGATCGCCTCGAGCGTCTCGCGCGGCATCATCCCGGACACCGCCCGGACGGCCAGGCCGGTCGCGATACGGCGCTTGAGACCGGCCACCCGCACCATGAAGAACTCGTCGAGGTTGCTGGCGAAGATCGCCAGGAACCGGGTGCGCTCGAGCAGCGGCAGCTCGGGGTCCTCCGCGAGCTCCAGGACCCGCTGGTTGAAGCGCAGCCAGGAGAGCTCCCGGTCGAGGTACCGGTCGGGGATCTCGCCGATCGCGTCGATGTCCGCCTGCTCCGGGACGTACGACGTCGCGTCGGTCTCCGCCGCCCCGTCGCGGTGCGGGGAGATGTCGACCGGTTCGGGGTAAACCTCCTGAGCCATGAGGCGAGTGTGGCACCGCAGGGTGAACGGCAGGTGCTGTCCAGCACGTGGCGGCCGCCCCCCGCCCCACTAGTGTCGGACCCCGTGAGCCACCGTTCTGCCGTCGAGTCGCGCGCCCTCGGCGCGGCGATGTCCGCCCCACGCCATCTGCAGCGGCTGATCGGTGGCCGGCCGGTGATGATTGACGGACAGACCCTGGCTCCGGACATCCAGGTGATGCTCCGGCTGCAGGCGATCGCGCGGCCGCGCGACGAGCAGATCCCCTTCGCCACCATGCGAGCGAACATGCTCCGCGAAACCGAGATCGTCGGTGGGAAGCAGCGCATCGGCGCGATGCGCGACCTGACCGTCGCCGGCCGGCCGGCGCGGCTCTACGTCCCCAGCAGCCCGGTGTCGCCGGAGCCCGGCCCGGTGCTCGTCTACTTCCACGGGGGAGGTTGGGTCGAGGGCAACCTCGATACCCACGCCGCGACCTGCCGGCGGATCGCCGAACGCTCCGGTGTCCCGGTCCTGGCGCTGACCTACCGGCTCGCCCCGGAGCACGCGTTTCCCGCCGGGCACGACGACGCAGACGAGGGCTATCGCTGGGTCGTCGACCATGCCGCCGAGCTGGGCGTGGATCCGCAGCGGATCGCGGTCGGTGGCGACTCGGCAGGCGGCAACCTCGCGGCGTCGGTCGCGCTCGGGGCCGCGCGCGGCGGCGTGCCCCTGGCGTGGCAGCTCCTCATCTACCCGCCCACCGACCTGGAGCGCGACACCCAGAGCCTGCGGCTGTTCGGTGAGGGCTTCTACCTGACCACGCAGTTCATGGACCGCGCCAACGACGCCTACACGCCGCTCCCGGAGGACCTCCGCGACCCACGGATCTCGATCATCCACGCCGAGATCCCGACCGGGCTCGCGCCGGCGTACGTCGTCACCGCGGGGTTCGACCCGCTCCGGGACGAGGGTGAGGACTACACGCGCAGGCTCGCCGAGGCCGGGGTGACCGTCGAGCTCCAGCGCTGCACCGACCTGATCCACGGCTTCGTCAACATGGTCGGCGTCGGCAGCACTGCGCCGGCCGCGGTCGACGCCATCGCCGACAAGCTGCGCGTTGCGCTGACCTGAGCCGAGGGGAGCCGACCGGCTAGAGCCCCGGTCGGTACTCGCGCAGCCGGCGGACGAACTCCTGCGCGTTCACCATGCCGCCGTCGACGACGAAGTCGTCCATGCCCTTGCGGTGGAACCGCACCTGCCAGTACGAGTCGCCCGGCTGGCCGTCCATGTCGAGGTGGGTGCCGTCGTGGCGGAGGTCGAATCGGTACGACGACTCGCCCTTCTTGATGTAGACGACGCCCGTCGAGATGTCGACCTCGACGGCGCCGACCCGGGTGCGGGCGGCGGCGTAGGCGAGGACCAGCGTGGCGACGATCATCGCGAAGCCGAACGTGGTGGTCAGGTTGTCGTTGAGCAGCGCCAGCAGCGCCACCATGCCGGCGACCACAGCGGTGGCCGCCAGGATCAACGACAGCACCCGCGGGTCGCTGCCGTCGCGGGAGAGGCCGGGACCGGCGCCGGTGTCGGCGTCGAAGATCGAGATCCGCGACTGCTCGGCGCTCTCCAGCTCGGCGATCCGTTCGTGGGCAGCAGCCAGGTCGGCAGTCAGGTCGGCGACCTGCTGCTCGGCGGCAGCGCAGCGCTCGGCGAGGGCGTCGCGCTCGGACTGCAACGACGACTCCATCCGGGACTCGTCTAGAGGTCCGGTCGCCATTGCCGCAACGCTTCGACGAAGGTGCGGGGATCCACGGTCTTGCCGTCGATCTCGACCGGGGACATGCTGCGGCGCAGGATCACGAGCTTCCATCCGCTCTGGCCGGGTGTGCCGATCTGCTCGATCTGGGTGTTCGGGCTGGTGATGTCGAACGTGCTGGAGAAGTCGCCGAACACCACCTTGAGGACGCCATGGGAATCAAGGTGCACGGTGCGGACGTTGGCGATCGCGCGGAGTGCGTACATGAGCAGGCCCGCTGTCAGCACGCTGAGCGTCACGCTGAGCCCGATGTCGTCGCGCAGCGTGCCCTGCAGGGCGTACCGCCCGACCACGGCGGCGCACGCCATCGCGGCCAGGATGGCGACGATCGGCAGCACACCGCTGCCGCGCTTGGAGTGGTACGGCGTGTGCTTGCCGGTCGCGACCAGATCCGGCTCGGGCTCGGGCTCGGGCTCCGGCTCGGGGGAGTCGTCGACCAGGGCGGCCGCGGTGTCCTCGTCCTCGTCGGCCGCGAAGTCCTCGTCGAAGTAGTCCTCGGCGACCGGCTCCTCGGCTACCTCGACCTCTGCCTCGCTTTCGGCAGGTTCGCCGGTCGGATTGGGACGCCCGCCGGGCCACGAACCAGCCCAGCGGTCGAGCAGCGCCTCGCCGTCACCGACGCGGGCGGCTGGTTGATCGGGCTCGGCCTCGGCGACGGGTTCGTCGGTGGCGGTGCCGCCCGTCGTCTCCTTGAGTGCTACCCACCGGTCGTAGAGCGTCTTCGGACCCTGGTCCTCAGCCTCGGCAGTGGGCACGACCGGAGCTTCGTCCGGCTCGACCTCGTCGTCGGCGTCGTCCTCGGCCGCCGGCCCGGCGGTCGGTTCGGGCGTCTGCCAGCCCTCCGACTCCTTGATCGCGGTCCACTGGTCCAGCAGGCTCTCGCCGGCGGGGAGGTCGACAGCGGGTTCGGGCTCTTCGGCTTCGGCTTCGGCTCCTGCCTCTGCCTGAGTCGCAGCGGCGGATTCGGCTTCTTCCTGGGCCTGAGCTGCAGCGGCGGCCTCGGCTTCCGCATGAGCATCGGCAGCAGCCCGTGCGTCGGCCTCCGCCTGCGCGGCAGCGGCGGCGTCCGCCTCGGCCTGGGCGGCCGCGTCAGCGGCGTCGGCCTCGGCCTGCGCCGCGACGGCCGCCTCGGACCCGGCCCGCGCGGCAATCGCGGCTTCTGCTCCGGTGGCGGCGATGGCCGCGCGCTCCTCGTGGACCCGCCGGGCCTCGGCAGCTGCCTGCATCTGCTCCTGCGCCCGGGCCTGCGCCTCCGCGGTGCTGGCCTCGGCCTCAGCCGCTCGGGCACGCGCCGTCTCGATCTCGAACGCCAGCGAGGCGGCCCGGGTCTCGGCCTCGGCCCTGGCCTGGGCCTGCTCCGCCGCGACCTGCTCGGCCACGGCGCGGGCCTGGGCGTGCTCGAGCGCCTGCTGCTCGGCCCTCATGAGCTCGGCCTGGACGCTGGTCAGCGCGGCCTGTTGCGCGATCGCCGAGCGTTCGAGCTCGGCCAGAGCTTCGCGAGCGCGGTTCTCGGCGTCGATCCGGGAGCGGCTCGCGTCCTCAGCGATGCGCTCGGCCTCGGCCAGCGCCTTGGTGGCGGCCATGTTCTGGTCCGCGAGCGCTGCGGCGGACTGGTGCGCGGCCGCTGCGGCTGCCTGCGCCTCGCGAGCGAGCTCGACCTGCTCGCGGGCGGCCTCCTCGGCGAGGCGACGGGCCTCGTGCGCTTCCTCCGCCGCCCGAGCCTGCTGGGCGGCCGACTCGTCGGCGGCCAGACGCGCTGACATCTGCGCCTCGGCGCGGGCGGAAGCGTCCTGCGCGCGACGTTCGGCCGCCTCGGACGTCTCGAGGGCGATCCGCGCCAGCTCGGCCTGCTCCTGCGCTGCGACCTCCGCAGCCTGGCGCGCCTCGTGGGCCTCGCTGGCCAACCGGGCATGGTCGGCGGCGGCGGATTCGGCTGCGGCGCGTTGGGCGACCGCCTCCTGAGCAAGAACACCGTGCTCCGCAGCACTACTGGCCGCGTCCTCGGCGAGCCGGCGCGCGCGGTGCTCGGCTGCCTCGGCCGCCTGGAAGGCCTGCTGGGCGAGCGCCGCCTGCTGCCGCGCGGACTCCTCGGCCGCGGCGCGTGCGGCGGCGATCTCGGCCGAGCTGCGCTCGGTGGCCTCGCGCTCCTCGAGCATCCGGCGAGCGAACTCCGCGTGCTCGGCGGCGGTTGCGGCGGCGGCTTCGGCAAGAGCGCGGGCCCGGTCCTCGGCCGCGGCACGTTCCTCGTGCGCCCGGCGCGCGGCGAGGGCGTACTCCTGGGCAGCCGTATCTGCTTCCTGCCGTGCGTTCGCCGCTTCGGCGGCGAGGGCGGCCTGCTCGCTGGCGTAGGCCTCTGCTCGCAGGCGCTCGGTGTGCGCGGCGGTGGCGAGGGCGGCCTGCTCATGCGCCTTGTGCTCGGCGGCCTCGCGCTTCTCGGCTTCGGCTCCGGCGAGCTCGGCCCGCTGCTGTGCAGCCGCCTCGGCAGCCTCGCGGAACTCTGCCGCCCGGCGGGCGACCTCCTCGGCATCGGCCCGCGCACGACTGGCCTCGGCCGCGATGTCGGCCTGCTCACCGGCGAGTCGGTCGGCCTCCGCGCGTGCGTTGGCGGCGCGCTGGGCTGCTTCCTCGGCGGCGATCCGCTCGGCAGCCTGCTCGGCGGCCGCCATCTCGGCGTCCCGGCGCAGCTGCGCGGCCAGGGTCGCGACGGCCTCGGTGTGGGCGGCGTTGACCGGCTGCGGCTGTTCGTCGACGGCTGCCCGCCCGTCATCGACGCGTGGGACCACGACATCGCCGCGGCGCCTCGGCCAGAGCTTGCGGTGAGCCGACGCGTCAGGGAGCGGCTCGGCGAAGCCGATGTCGAGCGCGTCGGCGATGACCCTCCGAGCGGCGTCGATGTCGGGAGTGAACGGTTCCTCGGTCGAGGGAGCCGGAGGCTCGGCGACAGGCTCAATGAGATCGGAGTCGGGGGCCAGGAGGTCGTCCACCTCCGCCGGTGCCGGCTCGGGAGTCGCGGTCGTCTCCGGCGCCGGCTCGACGAGAGAGGGCCAGTCGACCTCGTCGTCGCCCTCGGGCGCGAACTCGCCGAAGGCCCGCGGCTCCGGGAGTGGTCGGCTGGATACCCGGGACGCGACATCCAGGTCTTGAGACTGCCCGGTCTCCGCGGTGGGCGACGGCTTCACGAGCGAGTCCCAATCGACGTCCTCGTCGCCCTCGGGCGCGAACTCGTCGTACTCCTGCCGCTCAGGAAGCGGTCGGCCCGCGACGCGGTTGACGATGTCGACCGAGTCCTTGTCGACCGGATCGCTCTCGACCGGGTCCTCTTCGGTCTCGTTCGGCACGGCTGCGCTGCGTCGGAAGAACTCTGCGACGTCCTCGGCGGCGAGCTCGGCGACTTCGGACCCGTCGCCGTCGCGACGCTTCCAGGGCAGCCGACGACCACGCCCTCGGCGGGCGCTCTCGAGTCCACGCTCGTTCTCCGGCGTGGACTCGTCGTCGGTGACCGAGCTCATAGGTGTCGATGCTATCTGGAGGGAGGGGTTTCGTGTGACGGTCGCGACCCCTGGGATGGGCGGCGGTACTGCACGTGGGTGTCGGCAGCGGCATGAGTGAACCCGAGCCCCGAGTAGAGCCGGAGCGCGGGGGCGTTGTCCGACTCCACGTAGAGGTGCACCTCGGCCACCCCGCGGCTCGCCAGGTGGCGAAGTCCGGCGACGAGGAGGGTGCGGCCGATCCCGCGGCCGTGCGCCGCCGGCGAGACACCGATGACGTAGACCTCTCCATGGTCGGCGTCGTGACGCTTGGTCCAGTGGAAGCCGAGCAGCCCGCCGTCGGCGCCGATGGCGAGGAGCAGTCCGGCCGGATCGAACCACGGCTCCGCCATCCGCTCGGCCAGGTCAGCGGCGGACATCGAGCCCTGCTCGGGATGCGCGGCGAACGCAGCGGCGTTGACCGCCAGCACTCCCTCGGCGTCGGCGGCACCGCCGAAGTCCCGGATCAGCACACCTGGGGGATCCGCCTCCGGCGGCAGGGGTACGGCGGTGGGTCGGCGCAGCACCCACAGCTCGCGGGTCCGGGCGAACCCGAGGCGCTCGGCGATCGCCCGCGCCGCGGGGTGGTCGCCGTGCGACCAGGCGGTCAGCTCGCCGGCCTCAGCGGTGGCCAGCGCCGCCAGCCGTCCGCCGAGGCCCTGGCGACGCCGGTCCGGCGCGACCGCCAGGTCGAGCGCGGTCTGGTGCCGGAGCGCGAACCCGCCGTCCTCGACCCAGTAGGCGTAGTCCGCGAGCCCGTGGTGCTTGAGCCGGAGGTGCACCGACTCGTCGACCGGGTCGTGTCCGTCCACGGCGAGGCACGCGCGGCGTACCTCGCCGATGACGACGAGTTGGTCGGAGGGAGTCATCTCTCCGACCCTAGACGGGCGGCCCTGCCGTCGGTGTCAGGCGTCGGCTGACTCGTTCTGCCGGTCCCTCTGGCCGTCCTTGGTCGGCAGCACGAAGCGGTAGCCGACGTTGCGGACGGTGCCGATGAGCGTCTCGTTCTCGGGGCCGAGCTTGGCGCGCAGCCGCCGGACGTGGACGTCGACGGTGCGGGTGCCGCCGAAGTAGTCGTAGCCCCACACCTCCTGGAGCAGCTGCTGCCGTGAGAACACCCGGCCGGGGTGCTGCGCCAGGAACTTCAGGAGCTCGAACTCCTTGAACGTCAGGTCGAGCACGCGGCCGCCGACCTTGGCGGTGTAGGTCGCGTCGTCGACCACGACCTCGCCGGAGCGGATGACGTGTGCGTCGGGGTCCGCCGCCTCCCGCGCGGCGGCCAGCCGGCCGATGGCCAGCTTGATCCGCGCCTCGAGCTCGGCCGGGCCGCAGGTGTGGAGGACGACGTCGTCCATGCCCCAGTCGTGGGACACGACGGCCAGCCCGCCCTCGGTGGCGACCAGGATGACCGGCACGTCGGTGCCGGTGGTGCGGATCAGGCGGCACAGGTCGCGCGAGCTGGCCAGGTCCTGCCGGCCGTCGACCAGCACCAGGTCGGACTCGGGCGCCTCCAGCAGCGCGCTGCCCTCGGCGGGCAGGATCTTGACCTGGTGGCCCAGCAGCGCGAGGCCGGGCAGCACCTCGGCGGAGGGCTGCAGGGCGCTGGTCAGGAGCAGAAGGGTGCTCATCGCGGGGTCTCCTCGCTGGCACGCGTGCCGTGAGAGACCGAAACGCAACACTGGGCCTCGGCCGGTTATCCAATAGGGGACGATATCGAAACCTGGGTGTCACGCGGAAGGGAAGCGACGGTGGATGAGACACAGATCATCCGTGTCAGGTACTGGGCGGCTGCACGATCTGCGGCCGGCACCCCCGAGGACGTGATGGACGTCTCGGGCCCGATGACCTTGGCAGAGCTGGTCGCCGAGGTCGTACGACGCCACCCAGGATCACGGTTCGCCGACGTGGTGGCGGTCTGCTCGGTCCTGGTGGGCGATCAGCCCGTCGGGAGCCGCGACCCGGAGGCGGTCGTCGTACCGCCGGGGTCGACGGTCGAGTTCTTGCCGCCGTTCGCCGGGGGCTGATCCCTCTCGTCCTGACCGAGAGCAGCCCCCGACGGAGGAGTTCAGCCCAGAACGCCGCGGAGGTAGTCGATCGTCTCATGCAGGCCGTCTGCGCTGGACGTTGGGCTCCCAGTCGAGGGCCGACTTCTGGCCGACCCGAGTCTTCGTCATCGAGAGTTCACGTCGGGTCCGCCACGGGCCCCGGCCACCCTGTCTGCGCAGAGGCCCAAGCGCCGCGGGTGCCCAGGTATGGCGGGCTCTCAACCAGAGGTGGGCGATGCCGATGAGGCTGACAACTGCCGGCCTTCTCCAATGCCGAGTGGGGCCGCCGTTACCCAGGGACCGACGCCTACGGAGGGGCGCACGGGGTGGCGCCGTCATGGGCGGAGTCCCTTATAGTCGCCGCATGCCCAAGGTGCTGCTGTACGAGCTCAACGAGGTCCCGTGGGAAATCGTTGACCTGTACGTCGAACGTCGGCCCCAGTCGAATCTTGCGAAGGTGCTAACGCAGAGCCGCTGCCAGACAACGCACAACGACGACCCCAACCACCTCTCACCATGGCGAACCTGGCCGACGTTCCATACCGGGCGCCATAGCGATGAGCACAATTCCTTCGACTTGGGACAGGACCCCGCGACGTTCAGGGGGAAGACTCTTTGGGAGGTTGCTGAGGCACATGGCCGCTCGGTAGGCCTGTTCGGCGTATTGCAGACCTGGCCGCCACGACGGTTCGCGAACGGTGCTTTCTACGTACCGGACACCTTCGCAAGGACGCCAGCGACCGTGCCGCGATCCTTGGAACGCTTTCAAGAGTTCAATCTGTCAATGACCGGAGAACTCGGATTCTCGCCGGACGCGAAACTTCCCATTGGCCGAAGTCTAGTGGCGGGACTAGATATGGTGCGGCTCGGACTGACACCGTGGTCCATTCGACGACTCACGACGCAGTTGGTCCGCGAGCGTAGGGACGGCCGCTTCAAGGCTGGCCGCTCGATGATGCAAGCACTTCCGGCGTTCGACCTTTTCTGGCGATTGCATTCGCGTTCCGCCCCCGACCTGAGCATCTTCTTCACGAATCACGTCGCTGGCATGATGCATCGGTTCTGGGGGGACGCAGTGCCGACCTATTCTGAGACCTACGAATATGAAGTGGATTCGATATTCAGGGATTTCTTGGTCGAGGCAATGGATATCTTCGACCGTCACCTGGGTCGGATGACGGCACGCGTCGACCGAGACGGCGACGCCGTCTTGATCATAGCGGCGAGCATGGGACAGGGCGGAGTGCCGTACCACCACATCGCCGAGACGTATGTAGTCGACGACGCGGAGAAACTGGCCGATGCCCTAGGACTCGGCCCGTGTCAAGAAGCGCTCGCTATGTACCCCATGAACGCGCTCGAGTTTCCTTCCGAGGAAGCTGCGCGGCGAGCGGGCTCGTTGTTGAGTCTCGTCAGCACCAACGAACAACCGTTGATCTCAGACGTCCGGGTCGACGGCCGCTCGTTGTCGTACGGCGTCCGGGTCGAGTTCAACGGAGCGCAACTTTCACGTGAAGCTGAGTATTGCCAGGAGATCGGCGGAGTTCCGAAGCGCGGTCGGATCGAAGATCTAGGGATTACGACGGCGAATCGGCTCGGCGGCGGCAATACCGCCTACCACACTCCAGATGGAATCCTGATCATTTACGGACCGGACATCGAGCCGGACGAGACGCGTTCGGTTGTGGACGTTCGGCAGGCGTCGGTGATGGTGATGGACCACCTAGGGCTCGCGGACGCTTGGAACAGTCGGGACGTGAGGACATAGTGACAGGGGGGGCGAGTTCCTGGCGCCGTCCGCCGGCAGGGTGAGACGTCAGCCCACGTCGCGCTTGACCTGGTCGTAGACCCACGCGTAGGTCTGCGCCAGTCCGTCAGCCAGACTGATCGAGGGTTCCCAGCCGAAAACCTCGCGGATAACCGTGTTGTCGGAATTTCGACCCCGGACGCCCTGCGGCGCGTCGAGGTTGTATTTGCGATCGCAGCTGATGCCCGCGATGTTCTCGACGATGTCAACGAGCTGGTTGATCGAGACCAGCTCGGAGCTGCCGAGGTTGATCGGGTCGAGGTGGTCGGACTCGAGGATCATCTGCGAACCGCGGACACAGTCGTCGATGTACATGAAGCTACGTGTCTGCTCGCCGTCACCCCAGATCTCGATGCTCTGGTCGCCGGTGATCGCCGCGGTGGCGATCTTGCGGCACACGGCGGCGGGAGCCTTCTCGCGGCCACCAGTCCACGTGCCCTCGGGACCGTAGACGTTGTGGTAGCGGGCGACCCTGGTCGAGAGCCCGAAGTCCTCGCGGAAGTGGCGACACATCCGCTCTGTGAAGAGCTTCTCCCAGCCGTAGCCGTCTTCTGGCATCGCCGGGTACGCGTCCTCCTCGCGTAGGCCCGTGATGTCCGTGTCGGTCTGCTTGTCGGCGGCGTATACACATGCCGATGATGCGTAGAAGTACCGCTCGACGCCGTGCACTTGCGCCGCCTGCAGCATGTGGGTGCTAGTGAGTACGGAGAGCATGCAAAGCGCCTTGTTGTTCTCGATGAAGCCCATGCCCCCCATGTCGGCCGCGAGCATGTAGACCTCGCGGGTGCCCTCTGTTTCGCCGAAGGCGGCCTCTCGGTGCGACAAGTCGGCCTGGACGTTCTCGGCGTCCGCGTGGACCTGGTACCACTCGTCGGTGGACTTGACGTCCACGCAGCGAACGGACTTTCCCTGCGCGAGGAGGTCGGCCACCAGGTGGCCGCCGATGAATCCCCCTCCTCCGGCGACCAGTGCGTCCACAGGGTGGTTCTTCATGTCTTTCTCCTCACTCGAAGTCCGTGTCCCGTTGCGCTGCTTGAGCAGCAGCCCGGACAACGACCATCCCTGTCCGTGGTCACGCGATCCGGACGCCGTGCTCCTGGGTTCTGCCATGGCCGCAAGGCGCGCCCTGTTCCGGCCGCGGTCACTCTGCGTCCACCAGGAGATACGTCGAGCTGACGAAATCTCTGAGGTCACCTTTGACGTTGAGCCCACGGTTATGACGGCGGGGGTCGAAGCGGGGCAGTACCTTTCTCAATCCCTCCAAGCGGCCGTACTGCAGCATGGAGCCGGAGGCCAGGATCCTGACGCGACTGTTTCCGATCAGGAACGCGTGGAGCAGAGTCGACTCGGCCCAGAAGAAGAGTGCCCCATCGAGTAGATCCCGCTGGTAGTCGTAGGGGAACGTGATGTCGTGGAAGTGAATCACCACACCACGTGCAAGCCTTGGCAGGATCTCGAGAATGATCCGGTTGACCTCGCTGCCAGCCTTGACCGCGTGTGTCGAGTCGACGAAGAGCAGGTCTCCGGTCGAAAGGCTGGTGAAGACGTCCAGCGGCACCGATTGTGCCGGCTGAGGGATCAGGTCGATTCGATCCGATTCGGCGAGACGCATTAGGTAGTCGGTAGGCATCGGGTCGATGCACGTGATCCGGGATCCGGCGTCATTCAGGTCAGATGCGTGCAGGGCCACAGCGGTGGACACGCCGGCGCCGATCTGGACGATGCGTCGCGGTCGGCGAGACGCGACAAAGGCGTGGAGGAGCTGCGCTTCTGCCGGGCCGAACCCAGCAGCCTCGTTGGCACGCACCGCTAGCGCGTAGATGTCGTCGCGGGTGATCTGGGCCCGAACATCATCGGGGCGGAACCACTCGCTGACCTCGGCAAGCTGCTCGTCAAGGTCGGTGCCGCGCACGCCAGGTAGGTCGCTGGCCACCCGCCAGGACTCGTCGGCGCGTAGCTGGCGGACGTCAGGAATCGCCGAGTAGAAGTGTCGAGGCAGGACGTCGACCTTCAGGCGTTGGCCGGTTCGGAACGCAGAATTCAGCACGCCCTTGGCGAAGTTGCGGCCGGCTCCGCCAGTTCCTTGCTTCAGCAACGTTTGCTCCAGTTCACCATGAACATCAGCCCCCCAATCCGTCGGCGCCGCGAACTCAGCTTCCCGATGAGGGTCTTTGGGAAGCGGACGGCGTACAGAGCGTAGAAGAGGGTTCGGCGCACCGCTCCGTAGTCGAGCGGAAACTTCCTGAGGAAACGCGGGAGCTCCTGCCGGCCCGCAAACCGCATAGGGATCCGGTGCCACGGAAGCTCCTGTGAACCCACGACGAAGACTGTGCCGTCGTAGCCCGAGAAGATGTGGGTGACGTGCGAGGTATCGCGGCGCAAGGTCGCGATCGAGTTGTCCGTGATACCCAGAGCGGGGAACATCTCAGCAGGGACGAAGAACGCGTTAGCAGTTGTCACCGCTGCCAGTTCGTAGCCCCTGCTCTTGCCGAGCATCACGAGTGATCGGATGCCCGCCCCCTGCTTCAGGCGGAAATCGTCAGGCTGCGCGAAGACGACGTCTGACGCCACCGTCGGGTTGTACTCGATACAAACCAACTTCGGGCGGAACTCCCTCAGGGATGCCCAGATGTGGAAGTCGTTGCCGTCGATGTCAATCGACAGATAATCGAAGTCCTCGGGGATTGGTGTCCTCGCCAGAATCGCGTCGAGCGTGTCGTCGCCGGATGTTTGCACGAACTTGTGGACGGTGTGGACGTCGGTGTTCAGGGAGTACAGCCGCTGGAGCTCCTCGAAGCGGTCGGCCGACCCCTCGATCAGGACGCCGGAGAAGCCCTTGTCTTGAATGAAGTATCGACTGTTGCTCAGGTGCAGGCCGTCCCAGGCACCGAACTCGACGACCCAGTTGTTCCGTTCCGGCAGCATCGCCAACAGCGCCTCAGCGACGCCATCCTCGCCCATCTGTGAATGGACGTTGCGCGCGCATTCAAGTGGCCAAGTCGGCTCACGGTCCTGCATGTGCGACTCCTGGGATCGGTTCACGGGGTTCGGCGTACGAAAGGCCACAATCTAGCTCCGACATCTGTGTTGATTGCCAGCCGTCCGAGACGGGGTGCCGTGGGGACAGCGTGCGCACGACGGTCGCCGGCGGCCACGCAACAGCGGTTTCGGCGGCGATGTCGCGAGTGGCTACTGAATCCGCGCCCACCACGGCACCGTCGCCCCGGATGGATCTCCGTGCCGGAGCAGACAAACCCGAGGGTGCTGAGGAGCAACGCGACCGGTCGCATTGGGGGTGTTCGAGACCGCATGGGCCAGGCACTGCGCGGAGATCGGCCTTGATCAGGGCAATCATGTGTGGCCGCCCCGAGGGTCGCCGGATGATGGTCGCTCCGGGGTTTCGTAGGTCATGGCGTCCACCGACGATCAGGTCGGGGTCGCATGGTCGGCGTCGGTGGCATGCCGCGGCGTGGATGACGCGGCATTGCGGGAACCGCGCACGGGCGCGGTTTCTTCGTAGTAGTAGTAGTAGTTACCCAGAGCTCGCTTGCCGACCATGTTGACAACGACGCCATACAACTTTCCGCCGACCTGTTGCAGCCGGAATACGGCATCGGAGAGCTGATCGCGGGTGGTATATGCGTGTCGGACCACGACGATCACGCCATCAGCGAGCGTCGACAACACGGATGCGTCAGCCACGGGAAGCACAGGCGGAGCGTCGATGATGACCATGTCGTACGAGTTGCGCAGCCGGCGGATCAGGTCCCCAGTCACCCGCGACTGCAGGATCTCAGTCGGGTTCGGCGGCTTCGCCCCACTTGTCAGCACGTGCAGGCCACTCGGCTCATGCACCTGGATTGCGTCCTGGACTTCGGTCTTGCCGACCAGCGCGGTCGTCATGCCGATCGCCGGGTCCAAGCCGAGCATGCTGGCCACCCTCGGCCGGCGCAGGTCGCCGTCGATGATGAGGGTGCTACGCCCGGTCTGGGCGACCGCCACCGCCAGATTGGTCGCTGTCATGGTCTTTCCCTCACCCGGTGCCGGGGAGGTGATGACCAGGCAGCGGGGGTGATGGTCGAGGTCGATGAACTGCAGGTTCGTGCGCATCACCCGGAATGCCTCGGTGCGGGGAGCGAACCCCCTGAGGTCGGTGAGCAGCGGCGCGTTGCGCATGTCGGAATCGAATCCGACTCTCGCCAGCACGGGCGCGTCGGTGATGTCGGCGACGTGCTCCGAGGTGCGAATCGTCCGGTCCAATAAGTCGCGGGCGACTGCCAGTGCGGCGCCGAGCAGGAATCCGGTCAGACCGCCCACGACGAAATTCAGCACGATGCGGGGACTGACTTGGACAGGATCGAAGCTCGCCTCGTTGGTGACCGCGACGGCGATTTGGGAGCCCTCCGTCGAGTCGCCGGATTCGAGTTCGCCGATGTAGTTCTTGAGTTCATTCGTCGCGACGTCGTTGATCGTCTGCGCCTGTCGGGCGCTCTCGGTGGTGACGGTGATCTGGATGAGCGTGCTCTCCGCGACGACGTCCGCCGAGATCATCGTCGAGAATCGCTCGGGGCTAATGTCGAGATCCAGGATGTCGATGACCCTCTCCGCGAGCGTCGTGCTAGTCGCCAGGTCAGCGTAGGACTTGGCTCGACTTTCCAAGAACAAGGACGCGGCGTAGGAGTCGGAGGCGTCGCGAAGGTCAACTGAGAGGAATATCTGGGACTTCGACTCGTACTTGGGCGTGAGCACCACGAACGAGAGGAGCGCGCTGAGCCCGAGGGCGAGGACGACGACCGCGACCACGCTACGCCACCGGTGTCGCAGTACCCGAATCGACTGCAGGAGGTCCAAGACGAGGTCCTTTCGACCGGGCGGAGATCGCACCCCAAGGCACGACGACGCTCGGACTCGGTGGCGGAGGGCGTGGGGGATTCTAGGCTATGCCTGTGTGCGATTCGTGAGCGCCGCGGGTGGGTTGAGCCCCGGCCCACCAAGCGTCGTCTCATCCTCGATGCTTCGATGGCCTGGTGATACTTCGCGACTATGCTATCCGCGTGGTGGCGAAGCGGTGAGCGCGAGCAGTTGGATCACGCGTCTGCGCGCGCGGGCGCGCATACATTCGCCTTTGCGGCGAGTCTTCGGGGACCGAGCGGTGCTCCGGGAGGTCCAGGGCGTTCCGCTGTGGATGCCGTCGTCCCACCTGCTGGCCGACTATGCGGCCGTCGCTCCGGCCTACGGTCAGAACCTGGTCGAGTTGGCGACGCTGCTGGCGGCCGACCGAGGGGAGCCTCTCCAGGTCATAGACGTGGGCGCCAACATCGGTGACTCTGCCATGCAGATCCGTCGGCAGATCGACGCCAAAGTGCTTGCTGTGGAGGGGGATCCCTACTACTTGGACTACCTCCGCCGCAACGGCGGGGATGGACAAGGCGTCACTGTCGCCCCGGTTCTCTTGACCTCTGACCGCGACCACGACCGGGTCTGGACCCCCACTCGTCGCGGAGGAACAACGCACTTTCGCGAGCAGTCCGCCGACTCGTCGGCGCCGATCGGGATCGACAGGCAGGTCAGCCTGCCCGTCAGTCGGCTGCCTGCCACCTATCCCGCCTTCGACAACGTCGGACTCATCAAGTCGGACACCGACGGGTACGACGTCGTTCTGATCCCCGAGCTCGCCGTTGCCTACGCTGAGTCTCGACCGGCGCTCTTCCTCGAGTACGACCCCGCGCTGAGCGCCTCGGTGTCGGGCGTGCCTGCAGAGGCGGTATGGGATCCGTTGAGAGCACTCGGTTACGACACCGTCGGTTTTTGGAGCAACACCGGGGTCGCGTTGGGGACGACCCCGGTCGCCACAGCCGGCGATTTTGCCTCGGAACTGTTGACGCAGAGGGCGCGCGCGGGTGGGTATCTCGACGCCGTCGTCGTCCACGCTGAAGACCCGGCGGGTCAGGCCGCGGTCGTCGCGCTCTTCGACGGCTCGATGGCCGACGGCTGAAGGCCGGTCCGGCGGAGAGACCTTATCGTTTGCGCACGACACCGCTTCCAAGGAGACCGCACGCATGGCATCGCCGACGCCCCTTTCCTTCCTCGTTCCCAGCTACAACCCGGGCGAGTACCTGATCCCCGCAATCGAGTCGATCGCCGACCAGTTGGTCCCTGGGGACGAGGTGCTCGTGCAGGACGGCGCCTCCACCGACGGCTCGCTAGACGCGCTAGTCGAGCGGTTCGCCGGTGCCGAGTGGCTCAAGGTTGTCAGCAGGCCGGACAAAGGACAGTCGGATGCGCTGCAGCACGCGCTCGATCGGGCCGCCAACGACTACGTGCTGTGGCTCAACGCCGACGACATTGTGTACGCGGGGGCGCTCGCGCCGGTCCGAGAGAACCTGGAGGCCAACAAGCCTGACGTCCTTATCGGTCGCAGCACCATCTTCAACAACGACGGGCGAACCGTACGCACCTACACCCCGAACGCTTTCACGCGGGAGGCGTTCGTCGGACGAGGCGCTGACATGTTCACCGGGTCGATGGTTTTCCGCACCGAGGTGGTCCGTGACGCAGGTGGGTTCGATCCGCGATTCCAGTACTGCATGGACATGGACATGATCGTCCGGGTCGCTGAAACGAACCCGACTGTCGCCTACATCCCTGTCGTCATCGGCGGACTGCGCTGGCACGCGGAGAGCAAGGGCGGGTCCACGTTGTGGCCGATCGTCAAGGAGGCCATAGAAGTACGTCTGGCCCACGCGCGCACGCCTCGGGAGCGGGTCGGTGCGGTCGGGGCGTCCTTGACCTACTACGTGTCAGGACTGCTGCAGCCGGTGCGCCACTCGAAGCCCTACAGTTCATTGCGCGCGCTTCGTCGACGCCCTCTGCCCACCGGCGTTGAGGGGACCCCGTGAGCTTGGGCAGGCTCGACTGGGTCCTGTTCCTCGGCGCACTGGGGATCCTGGCGGCGGTGTCGGTCGCGCTCGCCACCGCTCCCGGGATCGGGATCGCCCTGGCCGTGATGGTTGGACTCGGCTGCGTCGCGGTGTTCGCGCGCGTTCCGCTCGCCCAGATCGGTGTCGGTTTCGTCGTCCTGTTCGCGTTCACGACTTCGTGGGACGAGGTCGAGATCGCCGGTGTGACTGCGCGCTACTTGTTCCTCCTCTTCGGGTTGGTGATCCTCGGTCTCGCCCAGGCGACCAAGCGGCTGCCACCCATCCCCTGGTGGGTCCACTGCCTCGGGCTGACGGCCATCACCGTGGCCGCCCTGCAGACGCTGTTGCCGGTCCCTCAGGACTACCTGAACTCGAGATATTTGACCGCCGAGGGAGGGTTCGCTCTCGGGTCTCGCCCAGATGCGCTGCCCTCGCTGACCTATCTGGTGGTGAATGTCTACCTTGTCCCGACCGCGATCGTCCTGGCTGTTATGGCTGTGCCGAAGGCGTTACGGTCGATCATCTACGCCTTCGTGGCCGGTGTCGCGTTGTCGAGCCTGGCCGCCTATTTGGGTTTCATCGGCCTTCCCTGGCTCGTGGAGCTGGTCGCCACACCCGTCCCGGCAGGCATCCGAGCTTCGGGCTACACCCTTCATTCCCTTCGTCTCGCAACGTCCTGCGTCATGGCCGCTGCACTCGCGGTTTGGATGGCTCTCCAACCCTGCTTCACGGTGCGCTGGCTCGGTCGGATCGCCGTCGCGGCAATCGCGCTCGGTCTGTACGCATCGGGTTCGCGAGGTGGAAATGTGGCCGGTCTACTGGCTCTCGCCCTGTGCGTGCTCCTGCTCCCCGCGATCCGGCAACGGTGGCACACCGTCGTTGCAGTGGTCGTGTCGATCGTCGCGCTGGTCCTTGCATTCGTTCCCGCGGTCGGCGCGCAGATCCTGACAACGACCCGCATCGCCGGGGGGACGTCGAGCCAAGTGAGCAGCTCCGAGCGTGGCCAGATCCTCGAGCAGGCCATTGCCGACTTCGCGCAGTCGCCTGTCTACGGAATCGGCCCTCGGTACCTCGCTGAGGCTCACGTTCTGTATGCCGGGGTCCTGGCATCCGGCGGTGTGGTCCTATTCGCGGGCTACGTTCTCTTCAACGTGGGCAGTTTCCGGGATGCTTTCCGAGCCATGAAGGTGAATCGTGGGCTGGGTGGCGCGCTCATGGCGACGTTGATCGCCTCGCTGGCCTACTGGCTGGTTGCTGACGAGTTCACGGGCGCCGTCGTCCAGTCCGTGTACGGCATCCTGATCGCGATTGTGCTTCCCCAAGTGCGGACGGATCTGGCGTCGGTGCTGGGATCACCGAGAACCAGGTCCTCCGCCAGCGACCCGTCGGCGAAACCATCGCCGGTGCATGGATAGGATCGCCCGAGTGGGAATTCTCGAGTCGCGGTTTGCCCAGCGAATGCGACGTAATCCGCTCGTGCGGCCACCCGCGGTCGCCCTCTATCGCGCTGTCGACCGCGTGCTCCCAGCACCCGCGGGCCCCCGGGTGGTAGCGAACTCGATGCCCAAGGCGGGCACGCACCTGCTGACGTCGCTGCTCGAAGCCCTGCCCCTGCGTTTCGCCGGCCAGCTGGTCTCCTACCTCGGACGCGACGCCGTCGGCGAGCGCGAGGAGTTCGAGCACTTTGCCCGTCGGATGCAGCTGCTTCGCGACTCGCACTACGTCCTCGGTCACCTGACCTACGACCCGTCGGTCGAGGAAGTCATCATCGACCGCAACGTTCGCATGGTCACCATCGTGCGCGATCCCCGAGCCCACGTGATCTCGTGGGCTCACTACCTGCTGACAACGCGGCACGTGCCGGGCCGGGAATGGGTCGTTTCGTCCTATCCCGACATGGAGTCCTTGGTTCCGGTCCTGGTCACGGGAATCGGGACGCCCGGTGTTCCTCCCTACCTGCCCGACGTCGGTGAGCGGTTTCGCCGATACTCGGGCTGGAGCCGCTCCGAGACGGGGCTCGTAGTGCGCTTCGAGGATCTGGTGGGAGCGCGCGGCGGGGGTGACGACGTCCGCCAGCGCGAAACCACGGATCGGATCCTCGAGTACCTCGGACTTGCCGGGCCCAACCTGCAGACGAGTGACGTCGCCGGGAAGGTCTTCTCCACCTCGTCCGCCACCTTTCGGACCGGACGTATCGATGGTTGGCGAGCGGAGCTGTCGACGAGCCTTGCCGACGAAGTCGCTGACAGGTGCGGAGAACAGATGGAGGCCTGGGGCTACGCGCACTGACGATGCCCGGGGACGGTGTGCTGGCTCACGGAGAACGAGAAGACGGGCGCCAGAATGAAGAGGACGTCGACACGCCGCATGGCGTGGGGAGTGGTCGATCAGGCGGTCTCGAGCCTGTCGAACGTCGTGGTGCTCATACTGGTGGCACGTAGCGTCGAACCGACGAACTTCGGTGCGTTCTCCATCGCGATGGAGGCCTACATCGTCATCGTATTCGCGGGTCGTGGGATGGCGAGTGACCCACTCCTGACGGCGCATGCGGCAGACGGGCCCGCCAGGCTCGACCGCGCGGCACGCGCGGGGGCAACGGTGATGCTGGGGGTGGGCGTTGCGTGCGCCGCGGTCGTCGGCGCGTCGGGCATCTTCACTGGCGGTCCCATCGGGAACCACCTGGCGGTACTTGCTCTATTCCTGCCTGGTCTGCTGATCCAGGACTACGTGCGCAACGTCTTCATTGTCCGGCAGCAACCTGCCCGAGCGCTCGTCATCGACGCCCTCTGGCTGCTGGTGGAGGTTCCGCTCCTAGTGATCGCCGTCAGACTGGGTCTGGACAGTGTCGCTCTGCTGGCGCTGTGGGGCGTGTCCGGCGTCGTCGTCGGTCTCATCGGCCTGGCGTGGGCACGGCTAGTGCCGACAGGGATGCATGAGGCGCGCGCCTGGCTGGGCAAGCATGCCGGACTCTGGCCCTACTTCTTGTTCGAGAATCTGGTGTTTCGCAGCACGATCCTCGTCGTCATGGTGGGCCTCTCGTTCATGGCCGGGCTTGACGGAGTGGCTGGCTTGAGGGCGGCGACCGCCGTGTTTGCGCCCGTGGCGGTCGTTGGCCGCGGTCTAGCGATGGTTGCAGTTCCGGAGTTCGCTCGGCAGGCGTCCGATCCTGCTCTGGTCCGGAGGCTGGTGCGTCGCCTGGCATGGTTCTTGACGCCACTGCCCTTGTTGCTTGCCGCCGTGCTTCTCGCCAGTCCCGATCGCGTTGGCACCGCCCTGTTCGGCGAATCGTGGGCCTTGGCTTCGCCGTTGCTGTTGTTGACCGCGATCAGCGCAGCCGTGTCGATGTACTCGATCGCCGTCGCGGTCGGTTTGCGCGCTTTCCAGGCCGCGCGCGCGGGTCTGACGGCGCGTCTCGCGGTTGCGTCGCTCACCCTCGTGGCAGCGCTGGCTGGTGGATGGTTAGGGGGGAGAATTCGGGGCAGCCGCAGCCTTGGCTGCGACGTCGCCCGTCCAGGCTGCCGCTTGGTGGTGGCAGCTGCGCAGGGCGAGCCCGCCCTCGGGTGCTCGGTCCACCTAGGCGGACGGGCAACGACCACTGTGCTGCAACTGCCACCATACGATCGTCGCAGCCAGCGTCCGCCGCTGGCCGCATGAGAAGGGGAAACGATGAAGAGGCGTCGAGCGCTCACAGTTCCGTTCAAGGATTGGGTGAGGAAACAGATCCACCTACGTGGCTACGAGCTCCTGGTCGATCCCTTTGGCACTCGTCTGGTCCGCACGCTCAACTGGCTGGACGTCGATACGGTGATCGATGGCGGGGCAAACGCTGGCCAGTTCGGACAACTCCTGCGGTTGTCGGGTTTCGGCGGAACCATCTATTCGGTCGAGCCGCTCGCCGCGCCCTTTGCGGAGCTCTCGCGGATATCGAACGGTGACCCGCTGTGGCACGTCGAACGTGGAGCCCTGAGCGACGAGATCGGCGTCGTGACGATGAACATCGCGGCGAACTCCGTATCGTCGTCGATCCTCCCGATGCTTGAAGCACACTCAGATGCGGCGCCAGAGTCAATGTATGTGGGGGTCGAGTCCGCACCGACAACGACGGTCGACGACCTTGTCGTACGGCACGACATTGTTCCGGGTCGGACGTTGCTCAAGCTCGACGTTCAAGGATATGAGGCCGTTGCGCTCGCTGGTGCAAGCGATTGCATCAAGAACTTTGCCGCCGTTCAGCTGGAGTTGTCGTTCGTGCCGCTGTACGGCGGCTCTTGGCTCTCGGAGCAAACGATCGACTTCATGAAGACCTGCGGGTATGAGTTGTGGATGCTCGACCCGGCAGCGATGTACGACCCTAGGTCGGGCCGCCTCATGCAATGTGACGGGGTCTTTGTTCGGTCATGAATGTTGGACCTTGCCCAGGCTGCCGTAGCAGTGAGACCAAAGATCTAGGGGCGATTCCCCGCAACGGTGTCTTCGCTGGCAGGAACGTGCCGCCGATGCCTGCGCGTCTGGCTGTGTGTCGGCGCTGCCACTTGGGCTTTCGTAGCCCGCAACCGTCGCGCGAGAAGCTCGCCGAGTTGTATGCGGCCGGGGCGGACTCGGCCTGGCAGATCGATGATCAACCGCGCCCGGACTGGCAGCGCGCTGCCCACCTCGTTACCGAGATCGGCGCGTCCACCGTACTGGACGTCGGATGCTTCGACGGGTCGTTCTTCGATCTGGTCGACGACCATATAGAGCCACTCGGCATCGAGATCAACCCCGAAGCCGCGCGGCGTGCGCAGGACCGAGGCGTGAACATTATTGCGCGGGACCTCCATCAGCTGCACGCACTTGGAACGACCGTGGACTGCGCGGTTGCGTTCGATGTCATCGAGCATGTGCACGACCCCGCGGACCTTCTTTCCGCACTCCTCCACGTCGTCAAGCCCGGGGGACATCTGATCTTCGCGACGGGCAACTTCTCGGCACCCGCCCAGCGCCTCATGGGCAGCAAGTACCTGTACTCCTGGTATCAGGAGCACATCGCATTCGTCTCTCCTCGATGGACCCGCATGCAGGCTTCGAGCCTCGGCGTCGAGGTCATCGAACTGACACGGTTCTCGCATCACCCGCAGGGCGGTCGGGGGTTCGTCGCGGGGCTGGTCAAGAACGCCGCGTACCGACTCGCGCCAGAACTCGTGAACAGGGGGCGAAGGTCACAGCGGGCCGACGACACGCTACTGCCCGGCACCCCTGCATTCGGTCCGCCGGTGTGGACGTCTGCCAAGGACCACTTCTTGGTCCTGCTGAGAAAGCCTGCCTGACTCGACGGCTGGGGCGATGTCTCAGGCCTCGTTGTTCACCGGGTCAGGGCGAGACGGGCGGCGTCGGTGATCGACCGGGCAATACGCCGTCGCCCGAACTCGTTGAGATGCTCGGAGGCGTCGCGCCAGTCGATGAACTCCTCGGTCCCCGAGATTGTGCCCGTGCGGAGAACAACTGCATCGCTTCCGTAACCAGCGACGAATGCTTCGCGCAGGTCGGCGAAGTTCTTGTCCGCCAAGGCGCGGAAATCGGGATAGAACTCTTCGCCCTTGACGACAGGGACAGGCGTTTCGTAAGCGACCGTCGGAAGCCCCAGACGGCGCAGCTGCTTGCCGAGCATGGCGACCTGATCGAGAGCCAGGCCCTGCGGGACTCGGCCGCCGTGGTGGTAGGCATACAAGAGCTTGACCCACTCATCGTCGTGCTCGGGGCTGTACTTCAGCTTGTCGATGTAGTCGCCGACGACCCAGTCCCCCGCCCAGGTGGGGTGGGGGAGCGCGTGGAAGGCTGCCCAGTCCGCACGAGACGCAGGCTGGAAACCCTTGCGGATCCGCCAGAGTGCGGCGTCAGGGTCTAGCCGGGACAAGAAGTCGATGGCGTTCTTCCGCCCGTGCACGGGGTGATCCATCCAAGGCACCGTGCGCACCCGGATGCACAAGGGCAGGATCACCACTGGCCGTGACGGACTGGCTTCGATCAGCCGCAGGAGCCCGGAGTAGAGCGGAGCGGCGTAACTGCCCCCGTGCGTGATATGCATCGAGGTTGCCGGGTCGAGCGAGTCACGGATCATCCGGTGCAGTGGGCGGCTGTCTTGGTCATTGGGTGCGACGAAACTGGTCAACGAGTCGCCGAAGTAGACGACATCGAGGTCGCCTGACCGGCTGCGTCGAGCCAGGCGACGTGCCTTGCGTACGTCGGCGTCGTCGACTCTCGACAGCCCTCGACGCACCTTGTCCGCGGCAATCGCGATCTGAGGGCGAAACGGCACGCGCTGTGACCTGCCGCCAAGTCTCATCGACACCTCAACTCCATCCAGGATGCTAGGGAACCCGCGCGAGCGTATCCGGCCGTTCGTCGCCTCAGGAACACAGGTCGGATCCTAAGCGAGCTGTGCCGGGGTCACCGGCGCAGCAGCCTCGTCATCTGTTCCAGGTCGGCGTCCACCATCAGCCGTGCCAGCGTCTCGGCGTCAGTGTCGGGCTTCCAGCCAAGTACCTCACGGGCCTTGCTCGCGTCGCCGATCAGGGCGTCGACCTCGGTCGGGCGTTCGTAGGACTCGTTGTAGCGCACGTAGTCCTCCCAATCGAGGCCCGCGTGGGCGAACGCGTACTGGCAGAACTCCCGCACTGTGGTGCCGATCCCGGTCGCGAGTACGTAGTCCTGCGGCTCGTCGTGCTGCAGCATCCGCCACATGCCCTCGACGTACTCCTTCGCGAAGCCCCAGTCTCGGACGGCGTCGAGGTTGCCGAGGTTCAGGTGGTCGGCGGCACCGAGCTTGATCGCCGCAACGCCGAGGGTGACCTTGCGGGTCACGAAGCTCTCGCCGCGCCGCGGTGACTCGTGGTTGAAGAGGATCCCGGAGACCGCGAACAGATCGTAGGCCTCGCGGTAGTTCACCGTCACCCAGTGCGCGTAGAGCTTGGCCGCGCCGTAGGGCGAGCGCGGATAGAAGATCGAGGTCTCGTTCTGGGGCGGGGGGGTTGCGCCGAACATCTCGGAGGTCGACGCCTGGTAGAAGCGGCAGTCGATCTTCGCGGCGCGGATCGCCTCGAGCAGTCGGAGGGTGCCGGTGGCGTCCGTGGACGCGGTGTACTCCGGCATCTCGAAGGATACCTTCACGTGACTCTGCGCACCCAGGTTGTAGACCTCGTGAGGCGTGATCTCTCGGATCAGGTTGACCAGGCTGACGCCGTCGGTCAGGTCGCCGTAGTGCAGGTGGAGCGATGAGATGTTGTGCAGATGGTCGATCCGGCTGCGGTTGAGGGTCGAGGCGCGACGCACGAGTCCGTGCACCTCGTAACCCTTCTCGAGCAGCAGTTCTGTGAGATAGGAGCCGTCCTGCCCGGTGATGCCGGTGATAAGTGCACGCTTTGCCACGGTGGCCACCCTAACTGGCGGGGGCTGTGGAGCGGTTAGGGTCTCGACCGCGGATCTTCCCGACGAACGGAGATGAACGATGCACTTGGTGGTCGACGCGGTTGCGGCACGCAAGGGCAGTGCAGCCATCGTCGTCGAACACCTAGTGCGCGGGTGGTGCGACCTCGGCACTGGGGACCGAATTACCGTGATCACTGGGCCGACCGGACCGGAGTTCGAGCTTCCCGACGGAGTGCAGGAGATCGCGCTGCGACCACCGGTCGGCGGACAGGTCGGCGGGCTGTGGATGCGCTCGGCCGGGGTGCGACGTGCGTCGGCCCGACTCGGCGCTGACGCCGTGCTGTCCGGAGTTCCCGCCAGCAGTCTGCTCGGCACGCACGCGCCGCGGGGGATCATCCTCTACGACCTGCGCCACGAACTGCGGCCGCACCAGTTCACGCTGCGCGCCCGCGTCGTACGGCGCGTGGCCTGGGGCTGGAGCATGCGGCGTGCGGACGGGATCTACACCATTTCGGAGCGGACTCTGGCCGACTTGCGCCGGCTGCATCCGAGCCTCGCGGGCCGGGGCGTCGCCGCCCAGCTGGGCGCCGACCACGTCGACGCCTGGCGGCCGGTCGAGCGTACGAACCCGCCCTACGCCGTCGCTTTCGGTCACTTTGCGAACAAGAACATCGACGCGGTCCTCGCGGGGTGGGCAGGCTTTTGTGCTGATCGCGCCGCACCGGCAACGATGACGCTGCGGCTGGTCGGCATGGGTGCCACCGACCGGGCCGCTGCTGCAGAGCAGGTGCGAACGCTGGGCATCGCGGCGCGGGTACAGTTGATGCCGTGGCTCGATGACGCCGAGTTTGAGGAATGCTTCGCCGGCGCCAGCCTGGTCGTGTTCCCGTCCGACTTCGAGGGCTTTGGCTTGCCTGCGGTCGAGGCACAGCGGCTCGCCATCCCGGTCGTGATCAGCCCGGACACCGCCCTCGCGGAGGTTACCGGAGGGCATGCCGTGGTGGCGCGCTCGGTTAGGGCAGACGATCTCGCAGCGGCAATGGGAGCGGCGCTCGCGATGACGCCCGACCAGATCGAGGCGGGCCGGCGACACACGGACGAGCTGACCTGGCGGCGGACTGCGCGGACGATCCGGGAGTCGCTGCTCACAAAGTGAGGGTCCTGCGTCGGCGGGGTCCGGCCGACGGCTGAAGATATCGCGCGGCCTCGAGAATCCCGGTGCGCAACCGGATCTGATCAACCTCGACCATGTGCTGGACAAGCTCCTCGAAGGAGGTCGTCGCCTGCCACCCGAGGGCCGCACGCGCCGGTTCGGGGTCGGCGACGATGACCTCGGCGTCCGACGGCCGGAGAAGTGCGGGGTCGGTCACGACGTACTCTCCTGGATCGCCGAGCCCGGCGGCATCGAACGCGCAGGACAGCAGATCGCTGAGCGAATGCACGACGCCGGTGCCGATCGGGAGGTCGGTCGGCAGGTCTTGGGCGAGCATCCGGCGCATGGCCTCGACGTAGTCGCTCGCAAATCCCCAGTCGCGGTGCACCGCAATGTTGCCGATTGTGAGCGTCTCTCGCCGGCCGGCCGCGATCTCGGCAGCACCGAGGGTGATCTTGCGGGTCACGAACTGTGGAGGGCGGAGGGGGCTCTCGTGGTTGTGTAGGACCCCGCAGACGGCAAAAAGTCCGCGCTCGGTCCGAGCAGCGGCGACCACCTCTTCGGCAGCTGCCTTGGAGCGCGCGTACGGGCTGGCGGCCCTGGCTCCTATCTCGGCCGACGACGCCTGGAAGAGTCGGATGTCGCGGCCCGTCCGATCTCGCACCGCGAGCACCGCGCCGACCAGGCCCTCGACAGCTCCGGTGTTCACAGCGAGCGCCCGCTCTGGGTCCTTCCAGCTCTCGGCGACCGAGCTCAGCGCAGCCAGGTTGTAGATCTCATCGGGCGCGACCGATGCCACGACACTACCGACCGCAGCCGTGTCGCGAAGATCCAGCTGGATCACCTCGACCTCGTCGAGGTAGATCCGGTTGCGCGACAATGACCGGCCGGTTGGGGAGTCGATCCCCACCACCCTGAATCCGTCGCTGACCAGCGACCTCGCGAGATAGACGCCGTCTTGTCCGGCAACACCCGTCACCAGAGCGGTGCCGCCTCGGCGCGCGATCACGGCAGCACCCTAGGGCAGGCGGGCGTCCGTCTGGCCACCGGCTTGCTAGGAGCGGTTCGCTCTCGGTCCCGTGGCATGCTGTCCGGCGTGTCTCCCATGGTCCGCCGTCGCCGTCGACGTGGTCACCGGCCGGCTGGCTGGCGGGCGATCGGGTCATTGCTCCACAGGCGACCTGCCCGGTTGGTGCTGGCGGGTACGGCCGCCTTTGCGGGCGCATTCCTTGCGTGGACGATGTGGACCGCATCGGCGGCGGCGAACGACCTCGAGGAGGCCCGGGAGAGCGCGCTCGTGCTGCGACAGGAGCTGGAGCAGGGCGACGTGGACGGGGCTGTCCGTGCGCTGGCGCGCTACCAGGACAGCACCGAGAACGCGCGGAGCCGGACGGATGGTCCGACGTGGTGGTTGGTCGAGCAGGTCCCGGTGGTCGGGGACGACGCCGAGGCGATCGCCACGGCGGCGGCCGTCCTCGAGGACCTAGGAGAGGACGGCCTACCGCAGCTCGTCAATGCCGCAGAGCTGGTTGCTGCACGGTCGTTCAACCCCGAGGACCACGTGTTTCCGCTCGAGACCATCGCGTCGGTGATGGAGCCAGCGCGGGAGAGCGAGGCGGCATTCGACGACGCCGCGACGACGTTGGAGTCGGTCGATGAATCGAGACTGCTGGGCTCGGTCAGTGCACGGTTCGAGCAGCTCCGCGCGATTGTGGTGACTGCTCGTGACACCCTCGGTTCGGCGTACCGCGCTGCGGAGCTGATGCCGAGCCTGCTCGGCGCTGACGGCCCCCGCAACCACCTCCTGGTGTTCCAGAACAATGCCGAGCTCCGGTCGCTCGGCGGGCTGGCAGGCTCGATCTCGCTGATCCATGCGGAGAACGGTGAGGTTCGGATCCTCGAGCAGGAGGGGACGTCCCAGTACGGCCCACTAGAGCGTCCGGTCATCGAGCTGACCCGCGGCGAGCAAGGAGTCTTCGGCGACACGCTCGGACAGTGGTTCATGAACGCCAGCATGAGTCCCGACGTACCTCGCGCCGCCCTGCTCGCTCGCACCCGCTGGGAGCGGGAGGTCGGCGGCACCGTTAACGGCGTGTTCTTCGTCGACCCGGTGGCAGTCTCCTATCTGCTGACCGCGACCGGACCTGTCGAGGTGCCGGGCTACGGATCGGTTTCCTCAGCCGACGTGGTCTCCAAGGTCGAGAACGAGATCTACCTGACGGAGCCGGACGTCGCGGCCCAGGAGGAGTACCAGAACGCCGTTGCGGACGCGGTCTTCGATGCGTTCGCCGCTGGCCGCGGCGACCCGATCGAAGTGATCCGGATGCTCGTGACGGCAGTGTCGGAGGGCAGAATCCGGATGCACAGCTTCGTCGACCAAGAGCAGGAGCAGATCGCAGGCACCGAGATCGCCGGAGAGCTCAACGCGTCCGGCGACGAGGCGCAGGTGGGGATCTACATCAACGACGCCCTGGAGTCGAAGATGACCTACTACCTCAGGTACAGCGTCTCCATTGTCGCTCGCTCCTGCTCGGGCTATTCGCAGGAGATCGCGGGCTCCATGCACATTGCCAACACGGCGCCCGGCGACCGGGTGGTTCCCCCGTCGGTTTCCGGCATCTTCCCGGGGAAGCGCTTCTTCGGCCAGATCGAGCCGGGACAGCAGCGGATCGCGGTCTACGTGATGGCGCCGGTCGGTGGCAGCATCGATGATCTCACGCTGGAATCGCGGTCGTTTGACCCGGTCGCGACGGAGGACTACGGCGGCCGTCCGGTCGCGCAGGTAGTAACCGTGCTCGATCCTGGTGAGACACAGCAGATCGACTTCGAGCTGAGCACTGGTCCCGGCCAGACGGGGCCGGTAGAGCTCGACGTAACTCCGGGCGCTTTCCCGGGATCGTCGGCCACTCTGCTCCAGAGCGCATGCTAGTCCAATATTCGGACACGCGTCTCGCGAAATGAGACGGACGGTGGGATCCCGGTCCCTCGGGTCGTAATCTGACGGGCATGTCGACAACCTGGCTGACCAAGCGGCGCGCAGTGGACAACTGCCGCGTGAGCTCGGCGCTGTGTCGAATGCGCTGAGCGGGGTCTGGTCCCGGCGGTCCATCCGCCACAGCTGACACCCGGCGCTCCTCTGTGGCACATCGTGCCGGTTGCGCCCGCGACTTCCCGCGTTCGTTGTGAGTCAGCACTGTTCGCCTGCCACGAGAACCGATCAAAGGAACACATCAGATATGAGCCGCGAGAACTCACTCGTCTCCGCCAGCTGGGTGGAAGAGAACCTGGACAATCCGAAGGTGGTGCTGATCGAGGTCGACGAGGACACCACCGCCTACGACAAGGGCCACATCAAGGGCGCCATCAAGCTCGACTGGACGACCGACCTGCAGGACCAGGTGCGTCGCGACTTCGTCAACAAGGCCCAGTTCGAGGCGCTGCTGTCCGACCGCGGTGTCGCCAACGACGACACCGTCGTGCTCTACGGCGGCAACAACAACTGGTTCGCGGCCTACGCGTACTGGTACTTCAAGCTCTACGGCCACGAGGACGTCAAGCTCCTCGACGGTGGCCGCAAGAAGTGGGAGCTCGACTCCCGCGAGCTGGTCGGCGAGCTGCCCGACCGCGCCGCGACGTCGTACTCCGCGCAGGAGCAGGACCTCTCCATCCGGGCCTTCCGCGACGAGACGGTGGCTGCCATCGGCACCCAGAACCTCGTCGACGTCCGTTCGCCCGACGAGTTCGCCGGCCGCCTGCTGGCACCGGCCCACCTCCCCCAGGAGCAGGCGCAGCGTGCGGGCCACATCCCCACCGCGGCCAACGTCCCGTGGAGCAAGGCGGCCAACGACGACGGCACCTTCCGCTCCGACGACGAGCTCAAGGAGATCTACAGCGAGGCCGGCGTCGACTGGACGAAGGACACGATCGCCTACTGCCGGATCGGCGAGCGCTCGAGCCACACCTGGTTCGTGCTCAAGGAGATCCTCGGCCAGGAGAACGTCAAGAACTACGACGGTTCCTGGACCGAGTACGGCTCGCTGGTCGGCGTCCCGATCGCGCTGGGCGACGAGCCGGGTGAGGCTTGAGATGTGCGGCGCAACTGAGGGTGGCCTGTCGCTCGACGGCATCAACACCAAGATCGAGGCGATCGTCCAGGGCCAGGTGACCAAGAGCGGCGAGCCCGTCAGCACCGGCTACGTGCGCCTGCTCGACCGGACCGGTGAGTTCACCGCGGAGGTTCCGGTGTCCGCCACCGGCCACTTCCGGTTCTTCGCCGGCGACGGCGAGTGGACCCTGCGCACCCTGGTGCCCGGCGTCGAGCCGGTCGACCGCACGGTACAGGCGGCGGTCGGCAGCATCGCCGAAGTCGACATCGCGGTCTGATCAGCAGGCTGATCGGCATGACCTTGCACACGGCGGCTCCGGGGAATCCCGGGGCCGCCGTGGCGGTTTTCAACTGACATGACCGGGATCGTCGTACTCATTGCCGCTGCTGTGTTGGCGGTGGGCTTCGGCCTCCACCGGCGCCACATCGACGGCCGGTTCGTCGCCCACTCCGATGCCACGCCGACGACCTGGGACCATGTCGCCGCGGCGGCCCCGAGCGCTGTCGCAGGGGAGCGGGCGACGCTGGTGCAGTTCTCCTCGGCCTTCTGTGCCCCGTGTCGCACCGCGCGGGTCGTGCTGGCCGACGTCGCCAGCCAGGAGGCCGGCGTCCAGCATCTCGAGATCGACGCCGAGCAGCACCTCGACCTGGTCCGCGCCCTGGACGTACGACGTACGCCGACGACGCTGATCCTCGACGCCGACGGGCACGAGGTGCTGCGCGCGGCAGGCGCCCCACAGAAGAGCCAGGTCCTCGCCGCGATCGCCCACACCGCGGGCGCTCGATCATGACTGTGACCGGTCTCGACCCGCGCGGGCCACGGTTCACCGCGTCCGTGACCGCGGTCGTGCTCGCGGTCGCGCTCGTCGTGCCGGACGGAGTCGCGACCGCGGTGGTCGCCGTCCAGGCGGCCTTCTTCGCGGTGGGCGCCGGAATCGGCGTGCAGCGCACCCCGACCGGCCTCGTGTTCCGGCACCTGATCCGGCCGCGACTCGCGCCGGCGGCCGGGCTCGAGGACCCGACACCGCCGCGGTTCGCGCAGGGTGTCGGCCTGGCCTTCGCCGCAGTCGCCCTGGTCGGCTACCTCAGCGGCGCGGTGCTGGTCGCCCAGGTCGCCGTCGGTTTCGCGCTGGTCGCTGCGCTCCTCAACGCGGTCTTCGCGTTCTGCCTGGGGTGCGAGCTCTACCTGCTCGGTGCTCGCCTCAGCGCTCGAGCAGCACCGTGAACGGCCCGTCGTTCACCGACGAGATCAGCATCATCGCGCCGAACACCCCGCGCTCGACGTGGGTACCGAGGCGTTCGAGCTCGGCACAGACCTCGTCGTAGAGCGGCTCGCTGATCGCACCCGGCGCGGCTGCGGTCCAGGTCGGGCGCCGGCCCCTGCGTGCGTCGCCGTACAACGTGAACTGGCTGACCACGAGCACCGGGGCGTCGATGTCCGAGGCCGACTGCTCGTCGCGGAGGATCCGGAGGTCGCGGATCTTGCGCGCCATCCACGCCACGTCCTCGGGGCCGTCGCCGTGGCTGATGCCGAGGTAGACGAGAAGCCCAGGTCCGGCGAGGGCGCCGACCGCGTGACCGTCGACGCTCACCGACGCCGACAGGACCCGTTGCACGACCGCTCGCATGCGCGACATTGTCCTCGGGCGGGACGCGGGCTCAGTTCTGGGCGCGCTTCACCTGGTCGTAGACCCAGGCATACGTCTGGGCGAGGCCGTCGGCGAGGGTGATCGAGGGCTCCCACCCGAGCCTGTCGCGGATCATCGTGTTGTCGGAGTTGCGGCCTCGCACGCCCTGCGGCGCCGTCAAGTCATATCGCCGCTCGCACTTGATGCCCGCGATCTCCTCGACGATCGAGTAGAGGTCGTTGATCGAGACCAGCTCAGCAGAGCCGAGGTTGACCGGCTCCTCCAACTCGCTGGCGAGGATCAACTGGCTGCCTTTCAAGCAGTCGCCGATGTACATGAAGCTGCGGGTCTGCTCCCCGTCGCCCCAGATCTCGACCTCGTGCTTACCGCCGATGACGGCTTGGGCAACCTTCCGACAGACGGCAGCCGGAGCCTTCTCGCGGCCTCCCGTCCAGGTGCCTTCGGGGCCGTAGACGTTGTGGAAACGAGCGACGCGCGTGAGCAGGCCGAAGTCTTCGGAGAAGTGGCGGCACATCCGTTCGGTGAACAGCTTCTCCCACCCGTAGCCGTCTTCGGGCATCGCAGGATAGGCGTCGGACTCCTTGAGCGCGGTGACGGCAGTCTCGGTCTGCTTGTCCGCCGCATAGACACAGGCCGATGACGAGTAGAAGTAGCGCTCCACCTGGAACTTGCGTGCTGCTTGAAGCATGTGGGTGCTCGTCAGCACCGACAGCATGCACAGCGCCTTGTTGTTCTCGATGAACCCCATGCCACCCATGTCGGCAGCCAGCATGTAGACCTCACGAGCGCCTTCGGTGACCGCTTCGGCTTGCTCGAGCAGGGACACGTCCGCGGTGTCGCTCTGTGCAGAGTCGTGCAGCTGGAACCACTCATCGAACGGCTTGACGTCGACTGCTCGCACCGACTTGCCTTGTGCCAGGAGGTCGGCGACCAGGTGGCCCCCGATGAAGCCGCCGGCGCCGACAACGAGGACATCAACGTCGCTGGAGGTCACGATTTTTCTCCTAGTGGCGGGATAGGGGAGCCGATCGGTCCGAGGCTCCTGTGCACGCGTGCGCGTGGTGCGGGTCGACAGCCTAGCCGTCCGGTGATCTGCCACGATGGTGGGATGAGACAAGGGGACGGAGTCGTCGATCCGGAGGCATTGCTGATCACCCTCGCTCCGACTGGAGCCGAGACGGCGAAGGCAGATTTTCCGCAGCTGCCGACCACCCTCGACGAGCTGGTGCAGACCGCGCGGGAGTGCGAGGCCGCCGGCGCCGCCATGATCCACGTGCACATCCGCGACGACGATCACCGGCCGAGCCTCGATGTCAAGCGGCTCACCGACACCGTCCAAGCGCTGCGGGAGAGCACCGACCTGGTCGTCCAGCTCTCCACCGGTGGCTCGGTCCACGACGCGCTCGAGGACCGGCTCCGGGTGTTGGACGCCGCGCCCGACTCCTGCAGCCTCACCATGGGCACGACGAACTTCGGCGACGACGTCTTCAGCAACCCGTGGCCGTTCGTGTGCGACCTCTACCAGCTCAGCCAGGAACGACAGGTGGTGCCGGAGTTCGAGCTCTTCGACCTCGGCCAGGTCGCCGCCCTTCGCCGGCTGCTCGACCGCTACGGGCTACCGCACGGCGGTGCTGTCCACTGCGACCTGGTGATGGGGGTGCCCGGCGGGATGCCCGGCACCGCTGATGCGCTGGTTGCGGCCGTGGCCGCGCTCCCGGCACAGGTAACCAGCTGGTCCGCGACCGGGATCGGCCGTACGACGCTCCCGGTCGCGTTGGCGGCCCTCAGCAAGGGCGGCCACCTCCGAGTCGGGATGGAGGACGTCCTCACGATCCGCAAGGGGGAGCCCGTGGAGAGCAACAAGCAGCTCGTCGAGCGTGCGGCAGCGATGGGCGAGATTGCCCAGAAGCGGCCCATGACGACTGCCGAGGCACGTAGGCTTCTTGGGCTTGCTCACTGACGTGTGACCTCGGGCAATCACGCTCGTTGGTGAAGCGGGGAAGTCGGTTCACCAAGACCTCGTTTGCCTAGACGCTCCAGGAAGGGGCAGCAGATCGGTGCGCGTGCTCGTTCACGACTACAGCGGTCACCCGTTCCAGGTTGAGCTCAGCGCCGAGTTGGCGCGTCGCGGCCATGACGTCACGCACTCCTGGTGCGAGGCACACGTCTCCGGCAAGGGGAAGCTCGGCGGCCACGAGCACCTGCACTTCGAAGCGATCGGACGCGGCGAGGTGATCGACAAGCTCAGCTTCGCGCGCCGCCTGGTCCAGGAGCTGCGCTACGGGTTCCAGCTGGCCCGCCAGATCCGGCGCAGCAAGCCGGACGTCGTCCTCTTCGGCAACGTGCCGGTTCCGATGATGGCCGTCGTGACGCTGTTCCTTCTCGTCACCCGCACGCCGTGGGTCTCCTGGCAGCAGGACGTCCAGGGCATTGCGATGCGCTCGTTCGCGGGCACCAAGCTGGGGCGCGGCTTCCTCGTCTTCGCGCACGTCGCGGGCTGGCTCGAGCGGTGGTGCAACCGTCGCGCCGACGCGATCGTCGTGATCGCCGAGTCGTTCGTGGACGTGCACCGCGAGTGGGGGACGGCGGACAAGACCACGGTGATCCCCAACTGGGCCCCGCTCGACGAGCTGCTGCCGACGCCGCGCGACAACCCGTGGGCGGAGGAACACGGCCTCGCCAACGTCCCGAACCTTCTCTACTCGGGCACGCTGGGTCTCAAGCACAACCCGCGCCTGCTGGTGCAGCTCGCCCACGCCGTTCGCGAGCGAGGGGTCCCCGCGCACTTGACGGTGATCACCGAGGGACACGCCGTGGCGGCGCTAGCGGACGAGGCCGCGAGGCTCGACGTACCGATCACGCTGCTGCCGTTCCAGCCCTACGAGCGCCTGTCAGAGGTTCTCGGCGCCGGTGACGTGCTGCTCGTCGTCCTGGACAAGTCGGCGGGAGCCTTCTCGGTGCCGTCGAAGACCTTGTCCTACCTGTGTGCGGCGCGGCCGATCGTCGGCTTGATGCCGGGGGAGAACCTCGCCGCCCGCCTGATCGACTCCGCCGGTGGCTGCGTCCTCACTCCTGACGAGAGCTCAGTTGGCCAGGCCGCCGGCTGGATCACCGAGGTGTTGGCCGACAACGATCTGTGGGACAAGCTGGGCCGCCGTGCTCGCGAGCTCGCCGAGCGGGAGTTCGAGCTCGCCGACTGCGCAACCAAGTTCGAAGAGATCCTGCTCCGCGTCGCGCGCTGAGCAGTAGGCGCGCTGATCAATACGGGCTCTCCTGACACTTCCGTGGGTCGCGGACCCGACGACTACCGCCGTGCTGTTGCCACTGTCAGGGTGGTCGACCACCAGGGTGGTGGCCACATGACCGAGGTAGTCCTCGGAGGAGGGCACGGAACGGTCAGGAGAGCCTCAATAGACCAGTGCCTGCGCGCCGTCGCGCAGCGACTCCTCGACGAACAACGGAGCGCCGGCAATCCGGACGCCGGCGGACAGGTGGTCCTGGGTCACGAGCCGTCGGGCCGCGCACTGCGAGCACACGGTCACCGTGCCAAGCTCCAGGACGGTGGCCAGCAGGTCCGGGACTGGGGTGGCCAGCGGAAGGTCCAGCTCCGCACCACGCTCCGGAGTTGCTAGCCAGACAGCCTCACCGGTCAGCCACAGTGAGACCGTCGCGCCGGCCGCCGCGGCCGTCGCGGCGACGGTGAAGCCCTGGTTGGCGCGCTCTGGCGCGTCGATCCCGCAGGTCACCTTGATCACGAGCTCTCGCGTCATACACCCAACCATAGGGCGCTCACCGCAACCTAAGATGATGGATCGTGGCCTTCGAGATCCCCGAGAACCTGCACGCCGACTGCGGACCGATCGCGTGGATGCTCGGAACCTGGCGCGGCAACGGCCACGGTGACTACCCGACGATCGAGCGGTTCCAGTTCGGTCAGGAGCTGATCTTCCAGCAGGACGGCCGCCCGTTCTTCCACTACCTGGCCCGGTCCTGGATCGTCGACGACGAAGGCAACAAGGTGCGCAACGCCGCTCAGGAGACCGGCTTCATCCGGGCTCGCCCCGAGGGCAAGGTCGAGATGCTGCTCGCGCACATGACCGGCTTCGTCGAGATCTGGTACGGCGACGCCCAGCGCGGCAAGCTCGAGGTCGTCACCGACGCGGTCGCACGGACCGACTCGGCGAAGGACTACGTCGCTGGCAAGCGCCTCTACGGCAACGTCGAGGGCGACCTCCTGTATGCCTACGACATGGCGGCCGTCGGTCAGCCGCTCCAGCCCCACCTGTGGGCGAGGTTGCAACGTGCCTGACCAGGCGGACTGGCGGAGCGCGCTGCGCGAGAAGGGCTATCGCCTCACCCCCCAGCGCGAGCTGATCCTGGCCGCGGTCGACGAGCTCGGCCACGCCACTCCCGACGAGGTGCTCGCCCGCGTCCAGCAGCGGGCGTCGACCGTCAACGCCTCCACCGTCTACCGCACGCTCGAGGTGCTCGAGGAGCTCGGCCTGGTCCGCCATGCCCACCTGAGCGACCGCGCGCCGACGTACCATTCGACCTCGGGACACGAGCACTTCCACCTCGTCTGCCGCGGCTGTCACAAGGTGATCTCGGTCGACGCCGAAGACGCCGCGCCATTTGTGGAATCCCTGACCACCCGTCACGCGTTCTCCCCAGACCTGGGGCATCTCGCCGTGTTCGGCCGGTGCCACGACTGTTCGCAGGAGGACAACCCATGACCAGCCCGCTGCTCACGCTTCCCGGTGCCGTTGCCGGCAACGGCACCGACGCGCCGGTGGCCGCGCACTACGGCTCGCTGTACGGCGAGCAGCGCACCCTCGCCGCGGGGGAGGGTTTCGTCGACCTGTCCCACCGCGACGTCGTACGGATCAGCGGGCCCGACCGGCTGACCTGGCTGCACTCGCTGACCACGCAGTTCTTCGAGGGGCTCGAGCCTGGCGTCTGGACCCAGGCGCTGGTGCTGAGTCCGCAGGGCCACGTCGAGCATGCCTTCGCCGGCGTCGACGACGGCGAGACCTTCACCGCGCACACCGAGCGCGGCGCCGCGGCAGCGCTGATCGAGTTCCTCGACCGGATGCGGTTCATGACGCGGGTCGAGGTCACCGAGGTCACCGCAGAGATCGCCGTCGCCTGGCGCCCGGCCGGCAAGTACGACCTGGTTCCCCGTGACCAGCTCCCGACGTACGCCGAGGCCGCCGGACCTGCTGCCGGTCTGTGGGCGTTCGAGGCGCTCCGGATCGCCCGCGGCGAGCCGCGCTTCGGCATCGACACCGATCACCGCACGATCCCCAACGAGGTGGGCTGGATCGGCCCCGCCGTCCACCTCGACAAGGGCTGCTACCGCGGTCAGGAGACGGTCGCCCGGGTCCACAACCTCGGCCGGCCGCCCCGCCGGCTGACCCTGCTGCACCTGGACGGGTCCGAGAACCGACTCCCCACCATCGGCGCCGACGTGACCGACGCGGGCACCAAGGTCTTCGGCCGGGTGGGCTCCTCGGCGCGGCACCACGAGCTCGGTCCGATCGCCCTCGCCCTGGTCAAGCGCAACCTCGCCACCGATGCGCCGCTCCTCGTCGACGGCCTTTCGGCCGCTCAGGAGATCGTGGTGGATCCCGAGGTCGGCCTTCACTTCCGGCGGTGACGCCGAGCGATCAGTAAGGTACCCGGCCCCGATCAGGCCTCGGGCGGTCGCTGCAGTGAGATCCAGCGCCAGAGGACGAGCGTCCCCGCGACCAGCCCGGCACCGATCAGCGCATACCAACCCTGACTCGACAGCGGGTCCGTCAGCGCCCCGATCGCGACGCCGAGCAAGGGGACGGCGAGCCAGACCGCGGCGAGCGCGATCCACAGCGGGGCTACGGACGGTGGCTGCTGTTCAGGCATCGTGGACCTCTCAGAGTTGCTGGCCGAACAGTGCCGGTTGGTCCCTTGTCGGTCAAGGCTAGGGAACATCTTCCGGCCTCGGCAGCCGGTCGACCCGGTTGTCCTCGAGATAGTTGTCGAACCGGTCGGTGGAGATCGCCGCCATCAGCTCGCGGGTCCTCTCCACGTCGAGCAGGACGATGCTCTGGCCGTCGGCGGAGGTGCCGGTGCCGTCGGTGAAGGCGGTCATCCAGTCGACGTCGCCCGCGCCGTTGGTGACCACGTCGATCCCGATGCTTCGGATCTCTTCGTTCGTGAAGTCGTCGTCGAGCACGACGAGCTTGCCGAGATCGCCGATCAGGTTGGTGACCGTCACCGGGTTGATGCGGGTGCCGGTCCGGGTGACCTCGTGCAGGACGGTGCGGAGGAAGTTCTGCTGGCGGTCGATCCGGTCGAAGTCGCCGCCGGGGAGGGACTTGCGCTCCCGGACGTACTCGAGGGCTTCGGCCCCGTCGAAGTGTTGGCTCTCGCCGGCCACGTCGAGCTCGACGCCGCCGACGGTGTCGGTGATGGCCTTGAAGCCTTCGAAGTCGAGGACCGCGACGTGGTCGATGTAGATGTCGAGGGTGTCCTCGAGAGTGTGGACGAGGAGCTCGGGGCCGCCCCAGGAGAAGGCGGCGTTGAGCTTCGCCTGACCGTGGCCGGGAACATCGACCCACGAGTCGCGCGGGAACGAGACCACCTGGGTGCTCTCGTGCTCCTCGTCGAGGTGCAGGATCATCATCGTGTCGCTCAAGAGCCCCGTGTCGCCTGCCTGGAGCTGGTCCCGGACGTCCTCGCCGCGACCGTCGACGCCGACGAGGAGCACGTTGAGCGCCTCTCCGTCCTGGGTCCGCGCCGGACGATCGGCGCGCTCCGGGTCATAGGGGAAGCGAGGGATGTCGTCGAGCTTGCTGTTGAGCACCCACACCCATGAGCCCACGCCGACCATCAGCACAAGGACCAGGGCGAGCAGCACGGAGAGTGCCTTGTGCCGGCGGACCAGGCTGGGAAGGAAGCTCCGGCGTCCGGAGGACGACGGTTCGGCGACGGGTGCGTCTTCGTGAAGGTCCACCCGTCGCCTGCCGATCAGCCGTTGATCATCCCGGCGCCGACGGTCACGCCGGTCGCCTCGTCGATCAGGATGAACGAGCCGGTGGCACGGTTCTTGGCGTAGGCGTCGCTCAGCAACGGCACGGTGGTGCGCAGCTGGACCCGGCCGATCTCGTTGACGCCGAGCTCCTTGGTCTCCTGGTCGCGGTGCAGCGTGTTGACGTCCAGGCGGTACTGGATGTCCTTGACCAGGGCGCGACCCGTGCGGGTGGTGTGCTTGATCGCGAGCTTCTGCCGCGGCTTGAGCGGCGTCGTCGTCATCCAGCAGACCATCGCGTCGATGTCCTGGCGCGGCTCGGGCGCGTTCTTGACCCGGGCGATCATGTCGCCTCGCGACACGTCGACGTCGTCCTCGAGGTGGACGGTCACCGACATCGGCGGGAAGGCCTCGGTGACCTCCTGGTCGAACAGGTCGATCTTGGAGATCCTCGAGGTCATGCCGGAAGGCAGGACGACGACCTCGTCGCCCGGCTTCAGCACTCCGCCGGCGACCTGGCCCGCGTAGCCGCGGTAGTCGTGGAACTCGTCTGACTTCGGCCGTACGACGTACTGCACCGGGAACCGGGCGTCGATCAGGTCGCGGTCGGACGCGACGTGGACGTGCTCGAGGTGGTGCATCAGCGTGGGGCCGGAATACCAGTCCATGTTCTCGGAGCGGTTGACCACGTTGTCACCGTTGAGCGCCGAGATCGGGATGACCTCGAGGTCCGGGATGTTCAGTTTGGTCGCGAACGTCGTGAACTCGGCGTGGATCTTCTCGTAGATCGCCTCGTCGTAGTCGACGAGGTCCATCTTGTTGACGCAGAGCACGAGGTGCGGGACGCGGAGCAGCGACAGGATCACCGCGTGCCGGCGGGACTGCTCGGTGAGGCCCTGGCGGGCGTCGACGAGCACCAGCCCGAGGTCGGCGGTCGAGGCGCCGGTCACCATGTTGCGGGTGTACTGCACGTGGCCTGGGGTGTCGGCGATGATGAACTTGCGGTTGGGCGTCGCGAAGTAGCGGTAGGCGACATCGATGGTGATGCCCTGCTCCCGCTCGGAGCGCAGACCGTCGGTCAGCAGTGCCAGGTCGGTGTAGTCGTAGCCCTTGCCGACGCTGGTGGCCTCGACGGCCTCGAGCTGGTCCTCGAAGATCGACTTCGAGTCCAGCAGCAGCCGGCCGATCAGGGTCGACTTGCCGTCGTCGACGGAGCCTGCCGTGGCGAAGCGCAGAAGGTCCATGTTGGTGGTGCTCATCAGAAGTAGCCTTCCTTCTTCCGGTCTTCCATGGCTGCCTCGGAGAACCGGTCGTCACCGCGGGTGGCACCGCGCTCGGTGACCCGGGCGATGGCGACCTCGGCGATGATCTCGTCGATGGTGGACGCGGTGCTCTCGACGCAGCCGGTCAGCGTCAGGTCACCCACGGTGCGGAACCGGACGGTGCGTTCCTCGGCGACCTCGCCCGCGCGGCACGGGTTGTGCTCGCTCTCGGTGAGCAGCATGCCGTCGCGCTCGAACACGCGGCGCTGGTGCGAGTAGTAGATCGACGGGATCTCGATGCCCTCGCGGCCGATGTAGTCCCAGATGTCCAGCTCGGTCCAGTTGGAGATCGGGAAGATCCGCATGTGCTCGCCCTCGTGGATCCGGCCGTTGTAGAGGTTCCAGAGCTCGGGGCGCTGCATCTTCGGGTCCCACTGGCCGAACTCGTCGCGGTGGGAGTAGACGCGCTCCTTGGCGCGTGCCTTCTCCTCGTCGCGACGACCGCCGCCGAACGCGGCCGTGAAGCCGTTCTCCTCGATGGCGTTGAGCAGGGTGCCGATCTGGTGGCGGTTGCGGCTGGTCTTGCCGTCGTCGACGACGATGCCGTTGGCCAGCGCCTCCTCGACCGAGGCGACGATCAGCCGGACGCCGAGCCGGTTGACCCAGTTGTCGCGGGTGGCGAGCACCTCGGGGAAGTCGTAGCCGGTGTCGACCTGCAGCACCGGGAACGGGATCTTCGCCGGGTAGAAGGCCTTCTCGGCCAGGCGCATCATCACGATGGAGTCCTTGCCGCCCGAGAACATCAGGACGGGCTTCTCGAACTCGGCCGCGACCTCGCGGAAGATGTGGATGGACTCGGCTTCCAGCTGGTCGAGCTGGCTCAACCGGTAGTCGACATGGGTTTGGGACATGCGGAGCATCGTGCCATGTCCCCCCTTGCAGGGTGACATCGACGCGGATCGTGTAGACAAATCTACGAGTTTGCCGATCCTGCGCCTAGGCTGCCGCTCGTGACCGCCGATTTCGTCGCCCGGCTCGGGTCGCGCGGGTCGGTGCCGGACGACGTCCACTCGGCGTGGGGAGTGGCGGAGTACGTCGCCCTCATGGCCCGTGAGGACGGCATCGACGACGAGCTCCGACAGACGGCGTACGCCGCCCGGTCCCTGCGCCGCCTCGACCCCGCGCGGCTGCTGGCCCTCGTCGAGGCCATGGCCCGGCCGCCGTCGGCGGAGCTCAACAAGGCCCGGCTGGCCGAGGACTCCGGGATCCCGGCGACCACGATCTCGCCGTACATCGACGTCGTCGAACGGCTGGGCCTGGTCCGGATGCTGCCCGGGACCCGGGCAGCCGTGGCGAAGCGGCCGGTCGCGCGACCGCGCGTCCTGTTCACCGACCCGGCCGTCGCGCGGCACCTCGCCGGGGTCTCGGCAGACCAGCTGGTCGAGTTCGAGGGCCGCGCCCGGCTCGCGCCACTGCTCGAGGGCATCGCGCTCCGTGAGCTGGCGCGACAAAGCGACACCAGCCAGGTGCAGTACCGGGTCGGTCACCTCCGCGAGCGCAACGGGCTGCAGGTCGACGTGCTCGTCGAGCTCCCCGACGACACCGTCTACGGCATCGAGATCCGGACGGCCGCCGGCTTCCGTCCCCACCAGTTCCGCGCGCTCGAGGCGCTGGCCGTCCGCGCCGGGTCGAAGTTTCGCGGCGGGATCGTGCTCAACACAGCCTCCGTGGGGTTCAGGTACGGCCCCGGCATGTGGGGCCTGCCCATCTCCGCCCTCTGGGAATGGGACACGTGAGAGCGCCTCGCGGCTCTACTCTTACAACCGTGAAGATTGCAGTCGTCGGGACGGGCTACGTCGGTTTGTCGAACGCCGTGATCCTGGCCCAGCACCATACCGTCGTCGCCCTCGACATCGACCCCACCAGGGTGGAGCTTGTCAACGATCGGGAATCGCCGATCGAGGATCCCGAGCTCGCCGACTATCTCAAGAATCGCCCGCTCGATCTGAAGGCCACGCTCGATCCTGCGGTTGCTTTTGCCGATGTCGACTTCGTTGTCGTGGCGACACCGACGGACTACGACGAACGCACCGACTTCTTCGATACGTCGAGCGTCGAAAAGGTCATCGGCCAGGTTCTCGAGATCGACCGGCACGTCGCGGTCGTCATCAAGTCGACGGTACCGGTGGGATTCACTGATCAGATGCGTCGCGCGCATCCGGGCGCCACGATCATGTTCTCCCCCGAGTTCCTTCGCGAAGGCCGGGCGCTCCACGACAACCTGCACCCCTCGCGGATCGTCATCGGCGCGTCCGCACGTTCTGCCGCGGCGAAGGCACTCGGCAGGCGCTTCGCTGACTTGCTGATCGAAGGAGCCCTCGACGACGACGTACCAGTCCTCCTGACCGAGCCGGCGGAGGCTGAGGCGATCAAGCTGTTCGCCAACACCTATCTCGCACTCCGCGTCGCGTACTTCAACGAGCTCGACACGTATGCGGCCACGCACGACCTCGACACCCGGCGGATCATCGAGGGCGTGGGCCTCGACCCCCGCATCGGCGCCCACTACAACAACCCGTCGTTCGGCTACGGCGGCTACTGCCTTCCGAAGGACACCAAGCAGCTCCAGGCCAACTACCGGCAGGTTCCGCAGAACCTGATCAGTGCCATCGTCGACGCGAACACGACGCGCAAGGACTTCGTTGCCGCCGACATCCTTCGCCGGAAGCCCGCGGTGGTCGGCGTCTACCGGCTGATCATGAAGTCCGGCTCCGACAACTTCCGGATGTCATCGGTGCAGGGCGTCATGAAGCGGATCAAGGCCAAGGGGGTCGAGGTGGTCATCTACGAGCCCGAGCTCGCCGAGGACACGTTCTACAACTCCGAGGTCGTGCGCGACCTCGACGAGTTCAAGGCGCGCGCGGACGTCATCATCGCCAACCGACGGACCGATGCCCTCGCGGACGTCGAGGAGAAGGTCTACACCCGCGACATCTACGGCAGGGACTGAGTCTTCTTCTTCGGCCGTCGGTCGCCCGGTAGCTTCTCCAGCTCGGCAACGGTCGGTGCTCCGAACATCGGCAGTCCGTGCTGCTTGCGCAACATGCCCCACACGACCGGCACCAGCACGAGCATCGTGACACCGACCGCCGCGACGAGGATGGCCTCGAGCGTCTCGTGGCCCTCGCCGAACGGGTGCAGGCCGGCCTTGAACAGCAGTGCGACGCCGGACATCGTCAGCACGACCACGATGCCGCGGCGGATGTAGGACTGCGGCACCCGCGGCGCGATCCGGCTTCCGATGATGGTGCCGGGGACCGAGCCGATCACGAGCGGGATGAGGAGGTCCCACTCGAGGCCGTGGATCATGATGTTGGCGATGGCCGCGCTCAGCACCAGCGGTACTGCCTGCACCAGGTCGGTGCCGACCAGCTTCACCGCTGAGAGGCCGGGGTAGAGCATCAGCAGCGCGATCATGATGACCGACCCCGAGCCGACGCTGGTGATGCCGACGAGAAGGCCACCGAGCATGCCGACCAGCAGTGTCGGCACCGGCCGGATCCGAGGGTTCTCGTCCGGCGTCACGCCACCGCTGCGCACCCGTCGCAGGTTGATGTAGAGCCGCAGCGCGTAGGTCGAGGCGGCGAAGAGCAGGGCGATGCCGATGCAGAGCTTCAGCGTGCTCTCGAGCTGCTCGGGATCATCCGTGAGGCCGTCGACCAGGTAGGGCCCGACGAATGCCATGGGCACCGAGCCCGCGATCAACCAGGCGGCGAGCCTCAGGTTGGGGGAGCCCTCACGGGCGTGCGTCACAGCACCGCCGGTCTTGTAGATCGCTGCTGCCGTCAGGTCGGCGGTGACGATCGAGGCCGTGTGGCCCACTCCGAGGAAGATCAGCGCGGGCGTCATCAGCGCGCCACCGCCCATGCCGGTGAGGCCGACGACGACACCGACGAAGAAGCCGGCGGCCACGATGGAGAGCGCGGTCAGGGTGAGCAGCTCGCTCATCGGTTGGTCCTTCCTGCGCCCGTCAAACGGGGCATGACGGCGCGCAACAGCCCGTCGATCTGGTCGGCGCAGTGCTCGTTGGCGGCGCGGCCACGACTGAAAGGATCGCTGACCTCGTGCTGCGCGGCGGCGGAGGCGCGCCGGTGACCGGCGTAGGTGACGAGCTGCTGCCCGGTGACGCTCGCGTCGACCCGCGCGACGGTGTCGGCGAACTGGCCGAGCGTGAAGACCTTGCGGAAGGCTCCGGGCGCCTCCTCGAGCACGTACTCGCGGTGGACGGTCTCGGCGGTGAGCACCAGGTCGGCCGCGTTGATCAGCTGACGGGTGAGTGGACGGCTCCGGAACGCCGCGATCTGCTCGTCGCTCACGCCGCGCCGGGACAGGACTCCCGCCATGGTGGCGTCGACGCCATGGTCGCGGAAGCCGTGGGTGCCAGCACTCGCGAACTCGATCGCAGTCGCGTCGTCGGCGAGGAATGCGCCCGCCCGCAGCTCCATGTACGGCGAGCGGCAGATGTTCGCCGTACACACGAACAGGACCGCGACCGGCCGGTCGACCCGGTCCTGGGCCGGTCGTAGCGCCCCCTCGGCGACCACCTCGACCTGAGCCGACACGGTCGGCGCGGCCGTGCGACCGGCGGTCGGGGCGCGCCCGTCGACCAGGTCGAGATGGCCGCTGTCGCGCAGGGCGACGAGCACGTCGTCGAGCGCGTCGTCGATCGTTCGCCCGGTCGTGTCCACCCGGATGTCTGCGTCCTGTGGCTCCTCGTAGGGCGAGGAGATGCCCGTGAACTCGGGGATCTCGCCCCGTCGGGCCTTGGCGTAGAGACCCTTGCGGTCGCGGCGCTCGCACTCCTCCAGCGGGGTGGCGACGTGGATGAGGAAGAACGCCCCGCCGGCCTCGGCGACGTCGTGGCGCACCTGCTGGCGGGTCGTGTCGAACGGCGCGATCGGGCTGCACACCGCGACACCACCGTGCCGTGCGATCTCAGCCGCCACCCAGCCGATCCGGCGGATGTTGGTCTCGCGGTCCTCCTTGGAGAAGCTGAGGCCGGCCGACAGGTTCCGGCGGACGACGTCGCCGTCGAGGCTGGTGAGCGATCGACCGCCGCGCTCGAGCAGTCGGTCCATCAGCGCCTGCGCGAGCGTGGACTTGCCGCTGCCGGAGAGACCGGTGAAGAAGATGACGAGGCCCTGCTCGCTCGGCGCGGGGCGCTCGGCCCTGACGATGTCCGCAACGCCGGCTGTCGGCACCCCGCCCGGAGCGAGGTCTACGACCGGGTCGGGGCCGGCGTAGTTGGCGACCACCTGGGCCCGCAGCGTCGCGTCGGCCGCGGCGTCGCCGTGCGCGGCGAGGGGTACGGCGACCACGTCGATCGAGCTGCCCGCGGCGGTCGCGACCTGGTCGGCCACCCGCAGCGTCGCGCGCAGCAGGCCGACGGATGAGAGGGCCGGAGTGCCGCGGCCGACGAGAGCCAGCACGGTGAGGTCGCCCTGACCGCGGAGCCTCGCGACCTGGGCGTCCGTGATCGCGTCGGTGACGGTGACGAAGGTGCGGCCGGCGTACCTCGCGCGCACCTGCGCCGGCCCTAGGTAGAGCCGTCGGAACGGTCCGTACTGGGCGTGGGTCAACGGGGTGACCGACCACCCGACGTTGCTTGCCGAGCCGCCTTTGCTGGTCGAGCCTGTCGAGCCTCCCGTGACGGTCGCCAGAGGCAGTCCTTCGGGGTCGACCAGCTCGACAGATCCGCCGGCCTCGAGCTGTGCCGCGAGCTCGTCCGGGAGGGCAAGGGTGACCGGGCTGCCCGGCTCGTTGAACCCGACGGTGGGCGCCATCGCCCCGACCGACAGCAGCTCGAGGTCGTCGAGCTCCCGCGGCGACGGGCAGTGCTGGAGATGGGGCGGGCGCGACACACGGGGTATCTTGCCAAACCCACGAAAGACACTAGGAATTGCCTGTTGCCCTGTGGGATGACCGCTGTCGTGTGAACCAGTTCACCACCCCTCAGCTTGCAAAATGCTAACTATTGCTAGCACACTGGGACCATGGTGAAAGCAAGGGTGACCGAGACGGTCGGCGCACTGGGTGACTACCTCAAGGAGCAGCGCACGCAATCGCGCCTCTCCCTGCGGCAGCTCGCCGAGCAGGCCGGCGTCTCCAATCCCTACTTGAGCCAGATCGAGCGTGGACTCCGCAAGCCGTCGGCTGAGGTGCTCCAACAGATCGCCAAGGCACTGCGCATCTCCGCGGAGCAGCTCTACATCCGGGCGGGCATTCTCAGCCCGGATGACGGCGTGGGTGGGTCGGTCGAGCTCGCCGTTCTCGGCGATACCGGCCTCACCGAGCGGCAGAAGCAGTCGCTCCTCGACGTCTACGCGTCGTTCCTGGCGCTCAACGATGTCGAGCCGGTGTCCGCACCGGTCGACAGCGGCAAGCCCAGTGAGGCCGACGAGGCGACGACCGCCCCCTCCTGAAACAACGCACTACTCCCCAACACACAACGAAGGGTGTTATTCACCATGCCGAAGTTCGAGCTCCCCAAGATCGAGATCCCCAAGATCGGTCTCACGACGATCGACCTCCCCGACGTCGCCGTCCCCGCGGCCGCCGCTCGGCCGATCTACGCCGGTGTCGGCGCCACCGACCTGGCCGTCGAGAAGGTCAAGGGCTACGTCACCGACGTCCAGAAGTCCGTCAAGGACTTCGAGGCCCCCAAGCCGAAGACCCTGCAGGACAAGGCCCTCTCGCAGTTCAACGACACCCGCGAGAAGTTCGAGTCCAAGCTCTCCGAGCTCCAGGCCGACGCCAAGGCCCTCCCGAGCAAGGTCCAGGGCCGGTACGACGACAACGTCGCCACCCTGACCAAGCAGTACGCCGACCTCGCCAAGCGCGGCGAGTCGGTCGTCACCAAGCTCCGCAAGGGCGACGCGGTGAAGGCTCCGGCCTCGGTGCCGGGTTCGGTTGCCAAGAAGGCCCCGGCCAAGAAGGCTCCGGCCAAGAAGGCTTCCGCCAAGAAGGCTCCGGCCAAGAAGACCGCTGCCAAGTGAGCTGACGCTCTCAGGTGAGGCCCCGAGGGATCTGATCCCTCGGGGCCTTCCCGTTTTCGCCCGATAGGATCGCGCCATCATGGATGTGTTCGTCTTCGAGGGCTATGTGTCGCTGGCCGTCTACTTCGTGTTGCTCGTCATCAAGATCTTCGCGTTCGCCAACGCGCTGCTCTACTCCGCGGAGTCGTACCTCGCCGCCGACAAGCTCAACAAGCCGACCTGGTGCATCCTGCTCGGCATCGCGGTGGTGCTGCAGCTGCTGCCGCTGCCGCTGACGATCGTCAACCTGGCGATGACGGTGGCGTCGCTGGTCTACCTCGCGGACGTGCGTCCTGCGCTCGCCGGACTACGCCGCAGGTGAACAGGTTCTGATTTTCGGCGACGAATGTTCTTCTGATCCGTACCTTCGGTATCCCTGGCGTCGTTACCGTGAGAGATAACGACGTCCAGGGGGTGCGTCGGGGCTCGGGACAAGTCCGTGGACAGTGGGAGTAGACGTGATTGGTGACAGCGCAGTTCGGCCGTGGGGTTCGTGGCAGGTGCTCGACGAGGGCGAGGGCTTCAAGGTGAAGCGGATCGTCGTCGAGCCGGGCGCCCGCCTCTCTTACCAGACCCACGAGCACCGGGCGGAGCACTGGACCGTCGTCTCCGGCGTCGCGACCTGCGTCATCGACGAGGAGGTCCGGGTCCTCTCCGTTGCCGACTCGGTCAACGTCGCGATCGGCCAGCCGCACCGGATCAGCAACGAGCACGGCGAGCAGCTGGTGATCATCGAGGTCCAGCACGGGACCTACACCGGCGAGGACGACATCTGCCGGCTCGAGGACGACTACGGCCGGGTCGAGGCCGCGAGCTGATCCAGCTCACTGCCCCCGAGCGGCGTAGGCCGCTTCGGTCGCCTCCTTGTGCGGTCGCCACCAGTCGGCGTGGTCGGTGTACCAGGCGATGGTCTGCGCAAGACCCGCCTCGAAGTCGCCGTACGACGGCGACCAGCCGAGCTCGGTGCGCAGCCGCCCGGCGTTGATGGCGTAGCGGAGGTCGTGCCCGGCGCGGTCCGGGACCTGGTCGAAGTCGTCCTCATCGCGACCCATCTGTCGCAGGATCGTCCGCACCACCGCGAGGTTCGAGCGCTCTCCGTCGGCGCCGACGAGGTAGGTCTCACCGATCCGGCCGCGCTCGAGGACCGCGAGCAGCGCGGCGCTGTGGTCGTCGGTGTGGATCCAGTCGCGGACGTGGGCGCCGGTGCCGTAGACCTTGGGCCTACGGCCGTCGAGGACGTTGGTGATCTGGCGCGGGATGAACTTCTCGACGTGCTGCCACGGTCCGTAGTTGTTGGAGCAGCTCGAGATCGTCGCGCGCACCCCGAAGCTGCGGACCCAGGCCCGCACCAGGTGGTCGGAGCCCGCCTTCGAGGCCGCATAGGGAGTTCCGGGCTGGTACGGGGCGTCCTCGGTGAACCGCAACGGATCGTCGAGCGCGAGGTCGCCGTAGACCTCGTCGGTCGAGACGTGGTGCAGCCGTACGTCGGCCTTCCGCACCGCCTCGAGGACCGTGAACGTGCCGACCAGGTTGGTGTGGATGAACGGGGTCGGGTCGCGCAGCGCATTGTCGTTGTGGGACTCCGCAGCGAGGTGCACGACCGCGTCGTGGGCCGCGACGAGCGGATCGACGACGGACGCGTCCGCCACATCGCCGACGACCAGCCGGAACCGGTTCGCGGGGAGCGCGTCGAACGCAGCGGGACTCGCGGCGTAGGTGAGCTTGTCGAGCACCGTCACCGACGCGTCGGTGCGGTCGAGGACATGTCGCACGAAGCTGCAGCCGATGAAGCCGGCGCCGCCGGTCACCAGGATCCGTTGTGCCACATGCGGCATCCTAAAGACATGCAGGGGATCATCCTGGCGGGCGGCACGGGCAAACGGCTGGCGCCGCTCACCCAGGCGGTCAGCAAGCAGTTGATGCCGATCTACGACAAGCCGATGATCTACTACCCGCTCTCGACGCTGATGCTCGCCGGGATCCGCGAGATCCTGGTCATCACGACGCCGCACGAGGCGGACCTGTTCCGCCGGTTGCTCGGCGACGGCTCCCAGCTCGGGATCGACGTGACCTACGCGGTCCAGCCGTCGCCGGACGGTCCGGCGCAGGCGTTCGTCATCGGCGAGCGGCACGTCGACGGCGGGCCGTCGGCGCTGATCCTCGGCGACAACATCCTGTACGGGCCGGGGCTCGGCGGACGGTTGCGCCAGTTCGACGACATCGACGGCGCCGCGGTGTTCGCCTACCCGGTGGCCAATCCGGAGAGCTACGGCGTGATCGAGCTCGATGCTGACGGCCGACCGGTCGCGCTCGTCGAGAAGCCTGAGCGCCCACGCGGCAACCTCGCCGTGCCGGGCCTGTACTTCTACGGCCCCGACGTGGTCGACCGGGCGAAGGCGCTGCGGCCGTCACCGCGCGGCGAGCTCGAGATCACCGATCTCAACATCGGCTACCTCGAGGAGGGCCGGTTGACCGTCGAGGTGCTGCCGCGCGGCTCGGCCTGGCTCGACTCGGGCACCTTCGAGGCGCTCAACGACGCCAGCAACTACGTGCGCACGCTCGAGGCACGGCAAGGCACCAAGGTCGCCGCGCCCGAGGAGGTGGCCTGGCGGATGGGCTTCATCGACGACGCCCAGCTTCAGCAGTTGGGCGAGGGCCTCCTGGCAAGCGGGTACGGCGACTACCTGCTGGGCCTGCTCGACGATCAGTCAGGCCGCACACCCTAGGCTTTCGATTCATGAAGGTACTCGTGACCGGCGGCGCCGGCTATCTCGGCTCGATCACATCGAAGGCGCTCGAGCAAGCGGGCCATACTCCCGTGGTGCTGGACTCCTTGTTGGTCGGGCCCCGTCGGTTCACCGAGGGCCGGATCTTCTACGAGGGCGACATCGCCGACCGGCCGCTCCTGCGCCGGATCATGGAGGAGCACCCTGAGGTCGAGGCGACGATCCACATGGCGGCGCGGATCGTCATACCGGAGTCGGTGGAGCTGCCTTACGAGTACTACCGCGACAACGTGGCCAAGTCGCTGGAGCTCTTCGACGAGCTCGAGCAGCTCGGCAGGCCGCGGATCCTCTTTTCGTCCACCGCGTCGCTCTATGCGCTGCAGGAGGCCTTCGAGGTCCGCGAGAGCGACCCGGTCGAGCCGACGTCGCCGTACGCCCGGACCAAGCGGATGATGGAGATGTGCCTCGAGGACATCTCCGAGGCGACCAGCCTGCGCGCGATCATCCTGCGCTACTTCAACCCGATCGGGTCCGACCCGGACCTCGAGACCGGCTACCACCTCAAGGACGCGACGCACGTGGTGCCGCTGCTCGCGCAGACCGCACTCGGCTACCGCGAGTCGTTCACGCTCACCGGCACCGAACTGCCCACGCGCGACGGCACCGGGCTCCGCGACTACATCCACGCCTGGGACCTGGCCAAGGCACACGTCCGCGCGGTGGAGAAGTTCGACGACGTGATCGCCGCCGAGGGAGCGCCCTACTCCTACGTCAACATCGGCGGCGGAGACGGCGTCACCGTCAAGGAGCTGATCGCCGCCGTCGAACGGGTTGTCGGCAAGCCGGTGCCGGTCGTCGAGGGCCCGCCTCGTCCGGGTGACGCCGTGGGGGCGTTCGCCAACGCCGACAAGGCCGCCGAGCTCCTGGACTGGCGCACCGAGGCCACGCTCGACGAGGCGATCGCCTCGGCCCTGGCCTGGGGCGAGAAGCGGAAGTCGGTCCTCGGCTACGAGTGAGGCGTCCCGGTGGTTTCGAGGCTCGGCCGCCGGCGGCCTCGCACCTCAAACCAACGGGGATGGCTAGTACGCGCCCTTGCCGAGGAGGACGACGAAGAGCGTGCGCCACAGGATGTGGAGGTCCTGCAGCATCGACCAGTGGTCGACGTAGTAGAGGTCGAGCCGGATCGCGTGCTCCCAGGAGAGGTCCGAGCGGCCGGAGACCTGCCAGAGGCCGGTCATGCCGGGGCGCACGTGCAGGCGACGGCGGGCGGCGACGTCATAGCGCGCCACCTCGTGGGGGAGCGGAGGCCGCGGGCCGACCAGGCTCATGTCGCCGCGGACGACGTTCCAGAGCTGCGGAAGCTCGTCGAGCGAGAACCGGCGCAGCCACCGGCCGGGTTTGGTGATCCGCGGGTCGCTCTCCATCTTGAAGAGGCCGCCTTCGTAGCCGGTCGCGACGTGCAGGGCGGCGAGCATGTCTTCGGCGTCCGGCACCATGGTGCGGAACTTGGCGCAGCGGAACGGCACGCCCTGGCGACCGACCCGGGACTGCTGGAAGAGGACCGGTCCGCGGTCGTGCAGCTTGATCCGTAGCGCGATGAACAGCAGCAGCGGGCTGAACACGACGAGCAGGGCCAGCGCGCCGAGGACGTCGAAGGTGCGCTTGCCGATCCGGGTCGCCTGGGACCAGGCAGGAGTGCCGAGGTGCATCAGCGGCAGGCCGCCGACCGGACGGAACGTCGCCCGGTCGCTGATGGTGATGCCGGTAGCGCTCTGGGCCACGACGACGTCCAGGCCGCGCTCCTCGAGCTGCCAGACCTTCTCCTGCAGATCCTGGGCCGAGCTCGACGAGCCGCCGGCGAACAAGATGACCTTCGCGTCCGTGAGCAGGGCCGCGCGGGCGACGTCCTCGGTGGAGCCGACCACCGGCACGCCGCCGACGGTGTGGCTGGCGTCGCCCGGCGGCGTCACCGCGCCGATCACCCGGTAGCCGAGCCAGGGCGTGCGGTCGAGCACGCCGTGGACGTCGTCGACGTACGCCGGGGAGCCGGCGATCAGCACGGGCACGCCGAGGTGACCGCGGTTGCGCGCACGGTGGAGCACGTTGCGCGCTCCCCAACGGGCCAGCACCAGGCCCGGCAGGCCGACCACGAAGAGCAAAAGGAAGAGCGCGCGGGAGACATCGGCCTGGGAAATGAACAGGATGAGCGCCAGCAGTCCCGTGTAGGCAAGGCTGGCGTTGAGGACCCGCTTGTACTCGTCGCTGCCGCCGCCGAGCACCTGCCGGCGGTAGCCGCCACCGAGGGCGATGACGACGATCCAGCCGAGCGCCACGAGCGAACCGCTCGAGGTGCTGGCGAGGTTCGCGGTGGCCTTCGGGTCGAACATCGGCATGCCGCTGTCGAAGTACGACGCGGTGCCGCCCGCACCGGCGATCGCGGTGAGGTCGAGCAGGATCAACGCCAGCGGCAGGAACCGCAGCGTGCGACTCGCGGGGGCGGAGAGCGCCTTGGTGCGTGACGCGCCAACGTGCCCGACTACGGCCGTCACCAAATCACCTCAGCTGTCGTCTCGATGCAGGGGGGATGCCCGGGTGCCATGTTTCCCCCCACGCCGACACGCAGGTCCAACGACCTGCTCGGTGATGGGTTACCCCTTTCGCCGTGATGTCTAGACCGGAGCGATCGCCCCGTGAAACCTGGGTTAACGGTCCCCCGAAACCCAGGACAGCCTACGCTCGGCCCCCTATGATCCCCGCTTCGCAGCCGGCCCGGCGCTCGACCCGTGCCGGGGTCGCGATGAGCGGGGTCCTCGCCGTGGTGCTGCTGCTGCCGGGTTGCTCGGACGGACCGGAGGGACCCCCCGATCCCGCCGACGCGGGGTCGCAACCGAAGCCGACGGAAGCGAGCCCGCACACCCCGCTCAGCCCGCGGACGACGGTGACCGCGCCGACGCTGGATCCCGAGCTGCCGCTTGCCGGCCGGGTCATCGTGCTCGATCCGGGACACCAGCTCGGCAACATGAGCTTCCCGGCCGAGGTCAACGCGCTGGTGGACGCGGGCGGCTTCCGCAAGCCCTGCAACACCACCGGCACCTCGACCGACGGCGGCTATCCCGAGGCGACGTTCAACTGGGAGGTGGCGCGGCTGACCGTGCGGATGCTGCGCCGGCTCGGCGCCGAGGTGGTGCTGACGCGGTCGTCGAACTCGGCGTCGGCGTGGGGGCCGTGCGTCGACGAGCGCGGCCTGGCCGGGAATCCCGGCGAGCCGGGTCCGACCGCTGACCTGAAGGTCAGCATCCATGCGGACGGGTCGCGCGTGCCCGGTGCTCACGGGTTCCACGTGATCACCCCGGCGGAGGTGGAGCCGTGGACCACCGACATCGCCGCGTCTTCGTTGAGACTGGCCGAGGTGGTCAGGGACACGCTGGTCGAGGCCGACCTGGCGACGTCGACGTACACCGGTAGCGACGGTATCGACGTCCGCGGCGACCTCGGCACGCTGAACCTGGCCGACATCCCGACCGTCCTGGTCGAGCTCGGCAACATGCGCGACGCGGATGACGCTGCCGTCATGAGCAGCACCTCGGGCCGTCGGGCCTACGCATCTGCTCTGGCGGCGTCGGTGGAGCGCTTCTTCGCCCGGTGAGCGCCGGCGGGGTGCTCCTTGTGCTCATCAGGCTCCTCGGTCGTAGGAAGTTCGCGCGTGTGTCTGGACCGCCGAGATCCGGTTGCGCCGCTTCCCGCCGTAGTGACCTCCGTGGGGGCAGGCCTTGCCGTACTTGGTCCGACACCGGGCCTTCCTCGCCCATCTGCGGAGAGCTCGCATCAGGAAAACCGGAACTTTCTCCCCCAGAGAGGGTTGCCAGCAGCGTCCCGAGGTGTGAAGTCTGCCCTGCTTTTTCGCTGCGCGTGACCAGATCTGATTATTTAGCGGCGGGGGCGGGGCCGGATCGACCGGTCGATAGGGTCGCCGACATGCCTGCCGAACGGTCGGGACGCCGGTGAGCGGCATCCGCACAGCCCACTGGGACGACTGGACGCTCGAGGAGCTCAGCAGGGCCAAGGGCGACACGCTGGTGAGCCTCGTGGTGCCGGCACGCAACGAGGCGGGCACCGTCGGCGACGTCGTTGCACGGGTCCGCGAGCGACTCGTCGAGACAGTCTCGCTGGTCGACGAGGTCGTGGTCATCGACAGCGACTCGACCGACGCGACGTACGACGTCGCGACGTCGGCGGGCGCCGACGTGCACCGCGCCTCGGAGATCCGTCCCGACCTGGGGGCGCATCCTGGCAAGGGCGAGGCGATGTGGAAGTCGCTGTTCGTCACCAAGGGCGACCTGATCGTGTTCATGGACGCCGACCTGACCGACTGGGACACCCACTTCGTGCCGGGACTGCTCGGTCCGCTGCTGAAGTCACCGGAGGTGCGGCTGGTCAAGGGCTTCTACGAGCGGCCGGGGGAGCAGGGGCCGCTCGACGGCGGCCGGGTCACGGAGCTGGTGGCACGTCCGCTGATCTCGCTGCTGTTTCCCGCTCTGCAGGACGTCGTGCAGCCGCTGGCGGGTGAGTGGGCGGTCCGCCGTGCGCACTTCGCCTCGCTGTCGGTGCCGACCGGCTACGCCGTCGAGCTGGCCGCGCTGATCGACACAGCTGCTGCCCACGGCGAGACCGCGATCGCACAGGTCGACCTCGGCACCCGCTCGCACGGCCACCAGCCCCTCCTCGACCTGGGCGGCATGGCGGTGCAGATCCTCGCCGCCACCCTCTCCCGCGCCGAGCTGGCTCCTCTCGGCGTCGCCGGGTCGGCGATCTTGCGGCAGTTCCTCCCGGGGCCGGTGCCGATGGACAAGCTGGTCGAAGTGGTCGAGCGGGCGCCGGCGGAAGCGCTGCTGTGACGCTTCAGCTCGGCCGGCAGGCCTTCGGTGACGACACCACGTTGATGATGGCGATCGTCAACCGCACGCCCGACTCCTTCTACGACCGTGGCGCCACCTGGGCCGAGGACGCCGCGTTCGAGCGGGTCGTGGAGGTGGTCGACCAGGGCGCCGAGATCGTAGACATCGGCGGCATCAAGGCGGCGCCCGGCGAGGAGATCTCGGCGGCGGAGGAGAAGGCTCGGGTCATTGACTTCGTGGCCCGGGTGCGAGCGTCGTACCCCTCGCTGGTGATCTCGGTCGACACCTGGCGTGCCGAGGTGGGTGCGGCCGCGTGCGAGGCGGGCGCGGACCTGCTCAACGACGCGTGGGGTGGCGCGGACCCGGAGCTGGTCGACGTCGCAGCCGAGCACGGCGCCGCGATCGTGTGCACCCACACCGGTGGCGTGACGCCGCGGACCCGCCCCTACCGGATCGAGTACGACGACGTGGTCGCTGCCGCGATCGACGACACCGTCGCCTACGCCGAGCGGGCGCTCGCGGCGGGTGTGGCGCGGGAGTCGATCGTGATCGACCCGGCCCACGACTTCGGCAAGCACACCTTCCACTCCCTCGAGCTCACCCGCCGGCTGGGAGAGATGGTGGAGACCGGCTGGCCGGTGCTGGTGTCGCTGTCCAACAAGGACTTCGTCGGCGAGACCCTCGACCTGCCCGTCGGCGAACGGCTGATCGGCACCCTTGCGACGACGGCGATCTGCGCACTGGCGGGGGCGCGGATCTATCGCGTCCACGAGGTCGTCGAGACCCGACAGGTGGTCGACATGGCGTGGACGATCGCCGGCCGCCGGCCTCCCCGGCGGGCGATCCGGGGGCTTTCATGAACGTCGCCCTGGTGCCGGGTGTGCCGGCGCTGCTGCCGTCGTACGCATCGATCGACGACCCGGTCGCCGACCTCCGGGCCGCCTGTCTCGCGGCGGTTGCCGACCTCGGGCCGCGAGTCCGGGTGCACGCTTCCGACCCCGGCCGACGGGTCGCTCGCGCCATGTTGGCGGAGGTGGGCGCCGGCGAGGTGGTCGAGGAGTCGACCGGGGTCCTGGTGGTCGGCAACGGTTCGGCCAAGCGCACCCTCGAGGCGCCGGGGCACCTCGACGACCGGGCCGAGGTGTTCGACGACGACCTCCGCAGGGCGCTGCTCGAGCCGCTGCCGGCCGCTCTCGGCACCATCGACGAGCAGCTGGCCGATGAGCTGTGGGCCGACGTCGGAGCCATCCGGGCCCTCGGGGACCTGCTCACGCCCGCACTCACGGTCGAGGTGACGTACGACGACGCCCCGTACGGCGTGCAGTACTGGGTGATTCGATGGTTGTGAGCCCCGCCGACCGGGCACACTGACGGCGTGGAGATCAGAGGTCGGGAGATACCGGTCTGGGTGCAGGCAGCCGGCACGATCGGCGCCTTCACGGCGCTGCTGTGGGTGATCGAGGCCGTCGACGCCGCGAAGAACCACGAGCTCGACCAGTACGGCGTGCAACCCAGGTCCGATGAAGGCCTGCTCGGCATCCTGTTCGCCCCGTTGCTGCACGGCGGCTGGGACCACCTGTCGGCCAACAGTGGTCCGCTGCTGGTGCTCGGCTTCCTCGCGCTCGCGTCGGGGCTGCTCCGCGGGCTGGCCGCGACTGCGGTGATCTGGGTGGTCGGCGGCGTGGGCGTGTGGCTCGTCGCCGGTAGCAACACCAACCACATCGGTGCGTCCGGGCTGGTCTTCGGCTTCCTGGTCTACGTCGTCGTGCGGGGCGTGGTGAACCGGAAGTTCTGGGAGATCGCGCTGGGCGCGGTCGTGCTCTTCATCTACGGCGGCGTGCTCTGGGGCGTGCTGCCCGGCCAGCCGGGCGTCTCGTGGCAGGGCCACCTGTTCGGTGCGATCGGCGGCGCCATCGCTGCCGTCGTGGTCAGCCACCGCCGCGACGAGGTGCTGCGCGGGTTGGTGCCGGGCGGCGACTGACCACCTCGACGGACGAGCTCAGCGGCTCAGGTCCCTGGCGAACACGTCGAGCGCGGCGTTGCTGTCCGTCCCCGGGACCAGGTTGGTCGCTTGGGACGAGAAGGCGGCGGTGCGGCCGTCGGCCGACAGGACACCGAAGTCGGTGGCGCCGTTCGAGGGGCCGCCGGCCAAGGTGTCGGAGACCCGACGCGTCGTGCCGAGCGCGATGTTGCGCAGGTAGACGTCGATGGTCGCGTTGGTGTCGCCCGGCGCCAACACGTCGAAGGCGGTGAAGAGCACCTGCTGGCCGTCGACACTGATGGAGGCGCCGCCGGTGTCGAAGTTCGGCGGCTGCTCGGAATCACTCACCGACACCCGGTCCAGGGTCCCGGTCTGGCGGTCCCACCGCAGCACGTCGCGCCCGGGCGCGTCCACCCCGCCGACGAGGTTGGTCGAGTGCGATTGGAAGGCGACGTAGCGACCGTCGCCACTGATCGAAGGCAGGGTCGACGCCCCGTTGCCCCCGACGGACTCTGACGTCTGGGACACGCGCAGGGTGCTGCCGGACGAGCGCGGCCACCAGAACACGTCGCTCACGCCGTTGGTGTCGTCGCTGACCAGGTTGGTCGCCACCGACTCGTAGGTGACGAACTGTCCGTCCGCGCTGATCTCGGGCCACCCGGACGCGCCGTTGGACTGGCCACCGTCGTTGTCCGTCGAGACGCGCACCGTGGTGCCGGCGTCGATGTCGCGGAGGAAGACATCGGCTGCGGAGTTGGTGTCGCCCGGCACCAGGTTCGTCGCGAGCGACACGAACGCGACCGACCGACCGTCGGCACTGACGGACGGGAGGTAGGAGTTGTTGGTGGCGACCAGGTCGCCCGGCTTCGGAACCGAGATCTTGATCGTCGTGCCAGCCACCCGGTCGCGGACGAAGATGTTGCCGGTCGAGCTGTTGGGGTCGCTGGTCAGCTGAGATGTGGACTGGAAGGCCACGTAGCGTCCGTCCGCGCTGATGCTCGGCGCCTCACCGCCCGACGCGGCCTGCTGCTCGGTGTCGGAGATCGAGACCCGCTCGATCGCAGCCGTCAGTCGGTCTCGGACGAACACATCGGAGAAGCCGTTGGTGTCGCCGGGCACCAGGTTCGTCGCGACCGAGGTGAACGCGACGTACCGACCGTCGCCGCTCACCGCCGGGAAGTACGACCCGCCGTCGCCACCGACGCCGTCACCCGACTCCGACATCCGCTGCACGACGGGCGGGAGGACCGAGACGGTCTGCTCGCCGCTGGCGTGGAGGCGGGCTCCCCCTGACGCCTCGGTCACGGCGCGCAGAACGGCATCGCCCGGCGACTCCAGAGTGAGGGGGAACGCGGTGCGTCCGCGTCGGTTCTGTACTCCGCCCGCGACCTCGCTCCAGGTGTCGCCGATCCGGCGCTCCACGACCGTCGTGCGGCCCTTGCGCGCGGGGCGGAAGGTCGCAATCACGGTGATCTCGTCCTCGGTGACGGCCGTCGCGGGCGCGGCGAGTGTCCCGGACTGCGCCACGAACCGGACCGTCCGCGGCGCCGTCGTCACGGTCGGGCGGCTCGCCTGCCGTTGGGCCTGGGCCCGAAAGGTCCTCGACGTGCCCGCCGCTCCGGTGAGCCGGACGTTGAAGGTGAAGGCACCGCGGGCCGTCGTCGTGGTCGCCGCGACCTGCTGCCAGCGGTTGCCCGCCTTGCGCTGCAGGACCACACGGCGCGGCGGTTGGGTCCCGAGCTTGCCGGCGAAGCGGATGGTCTCGCCGCTGATCACGGACGTGTGGGACACGGAGAGGGTGGGGGCTGCCTGGGCGGGAGTGGTGAGGGCAACGGCGGCAGCACCGCCCAGCAGGAGCGCAAGGAGGACGCGGAGGATCGAGAGCATGCCCGCAACGTAGGTCGCCCGCCGAGGCCGGCTCATCGGCGAGAACACCCAACCGACTACCCATTTCGCGCCGTGGGTGAATGGGTGCCTTTGGACGTGTCCTACGCCAGTCCGTGCTCGACGGCGTACGCCGCGGCCGCGGCGCGGGTCGCGACGCCGATCTTGGTGAAGATGTTGCTGACGTGCCGGTCGACGGTGCGCGGCGACAGGGTGAGGGCGTCGGCGATCTCCCGGTTAGTCGCCCCCGCGGCCAGCTGACGGAGGACGTCGAGCTCGCGCGCCGACACCGGCGCGGGCGGCTCCTCCGACGCCCCGCCCACCTGCGCCAGCCCCCACTGCACCGCCAGCTCTGCGGCGGCACGGCGTTCGATCGCGGCCCCGTCCGGCTCGTTGCGGGCGGTCCGCACCGCGGCGGCCACGGTGTGGGCGCGCGCCTGCTCGGCGGGGACGCGGAGCGCGTCGAAGCGCGCGAGCGCGGCGGTCACCTCGGTCAGCGCGCGGTCGAGTTCGCCCGTTGCCAGCGCCACCTCGGCTGCGGCCAGGCGACCCCGGGCGGTCAGCAGCGGGCTCGAGAGGAGCGTCCCGATGCTCGCCAGCTCGGCTGCGAGAGCGGCCGCCTCCACAGGGTCGTCGGTCACCAGGATCTCAACGGCCGCCGGCAGTAGCACCGCTCGGTCGCAGTCGTCGGTAGCGGTGGCCAGCGCACGTCGTACCCGCGCGGCCGCGGCGGCCGGCCGTCCGGCCCGCAGCTCCAGCAGCGCCGTGCCCGCGGCGGCACCGGTCGCGCGGGCATAGGCGGCCGCGGCGACGTCGAGCTCGCCCCGTGCACGGTGGATGTCGCCGCGCAACCGGTCCGCTTCGCCGGCCAGTGCGGGATCGACCTCATCGAGGGCAGAGATGGCGTCGACCCACTCGGCAGACGCAACGGCCAGCCGGACCCGGTCGAGGGCGAAGACACCGGTGAACGCAACCAGCTCGGGGTAGCGCGCGCGGAGCCGCGCGACGGTGGACGCCCATTCGCGGGCGCGCTCGATGTCGGCGAGCAGCTGACAGCCTTCCATGACGGCGAGGAGCACGAGCACCTCGACCAGCGGCGAGGAGAGCTGGCCGGACACGGCGACGACCATCGCCTCGTCCATCAGGTCGCGGCCCTCATCGGCCCCGCCGGTCCGGATGAGGAGCTGGCCGAGGGTCTGGCCGGTGAGCGCGACCGCGTCCGTGTCGTCGTACCGTCGGGCGATCGCGTGCACCCCGCGCGCCGTGCTGATGGCCTCCTCGCGACCCGCGCTCTGGTCGCCGATGATCGGCAACACCCGGAGGTAGGCGCTCGCCGCGCACTCGCCGTGCTCGTCGACCAGGCGCCGCGCCGTCGTGAACCAACCGCGGCTGTGCCCGGACTCGCCGCGGATCAGGTGCAGGATGCCGAGCCAGGCCGCACAGCGGGCCGCGCGGTCGGGACGGTCGTGGACCTGGAAGGCGTGGGCGAGGTCCTCGAAGCACCCCTTGCTGTCGCCAAGGAGGTAGCGGAGGCTGCCGCGCAGCTCGAGCGCCTCGGCGGACGCCGCGTGATCGGAGGTGAGCAGGTCGCGAGCCTCGGACCACCGGCCCTGGCGGGTGAGCCGCTGCGCCGTAGCGAGGTCGCGGAGGGGAGAGGGCTCGGGCGCTCGGCGGCGCTCGAACGGCGTCACTTCCCCCATGGGTCCATTATCGCCCATCGGTCGCGCCCGCCGCGCCGACCGGTGGGTCACGTGGATCCGCGGACGACGAGCGAGGGCGGGAAGATCACCCGGATCGCCTGGCGGTCGCGGTCGCCCTCGATCTGCTCGAGCAGCAGCCGGGTGGCGTGCTCGGCCATCTCTCCGATCGGATTGCGGATCGTTGTGAGCGCGGGCACCGTGCGCTCGGAGACGCCGAGGTCGTCGTACCCGGTGACGGCGATGTCGTCCGGGACCCGCCGACCGAGCCCGGTGAGGACCCGGAGGGCGCCGGCGGCCATCAGGTCGGAGGCGACGACGAGGCCGTCCAGCCCGGGGTGGCGGGCCATCAGCTCCCGCGCCGCCGTCTCGCCGCCGAGCTCGGTGAAGTCACCCTCCACCACCGCCTCGTCGGACAGTCCGGCCTCGCGCATCGCCGATCGCCAGCCCTGCAGCCGGTCGGCACCGGCCGCCATGTCCCCGGGTCCGGTGATCGTGCCGATGTTGCGGCAGCCGCGTTCGACGAGCAGCTCGGTGGCGAGCCGGCCGCCGGCGACGTTGTCGGTGTCGACGTAGGCGACCTTGTCGGCGCTGGTGAACGGACGGCCGACGAAGGCGCACGGGAGCGCCAGCGCGGCCAGGTAGTCGGCGAGCCGGTCGTTGCGGTGGTGGGACACCACGAGGGCCCCGTCGATGTGCCGCTTGCGGAGGTAGCGCAGCATTCGCCGCTCCTCGTCGCCCGGCCGGGCCAGGAGCAGCACCAGCTGCAGGTCTCGTGCGGCCAGCACCCGGTTGACGCCCCGCAGCGTGTGCACGAAGAAGGGGTCGGTGAAGACCCGTTCGTCCGGCTCCGGCACCACCAGCCCGATCGAGTCGGTGCGCCGGGTGACCAGGCTGCGCGCCGCCTGGTTGGGAGAGTAGCCCAGGGACTCGACGGCGGCCTCCACCGCGGCCAGCGCGCTCGCGCTCACCCGGTTGCCGCCGTTGATCGCACGCGACGCGGTCGCCCGCGAGACCCCGGCCAGCCGCGCGACCTCGTCGAGGGTCGGGGCGTCCCCGGGTCCCTCGGTCGACGGCTGCACACGGGCCACGCTACTTCTCCGGAAGGATTCCGGCCGCGGCCACGTCGGCGTACCATCGGGCGCTCGCCTTCGGCGTGCGGACCTGGGTCTCGTAGTCGACGTGGACGATGCCGAACCGCTGGCCGTAGCCGTAGGCCCACTCGAAGTTGTCGAGGAACGACCACACGAAGTAGCCGCGCACGTCCACACCCCGCTGGATCGCGTCGTACGTCGCCCGCAGGTGAGCGTCGACGAAGTCCAGCCGGTCGTGGTCGGCGACTTCTCCGTCCGCGCCGACGACATCGGCGAACGCGGCGCCGTTCTCGGTGATGTACATGGGCGGCGCGCCGTACTCCTCGTGGAGCCGGACCAGCAGCCGGGTCAGTCCCTCGGGCTGGATCTCCCAGTCCTGCGCAGTCGTGGCGAAGCCGCGCCGCGGGAAGCTGATGCCGTCGCTGCCGGGGTACGGCGACAGCACCGGGCGCTCGGGCTGCGGGGCGCGGGTGCCGAGCAGGTCGTCGTCATCGTGGGCGGCCGTCGAGGGTGCGTCGCCGTGGTAGTAGTTGACACCGAGCACGTCGATCGGGGTGCTGATCAACGCGAGGTCGCCGTCGTGGACGGCGTCCTGCCACGGGCGGCCGCGCCAGGTCAGGCCCTCGGTGTGGGTGTGCAGCCCTTCTGCGTAGGCGCCCTTGAGGACCGGGTCGAGGAAGACCCTGTTCCAGAGGTGGTCGACACGGTCGGCCGCCGCGATGTCGCCAGGAGACGCCGGATCGAACGGGTCGGGGACGGTGAGGTTGAGGGTGATCCCCAGCTGCGCGGACGTGTCGCGCCGCCGCAGCTCGTCGACGACCAGGCCGTGCCCGAGCATCAGGTGGTGGGCCGCGACGATCCCGGCCACGCCCTCCTGCCGGCCCGGGGCGTGCTGTCCGCCCGTGTAGCCGAGGAACGCCGAGCACCACGGCTCGTTCATCGTGGTCCAGTACGGCGCGCGGTCGCCGATCGCGTCGTACAACGTGAGGGCGTAGTCGGCGAACCGGAAGGCGGTGTCGCGGTTGGTCCAGCCGCCCGCGTCCTCCAGCGCCTGCGGGAGATCCCAGTGGTAGAGAGTGATCCACGGCGTGATGCCGTTGTCGAGGAGTTCGTCGGTCAGGCGTGCGTAGAAGTCGATGCCCTTCTGGTTGGCCGCGCCGCCGTCGGGGCACACCCGCGGCCACGCGGCCGAGAACCGGTAGGCGCCGATGTTGAGCGACCGCATCAGCGCGACGTCGTCGGGCATCCGGTGGTAGTGGTCGCACGCGGTGTCGCCGGTGTCGCCACCGATGACGGCCCCCGGCACCCGGGCGAAGGTGTCCCAGATCGACGGCGTGCGGCCGTCCTGCGCGACCGCTCCCTCGATCTGGTACGACGCGGTCGCCGTACCCCAGAGGAATCCGTCAGGGAAGCGCAGGTTCTCGGTGGTGCCTGCGGTGGGGCGCTCGATGGGGGAGGTCATCCCTTCACAGCTCCTTGCATGATGCCGGCAACCAGGCTGCGGCCGGCGATGACGAACAGGACGATGAGCGGGATGGTGGCGAGACCGGCGCCCGCGAGGACCAGCGCGTAGTCGGTGGTCTGCCCCTGGCCGGTCAGTGCCAGGCGGTCGAGCGCGATCTGCAGGGTCTCGGTCTCCTGGAGGGCGACCAGTGGCCACATGTAGTCGGTCCACACCATCATGAAGGTGAAGACGAACAGGATGGCCATGGCCGGGCGGGCGGCCGGGAGGGCCACCGTCCAGAACGTGCGGAGCATGGTCGCGCCGTCGACCCGGGCGGCCTCGATCAGCTCGTCGGGGATCGCGTCGACGAGGTACTGGCGCATGAAGAACACGCCGAACGCCGTCACCAGGCTCGGCAGCGCGACCGCCAGGAGCGTGTCGAGCAGGCCGTAGTCGCGCATGAGGATGAACAGCGGAACGATCGCGAGCTGGGTCGGCACCGCCATCGTCATCACGACGAAGCCCATGAGCACCTTGCTCCCGCGGAACCGGAGCTTCGCGAAGCTGTAGCCGGCGAGGGTCGAGAAGAACACCACGGACGCGGCTGCGCCGCCGGAGACGAGCAGGCTGTTGATCAGCGCCTGCCAGAAGTCGACGGTGTCGAACACTCGCTTCGCGTTGTCGATGAAGTGACCGCCCGGCAGCAGCGGGGGCGGCTTCTGGGCGGCGTCCGTCTTGGTGTGGGAGCCGATCATGAACGACCAGTAGAGGGGGAGCGCGGAGCCGATCACGAAGGCGGCGAGGAGACCGTAGACGACGAACCCCGGACGGCGCATCGCCGCCGACCCGGCGCTCATGCGTTGCTCCTGCGGGTGAGGACGCGGGTCAACGCGAAGTTCAGCAGCGCGATCGCGATGATGATCATGAACAGGATCCAGGCCGCCGCCGAGGCCCGACCGTAGAACTGGTCCTCGATGCCCTTGACGTAGATGTAGAGCGTCGTCGTCATGAACTGGTGGTTGGCGCCGCCCTCGCGGTTGGGGGTGTCGTCGAACAGGCGCGGCTCGGTGAAGATCTGGAGGCCACCGATGGTGCTGGTGACGACGACGAAGATCATCGTCGGCCGGATCATGGGCAGGGTCACCGACCAGAACTGCCGAACTCTGCCGGCGCCGTCGATGGCCGCGGACTCGTAGAGATCGCGCGGCACGGCCTGCATCGCGGCGAGGAAGATCAGCGCGTTGTAGCCGGTCCAGCGCCAGTTGACCATGCTCGCGATGGCGAAGTGGCTCCACCACCGGTCGACGTGCCATCGGATGGGCTCGAGCCCGACGCCGTCCAGGACGGCGTTGATGAGGCCGGACTTGTCGGCGAACAGGCTGCCGAAAATGAGTACGGCGGCCGCCGGGGCGACGACGAACGGGAGCAGCACGCTCATCCGCCAGAAGGTGCGACCGCGCAGGTGGGTGTCGAGGAGGGCGGCGACGCAGACGGCGATGATCACCTGCGGTACCGAGGACATCACGAAGATGCTGAAGGTGTTGACCAACGACTTGATGAAGACGGGGTCGGTCAGCACGAACCGGTAGTTCTCCAGGCCGGAGAACTCGCCCTGCTGGTAGTAGAGCCGGTCCCAGTCGTGGAGCGAGAGCCAGCCGGTGTACAGCAAGGGGTAGAGCCCGACCAGTGCGAACAGGACGAAGAACGGCGAGACGTACAGGTACGGCGAGAGCCTCAGGTCCCAGCGCGAGCGACGCTGCCGACGCAGCAGTCGCCGGTCCGCGACGGGCGGCGCGGGTGTCACCTCGCCGGCCTGCTCCTCGGTCAACATCGTGGTCCTCGCGGTCGGTAGTGGCGCCAGGCCGCCCGGGGCGGTTGAGTCCGGGCGGCCTGGCGGGTTCACGTCAGCCAGGGATCACTGGAGTGACGCGACCTCCTGGGTGAAGGTGTCCCAGGACTCGGCCGGATCGGTGCCCTGATCGACCCGGTTGATCGCGTCCTGGAACTTTCCGAGGATGTCGGAGTAGAGCGGCCCGTGGTAGGGCTGAACCGTGATCGCGGCGGCTCGGCTGGAGAAGATCTCGCCGGCCGGCGCCTCGTTGAAGTAGGGATCGGTGGCGTCGACGACGACCGGGTCGGCAAGGGCGTCGACCTGGGACGGGAAGTTGCCGGTCAGCTCGAAGATCCGGGCCTGCTGCTCGGGAGCCGTGATCCAGGTGATGAACTCGAGCGCCTCTGTCTGGTGCGTCGAGGTCTTCGGGATGGAGAGGTAGGAGCCGCCCCAGTTGCCGCCACCGCCGGGGAAGACGTCGGCGATGTCCCACACGACGCCCTTCGGTGCCGGGTCACCCGTGTTGTCGCGGATGTTGCTGCGCATCCAGCCCGGGCAGGGCACCGTGGCGACCTTGCCGTCGTTGAAGTTGGCCGTCCAGTCGTCGCTCCACTGCGGGACCTGCGGCGACAGCTCCTTGGAGAACTGGGACACGGTCTCGTAGACGGTGGCCAGGCCCTCGTTGTCGAGGTTGACGGTGTTGTCCGCCTCCTCGAAGGGGAACTCGACCTGGTTGAGCATCGCCTGGGCGACCGACCCGCTGGCGTCGTACCAGTAGGCGTCGGAGCTCGCGACGAACTCCTCGCCCAGGGCGAAGTAGTCGTCCCAGGTGGTCATCAGCGCGGCGACCTCGGTGCGGTCGCTCGGCAGGCCGGCGTCCTCGAAGAGGTCGGCGCGGTAACAGATCGCCTCGGGTCCGGCGTCGGTCGCGTAGCCGAGCAGCGCACCGTCCTCGGTCGTCGCGGCGTCCACCTTGAAGTCCAGCCAGCGGCCCTCCACCTCGTCCTGCGACAGGTCGACCCATCGGTCGGGCGCGGCGACGAGCGCGGGCATGAAGTCGCCTTCGACGGCGACGATGTCGGGGAGTCCGGAGCCCGCCTGGAGGTTGGTGTTGAGCTCGTTCTTCCAGTCATCCCAGAGCGAGACCTTGGTCTGCTCCACCTGGACGTCGGGGTTCTCGGTGTTCCACTCCTCGATGAGCGCGTCGTAGCCGAACTCACCGAAGGTGGTGATGGTGAGCGACTCGCCCTCACCGAGGTTCTCCTGGTCGGCGGACTCGGTGGGATCGTCGTTGCCACCGCAGGCCGCGGCGAGCGTGACGACGAGGGTGGCGATGGCGCCGGCGGCGATGCTGGGCCGGCTGCGGGGGAGGAACGTGTTGCTCACGGTGACACTCCTGACATGCTGCTGTTCGTCGTTGAAGTCGACTCCGGCCCGGGCCGGCAGGGTGGGTGGCGAGTGTGAGAGCGCTTCCACAACTTTGCCGCAGCCACCATGACATGCGTCACAAAAAGTGTCAACGCTTCCGACGCTGGAGCGTGAAATCGCGATCAAGCTCGCGCGAGCGTTGCTGAGAGCGCTTCCACTGGACGGATCGGCTTCCCCGCCGTACGGTGTTCGCGATCGATCGATCCGCTGAGAGGACCGACATGGCGACGGTGCGCTTCGACCACGCTGAGCACGTCTACCCGGGCGCCGCCCGGGCGGCGGTCAGCGACCTCGAGCTGACCATCGGGGACGGCGAGTTCATGGTCCTCGTCGGTCCGTCCGGATGCGGGAAGTCGACCTCGCTGCGGATGCTCGCGGGGCTCGAGGACTGCACGGCCGGGTCGATCTGGATCGGCGACCACGACGTCACCAAGGTCGCCCCCAAGGACCGCGACATCGCGATGGTGTTCCAGAACTACGCGCTGTACCCGCACATGACCGTCGCCGAGAACATGGGGTTCGCGATCAGGATCGCCGGCGTACCCAAGCCCGAGCGTCGCCGGCGGGTGGAGGAGGCGGCCAAGCTCCTCGACCTCACCGAGTACCTCGACCGCAAACCGCGGGCGCTCTCCGGCGGTCAGCGGCAGCGCGTCGCCATGGGACGCGCCATCGTCCGCGAGCCCCAGGTCTTCCTCATGGACGAGCCCTTGTCGAACCTCGACGCCAAGCTGCGCGTCTCCACCCGCACGCAGATCGCGGCGTTGCAGCAGCGGCTCGGCGTCACCACCGTCTACGTCACCCATGACCAGGTCGAGGCGATGACGATGGGTGACCGGGTGGCCGTCATGAAGGACGGTCTGCTGCAGCAGGTCGACACTCCGCTCGCGCTCTACGACCAGCCCGCCAACCTCTTCGTCGCCGGGTTCATCGGCTCACCCGCCATGAACCTGCTGGCCGGCAAGACCGCCGGCGACGGCGTCGCCATCGTCGACGGGATCGAGATCCCGATCGACCGCGCCGCCGCGGCGGCGTCCTCGGGCTCGGTCACGCTCGGCATCCGGCCGGAGTCGTGGCGGGTCGCCGATCCCGGCGAGTCCGGCTACCCCGTCACGGTCGCCGTCGTCGAGGACCTCGGTGCCGATGCCTATCTCTACGCGACGCCGGCCGGCGTCTCCGACCAGCCCGCCGACGGCGTACTCCGCCAGATCGTGGCGCGGGTCGAAGGTCGTCACAACTTCCAGCGGGGCCAGCAGGTGCTGCTCACCGCGGACCCCGATCGGGTGCACCTGTTCGACACCGCGACCGGGGAGCGGCTGGTGGGCTGAGCGGGGTCGTTGAGGGCTGGGATCCTGGTCGAGCGTGCGTGGCGGCGCGGAATACCCGGCCGGCCGGGTATTCCGCGGGTTGTCAGCCGTTGCAGTAGCGGACAAGCCGTGGAAGAGGCGGACAACCCCCGCTGATCTCACGCTGCCGCAGCCATCAGGTTTCGAATCCGTTGGACGATCACCTGCGGACGCGCGAGATCGGCCCAGGTGATCCGAATGCAGTGCCACCCCGTGAGCAGGCAGATCGCCTCTTCTCGGTGCTTCTCGCGCAGGATCACGTCGGTGATCGTCTCGCCCGGCTCGAGGAACTTGACGTACTTCTGAACACCGTCGAACTCCAGGAACAGCCTGTGTTCGGGCCAGGCGAAGTCAACTCGGCCGATCAGTACGCCGTTCTCGTCAAACACCTCGAACTGCGGCTCCGGGCGGGGGAGTCCTTCGCGCCAGAGCAGGTAGCCGGTGCGAGACTCTCCGACGGACTCGTGTCGACCGTCCGCGAGGCGGATCACAAGCTCGGTTGTGAGAGTCGACGGCCAGTTCGTCATCGCGGCGTACCTCGACGTGAGCTGCTCTGGGGTCGTGAGCTTGCGGTGAAGAAGGTCGTCGGTGACACATAGGCTGGCCTCGACGGTCGCGAGGGTGGTTGTCTCGAGGGCTGCCCTCGTCGGCGCGATCACCAGTCGGCTTTCGACCTCGACGGTGTCACCTTCGATGAAGACTCCGCGATGCTGCTGCACGCCGGCGGCCTTTCTGCCGGTCTTGCCATCGGGGCGGGTCAGGTGAGCGAGCGACGTGTTCAGACCCCACAGTGGCCCTTCGTGAAAGGCGACAGCCGAAACGTGGGAAGGAATGACCTCGGTCTTCGACTGTCGAACGGCGGCTAGGCAGAACAGTCGGTACTGCTCGGCTTTGTCGGCTGCTCGCCAGATCTCGCCGAACACGTACGCGCCGCGTCGTACGCGATGCCAGACCTTTGCATCGACGAGCTTCTTGATCGTGTCGTCGCGGTAGCCGAGGTCGTTCGCCTCGTGGCGCAGGAACACACCGTGGGCGGCGCAGATGGCCAAGAGTCGCGGATCCATGCCGAGACGATCCCCCGGCAGCTCGTGCCCGGCGACCCGAGCGGCGACGAGGTGTGGATGACACCGCCGGTCGGCGGCCTGTGGATGGGAAGTGGTCCGGATCCCTGAGGACTGGTCGCGGGTTGTCCGCCTCTCCCGCGGGTTGTCCGCGTCTGCAATGGCTGACAACCCGCGGAATACCCGGCCGGCCGGGTATTCCGCGCTGGCCCAGCCCGCCAAACGCCAGCCCACAGATGCCTAGCGAACGCCCTTTCGCGCCCGACTCGTGATCTTCGCCCGCTCGTTCTGGTCGAGCACGACCTTGCGGATCCGCACCGTCTCCGGGGTGATCTCGACGCACTCGTCCTCGCGGCAGAACTCCAGGCACTGCTCGAGCGAGAGCCGCCGCGGCGGGATGAGCTTCTCGAAGTTGTCGGAGGTCGCGGACCGGATGTTGGTCTGCTGCTTCTCCTTGGTGATGTTGACGTCCATGTCGTCGGCGCGGGAGTTCTCGCCGACGATCATGCCCTCGTAGACCTCGGTCGCCGGCTCGACGAAGAGGATGCCGCGCTCCTGCAGCGAGGTCATGGCGTACGCCGTCGCGGCGCCCGTGCGGTCGGCGACCAGGGAGCCGGACGCCCGTGAGCGGATCTCGCCGGCCCACGGGTGGTAGCCCTCGGAGATGTGGTGGGCGATGCCGGTGCCGCGGGTCTCGGTGAGGAAGTCGGTCCGGAAGCCGATCAGTCCGCGGGCGGGGACGACGAAGTCCATCCGCACCCAGCCGGTGCCGTGGTTGGTCATCCCCTCCATCCGGCCCTTCCGGTTCGCGAGGAGCTCGGTGATCGTACCGAGGAACTCCTCCGGCGCGTCGATGGTCAGCCGCTCGTAGGGCTCGTGCACCTTGCCGTCGACCTCTTTGGTCACGACCTGGGGCTTGCCGACGGTCAGCTCGTAACCCTCGCGGCGCATCTGCTCGACGAGGATCGCCAGCGCCAGCTCGCCGCGGCCCTGCACCTCCCAGGCGTCGGGGCGCTCGGTCGGAAGCACGCGCAGCGACACGTTGCCGACCAGCTCGGCGTCGAGGCGATCCTTCACCAGGCGGGCGGTCACCTTGTGGCCCTTGCCGCCCTTGCCCACGAGCGGGCTGGTGTTGGTGCCGATGGTCATCGAGATCGCCGGCTCATCGACGTGGATGAGCGGCAGCGCGACCGGGTTATCGGGGTCGGCGAGCGTCTCGCCGATGGTGATCTCCGGGATGCCGGCGACGGCCACGATGTCGCCGGGTCCGGCGCTCTCACCCGGCTTGCGCTCCAGGCCCTCGGTGATCAGCAGCTCGGTGATCTTGACGTTCTTGACCTCGCCGTCGCGACGCATCCACGCGACCTGCTGGCCCTTCTTGAGGTTGCCCTGCTTGATCCGCAGCAGCGCCAGCCGGCCCAGGAAGGGCGAGGCGTCGAGGTTGGTGACATGGGCCTGGAGCGGCGCGCCGTCGTCGTACTCCGGTGCGGGGATGTTCTCGAGGATGGTGCGGAAGAGCGGCTCGAGGTCGGTGCCCTCGGGGAGGGTGCCGTTCTCGGGCTTGGTCAGCGAGGCGATGCCTGCCTTGCCCGAGGCGAACACCACGGGGAAGTCCAGCGCGTCCTGGCTGTGGTTCTCGTCGAGCAGGTCCATGAACAGCTCGTAGGTCTCGTCGACGACCTCGTCGATCCGCGCGTCGCTGCGGTCGGTCTTGTTGACGACCAGGATCACCGGCATGTCGGCGTTGAGCGCCTTGCGCAGCACGAACCGGGTCTGGGGGAGCGGGCCCTCCGAGGCGTCGACCAGCAGCACGATGCCGTCGACCATCGACAGCCCGCGCTCGACCTCGCCGCCGAAGTCGGCGTGGCCGGGGGTGTCGATGATGTTGATCGTCATGTCGCCGTCGGCGAGCTCCTGCGCCGAAGGACCGCGGTAGTGCACCGCGGTGTTCTTGGCGAGGATCGTGATCCCCTTCTCACGCTCGAGATCGCCCGAGTCCATGACCCGCTCGGCGACGCCCTCGGCCTGGTGCGCGGTGAACGCGCCCGCCTGGTGGAGCATCGCGTCGACCAGCGTGGTCTTGCCGTGGTCGACGTGCGCCACGATGGCGACGTTGCGCAGGTCGGTGCGTCGGGTCGAGGACTGGGAAGACATGGAAGTACGGCGCTGCTCTCGTGAGGGTGCTCGGCCCGGATCCGGACCGCCGTCCAGCCTATCGGCGGGGCACCGTCAGGCTCACATCGGCGAACCGGCCGTGAAGTGCGCCACCACCGCGTCGATCGTCAGCCGCGCGAAGGGCGCGTAGCGCTGGGCGAGCTCCGGCGCGTCCCAGTTGCTGACCTCCTGAGGGCCGACCTCATCGGTCCACTGCCACTGCCACTTCCAGCCCGCGACGACCTCGATCGTCGTCGGTGGCGGCTCTCGCTCCGGGAGGCCGCCGGCCGCGCGGAAGGCCTCGCCGAGGATCGCTGCGAGGACCGGCTCGGCGGACCTCGCAGGGAGCCGGAACCACGCCATGCTCAGCTCGAGCCCGTCGTCGGACGCCCGGTCGATCCAGATCCAGTACCGGTGGTCGGTGCGGAACACGAAGGCCGAGCCGTCGGCGGCGATCACGCGTGCGTAGTCGTGGGCGTGCACCTCGACCCGGGCGTCGAGGCGAGTGGCGGCGGCGACGGCGGGCGGGCTCAGCAGGGCGCCCGGCGCGGCCGCTTCACTGGCCCGCGCGGCGGCCAGCCGGTCGCGGAACTGCTGTCGCCAGCCCTCCTCCAGGGCAGTCCGGCGGTCCGGCTCCTCGCCCCTCTTGAGGGCGTCGAGCAGCAGCTGCGGCGGCGAGCTCTGCCAGTAGTCGAAGTGGATCACCGGCGGTGACAGCGACCCGACCGGCCGGTCGGCGGCCGGGCTGACGTGCATGCCGAACCCGGCGGCGTACACCGCGATCGCCGGGCCGTCGCGACCGCCGAGCCGGACCAGCCAGCTGGCCGGCCCCGCCACGCTCACGCCGGGACGCAGCGTGCGGAGGAGCTCGTCGACGGTCGTCTGCGGCGCAACTTCGAGCGCGTAGTCGTGCCGGTCGGCGTCGTCGCCGGCGGCCACGCTGTCGCGGTCGACGGTGATCCTCATCCCGACATGGTGCCCCACACCCGCGCGGGACCGGCCCGGGCCGTGGGAGACTGCACGGATGCAGACGATCGGACTCGTCGGAGGCATGAGCTGGGAGAGCAGCGCGGCCTACTACGACCTGCTGAACAGGGGCGTCGAGGCCAGGCTCGGCGGCTTGCACTCAGCCAAGACGGTGATGGCCTCGGTCGACTTCGCGGAGGTCACCGAGCTCCAGGAGGCGGAGGACTGGGACGGCGTCGCCGAGGTCCTGGCGGCGGCAGCGCAGTCGGTCTCCCGGGCCGGCGCCGACTTCCTGATCCTCTGTACGACGACCTTCCACCGGGTCGCCGAGCAGGTCGAGGCCGCGATCGACATCCCGCTGGTGCACCTCGCCGACGTCGTGGCGGATGCCGGCAAGGCGCAGGACGTCCGGTCGATGGCGCTGATCGGCACCCGGTTCGCGATGAGCCGGAGCTTCTTCACCGACCGGATCGCCCGGCACGGGCTGGACGTCCTCACTCCCGATCCGCAGCAGCACGACGAGATCAACCGGATCATCTACGACGAGCTCGTGCACGGGAAGATCGTCGACGACTCGCGGAAGTTCATCGTCTCGCTGATCGACGACCTGTGGGACGCCGGCGCCGGCGGGGTCATCCTCGGGTGCTCGGAGCTCGAGCTTCTCGTCAAGCAGCCGGACTCCGACCTGCCGGTGTTCCCCTGCACCACGCTGCACGTCGCTGCCGCGCTCGACCGCGCGCTCGCCTGACCGCTGCTCGCCGCACGGACGGGCGTTGTCGGATTCGGTAGCACCCTGGAGCATCCCGCGAACGTCGCTGGACGCGTCGTGCTCCAATCCTGTTAGAGCGAGCGCCGACTAGTCGGCGCCGTCGGGGGACCAGGGGAGGATGCGGGATGGAACTCGGGCGTGCGTACTGTCGCGCCATCGGGCTCGCAGTCTGCGGGTCGGCGATCGCCGTTGCGGCTTTCGCGCCCGGGGGCAACTCTGCCGCGTCCCCGCTCCTCGAGATCACGCATGTCGCCGCGCCCGACGACAGCTCAGGTCCGGAAGCCGCCGACGGGTCGCTCGCCGCGACCGTCTCCTGGCCGCAGTTCGCGGCGGGCCTCGATCCGACCGACATCTGCGTCGTGGTGTTCGACGCCGACGGTGGCGTCGTACGCGGCGACGGCGGCGTGGTCTCGCCGGTCCCGGGACAGCCGGTTGCCGCTCGCTGGACGGTGGGCGGTCTCGCCGACGGCAGCTACACGTTGTACGTCGCCCAGTGCCCCAGCCCCGCCGCCGACGTCCGCCGTTGGGTCGAGCCGCAGTACCTGGGCGGCGGCGCCGATTCCGAGGCCGCGGGGTGGGTCCAGGTCACGGATGGTGCCCAGGTCGATGTCGGCACCATCGCGCTGCACCCGGCGAGGCTGGAGACCTGGCCGCAGCGTTCCTAGGGCGCACGGCCGGATCACGACCGGGTCGACGTTCGCGTGCGCGGGAATGACCGGCCGCCGCGGCTGGTTGAGCGCTACGGACGAGTCCGCCGGACGAGGAGACGTGCATGACGGAGATCAACCGGATGGCGATGATCAGTCTTCACACGTCGCCCCTGGACCAGCCCGGCACGGGCGACGCCGGCGGCATGAACGTCTACGTCGTGGAGGTCGCCCGGCGGCTGGCCGCCCGTGGCATCGAGGTCGACATCTTCACGCGCGCGACGAGCAGCGAGATCGACCCCGTCGTGCCGCTGGCCGACGGCGTCCAGGTGACCAACGTGCACGCCGGCCCGTTCGAGGGACTCACGAAGGCCGAGCTGCCCGGCCAGCTCTGCGTGTTCGCGCGCGAGGTGCTGCGCGCGGAAGCGCGGCACCCGCTCGGGCACTACGACGTCGTGCACTCCCACTACTGGCTCTCCGGCCAGGTCGGCGCGCTCGCTCGGGACCGCTGGGGCGTGCCGCTCGTGCACTCGATGCACACGATGGCGAAGGTCAAGAACCAGGCGCTCGCCGAGGGCGACACCCCCGAGCCGGCCGCGCGGGTCATCGGGGAGGAGCAGGTGGTCGACGCCGCCGACGTGCTCATCGCCAACACCGACATCGAGGCCAAGCAGCTGATCAACCTGTACGACGCCGAGGCCGGCCGGGTCGAGGTCGTCCACCCGGGTGTCGACGCCACCGTCTTCCGTCCCCAGTCCCAGGCCGCCGCCCGAGCCGCCCGCGGCATCCCGGCCGATGCCCTGGTGCTCCTCTTCGCCGGCCGGATCCAGCCCCTCAAGGCGCCCGACGTGCTGCTGCACGCGACCGCCGAGCTGCTGCGGCTGCGGCCCGACGTACGCCGCCGCCTGGTGGTGCCGATCGTCGGTGGCCCCTCCGGGTCCGGGCTCGACCGGCCGACCGCCCTCGCCAACCTCGCCGAGGAGCTCGGGATCATCGACGTGGTCCGCTTCGTGCCGCCGGTGCCGCAGGACGAGCTGGCCGGGTGGTACGCCGCTGCCACCCTGGTCGCCGTCCCGTCCTACAACGAGTCCTTCGGCCTGGTCGCGGTCGAGGCGCAGGCATCGGGTGCCCCCGTCGTCGCTGCCGCGGTCGGCGGCCTCACCACCGTGGTGCGCCACGGACACAGCGGCCTGCTCGTAGACACCCACGACCCGGCCGACTGGGCCCGCGCGTTGGAGCGGCTGGTGGTCGACCCCGACTACCGCGAGCAGCTGGCCTTCGGCGCGCTCGAGCAGGCCCGGCTCTTCTCCTGGGACGCGACGGCCGCGCAGACCCTCGAGGTCTACCAGCGGGCCGGTTCGCTCATGAGGGAGGCCGTGGCAGGCTGAGGGTCGTGGACCAGCCAGCAGACGTCGTACGCGCCTATCTGGTGGCGGAGGAGATCGACCACGACGAGCCCGAGCCCGGCATGTTCACGTTCTCGCTGCCGGGCGAGCGGAAGCAGCAGACGCCGGTGCGACTCGACATCGGTCCGCACTCGCTGTCCGTGCACGCGTTCGTGTGCCGGCGTCCCGACGAGAAGTTCGAGCGGGTCTACCGCTGGCTCCTCGAGCGGAACATGCGGATGTACGCTGTCGCGTTCGGCCTCGACCACCACGGCGACATCTACCTCGACGCCCGGCTGCCCCTGTCGATGATCAACCACGACGAGCTCGACCGGCTGCTCGGCTCGGTGCTGACCTACTCCGACGAGTCGTTCAACGCCATCCTCGAGCTCGGCTTCGAGTCGTCGATCCGCAAGGAGTGGGAGTGGCGGGTCTCGCGGGGCGAGTCGACGAAGAACCTCGAGGCCTTCCGAGGGTGGCTCGAGGCCGACGTGACCGGCCCCGACGCCTGATCCGTCACGCCGGCGCCGGCTCCTCCGTGGCCTCTGCTGCTACCGCCTTGCGGGTCGGCGACCTGCGGGTGATCGCGACACCGACCAGCGCGAGCGCGCCGCCGACGTAGGCGACCGTCGGCGGCGTCTCGCCGAGGAAGACGAGGGCCAAGACGATGGTCAGCGGCGGCACCAGGTAGGTCGTGACGCCGAGCGACGAAGCCGTCATGTGGCGTAGTGCGTAGGCATAGGTAGTGAACGCGATCGCTGTCGGGAAGACGCCGAGGTAGACCAGCCACAGCAGCGACGAGGCCGGCGCCTCGGTGGCCTCGGACACCAGGGTCGGCGCGAACGGCAGGCAGGTGGCCGAGCCGATGATGCACGCCAGCCAGGTGATGTGGACGGCCGACAGATCGGTGAGCAACGGCTTCTGCATGATGAGGCTCACCGAGTAGGTCGCCGCGGACACCACGCAGAGCAGCGCGCCGAGGAGCATCTTGTCGGAGTCGACACCACTGTCGCCGTTGCCGGACAGGCCGATCAGGGCCACGCCGGCGAACGCGACGAGCAGCCCGACGACGAGGGGTGCTGTGAAGCGCTCGCCGAGGAACGTCACCGCCAGCACCGCGACCAGCACCGGCGACACCTGCAGCAGCATCGCCGCGGTGCCGGCATCGACCCAGACCTCGCCCTGGTTGAGAGCGAGGTGGTAGATCGAGAACCACAGCACCCCGATCACCGCGATCGACACCCATTGCCTGCGGGTGGGGCGGGGGCGTCCGTGGCGGAGCGCCAGGAACGTGAGGGCGATCGCAGCTACGCCCACCCGGGCCAGGGTCAGTGGCCCGGCGGAGAAGTCGTCGGCGAGGTGCCGGATCGCGACGAACGCCGACGCCCAGAACACCAGTGTGGTGCCGACGGCGAGCAGGGGCAGGACCGAGCGCTCTGACGTCACGGGGATGACGGTACGGGTCGCCATCGACCGTCGTCGCGCGGTTTTCGGCCACGGCACCCTTCGATGCCGCCAATCGCGGTTGGCGCTAGATGTCCAGCTTGTAGCCCAGTCCCCGCACCGTGACGAGGTACTTCGGCTCGCTGGGCTCGGGCTCGAGCTTGGCACGGAGCCGCTTGACGTGGACGTCGAGGGTCTTGGTGTCACCGACGTAGTCGGAGCCCCAGACCCGGTCGATGAGCTGGCCGCGCGTGAGCACCCGGCCGGGGTTCCGCAGGAACATCTCGAGGAGCTCGAACTCCTTGAGCGGCAACCGCTGCTCCGCGCCGTCGACGGTCACCACGTGCCGCTCGACGTCCATCCGGACCGGACCGGCCTCGAGCGTGTCGGGCAGCAGGTCGGTCTCCAACCCGCGGCGGAGTACTGCCCGGATCCGGGCGACGAGCTCGCGCGGGGAGTAGGGCTTGGTGACGTAGTCGTCGGCACCGAGCTCGAGCCCGACGACCTTGTCGACCTCGTCGTCCTTGGCGCTCACCATGATCACCGGCACGTTCGACGTCTGCCGGATGGTCCGGCACACCTCGGTGCCCGGGATCCCGGGAAGCATGAGGTCCAGCAGCACGATGTCGGCGCCGTTGCGGTCGAACTCGGTGAGCGCGGCGTTGCCATCGGCAGCGATCGCCACCTCGAAGCCTTCCTTGCGGAGCATGTAGGCGAGGGCGTCGCTGTAGCTCTCTTCGTCTTCGACGACGAGTACTCGGGTCACTTGGTTGTCTCCTGATTTCCTGGGCGGCCCACAGGACCGGCGGCGTGCGCCAGCGTGGGGGCCGTCTCGGTGACGGGGTGCTGTGGCAGGACCTCGTCGTAGGCCGCGTGCTGGGGAAGCGTGAGGGTGAACGTCGATCCTTGCCCTTCCACCGACCACACGCGGACGTCGCCACCGTGGGTGGCGGCGACGTGCTTGACGATCGACAGGCCGAGCCCGGTGCCGCCGGTGGACCGGTGGCGGGCAGGGTCGACACGGTAGAACCGCTCGAAGATCCGGTCGATCTCGTCCTTGGGGATCCCGATGCCCTGGTCGACCACCGAGATCTCGACGAACCCGTCGACGGTCCGGGTGGTGACCAGGACCTTCGAGCCGGGGTCGGAGTAGTGGACTGCGTTGGCGACCAGGTTGGCGGCGGCGGCGGCGACCTGCTCGTGGTTGCCGAGCACGGTCAGGCCGGGGTCGCCCTCGACCAGGACGCTGATGTCCTTGGCGGCGGCGTCCATCGCACTGGTATCGACGGCGACGGCGATGACCTCGTCGAGGCCGACCGGCTCCGGCGACTCGAGGGGCTCGTCGCCCTGGAGCCGGGACAGCTCGATGACCTGCTGGACCAGGTGGGTCAGCCGGTCGCTCTCGGTCAGCATCCGGCTGGCGAACCGATGCACGGCCTCGGGGTCGTCGGCCGCGTCCTGCACCGCTTCCGCGAGCAGCTTGATCGCGCCGACGGGCGTCTTCAGCTCATGGCTCACGTTGGCCACGAAGTCCCGCCGGACCGCCTCGACCCGGCGCTCGCGGGTGCGGTCCTCTACCAGCGCGAGGACCAGGCGGGAACCGAGCGGCGCGACCCGCGCGCTGACGTTGCGCGGCGGACCGGACGTGCGGGCGACGATCAGCTCCGCCTCGCGGATCTGGCCGTCCCGGCGTACCTCCTGGACCAGGGTGTTGAGCTCCTCGGAGACCAGGCTGTTGCCGCGGACGAAGCCCATGGCGAACGCCGGCGCGGACGCCTTGACGACGACGTCGCGGTCGTCGACGACGACCGCGCTGCTGCGGAGCACGGAGAGCACGGTGGCGACCCCGGGGGGCACCAGCGGTTCCTCCACCTGAGGCAGCCGATGCTGCTGGCGGTCCGAGATCAGCCAGGCGAGCACAGCGGCGCCCGCGATGAGGGAACCGAGCAGCCCGGCGAGGAAAGCCTGAGTCGTCGAATCCACGTCTCGATGGTACGGCGACGGCGTGTCGCTCCCCTGCATCGTGGACGCCGGCCTTCCGACTGTTCATCGCTCGTTCACCGGGAACCTCCGGTTGGACAACTCGCGGATCTACGCTTCACCCATGCGTGAGGCCTACCACGACCAGCTCGACAGCATGTTCGACGACCTCGCCGGGATCGGCCGGCGCGTCGAGGCAGCCGTCGGCCTGGCCACCCAAGCCCTGATGACCGGCGACGCGGCGATCGCGGAGCGGGTGATCAGCGACGACATCGAGGTCGACCTCGCCCGCGAACGGGTCGAGGAGTCGGCGTTCAGCCTGCTCTCCCTCCAGCAGCCCGTCGCTACCGACCTGCGCACGATCGTGGCTGCGCTGCGGATGGTGAGCGAGCTCGAGCGGATGGGCGACCTGTCCGTCCACGTGGCGAAGGTCGCGCGGCTGCGGGTGCCGGTCATCGCGGTGCCCGACGAGATCCGGCCGACGATGCAGCAGATGGCGATCGTCGCGGAGGACATGGTGAGCCGGGTCTGCGAGGTCATCACCAGCCGCGACGTCGAGGCCGCCATCGCGCTCGGCAAGGACGACGAGGAGATGGACGGCCTGCGTCGTCAGAGCTTCGCCGAGCTCCTCTCCGAGGACTGGACGCACGGGGTCGAGGCAGCGGTCGACGTCGCCCTGCTCGGCCGCTACTACGAGCGCATCGCCGACCACGCCGTCTCGATCGCCAACCGCGTCGTCTTCGTCGTCACCGGGCACAACCCGGCAGCGCTCTCGGAGCAGTAGCTGCTCAGCGACCCTGGTTGGCCACTGCAGCCGCGGCCGCGGCCGCCGCCTCGGGGTCGAGGTAGCGCCCGCCCCTGGTCAGGGGTGCCATGGTGTCGTCGTCGAGCTCGTAGACCAGCGGCATGCCGGTCGGGATGTTGAGCCCGGCGATGTCGTCGTCGCTGATCTGGTCGAGGTGCTTCACTATCGCCCGCAGGCTGTTGCCGTGCGCAGCCACGAGCACGGTGTGCCCGGCACGCAGGTCGGGCACGATGCCGGCCTCCCAGTACGGGAGCAGCCGGGCGATGACGTCCTTGAGGCACTCGGTGCGGGGCATCTCGTCGTCGAGGTCCGCGTAGCGCGGGTCGCCCACCTGCGAGAACTCGTCGTCGTCATCGAGGGCGGGCGGGGGTACGTCGAAGGAGCGGCGCCAGAGCATGAACTGCTCCTCGCCGTACTCGTCGCGGACCTGCTTCTTGTCCTTGCCCTGGAGCGCGCCGTAGTGCCGCTCGTTGAGCCGCCACGACCGGCGTACGGGAATCCAGTGCCGGTCGGCGGCGTCGAGCGAGAGCACCGCTGTGTTGATCGCGCGCCGCTGCAGGCTGGTGTGGACGACGGTCGGCACCAGCCCGGCGGCGACCAGCTGCTCACCGCCGCGGACCGCCTCGCCGCGGCCCTTCTCGGTGAGGTCGACATCGACCCAGCCGGTAAAGAGGTTCTTCGCGTTCCACTCGCTCTCGCCGTGGCGGAGCAGGATCAGCGTGTGGCTCATGGGTCCTGCGGGCTCAGTGCCCGCCCTCCTCGCCTTCGGCGGCCTCGGTCGGGTGGTCACACAGGTAGGTGGCGTCCGCCTCTTCGGAGTGCTCGGTGCCCTCGGAGTCCTCGGGCGCGTCGGTCTCCTCGGCGGCGGCGGCAGGGTCGACCTCGGGCTCGGCGATCTCCTCGTACTGTCCGCACGGCTTCACCACGGGAACCTCGAGGGTGACGCTCTCGTTGGTGTCGAACGAATAGGTCAGCGTGATGTGGTCACCGGGGGCGAACTCGCCGTGGACCGCGACCGCGGCCACCTCGTCGCTCGCGAGGTTGACGTGCTCGTTGGGAGCGACCTCGATCCCGACTTCCTGGGCGGCGACGGTCACGCCTACGCCGGCCACGTCGACCAGCTTGGCCGGAGCGTCGGCGTCGTTCTCGTTGTAGACCAGAGTGCCGATCAGGCGGCCATGGCCGTCGCTCCAGGCGACGACCCGAGCGCCCAGCACGTCGACGCTCGCGTCGCGGTTGTTGACGCCGGCGGCGATCGTGTTCACCCGGTCGGTCGGGTAGTCGAAACCGCACGACGTGAGCGCGGCGGCCAGGGGCAGCAGCACCGCGACGAGAGCGGTCGCGGTCGAGCGTCGGTGAAGCATTCGGCGGGCCTCCGCACATGTTCTGCGAGTCATTGGACGGTTGCTCACGAGGAGCGGGGTCAGCCTAGTGGTCCTCGTCCGGCGACGCGCCCACGGGACCGGGCTGCGGTCACTTCGAGAGGCCGACATTGTTGCCGACCACCACCAGCGCGACGACGATCCCGATCACGAAGAGGGTCGACAACGCCAGCAGCCGGGTCGCGCCGAGCTTGAGGCCGAGCTTGAGCGGGAGGTAGGTCCAGCCGTCCTCGTGGTCGGCGACCAGGCCCCACACGGCGCGGGTGAAGTGCACGCCGATGCCGAGCAGGGCGGCGAGGATCGTGATCGCCGTCTCCGGCGGATCACCGACCGCCTGGCCACCCCATCCTCCGTAGGACAGGTAGGCCGGCAGCATTCCGAACGAGACCGCCCAGCTGACCCACGAGAAGAACCCGGTGCGGAGGATGACGTTGCCGAGCATGCCGACGCAGACCGAGACCAGGTAGATCGCGCCGGCCGTGATCCCGGTCGTGATCGAGAGCGGCACCAGGATCAGCGCGGCGACGATGATGGCGTACCAGGCCGCGCCGGGGTCGAGCCGGCCGTCGGCGATCGGCTTGCCGGGCGTGTGGTGGGCCTCGTCGCGGGCCTTGTCGACGATGTCGTTGTGCCAGCCGAGGATGGTCTGGCCGACCAGCACCGTCATGAGTACGACGCCGGCCTCGCGGGCCGATCGCTCCGCGAGCACCGCGGCGCCACCCATGGCGAGGGCGGTCGCGACCGCCTGCTTGGCGTGTGCGGCCTGGAAGAGCACGAGCGGCATCCACCGCACCGACGCGAGGAACCCGGACTTCGTTGCCGGTGGCGCGGCGACCTCGTCGTCCTCGACTTCGACGTCCTCGACTTCGACGTCATCGGCCCCGTCATCGGCCCCGTCGTCATCGTCGTCGACGAGCTCGTCCTCGTCGTACGCCTCGTCGTCCTCGAGCTCGTCGAGTTCGTCGACGTCCTCGAGCGCGCCCTCGTCGCGGTCCACTCCCATGGCGAGCAGTATTGACCACCCCGTCGCGCGCTGCAGCCGGGTCCGGAGAGTGTCGGTGCCGCAATCGGCCGCAAGTGGCGCCGGTGTGAGGTTGCCCACCACACGAAGGGGCGTCTGTCAAGCCCGCGATTGCCGTCCTGACCTGCGCAAACGCTTTCTGAGGTCAGCCTGAGACGTGGTAAGATAGCGGCCTAGGAAGGGGTTCATCACATATGACTTTCACCGTCGGCGAAACGGTCGTTTATCCCAATCACGGGGCCGCAGTCATCGAGGACATCGAGATGCGGACAGTCAAGGGAGAGGAGCGGCAGTACCTCGTACTTCGGATCGTAGCCCAGCAGGATCTGGTGGTTCGGGTCCCGGCCTGCAACCTGGATCTGGTCGGAGTTCGCGACGTCGTCGACAAGGAGGGCCTGGAGCGAGTCTTCGGGGTCCTTCGCGCCGAGCACGTCGAGGAACCCACCAACTGGTCGCGCCGTTACAAGGCCAACCTGGAGAAGCTCCACAGCGGCGACGTCATGAAGGTCGCCGAGGTCGTCCGCGACCTGTGGCGCCGCGAGCGCGACCGTGGGCTCTCCGCGGGTGAGAAGCGCATGCTCGCCAAAGCCCGGCAGATCCTCGTCTCCGAGCTCGCCCTGGCTGAGCACACCAACGAGGACAAGGCCGAGACGATCCTCGACGAGGTCCTCGCGAGCTGAGGTCTCCTCACACAGCACCCGATGCCTCCGCCCACCAGGGCGGGGGCATCGCTGGTTTCTCGGGAATCTAGGCTGGCGCCGTGGAGTCCGAGGCGTACGACGACGAGGCCGGCGAGCCGGTGCGGCCGATGGGATTCGTGGTCGACGAGGGTCGCGGGTCGCTCCCCTACCGGCTGGTCCACGGCGAGGCGCTGGTGGCGGCGGCCGCGTGGGCGATGGGGGAGGCCGGCGTCGACCTGGTCGACCTGACCGTGCCCTGGCACGTGGTCGCCGGGCTGGGGCGACCGTTGGTGCTGCACGACCCGCTGTGCCCGATGACGCCGCCGGACTTCATCGCCGAGTGCGCGCAGGTCGCGGTCGCCCGCGACGTGGTCACCGTCGGGGTCCGGCCGGTCACCGACACCGTCAAGCAGGTCATCGACGGCCGGCTCGGGCAGACCGTCGACCGCGACGGCCTGACGTTGGTGTGCGCGCCGATCGTGCTGCCCGCACGGGTGGTCGCCGAGATCGGCGACCGGCCGACCGACGACTTCGTCGGGCTCGTGGCGGCGCTGCGGTCGTCGTACGAAGTGGTGCTGGTGGACGCCCCGCCGTCGGCCCGCCGGGTGGCGTCCGACGAGGACATCCGGGTCCTCGAGGCGCTCACCGACCCTCGACGGTCTTGATGGCGCGAGCGAGTCGCGGATCGCGGGCTCGCTCGGATCAACGGAGCCACGACGCCGTGACGAGGTCCTCGGCGTAGGTGATCTTGAGGTTCGCCGGCCCGGTCGGCACCGCGACGATCGCGACGTCCGGTTGGAAGCGCTCGATGCAGGCGGCGGTGTCGGTGCCGTCGAAGTCGTCGCGGCGCGCAGCCCGGTAGGCCTCGAGCAGCGGTCCGGCGCGGAACGCCTGGGGCGTCTGGACGCCGACCAGGTCTTCGGTGGGGAGGGGATCGGCAGGATCGCGGGGAAGCAGGCCGGCCAGCTGCACGGTCGGTACGGCGCCGCCCGCGTCCCGGGCGCTCGCGATGACCTGCTCGAACAGGCTCGCCGGGGCCAGCGCGCGGGCGCCGTCATGGACGACCACGACGTCGACCTCGCCGGCTTCGATGCGGGCCGCGAGCACGTCGAGGGCGGCCTGCTCCGAGGCGTGCCTGGTCGCCCCGCCCGGGACCAGCAGGACGTCGCGGGTGCCGAGGTGGGGGCGCACCGCCGCCGTGACGTCGTCCTCCTCACCGGGACGGCAGACCAGGACGACGGGGTCGACGTCGGCCAGGCCGAGCACCGTGAGCACCGAGTGCGCCAGCACCGGCAGCCCGTCGAGGTCGAGGAGCACCTTGTTGGCGTCGGCGCCGACGCGCGAGCCGCTCCCGGCAGCGAGGATCACCACGGCGGCACTCATGCGGGAAGGGTAGTTGGATGTCTGAGCCAGCCAGCGGGTGAGCAAGCGTTTTCCTCGCTGTTACAAAGCGAAACGCAACTGTGAACAGGGCGCACCTACGGTCGGCCCATGGCAGAGGTGTCAGCACCGCCCGACGAGTGGCAACCGGTGTGCCGGGTCGTCGAGCTGGAGGTCGATCGGGGCGCGACCGCGCTCGTCCACGGCCAGGCCATCGCCATCTTCCGGACCGAGGACGACATCGTCTACGCGCTGGGCAACCACGACCCGTTCGCACGGGCGACTGTGGGTGGCATCGCCAAGGGCATCGTCGGCCGACGCGGGGAGGTCCCGTTCGTGGCGTCCCCGGCCCACAAGCACGCGTTCGACCTACGGACGGGCCGGTGCCTCGACGACTCCCACGTCTCGGTGCCGGCGTACGCGGTCAAGATCGTCGAGGGCGTGGTTCTCATCGGCCACCGCAAGGTCCAGGCTGCCTAGAGCCGACTAGCTCGCCTCGTCGACCGCGCCCCGGCGCAGGGCGCGGTCGACGAGCGCGCAGAGCTCGTCGGTGACCAGCGCGCTGCGCTCGAACGGCAGGTAGTGGCCGGCGTCGGGTGCCACGACCAGCCGCGCCCCGCGGATGCCGTTGGCGAGTGCGCGAGCGTGCGAGGGCGGGGTGAGGAGGTCGCGGGAGCCGACCAGCACCGTGGTCGGCACCTGGTCGAACGCCTTCAGGTTGCCGATCCGGTCGTGGGTCATCATGTCCTTGAAGAACCCGGACCAGGTGTCGGGCGCGCAGTGGATGAGTTGGTCGACCACGTGACCGACGTCGCGCGGCTGCGGTGACCGCCCCAGGAAGAACCGGCGCGCGATCTGCCCTTCGATCAGCGGGAACCGCTGCCGCCGCGACCGGCTCAGCATCCGGGCGCGGGTGGCGAGCACGAACGGCAGCCGGTCGCGCAGGATCGGGCCGACCTCGGGCAGGCCGAGCGTCACCGTGTGCAGATCGGCACCGGACGTCGAGACCATCAGGAGCCCGGCGACGCGCGGCATCACCTGCGGGCACTCCTCGGGAAGCGCGGTGATCGTCATCCCGCCCACGGAGTGCCCGGCCAGCACGAGGGGCCCGTCCGCCGCGAACTCGTCGACGATGGCACCGAAGTCGCGCGCGAGGTTGGGGATCGTGCAGGCCGACTCCGGGGCGAGGTCGCTGCGACCGTGACCGCGGTGGTCCCAGGTGATCAGCCGGATCTGGTGTCCGTACCGCGAGAGCAGGTCCGCCACCTGGTAGTGCCAGTCGGACTCGTCGGCCGTCCAGCAGTGCGACAGCAGCACGCTGACGGGAGCGTCCTTCGGCCCGTGGACGGAGACGTGGAGCCGCAACCCGTCGTACGTCGTGAGCGCTTCTGTCGTCACGGTGCCTCCTCGCGATCGGTCGGTACGGCGTGCACCAGCGCGGTCGCGATCGCAGCCACGCCTTCCCCGCGCCCGGACAGTCCCAGCCCGTCGGTGGTCGTGGCCGACACCGAGACCGGTGCGCCGACGGCCTCCGACAATGCGGCCTCGGCCTCGGCGCGGCGGTCGCCGAGCCGCGGCCGGTTGCCGATGACCTGGACGGAGACGTTGCCGACCGCGAAGCCCGCGGCCCGCACGCGGCGCACGGTCTCGCCGAGCAGTGCGACACCGGCGGCTCCTGCAAAGGCCGGGTCCGCCGTACCGAAGTTGCTGCCGAGGTCGCCGAGGCCGGCGGCCGCCAGGAGCGCGTCACACGCTGCGTGGGCGGCGACGTCTGCGTCGGAATGACCGTCCAGACGCTGCTGCTCGTCGGGCCAGCTCAGCCCCGCCAGCTGCAGCGGCGGGTCGTCGGCTCCCCGCGGCACCAGGCGGTGCACGTCGGTGCCGATTCCGGTCCGGATCGACCCCGGTGTGGGCGGTTGGGTCACGGGCTGATCATGCCTGAGACACAATCAGTGTGTGAGGACGTCCCGTTGGTGGTGGTGGCTGTCCGGCGTGGCCGTCGGCGCGCTCGGTCTGGCCATCAGTTATCTGGTCGCCGGACTGCTCAGAGTGCGCGAGTCGCCGCACGTCGCAGTGGCCGAGACCATCCGGGACGTGTCGCCCCAGAGCGTCGTCGAATGGGCGAAGTCGACGCTCGGCATGTGGGACAAGCCGGTCGTGCGCATCGGGATCTTCATCTTCCTCGTCGTTGCCTTCGCCGCGATCGGACACCTGGCGCGCACTCGCTGGTGGTTCGCCGTCGCCGGGCTGGTGACCCTGGGAGCGATCGCCGGTGCTGCGGTCGTGACCCGGCCGAGCTACGTGATCGAGCAACTGGTGCCCGTGGCCGTGGGCTTCGTGGCCTGGGTGATCGGACTGGCGGTGATCACGGGCGGCCTGCGCCGTTGGGAGCTGGTCGACGCCGCCGACGACGCCGAGACCGACCCGACCCACAGTCGACGTGGCTTCTTCGTGGCGGTCGGAGCGGTCGGCGGCCTGGCGATAGTGACGGGGATCCTCGGTCGGTTCGCCGCCAACCCGCGGGAACAGGTGGAGCGGGACCGGCGATTGCTGCGCGTTGACGAGGTCACCAAGCCGATCCAGCCCCGCGGCGCGAAGCTGGACGTCCGCGGGATCCGGCCGTGGCAGACCTCGGCCGAAGACTTCTACCTGATCGACACCGCGTTCGTGCCGCCCGCGATCCGCGTCAAGGACTGGGAGCTGCGGATCCACGGCAAGGTGCAGAACGAGTTGACTCTCACCTACGACGACCTCGTCAGTCGTGGGATCACCGAGGACTGGATCACCCTCAACTGTGTGTCGAACCAGGTCGGTGGCGACCTGATCGGCAATGCCTGGTGGAGCGGCGTCCGGCTCGCGGGCATCCTCGCCGAGGCCGGCCCGGACGCCGACGCCGACGCCGTGCTCCAGACCTCCGAGGACGGCTGGACCTGCGGAACCCCGCTCGCCGCGCTCATGGACGATCGCAACGCGATGCTCGCCGTCTACATGAACGGCGATCCCCTCACGGTCGAGCACGGCTTCCCGGTGCGGACCCTGGTCCCGGGGCTCTACGGCTATGTCTCCGCCTGTAAGTGGGTCGTGGACATGGAGGTGACGAGCTACGACCAGGTCGACGCGTACTGGACCACCCGGGGCTGGTCGGAGGAGGGCCCGGTCAAGATCGCCTCGCGGATCGACGTGCCCGACAGCGGCGCCGACGTGTCCGCCGGCACCTTGGTCTGCGGCGGTTCTGCCTGGAAGCAGCACACCGGCATCGAGTCCGTCGAGGTCTCGCTCGACGGGGGCGCCTGGACGGCGGCCGCGCTCGGGCGGGTCCCGAGCGACGACACCTGGGTGCAGTGGCGGGCCGAGATCGACGTCGAAGCGGGGGATCACGAGCTGCGGGTGCGGGCGATCGGCAAGGATGGCGACGTGCAGACCGGTGTAGAGCGGGATGTCCTGCCTGACGGTGCCACGGGGTGGCACTCGGTCGAATTCTCGGCCTCGTGACGGGTGCGCAGTCCGACCCGGCAGATTTCGCCGGGATGGCCGGTGGCGCGCTCGTCGTCGGCGGCTCGGGCGGACTCGGCCACTGCATCGCCGAGATGCTGATCGAGCGGGGCGCGCGGGTCGTGGTGACACACCGGACCCGGCCGGCACGGGTGGGCGAGGCGTCGTACGCCGTCGACCTGCTCGACCGGCGGGAGGTGGGCCGGGTGGTCGACCAGGCTGTCGCCGACCTGCGGGGTCTGCACACCGTCGTCTACGCCGCGGGGCCGCACATCCCGATGACCCATCTCTCACGGGTCGAGCCGGACGCGATGGCCGAGCAGCTCGCTACCGACGCCGCCGGCTTCTTCGCCGTCGCCCATGCCGCGCTGCCTGCCCTGCGCGCGTCGGCCGGCTCCCTGGTGGCGGTGACGACTGCGGCAACGACGCGGTTCCCGGTGCGCGACGGCCTCTCGTCGGCGCCCAAGGCCGCGGTCGAGGCGATGGTGCGGGGGCTCGCGGTCGAGGAGGGCCGGTTCGGAGTGCGGGTGAACTCGGTCGGCCCCGGCATGCTCACCGACGGCATGGCCGAGCGGCTGATCAGCTCCGGCGAGCTCGACGATGCCGCCCTCGAGATCACCAAGCGCAACATCCCCCTCCGCCGGTTCGGATCTGCGCGCGACATCGCCGAGGCCGTCTGCTTCCTCGCCTCGCCGAGGGCCGGCTTCATCTCCGGCCAGAAGCTGGACGTCGACGGCGGGTACGGGGCCTGACCGCTGGGGTGACGCCCCGCCGGCGGCCGCGCTACCAGTTGCTGGCGCGACCGGCCGGGAGCGGATGGTCGGCGTCGGTGATCACGTACGCGAGTCCGCCGGAGGCTTCGAGCCAGAGTCGCTCGAGCTGGCCGCGGTCATAGGTACGACGGACCCGGCCCCGCGTCGCGGCCGCGGGGTCGTTGACCACGACATTGCCGTTGTCGCGGATGCCGACGAGGACCAACAGGTGACCGTTCGAGGAGCCGATCGGAGCGCCGTCGAGCTCGCCCTTCCCGAACGCGAGCGACAGGACGAGGGGAATGCCAGCGGCGAGGAACCGCTCGGCCTCGCGCACCGATCGCAGCCGGGTGACGAATGCCTTGCCCGCCAGCGGCGCGGCGTATGCGGTGTTGAACGGCCAGTTCCCGGTGCCGTCGTAGTCATGGTCGTAGGTCATCCGCGCCGCGTGGTCGACCCACGGGTCGACGTGCCCTGCCGGCACCCAGCGGTAGCGCCGCGGCGGCGGCAGCCGGTCGTAGTACGCGAGCACCATCGACGTCGACGTCGGGGAGCACCAGGCCTCGCCGCCCCCGCCCCACCGCGGGAAGTGGCCGCCGTGCACCATCTGCGAGAACCGCGGCACCGGCAGCACGACGCCGCGCGCCGGCCCGGCCCTCGACGTCCTCCCGGCCGATCCCGGCACCCTCGAGGTCATTGCCGTGGCCAGGTCCAGGCTCGGCCGGTACGACGCGCCGGCTCGCCGGGCGAGCGAGATCCGGAGCTGGAACCCGGGCAGGCCGCCGGTCCGCCAGGTGTCGACCGCGACGCTGGTGCCGTCGTCGGACTGTCCCGAGACCGTGGCCCGGTGCAGGTGCCGGTCGCCGGCGGCCCAGCGCCCGAGCACGTCCCACGACGTGCGGTCACTGGAACTGCGGCGGCCGCGGACCTGGACCTCGATCCAGCTGTCCTTCGGGGTTCGTGCCGACCACGACGCGATCAGCTCGGTGAAGGCATAGCCGGGCTCCACCCAGGGCGACGTCCACCGCGCCACGTCGTACGCGCGGCCGTCAGCGGTCACGGTGGTCACCGCCTGGCCGAACGCCAACCGGCCCTCGTCGACGACGGTTCCCGCCAGCGTGCCGCGCTGCCACTGGCGCGAGCTGTCCCAGCGGGTCAGCGTGATCGAGCGGTCGCTGCCGGTCGTCGCCGCGACCGCCACCGCGGACCCGTCCGGGGTCTCGGACGTGCTGCAGGCGCTCACGCCGGTGAGGATGAGCAGCAGGACGAGCCCGGGGACGCAACGACGCATGTCTCGACGGTAGGTCACATCAGTCACTTCTGTCACACATCGGGCCGATCGCCGATGGCGGCACCGAGCCTCTCGTCCCTAGACTGATCCGGTGACGCTCAGGCTGTATGACACCGCGACCCGCGAAGTCCGTGACTTCGTGTCCCTCGAGGAGGGCAAGGCCGGTCTCTACCTGTGCGGACTGACGGTCCAGAGCGAGCCGCACGTCGGACACGTGCGCTCAGCGGTGAACTTCGACGTCCTGCAGCGGTGGCTGCGCCACCGTGGCTACGAGGTGACGTTCATCCGCAACGTCACCGACATCGACGACAAGATCCTCGCCAAGTCGGCCCAGCAGGGGCGCCCTTGGTACAACCTCGCCTACGCGATGCACCGCGAGCTCGACAGGGCCTACGCGGCGCTCAACGTCGCGCCGCCAACCTACGAGCCCGCTGCGACGGGGCACGTGCCGGAGATGGTCGAGCTGATCTCCGAGCTCATCGAGAAGGGGCACGCCTACCCGGCGGCGGACGGTTCCGGCGACGTCTACTTCGACGTCCGCTCCTGGCCGCCGTACGGCGAGCTGACGCGCCAGGGTGTCGACGACATGGAGCCCGCGACCGATGCCGACCCGCGTGGCAAGCGCGATCCGCGCGACTTCGCGCTCTGGAAGGGCTGGAAGCAGGAGACCGAGCCGGCGACGGCGGCCTGGCCCAGCCCGTGGGGCCGGGGCCGCCCGGGATGGCACATCGAGTGCTCGGCGATGGCCGGGAAGTACCTCGGCCCGGCGTTCGACGTCCACGGTGGCGGCGTCGACCTCCGGTTTCCCCACCACGAGAACGAGCAGGCACAGTCCCGCGCGGCAGGGCGGCCGTTCGCGTCGTACTGGATGCACAACGCCTGGATCACCACCTCCGGCGAGAAGATGAGCAAGTCGCTCGGCAACTCGCTGACCATCCCGGCGGTGCTCGAGAATTACCGCGGCATCGAGCTGCGCTACTACCTGGTCGCCGCGCACTACCGCTCCCACGTCGAGTTCTCGTTCGATGCGCTCGACGAGGCGGCGAAGGCGTTCCGGCGGATCGAGGCCTTCCTCGACCGGGCCGGTCCCGTCGAGCCGGGCGAGCTGCCGCCGGCGTTCGTGACGGCGATGGACGAGGATCTCGGCACCCCGGCAGCGGTGGCCGTGCTCTTCGACATGGTGCGCGACGGCAACCGGGCCGACGACTCGACGACGCAGGCCGGTCAGGTGCTGGCGATGCTCGAGGTCCTCGGCCTGAACCCGGCCGACCCGGCATGGGGTCGTCGAGATGACGACGACAAGCTGAGGACGACCATCGACTCGCTGGTGTCCGGGCTGCTCGAGCAACGCACCGAGGCCCGTGCCGCCAAGGACTTCGCCACTGCTGACGCGATCCGTGACCGCATCAAGGCGGCGGGCATCGAGGTCGAGGACACCCCCGATGGACCGAAGTGGAGCATTGACTGATGCCAGGCAACAGCGCGCGCCGTGGCGCGGTGCGCAAGAGCAACAAGAAGCCCTCGGCCGGGTCCGGCGGCCAGGTCCGCCGTGGACTGGAGGGCAAGAAGGCGACGCCCAAGGCCGTGGACCGCACGTACCACAAGGCGCACAAGGCCAAGAACGCCAAGGAGGCGGCCGCCAAGAGGACCGGCGCGACACGAGGCGGCCCGCGTCGCCGTACGTCCGACGCGGAGTGGATCGCCGGGCGAAACCCGGTCGTCGAGGCCCTGCGGGAGCGGGTGCCCGTGACGTCGGTCTACGTCGCCGAGAGTGCCGAGCGGGACGGCCGGCTGCGCGAGGTCTTCAAGCTCGCGGCCGAGCACGGCGTCGGCCTGCTCGAGGTGAGTCGGGCCGAGCTGGACCGGCTGACCAACGGTGCGGTGCACCAGGGCCTGGCAGCGAAGATCCCCGCCTACGAGTACGCCCATCCCGAGGACCTGCTCGCTGCGGCGGAGGAGATGGGCGAGAAGCCGCTCATCGTGGCGCTCGACGCCGTCACCGATCCCCGCAACCTGGGCGCTGTCGTGCGTAGCGCGGCCGGCTTCGGCGCCCACGGTGTGGTGATCCCCGAGCGGCGCGCGGCGTCGATGACTGCTTCGGCGTGGAAGACGTCGGCCGGCGCCGCGGCCCGGATCCCCGTTGCGCAGACGGTCAACCTCACTCGTCAGCTCAAGGCCTACCAGGACGCCGGCTGCTTCGTCGTCGGTCTGGCCGCCGACGGTGACCTGACGCTGCCGGAGCTCGTCGCCGACCCCGACCTCGCGGGCGGTGCTCTCGTGGTCGTCGTCGGGTCGGAGGGCGACGGGCTGCACCGGCTGGTGGCGGAGACCTGCGACCGGTTGGTGTCGATCCCGATGGCAGGTGTGCTCGAGTCGCTCAACGCCGGTGTCGCGGCCTCGGTGGCGCTCTACGCGATCGCCGAGTCACGTTCGAGGTTGTAAGAAGGAGCCGTGTCCGGACGCGGCTGGAGTCCCATCGCGGCGCTCGTCGCCGTCTGGTTGGCGCTGTCGACCTTCGGTGCGGCGGGGTTCTTCCTCACCAGCGAACGGACGATCGACGTCGCGAGCCACCAGGCTCGCGTCACGCCCGACTTCAGCGGGGGCATCATCGTCCGCACCGGTCCCCTCCTACCGGACGTACGGCGCACGTCGGACACCTTCATCGGCGTCGAGATCGAGCTCGGGAAGACCGACGTCAAGTCGATCCAGCAGCTCACCAGCCGCTACGCCGCGATCGGCAGCAACCCCGACGTACAGATCGAGAAGGTCAGCGACGCGGTGCGGGACATGGCGATCGACTCGATCATCCGCGGGATGGCGCTGGGGGCGGTCCCCGTGCTGGTGTGGCTGTTGCTCGGCGAGCGCCGCCGCCGGGAGATCGTCGACCAGCTCCCGACCGCTCGTGGCGTCGTGGGCCTGGTCGTCGTGGCCGTGCTGGTGATCGGGTTGACTGCGCCATGGCGCGGCCTCGGCGGTGCTTTCAACGACGAGACCGACCGCTGGATCCCGCTGGCGACGTTCGTCGGACCGGGGGTCGTGCTCCCCGACGAGCTCGCGGACGTCGAGGTGCTCGCCGACGCCGCGACCGACCAGACCCAGCGGCTGATCGGCAGCGCGATCGACTCCTACAAGAAGGGCCGGCAGTTCTACTCAGACGCGGCCGATGCCGCGTCCGAGCTCGAGCTGCGCGAGCCCGAGGACGGCGAGACCGTCGTGCTCCTGCTGTCCGACCGGCACGACAACGTCGGTATGGACCAGGTGGCGCGCGCGATCGCCGAGAACGGCGGTGCACAGGCGGTCTTCGACGCCGGCGACGACACCTCGACGGGGGAGGAGTGGGAGGCGTTCTCGCTCGACTCCCTCGATGACGCGTTCAACGACCTCGACCGCTGGGCGGTCGCCGGCAACCACGATCACGGGTCTTTCGTCAGGTCCTACCTGAGCGACCTCGGCTGGACCTACTTCGACGACGGGGAGGTCGTCGGCGGTCCCGGCGACACCCGCATCCTGGGCGTCGACGACCCCCGGTCCAGCGGGCTCGGCGACTGGCGGGACGAGACCGGACTGACCTTCGGCGAGGTCCGGGAACGGCTCGCCGACGCCGCCTGCGAGGCCGATGACGACGGCGGCAGGGTCAACACCCTCCTGGTCCACGACGCCAATCTTGGAGACGACGCATTGGAGCGTGGCTGCGTCGACCTGGTGGTCGGCGGCCACACTCACGTCCAGGCCGGCCCGGACGTCCACATCGGCGAGAACGGCGAGGTCGGCTACACCTACACGGTCGGTACGGCGGGCGGAGCGGCGTACGCGATCGCGATCGGCACCAAACTGCGCCGCCCCGCCGGGCTCGCGCTGATCACCTACCGCGACGGCCGCCCGGCCGGCATCCAGTCGATCACCCTGCAGACGACGGGGCGGTTCGACATCGACCCCTACGAAGAGCTCCGCTACTGACGAATAGGGTAGCCGGGTGGGAACGAACGTGGAGCGGATGCTGCCCAGTGACGAGGCGCGTGAGCTGCTGGCGCTGACCCAGGAGATCGCCGCGAAGGAGCTCGCGCCCTACGTGCACGCGGCCGAGGAGATCGGCGAGTTCCCGGCGGCGGCGTACCGGCTGCTCGGCAAGGCCGGGCTGCTCAGCCTGCCGTTCGCGGAGGAGTACGGCGGCGGCGCGCAGCCTTACGAGGTCTACCTGCAGGTCGTCGAGGAGATCGGCCGGGCCTGGCCGAGCGTCGGTGTCGGCACCAGCGTGCACAGCCTGACCGCCACCGTGATCGCCGCGAACGGCTCGGATGCGCTGAAGCAGGAGTGGCTGCCGCGGATGCTCGGCGGCGACTGGCTCGGCGCCTACTGCCTCTCCGAGCCGCAGGCGGGGTCGGACGTCAGCGCCATCCGCACCTCCGCGGTTCGTGACGGGGACGACTACGTCGTCAACGGCACCAAGCAGTGGATCTCCAACGGCTCGTGCGCCGACTACTACATCCTCTTCGCCCGCACGACGCCGGATCCGAAGCGCGGCCTCTCCGCGTTCGTGGTGCCGGACGGCACGCCCGGCATGAGCTTCGGCGCACCGGAGAAGAAGATGGGGTTGGCCTGCGACGTCACCACCCAGGTGCTGTTCGACAACGCCCGGATCCCTGCTGCGCAACTCATCGGCGCGGAGGGCCGCGGGATGCAGGTCGCCCTCTCCGCGCTCGACGCCGGCCGGCTCGGGATCGCCGCCGTGGCGACCGGCATCGCGCAGTCCGCGCTGGAGCACGCCGTCGAGTACTCCAAGGAGCGCATCCAGTTCGGCAGCCCGATCAGCGACAACCAGGGGCTGCAGTTCATGCTCGCGGACATGGCGACCAAGGTGGACCAGGCCCGGGCGGCCTACCTCCATGCCGCCCGCCTCAAGGACGCCGGCCGCCCGTTCTCGCGGCAGGCCTCGATCGCGAAGGTGACGGCCACCGACGCCGCGATGAGCGTGACCACCGACGCGATCCAGGTGCTCGGTGGCAACGGCTACACCCGCGAGTACCCGGTCGAGCGGCTCTTCCGCGACGCCAAGGTCACCCAGATCTTCGAGGGCACGAACCAGATCCAGCGGATGGTCATCGCACGCGACCTGCTGCGGTAGGTCGTTGCGGCTGGTTGAGGTGCGAGCGCAGCGAGCCTCGAAACCAAGGCATTTTCTGGACTGCGACATCCGGGCTCTAACCTTGGACTGCAATCCCCGGTTGGTCTGCCGGCAGGGCCCGCCTGACTTTGAATCAGGACTAGCGACGTAGGTTCGACTCCTACCCGGGGAGCTCACTCGTCGATGATGAGGACCGCTCGCTCGCTGGGCCGCGCGGCGGAACATGACCACGTGTAAGGACGGCACCTCCGGGTATCTGCGTCGAACTGGGTCACCCCGGTGAGCTGGGCCCCGTTCTCCCCGAAAGAGGCAGCGCAGTGGCTGACGTCAGAACGCCGACCCCGTTCACCGTCGACGACGACGAGGGTGGACTCAGGCGGTCGATCACAGGAAAGCAACTCTTCTTCTACACGCTCGGCGATGTCCTCGGTTCGGGCATCTACGTCCTGATCGGGCTGGTTGCCGCAGCCGTGGGCGGGGCGTTCTGGATCGCCTTCGCCGTCGGCGTCACCATCGCCGCGATCACCGGGACGGCGTACGCCGAGCTCGTGACGAAGTATCCCCAGGCCGCCGGAGCCGCGCTCTACGTGAACAAGGCCTTCGGCAACAGGGCGCTGACCTTCCTGATCACGGTCTCCTTCCTCTCCGCCAGCTTCGCGGCGGCCGGGTCGCTCGCGGGTGGGTTCGCGGCGTACTTCGCCACGTTGTGGGAGGGCCCTTCCCCATTGCTGGTGACGCTCCTCTTCATCCTCGCGCTGACCATCGTCAACTTCATCGGGATCACCGAGTCCGTCGTCATCAACATGCTGATGGCCTTCGTCGAGATCGCCGGTCTGCTCCTCATCCTGTTCATCGCGATCTGGTTCATCGCCGAGGGCAACGCGGACTTCGGCACGCTGACGGAGTTCGACACGGGCGGCACCAACTGGTCACTGGCGATCCTGGCCGGCGTCGCGCTGTCCTTCTTCGCGATGACCGGCTTCGAGAACACCGCGAACGTCGCGGAGGAGACGATCGATCCGCACCGGTCGTTCCCGCGCTCCCTGATCGGCGGCATGGTCACCGCCGGCGTGGTCTACGTCCTGGTCTCGATGGCGGCGGCTCTCACCGTGTCCACGGACAAGCTGGCGAAGTCACCGGCCGCTCTGCTCGAAGTGGTCGAGAAAGGCATCCTGCCCTTCGTCGACACCGGCTTCATGAGCACGCTGTTCTCGGTGATCGCGATGATCGCGATCACCAACACCACGCTCGTGGCCGTCGTGACCCAGCCGCGCATCCTCTATGGCATGGCTAACGAGGACGTCGTCCCGGGGGTCTTCGGCAAGATCCACTCCAGCCGGCGCAGCCCCTGGGTCGGGCTGATCTTCAGCGGGTTCGTCGTTTGCGCCCTCCTGGTGGTGGGCGATGTGGCACCCAAGGTCGAGGGCACGTCGGTGGTGGAGCGCCTCGCCCTGGTCACCGTCGTGTTCCTGCTCTTCATCTACGCGCTGGTGATCGTGTCCTGTCTCAAGCTGCGCGGCCACGACGAGGACGAGAGGGCCTTCCGGGCCAACACCCCATTGCTCCTGGTGGGTCTGGTTGGCAACATCGCCATCCTGGGCTGGACCGTGTACGACGACCCGACCTCCCTGCTCTGGTGCGCGGGCCTCGTCGGCGTGGGGGTGGTGCTGTTCCTGCTGGAGTACATGTTCGGGAGCAGGTCACGCTCGAAGACCGGGCACGGCGATCCGGCCGTCGTCAGCGACAAGGAGATCTGACATGCACGTGATCGTCGCCACCGACGGCTCCAAGCAGTCGCTCGCCGCTGCCAGGCACCTCAAGTCCTTCGCCGACCCGAAGATGGTCACCGACATCTCCGTGATCGCGGTGGTGCGTCCCCTTGCCTCGGTCGCATTCGCAGACGACCTCAGCCCGGTCGACAAACGAAAGGCCGACCATGAAGCCGGCGGCTTCCGAGCCGCAGCCGAGAGCGCCGTCGCCACCATCGCCTCCGTCTTCGACGGATGGGGGCCGAAGGTGCACCAACGGATCCGCTCCGGGTCGCCGGCCAACGAGATCCTCAAGGCCGCTCACCAGCTCGGCGCCGGGCTGGTGGTGGTCGCCAGCGGCGGTCGCGGCCTCAGCGACGTCGTGCTGGTCGGCAGCACCGCCCAGCGGGTACAGCACTACGCGCCCTGCCCGGTCCTGGTGGTGCGGCCCGCGCCGAAGGTGAAGAAGCGAGCCAAGTGACCCATCCGCCCGCCTGTTCCCCGCGCGGCACATCGTCCAGTGAAGATCCGTCCGTCGCCAACTGCGACCTCGGACCTGCCCGACGCCCATGGCAGACGTGCTCGGCATACTGCAGGTATGACCTCACCGGACCTCAGCGGTCGCACGTATGTCGTCACCGGCGCCAACTCCGGCATCGGGCTCGAGGCGGCGATGAAGCTGACCGCGGCGGGTGGGCATGTCGTCGTCGCTGTCCGTGATGTCGCGAAGGGCGAAGCCGCGGGGGCGACGCTGCCCGGCCCGGGCACCTGGGAGGTGCGGGAGCTCGATCTCGCCAGTCTTGCCTCGGTGCGGGCGTTCGCCGAGGCGTGGGGGAGCACGCCGATCACGACATTGGTCAACAACGCGGGGATCATGATGGTCGCGGAGGGGCGGACTGCCGACGGGTTCGAGCTTCAGCTCGGCACCAACCACCTCGGTCACTTCGCGCTCACCAACCTGGTGCTGCCGGTCGTCGAGGACCGGGTCGTGACTGTCTCCTCCGGGCTGCACAACGGTCCGCAGCTGGACTTCGACAACCTCGACCTCGTCGACAGCTACACGCCGGGCAAGGCCTACCACCAGTCCAAGCTGGCGAACCTGCTCTTCACCGCCGAGCTCCAGCGGAAGCTCACGGCCGCCGGCTCGACCGTCGTCGCGCACGGCTGTCACCCGGGCTACTCCGCCACCAACCTGCAGTCCCATCACGCCAACCCGCTGATGAACAAGCTGATGTGGGTGGGCAACAAGATGATCGCCACCAGTCCGGAGTTCGGTGCGCGCCCGACCTTCCACGCCATCACCGCCGATCTGCCGCCCGACAGCTACATCGGCCCGACCGGGTTCCAGGGCCTGCGTGGCGAGCCCGGATCGAACCCACGATCGAAAGAGGCCCGGGACACCGCGGCGGCGGAACGCCTCTGGACGGTTTCTGAGGAGCGCACCGGCGTGACGTGGCCGCTGGGCTGAGCTTGGTGGCCGGGTGGGGCGAGCGGCGCGCCGTTGCGCCTCGGCACGCTGCCCGGCCTGACCTGGGCCAAGATGGTGAAGCCGAGGTACGCCTACCCACTGTCCGTGCGGTGCCCGCCGGCCGACCCCGGGCCGTAGGCTCGCAGCATGGCTGAGCAGCTCACCGTCATCGTCCTGGCTGCCGGGGGCGGCACCAGGATGAAGTCCAAGACGATGAAGGTCCTGCACCAGATCGGCGGCCGGAGCATGATCGGCCACGTCCTCGAGGCCGTCGGCGGACTCGGGCCCAGCCGGGTGTGTGCGGTGATCGGGCACCAGCGCGAGCAGGTCGGCCCGCACATCCACGTCTGCCTCCCGGAGGCCGTGCTGGCGGTCCAGGAGGAGCAGCTCGGCACCGGTCATGCGGTGCGGGTCGCGCTTGACGCGTTGGCCGACCAGCAGGTCACGCCGGTCGGAGGCACCGTCCTCGTCGCCTACGGCGACACCCCGCTCCTCGAGGGCGCGACCCTGAAGTGGTTCGCCGCGGAGCACGAAGCCGCCCAGGCCGCGGTCAGCATCCTGTCCGGCGTCATCGAGGCTCCGACCGGGTACGGCCGGATCGTCCGCGACGGAGAGGGCGAGGTCCTTGCGATCGTCGAGGAGAAGGACGCGAGTGACGAGCAGCGGGCGATCCGGGAGATCAACTCCGGCATCCTCGCCTTCGACGCCGGCTTCCTGCAAGACGCGGTCGACCGGATCGGCAACGACAACGCGAAGGGCGAGTACTACCTGACCGACGCCGTCCAGCTCGCCCGCGACGCCGGCCTGACCGTGACGGCGTTCCCCGTCGACGACGTGTGGCAGACCGAAGGCGCCAACGACCGCGCCCAGCTCGCCGTGCTCGGCCGCGAGCTCAACCGGCGGATCGTCACCCGCTGGATGAAGGACGGCGTCACGGTGCTGGATCCCGAGACCACCTGGATCGACGCCGACGTCGTGCTGGCCGAGGACGTGACGATCCTCCCGGGCACGCAGCTGCTCGGCGCGACGGTCGTGTCCGAGGACGCGATCATCGGCCCCGACACGACCCTCGAGGACTGCGAGATCGGCGCGGCTGCGCGCGTCGTACGCACGCACGGCCAGCTCGCCGTGATCGGGGAGCACGCCACTGTCGGCCCGTTCTCCTACCTACGGCCGGGAACGACGCTCGGCGCCGGCGGCAAGATCGGGGCGTTCGTCGAGACCAAGAACGCCCGGATCGGCGACGGCGCCAAGGTCCCGCACCTCTCCTACGTCGGGGACGCCGAGATCGGCGAGGGCACCAACATCGGAGCGGGCACGATCTTCGCCAACTACGACGGCATCGCCAAGCACCGCACGAAGGTCGGGAAGCACGCCCGCACTGCGTCGAACAACACGTTCGTCGCACCGGTCAACATCGGAGACGGCGCGGCGACCGGCGCCGGCACCGTCGTACGACGCGACGTGCCGCCGGGTGCGTTGGCCGTCAGTGCCGGGCAGCAGCGGAACCTGCCCGGCTGGGCGCAGTCCAAGCGGGCCGGCACCGCCCAGGCCGACGCCGCCGCGGCGGCCGGAGCCGCCGCGGACGGGCCGGAACCCGAGGAGTAGCAATCAGACGTTCGGCGTGATGCAGACAGTGATGTCGCGTCGTTGACGAACGGGAACTCCTGCGCGGAGGCGCACTTCGCCGTCCCGCCGTCCTCGATACCCCCGCCGAGCTTGAATGCCCTGAAACCCAGTTCTTCCAGGTGTCGCAGGACGGGGCCGGGTGCCTCCTGTCGAGCAGGCGCGCCCTACCCAGTTCGCGAGCGAACAGTCCGAAAACGCGTGGCGACTTGGGGCTGGCCTCCGGGACGGGGCAGAATCAGAGCTGCCCGACGCCGGCCGACCACAGGAGTCTTTACGTGACCGGAATCCAGCGGACCACCGAGAAGAACCTGATGGTCTTCAGCGGCCGGGCCCACCCCGAGCTCTCCGAAGAGGTCGCCGAGATCCTCGGGATCGCGCTGGTGCCGACGGAGGCCTACGAGTTCGCCAACGGCGAGATCTACATCCGGTTCGAGGAGAGCGTCCGCGGGTGCGATGCCTTCGTGCTCCAGAGCCACACCGCTCCGATCAACGAGTGGATCATGGAGCAGTTGATCATGGTCGACGCGCTCAAGCGTGCCTCGGCCAAGCGGATCACCGTCGTCATGCCGTTCTGGGGCTACAGCCGCCAGGACAAGAAGCACCGCGGTCGGGAGCCGATCTCCGCGCGGCTGATCGCCGACATGTTCAAGACGGCCGGCGCCGACCGGATCATCACCGTCGACCTGCACGCCGACCAGCTCCAGGGCTTCTTCAACGGTCCGGTCGACCACCTGATGGCGCTGCCGATCCTCACCGACTACATCAAGTCCAAGTACGGCGGACAGCCGCTCGCGATCGTCTCCCCGGACGCCGGCCGGATCAAGGTGGCCGAGCGCTGGTCTGCGCGACTGGGCGGCGCGCCGCTGGCCTTCATCCACAAGACCCGGCGCGCCGACGTCGCCAACGAGGTGGTCGCCAATCGCGTGGTCGGTGAGGTCAAGGGCAGGGTCTGCATCCTCACCGACGACATGATCGACACCGGTGGCACGATCGTGAAGGCCGCCGAGGCGCTGGTCGCCGACGGCGCCGCGGGCGTGGTCATCGCCGCGACCCACGCGATCCTCTCCGACCCCGCGGTCGACCGGCTCAAGAACTGCAGCGCGGTCGAGATCGTTGTCACCAGCACGCTGCCGGTCGGTCCGGAGAAGCAGTTCGACAAGCTCACGATCCTGTCGATCGCCCCGATGCTTGCCCGCGCCATCCGAGAGGTCTTCGAGGACGGCTCGGTCACGTCGATGTTCGACGGTCACGCCTGAGCGCAAGAGTGTCCTCAGTATTGAGAACGGACTAATCCGAGCGACCTAGTCACAGGCAACCCATTTTCGCTATACCCCCCCATGCGGGCCGCGTCTAGGGTCGCAAGCGACAGCAAAAGCACGCTCGGGGGCGGAGCTGGTTGTCCTGCACTGGCGTTCGATGCCGGCTAGGACGTCGCGTCTGGTCTTCCGAGGGTATAGCAGGAGGACCGCCCATCATGGCCTTGCGACCTTCACTCCCGTCCCGGCGCCGGTTCGCCTCAGCTGCCCTCGCTACTGCGGCCTTCGCCGCCTTCGCTGCCCTCGCGCCTGCGGCAGCGGCCGCCATCCCTGACCAGGAAGGCGCGGTCACCCGAAGTGCCACGGCAACCTGGGACGTCGGAGATCCACGGAACACGACGGTCACGGTCACGGTCACGGTCACGCAGACCAGCGCCGGCGGCACGGTGGCCACGACCCGCACGATCGACCTCAGCCTGATCCAGGACTGGTGCGACACGTCGGGGGCGCAGGACCTCCACGTGTACACGGTCATGGGCGAGACGCTCGTGGACGGCAAGCACATCGAGGCGTTCGAGAAGGGCTACCAGAAGGCGAAGGGCCACACCCACTCCCCGTTCACCCTCCACGGCACCATCACCTACACCCCTGTCGGGCACAACAACACCTGCGCCGTCGCGACCGGACCCTCGCAGACCGACACCTATCTCGCGCTCGGCAAGATCGAGGCCGAGTGGTCGCCGGCGACGGGCTCCACCCCCACCAGCGGCGTTGTCGGTGACACCTTCACCTTCACCCGCGACGCGGTAGCAAAGGGGAAGATCGAGTTCAAGCCGCTGGCGCTCAAGCACTACCTGCTGAAGGAGGACGCCTCCGGTGCAGTCCTCTCCGTCGTGGCCCAGGCCACCGACGGCAGCGACCCGTCCACGATGTTTGCGATCAAGCCGTGAACCGCGAGAAGCCGGCGACCGCTCCGACGAAGGAGACCCCCGTGAAGAACCTAGCCAAGTCAGGTCGGAGTCGCTCCGTCGAGCGCGCCGGGCGGGTGCTGGTCGCGCTCGCGATGTCCGCGGCGACCTTCGGAGCCGTGGTCGTGACGGCCGGACCGGCCGAAGCCAGCTCGAACCCGACGGTGACCATGACCGCATCCGCAGACACGGTGAAGTCGGGTGACTCGCTCACCTACACGGTCGTGGTCACCGGTGGGACATCGAAGTACACGAACGTGAAGCTGACCGACCAGCTGAACGGCTTGACCAACGTCGTGCTCTCGAGCACGCGCGGGTTCTGCTTCATCAGCAACGGACTCGTCACCTGCGAGGGTGGCTCGCTGCCGAAGAAGGAGACGACCTGGACGGTCACGATCCGAGGCACGGTGACCGCTGCGAACGGCGAGACGCTGAGCAACACCGTCACCGCGACCGGGCGCAAGGCGAAGTCGAGCGAGGTCTACCGGGCGACGGCGACCACCCACGTGCTGGTGGACAACGGCTACTACGGCCCGCTCCCGGAACTCTCCCTCAGCATCGCCGCGCCCGACGACGCGCCCGTGAACGCGCCGGTCCGGTATACCCTGACGGTCAACAACTCGGGCGGCGCGAACGTCAACGACCTCAAGGTCACCGCGACCCTGCCGCCCGGATTCGCGGCAGACTCTGTGCTCGGCACCAACCTGTTCGATTGCGCCGTCTCCGCGCCGACCATCACCTGCTCCGGCGGCCGGCTCGACGCGGGCGCCAATGCCACGATCACGATCAACGCGACCAGTGCCAGCGACTTCGAGCGGTACACGCTCACCGCCGTCGTGGACCCCGAGGACGCGGTGCTCGAAGGCAACGAAGGCAACAACGACGCATCGCACGAGATCTTCCTGCCGGCGGCCCCGCCGCCCACCGAGCCGATCACCTTCACCAAGTCCGGCCCGGCGCAGATCCGGGTCAACGACATCATCACCTACACCATCAACGTGGTGAACACGAGCCCGAAGTACAACGCCGAGAAGCTGTCGGTCGTCGACGGAACGCAGGGTCTCGACCTGGCGAGCGTCACCGCGACCACGACCAACCCAAAGCTGATCTGCACGCCGTCCACATCGCAGGTCATCTGCGCCGGGAGGAGCAGCTTCAGGCTCGATAAGCTCAAGTCCGTCGTCATCACGATCTCGGGCCGGGTGGTCGCAACGCCGGGCAGCGTGCTGCAGAACACGGCGACGCTGTCGACGTACCAGAACAAGGTCCAGATCACCCGCCGGTCGACGGTGACCACGACGGTCCGTCCGCCGGTCGACCTCACCGTGACCCAGTTCGCCTCGTGTGCTGACGAGCCGGCGCCGGCCAACCTGGACAACCCGTGGGGCAACTGCCCGTTCCGGGCGCGCGACCAGTTCAACTACATCATCACGGTCGGCAACAGCGGCCTCGACGACGCCGTCAACGTGCGGCTGCGTGAGCCGCTGGCGCCGGGCGTCGTGTTCGAGGGCTTCACGGACAAGACCGGTGCGGGCTTCACCTGCTCGGAGTCCGACGGAGTCGTGACCTGCCTGGGCGGGACGGTTCAGGGTCAGCTGAGCAGCGGTCAGTTCGGTGGCACCACCGAGCAGGTCGTGCTGCACCTCACCGCGCCCAACCAGAAGGGTCCGATCTCCGGGACGGTGACCGTGGATCCGTTCAACGCGATCCACGAGCCGGACGAGAACAACAACACGGCGACCACCACCACGCAGATCCTCACGGGCATCGACCTGACGATCATGAAGTCCGCGAAGTTCGACCCGGTGGCGCCGGCCGGAACGCAGGTCTACACGGTGATCGTCTCCAACATCGGCACCGCCGATGCCACGGGCGTCAAGATGATCGACATCCTCCCGGCCGGGACCCGGTTCCGGTCGGCGCAAGAGGTGCCGAACCCGCCGATGTTCCCGGAGGCCGCCGCACACGGCTTCTCCTGCAGCCATGACGGCTCCGCGACCGGTGGCACCGTCACCTGCGTCGGCGGCCGACTGCAAGGTCGCTACGGGTTCAACGGCGGCCCGCCCTGGGCGCCGCCCGCATTGACGGACACCGCGACCATCGAGATCACGGTGTTCGCCCCAACCATGGTCGGACCCACCCTCAACCAAGCGTTGGTCGACCCCGACAACCAGATCGAGGAGATCGACGAGAACAACAACCTGACGCTGCTCGAGACCGAGGTCGAGATCCCCACCGACCCCAACCCGACCACCGACGGCACATTCATTGAGCTGACGGTCGAGAGCCAGCAGACCAAGCCGGCCGCCGGTACGGCGGTTGCCCCGAACGGCACGCTGGAGTACACGCTGACCGTGCGGAACCGCGGCAGTGACCCGGCAACGAACATCTCGGTGCTGGACGTGATCCCACAAGGCTCTCGGTTCCGGGCTGCCAACAGCTCGCCGCTCACCGGCGGCAACGGCGGCTTCCAGTGCGCCTTCAACGCCGGCGTCGTGTTGTGCGGCAACGGTGCGCTCGCAGGATGGGACGGCGTCGGGGCAGTGCCCTCGGCGACGATCAAGATCCTGCTGTTCGCACCCGACACGCCGACAGACGAGACGAGCAACTACACCAACCACGCGGTCATCGACCCGAACAACACGATCGACGAGGCCGATGAGACCAACAACGTCTCGGACACCCTGACCGTCGTGAACGTTGGCGGCGAGAACACCTACAACCAGCTCGTCGTCACCACTGAGCAAGCCGTTCCGGCGATGGCTGGACACGTTGCGCCCAGTGGCACCCTGATCTATCGGGTGCACGTGACCAACGTGGGCAGTGACCAGGCCTCCAACATCCTGGTGCGGGACTTCCTGCCCTCGGGCACGACGTTCCGGTCCGCCAGGTTGGTGCCCGCTATGTCAACCGGCGCGAGCGGCTTCGCCTGCACCCACTCGGAGGGTGTCGTCGAGTGCCGCAGCGGCACGCTGCAGAAGGCCGGTCACGCGGTGATCGACGTGACGTTGTTCGCTCCGACGCAGCCCGGGACGATCAACAACCAGGCCGTGGTGGACCCGAACAACACGATCCCTGAAGGCAACGAGGGCGACAACACCGCCTTCTCCGCCGACACCATCGTGGCGCTGGATGGCGCGTCCGACTTCATCGAGCTGTCGATCAGCGCCATGACCGCCGATGACAACGAGATGGCGACCGCTCCAGACACGGTGCACACCGACAAGCCGTTGACCTACAAGCTGACGGTGAACAACACCGGGTCCGACCAGGCGTTCAATGTGAAGGTCAGCGACCACCTGCCCTCCGGAACGCACTTCGTCTCGGCCGTCGACTCCACGATGTCTTCGCCCTCGGGAGCGTTCACCTGCAACGAGTCCGGCGGCACCGTCGACTGCATCGGTGGCTCGATACCGGGCGGTGGCACTCGCGATATCACCATCGTGGTGAGGTCGCCTGGCCATGACGAGGTCAACCTCGTCGACAACAAGACGGAGATCACCAACGTCGCAATCGTCGACCCGGCCAACGCCATCGCTGAGGGTGACGAGACCAACAACGGTCGCACCCTGACGACAACTGTCCTGGCCAGGGTGGATCTCGCTGCGGGTAACGACCATGGCGATTGCGCGACCTCGGGTGAAGAGTGCACCTGGCAGTTCTCGGTGACGAACAACGGTCCCGACCCGGTGACCGGTGTCGTCGTGGAGACCAGCCTCCCGGTTGGCGTCATCCCACTCGACGTCGAGGTGGTGGGTGCCGATGGCTTGTTGTGGTCCTGCCAGATCGAGGAGAACCCGATCAACAAGATCACCTGCAACGGCACTCAGATGGCGAGCGGCCACACCGCGGAGTTCCGGGCGCGTGTCTACGTGACCGCAGAGGGAGAGACGATCCATTCGACGACCGTCGTGGACCCCGGCAACACGATCGTGGAGACCAACGAGAACAACAACACGGAGCAGGACCAAGACGCGGCGTAGGTCCTCGGGGGCTGGGCTGCCCGTTGCAGCGGCCCAGCCCCGATGCCGTCAACGCCGTTGGAAGAGGAGCGAGTTGTTGTGACCGAACGCAAACGCCTAGGGGCAGCCCTGCTGGCCACGGCCCTCCTCATCGCCGTGCCTGGCGCAGTCGCCACGTCGGCGCCTTCATCGGTCCAGGTCGCCGGCGCAGCTGACGACTGCAACATCAGTGCCGCCCGCCGCTACGTCGCCGGCGGCGACGGGGTCGTGAAGGGCACGCACTCCAGCGAAACCGACCGCTTTCCCAAGCAGCTGCTCGATGAGCACCTGACGCCGTCCCCGGGACCGTGGTGTGTCTACAACACCTCCACCGACCCCGGCACCACGTCGAGCTTCGTGACGGGCAGCAACAGCCAGCAGTCGCAGGCGTGGAACCTGCGGCCGAACCTGATCACCCTCTCGATCGGTCGCCAGAACAGCAGGTGGGTCGACCAGATCGACAAGTGCTTCAAGAACATCAAGGACCATGACTTCCTCGAGGCCAACACCTGCGCCCTGGCGATCCTCGCCGATACCGGCGCTGCTACGACGCTGCGGAACAACCTGAGCAACATCCTCAACAAGTTCAAGACCCAGATGGCGGGTAGCCCGAACCTCGTCGTCGCTGTGACCGGCTATTACAACCCCTATCCGGCCGCCACCTCGGTTGCGACCAAGATCCCGGGGTTCTGCGCCCAATTGCAGGACACGATCCCCACCTGCATCGCCCGGTGGGTCCAGCTCCCGCCGGCACTGGTGATCCTCGACCAGGTCGTCAAGCGGCTCAACGCAACGATCGAGCCGGTCGTCAAACAGTTCCGGCAGTCGTCGCAAGGACGGTTCTTCTTCGTCAATCCGTACGACAAGTTCAAGGACCACTGCATGACGATGAACGTCACGATCAAGACGCGGGTCTACCATCCCCCCAACACGGTGCACCAGCACGACACCCAGAAGACAAACTTCGGTTGCAGCGAGAACTGGGTCGCGTCGGACGGGAACCAAGGCACCAAGTCGCCGTTCCTGTACCTGACGCCCGCTGTCACCGGGGTCCTCCTCACGGCCACCCAGACAACCGAGGACATGGGCTTCAACCCCAACGCAGACGGACACGACTGCATCTCCGACCTGATCTGGGAGGCGGTCAAGAACAAGCTCGGTGTTCCCGAGCCACCGGCTGAGGACTCCGAGGTGTGTGATGAGTGATCGCGCCGCACGTGCCACCGGACGGCCCGTCGTACGGCTGTTCGCCGCTCTGGTGCTCGCGGTCGGCGTGGCCGTGGTGGCGATTCCGGGGCTGGTGCTCGCCGACCAGGGCGAGGCGCCACCGCCGGTCGGCGCGGTCCAGCAGGGCAAGCTCTCGGTCGGCGGGCTGCACACGTGTGCCGTGCTGACGTCCGGCGGTGTGCAGTGCTGGGGCAGCAACGACCAGGGTCAGCTGGGCAACGGCAGCATCACGACTTCGACGTCCCCTTCGACGGTCTCGGGCATCTCGACGGCGACCGCGATCGCGGCGGGCAACACGCATACCTGTGCGCTGCAGTCCGGCGGCAGCGTCAAGTGCTGGGGCCAGGGTGGCAACGGCCAGCTGGGCGACGGGTTCCCCGGTGACCCCGGCAACCAGCTTCGAACAACCCCGGTCACGGTGAGTGGGATCAATGACGCGACGGCCATCGCCACCGGCGGCTTCCACTCGTGCGCGATCGTCACCGACGGCGAGGTCCGCTGCTGGGGAGACGACGGGCTCGGCCAGCTCGGCGACGGCACCTTGGGTGATTACAGCTTGGTCCCGGTCGAGGTCTCGGGCCTGACCGGTGCCACGGCGCTCGCCGCAGGTGAGTTCTTCACCTGCGCGCTCCGCGACGACAGCACCGTCTGGTGCTGGGGCGCCAACGGCTTCGGGCAGCTCGGCGACGGGACCACGACCGACTCCCCGGGGCCGGTCGAGGTCGCCGGGCTGCCCGATCCGGACGAACATCCAGCGCTGGCCCTGACGGCCGGCAACGGGCACGCCTGTGTCCTCGTCGACGACATCGGCGAGCCCGCGCTGTGCTGGGGCGCGAACACGTTCGGCCAGCTCGGCCACAAGACCGTGGACGCCAACCCCGATCCGGAGATCACGGAGATGGTGCCGAGCCCCACGCCACTCGTGGTGCAGATCGACGCCGATCCGACGCCGAACGGGGAGCTCCTCGAGCCGCTCATCAACGTCCGGTCGATGTCCGCGGGCCAGTTCCACACCTGTTCGCTCATCGGCGGCGGCGCCGCGCGGTGCTGGGGCCAGAACGGCCGCGGGGCGCTCGGTACCGACCCAAACGCGAGCGACGACGAGCTCACCGACAGCAGCAGTGCCGTCGTCGTCGGTGGTCTGAGTGGAGCGTCGGCGGTCACCGCAGGCGGCTTCCACAGCTGCGCGATCGTCGGGACCGGGATGGCCTGCTGGGGCTACAACTTCTACGGCCAGCTCGGCGGCTACGAGCCCGAGAGCACGGTCCCGGTCCAGGTCACGGCAGCCACCGGGATGGGCTCGGTCACGACCGGGTTCGGCTTCGCCTGCGCGGTGCGGATCCCCGAGCTGCCCGGGCCTCCCGCGTGCTGGGGCCGCAACAACCATGGCCAACTGGGCGCCGGCCTCAACATGAGTTCCACGACGATCCGGGTCAACGTCGCCGGCCTGAGTGGTGTGGACGCGATCGACGCCGGCAGCGAGCACGCCTGCGCGCTGCCGGCCGGGACCCAATCCCCGGTGTGCTGGGGGCGGGGTGCCGACGGCAGACTCGGCAACGGCTCGAGCACCAGCAGCAACGTACCCGTGCCCGTGTCCGGACTGACCAACGCCGCCAGCGTCGCTGCAGGCCTGGCCCACACCTGCGCCCGACGCTCGGACGAGAAGGTCAGCTGCTGGGGCTTCAACGCAAGTGGTCAGCTCGGCAACAACACCACCACCAGCTCCAGCACGCCGGTGACGGTGCTCCGCGATCCCGATCCCGACGACCCTGACAACCCGCTGGAGGACCTCGCCGGCATCGAGGCCGTCATCGTGGGTGTCCAACATTCGTGTGCCCTCGCCTCCGACACCACCGTGTGGTGCTGGGGATTGAACTCCGCGGGCCAACTGGGTGACGGCACGAACGTCAACCGGCGCACCGCGGTCCAAGTCCAGACCGACGACGACCCCGACGTGAACGTTCCGCTGACCGGCGTCAACGTCGTGGTTGCCGGGTTCCTTCACACCTGCGCCATCCTGAGCACCGGCAGCATGCGGTGCTGGGGCAACAACAGCAGTGGCCAGTTGGGCGACGACACCACCGAGCACCGGAGCCTCCCGGTCGCCGTCGCCGGGATCGACGCGGAGCTGCGTGCCGAAGTCGCCGCGGCCGGGGATGGTCATACCTGTGCCCGGCTGTCGGACGGCAGCGTCGCCTGCTGGGGCCTGAACTCCTCGGGACAGCTCGGCGTCGGTGACCATGACGACCGGCACGTTCCCACCACCGTGGTCGGCCTGGGTCCGACGGACGACGACGTGCCCGAGTTCCTGCTGCCGCTCGTGAAGTCGATCAGCGCCGGCGCCACCAACACCTGCGCCGTCCAGATCGACACGACGGTCTACTGCTGGGGCTCAAACCCGGTCGGCATTCTCGGTGACGGGGTCGGCGCCGAACGGGTGTCCCCGATCGCGGTCGAAGGTCTCGCCGGGCCGGTGTGACGGCGAGCCGGAAATGAGCGGCGTGGGAAGGAGCGGATGACCTAGCCTCGGCGAGGTGACTGCCGTCCAGGCGCGAGATCTGCACCGGACCTTCCGCACCCGCACCGGGGTGCTGCGGCGGACCGCCAAGGAGGTCGAGGCGGTCCGTGGGGTGAGCTTCGACATCGAGCGCGGCGAGCTCTTCGGCCTGCTCGGCCCCAACGGAGCCGGCAAGACGACGACGATCAAGATGCTGATCACGCTGCTGCTGCCGACGTCCGGGACGGCGAAGGTGCTCGGGCACGACGTCGTCGAGGACGTCCGCGAGGTACGGCGCCGGATCGGCTATGTGTTCGGCGGGGACCGCGGCCTCTACGAACGGCTGTCCGCACTCGACAACCTGCGCTACTTCTCCGAGCTGTACGGCGTCTCGCCGCGCGAGCAGAAGGTGCGGATCGGCGGCCTGCTGGAGCTGGTCGGGCTGACGGGCAGGGAGCGGGAGCGGGTCGAGGGGTTCTCCCGCGGCATGCGGCAGCGCCTGCACATCGCGCGCGGATTGCTCCACGACCCCGAGGTGCTCTTCCTGGACGAGCCGTCGATCGGCATCGACCCGGTGGGTGCGCGCGAGCTCCGCGCGACGATCGCGGCGCTGAGCGATGTCGGCAAGACGGTGCTGCTCACCACCCACTACATGTTCGAGGCCGACGAGCTCTGCGACCGGATCGCGGTGATCCGCGAGGGGGAGATCGTGGCGGAGGGCACGCCGGAGCACCTCAAGCGGCTGGTGTCGGTCGGGAGCGTCGTCGAGATCGAGACGTACGGCGTCACCGATGCCACGGTCGCTGAGCTCGGCGGGATCGCCGGCGTCCAGTCGATCGCGGTCGAGGAGCGCGGCCAGATGCAGGTCCTGATCCTGCACTGCACGACCGGCGCCGAGGTGACCCAGGCCGCCCTCGCGAGACTGGACGGCGTGCGGGTGGGGCGGGTCGGCACCCGCGTGCCGACGCTGGAGGACGCCTATGTCGAGCTCGTGAGTCGTCCATGAGGGCCGTGCTGCGCCAGCAATGGGTGTGTTTCCGGCTCCAGCTCAAAGTGATCTCGACGTCATGGTTCGACGGTGCATTGGCCGTCTTCTTCCCGTTGATGTTCGCCACGGCGACGCTGTTGGTCTACCAGGTGAAGAACGACCCCGAGGCCATGCAGTTCGCCGGTCTGGGCGCGGCCGTGATGGGCATGTGGACCTGCCAGGGAGTGATCGCCTCGTCGCTGCTGACCCGCGAGCGGTGGGCAGGGACCCTCGAGCTGGTGGTGGCCGCGCCGACGCCGCTCGGCCGGGTGCTGGTGCCGACGACCCTCGCGCTGTCGACGATCGGCCTCTACACGGTCGTGGCCGCGATCCTTTGGGAGCGGTGGGTCTTCGGTCTCGAGCTCCGGGTGGAGAGCTGGCCGCTCTTCGTGGTCAGTGTCCTCGCGGCGGCTCTCACCTTGGCCCAGTTCGGCTTCTTCCTCGCCGTGACCGCGGTGCGCTACCGCGCGTCGTGGTCACTGGGCGCATCGCTGGAGTACCCGGGCTGGCTGCTGTGCGGTTTCGTCATCCCGATCGCCACCCTCCCGGACTGGCTGCACCCGATCTCCTGGTCGATCCCCACCACCTGGGCGATGGAAGCCGTCCGGGACTCGGCTGCCGGGACCAACCCGTGGCGCGAGATCCTGCTCTGCCTGCTGATCGGGTCGACGTACGCCGTACTCGCGTCCGTCCTCGGGCGGCAGCTGGTCGACTCCGCCCGCCGCCACGCGACCCTCGCGCTGACGTGAGGCGACGTCGGTGACCACGCTGCGGATCCTCGTCGTGGGCGGGCTGATGAGCTACCGCGCCATGTTCAACTGGCTGAGCCCCTGGATCCTGGTGCCGTCGTTGATCGTCTCGCCGATCTGCCAGGTGCTGCTGTTCGCCTACATCGGGCGCAGCGCCGACGTGGGCAGCGACGAGTTCTACGTCATCGGAAATGCCCTCAACTACGCCGCGATCCCGTGCCTGTTCGCCATGAGCGCGACCATCGAGGGGGAGCGCGAGGGACACACGTTGAGCGTCGTACTGACGACACCTGCGGCGCGGATCCCGTTGTTCCTCGGCCGCGCGCTGCCGGTGATCGTCAACGGCTGGGGCGTCGCGATGGTGGGCGTGCTCTTCGGTGTGCTGGTCCTCGACGTCCACGTGCCGGCAGGTTCGTGGCCGGCCCTGCTGCTCGTCATCGCCGTCGCCTCGGCCTCCTGCACCGGTCTCGGCCTCGCGATGGGGGCGGTGGCGCTGCGGGTCCGTGAGGGAGCGGTGCTCGGCAACGTCCTGTTCTGCGTGCTCCTGGTGTTCTCAGGGGTCGCGGTGGCCGTGGGCGACCTGCCGGGTTGGATGGCCGCCGTCAGCGAATGGCTGCCGCTGACGCACGCGATCGAGGCCGGCCGACTGGTCGCGGACGGCAGCCCGCTCGGGGATGTCGCGGGTCTGGTCGGGCACGAGCTGGTGATCGGTCTGCTGTACGCCGTGGCAGGGCTTGTCCTGTTGCGGTGGCTGGAGGAGCAGAGCCGTCGTCACGCCACGCTCGAGCGGGTTTGACGGCGTACTCGACGTCACTCGTTGTCGAGGTTGCGGACGAACTCACCGAATCCGGGGAGGGTAAACCGCACCAGGCCGTGACCGACCGGCTCGATCACGCCCTTCTCGATCAGTCGCTCGCGGGGGTCGCTGATCGCGCGGCTGTCGCGCCCCATCCCTGCAGCGATCTCGGCTCGGGTGACGTTGTCCTTCGTCGTGGCCGCCATGGCCGCGAGGAACGACCGCTCGGTGGCAGTGGCCGCTCCCCATCGGGCGCGGTGCATCGCGGTCAGCTGGTCCCGCGCGGCCGGGAGCCCCTTGCGCACCTGGGTGAGGGTGAGTCGGTCGCCGCGATCGGGGCGGACGGCGTCCCAGGTGCTGCTGCCGATGAGCTGCAGCAGGTAGGGGTAGCCGCGCGCCTCGGTGATCACCGCGTCGAGCGCGCCAGCGCTCCACGTGACGCCTTCGGCCTTGGCTGGCGCCTCCAGCAGCGTGCGCGCGTCGTCGTCGTTGAGCACGTCGAGCGCGACGAACGTGCTGCGCTCACCGAAGGTGGCGGCGCGGGTGAGTGCCTCCGGCGTCACAGGCAGACCTGCCGAGACCACGGCGAGCGGGTTTGCCTCGCGTCCACCGTCGAGGTTCTGGAGCGTGTTGAGCAGCACCGACATGTCGTCGGCCGACGCGGTGTGGAGCTCGTCGATGAACAACAGCAGCCCGGCGCCGCCCCGGCGCCGCACCATGGTCGCGGTGTCGTGGAGCAGCTCCTCGAGCGCCGCGATCGGAGCCTGCGCGGACGGTTCCTCCGCGGGAGTCGGGTCGGCAACGGCTGCCTGCACCTTCGCCCCTGGCAGACCTACCTCGATGGTCACCGACTGCAGGCGCTTGCGCCACCGGCTCCCGGCTCCGCCGCGAGGGATGACGTCGGCGCGCTCCAGCGCCGTCTGAACGCTGCGAACCAGCTCGGGCAGCACCGGACGCTCGCGTGAGCAGGCGACCCACGCCGACACGAAGCCGAGCGCCTCGGCGCGGCGCTGCGCGGTGCGGAGAAGCGAGGTCTTGCCCAGGCCGCGTGGTGCGTGGAACACCAGGAGCGGTCCGCCCAGCTCGCCGTAGGTCACCACCCGGGCCAGCTGGTCCTCGATCCTGCGCAACTCGACTGCCCGGCCGGCGAACACCCTCGGCACCTGCCCCGGCGTGTACGGGTTGGTTGTCATCTCACCCGACTCGATACGTTCCGATACTTGATGGAAGTATAGGAAGGTATCAGATGCGGCCGCAGACGTTGGTCAGCGTGCCGCCGGCACCTCGGCGAGTCCGTCGCCGGTCACCATCGAGCGGTCGGGCTCGCGGCCGGAACAGATCATCAACAGCTCCTGGATGGGACCAGAGATGGTCGGCCCCTTGCCACGGGTCCAGTCGACGTCGGTGGCGGCCATCCGGACCGAGCGCAGCAACCGGCGGGTCCCGAACAGCATCGACAGCCGGCGGACTCGGTCGGCGGCGACAGCGGCGGCTGCCGGCGGCATCGCGCGACTCACGCCGAGAGGCCGCGCGATGTCCTGGTGGTGGACGAGTACGTCGATCAGCGGCTCGATGGACGTGGTGACCGGCAAGTGATGGGTGCTGGTGGCGTAGTTGTCGTAGTCCGCAAGGACGGAATCGCGCGTCTCGCGTGCGCCGAGGCGTTTCACCTCACGGAAGACCATCGCGTTGTAGCCCCGCCCGACGTTGCGGGCCGACATCGCCGCGATCCCGGCCCAGCCGATCTGCGGGCTCGCGATGACATGGGCGGCCACGTCGTGCACCGTCCACCCCGCGCAGAGCGTCGGGTGGGACCAGTCCTCCTCGGCTATGTCGGTGAGAGTCGCGACGAGCCCGGCACGCTCGGCGTGGATGTGCCGCCAGAGCTCGACCTTGTCCATCGCAGTACCTCTCGAGCGTCAAGGACAGTCAGGTTGACTGACTGTTATAGTCAGGTTGTCTGACTGTATCTGTCAAGGGGGCGCCATGCCCGATCTCAATCCTGCGCTACTGATGCTCATCAACGCGCGGCACGCCGAGGCCCGCATCTACGCCGCCGTCCAAGCCGCCGGGTACGACGACATCAGCCCTGCCATGGCCAGGATCGCGGCCCAGATCTCCGACGAGGGAAGCCGGGTGACCGAGCTGGCCGAGCGTGCCCGGATCACCAAGCAGAGTGCGAGTGCGCTGGTCGAGCAGCTCGAACGAGCGGGCTACGTCACGCGGGTCCCCGATCCGGCGGATGCGAGAGCCAAGGTCGTGGCGCTGGCCGGGCGGGGCCTGGCGGTCCAGCGTGTCGCGCGACGCGAGGAGCGGGCAATCGAGCGCGAGTGGACTCGACACCTCGGTGCAGACCGGATGCGGGCACTGCGCGGGTCGCTGACCGCGCTGAGACCGATCACTGACCCCTACGTCGATTGAGCCGCTCATCGATTTCGCCGTGCATCGCCGGGCCGGGTAGCATCCTCAGGTTGCCTCGGCGAGGGAGCACCCGCTTCTGTGACTCCGTGATCGACTGGGCCGGCTCGTTCCTAGACGCCGCGCGCCCACCGGTCACCGGGTGAGGGAAGCGTGGCGTTTCTTTCGTGGAGGTCCCGACAACCACGAGGAGATCCCCGAATGAGCGAGAAGATCACCGCTGAGCTCCGCACCGAGTTCGGCAAGGGTGCGGCCCGCCGCATCCGCCGCGAGGACAAGGTGCCTGCCGTCATGTACGGCCACGGCAACGACCCGATCCACATGACCCTTCCGGGCCACGACACGATGATGGCGATCAAGCACGGCGGCGCCAACACGCTGCTCGAGCTCGACCTCGACGGTACGACTCACCTCGCGCTGACCAAGCAGGTCCAGGTCGACCCGGTCCGCCGGGTGCTCGAGCACGTCGACTTCGTGGCCGTCCGCCGCGGCGAGAAGGTCACCGTCGACGTCACGATCGTCCTGGTCGGCGAGGCGGTCCGCGACACCCTGGTCGTCACCGAGAACTCGACCGTCCAGGTCGAGTCGGAGGCCACTCACATCCCCGAGTCCTTCGAGGTCGACATCGAGGGCGCCGAGGCCGGCACCCAGTTCCTGGCCGGCGCGCTCACCCTGCCGTCCGGCACCACGCTGCTGACCGACCCCGAGACCCTGATCGTCAACGTGACCGCCGCGCAGGAGGCCGACCTGGGCGACGAGCCCGAGGCCGAGGCCGCCGAGGGCGAGACCGCCGAGGGCGAATCCGCCGAGGGCGACGGCGACGCTGCCGAGGGCGAGTCCGGCGAGGGCGGCGACGAGGAGTGACGTTCACTCGGCTCAGGTGGTTCCTGGGCCGACTGATCTTCCCGGCACGCAGCGTCGTGCCGGGGTTCGCCCGACCCGAGGCCGCGGAGGACGCGATGATTACCCCGCCAGGTTCTTCGGTTCCCCCGCGTCGCTCCTCCACCGCACAACCTGGCGGGGACCCCAAGAACATGACCGGACCCGCTGAGGTGTGGCTGGTCGTCGGGCTCGGCAACCCCGGCCCGTCGTACTCCGGCCACCGGCACAACTTCGGCTACCTGGTGGTCGAGGAGATGGCCCGCCGGATGGGCAGCCCGTTCCGCGCCCACAAGTCCGGTCGCGCCGATGTCGTCGAGGGCCGGCTGGGCGCGCCCGGCGCGCCCGGTCCGCGGGTCGTGCTCGCGAGGGCACGGTGCTACATGAACGAGACCGGGGGCGCGATCAAGGCGCTGACGACGTTCTACAAGGTCCCGCCGGCGCGCGTGGTCGTGGTCCACGACGAGCTCGACATCCCGTTCGGCACGATGCGGGTCAAGCTCGGCGGCGGGGACAACGGGCACAACGGGCTCAAGTCGCTGCGCGCGTCGTTCGGCACCGGTGACTTCTACCGCGTTCGGTCCGGCACCGGCCGACCGCCCGGGCGCCAGGAGGTCGCGGACTTCCTGCTGTCCAACTACACCGCGACCGAGCGCAAGGAGCTCCCGTTCCAGGTCGACCTCGCCGCTGACGCGGTCGAGACGCTGGTCACCGATGGTCTCGAGAAGACCCAGCAGAACTTCAATTCCTGATCGACGACTAGCCTGACGCCGTGACTTTCGACGCTGGCACCCCTGCCCCCGAGGTCGTCGCCGACGACCACCTGCTCGCCGCCTGGCTGGCCGAGGCGGCCGGTCGCCGGTTGCTGGAGGTGCGGGGCGAGGGGCTCGAGGGAAAGGAGCTCAAGGACGCCGGTGACGCGGCGGCGCACGAGCTGCTGATGAGCCTGCTGGCGACGTACCGGCCCGGCGATGCGGTCCTGTCGGAGGAGGCGCTCGAGAGCGCGGTCGACAAGGACGCCCGCCTCGACGCGGCCAAGGTGTGGATCGTCGACCCGCTCGACGGCACTCGCGAGTTCAGCGAGCCTCCGCGCGACGACTGGGCCGTGCACGTCGCGGTCTGGCAGGGCGGCACGCTCACGGCCGGTGCCGTCGCCCAGCCGGAGCTCGGCGAGACGTTCAACACCGGCACCCCGCCCGTCGTACCGGGTCTCGACGAGCCCGACCACCGGAAGGGCATGAAGCCGCGGATCGCGGTCAGCCGCAGCCGGCCGCCGGCTTTCGTCCAGGCGCTCGCGGAGAAGCTGGACGCCGAGCTGGTGCCGATGGGGTCGGCCGGCGTCAAGATGATGTCGGTCGTGCGCGACGTGGCGGACGCCTACGTGCACGCGGGTGGCCAGTACGAGTGGGACTCCGCGGCGCCCGTCGCGGTCGCTCGCGCCGCCGGGCTGTTCACCAGCCGCGTCGACGGCAGTGAGCTGGTCTACAACCAGGACGACGTCTACCTGCCCGACGTGATCGTCTGCCGGCCGGAGCTCGCCGACGACATCCTCGGGTTCATCGCCGAGCACGGCACCGACTGACGCCGAGCGGCGCGGGTGCCCGGGCGACCGCCAGCATCACGGGTGGCGGTACTTCCACTCTCGTCCTCACGCCGACGACGTCCCCGCCGGGAGCTACCGCCTGCCTGGTCACCGCCATTCTCGGACTAGTCTTCGCGCGTGTCTCGCATCGTCACGTCGCTCTGCGGCTTCGGACTGTTGGCCGGCATCCTCTTCCTGCCCGCGCTGTTCTTCGACGACGCCGGCGACCACGCCGAGGCGGATCCGAACGCCTACGCCGAGACGACCTCGATCAGCTCCTACGTCGCCGACTTCGACGTGCACGAGGACGGCGGGATGGACGTCGTGGAGACCCTGACCGTCAACTTCCCCACCTCCGACCGGCACGGCATCTTCCGGTTCTTCGACCGGCTCGACCCCTCGGCGCCCGACGTCCGGCACCGGATCAGCGACGTCGAGGTGACCTACGACGGAGAGGACGTGCCCGTCGACCGGTCCCAGGAGGACCTGCGGTACGACGTCCTCAGAATCGGTGACGCGGACCGGCTGGTGCCCTACGGCAATCACGTCTACGAGATCAGCTATCACGTCACCAGTGCGATCACGCCTGGTGACGACGTGGACGAGCCCAGCCAGTTCTACTGGAACCTGGTGCCGCAGGGCTGGCAGCAGGAGATCGCCGAGACCGAACTGACCGTCCACCTCCCCGAGCCGGCAGACGACGTGAGCTGCGCGATCGGCATCGGCGCCGCCGACACCGGTGCCTGCCGGATCGAGGGCGAAGGCACCACGGACCTCCGGATCCGCACGGGCGGGCTGCAGGACCACACGCCGGTGACGGTGCTGGTGGGCCAGGACCTGCCCACGCCCGACCAGACGACCTTGCCGTGGTCGCCCCGCTTCGACCGGGTGCTCGGGAGCGCCCTGTGGATGCCCGGGCTGGCGTTGCTGCTCGCGCTGGCGGTCGCCGGCGTGGTGGTCCGGTGGATGGTGGCGACCCGCGACCCGGAGCCGCCGTTCCCGCTCCAGTACGCCCCGCCCGAGGGGATCGGGCCGGCGCAGGCTCACTACGTCGCTACGGAGAAGACCGGTCGGCCACAGTTCGTCGCGTCGCTCATGTACGCCGCCGAGCGCGGGGTGCTCCGGCTCGACCACCGCAAGGACGGGCGCTGGGCGATCACCAACCTCGAGGGCCAGCGGGGCCTGGTCGACCTCGACAAGGTGACCCGGAGCCTCGCATCGCTGGTGCCCAACGAGGGCTCGGTGCTCGAGGTCAGCAAGGGTGACGTCACCGCGGGGTCGCGCCTGACGACGGCGTTCGACACCCACCGGCTCGCGCTCGAGAAGTGGGTGAACACCGAGCAGGTCGTGGAGCGCTGCGGACCCGCAGGCAAGTGGCGGTTCCTCATGGTCGTCGCGATCATCGCCGAGGTGGTATGGCTCGGCCTGATCCTCGGCGGCGCGTTCGACGTCTCGATCTTCGCGCTCCCGCTGGCGGCGTACGCCGGCCTCGGCCTGCCGCTTCTCGGGGGGACGTCGGCCACCCGTCGTACCGCCGCCGGACGCGAGCTCTGGTCGCGCGTCGGCGGCTTCCGCCGGATGCTGGCGACGCCCTCGGCCGAGGCGCGCTTCGACTTCGCCGAGCGGAAGGACCTCTACCCGGCGTACGTCCCCTGGGCGCTGGCATTCGGCTGCGCGGACCAGTGGGCGGCGAAGTACCAGCTCGAGACCGGTCAGCCACCGCCGCTGCCGACCTACCTCCACGACTCGTACGGCCAGAGCACCCCGGGCGCGATCGCCCCGCTCGTCGGGACCATGGTCGCCGACTTCGACAGCACCCTCGACAGGGCGATCAGCGCCTACAACTCCGCCGTGTCGTCGTCGAGCAGCAGCTCCTCGTCGTCGAGCAGCAGCTCCTCGTCGTCCTCCAGCGGGTCCTCGGGCGGCGGCGGAGGAGGGGGCGGCGGCGGAGGCTCATGGTAGCCAGAACGGATACCTTTGCCCGCGGCGCGGCAGCAAACGGGACCGAGGTGTCTTGGGAGCCCCTAGCCTTGCGCCCATGAAGCGCCTCATTGCGTCGGCATTCGCCTTCGCCATCATGGTGGTGATCCTCTGCATTCCCGCCGCGTTCTACGACCTCAGCTTCGACTCCGGTGACATGCCGAGCGAGGTCACCACGATCACGTCGTACAAGGCCGACTTCACGGTCGACGAGGACGGTGGGCTCGACGTCGTCGAGACCCTCGACGTGAACTTCCCGGTCGGCGGCAAGCACGGCATCTTCCGGTTCTTCGACCGGGTCGTCCCGTCCGATCCCGACGTCCGCGCGATCGTCGAGGACTTCGAGGTGACCGCCGACGGCCAGGAGACCGACGTCAAGCACACCGTGGAGCAAGGGCGCTACGACAACTACCGGATCGGCGACGCCGACTCCACGCTGTCGGTCGGTCAGCACACCTATGTGCTCGAGTACCACATCGACGGCGCGCTGACCCCGGGCGGCGACGACGTCGCCACCGACTCGGAGTTCTACTGGAACCTGATCCCGAGCGGCTGGCAGCAGGACATCCTGAAGTCTGTCCTCACCGTCCACCTCCCCGAACCGGCCGAGGACGTCCAGTGCTTCGTCGGTGTCGGCAAGATCGAGGACGGCGCCACGGCCTGCAAGGTCGAGGTTTCCGGCAACGACCTGACGATCCGCACCGACGGGCTCAACTCCCACACGCCGGTCACGCTGCTTGCCGGCCAGGACCTGCCGACGCCGGAGCAGGCGACGCTGCCGTGGCCCGCCCGTTTCGACAGCGTCTTCGGCACGAGCGTCCCGGTGCTCGGCTTCCTCGCCTTCCTCGCGCTCCTGTTCGGTGGCCTGGGCATGCTGCTCAACTGGCTCGCCTACGAGCGTGAGCCCCGCTTCCCGCTGATGTACGGCCCGCCTCAAGGGATCGGGCCGGCGCAGGCCCAGTTCATCCTCAAGGAGGGTGTCGACCGTCGCGCGTACGTCGCGAGCCTGATGCACGCTGCCGAGCACGGCGCCATCGACCTCCGGCGCGGTCAGGACGAGAGCTGGACCATCGCCGACAAGTCCGGTCCGCAGGGCTGGGCCGGGCTCGATCCGGTCACCACCAGCGTCGCGGGGATCCTGGCGGGGCCGGGCTCCCAATTCGTCGCCCGCAAGAAGGACGTCACGGCCGGCCAGATCCTGCAGAGCCAGGTCTCAGCGTTCACAGCGGGCGCGAAGGGCTGGGCGACGTTGAACGGCCTGTTGGTCCGCGCGGGCGTCGGCGGCTTCGGCGGGCTCCTCGTCCTCGTCGGCTTCGGCCTCGTGGTCACCGCGGCGTTCTGGCGGCCGTTCAACTGGCCGTCCATGGTCGCGCTGCCCATTGCCGCGTTCACCGCCGGCGCCATCGTCCTCCTCCAGACCGGCTCGGCCACCAAGCGCACCCACGCCGGCCGTGACCTGTGGTCGCGCGTCGGCGGTTTCAAGCGGGTGCTGTCGACTCCGTCGGCCAAGGACAGGTTCGACTTCTCCGGGCGGCAGGAGCTCTACACCGCATACCTGCCCTATGCCGTCGCGTTCGACTGCGCCAAGCAGTGGGCCGAGAAGTACCGCTTCGAGACCGGGACCGAGCCACCGGCGCCGGGCTACTTCTACGCGTCCGGGTACGGCGCGGGCTACTCCGTCGACTCGATGGTCGGCGACTTCGACGGCGCGCTCAGCAGCGCGATCTCGTCCTACGAGGCCACCCAGAGCTCGTCCTCGGGTGGCGGCGGTGGCGGAGGCGGCGGCGGAGGCGGCGGCGGTGGTGGTGGCTCCTGGTGAGCCACGCGCCGGGACCGCGCTCGCGCTGACGTCCGACAACGCCTAGATTTCCAGCAACTTCGAGAGAGGCCCCACCCCCATGATCTACGTCATCATCGCCGTCGCCGTCCTGGTGCTCCTCGGCATCTTCTTCGTGGTCGGCTTCAACAAGCTGCGCAAGGAGGACGTCGGCGCCCAGGAGGCGCTCGGCGGCATCGACGTCCAGCTGACCCGTCGCGCGGAGCTCATCCCCAACCTGGTCCAGACTGTCAAGGGGTACGCCGCACACGAGTCCGGGGTCTTCGAGGAGGTCACCAAGGCGCGGGCCGGCCTTGCTGCCGCGGCAGCCGGCGACGACGTACCGGCGAAGGCCGCGGCCGACGCCGCGATGCAGCAGGCGCTGGTGAAGGTCAACGCGGTCGCCGAGGCCTACCCGGACCTCAAGGCCGACGCCAACTTCCGCGACCTCCAGGACCAGCTCGCGAAGACCGAGGACCAGATCGCGTTCGCGCGCCAGTACTACAACGACGCGACCGCTCAGCTCAACCAGTCGGTGCGCACCATCCCGTGGATGTTCTTCTCGGGCGTGGCGGGGGTCAAGGAGCGCGAGTTCTACGACGCCCCGACCGAGCACACAGCTGCGCCGGGGGTCGAGTTCTAGTCGATTGCGCGAGCGTGCTGCAGATCCTGCGACACGCTGCCGCGCCGCCGTTGATGTAGGCGTCGGTTCCGGTTGCTTGGCGGCCAACGGCTCTAGAACACGTTGAGGGGCCGGTACTGGACCGAGATCCGCGGTCCGGCCGACGCAACCTTCGGCACCGCGTGCTCCCAGGTGCGCTGGCAGCTGCCGCCCATGACCAGCAGGTCGCCGTGGCCCATCTCGAACGAGACTGACTCCGACCCGTCGCTCCGGTCGCGGGGTCGCAGCGCCAGCCGCCGTGGGTCACCGATCGAGGCGATCGCGACCATCGTGTCGTCGGTGCTGCCGCGGCCGATGGTGTCGCCGTGCCAGGCGACGCTGTCGCGGCCGTCTCGGTAGTAGCAGCAGCCGGCCGTGCGGAACGGCTCGCCGAGCTCGGGCAGGTAGTGGTCCGACAGGGCATCGCGCGCTGCCGTCAGCACGGGGTGGGGGAGCTCGTCACCGATCATGTAGGTGAAGACGAGGCGCGGCACGTCGACGATCCGGTCGTACATGCGGCGCCGCTCCGCGCGCCACGGCACCTCGCCGACCATCCTGGCGAAGACGTCGTCGGGTTGCGGCAACCACCCACGGGCCACGTCGACCCAGGCTCCGGCGCCGAGCTGGTGCCGCTCGAGCCCCTCGAAGCCGAGGTCGCTCGCAGTTCCTGGGGCGAACAGCGTGCTCTGGAAGTCCACGCGTCCGAGGCTACCCGACGGTTCGAACATCTGTTCGTACTTCTCGGCGCGTCGTGGCCGTCCTGTGACGATTTCCCGGTTCCGGGGACGCGCGTCCCGCGCAGCCCTAACCTTCGATTGTGGAGACAGTCGACAGAGGAACGGCCGACCGTCGCGCACTGAAGCACGTGGCAATCCGGGAGTACGTGCGGGAACTCGTCTCGGGAAGCGCGCCTGGCACAGCTGCCCCGTCAGAACGAGACCTGGTCGAGCGATTCGGCGTGGCGCGGATGACCGTGCGCCAGGCCCTGGACGCCCTGGTGGCGGAGGGCGTCCTGCAACGCTTCCCCGGCCGCGGGACGTTCGTGGCGCCACCACGCCGGCAACCCAGCCGGATCGCCAGCTTCACCGAGGACATGACTGCTCGCGGGACCGTCGCGGAGAGCCGCACCCTGGTCGCCGAGAAGGTGAGGGCACCTGCGGGTGTCGCCCGCGCTCTCGGCATCGCACCGCGCGAGCCGGTGCTCCGCTGGCGACGCCTGCGGCTCGCCGACGGCAGCCCGGTCTGTCTCTCCGACGCCTACCTGAGCGCGGCTCTGGTGCCGGACCTGTTCGACGGCCCGGACCTGCCCGGCAGCCTGTACGACGAGCTCGCCTCCCGCGGGCGTCGCCCCACCTGGGCCGAGGACTCGCTCTCGGCCGGTCTCGCGACCCCCGAGGAAGCGGCACTGCTGGAGTGCAAGGAGGGTTCGGTCGTCCTCCGGCTGACCCGGCGCGCGCTCTGGGAGGACCGGCCGGTCGAGATCTCCCGGAGTGTCTACCGGGCCGACCAGCACACGATCTCCTTCCAGATAGGTAGCTGACTCCTTCGGAGGTGGTCGGTCCTCGGGTTCAGGTGCCCAGCCGCCCGAGCCCGGCCACGACCGTGCCGGACTCCTCGCACACCCACGACGGATCGGGTCCGCCGAGGTCGGGCTCGATGTGCAGAGCGTGGGCCGGTCCATCGGCGCAGTGCTCGCACAACGGCCAGAGGCCGGTGAGATCGGTGCGGCCGTGCTGGTCGACGAGCGCGTCCTGCACGTCCTGGGCGATCAGCCCACCGACGTAGTCGACACCCTCGGCCCACTGCTCGAGCCACCACCGACGCTGCGAGCACGCCTCGTCAAGCGCTGAGACCGTCGTGGCGTTGGCGACGCCGCGAGCCTGCAGATCAGCCAGCACCGACGCCCGAGCATCGAAGATCACGCGGTCGTCCACAGGCTCATTGTGCTGTGGTTTGGCAAACCCCCGGATGCGGGCACCCGACCGCCGACGCGCTGCTGAGCGGCGTCGTACCGAAGGGAGCTGCCATGACCGATCACCCGGGCACCACGGACACGGTTGGCGCCATCGTCGACGACCTGGTCGACGACGGTGACATCGACATCACCTCGTGGACCGACCTCGATGGCCTGCCGGCCGACATCGACATGCTGGCCGACCAGGCGCACGAGATCTTCGAGCACGCACGGGCCTGGGTCTGTCAGCGAAGTGGGTTCGAGCCGAGCCCGATCTGCCTGCTCGCCCCGCTCGCCGACCTGATGGACGTCTTCGCCCAGGGGTTCACCGAGGTCGAGCAGATCGCCGTCGCCGACTGGCGGTCGATCCGCGACGCCGTGGTGGCTACGACGGCCGATCTCAAGGCGGTCGACCAGCTGGTCGCCGACTGGCTGCCGGTGGTGTCCTGATGAGCGATTCCTTCCTGGTGCGGGTCACCGGGCGCGACGGCCTGCTCGACGCAACGCCGCTCGACCTCGCCGAGCCGGAGCTGGGCGGGCACACCCGCCGGCACGACCGGGAGTTCGAGGCGCTGGACGGCGTTCTGTGCCGCGTCCGCGACACCCTCAATCTCGGCATCGAGGCGCTCAACCAGGCCGGCCTCGGTCTGCGGAAGCTGCCGGAGGGCAGCCTCGAGGAGCTCCTCGTGATGCCCCTGACCGGCGACTACCGCCGGATCCGGCAGAACGCGCTCGCCACCGGTCAGTTCCGCGATGCGCTGCGCACGTACTCCGAGAATGCCGTCCTGCTCTCGGCTGCGGCCTCGCCCCAGTGGGGCGGGCAGGCGGCCGCGGCGTTCCTGCTCCGGGTCAACGGTCACGCAGTCGCCGCGCGCGGCCTCGGCCTGCTGGTCGCGGAGGCGGCCCCGCTGTTCGACCTGGTCGCAGACCAGAGCGAGCGGCTCGCGGTCGAGGTCGAGGAGCTGGTGATGGAGCTCCTCGAGCGCGGGGAGCGGGTGGTCCGCAAGCTGCTGTCCCGGGTGTCAGGGCCGGCCGGATGGGCGATGTGGGCTGCCGAGCTCGCCGTCAAGGGCTTCGACGCGGTCACCGACATCGTCGAGGACATCGAGCGGATCCTCCGGATCATCGACCGCGTGCTCGAGATGAAGGACGAGGTGATCGCCTGGGTGGAGGAGCAGCGCGAGCGGCTCTCGATCCTGCTCGAGCTGGTCGACACCGTGCGGAGCGAGCTCCCGGGCGGCAGTGGGGGTGGCGGCTCGTGGTGAGCGGTTCGGCAGCCGTCGATAGCCTCCACGGGTGATCCTGATCGACCCGCCGAACGCCGCAGGGCACGGCCGGATGTGGTCGCACCTCGCGAGCGACGAGTCGTACGACGAGCTGCACGCCTTCGCCCGGCTGGTCGGGATCCCCGAGCGCGGCTTCGACCGCGACCACTACGACGTGCCGGCCGAGTGGTACGACGAGGTGGTGTCCCTCGGTGCCAGCCCGGTCAGCTCGAGGGAGCTCGTGAGCAGGCTGCGGACGGCCGGTCTGCGCCGGCGCCGGCCGCGGCCCCGCTCACGCCGCGAGGACTGACAGCTCCCGCTCGACGTTGCGCCGCGCGGACTCCTCCCACTGCGAAAGCGCGTACGCAGTGTGGAACAGGCGCGGTTTCGCGGCCAGGTCCCGCAGGACGTCGGCGCGGCCGGCGTTGAACACCTCGTCGGCGAGGTGGCCGTACTCGGTGCGCACCGCGGCGGCGTACTCGTCGTAGCGCGGTTGCGGCGCGGCGAGGATGCCGAGGTCGGCGTCGGAGAGGGCGCAGCCGTTGGCGTCCGCGTCGTCCGGGCGGTGCGACTCGGTCAGCCGCACCAGCCGGGCGACCTCGGCCAGGGTCGCGACGTCGACCAGACCGGGCAGCGACTCCTCAGCCCAGGCGGCCGACCGCTCCTCGGCGTCGCGCTCACCGTCGTAGACCGCGTCGTGGAACCAAGCGGCCAGCAGCACCGGCGTCCGGTCGTACGTCGTACCGGCGGCGGCGAGCTCGTCGAGCCGCTCGAGGACCTCGGCCAGGTGTCGGACGTCGTGGTAGCCGCGGGAGGGATCCGCGTACGCGGCGAGAAGGGCATCGCGCAGGTCGGTGGCGTCGTCGAGGGGCCACGGCAATCCGGGCTGGTCGGTAGGTCGGCCGTCCATCGTCCCTGATTGTGACCCATGCCGTGCCTGATGGGGAGGGTTCGGCAAGGATGGGTCTCGTGACTCCGGACGAGGCCCGCCAGGAACTGCTGCGACTCCGCGCGAGCATCGACAACCTCGACGCCGCACTGGTCCATCTGCTCGCGGAGCGGTTCAAGTGCACCGAGCAGGTCGGCCGGCTGAAGGCCCACGCCGGCATGCCGCCCGCCGATCCCGCCCGCGAGGCGGTGCAGATCGCGCGGCTGCGCGGGCTCTCGGAGACGTCGGGGCTCGATCCTCGGTTCGCGGAGAAGTTCCTCAACGTGATCATCGCCGAGGTGATCCAGAACCATCAGCAGTTCCTCGACGAGTAGGGCCGCGTGATGGCAGCGACTGACCCCGTCGGTCGGGCGGAACCGTCGAGACCTGAGCCGAGATCGAAGCCGTGCTCCGGTGATCGATCATGTCCCGGCGAGGTCAACCGCGTCGATGATCCGGTAGGCGTAACCCTGCTCGGCGAGGAACCGCTGGCGGTTCTGGGCGAAGTCGGCGTCGACGGTGTCGCGGGAGACCAGCGTGTAGAAGCGGGCCACCTTGCGCTCGCCCGCGGGTCCCGGCTCACCGGGCCGCAGCAGCCGGCCGAGACGCTGCGCCTCCTCCTGGCGTGATCCGAACGAGCCCGACACCTGGATCGCGACCTCGGCTGACGGGAGGTCGATCGAGAAGTTCGCGACCTTGGAGACGACGAGCAGGTCGATCTCGCCGTGCCGGAAGGCGTCGTAGAGCCGCTGTCGCTCTCGCACGGTCGTCTCGCCGGTGATCAACGGCGCGTCGAGGGCCGCGCTGAGCTCGTCGAGCTGTTCGAGGTACTGCCCGATCACGAGCGTCGGCTGGCCGCGGTGCCGGGTCACCAGCTCGCGGGTGACCGCGACCTTCTCGCGGGTGCAGGCGGCGAGCCGGTAGCGCTCCTCCGGCTCCGCGGTCGCGTAGGCCAGGCGGACGGCGTCGGGCAATGTCACCCGCACCTCGACGCAGTCGGCCGGTGCGATCCAACCCTGCGCCTCGATGTCCTTCCAGGGTGCGTCGTAGCGCTTCGGTCCGATCAGCGAGAACACGTCGCCCTCGCGGCCGTCCTCGCGCACCAGGGTCGCCGTCAGCCCGATCCGGCGGCGTGCCTGGAGGTCCGCCGTCATCCGGAAGATCGGCGCCGGCAGCAGGTGCACCTCGTCGTAGACGATGAGGCCCCAGTCGCGGGCGTCGAAGAGCTCCAGATGGCTGTAGACGCCCTTCCGGCGGGTCGTCATCACCTGATACGTCGCGATCGTGACCGGGCGGATCTCCTTGACCGCTCCCGAGTACTCCCCGATCTCGTCCGCGGTCAGGGACGTACGACGGATCAGCTCGTCCTTCCACTGGCGGGCGCTCACGGTGTTGGTCACCAGGATCAACGTCGTGGCCTGCGCCTGGGCCATCGCGGCCGCGCCGACGATGGTCTTGCCCGCGCCGCAGGGGAGCACGACTACGCCGGACCCGCCGTGCCAGAACGACTCGGCAGCCTCGGACTGGTAGCTCCGGAGCTCCCAGCCGTCCTCGGCCAGTGCGATCGGGTGCGCCTCGCCGTCGACGTAACCGGCGAAGTCCTCGGCCGGCCAGCCCAGCTTGAGCAGCGCCTGCTTGAGGTTGCCGCGCTCCGACGGGTGCACGGCGACCGTGTCGTCGTCGATCCGGTCGCCCAGCATCCCGGCGATCTTCTTCGCCCGCAGCACCTCCTCCAGCACCGGGCGGTCGGTGCTCGCGAGCACCAGCCCGTGTACGGGGTGCTTCTCGAGCCGGAGCCGTCCGTAGCGAGCCATCGTCTCGGCGACGTCGACGAGCAGGTTGTGGGGGACGGCGTAGCGGCTGTAGGTCAGCAGGGTGTCGATCACCTGCTCGGCGTCGTGACCGGCCGCCCGGGCGTTCCACAGGCCGAGGGGGGTGAGCCGGTAGGTGTGGATGTGCTCCGGGCTCCGCTCCAGCTCCGCGAACGGCGCGATCGCCCGCCGGCAGTCGGCCGCCTGCTCGTGGTCGACCTCGAGCAGCAGGGACTTGTCCGACTGCACGATGAGCGGGCCATTGGTCACTTCAGGAGTTTACGGGTGGTCAGGGGACCGGGGTGACGCGGGAGATCCGGTGCACCGCGAAGGTGCGTACGTCGTCGGCGGTGTGGTCGCGCGCGGTCAGCTGGCCACCCTCGACCGAGATCGGGTGGACGGTTCGCTCGCCGACCACGCCCTGGTTGTCGGTGAAGGCAATCACGACGGAGGCGTGCCGCTCGATGGCGTCGCGCAGGGCGGAGAGGGCACCGGCGGGTGACACCGCGGCAGCGGGCCGGACCCGGGCCGCGGTGTCGCCGGCCCGGAGCGAGCGGACGGCGGCGGCGACCTGGGCGGCGTGCCGGGCATCCTGCTGCGACACACCGCGGGTCTTCGGGGTGCGCGCCCGCATCTCGTCCGGCCGCCCGACCCGGACGGTTCCGTCGGGACCCTCGACGACCGGCGCCACCCCGAGGTTGCGCAACCGGGCCAGCAGCAGGTCGACCGGTGTGGTGCTGATCAGGACGGTCGGGGCGATCCGCCGCAGACCGAGTGCAGCCGCTCCGGGGTGGTGGACCAGCGCGGCCAGGGCGGCCTCGTCGTCGGACCGCACGAACGACTCGGCGAACCCGACCCGCACCTGCCCGAACGTCCGGACCGCGTCGTCCACGAGGTAGGAGAGCGGCTGGGGGACCGGGGTCCGCGAGACCGACGCCAGGAAGGCGTGCACCTCGGCGGCGGTCCAGCCGACATCGAGCGCGCGTCGTACGGACTGGGCGGTGAAGCGGTAGACCGTCGCCGCGCCTCGTGACTCGACGTCGGCGAGCAGCTGCAACGACCGGGCGACGCCCGACTCCACCGGTCCGGGTGCGACCGCGGTCAGGTCGGCCTGGATGAGCACGTGGTCGACCGGCTGCGGCAGCAGTGGCGCGAGGATCGGCCCGGGGTCGCCGCCGGCGACCAGCGCCCGGCCGTACGGCGACAGCGCGTCCAGGCCGGTCACACCCAGCGCTGCCGCCTCGGTCATCGTCCACGCGACCTGGTCGGCGCGCGTCCGGGGCCGGCGGGGGCGCAGCCAGGCCAGCCGGGCGGCGAGCGACGGAAGTCCCGTACCGGAGGCCAGCGCCAGGCCCGGAGGGATCTCGGCGAGAGCCGCCAGCGTCATCGTGCGGGTCTCCGGCATCAGCACCGAGGACAGGTCGGGAGTCAGGACGTTCCAGGGCTTGTCGTCGGCCGCGCGTCCGCCGACCAGGCCCGGGAGCCGGGCACTTGCTAGCCAGGCCCGCGCGAGGCTCACCCAGCGGGTCGCCAGGTCGGCGGCCAACCAGCGGTCGAACGCGTCCGTCGGCACCCACACCGGATTGCCGTCCGCGTCGGCCCGGGTCGCGAGCAGCCCACCCGCGGAGGCGGTCTCGATCACCAGCGCGGTGTCCGGTTCGGAGAGGTGCAGGTGCTCAGCGGCCGCCTTGAGCTCGCGGACGCCGAGTCCCCCGGTGCGGAGCGCCGCCGCGGGCCTGGTGCTCCACCAGTCGAGCAAGAGCTCGGTACGGCGGCAGAACTCCCCGGCTGCCCCCGCCGCCGAGCCGTCGGTGAGTCGGGTGGGCCGGTCGGCCGTCGCGACCGCGGGCACCTGGTCGACGGGCTCGGTCGTGGTGCAACCGCCGCGCAGCACCAGTCCGACCTCGCCGGGAACGACCAGCAGGTCGTCACGGCCGGGCGTCAACAGGCCGCGGGACAGGAGCTCCTCGACGGGGCCTACGGCATCCTCGGGGCGCACGTTCCGGCGGGCGGCGCCCGCAGTCGCCTCGCCACCCTGTGTGAAGACGTGGTCGAGCATCACGCCCGCCGCCTCGGACAGCTCGTCGATCCGCGCCGCGACGACCGGGAGCGGGGGCGCGTCGGGTGTCCGGGGTCGAAGGCCGCTCACCCCGGCGTCCGGGCCACCGACCAGACAGTCGGCAACCCCGGTCAGCGCCCGGAGTCCTTCCGGCGAGTCCCACGCGAGCGCCAGCCCGCGGAGTCGGGCGAGCGCGGCGACGACGTACGCCTCCTCGGCCCGGACGATCGAGACCATCTCGGCGTCCGTGGTTTGCCCGGCCACGACCAGGGCATCAAGCACGAAGAGCTCGCCCCGGGTGAGCGAGTCCAGGGCGCGAGCGAGGGAACTCCGGATCGCGGCGCGTGAGGCCAGCTGAGAGAAGTCGTGAGGGGCGGGAGTGGTCAGGTCCGGACGCGAGGTCAGCAGCCCGCTCACCTGTTCGTCGGTCCACGACCGCAACTGGTCGGCGAGTGACCGGTGCCCCGCTGTGCCCGACCCTCCGCTGCCCACCCTCCCAACGCTACCGACCGTGGTGGCGCGGTGACCCGCGTCGACCTCCGGTACGGCGCCGCGACGCACGTCGGACTCGTCCGGGCGGACAACGAGGACGCCCACCTGGCCGTCCCGCCGGTGTTCGTCGTCGCCGACGGCATGGGCGGCCAGGACGACGGCGACGTGGCGAGCCGGTTCGTCATCGAGGGTTCGGCCGGTTGGCCGCAGCGGGCGTCGCCGGCGCCTCGGTCGATCGGGCGGTCGCCGACGTCATGGAGGCGGTGCACGTCCGGATCGACGACCACGACGCCGCGCATCGCGCCGCGGGGGAGCTGTTCTTCGGCGCGGGCACGACCGCCGTTGCCGCACTGCTCGTGGCGGACGTCGCCGAGCCGTACTGGCTGGTCGCAAACCTGGGCGACTCCCGCGGGTACCGGTTCGTCTCCGGTGAGCTGGTCCAGGTCACCGTCGACCACAGCCTGGTGCAGGAGCTGGTCGATGCCGGCACCATCGCCGCCGACGACGCATCCGGGCACCCGGACCGCCACATCGTGACGAGGGCGCTGGGCGGTCCGGTCCACCACGAACCCGACTTCTTCACCGTCCCCGCGGAGGAATCCGGGCGGTTGCTGTTGTGCTCGGACGGGGTGAGCGGAATGCTCGCGCACGACGACATCGCACGGATCCTGGGCGAGCACCAGGAGCCGTCGACAGCCGCGGAGCGGGTGGTCGCGGCCGCCGTCGCAGCCGGCGGCCGCGACAACGCAACCGCGGTCGTCGTGGATGTGGTGGGATTGACCGGGATTGACCGGGATTGACTAGGGAGAGGCCGCACGGCACCGACGTGCAGCATCCGAGTACGGAGACGAGGGCACACCCATGAGTGCGATGAGCTCAACCGGCGCAACAGGTGCGTGGTCCTACCGCGCTGGCCCGTGGTTCGCGGCGTTCGGGCCGCGGGTCACCGTGCTGTTGCCCGAGTCGCAGCGCGACCAGGTCGTCGGCGTCTGGTCGCTGGTCGACGGCGGAGCCGCGTTCGACGATGTGCTCGACGCGCTGCTCGCCTCCGGCCTGAGCCGGCTTCCGGGCTTCGTCCTGGTCAGCACTGACGACGGTCCGACCCGGGTGCTGCTCCGCGGCGCCGGCGTGAGCGCGACCCTGACGACCGACGGTGACGACGTGTCGATCGACGGCAGCGCGAGCGGCACCTGGGTCGAGCGTAGCGTCGACGGCGTGACCTCCCTGTCCGTCGCGCTGGTGGAGGACCCCGACGCCGAGCAGCCCGAGAACGACTTCACCGTGGTCACCGGTCTGGTGCGGGTCTCCCGGATCGACCGTCCGCCGTACGTCGAGCCGGTCGTGGTCGAGGAGGTCCCGGCAACAACGGCGGTGGACGTCGACGACGCCGAGCCCGCGGCCGAACCGGTTGACGAGCCTGTCGCCGACGGGGTCGAGGGGCCGGTGGTTGACGAGCCGGTGGTCGAGGAGCCGGTGGTCGAGGAGCCGGTGGTCGAGGAGCCGGTGGTCGAGGAGCCGGTGGTCGAGGAGCCGGTGGTCGAGGAGCCGGCGTTCGACGTGACCGCGCCCGGCGAGCCTTCGCTCGACGATCCGGCAGCCCCCGACGAGCCCGCGCCCCTCGACGAGCCCGCGCCGTTCGACGAACCCGCGCCGTTCGACGAGCCCGCGCCGTTCGACGAGCCCGCGGCGGCGTCCGACGAGCCGGAGGTCGCGATGCCGACGAGCGGCGACCCGCTCACCGACCCGATGCCGCCGGCGCCGACGCCGAGCGGCTGGGTGACCCCCTGGGACACCCCGCCGCCCGCGCCGGAGCTGCCCGGGATTCCGGGGCCCGCCGACGAGCTCGGCATGACCGAGGAGATGCCGGTCGCCGACGAGGCGACGCCGATGGCGGACGACGCGCCGGAGACGCCGGCGGCCGAGCCGGTGACCGAGTTCGCGCCCCCGTCCTACGCCCCGCCCCCGCCTTCAGCCGACGCACCGCCGGTCGACCTGCCGCCCCCGCCGCTCCCGGTGGGTTCCTGGGAGCCGATCGGGGAGTCGCCTCTGCCCCCGCCGCCGGGCGCCCCGGCACCCGATTCCGATCCCGGCGCGATGCCCGCACCGCCCGCGTCGGGTGCACCCGCCGGCGACGCCGTCGCCAAGCTCATGATCAGCGACGGTCAGCAGGTGCTGGTCGACCGGGTGATCCTGATCGGCCGCGCGCCCGAGGCGCGCCGGTTCACCTCGACCGAGCAGCCGCACCTGGTCACCGTGCCGAGCCGCCTGCACGAGATCTCCTCGACCCACATCGAGGTGCGTCCCGGCACCGGCGCCGACCAGGGCAGCGCCGTGGTCACCGACATGGGGTCGACCAACGGCACCGTGCTGGTCCAGCCGGGGCTCGGCCCGGAGGACCTCAAGCCCGGCATCGCCGTGCAGCTGGCGCCGGGTGCGATCATCAACCTGGGCGACGGCATCACCATCCAGGTGACCCGGTCCTAAGAGGGCATCACTTGGTCGCCCACTCCTCACGGAGCAGGCCGTAGATCACGTTGTCGGTCCAGGTGCCGTCGACCTCGGGCCAGTCCCGCCTCAGGTGCGCCTCGCGGGTCATCCCGATCCGTTCGCACAGCGCCGACGACCGCACGTTGCGCGGGTCGAGGTTGGCCACCAGTCGGTGCAGCGGGTAGTTGCCGAATGCCAGGTCGACGAGGGCGGTGGCAGCCTCGGTCGCGAAGCCGCGGCCGGCGTACGACGGCGCGAAGGCCCAGCCGATCTCGGCCACCGACGGCGGGCTCTGCTCGTTGGTCCGGGCACGCAGTCGGAGGATCACGTCGCCGATCAGGGCGTCGTCGTGCACGACTGCGAGCGAGAGCACCTCGTCGGGCTCCGACGGCGCCAGTCGCTCGGACATCATCGCGACGCGGGCGGCGAGGGCCGTCTCGTCGGCGGCCGAGAACGGCAGGTAGCGGCACACCTCCGGATCGGTGTAGTAACGCAACGCGTCGAGGTCGTCGTGGGTGACGTAGCGCAGCACCAGACGTTCGGTGCGGATCGGGAGCGTAGGCGGTGCCAGCCGCGGTGCGGACTCGGTGCTCACCGGGTGATCACCACGGTCAGGCGGGTCTCGTCGCCCGTCGCACTGTGCCACCGCACCGTGCCCTTGTCGGTCGCCCGGGGTGCCGTGCGCAGGCTGATCCGGAAGGTCAGCGTGCGGCCGGGTCGGAGCAGCCCGGCCGACGGGCTCACCCGCACCGGGCTCTCGAAGCCGGCCAGGTGCGTCGTGAGCCACAGCGAACGACGGCCGGTGTTGGTGATCGTGCGGCGCACGACGAGGCGCCCGGTGCGCATCAGCGCCTGCGGCAGGTCCAGGTCGGAGCGTCGTCCGGCCAACCACCCTCGGTACTGCCGGGGGTCGACGACGTAGGCCATCGGTGGCACCCGGCTGACCCGCACCTGCCCGGTCCCGGCTCGGAGCCCCGCGTGGCGGCCGATCCGGGTGGTCGAGGTCAGGAGCGCCGAACGCACCTCGGCCGCGGTGTTCGACGGGTCGGCGAGCAGGATCGCGGCGACGCCGCTGACGTGGGCGGTCGCTGCCGACGTACCGCTGACGACGTCCCAGCCGCCCGTGGTGGCAGCGAGGATGCCGGTGCCGGGCGCGACCAGGTCCGGCTTGATGACCGACCACGTGGGGTCGCCGCCGCTGCTGAAACGAGCGACCCGGATCGGTGTGCGCTCCCGGCCGATCGACACGAGCCGCACCTCGGTTCGCCGATGCTGCATCGCCCACGCCCGCAGCGCCCTGCCGTCACGCGCGGACAGGTGGACCGTCGGGACCTCGTGGAGGTCGGCGTCGGTCGAACCACCCCGGTTGTTGACCAGCACCATCCCGGCGCCGTCAGCGAGCCGGACGGTCCTCGACTTCTCGATCCGGGGCACGCTGCCGCGCTCGCAGAGCACGACCGCGTCGCGGACCGCGTGGGCGTCGAGACTGCCCGGAGCGCACACTCGGGCAGCCGCCTGCGACGCGCCGGGAGCCGCCGCATCGGCACCCAGCACCAGCCGAGCCGGCCCGACCGGCGCGGTCGCTGCCATCGCGCCCTCGAGCCGCGGCCCGCCCCGGGTCACCACGGCGCCGACCCGGCGCGCCGACGTCGAGGCGCCGACGGTGACCACCCAGGGCGCAGGATGCGCGGCGTACTTGGTGGAGCCGCCGTTGCCCGCGGCGGCGGTGACCACGACGCCGGCCTCGGTCGCCCCCAGCAGGGCGCGGTCGACAGTGTCGATCGTGTCGGAAGGGCCGCCGACGGAAACGTTGAGCACGTCGACGCGGTCGGCCGTGGCACGGTCGATGGCGGCGACCAGGTCGGCGGTCGCGCAACCGTCGTCGACCGGGTCGGGAGCCGACCAACAGGCCTTGTAGACGGCGATCCGGGCTCGCGGGGCTACCCCGGAGAACCGGCCGAGGCGGTGGTCTCCGGAACGCACCGCGACATTGGTGGTGCCGGCGGCGATCGACGCCGACTCGGTGCCATGACCGTGGGTGTCCCGTGGCGACACCGCCGAGGTCGAGCGCAACGCATCGGCGCCGAACCCGTCGACGTAGTGCTGCGCGCCGACGACCTTCGCCGAGCACTCGGTCGGCTGCCAGGCCGGGTCCTCCGGCGCGTCGGCGCAGCTGCCGGCGAACCGTCGCGGAGCCGGACCGAGCGCCGCGGCCGGGGAGAACGCGGGGCTCGCCGCATCGATCCCGGTGTCGACGAATCCGATCACCGTGCCGGCGCCACCCGATCGACGACCGGGCCGCGACAGCTGGCCGGTGACGTCCGACGGAGCGTTCGCGACTTCGGCCAGGGGTCGGATCGCGTTCTCCTCGACCAGGGCCACGCGGGCGTCGCCGGCGAGGGCATCGTGCTGCTCCTCGGTCAGCTCGACGGCGAATCCGTTGAGCGCGGTGGTCCACTGGTAGATCGGCTCGTCCGCGCCGACGTCGTCCAGCACCCGGGCCTGCAGGACGAGCATGCGCGCGGCGACGTCGCCGCGCGCGGCCGGACCTCGGTGGCCGGCCGTGCCGGGTCCGCGGAGCGTGACCAGGTGGAGCGTGCCGGAGTCGCCGTCCTCGCTGCTGACGCCCGGGGCGGGCGCCACCACCAGCGTCGCCACGGCCACGGCTGTCGCCGTGGCGATCGCGGCGGCGCGCATGGGTGGCTCCTCTTCCGGCCGGTACGGCCTCTGCCGGGTCGTCCCTCCCGGTCCCTGGAACCGTTCATTGTGTCCCAGGAGCCACAAACGACGAAAGCCGTTCGTGGTCCGGCGGGCCCATCCCCTACGATTTCTGGCTGCGCTCCGGAATCGCCGGGGCGCTCCTGACGAGAAGGGTCGAGACCGTGCCGACTGGCAAGGTGAAGTGGTACGACGCGGAGAAGGGCTTCGGCTTCCTCTCCCAGCCCGACGGGCCGGACGTCTACGTCCGTTCCGATGCGCTGCCCGAGGGCGTCACGACCCTGAAGAACGGCGCCCGCGTGGAGTTCGGCATCGCGCAGGGCCGCCGGGGCGACCAGGCGCTGCAGGTGAAGGTGCTCGACGCGCCGGCCTCGGTGGCGCGCAACCAGTCCGACGCGAAGCGGAGGAAGCCCGAGGAGATGGTCCCGATCGTCGAGGACCTGATCCGGCTGCTCGACGGCGTCGGCGAGGCCTACCGCCACGGCCGGCACCCCGACCGTCGTACGGCGCAGCCGGTCGCCAAACTGCTGCGCGCGCTCGCCGACGAGCTGGAGGGCTGAGCGTCCGTCAGCTGCGCGGGGGCGTGCCGTTCGTCGGCGTGGCCGCGACCGGGGCCCGCTTGCCCGCCATCCGCTTCGGCTTGCTGCGCAGCGCGAACACCGCCCAGGCGCCGACGATGAGGGCGCCGACCGGGAGCCCGAACGCCGGGAACCACGACATGGTGACGCCGAGGAACCCTCCGATCACCCAAGCCATCTGCAAGGTGGTGTCGCCGCGCGCGAACGCGCTCGCGTGGGCACGCACCGGCACTCCGGTCTGGATCGTCGAGTCCAGGGACACCTTGGCGAGGTACTGCATGAGCCCGGCGGTCAGCCCGAGCGCGACGAGAGTGATCAGGTTGTAGAACACCGCCGCGACCACCAGGATCCCGACGTCAGCGAGCAGCGCGACGATCACCATGACCGCTGGATCGATCTTCTTGGCGAGCGATGCCACGAGGATGCCGAGGGTGTTGCCCAGGCCGGCTGCGCCGATGACCAACCCCAGGAGGAGCGTCGTCCTGTCCTCCCACCCCTCGATTGGATCGGTCCTCAGCACGAAGGCCATGTACATGGTCAGGAATCCCGACAACAGCCGGGGGCCGCAGTTGGCGCGCAGCGCGAAGGCGACCTGGGGTGGGATGCCGGTGCGGCGCTTCCCGCCGCCGCCCGTCTGCTCGATCGGCATCTCGCCCTCGGTCGAGTCGACCCTCGCGGGCAGCAGGATCGCGGCGGCGGTCCCGAGGATGAACACGAGGAACGCGAAGCGCAGCGCCCACTCGGGGCCGAAGTAGGCGGCGGTGCCGGCCAATGGCGCCGAGATCCCGGCACCGACCACGCCGGCGAGGGAGACCCGGCCGTTGGCCTTCACCAAGGAGATCTCGGACGGCAGCAGCCGCGGCACGGCGGCGGCCTTCGCGACGCCGTACCCCTTGGAGGAGATGAGGACGCCGAGCGCCGCCGGGTAGAACCAGAACGAGTCCGTGGTGACGGCCCCGGCGATCACCCAGCACAGGAACGCTCGTACGGCGAACGTGGCGCCGATCGCCCACCGGCGGCCGTGGCTGAACCTGTCGAGGAACGGGCCGAGCAGTGGGGCGACGACCGCGAACGGCAACATGGTCAGGCCGAGGAACAGGAGCACCGGACCGCGTTGCTCACTCGTGGCGCCCGAGAAGAAGATCGTGCCGGCGAGGGCGATCGCGAACGCCGCGTCACCGGCGGCGTTGCACGCGTGCAGCTCGATCAGCCGGTTGAGTCCGGACCTCTCGGCGCCCTGCGCGCCGGCAGCGCGCCGCGCGTGACGGAAGGTCGCCCGGCCGAACCGTCCGGTCCCTCGTGCGAACCCGCGCAGGCTGCGCGCCGTCGCCAGGGCCCCGCTGCCGACGCTCTGCCCGACGGTGCGGCCGTCCTCGACCCCGTCGGCCGGGATCATCGTCGGCGGCGGGTCTGCGGATGGTGGTGGCGGGGGGCTCGACGCCGCGCCGGGACCGCTCGGAGGCGGGTAGTCAGGCGGCGGGGACGTCACTCGTCTATCTTGCCTGTTCCGTGGCAGGTTCACGCCCCGAGGTGACGCCCAGGTCCCGGATGAGCGAGACTTGCGGCGTGACCACCATCGAGCGCAAGGTGAACGACGCCGTCGCGGTCGCGGCCGCCGACGAGGCGCGCGCCGCGCTCCTCGACAACGTCGACGCCGCCGACGTCGGCGACTACCTCGGCCACCAGCTCGAGGGGCAGCGGGTGGTCACCCACCTCTTCGGCTGCACCCGCCGCGGCTACGTCGGCTGGCAGTGGGCCGTCACCGTTGCCCGCGCGTCCCGCCAGAAGCGCGTCACCGTCGACGAGGTCGTGCTGCTGCCCGGCCCTGACGCGATCGTCGCTCCGGCCTGGGTGCCCTACCGCGAGCGGATCAAGCCGGGCGACCTGTCGCCGGGCGATCTGCTCCCCGTGGCCGACGACGACCCGCGCCTCGTGCCGACGTACTCGTTCGGCGACGACCCGCTCGACGTCGACGACAAGGCGCAGGTGCGCCAGGTCGCCACCGACCTCGGCCTGGGCCGGGTTCGCACCCTCTCGCCCGAGGGGCGTGACGTCGCCGCCCAGCGTTGGTACGACGGCGACGCGGGTCCCGACTCCCTGCTGGCCAAGTCCGCGCCCGAGCCCTGCACCACGTGTGGGTTCCTCGTCCGGCTGGCCGGGCCGCTCTCCGAGATGTTCGGGGTCTGCGCCAACGGCGACGCCAACGACGACGGCCGGGCGGTCTCCTTCGACCACGGCTGCGGCGCGCACTCCGAGGTCCGGCTCACCAAACGGCACGCCACCATCCCGGTTTCACCTCCGGTCATCGACAACATCACCCGCGACGACCTAGAGAGCTTCTGAGTTGAATTGCGCGAGCCCGTCGTGGACGGTGCTCGCCGCGCCGCAGTTGACGCGGTCGTCGGTTCAGGCTGCCTGGCGTCTCACGGCGCGGCGCGGAGGATCCAGACGGCGTACTGGTCGTCGACCGGGCGCAGGTCGTAGCCGCCGAACCGGTGGTCCACCGCCAGGCCCGCCGCCTCGACCTCGGCAGCGAACTGCGCCGGGGTGACCCGTCGGGCCGTGTCCGGGCCGCCTTGCAGGTGGAACCCGACCATGATCCGCCCGCCGTCCGCCAACAGGTCGCCGAGCCGCCGCAGCACCGCCACCTCGGTGCCCTCGGCGACGAACGTGATCACGTTGCCGACACAGACGACGAGGTCGAACTCGGTCGGACCGCCGGTAGCCGACAGGACCTCGTCGGTGAGCCCGAGAATCTCGGAGGGCAGGACGTCGACCTCCGGGTAGGTGCTACGCGACTGCTCGACCAGACGTGGGTCCGGCTCCACCGCGACCACCCGGTGTCCCTGGCCGTGCAGGTAGGCGGCGACCCGGCCCATCCCGGACCCGGCGTCGAGCACCCGGGACCGCCGGGCCACCAGGACATCCGCCAGCCGCGCCTCGCCGTCGACGTCGGCGCCGGATCCGACGAGCTCGGCGAACCGCCGCCCGTACCCGAGGTTCTTCTCGCCTCCCTGGGCCCACCGCGACAGGGGCTGCTCAGCCATCGGCCGCCGCGTGGCGCTCGGTGCGGACCTGCCGGCGGCGCTTGCAGTACTCCGTGCCGAGCAGGCCGAGCCCGACGCCGGTGAGGCACATCCACAACAGCCAGGTGGTGCCGTCGTCCTCCAGACGACCGTAGAACGGAAGCATTCCGAGGAAGCCCAACAGGAACAGCCCGGTGCCGACCTGGACCGTCCGCACACCGTCGACGTCGAGAGGCTCGACCGGAGCGATCAGGTAGGTGCGGTTGCCGATCTCGTGCTGCATCGGCTGCTCGTCGCGCAGTTCCACAGCGCCAAGGTACTCCAAGGAATAGTTAGCAAGGGTAATGACTTATGCTAACGACATGCCCACTCCGGAGAAGACCGTCCGCACCGACGCCGGGCTCGCCAGCGAGCTGCGGCTCTCGGTCATGCGACTACGCCGCCGGCTCGCGGGGGAGCGCCATCCCGACAACCCGTTGAGCATGGGTCAGCTGGCCCTGCTCGGCGCGCTCTACCGCACCGGGGACCAGACCGTCGGCGAGCTCGCCGCGCTCGAGCGCGTCCAGCCGCCGAGCATGACCCGCACCGTGAACTTCCTCGCCGACGGTGGGTACGTCGAGCGCCGGCCGCACCCGTCCGACGGTCGTCAGGTGATGGTCGCGCTGACCGAGGAGGGCCGAGCCGTCCTGCTCGCCGACCGGGCCCGCCGCGACGAGTGGCTCGCCCGGCGCCTGGCGAGCCTGACCACGGAGGAGCGCGACGCGCTGCGGCGGGCGACGCCGATCCTGCAGCGCCTGGCCCAGGCCGACTGACCACCCCGATCCTGACAAGGAGGACCCCACGAGTCCCACGTTCCGATCCCTGTCCCATCAGAACTACCGCCGCTACTTCGCCGGCAGTCTCGTGTCGAACATCGGCACCTGGATGCAGCGTGTCGCACAGGACTGGTTGGTGCTGACCATCCCGGGCAACGGGGGCGCCGCCCTCGGCATCACCACCGGGCTGCAGTTCCTGCCGATCCTGCTGCTCTCGCCGTACGCCGGGGTCATCGCCGATCGCTTTCCGAAGCGCCGCCTTCTCCAGATCACCCAGGCCACGATGGCCCTGGCGTCGCTCGCGCTGGGCGTGATCGCCGCGCTCGGGGTCGCGGAGACCTGGCACGTCTACCTGATCGCGTTCGTGTTCGGCATCGGCGCCGCGTTCGACGCTCCCGCGCGGCAGGCGTTCGTGTCCGAGATGGTCGGTCCCGAGGACGTCACCAACGCCGTCGGCCTCAACTCCGCGGGCTTCAACACGGCGCGGATCGTGGGCCCGGCGCTGGCCGGCGTGCTGATCGGGGTGTTCGGCGGAGACATGAGGGCGACCGGCTGGGTCATCCTCGTCAACGCGTTCTCCTACCTCGCCGTGATCTGGCAGCTGGAGCGGATGGACACCCGTGCCCTGCACTCGCCGAAACCCGTCGGGCGGCGTCCCGGCATGCTGCTCGAGGGCGTCCGGTACCTGCGAGGCCAGCCCAAGATGCTGATGATCCTCGTCCTGGTCTTCTTCGCGGGCACGTTCGGCATGAACTTCCAGATGACGTCGGCGCTGATGGCCACCGAGGTCTACGGCAAGGGGGCCAGCGAGTTCGGCCTCCTCGGCTCCGCGCTCGCGGTGGGCTCGCTCAGCGGCGCTCTGCTCGCCGCGCGGCGGCCGAAGGTGAGGATCCGGCTGCTGGTCATCGCGGCGGCCGGTTTCGGTGTCGCCGAGATCGTGGCCGGGTCGCTGCCGACGTACCTCGCGTTCCTGTTGTTCTGCCCTCTGATCGGGCTCGCCACCATCACCCTGCTCAACTCGGCCAACGCCACCCTGCAGGTCGAGTCCGATCCCGAGTTCCGCGGCCGCGTGATGGCGATCTACATGACGGTCGTGATGGGCGGCACCCCGATCGGGGCGCCCGTCATCGGTTGGATCGGTGAGACGTACGGCGCGCGCTGGACACTCATCATGGGAGGCGTGCTGGTGCTGGTCGGGGTGGTGCTCGCGCTGCTGCTCTACCGGTCGGCGACGTCGGACCCTCGCGAGCCCGAGGCTGGAAGGCTTCCGGTGCCCGCCCGTTCTTGACATGCTGCCTCCATGAGCAGCGAGGCGAACTCGGGCAGATCTGTCATCGACCGCTACTTCCGGATCTCGGACCGAGGTTCCAGCGTCGGGCGTGAGATCCGCGGCGGTGTCGTCACCTTCGTCACGATGGCCTACATCGTCGTGCTGAACCCGCTGATCCTCGGCTACGCGCCGGACATCGACGGCAACTTCCTCGGCGGTGACGCGGAGCCCGGGAGCGGGCTCGTGGCCATCGCCGTCGGCACTGCGCTGGTGGCCGGCGTCCTGACGATCCTGATGGGCGCCATTGCGAACTTCCCGCTCGCGCTGGCGACCGGGCTCGGCCTCAACGCGTTCGTCGCGTTCGCGATCGCGACCCAGATGACGTGGGCCGACGCCATGGGTCTGGTGGTGATCGAGGGCATCGTGATCCTGGTGCTGGTGCTCACCGGGTTCCGGACCGCCGTCTTCCACGCGATCCCGGCCGAGCTCAAGGTCGCCATCTCGGTCGGGATCGGCCTGTTCATCGCGCTGATCGGCTTCGTTGACGCAGGTTTCGTGCAGCGCACGAGCGCCGGCCCTGTCCCGGTCCAGCTCGGGTCCACCGGGCAGCTGAGCGGGTGGCCGGTCCTCGTCTTCAGCTTCGGCCTGCTGCTCCTGATCGCGCTGTGGGCGCTCAAGGTCCGCGGCGCGATCCTGATATCGATCGTCGTCGCCACGATCGTCGCCCTCGTCGTCGAGTGGATCGGCGACCTCGGCGCGGCGGCGGACGTCGGCCCCGGCGGCTGGTCGCTCGGCGTGCCGGCGCCGCCCGACGACTGGATCGTCTCGCCCGACTTCGGGACGCTCGGCGAGTTCTCGCTGATCGGCTCGTTCGAGGAGGCCGGGGTCGTCACGGCGCTGCTGCTGGTCTTCACCCTGCTCCTTGCCGACTTCTTCGACACGATGGGCACGATGACCGCGATCGGCGCCGAGGCCGGACTGCTCGACGAGGACGGGAAGCCGCCGCACACGGAGCGGATCCTCGTCGTCGACTCCCTGGCCGCCGCCGCGGGCGGCGCGGCAGGCGTCTCGTCCAACACCTCCTACATCGAGTCCGCCGCCGGCGTGGGCGAGGGCGCCCGGACGGGACTCGCATCGGTCGTGACCGGCGTCCTCTTCCTGCTCGTCATCCCGCTCACCCCGCTGGTGCGATTGATCCCCTCGGAGGCCGCCGTACCCGCTCTGGTCCTCGTGGGCTTCCTGATGATGCAGCAGGTGCGCGGCATCGATTGGGACGACGTCGAGATCGCGATCCCCGCCTTCCTGACGATCGTGCTGATGCCGTTCACGTACTCGATCACCGTCGGGATCGGCGCCGGGTTCATCGCCTACGTCTTCCTCAAGCTGGTGCGCGGCAAGGTGGCGGAGTTGCACCCGTTGCTCTGGGTCGTCGCCGCGGCGTTCGTGCTTTACTTCGCGATCGACCCGATCACCGGCTGGCTCACCTGAGATCTGCCTGTCTCAGTGATTTTGACCGCCCCCTAGGCGGCCGGTAATCTCGTTCCTTGTGTCTGGGCAGCCCAGACACGTCGCGCGCGCCCGGACTCCCGCCACCGAAACAAGGTCGGCCGGACAGGGCGTATCCCCGGCACACGATTCAACGCAGTACTCCCGTGCCCGGCAAGGTGCCGGGCCGTGAAAGCAGACAGGAAAGGGAACCACCAGGTGCCCACCATCAATCAGTTGGTCCGCAAGGGCCGCCAGGACAAGGTGTCCAAGAACAAGACGCCTGCCCTGAAGGGTTCGCCCCAGCGACGCGGTGTGTGCACCCGCGTCTACACCACCACCCCGAAGAAGCCGAACTCCGCCCTCCGCAAGGTTGCACGTGTGCGCCTGAGCAGCGGCGTCGAGGTCACCGCTTACATCCCGGGTGAGGGTCACAACCTGCAGGAGCACTCGATCGTGCTCGTCCGCGGCGGTCGTGTGAAGGACCTCCCCGGTGTTCGTTACAAGGTCATCCGCGGCGCGCTGGACACCCAGGCCGTGAAGGGTCGTAAGCAGGCTCGCAGCCGCTACGGCGCCAAGAAGGAGAAGAGCTGATATGCCGCGCAAGGGCCCCGCTCCGAAGCGACCGCTCGACGTCGACCCGGTCTTCGGGTCGCAGCTGGTCACCCAGCTCGTCTCCAAGGTGCTGCAGGACGGCAAGAAGCAGGTCGCGCAGCGCATCGTCTACTCCGCGCTCGAAGGCACCCGCGACAAGACCGGCACCGACCCGGTCATCACGCTGAAGCGTGCGCTCGACAACGTGCGCCCCGCCATCGAGGTCAAGTCCCGCCGCGTCGGCGGTGCGACCTACCAGGTCCCGATCGAGGTCAAGGGCAACCGCGGCACCACGCTCGCGCTGCGCTGGCTCGTGGGCTACGCCCAGGAGCGCCGCGAGAAGACTATGAGCGAGCGCCTCATGAACGAGATCCTCGACGCTTCCAACGGCCTCGGCGCCGCTGTCAAGAAGCGCGAGGACACGCACAAGATGGCCGAGTCCAACAAGGCCTTCGCCCACTACCGCTGGTGACGGAGCCGGCGGGCGCCGTACGAACGGAGCCCGCCCGGCACCCACCTGCCCACTACTTCTAAGGAACGCTGACTCACCGTGGCAGTCGACATCACGACGGACCTCAACCAGGTCCGCAACATCGGCATCATGGCGCACATCGACGCCGGCAAGACCACCACCACCGAGCGCATCCTCTTCTACACCGGCATCACCTACAAGATCGGTGAGGTCCACGAGGGTGCCGCGACGATGGACTGGATGGAGCAGGAGCAGGAGCGCGGCATCACGATCACGTCCGCCGCGACGACCTGCTGGTGGAAGAACCACCAGATCAACATCATCGACACCCCCGGCCACGTGGACTTCACTGCCGAGGTCGAGCGCTCGCTGCGCGTCCTCGACGGCGCCGTCGCGGTGTTCGACGGTGTCGCGGGCGTCGAGCCGCAGACGATGACGGTGTGGCGCCAGGCCAACAAGTACTCCGTGCCCCGGATGTGCTTCGTCAACAAGCTCGACCGCACGGGCGCCGACTTCTTCCGCTGCGTCGACATGATGGTCGAGCGACTCAACTCGACCCCGCTGGTGCTCCAGCTGCCGATCGGCGCCGAGCAGGACTTCATCGGCGTCGTCGACCTGGTCGGCATGCGGGCGCTGGTGTGGCGCGGCGAGACCACGATGGGCGAGGACTACGCCGTCGAGGAGATCCCGGCCGAGCTCGCCGAGCAGGCCGCCGAGTACCGCGAGAAGCTGCTCGAGACGCTCTCCGAGGCCGACGACGAGATCATGGAGAAGTACCTCGACGAGGGTGAGTTCACCGTCGAGGAGCTCGAGATCGCGATCCGTCGCGCCACGCTGGCCGACAAGATCAACCCGGTCCTGTGCGGCACCGCCTTCAAGAACAAGGGCGTCCAGCCCCTGCTCGACGCGGTCGTCAAGTTCCTCCCGTCGCCGCTCGACATCGACGCGATCATCGGCCACTCGGTCAAGGACGAGAACGAGGAGATCAAGCGCCTCCCGTCCGACGACGAGCCGTTCTCCGGCCTGGCCTACAAGATCGCGACCGACCCGCACCTCGGCAAGCTGATCTACGTCCGGGTCTACTCCGGCAAGCTCGAGGCCGGCTCGACCGTGGTCAACTCGGTCAACGGCCGCAAGGAGCGGATCGGCAAGGTCTACCAGATGCACGCCAACAAGCGTGAGGAGATCGCGTCGGTCGGCGCCGGCCAGATCGTGGCCGTCATGGGCCTCAAGGACACCAAGACCGGACACACCCTGTCCGACCCGCAGCACCAGGTGATCCTCGAGTCGATGACGTTCCCGGCCCCGGTGATCGAGGTCGCGATCGAGCCCAAGACCAAGAGCGACCAGGAGAAGCTGGGCACCGCGATCCAGCGGCTCTCCGACGAGGACCCGACCTTCACCGTCAAGACCGACGAGGAGACCGGCCAGACCATCATCGCCGGCATGGGCGAGCTCCACCTCGAGATCCTGGTCGACCGGATGAAGCGCGAGTTCCGCGTCGAGGCGACCGTCGGCAAGCCGCAGGTCGCCTACCGCGAGACCATCCGCAAGGAGGTCGCGAAGCACGGCTACACCCACAAGAAGCAGACGGGTGGATCCGGCCAGTTCGCGAAGATCCTGGTGACCCTCGGGCCCAACACCGACCCGGAGACCGGGCTCGGCCTGGGCTACGAGTTCGTCAACAACGTGTCCGGCGGCCGGGTGCCGAAGGAGTACATCCCTTCGGTCGACCAGGGCGGCCAGGAGGCCATGGAGTTCGGCGTCCTCGCCGGCTACCCGATGGTCGACGTCAAGTACACGCTGGAGGATGGCGCCTACCACGACGTCGACTCCTCCGAGCTCGCCTTCAAGATCGCCGGTATGCAGGCGTTCAAGGAGGCTGCCCGCATGGCCAAGCCGGTCCTGCTGGAGCCGGTGTTCGCCGTCGAGGTCACCACGCCTGACAGCTTCCTCGGCACCGTGATCGGCGACATCAACAGTCGTCGAGGCCAGATCCGCGCGCAGGAGGAGCGTCACGGCGACATCGTCGTGAACGCCCTCGTGCCGCTGTCCGAGATGTTCGGGTACGTTGGCGACCTGAGGTCCAAGACCTCCGGCCAGGCTTCGTACTCGATGGAGTTCGACTCGTACGCCGAGGTTCCTACGAACATCGCCGACGAGATCATCAAGAAGGCGCGCGGCGAGTAGTTCGGCGTACGTCCTCGGCACCACCCATTAGTACGAGTCAAGTACCACACCAAACCAGGAGGAGCCCCCAGTGGCTAAGGCGAAGTTCGAGCGGACCAAGCCGCACGTCAACATCGGAACCATCGGTCACATCGACCACGGGAAGACGACGTTGACCGCAGCAATCACCAAGGTGCTGCACGACAAGTACCCGGACCTCAATGAGGCTTCGGCATTCGATCAGATCGACAAGGCGCCGGAAGAGCGTCAGCGCGGTATCACCATCTCCATCGCGCACGTCGAGTACCAGACCGAGTCGCGTCACTACGCGCACGTCGACTGCCCTGGTCACGCTGACTACATCAAGAACATGATCACCGGTGCCGCGCAGATGGACGGCGCGATCCTGGTGGTCGCCGCCACCGACGGCCCGATGCCGCAGACGCGTGAGCACGTGCTGCTCGCCCGCCAGGTCGGCGTGCCGGCCCTGGTCGTGGCGCTCAACAAGTGCGACATGGTCGACGACGAGGAGCTCATCGAGCTCGTCGAGATGGAGGTGCGCGAGCTCCTCTCCGAGTACGAGTTCCCGGGCGACGACATCCCGGTCGTGCGCGTGGCTGCCTTCCCGGCGCTCCAGGGCGACGAGAAGTGGGGCGACTCGGTCGCCGAGCTGATGTCGGCGGTCGACGAGTACATCCCGACCCCGGAGCGCGAGACGGACAAGCCGTTCCTCATGCCCGTCGAGGACGTCTTCACGATCACCGGTCGTGGCACCGTGATCACGGGCCGCATCGAGCGGGGCATCGTGAAGGTCAACGAGGAGGTCGAGATCATCGGCATCCGCGAGGGCTCGCAGAAGTCCACCGTCACCGGTGTCGAGATGTTCCGCAAGCTGCTCGACGAGGGCCAGGCCGGTGAGAACGTCGGTCTGCTCCTCCGTGGCACCAAGCGCGAGGACGTCGAGCGCGGCATGGTCGTGATCAAGCCGGGCACGACCACCCCGCACACCAACTTCGACGCGTCGGTCTACATCCTGTCGAAGGACGAGGGCGGCCGTCACACGCCGTTCTTCAACAACTACCGTCCGCAGTTCTACTTCCGGACGACCGACGTGACCGGTGTCGTGACCCTCCCCGAGGGCACGGAGATGGTCATGCCGGGCGACAACACCGAGATGGCCGTGGAGCTCATCCAGCCCATCGCGATGGAAGAGGGCCTCCGGTTCGCCATCCGTGAGGGTGGCCGCACCGTCGGCGCTGGTCGCGTCACGAAGATCACCAAGTAGTACTCGTCGTCTGACGAACGTCGGAAGCCCCCCGAGCCGCTAGGCGAGGGGGGCTTTCGCGTTCGTATGGTGGCTCGTCTCCTTCGTCGGGAGCCGACCCGGCGAAAATTCCACTCCGCGCGAAGCGCCCCCATCTGCAATCTGCGCCGTGTCGGCGAACCCCGCCAACGGCCCGCAGCTCGACGCCGACCTGGCGGCGAACTCACAAGCGTCGGCTCGGCGTCATACGAGTGGTCACAAGCGCCGGCTCGGGGTTTCCGGACCTGGCGGAGATGGAATGATTCCCGGCATGAGCGAGCTGCCGCCTCCGGGCCCGTCGCAACCGGCGCAGGACCCGGTCCCACCCCCGCCGAACGCGGGCCAGGCGCCGCCGCCGAACCCCTACCAGCCGTACGCCCCCGGCTACGGTCCCGGTGGCGTACCTCAGTGGGCACCCGACCACCCGCAGACGACCGTGATCCTGATCCTCGGGATCATCGGCGTGACGGTCTTCCAGATCTGTGCGCCGATCGCGTGGTACCTCGGCAACAAGGCGAAGGCAGAGATCGAAGCCTCCAACGGGGCGATCGGCGGTCTCAGCATGGTGAACCTCGGCCGGATCCTCGGCATCGTCGGCACCGCGATCCTCGCTCTCAGCGTGCTGATCGTGGTCGGAGCGATCGTGGTCATCGTCATCGCCGCTGCCTCGTCCGCGTGAGCGACGAGAACGGCGGCCTCCCTCCCGCCCGCCCGCACCAGAAGCTGACCGCCGACGGTCGGCGGATGCGCGAGGTGCTGTCCTACAGCCGCCGGGGTAGCCGGTTCACGCCCCTGCAGGCGGCAGCCTGGGAGGCACACCACGAGCAGTGGGTGATCCCCGACGAGGCGGTCGACGACCCGGGCTTCTCGCTCGACACCTGGTTCGGCCGGAGCGCGGATGATCGCGACGGCCTGATCGTCGAGATCGGCTCGGGCGTCGGCGAGGCGACCGCGGCGCTCGCCGGGCAGCGGCCGTCGTACGACGTGCTCGCGATCGAGGTCTGGAAGCCGGGCGCGGCAGCGACGCTCGCCCTGCTGGCGGAGGCCGGCGCCGACAACGTGCGGATCTGCAGCGTGGACGCCGGGTGGGCGGTCGAGCACCTGCTGGCACCCGCGAGCATCACCGAGCTGTGGACCTTCTTCCCCGATCCGTGGCCCAAGACCCGCCACCACAAGCGCCGGCTGGTCACACCGGCGTTCGCCGCGCTCGCGGCGAGCCGGCTCCGGCCGGGCGGGACCTGGCGGTTGGCGACGGACTGGGCGGACTACGCGGAGCAGATGGTCGCCGTGCTCGACGCCGAGCCGGCGCTGGAGGGCGGCGTCGTCGAGCGTTGGGACGAGCGGCCGGTCACCAAGTTCGAGCGGAAGGGCGTCGCCGCCGGTAGGGCGATCACGGACCTTCGCTACCACCGGTCAGGATCGTGATCTCCTCGTCGACGTAGGGATCGTCCTCGCCGACGGCCTCCAGCTCGGCCTTGAGCGCGCGCTGCAGGGCGAGTGCCTCCTCGCGACGGTCGAGGTTGCGCAGTGCCCACGCGACCATCCAACGCGCAACGCGGGTGCGGCCGGCGTCGCCGATCCGCTCCCGCGCGGCGAGGGCCTCCTCGAAGACGATCAGCGCACGGCCGAAGTCGCCCGCGTCGGCGTGCGCCATGCCGAGGTTGTTGAGCAGCGAGGCGTCCCAGTCGCGGGCGCGGGGATCGGAGGACGCGGCGGCGACGGCGAGGGCACGTTCGGTGATCGCCACCTGCTCTGCCGGGTCACTCGCCAGAGCGATCATGTGCAAGGCATCGACGCGCAGCTCGTCGAGCCCGGCGTTCTCGGCCGCCTCCGCGGCCGCCGCGAAGAACGGCTGCGCATGCTCGGAGTCGCCCGACGAGCGGTAGACCCGGCCCTGCTCCAGCAGGAGTCGTACGGCGACCTCGGGTGAGTCTCCCGGCACCAGCTCGTCGAGCACGGCGTGCGCGTCGTCGTACCGCTCCTGGAGGCCCAGCGCTCGCGCCACCTGGGTCAGCCAGATCCCACGCTGCTCGCCGTCGGCGGCAGCGACTGCCTCCCGGAACCGCTCCTCGGAGCCGGCCGGGTCGTCGAAGTTCCACAGGTCGCTGGGGTGCACGGCACCAGTCTGTCGGCCCGCGGCCCGGGTATCAGCAACTTGACGTTCATGCGCTGGTTAGGGCGTGTCGCCATGTGCGCTTGCTTCGGCGGCGTACTTTCACAAGCACTGGCGGGTGGGGAAGCCCGCCATATCGGGAGGCCCGACGTGACCCACCATGGCTGTGCAACCCGGTCCCTTCTCAACGAAAAGGGCCGGGCGCGACAGTCGCGTGCGGTCCGGTGAGGTGCGACGTGCCTAACCCGAAGTCCCGCGCCGCCGTCAGTACTGACGCCACGCGCGCCCCGAAGTCCGCTCCCGTCCCCGGGCGGCGGACCTACGTGCTCGACACCAGCGTGTTGCTCGCCGATCCGGGCGCGCTCCGCAGGTTCGCCGAGCACGAGGTGGTGCTGCCGGTCGTCGTGATCACCGAGCTGGAAGGGAAACGGCACCATCCCGAGCTGGGCTACTTCGCCCGCAGTGCACTGCGGATGCTCGACGAGATGCGGATCAGCCACGGCCGCCTCGACACGCCCGTTCCGGTGGGCGACGACGGTGGCAACGTCCGGGTCGAGCTCAACCACACCGATGTCGCGTCGCTGCCGTCCGGTTTCCGGCTGGGGGACAACGACACTCGCATCCTCGCCGTCGCCCGCAACCTGGCCGACGAGGGCCACGACGTCACCCTGGTCTCCAAGGACCTCCCGCTCCGGATCAAGGCGTCCGCGGTCGGCCTCAACGCCGAGGAGTACCGCGGCGAGGCGATCAACGACTCCGACACCGGCTACTCCGGGTTGGCCGAGCTCGACGTGAGAGCCGAGGAGCTCGACGAGCTCTACGACGACGGCACGCTCGAGCTCGAAGCCGCGCGGGACCTGCCCTGCCATCAGGGCTTGGTGCTGCTGTCCGACCGCGGTACGGCGCTGGGCCGGGTCGGTCCCGACAAGCAGATCCACCTGGTGCGGGGCGATCGTGAGGCGTTCGGCATCCACGGTCGCTCGGCCGAGCAACGGATCGCGCTCGAGATGCTGCTCGATCCGGAGGTCGGCATCGTGTCCCTCGGCGGTCGCGCCGGCACCGGCAAGTCGGCGCTCGCCCTGTGTGCCGGGCTCGAGGCGGTCATGGAACGGCGCCAGCACAAGAAGGTCGTCGTGTTCCGTCCCTTGTTCGCCGTGGGCGGCCAGGAGCTCGGCTACCTCCCCGGGTCCGAGTCGGAGAAGATGTCGCCGTGGGCACAGGCCGTGTTCGACACTCTCGGCGCGCTCACCTCCAGCGACGTGATCGAGGAGGTGCTCGACCGCGGCATGCTCGAGGTGCTCCCGCTGACACACATCCGTGGCCGCTCGCTGCACGACTCGTTCGTGATCGTCGACGAGGCCCAGTCGCTCGAGCGCAACGTGCTGCTGACCGTGCTGTCGCGGATCGGTGCCAACTCGAAGGTCGTCCTGACCCACGACGTCGCCCAGCGCGACAACCTGCGGGTCGGCCGGCACGACGGCGTCGTGGCGGTGGTCGAGAAGCTCAAGGGACACCCGCTCTTCGCCCACGTCACGCTGACCCGCTCCGAGCGGTCGCCGATCGCTGCGTTGGTCACCGAGATGCTGGAGAACGTGGTCGTCTGACCCTCCGTCCGAGGCCTGTGAGGCGGGTGTGAATCCTGTGGCCCACAGGTTCACACCCGCTTTCACATTTGGTGCGGGTCGGTTTGCGGCTCGACGTTAAGTCAGGCAGGGTGTCGAGAGTTGCCATGGGTTCAGGTCGATTGACCCGGCCCTATCTCGGGGGCAGCTCCTTTTGTCGTCGACCACGGATTGTTCTTTTGTCGAATCACGCGAAGCCTGTCCACAAGCACCGCGGCAACCCCCGACACGCACACCTGAAGGAAGCGCCGAAGAGGGCGGTCCGCAACACCGTGGTCCTGTCCGGTGTCGCGCTCGCCGTCACCGGGATCACGATCGGCGGCGGCCTGCTCGGCACGGGTGAGCCGAAGGTGCCCGGCATCGCTGCGGACTTGGACAGCGCCGTGAACGACCTGACGGTCGACGGCGCCGAAGCCGAGCCCCGGGACCGACTTCCCGTCGTCTCCCGCGACGACCGACGCGGTGCGGCCGACCCCGCCAAGCAGGCCGGCCTGCTGTCGAGCGATGCCTCGGCGGTCACCGAGTCCGAGCAGCTGTCGCAGTCCGACCCCCGCGACATCGCTCGCGCCCTGATGGGCGACTACGGCTTCAGCCAGGACCAGTTCGGCTGCCTCGACTCGCTCTGGATCCGCGAGTCCAACTGGAACCCGCTGGCACACAACCCCTCGTCCGGCGCGCACGGCATCCCGCAGTCGCTGCCGGGCTCGAAGATGGCCACCGTGGGTGCGGACTGGTACTCGAACCCGGTCACCCAGATCAAGTGGGGCCTGGGTTACATCCGGGATCGCTACGGCAGCCCCTGCAGCGCATGGGGCCACAGCGAGTCGGTGGGTTGGTACTAGCCTGCATCCATCTCGGCTCGCGCACCGCGCGCCCTGAGGGAAGGAACCCTCGATGGATGTCATCTGGCTGATCATCACCGTCCTCGTCGGCGGCACGATCATCGGACTGCTCGGCAAGTTCGTCGCGCCCGGCGACCGCGACAGGATCCCGTTCTGGCTGACCGTCGTCTGCGGCATCGTCGGCATGCTGGTGGGGAGCTACCTCTACTGGGCCCTGTTCGGCTCCAACAACCCGCGCTTCGACGGCCACAAGGCGGAGCCGGACAACGCCACCAACGGGATCGACTGGATCCGGCACCTCTGGCAGGTGGCGACGGCCGCGGTAGCGGTCATGGTGGCTGCGGTGGTCACCGGCCGCAACAAGTAGGCGCTGCGCGCGGCAGCGCTCCCTACGGGTGAGTCATTCCGTCTACGTCCAGCGCCGTGTCCAGCTGGTCGAGGGTGAGTTCGCCGCGGTCGACGTACCCCATCGCCAGCACCGTTTCACGGATCGTCGCGCCGTCGGCCAGCGCCTGCTTGGCGATCTTGGCGGCGGCTTCGTAGCCGAGGTGGCGGTTCAGCGGAGTGACGACCGACGGCGACGACTCGGCGTAGCGGCGCATCCGGTCGGCGTCGGCCGTGATGCCGTCGATGCACCGCGTGGCCAGGGTGCGGCTCGACGTCGACAGCAGCCGGATCGACTCCAGCACGTTGCGCGCCAGCACCGGCATCGCGACGTTGAGCTCGAAGCTCCCGCTCGCGCCGGCGACAGTCACGGCGGCGTCGTTGCCGATCACCTGCATGCAGACCATCAGTGTCGCCTCGGGCAGGACCGGGTTGACCTTGCCGGGCATGATCGACGACCCGGGCTGCAGGTCGGGCAGGTGGATCTCGGCGAGACCGGTCGTCGGTCCCGAGCCCATCCAGCGGAGGTCGTTGCAGATCTTGGTGAGGCCGACGGCGATCGTCCTCAGCACGCCGCTGAGCTCCACCAACGAGTCACGGGTGCCCTGCGCCTCGAAGTGGTTGCGCGCCTCGGTGAACGGCCGGCCCGTCTGCTGGACCAGCGCCTCGATCGCCGCGGCGGGAAAGCCCTCCGGTGTGTTGATGCCGGTGCCGACGGCGGTGCCGCCGAGGGGCAGCTCCCGCACCCGGGTGAGTACGGCGTCGAGCCGTTCGACGCCGTAGCGGACGGTGGCGGCGTAGCCGCCGAACTCCTGCCCCAGGGTCACCGGCGTGGCGTCCATCAGGTGCGTGCGGCCGGACTTCACCAGGTCGGCGAACTCGGCCGCCTTCGCCTCGAGGGAAGCCGCCAGCGTCGTCAGTGCCGGCTGGAGCTCGTCCACGACCGCGAGGGCGGCGGCGACGTGGATAGCGGTCGGGAAGATGTCGTTGCTGGACTGGCTCGCGTTGACGTGGTCGTTGGGATGGACCTCGACGTCGCGGCCGGCGCACAACGAGGCGATCACCTCGTTGGCGTTCATGTTCGAGCTGGTGCCGGAGCCGGTCTGGAAGACGTCGATCGGGAACTGGTCATCGTGCTCCCCGTCCGCCACCTGGCGCGCGGCGCTCGCGATGGCGTCGGCCGCCTCGGCTGTCAGGACGCCGAGCCGGCCGTTCGCGGTGGCTGCGGCGGCCTTCACCTGGCCGAGGGCGTGGACGAGTGCGGGCTCGATCGGGGTGCCGCTGATGGGGAAGTTCTCAACCGCGCGCTGCGTCTGTGCCTTCCACAGCGCCGAGGCCGGCACCCGGACCTCGCCCATGGAGTCGTGCTCCACCCGGAAGTCGTCGTCGCTCATGCTTGCGACAGTACCCACGGGCGGGCTCGGCCCACGGGGTGGACCAGGGTCAGCCGGCTGCGGGACAGGGCTCGGGGGTGCCGTACATCTCGATCGTCGTGCGGCGGACGTTGTAGCCGCCGTACTCCGCCGTCGAGCCCTCGCCCGAGCCGGTCCAACCGACGAAGACCTGCTTGTCCGGCTTCTGCACCTGGAGGAAGGGGTCGTGGCTGCCGTCGAAGTAGTTGCAGTCGGTCCGATCGCTGGCCACCGTCTTCCACCGGCCGTCGCGGCGCAGCTTCATCCGCACGTAGGCCTTCTCGTCACCGTCGACGGCAAGGACGAAACGCACCCGCTTGCCGCCGATGTTCACGGTCTTTACGACGAGTGGCTCCACCGCGATCGCGACCGGGGCTGCCGCCGAGGACGTGGCCGGGGCGGCAGCGGCCGGGGCGAGGAGCCCGAGCGCGATCAGCGGAGCGGCCGCAAGGGCGAACGAACGACGCATGACGAAAGCCTTTCGTGAGGCCACCCGAGCCGGCAGGAAGAGTCATCAGCCTGACTCCGTGCGCGACGGGTGTCAACGAAGGGAGTCACCGCTCCGTCGGGCAGGGGGTCGGGTTCTCGAAGACGATCAGGACCTCCCCGTCGCCCTCCACGGTGCCGTACCCGCCGAACCCCTCGTTGTCGCGGGTCTGCCAGCCGTAGAAGTAGTCGGTCCCGACCTCGGCCTCGATCTCCGCGTCGTAGGACGCGTCGAGGTAGGGGCAACCCGCGGGCTGTCGATCGACCTCGACGTACTCACCGTCCTGATCGGCGAGCAGCACGAGCTCGGCTTCTGTGCCGTTGCGGACCAGCTGCAGGCGGACGGTTGTCCCGGCGTCCTCGAGGTCGGTCTGCGCGAGCACCTCCTCGTCGCCCCCGGGTTCGGCGTCGGTCGTCTCGCTCGAACCGTCGTCCGCCACTTCGTCGGGGGAGTCGTCGTCGCGCAGGAAGAGGAGGACGATCGCAGTCACCGCGACGACGGCGAGCACGGCGACCACGCCGAGCAGCAGCGGGTTCGTACGACGTCCACCGCCCCGTCCGGCGTCCGCAGTAGCCGGCGAGAGGCCCGCCACGGGGGGTGGCGGCGGGGGAGGCGTGTCTCGCGCGACGTTGACGCGGTGGGTGGGACCGGGGTCGACAACGCCACGCTCGGTCTCTTCGGCCGCCGGTCGATCCACCGAGTCGGTGATCGGCCGGTCCAGCGAGTCGGGAATCCTCGGCTGGGTGAGCACCAGGTTCACCGGGATGGCGCCCGACGCGTGCGCGAGGACCGACAGCGCCCACCGGCAGCCGTCGGACTCGCTGGTCCCGCGGTCGCGAGCCATCATGTCGCCCTGCACCGCGATCGACGTGGCCGGATCGGCCCCGAGCGCGAGCTGGTCGGTGAGTCGTCTCAGCGCGCCCGTCGCGATCGCGCCGACCAGCAGGCTCACCTCACCCGTCGAGGCCGAGCCTTCAGCGATGAAGTCGTCGAACGCCGCGCGGAAGGCGACCGGGTCGTCGAAGACCTGAGGGCCCACCTGGGCCCGGAGATCGGCGAGCTCGTCGTGCAGTGCCACCGGGACAGCATGTCAGAGCGGGGCGCCGCCGGTGGCGGAGTAGGCGAGCAGTCGTTCGGCCAGGTAGCCGCCGTCGTCGTCGGCCGACGTGGATCTCTTGCCGCTGTTGCCCGAGTTGCTCACGCCGTCGTCGGCCGCGTCGCACGGACAGGTCGTTGTGGTGGCGCCGCCGTCCACGCCGAAGATGATCCCGATCACGCCCGCGTCGCGGAGCGCGATGAGGTTGTCGAAGTCGTCGTCGCCGAGGATCCACTCCACCCACGAGTCGCGCCAGTGGAAGTCGGTGTCGTCCAACGTGCGGTAGACCGAGTTGCCGACCGGCACGTTGTCGAGGATGACCCTCGTGTCGGTCGCGGCGCTGATGCCTTCGACCCAGATCAGCAACCGGTCGAAGAAGGCTTCGTCGCCGATGTACTCCTCGCCCTGGGAGCCGCCCTCGCTGTAGACCATGATGTTGTCGAGGAAGTCGAACCGGGCGCCGAGGGTGGCGTAGGACTCGCCGAGAGCCGCCGCCCACTCGTCGACCTCTTCGGGAGTCGGCAGGTCAGGCAGTAAGTCCCCTGCTATCTGCCACGGCGAGACGCTGAGACCGATGCGCACCTCGGGGGCCAGCTCGTCGCGCAGCGCCAGCCAGCCCTGGGCCCAGCCGGCGAACGTGTCGGGCAGGCCGTCGAGGCCCTCGACACCGGAAGCCGCCACCGACGTCGGAATGGCAGTGGCGTCCCCGGCACCCTCTGACAGGAGCTCGCTCGGTAGGTCCGGCTCGACGACCATCTCCACCGGACCGCCGACGCCGCCGAGTGCCGTGAGCATGTCGCGGACGGTGGTCCAGTACGCCGCCATCAGGTCGTCGTCGGCCATCAGGTCGAGCACGGCCTGCCCACTGGCATCGGCGCCGCCCTGGCCGACCTGGCGAAGCACGTAGTACTTCAACCGGACCGGGATCCCCGCCCCGACGAGTTCCCGGACCCGGGCGGCGGTCGGCTCCGGGCCGGTGACCAGCTGGATGTCGGGGTTCGTCGGGTCACCACCGCCGAAGACCTCGGTCGCGGTCCGCTCGCCGAACGTCGCCTGCACATTCTCCTGGAGAGGCGTCGGCAGACGCACGGTCATCTGGAAGGTGTCGGAGAACCCCTCGGGGAGCGCCGGCAGGTCGGCCGGGGCCGCGGGGTACACCGAGGTGTCGACACCGCCGCTGTCCTCGCTCGGGGAGCTGCCCGCCGAACCGGATGCCGAGGAGCTGTCGCGCGCGTCGTCGTCCGGGTCGTCGTCGGAGCCACCGAGAAGGACGACGCCGGTGACGACGGCGACCACGACGGCGACCGCGGCGGCGAGGATCAGCGGGAGGCGACCGCGCTTCTTCTGCGGTTCGGCGGCAGGGGAGGGCGGGACCGCTCCCGGGGGCGGCGGAGCCGGTGTCCGGGCCGCGACCGCGGTGGCCGCCGACTCCGGTGGCACGAAGGTCGGTGGGACGTCGTCCGGCCCGTTCGCGGGGGTGGGTGCAACGGACCGCGGCGGATCCGGCTGGACGTCCGGCTGCACGTCCTGCTGGGAGGGTCGGCCGAGCACGGAGGGCCGGGTAGTGACCCCAGGTTCCTCGGTCAGGCCGCGCGCGAAGGCCAGGACGGACAGTGCCCAGCGGGCGCCCTCGGTCTCGATCGTGCCGCGGTCGCGGGCGAGCCGCTCGGACTCGGCGGCGATCGCGGTCGGTGGGTTCGCGTTCAGCTCGAGCTGCTGGACCAGGCGCTGGAACGCGCCGGTAGAGATCGCGTCGACCAGGAGCCGGAGGTCGCCGGGTGTCGCCGCCCCCTCCGGGATGAAGTCGTCGAACGCGCCACGAAACGTGTCCGCATCATCGAAGACGTGCGGGCCAACCTGCACGCAGAGCTCGCGGAGCTCGTCCTGGAGCGGCACGCGGGTGATGCTACCCGTGGCGCCGCCGCCGGGTCAGTCGAACAGCTCGCTGAGCCAGCTCTCCTTCTTGCGCTTCTTGTAGTAGCCCTGCTGCTGAGGGGCGTAGTGCTGCTGGTGGCGACGGTCGTCGTCGTAGCGGTCGTACTGCTGGGGCTGCGGCGCCTGGGGAGCCTGCGGCGGGGGTGCAGCGGGCTGCTCCATCGACGCCGACCGGTCGATGATCTTGTCCAGCTCGCCCCGGTCGAGCCACACGCCCCGGCACTGCGGGCAGTAGTCGATCTCGATCCCACTCCGCTCGCTCATCACCAGCGTGGCTTCGTCGTTCGGGCAGCGCATCAATTCTCCTCGATCTAGGGGTCGTTCCACTGAGTCCAACGTAGCCACCGGTGGGCGGGTTCCCGCGGGGCGTTCGCCAGGCGCACCTCCCGCGCGTCACCTCCGAGGATCCGGATCGGACCCACGCGATTTCGACCGTTGCCCCCCTGTTCGGGTGCTGCTTAGTCTGATTGCTCACCTCGGACACCAGTCGGGAGCAGATCATGTCGTCGATGGATCGCAGGACCCTGGTCAAGTCAGCCGCTGCACTCTCTGCTGCAGGACCCTTCGCTGGGCTGGTGGCGCAGCAGGCTGCACGGGCAGCGCACGTCCAGCCCCGCCTCGAGGACCTGGTGCCGGTCGCGGACAAGCGCGACGGGAAGGTGCGTCTCCACCTGCCGATGGGATTCAACTACCGCTCGTTCCACGACACCGAGGCGCCCGTGGTGCTGCACGACGGCACCGAGCTGCCCGGCCGGCACGACGGCATGGGAGCGTTCAGAGGGCCCGACAACACCGTGATCCTGGTGCGCAACCACGAGGTCAACAACCCGAGGCCCGCGTTCGGCCCGGGAACGCCGTACGACGCTATGGCGGGCGGCGGCACCACCACGATCCAGGTCACCAGGCGCGGCGAAGTCCTGCGCAGCTTCACCAGTCTCAACGGCACGATGATGAACTGCTCCGGCGGAATCATGCCGTGGGGCTCCTGGGTGACCTGCGAGGAGACGGTCAACGGTCCCGACGTGATGCCGGACTTCACTGGAGCGTCCAACGTGCCGCTCACGAAGCCGCACGGCTACGTCTTCGAGGTCCCGGCGAGGCACCGGCAGAGCGCCGGTCAATCACGCCGCAAGCCGCTCCGCAGCGCCGGACGGTTCGCACACGAGGCGGTCTCGTTCGACCCGAGGGACGGCTACCTCTACCTCACCGAGGACAACTTTGCTTTCGCCTCGGGCTTCTACCGCTACCGACCGCCGGCCCACCCGATGAAGGCCGGGCGCCTCAGGGACGGCGGCAGGCTGCAGATGCTCAAGGTGCGTGGCACGCGCAACGCGCACCTCGAGGGGGCGCAGGTCGAGGGCGCGACGTACGACGTGAAGTGGGTCGACATCGACGAGCCGGACATCGTCTACCCCTACACGCCCGGCGAGGTTGCGACGACTCCGAACGACACCGCGCTCACCCATGTCGGCAGTCAGGGCTGGGCGAAGGGTGCGGCGTTCTTCTCGCGGCTGGAGGGTCAGGTCTACGACGACGGTGTCGTCTACTTCACCTCGACCCAAGGTGGCGGTCTCGCCGAGGAAGGGTCACACGACCCAGCCGGTTACGGCAACGGATCCGGCCAGGTCTGGGCCTACCACACCCGTTCGCAGAGGCTGCGAGTCGTCTTCCAGTCGTCCGGTCCGCTCCAGCTCGACCTGCCCGACAACATCACCGCCTCCCCGCGCGGGACGCTCGTGGTCTGCGAGGACAGCTCCGGCGACAACTACATCCGCGGCCTCTCGCAGCGCGGCCGGATCTGGGACATCGCGCTCAACCGACTGCGCGGCGCCAGCGACAACGAGCGCTTCGGCGACGAGTTCGCCGGGTCCACGTTCAGCCCGGACGGGCGCACGCTGTTCGTTAACATCCAGGCCAGTGCCGGCATGACGTTCGCGATCTGGGGGCCGTGGCGCTCGATCGGGGTGTGACGGTCTCGTTCGGCCCGTGAGCGGCCGATCTACTCGGCCGAGCGCACCCGGATCCCACTGATCGGCACGTTGACCGCGCCGGACGGGTCGGTGAAGAAGTCGTTGCCCTTGTCGTCGACGACGATGAAGGCGGGGAAGTCCTCGACCTCGATCTTCCAGACCGCCTCCATCCCGAGCTCGGGGTACTCGATCACCTCGACCGACTTGATGCAGTCCTGCGCGAGCCGGGCGGCGGGGCCGCCGATCGAGCCGAGGTAGAAGCCGCCGTACTCGTTGCAGGCCTCAGTGACCTGCTTGCTGCGGTTGCCCTTGGCGAGCATCACCATGGAGCCGCCCGCGGCCTGGAAGGACTTCACGTAGGAGTCCATCCGACCCGCGGTGGTCGGACCGAAGGAGCCGGACGCGAAGCCCTCGGGGGTCTTGGCCGGGCCGGCGTAGTAGACGGGGTGGTCCTTGAGGTACTGCGGCATCTCCTCGCCGGCGTCGAGGCGCTCCTGGATCTTGGCGTGTGCGATGTCCCGCGCGACGACGAGCGGTCCGGTCAGCGACAGCCGGGTCTTCACCGGGTGCTGGGAGAGAGTCGCGAGGATGTCGCTCATCGGCTGGGTGAGGTCGATCTTGACGACCTCACCGCCCTGGATGAGGTGCTGCTCCTCGGTATCGGGGAGGTAGTGCACCGGGTCGGTCTCGAGCTGCTCGAGGAAGACGCCCTCGGCCGTGATCTTGCCCAGCGCCTGCCGGTCGGCCGAGCACGAGACGGCGATCGCGACGGGACAGCTCGCACCGTGGCGGGGGAGGCGGACGACGCGGACGTCGTGGCAGAAGTACTTGCCGCCGAACTGCGCCCCGATCCCGAACGACTGGGTCAGCTTGAAGACCTCCTCCTCGAGCTCCAGGTCACGGAACCCGTGGGCGCTCATGGAGCCCTCCGTCGGCAGGTTGTCCAGGTAGTGCGCGGAGGCGTACTTCGCCGTCTTCAGCGCGAACTCCGCGCTGGTGCCGCCGATGACCACGGCGAGGTGGTACGGCGGGCAGGCGGCGGTGCCGAGCGAGCGGATCTTCTCGTCCAGGAAGCTCAGCATCCGCTTCGGGTTGAGGATCGCCTTCGTCTCCTGGAACAGGAACGACTTGTTGGCCGAGCCGCCGCCCTTGGCCATGAAAAGGAACTTGTACTCCGGGCCCTTCGGTCCCTGTTGCGTGGAGTACAGCTCGATCTGGGCCGGCAGGTTGGTGCCCGTGTTCTTCTCCTCGTACGTCGTCAGCGGTGCGAGCTGGCTGTAGCGCAGGTTCAGCTTCGTGTAGGCGTCGTAGACACCCCGGCTGATCGCCTCGGCGTCGTCCGCCCCCGTGAGCACCCCCTCGGACTTCTTGCCCATCACGATCGCGGTTCCGGTGTCCTGGCACATCGGCAGCACACCGCCGGCGGAGATGTTGACGTTCTTGAGCAGGTCGAGCGCCACGAACCGGTCGTTCCCCGACGCCTCGGGGTCGTCGATGATCTTGCGCAGCTGGGCGAGGTGGGCCGGCCGCAGGTAGTGGCTGATGTCGTGCATCGCCTCGGCGGTCAGCCGCTGGATGACCTCCGGTGCAATCCGGAGAAACTGCTGCCCGTCCGCCTCGAACGTCGACACACCGTCGGTGGTGATCAGGCGATAAGGCGTCTCGTCCTTGCCGGTCGGGAGGAGGTCGGAGTACCGGAACTCAACGTCAGCCACGAACACGCACGATACGCGGGTGGCGGTCGGGGCATACCGCGCGCCCGGGATTGGTTGACCGATCATGCACGTGTACGACGCAGTCGTGATCGGAGCCGGCCAGGCCGGCCTGTCGGCGTCGTACCACCTCAAGCGGCTCGGCCTCGACCACCTGGTCCTCGACGCCAACCCGGAGCCGGGCGGCGCGTGGCAGCACCGCTGGGACTCGCTCTCGATGGACGCCGTCCACGGCGTCGCCGACCTGCCGGACTCGCCGGCGCCGGGCCGCGGCCACGACCGTGCCAACAACGTGATCCCGGGATGGTTCGGCGACTACGAGCGCGCCAACGGGTTGCCGGTCGTCAGGCCGGTGCGCGTCGACCGGGTCGAGAGCGTGGGCGACCTGCTGGTCGTCCGTGCGGGTGATCGTGCCTGGACCACCCGCACCCTCGTCAACGCGACCGGCACCTGGAGCCAGCCGTTCGTGCCCTACTACCCGGGCGCCGAGTCGTTCCGCGGCGAGCAGCTGCACACGGTCGACTACCCAGGTCCGGAGCACTTCGCCGGCAAGCGGGTGCTGGTCGTCGGGGGTGGCGCGTCGGCGGTGCAGTTCATCGGCGAGCTGGCACCGCGCACCGACGTCGTCTGGGTGACCCGGCGCGAGCCGGTCTGGCGCGACGATTGGGATGAGCAGGTCGGGCGCGACGCGATCACGCTGGTCCAGCAGCGGGTCGCCCGTGGTATGCCGCCAGCCAGCGTTGTCAGCGTGACCGGGCTCGGCCTGCGGCTCCAGGAGCAGGAGGCCGCCCGGCTCGGGGCGTACGACGCGCGTCGGCCGATGTTCCAGGGGATCGAGCCGGACGGCGTCCGGTGGGCCGACGGTGCGTTCGAGCCGGTCGACGCGATCATCTGGGCGACCGGGTTCCGTCCCGCGGTCGGGCACCTGGCGCCACTCCACCTGCGCAGCCGGCACGGTGGCATCACGCTGCTGTCGGTCGGCAAGGACGTGCAGACCGCGGTCACCGCTGCCGCGGACCCGCGGGTCCAGCTCGTCGGCTACGGGCCCTCGGCGAGCACGATCGGCGGCAACCGTGCGGGACGAGCGGCCGCAACCGCGATCCGCCGCTACCTCCGGCAGGAGGACGAGGCGACAGCAGTCTGACCTCAGCGCACGGAGCGGTGCACCGACTCGCTCTCGCTGGGGCCTGGAGCCCAGGGGGAGATCCACGGCCCGGTGCCCTCCGACTGGTCGAGCACGCCTTCCTCGAGCCAGGTGAACTCGCCGTCGAGCACGCGGCGCGCGATCGCCACGTCGAGGTCGTCGGTGTTGGACCACAACCGCTCGAACAGCCCCTCGACCCGCAGCCGGGCGTGCTCGCAGCACACGTCGGCCAGGGCGTACGCCGCCTCGCCCTGCTCGGGGTTGTCGATGCGCAGCATCTCGGCCCGGGTGCAGGCGGCGGCGATCGCGAACAGCTCGGCGCCGATGTCGACGATGCGGCCCAGGAAGACCTGCTTGTACTCCAGCTTCGCCTGCCAGCGGGACATCCCGTAGAACGTCTGCCGGGCCAGCTTGCGGGACGACCGCTCGGCGAACCGCAGGTGCTTGGCCAGCGGCCCGAACTCGGCGTACGACGTGGGCACGGTGCCCTTGCCGGCCGCGAGCTGCGGCAGCCAGGTCGCGTAGAAGCGGCTCGCCTTCACCGCGGCCTTCGCCTTGCTCGACAGATCGGCGTCGGCGACGGCGAGGTCGCCCGCGGCGGTGAGGTGGGCGTCGACCGCCTCGCGCGCGATCAGCAGGTGCATGATCTCGGTCGAGCCCTCGAAGATCCGGTTGATCCGCATGTCCCGGAGGACCTGCTCGGTGGGCACCGCTCGCTCGCCGCGAGCGGCCATCGAGTCCGCGGTCTCGTAGCCGCGGCCGCCGCGGATCTGCACCAGCTCGTCGGCCACCTGCCAGGCCATCTCGCTGGCCCAGAGCTTGGCGAGCGCCGCCTCGATGCGGATGTCCTTGGAGCCGGCGTCGGCCAGCTCCGTCGACAGCTCCAGCACAGCCTCCAGGCCGAACGTCGTGGCCGCGACGAACGAGATCTTCTCGGCGACGGCCGCGTGCTTGCCGACCGGGCGACCCCACTGCACCCGCTCGTTCGACCACTCGCGGGCGATCTTCAACGACCACTTCCCCGCGGCCGCACACATGGCGGGGAGCGACAGCCGACCGGTGTTGAGGGTCGTCAGCGCGATCTTGAGACCCTGGCCCTCGCCGCCGAGCCGGTTCTCGACGGGCACCCGCACCTGGTGGAACCGGGTGACCCCGTTCTCCAGGCCCTTGAGGCCCATGAACGCGTTGCGGCGCTCGACCGTGACGCCGGGGGAGTCGGCCTCGACGACGAACGCGCTGATGCCGCCGCGGCCGCCGGCGTGCTCGGGGACGGTGGCCATCACGACGACCAGCTCGGCGATCACGCCGTTGGTCGTCCACAGCTTCACGCCGTCGAGGAGGTAGGCGTCGCCGTCCTCGGTGAGGGTCGCGGTGCTCGACATCCGGGCCGGGTCGGACCCGACGTCGGGCTCCGTCAGCAGGAACGCGGTGATCGCGCCGTTCGCACACCGGGGCAGGAAGCGCTGCTTCTGCTCGTCGGTGCCGAACACCTTGACCGGCTCCGGTACGCCGATCGACTGGTGCGCCGACAGCAGGGCGCCCAGGCTCGGGTGCACCGAGCCGGCCAGCATGAGCGCCTTGGCGTAGGCGGTGATCGACAGCCCGAGGCCGTCGTACTCCCGCGGGATCTTCATGCCGAACGCGCCGATCGCGGTCAGCGCGGCAATGTAGTCGTCGGGGATCCGGTCCTCACGCTCGATCCGGCCACCGTCGAACGACGTGCAGACCTTGCGGAGCTCGTCGAGGAACGCGTTGCCGCGCTCGACGTCGTCGGCGCTGCCGCGGGGATGGGGATGGATCAGGTCGAGGTCGAACTGGCCGAGGTAGATGCCCTTCGCGAAGCTGGGGCGCTCCCAGTGCGCCTCCCGTGCCGACTCGGCGAGCTCGCGCGCCTCACTCTCGGTCACCTCTGCGCGGCCGGTCGGCTCCGCGGTCTCGCTGCTGGTCGGGAGCTTGTGAGTGGTCATGGGCATTCGCCCTCCTCGAGGAGACTCTCGGTCCGTACCCGTGTTGGACCAGTCATATCCCTCCGTTGCGCGGGACGGAAGAGGCTGCGCTACGGTGATCGCACCCACCACGGGAGTCCGCGGCAGCGGACTGAGAGGGAGCTGGAGCCGCTCCGACCGTCGAACCTGATCCGGGTCATGCCGGCGCAGGAAGCGAAGGAGCAGCCCATGGGCCGTGTTGTGACCGTTCCCCGACTGACCTGCCTGCTATGCGAGCGCGACGACCTGGGCCTGGTGCCCGCATTGGTCGGGGCCGGGGTCGACGGCTTCCAGATCCGGGCCAAGGATCTGGACGCCAGGGCACTGGTCGGGCTGACCGAGCAGGTGCTGGCCGTGGCCCGTCCGGCTGGTGCGACTGTCACCGTGAACGACCGGCTCGACGTCGCTCTCGCCACCGGGGCCAACGGCGTCCACCTCGGTACGTCGGACCTGCCGGTCGCGGCCGCCCGGCGGATCGCCCCGGGCCTGCTGATCGGCGCCACCTGCCGCTCGCTCGCGAGCGTGGTCGGCGCGGCGCGCGAAGGTGCCGACTACGCCGGCTTCGGCCCGGTCTGGGCGAGCGCCAGCAAGCCGGGTCTTCCCGACCCGCTCGGGCCGGAGGCCGTCGCCGCCGCGGCCGGGGCCCTGCCGCTCGTGGCGATCGGAGGGGTCGACGCCGCCCGCACGGCTGAAGTGCGCGCGGCCGGTGCTCACGGCGTCGCGGTGATCGGCGCGATCTGGCGACAACCCGACCCGGTGTCCGCAGTCAAGGAGATCGTCGCAGCGCTGGGGTGACGGGCATGCGCATCACCGTGCTGGGCGCCGGGATCATCGGGCTCTCCGTCGCCGACGAGCTGCTGCGACGCGGGCACTCCGTGTGCGTCGTCGACCCTGAGCCCGGATCCGGAGCGTCGTACGCCGCGGCGGGCATGCTCAGTCCGTCCGCGGAGCTGTGGCCCGGCGAGGAGGAGCTGCTGCGGCTCGGGCGGGCGGCGCTGGCGTTGTGGCCGGCGTTCGCCGACCGGCTGGGCGTCCCCCTTGCTCGGTGCGGCACGCTGCTGGTCGGGCACGACGCCGGTGACCAGCAGCAGGTCGAGCGGCAGGTGGTGCTGCTGGCAGGCCGCGGGGTCGCGGTCGAGCGGCTGGACGGCGGGGCGGCCCATCTTCGGGACGAGGCCAGCGTCGACCCGCGCGCGGTGGTCGCGGAGCTGCTGGCGCGGGTGCCCGTCGTCGGCACAGATCCGCGGACCGGCCAGGACGTGACCGTGCTGGCGACGGGGAGCGTGCTCCCCGCGCCGTACGACGCCCTCGTGCGCGGCGTCCGCGGGGAGATCCTGCGGCTGCGCTGCGACGACCCACCGCCGTGCACCATCCGCGGGTGGGCGCAGGGGGTGCCCGTCTACCTGGTGCCGCGGTCTTCGGGCGAGGTCGTCGTCGGTGCGACGAGCGAGGAGCACGACGGGCCGCCGGTGGTCACCGCGGGCGGTGTGCTGCGGCTGCTCACGGCGGCCCGACTGCTGCGTCCCGAGATCGATCGCGCGGAGCTGGTCGAGGTGATCGCCCGGGACCGGCCGGGGACGTCCGACAACCTCCCGCTTGTCGGACCAGCCGGCGAGGGCGTCGTGCTCGCGGCCGGCCACTACCGACACGGCGTCCTGCTCGCGCCGCTCACCGCCCGACTCGTCGCCGACCACATCGAGACCGGCGCCCTCGACCCTGCCCTCGACCCCCGTCGCCATCCAGGAGGACACCGATGAAGCTGACCATCAACGGCGAGCCCGTCGCGACCGGATCGGTGTCGATCGCCGATCTGCTCGCCTCACGGCTGGCCGACCCGCGCCCGCACGGCATCGCGGTCGCTGTCAACGCGGAGGTCGTCCCGCGGGACGACTGGCCGCGCCGACATCTCGCCGACGGCGACGTCGTCGAGGTCGTCACGGCGGTGCAAGGAGGATGAGCGTCACCATCGGCGGCCGCGAGCTGTCGTCGCGACTGTTCCTCGGCACCGGCGGGCTCCCGCGCCTCTCCCTGCTCGAGCCGGTGCTGGCCGCAGCCGAGCCGGGGCTGGTCACGGTGTCGGTACGACGCACCTCATCGACCCGTGCCGGCGGGTTGTTGGACATGCTCGTCCGGGCCGGAGTGCCGCTCCTGCCGAACACCTCCGGCTGCCTCGACGCCCGGGAGGCGGTGCTGACCGCAGAGCTGGGAAGGGAGGCGCTCGGAACCGACTGGGTGAAGCTCGAGGTGATCGGCGACGAGGCGTCGCTGCTGCCGGATGGTGTCGCGCTGCTCGACGCCGCCGACCAGTTGGTGCGCCGCGGCTTCACAGTCTTGCCCTACACGACGGACGATCCCGTGCTCGCGCGTCGCCTGGTCGACGTCGGATGCGCGGCGGTGATGCCGCTCGGTGCGCCGATCGGGTCCGGGCTGGGGATCCTGAACCCGCACGCGATCGAGGCGTTGCGGGCGGCAGTCAGCGTGCCCGTCGTGCTGGACGCCGGCGTCGGCACGGCGAGTGACGCCGCGCTCGCGATGGAGCTCGGCTGCGACGCCTTGCTCGCCGCCACGGCGGTCACCCGCGCCGACGACCCGGTAGGGATGGCCGGCGCACTCCGGCTCGCGGTCGCAGCCGGTCACGCGGCCCGGCATGCCGGCCGGATCCCGGCGCGCCCGACCGCGCGTGCCTCCAGTCCGATGACGGGGCGGATCGCATGACGCCGCTCCTGCTGCTGACCGACCGCTCGCAGCTGCGGTTGGGACGAGGCCTGCTGCGGACCGTCACCGAGTGCGTCGACGCAGGGCTCGGTGCGGTCGTGGTGCGGGAGCTCGATCTCGAGCCGCGGCAGCGCCACGCACTGGTGGCGTCGCTCGCGGCCCTGCCCGGCCTGACCGTGATCTCCAGCCGCATCGTCGATCCGGCCGCGCACGCGACCCACCTCGCCGCCGGACAGGAGGCCGTGCCGGGCCGGCACGGGCGGTCCTGCCACAGTCGCGCCGACGTCGTCCGGGCGGCGGCGACCGGGGCGAGCTGGGCCACGCTGTCGCCGTTCGCCGCCACCGCGAGCAAGCCGGGCTACGGCCCGATCCTCCCCACGAGTGCACACCGCGACCCGCCCCTGCCCACCTACGCACTCGGCGGTGTCACCGCGGCCAACGCGGTGGCGGCGATCGAGGCCGGGGCGACCGGAGTGGCCGTCATGGGTGGCGTGATGCGCGCCGCCGAGCCCGCCCGGGTCGTGGCGGAGCTGCTGGCGGCTTTGCGATGACGCCGCCCGTCGTCCTCGCCATCGCGGCGACCGACCCCGGCGGCGGGGCCGGGCTGGCCGCGGATCTCGCGACATACGCGGCGCTGGGCGTCCACGGCGCCTGCGTTGTCACGGCGGTCACGGTCCAGGACTCCACCGCCGTCCGCGCGATCCATCCGGTCCCCGCCGACGTCGTCGCCGCTCAGCTCGATGCCGTGCTGGCCGACGTCCCCGTCGCCGTCATCAAGACGGGTGTGCTCGCCACGCCCGAGACGGTCGTCGTTGTCAGCGAGGCCTATCGCGCACGCTCGCGCGGACGACCTCTGCTCGTGGTGGACCCGGTGCTCCACGCATCCAGCGGCGCCGTGCTCGGGGACCGCGCAGTCGTGGCCGCCTACTTGGAGCACCTGCTCCCGTTCGCGACGGCCGTCACCCCCAACGAGGACGAGTTCGAGGCGCTGGGCCGCCCCGACCGCCCCGGCGTTGTCGTCACTCGCGGCGGTGCCGTCAGGACCGCCAACGACCACGGCACCGGCTGCACCTACAGCAGCGCCATTGCCGCCTACCTCGCCCACGGCGCCGATCTCGCGACCGCGAGCGTCCGCGCTGCGGCGTACGTCGAGCAACAGCTGCTCATCAGCCAGGAATGGGAGCTCGGCCGCGGCCGAGGCCCAGTCGCCCACACCATCCCGACCAACAAAGGAGTCAGCACATGAACGTCCACCCCGCCCACACCCGCGCCGTCGTCGGCGACCTGAAGGTGCCGATCACCCGTGTCCAGCTCACCAACGGAGAGACCTTCGACCGTTACTGCACGCAGGGGCCGGGCAGCGACCCCGAACGGGGCCTGGCTCCTCTGCGTGATGTCTGGATCGATGCCCGCTCCGACACCGACCGCTACGAGGGTCGGCAGCCCCAGCTCGTCGACAACGGCCGGGCTGCCATCCGCCGCGGAGCGGCCACAGGTGAGTGGCGCGGCGAGCGCCGCCGGCCGCGACGCGCGACCAGCGGGCCGGTCACCCAGCTGGCCTACGCCCGCGCCGGCCTCGTGACCGAGGAGATGCGCTACGTCGCGCAGCGCGAGCAGTGCGACGTCGAGCTGGTCCGCACCGAGGTGGCTGCCGGCCGCGCGATCATCCCGGCCAACGTCAACCACCCCGAGTCCGAGCCGATGATCATCGGCCGTCGGTTCCTAGTGAAGGTCAATGCCAACATCGGCAACAGCGCAGTCACCTCCTCGATCGCGGAGGAGGTCGACAAGCTCACCCATGCGATCACCTGGGGAGCCGACACCGTGATGGACCTGAGCACCGGCGATGACATCCACACCACCCGCGAGTGGATCCTGCGCAACAGCCCGGTACCGATCGGCACCGTGCCGATCTACCAGGCTCTGGAGAAGGTCGACGGAGAGGCGGACCGGCTCACCTGGGAGGTCTTCCGCGACACGGTCATCGAGCAGTGTGAGCAGGGCGTGGACTACATGACCATTCACGCCGGCGTGCTCCTCCGCCATGTGCCGCTCACCGCGCGCCGGGTGACCGGCATCGTCTCCCGGGGCGGCTCGATCATGGCCGGCTGGTGCCTCGCGCACCAGCAGGAGAACTTCCTCTACGAGCACTTCGACGAGCTGTGCGAGATCTTCGGGCAGTACGACGTCAGCTTCTCGCTCGGCGACGGGCTCCGTCCGGGCTGCACTGCCGACGCCAACGACGACGCCCAGTTCGCGGAGCTCCGCACGCTCGCCCAGCTGACGCAGCGCGCCTGGGCCCACGACGTGCAGGTCATGGTCGAGGGTCCCGGCCACGTGCCCCTGCACCTGGTGGAGGAGAACGTGCGGCTCCAGCAGGACTGGTGCCATGGTGCGCCGTTCTACACACTCGGCCCGCTCGCGACCGACATCGCGCCCGGCTACGACCACATCACCTCGGCGATCGGTGCGGCCACGATCGCGATGCACGGCACCGCGATGCTCTGCTACGTCACTCCCAAGGAGCACCTCGGGCTGCCGGACCGCGACGACGTCAAGACCGGCGTCATCACCTACAAGCTCGCTGCACATGCCGCCGACGTCGCGAAGGGCCACCCCGGCGCCCGCGACTGGGACGACGCGCTCTCCCGGGCACGCTTCGACTTCCGGTGGCACGACCAGTTCGCGCTGTCGCTCGATCCGGTCACGGCGGAGGAGTTCCACGACGAGACCCTCCCCGCGGAGAACGCCAAGACAGCGCACTTCTGCTCGATGTGCGGCCCCAAGTTCTGCTCGATGCGGATCAGCCGCGACGTCCGCGACCGGTTCGGGGCGAGCCTCGAGATCAGCCCTGCTCCTCGAAGAGGGTGAGGTGGACCCCGCCCGGCACGTCGAACCGGGCGTTGACCGAGTTCCAGGGCGTGAGGGTGGGCGGCGCGACCGGCGTGGCGCCGCCGGCCTCGGCATCGGCGGTCGCCGCGGCGCAGTCGTCGACCTCGAGCGCGACCCGGAAGTGCGGCGCGATGCGGCGCCCGACCTCCACCTCGTCGATGTAGTCGATCTGGGCATCGTTGGCGATCTCGAGGGTCGCCCGGCCGGCGTCGAGGATGGTCACCTCGGCACCTCCGGGTCCCGAGTAGGCCTCGGCGGTCGGCATGCCGAGGGCGTCGCGGAAGAAGGCGAGCGCCTGGTCGTAGTCGGTGGCGTGGACGACGAGGCGGAGCTGGCGAACGGTCATGCCCTGAACCCTACGATCGGGACGTGACCGACGACCCCTGGCAGATCAACCACGTCGACCTCGACGGCTACCTCGCACGACTTGGCGTCAGCGCCGGTCCGCCGAGCAGGTCGCTCCTGGATGCCATCCATGAGGCGCATGTCCGCACGTTCACCTTTGACAACATCGACGTGCTGCTGGAGCAGCATCCTGGCGTCGGGCTCCCTGCCGTCCAGGCGAAGTTCGTTGGCCGCGGCCGCGGTGGCTACTGTTTCGAGCACTCGACGATGGTGAGTGCGGCACTAGGACGACTGGGGTACGACGTCCGCCGCCACCTCGGGCGCGTTGGTGACCCCGAGCTGTCCGGGCGAACCCATCTGGTCGTCGTAGTGCGCATCGACGGCGAGGACCTCCTCTGCGATCCGGGCTTCGGGATGAGCGTCCTGCGATCGATCCGGCTGGTCGACGGCGCGGAGGACGACTACCTAGGCTGGCGCTACCAGGTCCGACGGACGGGCGAGACCTGGCAGCTCCACCGCTGGCGTGACGAGAAGTGGGAACTCATGCACACCACGGACGACCTCCCGGTCATTCCTGACGACGTCGTCCTCGGCCACCACTACACGAGCACCTTCCCGACATCGCACTTCCGCCACGGGCTGATGGTCACCAAGCACGAGGACGGTCGGCACGTATCGGTCACCGGCACGACGCTCACCATCCGGCGGCCGGGGGAGCCCACCGAGCACCGGGACCTGGCGCCCGGGGAGCTGGCCGAGTGGCTGCGCGCGCTCGACGTACCGCTGACCGACGACGAGGCGAGCAGGCTGCTCGCCCGCTTCTCTGCCTAGGCGGTGGCCTTGTCGCCGGGGATCTCGCCGGCGTTGTCGCGGTCGACGGTGAGGTTGTCGCCGTTGGCGGGGTCGAAGAGGTGGATCTTGCCGGCGTCTACCCAGATGTCGGCCGTCTCCCCCTCCTTGATCTTGCTCGCCCCGTCGAGCGAGATGACCAGCTGGGTCCGCATCGCCTCGCCGTCGAGGTCCTTCTCGAGCTGTTGGAGCTGCTTCTCCACCTCGGGCGGCGCCTCGAACGGGATGTAGGCGTAGGTCTCGTTGCCGAGCCACTCGACGACCTCGACCTGCGCCTGGAACGTCGACTTCCGGGTCGTCTCGCCCTTGTCCTCGGCCAAGGAGGCGTCCTCGAAGTTCTCGGGGCGGATGCCGGCGATGAGCAGTCCCTTGCCTTCCGCTGCCCGCGCCTTCTCGGGCGGCAGCTCGACCTCGCCGAACGGCAGCTTCGCGGTGGTGCCGGAGACCTCGCAGGGGAGGAAGTTCATCGGCGGGGAGCCGATGAAGCCGGCGACGAACAGGTTGCCAGGGTTGTCGTAGAGCTCCCTCGGGGTGGCGAGCTGCTGCAGGATGCCCCGCTTGAGGACGGCGACCCGGTCACCGAGGGTCATCGCCTCGGTCTGGTCGTGGGTGACGTAGACAGTCGTGATGCCGAGCTTCTTCTGCAGCCGCGAGATCTCGGTGCGCATCTGGCCGCGCAGCTTCGCGTCGAGGTTGGACAGGGGCTCGTCGAAGAGGAAGGCGTCGGCCTGCCGGACGATCGCCCGTCCCATCGCGACCCGCTGTCGCTGGCCACCGGACAGGTTGCCGGGCTTGCGCTGGAGGTGCTCGTCGAGCTCCAGGGTCGCCGACGCCTCCTTCACCAGCTTGTCGACCTCGGCGTTGTCCATCTTGGCCAGGCGCAGCGGGAACGCGATGTTCTCGTAGACGGTCAGGTGCGGATAGAGCGCGTAGTTCTGGAACACCATCGCGAGGTTGCGCTCGCGCGGTGCCAGGTCGTTGACCTTGCGGTCACCGATCGTGAGGTCGCCGGAGGTGATGTCCTCCAGCCCGACGATCATCCGCAGCAACGTGGACTTCCCGCACCCGGAGGGCCCGACGAGGATCATGAACTCCCCGTCGGCGACGTCGATCGACACGTCGTTGACCGCCGGGAAGCCGTCGCCGTACTTCTTGACGAGGTTCTGGATGGTGATGGCAGCCATGGTGTTATCCCTTCACTGCGCCGGACGTCAGCCCGGCGACGATCTTGCGCTGGAAGATCAGGACGATGACGATGATCGGGATCGTCGCGATGACAGCCGCCGCGGCGAGGAGCGAGGCTGGCCGGTTGAACGGGTCGGACCCGACGAAGAACGCCAGCGAGGCGGGGATCGGTCGGGCGGCTTCGGTGGACGTGAGCGAGATGCCGAACACGAAGTCGTTCCACGCGAAGAAGAAGGTGAGGATCGCAGCGGTGAAGACGCCCGGTGCGGCCAACGGCACGATCACCTTGCGGAACGCCTGCCAGGACGTCGCGCCGTCGACTTGTGCTGCCTGCTCCATCTCCCACGGTATCTCGCGGAAGAACGCAGAGAGCGTCCAGATCGCCAGCGGCAACGTGAACGACATGTACGGGATGATCAGACCCGGCCAGGTGTCGTAGATCCCGAACGCGCGCCACATGTCGAACAGCGGGCCGATCAACGAGACGACGGGGAACATCGCGATCGCCAGGGCCATGGTCAGCACCAGACGCTTGCCCTTGAACTCCAGCCGAGCGATGGCGTACGCCGCCAGCGTCGCCACCATGACCGACAGCACCGTCGCGATCAGGCTGATCCCGATCGAGTTGACGATTGCGCGACGGAACTGGTCGTTGTCCCACACGGCTTGGTAATTGTCCCAACCTGCGCCGGTGCCGTCGGCAGGGAAGAAGCCGGGGTTGCCGGCGATGATCGAGTCCTCGGACTTGAACGACAGCGAGATGATCCACACGACCGGCAGCAGGCACCACACCAGGATCAGCAGGACGCCGAGCACCAGCCCGATCTTCGGCCCGATTCGCTTCATCTCATTACTCCTGTCGGGCCTGGGCGAGATCGACACGGAACAGCTTCACGATGAGGAAGGCGATCAGGAGGACCGACAGGAACAACAGCACGGAGAGCGCCGATCCCATCCCCAGCTGAAACTGCTCGATGGTCTGCCGGTAGGTGAGGAAGCTGATCGACTCGGTCTTCTGCGCGCCGTTGGTCATCACGAAGATGTTGTCGAAGATCCGGTAGGCGTCGAGCGCCCGGAAGAGCACGGCGACCATGATCGCTGCTCGCATGTTGGGGAGGACTACCTTCCATAGTCGCTGGAACCATGTCGCTCCATCGACCTTCGCGGCTTCGATCATGTCCTCGCTGACCTGTGCCAGTCCGGCGAGGAGGAGCAGCGACATGAACGGCGTCGTCTTCCAGATCTCCGAGATCATGATCGCGATCACCGCTGGGGTGGTCTCGCCGAACCAGTTGAAGCCGTCCTCGATCCCGGGGACCCAGCCGTTGACGAACCCGTTGGTCGCGCTGAACGCGAACTGCCAGGCGAAGCCCGAGACGACGGTGATGATGCCGTAGGGGATCAGGATCGACGTCCGAATCACGCCGCGCGCGAAGATGATCCGATGCATGACCATCGCGAAGGCGAAACCGATCACCAGCTCCACCGCGACGGTGACGACCATGTAGAGCACGGTGATGCCGGTGGTCTGCCAGAACAACCCGTCGGTGATCGCGGTCCAGTAGTTCGACAGCCCGACGAATTCCTGGTCGTCGGGTGCCGTCAGCGTGTAGTCGTAGACCGACAGCCAGATCGCGCGCAGCATCGGAAACGCCGTCACGATCAGCATCAGGATGATCGCGGGGGCGACCAGGCGCTGCCCGAGACGGTTCTCGGCGCGCGATCGATCGCTGACTGCCGCCCGGTGCCCGGCGGTCTGGTGCGGTGCGGTCGCGGTCGTCATAGCAGTGCGTCTCCTCGCAGCACCTCGGTGAGGTACTCGTCGGACCTCTCGGGCGTCGTGTCCGGATCGACCGACGTGGGCGAGTGCCACCTGGCTTGGAGTGCGCTCGAGACGGTCGAGTAGAACGCGCTCTCCGGGCGCGGGCCACCCTCGTCGACACTCGTGCGATAGAGCTCGATCAGGTCCTCCGGGAAGTCACCTGCGGCGACCACCTCGTCGTACGCCGAGTTGGTCGACGGCATCAGGCCGGCCTCGAGCGCCAGATCGGTCTGCGCCTTGGTCGACGTGATGCACTGGGCGGCCTCCATCGCCCATTCCGGGTGGTCCGAATAGGCCCCGACACCGATGTCGATGCCGCCGATCGGTGGCTTGGAGGGTTCGCCCGCGACTGTCTGGGGATAGCGCGCGTAGCCGAGGTCGTCGAACTGCTCCTTCGTGATGCCGTCCGGAGCGCCGATCAGGCCCTCGTAGAACTTGTAGGCGAAGGTCCAGTTGAGCATGAACTCGCCAGCGCCCTGCTCTCCCTCGGGGTCCGGGAACATCCGGCCGAGGCTGGTGCCCTCGTTGGAGACGGTCAGGTCGCTCTGGGCGGCGGGGGAGTCGGCCAGCATCTTGATGATCTCTGCCGCCTTGCGGCCCGCCTCGGAGTCGATGTCGACCGAAGCCTCCCTGCCGGCCTCGGTGTTGCTGATGATGTCTCCGCCGGCGCCCTGGATGAGCGCGTTGATGAGCACGGTGTAGGCCTCGTAGCGGTTTGCCTGGACACCGACGCTGCCGTTGTTGTTCGCCGCTGCACTGATGACCTGCTCCCAGGTGACCGGCTGGGACATGTCGAGTCCTGCGGCGTCGGCGAGCGACTTGCGGTGCCACAGCACCTGGGTGTTGGCCCACAAGGGGATTGCATAGACGCCGTCGTTCCACGTGACCGTCTCGACCGGACCCTCGAGGTAGTCACCGCTGTCGGTGATGTGCTGGGCCAGGTCCGCGGGGATCTCGGCGAGCCACTCGGCGTTGGCGAACTCGGCGACGAAGACGGGGTCGAGGTTCATGAGGTCGGTCGACGAGTCCTCCGCGGCGAGCCGGCGGGCCAGCTGGATCCGCTGGTCGGTCGCGCTGGACGGCAACAGCTGGACCGAGACGTCGTAGTCCTCGGTGCTGCACTCCTCGGCGTATCGCTCGAAGACGGGTACGCCGTCGGGGTTGACGTACCAGTTGAGGACCGGCTTGCCCTCCGAGCATGCGGTGAGCAGGGTCGCGATCACGCCGATCGTCGCGACGATGGCCAGGTTGCTACGTCCTGAACGCTGAGATCTGATCCTGGTCCGCCGTCCTGAAAGAGCGGACGCCGGTCCTCCCGAGCGATTCCTCATTGAATCCTCCCGTTGGTGTGACCACAGCCACATTCCTACGGAAGTTGACGGTTTGTCTAGACCGTATGGCTGGACCTACCTCGGGGTAACCCTGTCCGCCGTGCGGCGGACGGCGGCGGTGATCGTGTCGAAGAGCGGTTGCGGGAGGTCGTGTCCCATCCCGTCGATGAGGAGCAGCTCACTTCCCGGGATCGACATCGACGTGGACCGGCCACCGGAGACGTGCACCATACGATCGGAGAGGCCGTGGACCACGAGGGTCGGCATCGGCAGCGACCGCAGCTGTGCGGTGCGGTCGGGCTGGGTGAGCACGGCCATCATCTGCCGCATCACGCCTGAGCGGCTGACCCCACGGTCGAAGGTCTCGTTCCCGCGGCGCAGCATGTCCTCGGGTGTCTTCGGAAAGTCGGGCGAGCCGATCAGGGCCCACACCTTCTGGCTCCCGGCGATGTAGGCCTCACGGTCCGGGCCGCGCCGGCCGATGAGCGTCGGCAGCAGGACAGGGCTCTGCCATCCCACGGTCCGACGGCCGGTCGTCGACATGATGCTGGTGAGCGAGCGCACCCGCTCGGGACGGGCGATCGCCATCGTCTGGGCGACCATGCCGCCCATCGACGCGCCCATGACGTCGGCCACCTCGATCCCGAGATGGTCGAGGAGGCCGAACGCATCATCGGCGAGGTCGGCGATGGAGTAGGGCACGGCGACCGGCCGGCCCAGGAATGCGCGGACCAGCATGTTGCGGGTGACCCGGCCGGCGTCACGCGAGGAGCGACCGATGTCGCGGTTGTCGTAGCGGATGACGTAGAAGCCCTGCTCCGCGAGCAGCGCGCAGAGCTCCGAGTCCCACCAGTTCATCGGCCCGCCTAGACCCATGATGAGCAGCAACGGGTCCGCGGACGGCTCGCCGAACGTCTGGTAGCAGATCTCGACCCCGCTCGGCAGCGGAGCGAATAACTCTTCGGAGACCGTCACGTTGGTCTGATCGGCTGACGCACTCATGAACAACAGTTTGCCGAATGGCCACCAGTTCACGATTCAACAACCCTAGGATCGGGTACATGAGCAGTGTGTTGGCGCCCTACCTGCTGCCCGACGGCTTCGGTCGTCCGGCGCTCGCCGCGCTCCTGCGCGAAGGCAGTCTCGTGACCGAGGCGGGCCGGTTGGCGGTGCACAAGGGCGCCGCGCGCCGCACCCGCCGGCGTACGCCGTACGCCGCCCGCGGGGTGGCCCGCTCGGCCGAGCCGGTCCTGCTCATTCCTGGCTTCATGGCGGGTGACTGGACCCTGACCCAAATGGCGGCCGGACTCCGCCGGCGTGGGTTTCGGACCTACCGCTCGCACATCCAGGCCAATGTCAGCTGCACTCTGAACGCGGCCGCGCTGGTCGAGTCACACCTCGAGCGGATCGCCGAGCGGCGCGGGTCGCGGGTGCAGATCGTGGGCCACAGCCTGGGCGGCATGATCGCCCGGGGGATCGCCGTCCGCCGTCCCGACCTGGTCTCCGGCATCGTCACCATGGGCAGCCCGATGCTGGCGCCCGCTGCCCACCACAGACTGTTGACCGGCGGGGTCTCCGTGCTCAACCGGCTGTCGGCCGTCGGCCTCCCCGGGGTGATGTCGCAGGACTGCGTGTCGGGCTCGTGCGCCGAGATCAGCTTCCTCGAAGTGCGGCAGCCGCTGCCGGACGGGGTTGCGATGACCAACGTCTACTCCCGCCGTGACGGGATCGTGGACTGGAAGGCCTGCATCGACCCCGAGGGCGACGCCGTCGAGGTCCGCGCGTCCCACATCGGCCTCGCCGTGGACCCGCGGGTGATCAAGGTCGTCGGGGAGTCGCTGCTGCGGCAGTCGTCCCGGGTGGCCAGCCTCGCGGCCGTCGAGACCGCCTAACGAGGCGCCGCCGTGGGAATCCCCGGTTCACCGGGGATTCCTGTGACCGACCGGCTCAGTCGAAGTCGATCGACGAGAAGTTCCGGAGCTTCTGGAGCTGGTGCTCGCTGGTGATGGTGCGGATCGTGCCGGAGCGGGACCGCATCACGAGCGACTCGGTCGTGCAGCCGCCGGCGCGGTAGCGGACTCCGCGCAGCAGCTCGCCGTCGGTGATCCCGGTGGCGACGAAGAAGCAGTCGTCGCCGGTGACCAGCGTGTCGGTGGTGAGGACGTGGTCGGCGTCGAGGTTGTGGCCCGCGTCGGTGGCCCGCTGGCGCTCGTCGTCGTCGGTCGGCCAGAGCCGGCCCTGGATGGTGCCGCCGAGCGACTTGATGGCGCAGGCGGTGATGATCCCCTCGGGAGTGCCGCCGACACCGAGCAGCAGGTCGACGCCGGAGTTCGAGCTGGCGGCGGAGATCGCGCCGGCCACGTCACCATCGGTGATGAACTTGATCCGCGCGCCCGTGGCCCGGATCTCCTCCACCAGCCGGCCGTGCCGCGGCCGGTCGAGCAGGACGACGGTCACGTCGGACGGCTGGGCGCCCTTCGCCTTGGCGACCTGGTTGATGTTCTCGGCCACGGGGTAGCGGATGTCGACGACGTCGGCCGCCTCCGGGCCGGTGACGAGCTTCTCCATGTAGAAGACCGCGGACGGGTCGTACATCGACCCGCGCGGAGCGACCGCGAGCACCGCGATCGCGTTGCCCATCCCCTTCGCGCAGAGCGTGGTGCCGTCGATCGGGTCGACGGCGACGTCGCACTCGGGACCGGTGCCGTCGCCGACCCGCTCGCCGTTGTACAGCATCGGGGCGTCGTCCTTCTCGCCCTCGCCGATCACGACCACGCCGTCCATGCCGATCGTGGAGATCATCACCCGCATCGCGTTGACGGCCACGCCGTCGGCACCGTTCTTGTCGCCGCGGCCCACCCAACGACCGGCGGCCATCGCGGCCGCCTCCGTCACCCGCACCAGCTCGAGTGCGAGGTTGCGGTCGGGGGCCGGCGGGGGCACGGCGAAGCTCTCCATGGGCCGAACCCTATCGTCCGCGTTCACCTCGGTCCGTCACTCGGGAACCGCGTCCTGGTGGGCGTCGTACGTCGTGACGGCGGTTTCCTTCACCGACAGCCAGACCTGCTGGCCGGGAGCGAGAGCGAGCTCGCGCGACGCCGCGGGGGTGACGTCGGCGATCAGGTCGTGCTCGCCGCTCACCTGGATCCGGATGGCATCTCCGTGGGGCGCGGCACCGCGGACGACGCCCTGCCAACGGTTGCGGGTCGAGTCGCTCGGCGCCCGGAGACCGACGGTCACCGCGGCGGGGGAGAAGGCGCGCAGCCGGTCGCCCTCGCGGATGACGTTGAGCCCGACCAGGCGGGCGACGTGCTCGGTGCGTGGGCGAGCGGCGACCTCTCCCGGCGTACCGAGCTGGACGACCCGGCCGCGATCGAGGACGGCGACCGACGTGGCGAGGGTCAGCGCGTCGAGGGCGTAGTGGGTGACCAGGACGGTGATCCCCTGGAAGTCGGCGAGGTGGTGGCTGAGCTCGATCCGCAGGGTTGCCGCCACTCCCACGTCGAGGCCGGCGAACGGCTCGTCGAGGAGCAGGAGGTCGGGCTCGGTCACCAGGGCCCGGGCGATCGCGACCCGCTGGGCCTGGCCACCCGACAGCTGACCGGGCTTCCGGTCGGCCAGGTCGCCGACGCCGAGCCGGTCGAGCCAGGTGCCGGCGGCGGCGCGCCCCGACGCCTTGTCCGCTCCCCGTGAGACGAGCCCGAAGGCGACGTTGTCGAGCGCGGTCAGGTGGGGAAAGAGGCGCTGATCCTGGAAGACCACACCCACGCGGCGGTGCTGCGGGGCGAGGGCAAGCAGGTCGCGGCCGCCGAGGATCGCCTGGCCCTCGGCGCGCTGGAGGCCGGCGAGCGCGTGGACCAGGGTGCTCTTGCCCGCGCCGTTCGGTCCCACCACGGCGACGACGTCACCCGGCTCCGCGCCGATCTCGACGTCGAGCCGTCCGGCCACGGCGAGCCTCGCCTCGAGCGTCATGCGGTGACCAGCCAGCGGTCCCGCAGCGCCACGAGGACGCCGACCGACACCAGCAGCATGATCAGGCTCAATGCCAGTGCGGCGTCGGCGTCGGACTGACGGGCGACGTAGATGAGGGTCGGCATCGTCTGGGTGGTGCCCGGGTAGTTGCCGTTGAAGGTGATCGTCGCGCCGAACTCTCCGAGCGAACGGGCCCACGCCAGCACCATGGCGGCCGCGATCCCGGGGAGCGCGAGCGGCACCGTGACCCGCCGGAACGTCGTCCAGCGGCCCGCGCCCAGCGTCGCGGCGGCGCCGTCGTACCCACTCCCGGTCGAGCGGAGCGCGCCCTCGGTGCTGATCACCATGAAGGGGAGTGCCACGAAGACGTGCGCCAGCACGACGCCCCACGTCGTGTAGGGGAACGCGAAGCCGGTCGCGTCGAGGATCGGCTCGCCGAGCAGGCCGGAGCGACCGAACGCCGAGCGCAGGGCGATGCCGGCGACCACCGGCGGCAGCACCATCGGCACGATCACGAGAGCCCGCACCAGGCGGCGACCGGGGAAGTCGACGCGGGCGAGCAACCAGGCGAGCGGCAACCCGATCACCAGGGAGATCAACATCGCCGCCGTCGACGTCGAGACGGACAGCCAGAGTGCGTCGCGGGCCACCTCCGACCTCAGCGCATCGGCCAGGCCGCCGGGATCGGTGGCGAGGACCATGGCCGCCAGGGGCACGAGCAGTACGCCGGCCGCGAGTGCCGCCGGCACCACCAGGACCAGGGGCGCCCGGCCGAGGGGGTCGCGGGCGGTCATGGCGTGGTGAACCCCGCCTCGCGGAGCACCTGGCGCCCGGCGTCACCCGCCACGAGCTCGACGAACGCCCCGGCCAGATCGCTCTCGGACGACTGTTCCAGCGTCGCGATGTAGTACGACGACGGCACCGAGTCGGCCGCCGGCACCGGAATGATCCGGACGTCGTCGCCGACCGCGAGCGCGTCGGTGCGGTAGACGAGCGCAGCGTCCGCCTCGCCGGCCACCACCTTGTCGAGAGTCGAGCGAGCGTCCTCTTCGAGACTGTCGGGCTCGACGTCCAGACCTACGGAGCCGAGCAGGTCGACGGCCGCTCGTCCGCACGGGACCTCGTCGGCGCAGCGCACCCAGGTCGTGTCCGCGAGGTCGTCGAGCGATGCGACCCCGGCCGGATTGCCGGCTGGTGTCACCAGGACCAGCACGTTGCCGGCGAACGCCGTGGTCGGGTTCGCTGCGCCGGCATCCCGGGCGATCAGCATCGACGTCTCGTCGGCAGTGGCCAGGACGTCACCGGGCGCACCGTCGGCGGCCTGCTCCGCGAGATCGGTCGAGGAGCCGGTGACCACGTCGACCTGGACCCCGTCGTGCTCTGCCTCGAAGTCCTTCGCGAGCGCGGTGAACACATCGACCAACGACGACGCGGCCAACACCCGAAGCGTGGTCTCGTCGTCGCTGCACCCGGCGAGCGGCAGCAGGATTCCGGCCAGCGCGGTGGCCGCGACTCGCCGCACGCGGGGACTCATCGGGGCCGCTCCACGACCACGTTGGTGGACTTGACCGACGCGATCGCCCGCACGCCGGGCTCCAGGCCGAGCTCGGTCGCCGCCTCGGTGCTCATCAGGGACACCACGCGGTGGGGACCGCAGACCATCTCGATCTGCGCCATCACCGTGTCGGTGACGACCCTGGTGACGATCCCGGTCATCCGGTTGCGCGCGCTCACGGAGCCCGCCCGGGTGCGCTCGCGCTCGGCCGCGTCGACCAGCGACGCCGCGAGGTCGGCGAGGTCGGCCCCTGGGATGACCCTCCGCCCGCCGCTCGTGGCGCTCGGCACCCGACCGGCCTCGACCCAGCGCCGTACGGTGTCGTCGCTGACGCCGAGGACCTCTGCCGCTTCCGCGATCCGGTATTCAGTCACGAGTGGAGTATTCCGCGTTTGCGGAGATATTGTCACCCCTGTTCGGACGCAACTGCGGATTCGTCCTGGGTGCTGAGAAGGGCCGCCGCGGTCGCCGCCCGGGCGGGCTGTGAAGATAGGCGCGCTATGAGTACGTCGAGCGAAGGCCGTCCGGGCAAGTACGAACGGTCCGCGGGTGGCCTGGTCGCCGCCCTGGTGATCACCGTCGTCGCCGTCGGCGGGCTGCTGTGGGTGCTGGGACTGTTCCGGCCGGACACGGACAACCGGCCGGAGGAGATCGACTACGTCCCCCTCGTCGGCGACGTGCAGGACGCAGGCTTCGACCCCGTGTATCCGGAGTCGTTGCCGAAGGGCTGGATCGCCACGGAGTACCGCGCGGCGGATCAGGCCCTCGAGCTCTTGATGTTCACCGATGACGACGAGTTCGTCGGCATCCACCAGGAGGCGGCGTCCCCGTCCGACCTGGTCCGGGAGTACGTCGACGAGGACGCGACTGCGACCGACATCCTCACCGTGGAGGGCTCGGTCGCCGAGGCCTGGCAGGGCTACGAGGACGAGGGTGGCGACACGGCGTACGTCGCCGAAGTCGGCGACCAGACGATCCTCGTCTACGGCTCGGCGTCGCCCGACGAGCTGCAGGACCTGATCGGCCGGCTCACGACGGATCCGCTCGAGGACTGACTACTCGGCGTCGGCGTCGCCGATCACCGCATCGAGTCGGGCGCGGGCACCGTCGAGCCACTCCTGGCAGATCGTGGCGAGCTGCTCGCCGCGCTCCCAGAGCGCCAGCGACGCCTCGAGGGTGGTGCCGCCGGCCTCGAGGCGGCGCACGACCTCGACCAGCTCCTCGCGCGCCTCTTCGTAGGACGGACGCTCGTCAGGCTTGGTCGCCATCGGTCTCCTCGAGCAGTTCGGTGTGGGTGGTCGTGACATGGATCCTGCCGTCGGCGACGCGGACGCTCATCGCCGCCCCCGCAGCGACTCCCGCCGCGGAGGTGACGACGTGACCGGCGTCGTCCTGGAGGACGGCATAGCCGCGCTCCAGGGTCGCCAGCGGTGAGAGCGCTCGCGCCCGGGCGCGGTGGTGGGAGATGTCGTCGGACGCTCGGTCGAGCCGGTGGCCGAGGATGCGGCGCATCCGCTCGCAGAGGCCGGCCAGCTCCTCGTCGCGGCGGTCGAGCAGCGTGCGGGGGTCGGCGAGCGCCGGTCGGGAGCGGAGGGCGTCGAGCCCGGCCTGCTCGCGGGAGACCTGGGCGACGAGAGCCCGGCGCAGCCGGTCGCGAGCGTGCGCGACGCCGGTCGTCTCGGTGGCGACATCGGGCACGATCAGCTTGGCGGCGTCGGTCGGGGTCGAAGCCCGGACGTCGGCGACCAGGTCGAGCAGCGGGCTGTCGGGCTCGTGGCCGATGGCCGAGACCACGGGGGTCCGCGCCTTCGCGACCGCGCGGATCAGCCCCTCGTCGGAGAACGGCAGCAGATCCTCGACCGAACCGCCTCCCCGGGCGATCACGATCACGTCGACGTCGGCCCGGGCATCCAGCCGCTCCAGCGCCCCGATCACCTCGAGGGCCGACCGGGCCCCCTGCATCGCGGCGTAGACGACCTCGAAGTCGACGCCGGGCCACCGGCGGGTGGCGTTCTCCAGCACGTCCTTCTCGGCGGCCGACCGCGGCGCGGTGATCAGCCCGACCCGCCCGGGCAGGAACGGCAGCCGACGCTTGCGCTCCTGGGCGAAGAGACCCTCGGCGGCCAGCAGCTGGCGTCGCTGCTCGAGCCGGGCGAGGAGCTCGCCGAGCCCGACCATCCGGATGTCGCGGGCGTAGAGCGAGAACGTGCCGCGGTTGGCGTAGTAGGACGGCTTGGCCTGGATCACCACGCTCGCGCCCTCGACGAGCGGCGGCTGCAACCCGTCGAACAGCACCCGCGAGCACGTGACGGGCACGGAGATGTCGGCCACCGAGTCGCGCAGGGTCAGGAACACCGTGTTGACGCCCGGACGTCGGCTTACCTGGGCGACCTGACCCTCGACCCACACCACGCCCAGCCGGTCGATCCAGCCGGCGACCGCGTTGGCGATCGCCCGGACCGGAGCCGGCTTCTCGAGGGAGGTCTCCAGGGGCATGGGGCGACCCTAGGGCGTGTCTCCTTATCCCGCGCCTGCTGCGCGCCGCCGCGACTCGTTTCATGGAGGGCGACCGGATGTCGCGCGTTCGTCGCGGAGCAAGTCGACGCGGTTCTCGGAGACCCGGGATGATCACGGGGTGCTGCGGCACGCGTGAAGTATGGCGGCAGGCTGGGTAGGACGGGCAGGGTGAAGCCATGGACGGTGTCGCGCTCGTGGTGGGAGAAGCACTGATCGACGTCGTCGAGGGCGCCGACGGGTCCGTGGTCGAACGCCCGGGCGGGAGCGCGGCCAACGCAGCCGTCGCCCTGAGCCGGCTCGCGAGACCGGTGCTGCTGGCGACGTCGTACGGCCCGGACGACCACGGTCGGCTGCTCGCTGACCACCTGGCGGCGAGCGAGGTGCTGCTCGCGACCGACCCTCACGTCGTGCAGCACACGTCGGTGGCCCGGGCCCGGATCGACGCGGACGGAAGCGCGTCGTACGACTTCGACGTGCAGTGGCGGCTCGGGCCGGTCGCGGTCGAGGACGTCCAGGTCCTGCACGTGAGCTCGCTTGCTCCGCTGCTCGAACCCGGTGCGGCCGCGGTCGCGGACCTGGTCGACCGGCTGGCGCCGACGACGGCCGTGTCCTACGACCTCAACGTCCGGCCGGCGATCACCGGCACCGGACCGGAGGTGATCGCTCGGATCAACGGGCTGGTCGCGCAGGCGGATCTCGTCAAGGCGTCCGACGAGGACCTCGCCGCGCTGTGGCCGGATCTGGACGAGGAACACGCGGTCGCGAACCTGCTCGCTCTTGGTGCGCGCAACGTCGTGGTGACACGAGGCGCCGCGGGCTCGCGGTGGGTGTGGGGGCGCCGGAGGGGGGACCAGGTGTCGGTCGCGTCACCTCCGGTCGACGTGGTCGACACCATCGGCGCCGGGGACACGTTCGGGGCGGGGCTGCTCGATGCCCTGTGGGAGCATCTGCCCGATCGGCTCGCCGACCTCGATCCCGACTCGCGGACCGCCGCGCTAACCCACGCCGCTGCGTGCGCAGCGGTCACGGTCTCCCGCGTCGGCGCGGACCCGCCGTGGGGCGCCGAGCTCTAAGGTTTCGTTCGTGGATGTCGAGCGGATGCAGATCAAGGTCGGGCCGGGGAGCGTAGCAAGATCTTTGCGTTTCTGGGTGAGGACGGGGTGGGGGTGAAGTCGGGCCGCACCCGGGAGGTCGCTGACGAGTGGATCGACCGGTTCCCCGACGACGTGACGGCGATGCGCTACATCGGGCGGTCCGGGTGGAACGACCTCTCCTTCGGCGGCGGCATTCCGGTCGACGAGCTTCTCGAAGCCAGGCGTTCGAGCGCGGCTCCCACTACTCGCGCACCGTCTACTTCCAGCGACGAGGCATCGGTCTCTCGGACCGGATCGGTTAGGTGCCGACCGCCGAGCAGCAGATGGCTGATCTCGCGGCCGTCATGGACACCCTCGGAATGTCGAGCGCCACCATCATCGCGTTCCCGAGCACTCAGTGGGCGGCCTTGCTATTCGCTGCTCAGAGTCCTGAGCGCGTGCGCGGCTTGGTCCTGGTGAACCCGATCATCACTGTCTCCGAGCCGGACCCGGATGCCGGGTGGACCCCCGAGAGCTACGCGCGCTTCCACGGGACGTTCCAGGAAGTGTTCGCAGCGTGGGGATCGGGGCTGACAGCTGCGACCTCGGACGAGGTGCTCGGATCGCCCTTCAACCGGCGCCTCGCCGCCATGTTGGAGCGCTGCAGTGCGCCGCCGGCGACCGCCCGCGCCCACTGGGAGTGGCTGCAGGACCTCGATGCCCGGGACCTCATGGCGTCGATCACCGTCCCCGTTCGTGTCCTCCACCAACCCGGCGGCATTTACCCCGAGCCGGTGATCCGGAGGGCGGCGAGCCTGATTCCCGGGTCCTCGTTCGCGACCCTGCCGTTGATGCGGCCCGGGGCGGCCCTGGGCGAGATCATGGTCCCGATCTCCGACCACCTGCAGGAGATGGCCACCGGCACCCCTCCGGCGCGGACCGAGGACCGGTTCCTCGGCACGGTGCTGTTCACCGACGTCGTCGGCTCGACGGGCTTGCTGTCTCGGATCGGCGACGCTGGCTACCGAGAGCTGCGGGCGGACCATGAGCGCCAGGTCCGCAGCGCCGTAGCGGACGTTGGGGGCGAGCTCATCACGGTGATGGGGGACGGCACCCTGAGCGTCTTCGACGGGCCGACGGCCGCCATCCGCTGCGCAGTGGCGATCCGTGACGGTGCGCGCGAGTCCGGATTGGAGATCCGGTGCGGGGTGCACACCGGAGAGCTGGAACGTGAGGCCGCGAACGTCTCCGGGCTGGCCGTGCACATCGGTGCGCGGGTGAGTGCCGCGGCCGGACCGGGGCAGATCGTGGTCTCCCGCACAGTGCGCGACCTGACGGCGGGCTCCGGTCTGCAGCTGACCACCCGAGGGGTGGTCGAGCTCAAGGGCATACCCGGGGAGTGGGAGCTCTTCACGCTGACCGACTCGGGGGCGCAGGGACTCGACGTTCCCGCCGCGCCGTCGATCGACACACCGCTGGATCGGCTGACCATCAGGGCGGCGAAGCGGATGCCACGGCTGATGAGGCTGGCCGGTCGGGTGGGCAACAAGATCGACCGACCCGTTGCCCGGTCGTCGTCGAACTGACTGAGACACTGACCCCGTGCGGCTCCGGATCGACCTCGCCTACGACGGCACCGACTTCCACGGCTGGGCCGCCCAACCGGGGCTGCGAACCGTGCAGAGCGACCTGACGGGGGCCTTGGCGACGGTGCTTCGGTTGCCTGCCGAGGAACTCCAGATCGTCTGCGCAGGCCGCACCGACGCGGGCGTGCACGCCCGCGGGCAGGTGGCGCACGTCGACCTGCCCGATGACCTCCGCCCCTTCCTGTCGGACGGCCTCGACCGGCTCGCGCGGCGGGTAAACGGCGTCCTCGGACCGGACGCGCGCGTGCACCGGATCGGGGGCGCGCCGGACGGGTTCGACGCCCGGTTCGCGGCACTGTGGCGGCGCTACGCCTACCGGATCGCCGATTCCGCCGAGGCCATCGACCCGTTGCACCGCAAGCACGTCCTGACCTGGGCGCGGCCACTCGACCTCGATCTGATGAACGCGGCGGCCGCGCACCTGGTCGGACTCCACGACTTCGCGTCGTTCTGCAAGCAGCGGGACGGCGCCACCACGATCCGCACCCTGCTCGAGCTCACCTGGTCCCGCGACGAGGCCGGTGTCGCCGTCGGCCGGGTCCGGGCGGACGCGTTCTGCCACTCGATGGTGCGGGCGCTGGTCGGGTGCCTGGTCATCGTCGGCGAGGGCCGGCGGCCTCCGGAGTGGGCGCGCAAGATCCTGACCGCGGAGCAGCGGGACCCGTCGGTCGTCGTACTTCATGCCCACGGCCTCACCCTCGAAGAGGTCGCCTACCCGCCGGACGACGAGCTGGCCGCGCGGGTCGAGCGGACGACCGCCCGCCGGGAGTCCTCATGAGCGAGGACCACTACTTCTCGGCCGACCCGTCGGCGCCGTTCCAACGAACGCCCGTCCGGGCCGAGGTGTGGGGCCAGGACCTCGAGCTGACCAGCGGCTCAGGGGTCTTCGCGAACGGGCGGCTCGACATCGGCACCGCGGTGCTCTTCCGGGAGACCGAACCGCCGGCGGACGGACGGATCCTCGACCTCGGCTGTGGGTACGGCGTCATCGGGCTGGCCATCTGCGCGGCCGTGCCGGCGGCGCGGGTGACGGCCGTCGACGTGAACCGCCGCGCGGTGCTGCTCGCGAACGAGAACGCCGAGGCGCTCGGGGTGGCCGACCGGTTCCGCGCCGTCACGCCGGACGACGTGCCGGCCGGGGAGACGTTCGACGAGATCTGGTCGAACCCCCCGATCCGGATCGGGAAGGCAGCGCTCCACGACCTGTTGCTGACCTGGCTGCCGCGACTCGCGCCGGGTGGTCGTGCGATGTTGGTCGTCGGCAAGAACCTCGGTGCCGACTCGCTCCAGCGCTGGCTGGGCGACCAGGGCTTCCCGACCGAGCGCCTGTCGAGTGCGAAGGGCTTCCGGATCCTCGAGACCACGAAATCAGGGGTGGGTGGCAGTGGCTGACGACGTCGTGCGGACCTTGTCGGAGGTGGCCCGGATCCTCGACCGCGACGGCCTGCTGACCCACGAGCGGGCAGCGGTCCTGCAGCAGGCGGCGGCGCCCGATCGCCCTGAGCACTACAAGTGCAGCCACATCGAGCACCGCGGCGGCGGGTGGCGGCACCCGTGGCCGGACCAGGCGATGTCCGCCCACGCCTGCTGCGGCATCGACGACCACTGCCCGGCGGAGTGGGGTCGGCTGGCTAGGGAGTGATCGCGGTCTCCAGCAGTCCGGCGGCCACCCGGTCCTCGACGGACGCGCGCTTCCACAGCGCCAGCAGCAGGTACGACGACTGGCCGGACAGCTCCGCCACCGGATCCCCGCTCCCGATGTCCAGCGGAGCGGCGTCGACGTCGGTCGCGATCAGCCGCAACGTGCCGGCCAGCGGGGCGATCCGCTCGAGCCGCACCTGCCGGGCGTAGAAGATCGTGGCGACCTCGTCCACGCCGTCCCAGGCGAGCGCGGGATCGATCACCCAGTCCGCCCGGCGCCCGACCGCCGCGAGGACGTCGTATCCGTGCATGACCGTCTCGTGCACCTGCCGCCGCCGCCAGAACCCGGTCACCTTGTCCGGGCCGAACGTCCACGCCGGTTCATCGGGTGCCCGGGACCCGAGCACGTCGAGGAGGGCGTGCGCGGTGCCGCGGTACCAGTCGACCAGGCCGGCGGGTTCGCCGTCGTACGTCCCGTTGCCGTCGGGTGTGCCGTTGACGATGGCGTGCGCCGCCCAGAGGTGCACCTCGCCGAGATGCAGGACGAGGTCGGCGAGCGACCAGCCCGGACACGTCGGCACCGGGTCGTCGAGGTCGCCCGATGCCGCAGTGTCGGCGAACCGATCGGTCGCGTCGGCCAGCAGCGGGATCCAGTCCATGCGCGGATCCTGCCACCTGCGCTGGGCTAGGTTCCGTCCATGATTTCCCAACGACGTTCTTCTCCTCCGCTTCGCTCCCCCGAACAACGCCGGCGGGGCCCAAAAACGTGACCACCGAGATCACCGTGCGCGGGTCCTACTCCGCGTTCGAGCCGCCGGAGCGGGCGACCGTACAGGCCCGGCTGGCGTTCGAGGGCCCGCAGATGCAGCCGGTCTACGACCGGGTGGTGCACGACCTGGAAGCCGTGAAGGCGTCCATCACGCCGTTGCACGACCCCGACCAGGGGCCGGTGACCTGGTGGTCGACGCGGCACGTCCGCACCTGGTCCGAGCGGCCGTGGAACCAGGACGGCAAGCAGCTACCGCTGGTCCATCACGCGATGGTGGGCGTCGAGGTGAAGTTCCGCGACTTCGCCGAGCTGGCGCGATGGGTCGGCCGGCACGCCGAGCACACCGGCGGATTCAGCCTCGAGGGTGTCGAGTGGGCGCTCACCGAGAAGCGCAAGCAGGAGCTGACCCGTCAGGTGCGGACGCGGGCCGTCCAGGACGCGGCCTCACGCGCACAGGAGTACGCCGACGCGCTCGGGCTCGGCCAGGTCCGGCCGGTCGCCCTCGCCGACGCCGGGATGCTCAGCAGCGGGCTGCACCCGATGGCGGCCGGTTCCGAGGCGGCCTTCATGCGGGCCGGGAAGATGGCCGACAGCGATGCCACCCTGGCGCTGGCGCCGGACGACATCGAGGTCGCCGCCGTCATCGACGGGCGGTTCGTCGCCGGCTGATCGGCGCCGTCGCAACACGCTCTGCAACAGCTTGGGGCCGGCGAGCGTCTGTAGGACGTGGAGGCAACGATGGACGAGGTCGGCGCCCGGCAGGTCCCGGCCGCGTTCGATGACTGGGTCGCAGCCCGCGGGCCGGCGTTGCTGCGGCTCGCCTACGTGCTGACCGGCAACGCCGCCGACGCCGAGGACGTGGTCCAGGACGCGCTGTCCCGGGGCCGCGATGACGGGCGTCCGCGAGGGCACCGTCCGATCACGCGTCTCGCGTGGGATCTCCGGGCTCCGTGAGCAGGTGGGCGAGCATGATGAGTGACTTCGACGAGCGGCTGTCCGCCGTACTGACGGCGGAGGCCGACGATGCCCCGCAACCGGCCGGCCTCGCGCAGGCGGCCCGCCGCCGCCACGCCGTAGGACGTCGCCGCCGGCTCGCCGTCGGAGGCGTTGCTGCTGGGCTCGTCATCGCCGCGCCCGTGGCCGTACTGGCCGGTGGCGGCGGGGGGACGACAACTTGACCGGAGGTGATCCGACAACGCCATCTGTCGACTGGCGCGCAGCTCGGCAGGGTGACGTCCGTGCCGACATCCCTCGGGACTGGGAAAGCTTCACGTGCGACTTCGACGGCTTCACGAGCGACGTCTTCGGGCCGACGGAGGCGGACGCGTGCGACTTCCGCAATTACCTCGCGTTCTACGCAAGCGCGACCTTCGACCCGATGGACGGCCCCGGAGTGATCACGGATGGCGACGACGCCAGGAGCAGTGGCTACGTCTATGCAAGTGACCTCGCGGTGTCTGTGGGGACCGACGATCGTGACCTGACCCGCCGGATGCTCGCCTCGGCACGGGTGGAAGGCTCGCCGGAAATCGACGGCTCCGAGTGGGAGACCCTCGAGGGAGTAGACCTCCGGGTCGAGGTGCCCGTGCACTGGGGACTCGGTCCCAACGCGCGGCTGGACGACTATGCCGTGTGCGCGGCGCTCGGGGATCGTGACGACCCGCCGGGGACGGATAGCCAGCTCGGCGCGCGCACCACGTGGTTCGAGTCCGACTACAGCGACGGCCGGTGGATATCCGTGTCCGCGCCGACGCAGGCGGTCGGCGAACTGGTGCTCGCGTCGGTCGAGACGACACCGGGCAGCGACGCAGTCGGTTGCGTGCCGAACGGCTTCGGTGATGGCGCGGAATCTGACGAGTGGCAGCAGTTCGAGGCCCAAGGGGTGGGGTTCGAGCTCCCGGCCGGCTGGGCGCAGCGGACGTGCGACGGCGGAATGACCCCGTACGGGCCGACCCAGGCAGACGCGTGCGACTACCGAAACAGTCTGTCCCTGTACGGCAGCGCTCTCTTCGACCCTGCCTACGGTCCGGGAATCCACATGGACACCACGGACGGGATGACGACCTGGGCGGGCTACGTCTACGCCGGCGAGTTCGCGGTCTACGTGATCACGACCGATCGGCAGCTCACGAGCAGCATCCTCGACTCCGTCCGTCAGTGACGATCAACTTCAGGCGACGAGGGGTGGTCGTGGCCGGGCCGGGCTGTGGGTGAATCTGCCGCGGAGGTCGACCTTGGGTGGTGGGATCCAGACGGGTCGCCTGGTCGCTGGGTCGATCGCTACTTGCCAGGGTGTTTGGTGGACGATCGTGTGGTGCTTGCGGCATAGGAGTACCAGGTTGTCGAGCGACGTGACGACCGCCGTCGGCCCAGTGGTGGATGTGGTGGGCGTCGCAGGCGATGGGGAGACGGCTGCAGCCGGGGAAGGCGCAGTGCCGGTCGCGGAGCACCAGGGCGTTCCAGATGCCGGTGGTGACCAGCCGCTGACTGCGGCCGACGTCGAGGATCTGGGACTCAGCACCGAGGACGGCGGGGATGATCTCGGCGTCGCAGGCCAGCCGGCGGACGGCGGCGACCGATAGCCGGTCCCCGGTGGGCAGGTGTCCGCCGTCGTCGAGGTGGCCATCGGGCTGGTCGAGGAGCTGCTGGAGCGGGATGGTGACGGTGATCCGCGCGGTGGTGCCGTGGGCGTGCGGCACGGAGTCGGTGGCCTGGAGGCGGCGGCACGCCTCGACGAGCGCGTCCCACATCCGCGCGCCGTGGTCGCGGGGGTCCTTGCCGGTGTGGCCGCAGCCGGGGGCCGGACATCCTCGTCCGACGTGGTGGCCGTGCTCGTCGAGCTCGAACCTCTGGTCGGGGTCGCCGCCGCAGGCGCCGGGCTCGGTGAGGACCGGCGCGGCCAGGGGCATCAGGACGGACTTGACCAGCTCCCATTCCTCCACGGTGGAGTAGCCCTTGATCCGGACGCCGCCGAGGGTGTCGGCGGTGCCGGAGAGGAACCGGGCGTGGTGGGCGCCGCGCTCGGCCTTGTCCTTGTCCAGGTCTGCGGACAGTAGCGACCCGTCGGGGTCGAGCTCTCGGACCACGGCGGGGAACGCCTGGTCGAGGTCGGTGGCGTCGTATCCGTGGTCGGCGACCAGGCCGAGCAGCTTGTCCGCGGCCTGCTCGCGCAGCTCGGGGACCTGCGGCAACGTGGCGACCCGACCAGCGATCACCCCGGCCTGGGCGAGGGAGATCTCACCGGCCGCCAGCGCAGCCCGGATGTCGGGGAGGTCGGCGGTGTGCTGGGCGACGCGCACCAGTCCGGCGCCGGATCCCTTGCGGCCGCCCGAGCACGTGGGTGAGGAAGTCCTTCGTCGAGGCCCACCCGAGCGCCTCGGCGCCACCGGTCTCCTCGAGGCGTTCGGCGACCGCAACCAGGGCGCCGTCCACGATCGCCTTCAACCGGCCCAGCGCGACGGAGGCCTCGAGCAGGTCTCCACCCTTGACTGTCGTCCAGTCGATGCCGGCGAGCGCGGCAGCGGCGGTGTCGAGGGCGGTGGGGGTGGACATGCCTCGATTCTATCGAACAACTGTTCTAGATGGAACACTCTTTCGAAAGGATTTCAACGGAGCTCGGCGCGCAACGCCGTATGGCCGCCCTCCGTCCAAAGCTCTCTCGGTCGCCACCACCCCCGGCCGCAAGTAGCCGACAGAGGCACGCACCTCGGAAAACCCGTCGCGGCCGGCCCTCCACTGTCGGACAATCGCACCTTGTGGGTCACGTAGAGGTCAGCGGCGTCAGGTACGAGCTTCCCGATGGTCGGGTACTGCTCGACGACGTCTCGTTCCGGGTGGGCGACGGGGCGAAGGTCGCGCTGGTGGGCGCCAACGGCGCCGGTAAGACGACGCTGCTGCGGATCATCACCGGTGAGCTGGTGCCGCACGCCGGCGCCGTGACCCGCAGCGGCGGACTGGGCGTGATGCGGCAGATGGTCGGAGCGGGGCTCGGTGACGAGCCGACCGTGGGCGACCTGCTGCTGTCGATCAGTCCCGACCGGATCCGCGCGGCGGCGGCCGAGGTCGACCGCTGGGAGCGCGCCCTGATGGAGGTCGACGACGAGAAGACCCAGCTGGCGTATGCGCACGCACTCGCCGAGTACGCCGACGCGGGCGGCTACGACCTCGAGGTCACCTGGGACGTGTGCACGGTCAAGGCGCTCGCCCTTCCCTACGACCGGGCGAAGTACCGCGAGCTGCACACACTCTCCGGTGGCGAGCAGAAGCGGGTCGTGCTGGAGTACCTGCTCGCCGGACCTGACGAGGTGCTGCTCCTCGACGAGCCCGACAACTTCCTCGACGTGCCCGGCAAGATCTGGCTCGAGCAGCGGATCGCCGCCTCCGAGAAGACGATCCTCTTCATCAGTCACGACCGGGAGCTGCTGGCCAACACCGCGACCCGGGTGGTGACCGTCGAGCTCGGCGCGGCCGGCAACCTGGTGTGGACCCATCCCGGCGGCTTCGCGAGCTATCACGACGCCCGCAAGGACCGGTTCCTCCGGTTCGAGGAGATGCGTCGTCGCTGGGACGAGGAGCAGGCGAAGCTCAAGGCGCTGGTGCTGCGCTACAAGATCAAGGCGGAGTACAACGACGGGCTGGCCAGCCAGTACAAAGCCGCGCAGACCCGGCTCCGCAAGTTCGAGGAGGCCGGGCCGCCGATGGAGCAGCCGCGCGAGCAGCAGGTCTCCATGCGACTCTCCGGTGGCCGCACCGGCAAGCGGGCGGTGGTCTGCGAGTCGCTCGAGCTGGTCGACCTGATGAAGCCGTTCGACCTCGAGGTCTGGTACGGCGAACGCGTGGCGGTGCTCGGCTCCAACGGATCCGGCAAGTCCCACTTCCTGCGACTCCTGGCGGCCGGCGGCAGCGACCCCGATGTCGAGCACCGACCGGTCGGCGACGTCGTCGTGCAGCCGGTGCGACACGCGGGCGTCGCCAAGCTCGGTGCCCGCGTCCGACCGGGCTGGTTCGTGCAGACGCACGAGCACCCCGAGCTGATGGGCCGCACCCTGCTGGAGATCCTGCACCGGGGTGACGGCACGCCCAACGGCCGGCAGGGCATGGGTCGTGAGCAGGCGAGCCGGGTGCTCGACCGCTACGAGCTCAGCGTGGCGTCGGAGCAGAAGTTCGAGTCGCTCAGTGGTGGGCAGCAGGCCCGGTTCCAGATCCTGATGCTCGAGCTGTCCGGGGCGACGCTGCTGCTGCTCGACGAGCCGACCGACAACCTCGACGTGGCCTCCGCGGAGGCGCTCGAGGACGGGCTCGCCGCGTTCGACGGCACGGTGCTCGCTGTCACGCATGATCGGTGGTTTGCTCGCGGCTTCGACAGGTTCTTGGTATTCGGCGCCGACGGTGGCGTCTACGAGTCCGACGATCCCGTGTGGGACGAGGGAAGGGTGGCACGAGTCCGATGACCTTGGAGATCAAGGAGGTCGACGCGTTCGACGACGATGCGCTCGGCCAGTGGCTCGACACCGTCAACGCGGTCGACCTCAACGAGCGCGGCGACGCGTCGACGCCTTGGACGTTCGCCGAGCTGGTGGTCGGCGCCCGCGAGCCCAGCAAGTCGTGGAAGACGGTCCGGCTCATCGGCTCGGTCGACGGCGTGGTGGTGGCGGCCGGTCAGGTGCAGCTGCCGTTGCTCGACAACCTCTCGTCGGCCGAGGTCGAGGTCAGCGTGCTGCCCGAGCACCGCCGGCGCGGCTACGGCTCCGACCTGCTCGGGGAGTGCGAGCTGATCGCGAAGGACCAGGGGCGCACCCGCTTCGACGCGATGACCGCGTGGCCCTACGACGGGCCGCCCGACGGCGCCGGAACGTCGGGGGTCGAGTTCGGCAAGATGCACGGCTACGTGTTCGGCCTCGGCGACGTGCAGCGTGAGGTCACGCTCCCTGTCGCCGACGCGATCCTCGACGAGCTCGCGGCGGAGGCCGCGGAGCGTTCAGGCGGTTACGAGCTCCGCACCTGGAGCGGGCCGTTCACGGACGACAACCTGCTGCTCAGCTATCTCGAGCTGTCGTCGAAGCTGATCACCGAGGCGCCCATGGGCGACAACGACTACGAGGACGAGGCAGTCGACATCGAGGCGCACCGGATGCAGGAGTCGATCGTCGCCATGCAGGGCCGCACCAAGTTCACCACTGTGGCGCTCGACCCGGACGGCAACGTCGCCGCGTTCACCGACCTGATGGCGCCGGCGCACCAGACGACGCACGTCTACCAGTGGGGAACCCTGGCAAGTCGCGCCCACCGCGGCCACCGGCTCGGCCTCGCGGTCAAGATCGCCAACCTCCGGGCGCTCCAGGCCACCGGGCTGTACGACGGCCGCCGCCTGGTCACCTGGAACGCCGAGGTCAACGACCACATGATCGAGATCAACGACCGGATGGGTTTCCAGCCGACGGCGCGGGCCGGAGAGCTGCAGAAGAAGATCTGATGAGCCTCGAGATCATCCCGGTCGACCCGTTCGACGAGGACGCCGTGGTGGCGTGGGTGAAGCTCAACACCGACGTGATCCGCCACGAGATCGGCGACTCGGGAGCGATGTGGACTGCTCGCGAGATGATCGCCACACTCCAGGACCCGCCGAAGAACCGGCACGAGCTCATCTACCACGGCGTCGTGGACGGCGCCCTGGTCGCGACCGGCTGGATCACGCTCCCGATGCTCGACAACCTCGGCTCCGCGGACCTCTACGTCGCGGTGCTCCCGGAGCACCGTCGTACCGGTCTCGGGTCGCAGATGCTCGCCCACCTCGAGCAGGTCTGCGCCGGGCGCGGCCGCACCCGGTTGGACGCCATCACCGACTGGCCGTACGACGGCCCTCCGGACGGCGCGGGAGCGCCGGGTGTCGAGTTCGGGCGGACGCACGGCTACGCGTTCGGGCTCGGCGAAGTGCAGCGGGAGCTCCAGCTGCCGGCCGACGACGCCCTGCTCGCCGCCCTCGGCGCGGACGCGGCGCCCCACCACACCGACTACCAGCTGCGGACCTGGGTCGGGCCGATCCCGGACGACATCCTCCGGAGCTACCTCGAGCTGTCGAGCACGCTGGCGACCGAAGCGCCGACCGGTGAGCTGGAGCGCGAGGATGGAACCGTCGACATCGAGGCCCACCGCAGCGCAGAGCGGGTCCTCGCCGAGCAGCAGCGCGTCCCCTGGCACACGGTGGCGCTCGACGCGGAAGGTCGCGTCGTCGCCTACAGCGACCTCGTGGTGCCGGGCACCGACCCGAGGTGGATCCACCAGTGGGGGACGCTGGTCGCCCGCGACCACCGTGGCCACCGGCTCGGTGTGGCGGTGAAGGTGGCCAACATCCGCGCGTTCCAGGCCGCCCACCCCGAGGACCGGCGGCGGATCATCACTTGGAACGCCGAGGTCAACGAGCACATGATCGCGGTCAACGAGCTCATGGGCTTCCGCGCCACGGCTCGGGGCGGCCAGCTCCAGAAAAGGCTTTGAACGAAGTGGGTCAGGTGGCGTCGGAGCCGAGCGAGAGCTCGGTCGTCTGCTCCTCGCCGTCGCGGACGAACGTGACGGTGACCTTCTCGTCGGGTCGATAGGAGCGGATGGTCGCCACCAGCGATCCCGAGCTGTCCACGAGGTGGTCGTCGATCCGGGTGATCACGTCACCGTTCTGCAATCCGGCGGCGGCCGCGGCGGAGCCCTCCTCGATCGAGGAGACGACAGCGCCGGCCGCGCCGTCCTGGGCGTCGCTGACCTGGATGCCGAGGCGGGCGTGGGTAGGCGTGTCGCCGTTGCGCAGCTGCTCGACGATCGGCACCACCTCGTCGATCGGGATGGCGAAGCCGAGGCCGATCGAGCCGGCGTCCGGGTCGCTGCCGTCCGGCGTACGGATCGAAGCGTTGATGCCGACGAGCTCGCCGGCCATGTTGACCAGCGCTCCACCGCTGTTGCCGTGGTTGATCGCGGCGTCGGTCTGGATCGCGGGGTAGGCGGTGGTCTCCCCGTTCCCGTCGCGCGCCAGCTCCACCGGCCGATCGAGGGCGCTCACGATGCCGCTGGTGACCGTCGAGTCCAGGCCGTACGGCGAACCGATGGCCACGACCTGCTCACCCACGTCGAGGTCGCCGGACCGGCCGACCGTGATCGGCGTCAGCCCCGACACGTCCTCGGCCTGCACCAACGCGGTGTCGGTGAGCGGATCGGTGCCGACAACGGTCGCCTGGGTGGTCGAGCCGTCGGAGAACGACACCGTCACCTGGGCGGTGTCCGGGTCGATCGTGCCGGCCAGTGTGACCACGTGATCGTTCGTCAGGATCAGGCCGTCGTCGGTCAGGATCACGCCCGAGCCGCTGCCTCCCGTCCCGCCGCCGGCCACGTCGAGCGCGACCACGGACGGGAGCACCTTCGTCGCGACCTGCTCGACGCTCCCGTCAGCAGCGTCGCTGTCCGGGGTGTCGGCGACCTGGAGCGGCGCAGACGTCGGGCCGCTGTCGTTGCCGGCCGCACCGTTGTCATCGAGCGCGGACCACAACGCCGCGCCGCCCAGTCCCGCACCGCCGCCGACCACCAGCGCGCCGGCCAGTACCGCTGCTGCGAACCCACCGCGACGCGGACGCGGCTCTCTCGGGGGCAGCAGCGGCGGCATACCCTGGGAAGGCGGCGGCGGCTGGTACGACGGCGGTGCGGAGATCGTCATGCAGCGAGCGTGCTCAGCGTCCCTGTGAAGTGACTGAGACCGCGGTTGAGGTTTCGTATGAAATCAGGCGTCGGAGCGCACTCGCGCGGAGGCCGCGGGCAGCCGCACCGAGAACCGGCAGCCACCGGCATCGTCGAGGTTCTCGACAGTCACCTCGCCCTGATGCGCCTCGACGATCCCCTTGACGATCGACAACCCCAGGCCGCCTCCGGCGCCGGCCGGCCCGGGATCCGGTGTGCGTGCCTGGGTGCGCTGCCAGGCGATGTCGAAGAGACGTGCCATGTCGGACTCGGGGATGCCGCCGCAGCCGTCGCTCACGCTGAGCTCAACGCCGTCGGGGACGGTGCGGCCGCGGATCTCCACCACGCCGTGCGCCGGCGTGTGGCGCACCGCGTTCACGATCAGGTTGGAGACGACGCGGGACAGGCCGGCCGGATCGGCGACCACCTCGACCCCGGCGTCGACCGAACCGTCGAGCCGTACCTGCCGGGACCGGGCGACTGCGTCGGCGCCGGCGATCGCGTCGCTGACGACATCACCCAGGGCCAACGTCTCCGGGAGCACCGTGAGCACGCCGGCGTTGATCCGCGAAAGCTCGAAGAGGTCGTCGACCATCCGGCTCATCCGCTCGACCTCCGCGCGGATCCTCCGGTGGTAGGTCGCGTCGTCGGCCAAGCCGTCCTCGAGGGCTTCGGTGAGCGCCCGCATCCCCGCCAGCGGCGTCCGCAGGTCGTGGGAGACCCACACGACGAGCTCGCGGCGAGACTCCTCGATCCTGCGCTCACGCGCTCGCGACTCCTCGAGCCGTTGCTGGGCCTGGGCCAGCTCGCCGGCGAGTTCCCGGAACTCGCTCGGCCCGTGATAGGCCCCGGCGTACGGCTGTCCGTCGCCTACGCTCCGGACCGCGTCGCGGAGAACCGTCGACCAACGGCTGATGGCTTGACCGAGCGCGAGCGCCGCCATCAGTGCAACCAGGCCGGAGATCCCCGCCAGCACCGAGACCACGCCGAGGTCGTGGTCGGAGATGAACATGCGGCGAGCGGCGACCTGGGTTCCTGCGAAACCGCCGAGCACAGCGACCAACGCCACGAGGCTCAGCTGCCAGCGGATCGATCGGCGACGCAACAGCCAGGAGGCGGCGAATCCCATCAAGCCGACCGCGAGCGCACAGGCACCGGCGATCAGGACGATCTCCAAGCCGGTGCTCATCGCGCGCGCTCCCAGCGGTAACCGACTCCCCAAACCGTGACCAGCCGGGTCGGGGACTGGGGATCGGGCTCGATCTTCTCGCGGAGGCGTCGGACGTGGACGGTGACCGTCGACTCGTCGCCGACCGCCCAGCCCCACACGCGGTCGAGCAGCTCTGCGCGGGTGAAGACCTGTCCGGGGCTCGCTACCAGGAAGCGGAGCAGGTCGTACTCCCGCCCGGTGAGTGCAAGCAACGTGCCGTCGCGGGTCACCTCGTGGCGGCGGTGGTCGAGCACCAGATCGTCGTCGGTCAGCAGCTCGGGCAGCTCGGGGACGGAGCCGCCCGACCGCCGGAGGACGCGGTCGACGCGGAGGGTGAGCTCGCGCGGGCTGAAGGGCTTGCTGACGTAGTCATCGGCGCCGCTCTCCAGGCCGTTGACGCGGTCCGGCTCGTCCGTCCGCGCGGTCAGCATGATGATGGGTACGTCGCTGGTTTCGCGCAGCCGGCGGCACACGTCGAGCCCGCTCATGCCGGGCAACATCAGATCGAGCACTACCAGGTCGGCGCTCCGGTCGGACTGGCGCGACAACGCCTCCTCGCCGTCCGCGGCCTCGTCCACCTCGTGGCCGGCAGCGCGCAGGTAGGAGACCACGACCTCGCGGACCGTGGTGTCGTCATCGACCACCAGCACCCTTGACATGGAACCTCCTGGTTCGTGAGCGTACGGCGAGCGTCGCGAGCACGACGCTCGTCAGGACCAGGCCGGCAATCACCGACCAGCCGGCGAGGTAGTTGCGATCCAGGTGGGTCGGATCGCTCGGCACCTCGCCGAATCGCCCGAGCACCGGGATCGCGACCAGGGAGACCGACCCGAGGACGAGTAGGCCGACGGCAGCGGGCGCACGGGCGGCGGCAGGGAGCACCCGGGCTCCGGCCCACACCACGGCCAGCACCACAGGCGTCAGCACCAGGTCGTGCAGGATCACCCCGGCGGCCAGCCAGATCGCGACCTCGACCAGGGCGGAGCGGTCGGTGTCCGAGATGACCAGCCAGCCGCCGTAGGACGCCACGACGACGCCGACGCTGCCCAGGAAGGTCCTCATGCGAGCACCTCGAGCCGCTGGACCCACTTCGTCTGCAGGACCCCGGGCCGGTTCGGCGCGATCAGCCGGGCGGGATAGCCATGGTCCGGCGACAACGGCTCACCGGCCAGCTCGAGGGCGAGCGTCGTGCGGTCGTCGTCGGCGAAGTTGCCGGGCAAGGTCGTCTCGTTGAACGACCCGGACTTCTGCAAGGACGTCACGCGCACGTCCGACCCGGGGGGCGCGTCGACGAGGTCGAGCAGCGCCCGCAGGCGAACGCCGGTCCAGGTCCCGTTGGCGCTCCACCCTTCGACGCAGGCGATGGGCAAGGTATGGCTCTGCTGCGGCAGCGCCTGGAGCGCGGCGAGGTCGAGCGACTCCCTGTGCGCGCCGTTCGCCACCACCAGTCGGTACGACGACCCGGTGGTGCGCGGGTCGATCTTCGCCTGGACCGCCGTCGTGTTGATCGGCACCCCGCCCGGGCCGTCGCCGGTCCGGCTGCCGAGCAACGCGATCCTCCGTAGACCCGGCACGGTGCTGGTCGCGGAGGCAACGACGGCGATGCCGGCGGCCAGCCAGGCGGACCGGACCAGTGTCCGCCGCGAGACCGCCGCCTCCGCGACGGCGGTCGGCCGGTCGAGAGCCGTCGCCTCGACGTCCGCTCCCAGCGCCGCGCGGGTGATCGGCAGCTTCACCGCGATGTGCACCAGCAAGGCGCCGATGGCCACCCAGGCGATCGCGTAGTGCGTGGACCGGAAGGAGAAGTACGTCCACGGGTACCACTGGGTCGCGTTGGCCAGACCGCTGGCGAGCTGGAAGACGGAGGCGGCGACGAGGATCCCGATCGAGGCCCGCTCGAGCGCTCCGATCGCCACCTCCCTCGGGACCCGCGGGAGGCGCAGGAACAGCCGTGGGTAGACGACCCAGAGCTTGACCAGGAGGAGCGGGACGGCCGCGGTGCCGGCGACGACGTGCAATCCCTGCGTCACCCGATATCCCCACGCAGGGCTCGTCGGGAACGGCACCGGCTGCGCCGCCGCCTGCGCGTAGTGGCTGATCAGGCCGGTGCCGAAGGCGAGGCCGAAGCAGATGCCCAGCCAGAGCCCGATGCGTGCCGCCACCGCGGCACTGCGCAACCGTGACGGGAAGTCCTCGGTGCGGGGAACCGGGAGGGTGTTCACGCGGAGTCCTCGAGCACGGCGCTCCAACGCGGCCCATGTGGTTGGCGGTTGCGGAGCGTCAGCCCCGCGGCCGTCGCGACCCCAGCGATCCCGTCGACGCCGACGACCGACCACCGGAACGGACGGCTCCGGAGGCCGTCGCACTCGAGCGTCGCGAGCACTGACTGGGTACTGACCCCGGGTGGTGCGACCTCGACGACCACCCGGCCACCTGGCAGCAGCAGCCGCCGGACCCGTCGGAGCAGTGCGACCGGGTCGCCACCGATACCGACGTTGCCGTCGGCGAGCAGCGCGGTCTGCCATCGACCCTCGCCCGGTACCGTGCCGAAGATGTCGCGGCGGAGCGCGGCGCCGCCCCGAGCTCGGGTCTGGCCAACGGCTTCATGCACGACGTCGATGCCCAGCGCCACCTGCCCGCGCTCGGCGAGCGCGACGGTCAGCCGCCCGGGACCGCAGCCGACATCGAGCGTCGGACCCTCGCAGTGGTCGAGCAGAGCGAGGTCGTCAACATCGGCGGCCGACCGCCAGCTGGCGACCGGCAGTGCGGTCGACGGCCCCAGGGTCGGATGCACGACGCAGTCGCGGCCGCGCAGGGCCTTCGAGAACACCTCGGTGAACGACGCCTCGCTCATGCTCGTCGCCCCCAAGCGGCTGCGAACCTGGTGTCGGGAGCGGCAGCGCTCACGGCGTGCGCGTCCGCGGTGGTGTCGACATCACGAAGTGTCTCGACCGTGGCGACGTCGAGCCCGCGCGCGCGGAGCGCGGCCCGAGTGCGGTCGAAGGTGGTCGGGGTCGACATCGGCACGCCGGCCAGCGCCTGCGCGGCCTCCGGGTCGCGCAGAGCCAGCACCCACCAACCGCCGTCGTCCGCCGGTCCCAGGGCCGCGTCGTGGTCGTCGAGCGCGGCGGCGGCCGCCCGCAGCTGCGCGGCCGTGACCTGCGGCGTGTCCATGCCGATCTGGACGACCGGCCCGGCCAGCTCGGCGTGCGCGTGGACCAGTCGGTCGGCGAACCGGTCGCCGCGCTGTGGTCGAACGCACCAGCCGGTCAGCGCGGCGTCTATCGCCGCGCCGTCGACCGCCCGACCCAGGTCGCCGGCGAGGGCGAGGTGACAATGCTCGGGACCCACCGCCGCGACGCAGGCCGACAGCGTGTCGAGGAGCGCCGCCGCGGCCACCTCGGCCGCCGCCACATCACCGATGTCGGCGGCCAGCCGGGTCTTCACCCGGCCGGGCTCCGGTGCCTTCGCGACCACCAGCAGGTGGGGCGCCGCAGGCTCGTCGTACCGCGTCATGCGAGCACCCGGAGGAAGTCGCGGACGGTTCGCACCGTGCCGACGACCGAGCCGGAGACCTTGGACCGGGTGCCCTCCGCCCGCGGTCGGTAGGCCACGTCGCGCTCGGCAAACCGCCAGCCGGCCACCGTAGCGGCCTGGAGGAGCTCGACCGGGTAGCCGAAGCGCCGGTCCTCCAGGCCCAGGCCGAGCAGGTCCTGGCGTCGGCACACGCGGATCGGCGCGATGTCGTGGGCGTCGAGACGGATCCGACGGCGCAACCACGCGACGACGAGGGCGTTGCCCGCGCGCGCGTGCCACGGCCAGACGCCGCGGGCCGCGGGTCGGCGGCGACCGACCGCGATGTCGGCGCGTCCACTGCGCACGTCCTCGAGCAACGGCATCAGGTCGGCCGGGTCGAACGAGCCGTCTCCGTCCATCACGGCGACGTAGTCGGCCCCGGCCGCGACGACGCCGGCATGAACCGCCGCCCCGTAGCCCGGTCGATCTTCGCTGACCACGGTCGCGCCGAGGCGGCGCGCGACCTCGGCGGTGCCGTCGATCGACCCGTTGTCGACGACGATCACCCGGAACTGCGGGGGGATCACACGGAGCAGGTCGATGAGCGCCGCCGCTTCGTCCTTGCACGGAAGGACCAGGTCGCAGACCGGATCCCGAGCTGTTCCGTTCCCCATGGCTCCACGCTAGGGGCGGCGACGGGCCGCGAACGCCGTCAGGTGTTACGAACCGCTGACGGTTCGGCGCGAAGGGCGGCACGGGCCGGGCGACCTCCTAGGGTGGCGTCGTGAGCGAGCCGCGTGGGGCCCTGCGCCGCGTCGCTCCCTGGGCCGGGCTGTTGGTCGCCCTCGCACTGGTCGCGCTGGCCTTCGCCCTCCCGCGACTGGCCGGCTGGGAAGTCTGGGCGCGATCGCCCGGCGCGGCGTCACCACGGGGGATTCCGCCGCTGCACGGACTGTGGGACCCGAAACCCCTCGGGTTGGGGTCGCTCGCGGTCGTCGTCATCGCGCTGGCCGGATGGCGGTACGGCGAACGCCTGGCCGAGCGGTTGACGTGGCCGCGCCTCCTCCTCGTGGCCTATGTGGTCGCCCTCGCCTGGTTGGTGTCCCTGGCCCTCGTCGAGGGACCCGACGGAATCGCTCGTGCCATCGGCGATGACGACGAGTACCTCCCGACCGCGCGCGCCGTCGACGACGTCGGTGCGTTGCTGGACGGCTACATCGAACGGATCCCGATCTCGGACAAGGGTTGGCCCACCCACATCTCCGGCCATCCGCCGTTGATGCTCCTCTTCTTCGTCGGCCTGGTCCGGATCGGTCTCGGTGGGGACCTGGCGGCGGGTGCGGTGGTGACGGCCGTCGCCGCGTCGCTGCCGCTCGCGGTCCTCGCGACCCTGCGGGCGCTCGGGTCCGAGGACGTGGCGCGTCGGGCAGCGCCGTTCCTCGTGCTCACACCGGCCGCGGTCTTCCTGGCGGTCTCCGCCGACGCAGTGATCGCCACGGTGGCGGCGTGGGGCCTCGCCTGCCTCGCCCTGGCCGCCACCGGTGAGCGGCCCGCCGCCCTCATCGGCTGGTCGATGCTCGCGGGTCTGCTGCTCGGCAGCTGCGTGCTGATGTCCTACGGGATGCCGCTGCTCGGGCCGTTGGCTCTCGCGGTGCTCCTCGCGGGCCGGAACTGGCGCCCCCTCCCGATCGCGGCCCTCGCGGCCCTCGCCGTCGTCCTCCTGTTCGCGGGGCTCGGGTTCGCGTGGTGGGACGCGTTCCCGGTGCTGCGCGAGCGGTACTGGGCCGGGCTCGCCAAGGACCGTCCCGCGTCCTACTGGTGGTGGGGCAACCTCGCTGCCCTCCTCGTGGCGGTCGGACCGACGGTGGGTGCGGGTCTCGCCCACCTGGTCGCGCTCGGCCGGCGCGCTCCCCGAGCGCCGCTGCTCCTCGTCGGAGCGGCCGTTCTCTCGGTCGCCGCCGCCGACGCGTCCGGCATGAGCAAGTCGGAGGTCGAGCGGATCTGGCTGCCGTTCATGCCCTGGCTGCTGATGTCGTGCGCGCTGCTTCCGGACCGGTGGCGCCGTCCGGGATTGGCGGCTCAGCTGGTCACGGCGCTGCTCGTGCAACAGCTGCTCTTCACCAGCTGGTGACGGGACTCATGCGCGCAGCGGGTCCGTCGCGAAGGCGACGAGGCCCTTCTGGGGTGGGACCGCGGCAGTGAAACCCAGCTCGCTGCGGGCGAGCGCAGGAGACGCGACGATGTGCCGGACGTCGCCGATCCGGAACCCGCCGGTCACCTCGGGCCGGATCCCATCGGTGCCGCGCGCGACCAGCTCGGCCACCTCGAGGATCCCGATGGGGTGGCCGGACGCGACGTTGTAGGCCGCCGAGCTCCCTGCCGCTGCGCCCGCGACGGCCTCGACGGCCAGCAGGTTCGCCCGCGCGACATCGTCGACGTGAACGAAGTCGCGCACCTGGCCGCCGTCCTCGAACACTTGGGGCGGCTCGCCGCGCTCGAGCGAGGAGCGGAACATCGCAGCGACACCGGCGTACGGCGTGTTCCGCGGCATGCCCGGCCCATAGACGTTGTGGTAGCGCAACGAGACCGCGGCAGCATCGGCCTGGCGGGCCCACGCGGACGAGTAGTGCTCCTGCGCCACCTTGCTGGCGGCGTACGAGCTGCGGGGGTCGAGCCGGCTGCCCTCGTCGACCGCCTCCCACCCGAGCGCGCCGCGGCACACCGGGCAGTGGTTCTCGAAGTCGCCCGCCTCCAGCGCCTGCCGCCGGCGCGGTCCGGGCAGCTGCCGGCCGTGCTTCGGGCAGGTGTAGCGGCCCTCGCCGTAGACGACCATCGACGACGCCAGCACCAGCGCCGACACCCCGGCCTCGTGCATCGCGGCCAGCAGGGCCGCGGTTCCGAGGTCGTTGATCCCGGCGTACGCCGGGAGGTCGGCGACCCGGACGCCTGCGCCGACCACGGCCGCCTGGTGGCACACGACGTCGACCCCGCGCAGGAGACCGGTCCAGCCGGCGGCGTCGCGGACGTCGAGCTGGTGAGTGCCGGCGGGTGCTGTGGTGGCGCCGTGGGCCAGGTCGAGCATCGCGTCGACCCTGACGACCTCGTGCCCGGCCGCCTCGAGCGCCCGGTCGACAGCACCCCCGATGAAGCCGGCGGAACCGGTCAGGAGCACCCTCACGTGCCGGGCACCTCGTAGGTCAGCTCGACGTCGTCGGCCCAGGTCGAGCACGTGCACCCGGCCGGATCCGGTAGTTCGGCGACTGTGTCGGTCAGCAGCCCGGTGAGACGGTCGAGGTTGGCGCGGAACAGCGTGAAGACCTCCTCCTGGCCGACACCACCGCCGGTCTCGGCGCCGGCGTCCATGTCGGTGACGAGCGCGATCGCGGCGTAGCACATGCGCAGCTCGCGGGCGAGCGCCGCCTCGGGGCTGCCGGTCATGTTGACCAGGGTCCAGCCCTGGGCGGCGAAGTGCTGCGACTCCGCCCGCGTCGAGAACCGCGGGCCTTCGACCACGACCATCGTCCCGCCGTCGACCAGGTCGGGCCCGGTCGCCAGCACCGTGCTGCGCAGGCGGTCGCAGTAGGGGTCGGCGAACGGCAGGTGGCAGGCACCGGTCTCGACGTACGACGTCACCCGGCGGAGGGTGCGGTCGACGAGCTGGTCCGGCACGACCACGTCGCCCGGGGCGACCTCGGCACGCAGGCCGCCGACCGCGCAGGGGGCGAGGACCTGCCGCACGCCGAGGGACCGCAGCGCCCACAGGTTGGCGCGGTAGTTGATCGCGTGCGGAGGGTGCTCGTGGTGCCGACCGTGGCGTGGGAGGAAAGCCACGTCGTGGCCGGCGACGCGGCCGATGCCCACCGGTGCCGATGGAGCGCCGTAGGGCGTCTCGATCGCGACCTCCTGCGCTCCGTCAGCTTGGTCGAGGAACGAGTAGAACCCGGTGCCGCCGATCACGGCGACGCTTGCGGTGGTCACGGTCGCAAGGGTGCCACGGGCCCAGAGGTCACACCTGGCGGGTCTGCCCCTCCCAGTACGGCGCCCGCAGCTCGCGTTTGAGGATCTTGCCGGTCGGGTTGCGGGGGAGGGCGGGGAGCAGGTCGACGGTCTTGGGGCACTTGTAGTGGGCGAGCCGCTCGCGGGCGAACGCGATCAGCTCGTCCGGCGTGGCAGACGCGCCCTCGCGAAGCGCGATGAACGCCTTCACCGACTCGCCCCACTTCTCGTCGGGGATGCCGACGATGGCGACCTCCATGACCGCGGGGTGCTCGGAGAGGACGCGCTCGACCTCGGGTGAGTAGATGTTCTCCCCACCGCTGATGATCATGTCCTTCAGCCGGTCGGAGACGTAGAGGAAACCGTCGGCGTCGAGGTGGCCGATGTCGCCGGTGCGGAACCAGCCGTCCTCGGTGATCACCTCGGCGGTGGCCTCGGGCTTGTTCAGGTATCCCTTCATCAGCTGCGGCGTCCGCATCCAGATCTCGCCGGCCTCGCCGGTCGGCAGGTCCTCGAGAGTGCCGGGATCGACGATCCGGAGCTCGTAGCCGGGGACGGCCCGGCCCGCGGAGAGCAGCCGCTCGGGATGGCCGGACGGTTCGGCGTCGCGGTGCTCGTCGGGCAGGAGGTGCGTCGCGACGCCCGAGACCTCGGTGAGTCCGTAGACCTGCATGAAGTCGGTGTCCGGCCAGGCCTCCATCGCGGCGCGGAGCAGCGGCGGCGGCATCGGCGAGGCGCCGTAGGTGTAGGAGCGCAGCGCGCTGAACAGCTTGACCGCGTCCGGCCCCGACTGGAGCACCTGCGCGAGCACCGCCGGCACCAGGAAGGTGACGTTGGCGCCGCCGAGGATCGCGCCGGCGAGCGAGCCGGCGTCCGGCTCTCTGGTCATGATGCTCGGGACGCCGTCGTGGATCCCGAACAGGACGTACGACGAGCCGCCGACGTGGAACAGCGGCATGGCCACCATCGACTTGTCGCCCGGCAGGAACTCCCAGCCGTCGTGGGCGTTGACGGTGTGCTCGACCATGTTGCGGTGGGTGAGCATCACGCCCTTGGGATGCCCGGTCGTGCCCGACGAGTAGAGGATCAGGCACACGTCGTCCTCGACTACGTCCGGGCCGTCGTCGCAGGCCGGTGAAGCCGCGAGGAAGGCCTCGTACTCGTCGCCCTCCGCACCGTCCGGGGTCACCGAGATGATCTGCTGCACGTGCGGCAGCCGGTCGCGGATCGCCTCGACCGTGGGCAGTAGCTCGGCACCGACGAACAGCACCTTGGCGCCCGAGTCGTTGAGGACGTAGTCGACCTCGTCCCCGGCCATCCGCCAGTTGACGATCGCGTTGGCCGCGCCGATCGATCCGGCCGCCATGCTGATCTCCACGCAGGCCGGGTGGTTCTTGTCGAGGAAGGCGACCACGTCGCCACGCGCGATCCCCAGCTCGCGGAGCCCGAACGCCGCCCGGTGCACCCGCTCGTGGAGCTGCGACCAGCTCCATGTCCGCCCGAGGTAGCTCATCGCCTCGCCGTCCGGGTTGGCCTCTGCCCAGTGGTTGAGCCGGTCGTCGACGTACGTCGGTGCCGGCGGTTGAGCGGGCGGCCAGGGGTTGCTCAAGCCCAGCGCTCCTCGCGGGACTTGAACTCCAGCGTGCGCTCGCCGGTGTAGATCTGCTTCGGCCGCGCGATCTTCTGCTCCGTGTCACCGATCAGCTCCTGCCACTGGGCCAGCCAGCCCGGCGTACGGCCGATCGCGAAGAGCACGGTGAACATCTCCGGCGGGAACTGGAAGGCCTCGTAGATCAGCCCGGAGTAGAAGTCGACGTTGGGGTAGAGCTTTCGCTTGACGAAGTACTCGTCCTCGAGCGCGATCTTCTCCAGCTCCTGCGCGATCTTCAGCAGCGGGTTGACGCCGGTCACCTCGAACACGTCGTCGCACGCCTTCTTGATGATCTTCGCCCGCGGGTCGTAGTTCTTGTAGACCCGATGGCCGAAGCCCATCAGCCGCTCGTTGCCGTTCTTCACGCCGTCGATGAAGGACGGGATGTTCTCCATCGAGCCGATCCGGCGCAGCATCCGCAGCACGGCCTCGTTGGCGCCGCCATGGAGCGGGCCGAAGAGTGCGCCGACGCCCGCGGCCACCGACGAGTACGGGTCGACCTGCGATGACCCCACCGAGCGGACGGCGTTGGTCGAGCAGTTCTGCTCGTGGTCGGCGTGCAGGATGAAGAGCACGTCGAGCGCCTTGGCCAGCCGCGGGTCGGCGTCGTAGCGGTGCTCGCTCATCTTGAAGAGCATCGAGAGGAAGTTCTCGGTGTAGCTCAGCTCGTTGTCGGGATAGATGTACGGCTTGCCCTGTGCGTGGCGGAACGACCAGGCACCGAGGGTCGGCATCTTCGCGATCATCCGCACGATCTGGATGTGCCGGTTGGCCGGGTCAGCGATGTCGGATGCCTCGGGGTAGAACGTGGACAGCGCGCCCACCGACGCCATCAGCATGCCCATCGGGTGGGCGTCGTACCGGAAGCCCTGCATGAACGTGCGGACGTTCTCGTGGACGTAGGTGTGGTAGGTGATCTCGTGCACCCACTGGTCGTACTGCTCCTTGGTGGGCAGGTCGCCGTAGATCAGCAGGTAGGCCACCTCGAGGAAGGTGGACTTCTCCGCGAGCTGCTCGATCGGGTAGCCCCGGTACTCGAGGATCCCCTTCTCTCCGTCGATGTAGGTCACGGAGCTGCGGCAGGAGGCGGTGTTGACGAAACCGGGGTCGTACGTCGCGAGGCCGGGCTGGTCGTCGGCCGTCTTGATCTGGCCCAGGTCAGCCGCACGGATGGTGCCGTCGGTGATCGGGATGTCGTACTCCGCGCCGGTGCGGTTGTCTCGTACGGTGAGAGAGTCAGTCACGCCCTGAACCGTAGTCGAGTCACGAATCAGCCGGAACCCGCTGTCCCGCAGGGTGGTGCAGCCGCCGGATGGTAAAGCCGGCCACGAGGGCGAGCGGGAACATCAGGACGCCGTAGACAGCGGGCGGTACGGCGAGCTTCTCGCTGTCGAGCACGCTGATCGCGACCGCGATGGCCAGCGTGCTGTTGTGGATGCCGACCTCGAAGGCCGAGGACAGCGACTGGCGGTCGTCGACACCGGCGAGACGGGGGAGCAGGTAGCCGAGCGCCAGGCTGCACGCGCAGAACACGGTGGCGGCCGGCCCGATATCGGTGAGGTAGTCGGCGAGATTCTCTCGCTCGGCCAGCAGCGCTCCGCAGATGACCAGGGCGAGGACGATCGCGGACCCGATCCGGACCGGCTTGTCGGCGCGATCGGCGAAGCCCGGGGCAGACCGGCGGACCACCATGCCGATGGCGACGGGGATCAGCACGATCGCGAACACCTGCAGGGTCTTGCCGAACTGCAGCCCCACGTCGCCCGCGTCCTCCGGGTCGAAGTACTGCACGGACAGGTTGACGACGAGCGGCAGGGTGACGACCGCGATCACCGAGTTGACCGCCGTGAGGGTGACGTTGAGCGCGACGTCGCCGCGGAAGAGGTGGCTGAACAGGTTGGCCGTCGTGCCGCCGGGCGAGGCCGCGAGCAACATCATCCCCACCGCCAACAGCGGGTCGAGGTCGAAAACGATCACCAGGCCGAAGCACAGGGCGGGGAGGACCACCACCTGGGCGGTGAGGGCGATCGCTACCGGCTTCGGGGCCTGTCCGATCCGGCGGAAGTCGTCGACCGTCAGCGACAGGCCGAGGCCGAACATGATGATCGCCAGGGCGACCGGGAGCGCGACCGAGACCAGTACCGAGTCCATGCGCCATCATCGCCCGGGAATTGGCGGAAATGGGCAGGCCCCCCGTAATCTTGTCAGTCGCGTCTTCTGCCGCTTCCGCATGCGGGGGCAGACTCCCACCTGAAGGTTGGGGGCAGTGTTCGTCAGAAGGCGCCGCGGCCGGAGCCTTCGGCCGTGTTCCACACGAACGACAGAAAGTGACGCAGCCATGCGCACCTATGCCCCGAAGCCCGGCGACGTCGAGCGCCAGTGGCTCGTGATCGACGCGACCGACGTCCCCCTGGGCCGCCTCGCGACGACTGCAGCCAACCTCCTGCGCGGCAAGCACAAGGCGATCTTCGCCCCCAACGCGGACACCGGTGACTACGTCATCATCGTCAACGCCGAGAAGGTCTCGCTGAGCGGCAAGAAGCGGACCGACAAGATGGTCTACCGGCACTCCGGCTTCCCGGGTGGTCTGACCGCGACCCCGATCGGTGAGGTCATCGACAAGGACGCCCGCAAGGCCGTCGAGAAGGCCGTCTGGGGCATGGTCCCCAAGAACAAGCTCGGCCGCCAGCTGGTGAAGAAGCTGAAGGTCTACACCGGCCCGGCCCACCCGCACGAGGCCCAGCAGGCCGTGCCCTACGAGATCAAGAAGATCTCCCAGTGACTGACTCGACCGACGCGAAGGATCTGAGGAACACCGTGGCTGACACCACCACCGACACCACCGAGGGCACCGAGGTCGAGGCGACCTTCGAGACCGACGAGCAGGGTCTCGCCTACACGAGCGAGACCTCGCCGTCGGACGCCGCCGTTGCTGCGCGCCCGGCGACCATCGCCCCCGGCGCGGCCACCGGCCGCCGCAAGGAGGCCGTCGCCCGCGTGCGGATCGTCCCGGGCACCGGCGTCTGGACGATCAACGGCCGCACGCTCGAGTCGTACTTCCCCAACAAGCTGCACCAGCAGGTCGTCAACGAGCCGTTCACGGCCCTCGGGCTGAACGACCGCTTCGACGTCATCGCACGCATCCACGGCGGCGGCATCACCGGTCAGGCCGGCGCGCTCCGCCTCGGCGTGGCCCGGTGCCTCAACGCGATCGACCTCGATGCGAACCGTGCGACGCTGAAGAAGGCCGGTCTGCTCACCCGTGACGCCCGCGCCACCGAGCGCAAGAAGGCCGGTCTCAAGAAGGCCCGCAAGGCGCCTCAGTACAGCAAGCGCTGATCCAGTTCCGCAGATGCGGATCTTCGGCACCGACGGGGTCCGGGGCCTGGCGAACGGTCAGCTGACCGCAGAGCTGGCCCTGGACCTTGGTGTTGCGGCCGCCCGGGTGCTCGTGGAGCACGGCGGGCTCGGCAGCGGCCGCCAGCGACCGCTGGCCGTCGTCGGCCGCGACACCCGGATCTCCGGGCAGTTCCTCGAGCACGCGGTGGTCGCCGGCCTGGCGTCGGCCGGTGTCGACGTCCTGCGCCTCCGGGTGCTGCCGACCCCCGGCGTCGCCTACTTCACCGACGCGCTCGGCGCCGACGTGGGTGTGGTGATCTCCGCGTCGCACAACCCGATGCCCGACAACGGCATCAAGTTCCTCGCCCGCGGCGGGGTCAAGCTCGACGACGCGCTCGAGCGCGAGATCGAGGAGCACCTCGAGCAGGAGTGGGACCGGCCGACCGGTGCCGAGGTGGGCCGGGTGACGCCGTACGGCCCGACCGCCGAGGAGTACGCCGCGCACCTGGTGGCAACCCTCGACAAGCCGCTCACCGGAATCCGGGTGGTTCTCGACTGTGCGAACGGGGCTGCAAGCGAGGTCGGCCCCATGGCGCTCGCCGCCGCCGGTGCCGAGGTCATCGCGATCGGCGCCGACCCCGACGGACTCAACATCAACGACGGCTGCGGTTCCACGCACCTCGAGCAGCTGCGGCGCGCGGTTGTCGAGCATGGCGCGGACGCTGGCTTCGCGGTCGACGGCGACGCCGATCGCTGCCTGGCCGTCGACCACACCGGAGCGCTCGTCGACGGCGACCAGATCATGGTGATCCTGGCCCTCGCGATGCGGGAGACCGGCGGTCTGGTCGACGACACCCTGGTCGCGACGGTGATGAGCAACCTCGGTCTCGTGCAAGCCCTCACCTCGGCCGGCGTGACCGTGCGCCAGACCGCGGTGGGCGACCGGTACGTGCTCGAGGACATGCGCGCGGGCGGCTACTCGCTCGGCGGCGAGCAGTCCGGCCACGTGATCATGCGTGCCCACGCGACGACCGGCGACGGGCTGCTGACCGCCCTGCACGTGATGCAGCGGATGGTCGTCACCGGCCAGAGCCTGCAGGCACTGGCCGGCGTGATGACCCGGTTGCCCCAGGTGCTGGTCAACGTCCCCGGTGTCGACAAGGACCGGTGTGACGACGCCGAGCTGCTCGCTGCCGTCGCCGCGGTCGAGACCGAGCTCGGCGACACCGGCCGGGTGCTGCTGCGCCCGTCCGGCACCGAGCCGTTGGTGCGGGTGATGGTCGAGGCACCGACCGCCGACCAGGCCCAGTCGGTCGCCGACGGGCTCGCGGACGTCGTACGCCGTCGCCTGGCGCTCTGAGGCACGACCTCCAGCTGATCCGGTTGGATCGCTCTGCAAGGGTCTTCCCATGATCTCGGCACCTTCGCTAGTGATCGAGGGACTGACCAAGCAGTTCTGCCCGCTGCGCGCGGTCGACGACCTCAGCTTCGAGGTGCGCCCGCCCCGGGCAGGTGGTCGGGGGCTGACGACGTTGCGACGCGACATCGGCTGAGCCTGGTCCAGGCTCTGGCTCGCTGCCGGGGACGGATCAGGGTCGGACCATGGGGTTCCCCGATTGAGTCGGCCGGGCAGCCGGGCGATCCTGGATAGCAGGCACCGTGCCTGACTGAAGAGGTGAATTCGAATGTCTGCTGGCGGAAAACTCGGCCTGGGTGTGCTCGGGGTGTTCCTCGTCCTGTGGCTGCTCACGCCGCTGAGCTTCGGCTGGGCCCTCGTGGTCCTGGTCGGCCTGCCGGTCGCGGGCTACTTCATGCTGGACCCGGCTCGACGGCACCAGGTGCGCGGGATGACCCGGCGCCAGATCGGGCGCTGAGCGGGCGCTCAGATCTTTCTGAGTCGCACGTAGCGCACCGAGTGGTCGGCGTCCTTGCGCAGTACCAGGGTGGCGCGGGAGCGGGTCGGGAGCACGTTCTGCTCCAGGTTGGGACCGTTGATGGTGTCCCAGATCCGGCGGGCCTCGTCGACGGCGACGTCGTGCGTGAGCTGGGCGTACTTCGCGAAGTAGGAGCTGGGGTCGCGGAACGCGGTCTCGCGTAGCCGCAGGAAGCGGTCGACGTACCAGTCCCGGATGTGGGCCACGGCCGCGTCGACGAAGATCGAGAAGTCGAAGAAGTCGGACAGACCGAGGCCGGCGCGGCCGTCGCCTCGGGCCCGGGCCGGCTGGAGCACGTTCAGGCCCTCGAGGATGAGGATGTCCGGGCCGTTGACCACGATCTTCTCGTCGGGCACAACGTCGTAGATGAGGTGGGAGTACTTCGGCGCGGGCACCTCGTCCTTGCCGGACTTGATGTCGACCACGAACTTCATGAGCGCCCGGCGGTCGTAGGACTCGGGGAACCCCTTCCGCTCCAGGAGGCCGCGGCGCTCGAGCTCGGCGTTGGGGTAGAGGAAGCCGTCGGTGGTGACCAGCGCGACGTTGGGGTGGGCGGGCCAGCGCGCCAGCATCTGCTGCAGCACGCGGGCAGCGGTGGACTTGCCGGCCGCGACCGACCCGGCGAGGCCGATGACGAACGGCGTCCGCGGCGGTGTGGTGCGGTGGAGGAACTCCTCCTGGATGCGGTGGAGGTTGCCCGCGGCCTCGACGCGGAGGCTCAGCAGCCGGGATAGGGGGAGGTAGACCTGCACGATCTCGTCGAGGTTCAGCTGGTCGCCGAGGCCCCGTAGGGCGAGGACCTCGTCCTCGGTGAGCGGGCTCTTGGTCTCCGAGGCCAGGGCGGCCCAGGTGGCGCGGTCGAGCTCGAGGTACGGCGACGACTCGCGATGGAGCTCCTCGCCGTTCTCGTGCTCGCGCATGGCGACGATTCAATCAGTCCCGGTGCCCGTAGAGTGACTCGCCATGTGCGGGATCGTGGGCTACGTCGGGCCCCGGCGCGCGCAGGACGTCGTGATCGACGGGCTGCGGCGCCTGGAGTACCGCGGCTACGACTCCGCCGGCATCGCGGTCGTCCACGACGGACAGCTGGCGGTGGCCAAGCGCTCCGGCAAGCTCGCCAACCTCGAGAAGGTGCTGGCCGACACCCCGCTGCCACCGGCTCACACGGCCATCGGTCACACCCGCTGGGCCACCCACGGCCCGCCCAACGACGCCAACGCCCACCCGCACACCGGCGGCGGTCGCCGGATCGCGCTGGTGCACAACGGGATCATCGAGAACTTCGCCGAGCTGCGGGCCCGGATCGAGGCCGACGACCACGTCTTTCTCTCCGACACCGACACCGAGATCGCGGCGCACCTGGTCGAGCTGCAGGTGCAGTCAGGCGTCGACCTGCCGATCGCGATGCAACGGGTGTGCCAGCAGCTCGACGGTGCGTTCACGCTCGTGGCGGTCGACGCCGAGGACCCCGACCGGGTGGTGGCCGCCCGCCGCAACAGTCCCCTTGTCGTCGGTCTCGGCGAGGGCGAGAACTTCCTGGGCTCGGACGTCGCGGCGTTCATCGAGCACACCCGGGAGGCGCTCGAGCTCGGGCAGGACCAGATCGTCACCCTGACCCGGGACGAGGTGACGGTCACCGACTTCTGGGGCGCCCCGGTGGAGGTCAGGCGCTTCCACGTCGACTGGGACCTGTCGGCCGCGGAGAAGGACGGGAACGACTGGTTCATGCGCAAGGAGATCTTCGAGCAGCCGCGGGCCGTCGCCGACTCGCTGATCGGTCGCCGCGGTGTCGAGGGGCTGCTCCAGCTCGACGAGATGCGGCTGGCGGACGAGGAGTTCCGCGACCTCGACAAGATCATCATCATCGCGTGCGGCACGTCGTTCTACGCCGGCATGGTCGCGAAGTATGCGATCGAGCACTGGACCCGCACCCCGGTCGAGGTCGAGCTCGCCTCGGAGTTCCGCTACCGCGACCCGATCGTGGACGCCACCACGCTGGTCGTCGCCATCAGCCAGTCGGGCGAGACCGCTGACACGCTCCAGGCGATCCGGCACGCCCGCTCGCAGCGGGCGAAGGTGCTCGCGATCTGCAACACCAACGGCTCGTCGATCCCCCGAGAGTCGGACGCGGTGATCTACACGCACGCCGGGCCCGAGATCGGGGTCGCCTCGACGAAGGGGTTCCTGACCCAGCTGGTGGCGTGCTACCTGCTGGCGCTCTACGTCGCGCAGGTCAAGGGCACCCGCTTCGGCGACGAGATCGACGAGATCATGGGCCAGCTCGAAGAGATGCCCGACCACATCGCGACCGTGCTCGACCAGTCCGAAGCCGTCTACGACCTGGCGCGCTCGCACGTCGGCACCCGGTCGGTGCTGTTCCTCGGCCGCCACGCCGGCTATCCAGTCGCGCTCGAGGGCGCGCTCAAGCTCAAGGAGCTCGCCTATCTGCACGCCGAGGGCTTCGCCGCCGGCGAGCTCAAGCACGGCCCGATCGCGCTGATCGAGGACGGACTCCCCGTGCTGTGCGTCGTACCTCCCCGCGGCCGCGAGCAGCTGCACGCCAAGATGCTCAGTGGCATCCAGGAGGTCCGCGCCCGCGGCGCGCGCACGATCTGCCTGGCCGAGGAGGGCGACACCAAGATCGAGCCGTACGCCGACCACCTGATCCGGCTCCCGCAGGTGCCCGTGCTGCTCCAGCCGCTCGTCGCGATCGTGCCGTTGCAGCTGTTCGCGTGCGAGCTCGCCACCGCGCTCGGACACGACGTCGACCAGCCGCGCAACCTGGCCAAGTCCGTCACGGTCGAGTAGCAACATGGCGGTGATCGGCGTCGGCATCGACGTGTGCGAGCTCGACCGCTTCGCCGCGTCGATCGAACGCACGCCGGCGCTCGCCGTACGTCTCTTCACGGAGGCCGAACGCACCCTGCCGGTGGCGTCGCTGGCCGCGCGGTTCGCCGCGAAGGAAGCCCTCGCCAAGGCACTCGGCGCGCCCCGAGGCATGGAGTGGCACGACGCCGAGGTGATCCGGGAGGAGTCCGGCCGCCCGGTCTTCCAGATCCGCGGCACGGTCCGCGCGCAGGCCGCCGCCCTCGGGGTGCAACGCATCCACCTCTCGCTGTCCCACGATGCCGGGATCGCCTCGGCCATGGTCGTCCTCGAGTCATGATCCGAGCGCACACGGTCGAGCAGGTCCGGGCCGCCGAGGCGACGCTGCTGGCGGAGCTGCCGGAGGGCGCGCTGATGCAGCGGGCGGCGCACGGGCTCGCGTACGCGGTGCTCGACCTGCTCGGTGGCGGCTACGGGCGGCGGGTGCTGTTGCTCGTCGGTTCGGGCGACAACGGCGGGGATGCGCTCTACGCCGGCGCGGTGTTGGCCCGGCGGGGGGCGTACGTCGAGGCGTGGATGCTGTCCGACCAGTCGCACCAGGGTGGTCTGGCTGCTCTCGAGGCGGCGGGCGGCAGGGTGTCGCGCGCGCCCCTGCTTGAGATGCGAGCGAAGCGAGCCTCGAACCCACGGCCGCGGTTCGACGTCGTCGTCGACGGCATCGTCGGGATCGGCGGCCGCCCGCCCCTCCGCGCGAACGCGGTCGCCGCCCTGGATGCCGTCGCCGCTGTCCCGGTGGTCGCGGTCGACACGCCGTCGGGCGTCGACGTGGACGGCGGCGAGCTGGTCGGACCGCATGTGTCGGCGGACGTGACGGTCACGTTCGGCACCCACAAGATCGCGCACCTGGTCGACCCGGCCGCGCTCGCTAGCGGGGTGGTGCACCTGGTCGACATCGGCCTCGCCCTTCCCGCCCCGGCACTCGAAGCACTCCAGCCGGCCGACGTAGCGCGGCTGCTGCCGCGTCCGGACGCGCACGCGCAGAAGTACACCCGCGGCGTGGTCGGCGTCCGTGCCGGCTCGGCCGCCTATCCGGGGGCCGCGCTCCTCAGCGTTGCGGGTGCGGACTGCGGACTGGCCGGCATGGTCCGGTACGTCGGCGAGCCCGCGGTCGCGGACCGGGTCCGGGCCGCGCACCCTGAGGTCGTCGGCGACGGTCGGGTGCAGGCGTGGGTGGTCGGCTCCGGAAGTCACGGCGGGGCGGAGGATGCGTTGCGCGCCGCGCTGGCCGACGACCTGCCGCTGGTCGTCGACGCCGACGCGCTCGAGTTCGCCGACCTGGTCGGCGGGTCGTCGGCTGTGCTCACGCCCCATGCCGGCGAGCTCGCCTCGATGCTCGGAGTCGAGCGGGAGGAGATCGAGGCCCGCCCGCTCCGGCACGTCCGGGCCGCCGCGGAGACCTATCGCACGACGGTGCTCCTGAAGGGCCGGCACACACTCGTCGCCGAGCCCGGCCTCCCCGTGCGTGCCACCACGACCGGCACCCCCTGGCTCGCCACCGCCGGCGCCGGTGACGTGCTCGGAGGGGTGATCGGTGCGCTGCTCGCCGCCGGCCTGTCGCCGTACGACGCCGCCTCCGTCGGGTCCTGGTTGCACGGAGCGGCCGCCACCCTCGCCTCGCAGGGCGGCCCGATCGTCGCCGGCGACGTGGCGCGCGCACTACCCGCGGTGATCGCGACACTGACCGGCTGATGGGAGGATCGGCCCCATGCCCGACGAGCAGGCCGAGATCGTGGTCGACCTGGCGGCGATCCGGCACAACGTGGCGGTGCTCCGCGAGCTGGTCGGGGTGCAGCTGATCGCGGTCGTGAAGGCCAACGGCTACGGCCACGGCCTCGAGGAGGCGGCCCGCGCCGCCCGGGAGGGCGGCGCCGAGTGGATCGCGGTCGCGACCGTCGCGGAGGCGGTCCGGCTCCGGGATGCCGGGTACGGCGGCCCGTTGCTCTGCTGGCTGATGATGCCCGACACCGACCTCGAACGTCCGGTCGCCGAGGGGATCGATCTCACGGCGTACTCCGTCGCGGAGCTCGACGACATCGCGGCCGCCGCCGAGGCCGTCGGGCGCCGCGCCCGCGTGCAGCTCAAGGTCGACACCGGCCTCAACCGGGGGGGCGCGCCGCGCGCGACCTGGGCCGACCTCTTTGCCCAGGCGCGGGCCGGCGAGCGCGACGGCAGCTGGAAGATCACCGGCCTCTTCTCGCACTTCGCGTGCAGCGACGAGCCCGACCACCCGGCCAACGACCGGCAGGAGGACGCCTTCCGCGCCGCCGTGGCGCTGGCGGAGGACTCCGGGATCCGGCCCGAGCTGCTCCATCTCGCCAACTCCGCAGCCGCGGTGCTGCGGCCGTCGTCCCGGTTCGACGCGGTCCGGTGCGGCCTCGCGATCTTCGGTCTGGACCCGGCACCCGGCCGGACGCCGGACCTCGGCCTGGTGCCGGCGATGACCGTGCGGACGAGGCTGGGGCTGGTCAAGGACCTGGCTCCCGGCGACGCCGTCTCCTACGGCCACCACTGGGTCGCCGACCGGCCGACGACGGTCGGCCTGGTGCCGCTCGGCTATGGCGACGGCGTGCCCCGCCACGCGTTCCGCCCCGGCGCCCCCGACACCCACGCGGACGTCGCGGTCGGCGGCAAGCGGCGCCCGATCCGCGGCACCGTCTGCATGGACCAGTTCATGGTCGACCTGGGAGGTGACCCGGCCGCGGCCGGCGACGAGGTGGTGCTGTTCGGCGCCGGGCCCGGCGTGCCCACGGCGCAGGACTGGGCCGAGGCGTGCAGCACCATCAGCTACGAGATCGTGACCCGGATCGGGGGCCGGATGACCCGGACGTACGTCGACACTGCGGGCGGGGCCTCATCTAGGGTCGATCCATGAGCAGCATGCGCCGCCGGGTGGTCGGCTCCGTGGCAGGTGCGCTCGGCGTCGCCGCCGCGGGCGGAGCGGTGGCCCTGCGACGTCAGCAGCGGTCGATCAGCCGTCGCGCCGGCGATGAGATCGCCTTCGGGTCGCTGCACTCCGCGCCCGTCACGGTCGTCGCGGAGGACGGCGTGCCGCTGCACGTCGAGGTCGACGAGATCGACCACGCCCACACGCTGGACCGCGCGGGCAGGCTGTTGCGCCGGGTCCGCGGTGCCGCTCCCGACGTGACCGTCGTGTTCGTGCACGGGTTCTGCCTGAACCTCGACTGCTGGCACTTCCAGCGCGCGGCCTACCGCAACCTGGTGCGCACGGTCTTCTACGACCACCGGTCGCACGGCCGCTCCGGGCAGTCCGATCGCGAGCACTCGACGATCGACCAGCTCGGCCGCGACCTCAAGGCCGTGATCGATGCGGCCGCCCCGGAGGGACCGGTCGTCCTCGTCGGCCACTCGATGGGAGGCATGTCCATCGTCGCGCTGGCGGAGCAGTTCCCCGAGCTGATCGGCGAGCGAGTGGTCGGCGTCGCCCTGATCTCGACCACGGCCGGCGGCCTGGACGTCAGCCGAATGGTGCTGCCCATGCTGCCGGCGCGGCTGAGCGGGCCGTTCACGCATCGCGCCGTCCGGACCCTGCACCGCGGCCACCGGGTGGTCGACGGCGTCCGACGCATCGGCCGCACCGTCGCCACCGTCGTGACCGATCGCTACGCCTTCGGCGGCTCGGTTCCGGCCGGCTACGTCGAGTTCGTCGACGAGATGCTCTCGGCGACGCCGTTCGAGGTGGTCGCCGACTTCTTCCCGCTGTTCACGAGCCTCGACAAGTTCCACACCGTCGAGGCTCTCGGTGCGATCCCGACCTCGGTCGTGTGCGGCACCAGCGACAAGGTCACCTCGATCGGCCACTCCCGCAAGCTGCACTCCCGGATCCCCGGCTCGCGGCTGCTCGAGTGCGACGGCGCGGGCCACATGGTGATCTTCGAGCAGCACGACCTGGTCAATGTCGAGCTCGACCAGCTCATCACCGCGGCCACGACGGGGGCTCGCAGCCGGTGACCACGCCCACGAGCGAGCCGACGATCGACCTCGTCGGCCCGGAGGCGGCGAGCGCCGTGCTCCGCATCGTGCGGGAGGCGTTCGCCGACCGCCCGCCGCTCGATCCGCCGACCGATGCCCTGTCCGAGACCGAGGAGACCATGGCGGCCCGGTTGGCCGCCGGTGCCGGCCTGATCGCAATGGTGGATGGGCAGGCCGCGGGCGCGGTGCTGCTCGACGCCGAGCCGGACGGGCGCACCGTGCACCTGCGTCGGTTCGGGCTCACGCCGGCGGCGCGCGGCCTCGGGGTCGGCGTCGCCCTGGTGCGGGCCGGCCTGCGCGCGGCCGGCGAGCTCGGCGACGGCCGGGCGGACCGAGCCGTGGTCATCGCCCGCGAGGAGCTGCCGCACACCGCCCGGTTCTGGCGTCAGCAGGGGTTCGCCGAGACCGGCCGCAGCTCGCCGTACGTCGAGCTGGCGCGCGCGCTGCCGCGCCGCTTCACCGTGCCGACAGCCGACGACATGCGGACCCTGGCCACCCGGGTGGCCGGCCTGCTGACGTCCGGCGACGTGCTCGTGCTGAGCGGCGATCTCGGCGCCGGCAAGACGACCTTCACTCAGGGGCTCGGGGCGGCCCTCCAGGTCCGGGGTGACATCACGTCACCGACGTTCGTCATCTCGCGGGTGCACCCGTCCCTGGTCGGTGGCCCCGACCTGGTGCACGTCGACGCCTACCGGCTCGGCGGCGCCGCCGAGCTCGACGACCTCGATCTCGACACCGACCTCGATCGGGCGGTCACGGTCGTCGAGTGGGGCGAGGGCCTGGCCGAGGACCTGGCGGACTCGCCGCTGGAGATCCGGATCACGCGCACCATCGGCGGCACCGCGGACCCCGTCGACACGGACGAGGACCCGCGCACCGTCGAGCTGGACCCCCTCGGCCGGCGCTGGCTCGGCGTGGACCTGGGTGCGTAGCCACTGAGCAATCGGCCCCAGACTGCGGGCGCTAGTAGCCTCGGCCCCGTGCTGCTCGCGTTCGACACGTCGTCACCGACCGTCACCGTCGCCGTGCACGACAGCACCGACGTCGTCGCGGAGCTGACCTCGAGCGAGACGATGCGGCACGGCGAGCAGCTGACGCCACTGGTCGATCGGGCGCTCCGGCAGGTCGGAATCAGTGCTCGCGACCTGACCGCGATCGCGGTGGGTGTCGGCCCCGGCCCGTTCACCGGCTTGCGGGTCGGGCTCGTCTCCGCCCGCACCATGGCCTACGCGCTCGAGGTGCCGGTCTACGGCGTCTGCTCCCTCGACGTGCTCGCCGTCGAGGCCGTCGACACCGGCTCGGTCTCGAGCGCGTTCGTGGTGGCGAGCGATGCCCGACGGCGCGAGGTCTACCTCGCGACGTACGACGAAGCCGGCCTGCGCGGCTCCGGGCCGGACGTCCAGCGTCCGGCCGACGTCGCCGGGTCCCTGGCCGTTCTGCCGGTCGTCGGCGAGGGCGCCGCGCTGTATCCGGACGCGTTCCCGGACGGACGCGGCCCGCGCCGGCCGTCGGCTGGCTGGCTGGCGCGATGTGTCGTGGAGGAGCGGGTCGAGCTGCTCGACCCGGAGCCGCTCTACCTGCGCCGGCCGGACGCGGAGATCCCGCGGCCTCCCAAGTCGGTCTCGTGACGCTGCGGGTCCGTCACGCCGCCCCGGGGGACGTCGACGCGATCGCCGACCTCGAGCTGACCGCGCTGCCGATCGATCCGTGGTCGGAGGCACTCATCGAGGAAGGGGTCGGTGGTCGGGTGCCGACCACCCGCTACTTCGTCGCCGAGCAGGGTCCGCTCTTCGTTGGCTACGCCGCGGTCAGCGTGGTGCAGGACGTCGCGGAGCTGCAGCGGATCGCCACGGCGCCGGGCGCCCGTCGTACCGGTGTCGCTTCCGCGCTCCTCGGAGCCGTCGAAGCGCACGCCGCCTCCGGCGGTGCGGACCGACTGCTGCTGGAGGTCCGCGTGGACAACGCCGGGGCGCGGGCGTTCTACACCGCTGCGGGCTTCGCCGAGATCGCGACCCGCCCGCGCTACTACCGCGACGGCACCGACGCAGTCGTCCTCGAGCGGTTTGTGAGAATGGCGCCGTGAAGACCGAACCGCTGGTGCTCGGCATCGAGACCTCGTGCGACGAGACCGGTGTCGGCATCGTGCGTGGCCACACGCTGCTGGCCGACGCCGTTGCGAGCAGCGTCGACGAGCACGCCCGGTTCGGGGGTGTAGTGCCCGAGGTCGCCAGCCGCGCCCACCTCGAGGCGATGGTGCCGACCATCGAGCGGGCCTGCGAGAACGCGGGGATCGCGCTCTACGACGTCGACGCCATTGCGGTGACCAGCGGACCCGGGCTCGCCGGCGCGCTCCTGGTCGGCGTGGCCGCGGCGAAGTCGCTCGCGCTGTCGCTCGGCAAGCCGTTGTACGGCGTCAACCACCTCGCCGCCCATGTCGCTGTCGACCAGCTCGAGCACGGACCGCTGCCCGAGCCGTGCCTGGCGCTGCTGGTGTCGGGCGGTCACTCGAGCCTGCTGCGCGTCACCGACGTCACGTCGGCGATCGACCCGCTGGGCGCGACGATCGACGACGCGGCGGGGGAGGCGTTCGACAAGGTGGCCCGGCTGCTGGGCCTGCCGTTTCCGGGCGGTCCGCACATCGACCGTGAGGCGCGGTCCGGCTCGTCGGTCGCGATCGACTTCCCGCGCGGGCTGACCGGCCGGCGCGACCTCGAGCGGCACCGCTTCGACTTCTCGTTCTCCGGGCTCAAGACGTCGGTTGCGCGGTGGGTCGAGGCGCGGGAGCGCTCCGGAGAGCCGGTGCCGGTCGCCGACGTGGCCGCGTCGTTCCAGGAAGCCGTCTGCGACGTCCTGGTCCGCAAGGCCCTCGACGCCGCCTCCTCCGAGGGGATCGAGGACCTGCTCATCGGCGGCGGCGTCGCCGCCAACTCCCGGCTCCGCACGATGGCCGAGGAGCGGGCGTCGAAGCTGGGCATCCGGGTGCGGGTGCCGCGCCCCGGGCTGTGCACCGACAACGGCGCGATGGTGGCCGCGCTCGGATCATCGATCGTCGAGCGCGGACACCCCCCGTCGTCATACGACCTGCCGGCGGACTCGAGCCTGCCGGTCACCTCGGTGCTCGCGGGCTGAGCCCGGTGGAGTTCACCGATCCCGAGTGGCGGCTGGTCCGTCCGGAGGTCCCGTGCGGGACGGGGGTGCTGCTGCTGGCCGGCTCGAGCGGGCGGGTCGACGTCGGCCGCGCCAGCCTGCTGGCCCGCCACGGGGCGACCGTGCTCGCGATCCGGTGGTTCGGGGGCCCGGATCAGCAGTCCGGCCCGTACGACGTCCCGCTGGAGCCGATCGTCAGCGCCCTCGATCTGCTCGCCCCTGAATGCGACCGGCTCGCGCTCTCGGGGACCTCGTTCGGCGCCGAGGCCGCGTTGCTGGTCGCTTCGCTCGACGACCGCGTGGCGGCGACCGTGGCGTTCGCGCCGTCGGCGTACGTCTGGGCCGGGTACGGCGACGGCCACTGGACCTCGCACTGGACCCTGGAGGGTGCGCCGCTGCCGTTCGTGCCGTTCCGCGACGACTGGACTCCGGACTCCGAACCGCCGGCCTTCCGGGGCCTGTACGAGGGGAGCCTGGTCGTCGCCGGCCCGGATGTGGTGCGGAGTGCGACGATCCCGGTCGAACGGATCGGCGGTCGCGTCGTGCTGGTCGCCGGTGGTGACGATCAGGTCTGGCCGGCCGTGGACTTCGCCGAAGCGATCGCAGCGCGTCGGCTGCAGCACGGTCTCGCGACCGCGGTCGTGACTCACCCGGACGCCGGCCACCGCACGCTGCTGCCGGGCGAAGCCGTTGTCCAGGGCGGCCAGCGGATGCAACGGGGTGGAACGGACGAGGCCGACCGTGCGCTCGGCGCGTCGGCCTGGCCGGCGATCGCCGCCGCCATTCGCGGTGACTGAGCTGCGACCCGGGTGAGGCAGGCGCAGCGATGCCGGTCCGCGGTCGGACCGATAGACCTACGGATTACGTGGTCGCGCGCCGCCGGGGTTGCGGCGCGGTTCCCCGGGCATGCCGATAGCCCCGCCGGTGGCGGGGTTCGGGGCGGGACAGCTAGAGGTCGTGGGTGCCGGTGGGGTCGACCAGGTAGCGGCGGGTGCCGATGGTCCATAGGTAGGTGCCGGGGGCGAGGATCCGGTAGGTGGCTTTGCCGGCGGTCTTCATCCGGTGGTGGCCTCGGCATGTCGGGGCGAGGTTGCCCGCGGAGGTTTCGCCGCCCTCGGCGTAGGGGACGACGTGGTCCAGGTCGCAGGACTCGGTTGGTCGGGTGCAGTGCGGGTAGACGCAGTGGTGGTCGCGTTCGGTGACCTGGCGGCGGATCCGGTCGGGGATCTCATAGGAGTCGACCGGCTGGGGGCCGGCCAGGTCGATGACCGGTCGGACGGTCACGCTGGTGTTGGGCAGGGTGAGCCATTCCTTGATCTGCTCCACGCTGATCGGGGTGCGGGTGTTGCCCAGCCGGCCGACGGTGTGGTCGGTGGCGTTGATGTGGAGGGTGAGCTCGGTCTTGCGGCCGGGGATGGTGCGGGTGATCTCCCCGGTGTCGGGGTCGGCGACCTCGAGGTCGAGGGCGAGGTCCTCGCGGGCGATCTCACCGAGGGCTTTGGCGCGGCGTACGTCGAGGGAGTCTTCGTCGCCGAGCTGGCCGTAGAGCTTGGCGCGGCGGGCGAGGGCTTGTTCGAGGTCGAGGGCGTCGGCGATGTCCAGGGTGGCGCTGATGTCGGCGACACCGTCGTAGCCGACCTGGTCCAGGCCGGTGTTCACGTGCCGGTGCTCCTGCGCGGCCTGACGCTTCTCCTCCGCAGCGGCGGGGTCGAACCGGACCAGCGCGGTCTCCACCAGCCGGTCGATCTGCGCCCAGGTGCACCCGTCGGCGAACGGCGCCAGCTGGGCATCGACGAACGAGGCTGCATCTACGGGCAGGAGGCGGGTGGAGTCGGCGATCCGTAGTGCCTTCCACACCGGCACCTCACCTGTCAGGACCCGGGCCCAGGTCTTGGGGAGGCGGTAGGCGAGCTCGACGACCTGCCCGACGTAGTTGCGGCCCGAGTCCAACGAGCGGCCCAACAGCGCACTGAGCTCCATCACCGCGAAGTCGCGAGATCAGCGGGGCACCGGGTCCGGCGACCGGGAGCCCGGTGTCCAGACCCCGTTCGGTCAACGTCGCTGCGTGCGCCTCGTCGTCCACGACATGCTCGGCGGCCCACTCCGCGATCCGGCGTACCTCGCTGATCTGGCAGTCGGTCAGCACCGCTCGGTTGTCGCGGATCTCGGTCAGCAGCTCATCCGACCGGGACGCTGCAGCAGGCTCGTCGACCTCGACCGCGGTGGCGGTGAGGTCGAAGAGCGGTGCGGTCCCGAGATCCATGAGACCTATTCAACATGGAACCTCCGACAGAACCAAAGAGCTCAGAACCCGCTGTGGACAAGGGGATTCTCGATCACAGCCTGTGCACGACAAGTGGTCTGGAGTCTGGTGCCGCAACCACAGCGAGCACCTCAAGCAACGTCGCGCCCGGGCAGGGCCCGGGGAACCGCGCCGCAACCGAGGCGGCGCGCAACCACGTAACTTTCGGTAAATCCTTGCCAGCAACCACCGACGGCCCGGAAGCTGCCGCGGGGCCTTGGTTTCGAGGCTCGCTGCGCTCGCACCTCAACCAGCGGCACCCGCCGACGGTCCGTCAGTGCTCGATCAGCGTGAACGGGCTGTCGACGTCCTCGCCCTTGATCGGCTCGGCGATCTCCTCGACCGCGCCGGTCGTGTCCATCGCGAACAGGTGCCACCGGGCGCCGTCGTAGGCGTCGAACACCACCCGGCCGTCGGTCGACCAGGACCACTGGGCGATGAAGCCACCCTTCGGGGCATAGCGACCGGTCTCGGTGCCGTCGGTGGCGTCGAGCACGGAGATCTCGGTGATGCCGAGGCCGTCGTAGTACGCCGGGAGACCGATCACGTGAGCGTTGTCGGGCGCGATCGGGCCGGCTTCGAAGTCGCAGCCCTCCCACTCCGGCTTGTTGTCGGCCTTGGTGAGATCGTCGAGACCGCCACAGGAGCTGGCGTCCTCGATCCTGTCGCGGTAGGTGATCAGGCCCGCATCCGAGACGTCGCCGAAGTCGATGGCGCCGGGGATCGGGTTGTCGACGATGCCGTGGGAGTCGTAGGCCTGCGGGTCGCCGATGCCGGAGTCGAGGTAGACGACGCAGCCGTCCTCGGCCTCGTAGCAGTTGGGCCCGCCGGTGACCGCCGCGACGGAGTAGGCGATGGTCTCGCCCGGAGCGGCGAGGGTGACACTGCCTACGGAGACCTGGTCGTCGGCCCAGCGGGTCATGATCTCGCCGTCGACGCCGACCCAAGCGATGGTGGTGCCGGAGTCGTTGACCGCGACGGGCGCGGTCGTCTTGAACGAGTCGGTGACAGCGCCGTCCTCGTCGATGACGTCTGCGATGGAGAAGACCTCGCCGTCCCAGCGGCTGGCGACGAGCTGGCCGTTCCAGAGCACGGCGGAGTCGTAGGCCCGGTCCTGCTCGGGCAGGGGGACCTCGTCGCCGTCGGCCTGGTGCCAGATGCCGTCGGCCACGTAGTCGATGCCGCTCGCCGGCGGAGCCGTCGTGGGCGGCTCGGACTCGGCGGTCGGCTCGGAGGTCGGCGTGCCGGTCGGCTCCGAGGTGGCCGACGTCGGGTCGGAGGCCGCGTCGTCCTTGTCGCCGGTGTCGTCGCCACAGGCCGAGGCGAGCAAGGCGAGCGGGGCGATCACCGCTGCGGTGATCCGGGCATGCGTGAACAGGGTCATGACAGAGGTCCTTCGTAGGTGAGGTGAGGTGAGGGGGAGAGGTCAGTGGTGGATGAGCACCCAGGGGTTGTCGACATCCGTGCCCGGCACTGGTTCGGCGAGCTCGGTGACGTCACCGTCGGGTGTCATCGAGTTGAGGCGCCAGTCGGCGCCGTCGTAGCTCACGAACAACAGGTTGTTCGTGGGGGTCCACGCGACGTCCGACCAGATGAACGCGGCGTCGCCCTCGACCGTGTGGACGCCAGCCGGCTCGCCGGTCTGGGCGTCGAGGACGGAGATCTCCTTGAAGCCGAGACCGTCTTGATAACTGGGCTTGCCGACGACGTGCTGGCCGTCCGGTGAGATCTGGCCCGGCTCGTGGGCACAGCCGCGCCACAGGACCTGCGCGTCCGACACGTCCGCGACCCCGCCGCAGCTGCTGTTGTCTGCCTTGAGCTGGTCGGAGTAGGACACCAAGCCGTCCTGCTCGTCGAAGCAGATGCGGGCGTCGAGCGGGAACGGCGCGTCCGACGATCCGATGCCGAGGCACCCGTCGGTGTAGGTGTTGACCCGCACCAGACAGCTGCCGGACCCGGCCTCGCACGGAGCGGTGCCGATCACGGACGCCGGTGCGCCGCCGTACGACTCTCCACCTGCGGTGTCGAGGACGCCTGTCGCCAGCCTCTCTTCGCCACCGTCCCAACGGGCGATCAGTTCGCCGTCGCCGGTGGTGAAGCTGAGGATGGAGCCGTCCGTGCTGATGGCGAATCCCGCCGTGTTGTCGCGCTTCTCGACCAGTTCGCCGTTCTCGTCGAAGATCGACATCGACGGGAACACCTCGAGCCCTGGCGTCAGGGTGACGAGCTGTCCTTCCCAGATGCCGGCCTCGCTGTAGTCACCCCTGGGCAGCGGCACCTCGTCACCATCAGCCTGGTGCCAGGTTCGACCCTCGATGTAGTCCACCGCAGCAGCGGGGTCGGCGATCGTCTGGGACGGGTCGTCGACCAGGGGAGGCCTGTCCGTCTTGGTGTCGCCGTCACCGCCGAGGATCACGGCGATCGGAGTGATCACGGCAGCGACACCGAGGATGCCGCCGGCCACCGCGGCGCGGCGGTTGCGCTTGATCTGGTGTGCCTTGCCCTTCACGGAGCCGATGTCGAGCGGTGCTTCGTGGAGATCGCGGACGCGCGCATCGAAGTCGCGGGTCATCGCATCCTCCCAGGCTGCATCGATGGGGTCGGGGTTCTTGGGGTCGTTCGGGGTGTGGTTCATGACGCTGACTCCTCGCCGTAGCGGGGGTGGAGCTCGGCGGGCACGCGCTCGCGGAGAGCGGAGAGGGCCCGGCTGCACTGGGACTTGACGGTGCCGACCGAGATGCCGAGTGCGTCGGCCACCTCGGACTCGGACATCTGCTCGTAGTAGCGCAGCACCACGACCGACCGGGCCTTCGGCGGCAGGGTCTGCACGACCTCCCAGAGCCGGTCGTTGGTGCCGTCGTCGTACGCGTCGTGGTGCGGGGCACCCTCGGGGACCTCGTCGGTGGCGTACTCGCGCTTCTTCCAGGCACGCCGCCACAGCGAGTTGTTCTCGTTGACCATGATCCGGCGGACATAGGCGTCTACGGCGCCGCGGTCATGGACCTTGTCCCACGCCAGGTAGAGCTTGGCCAAGGACGTCTGGAGGACGTCCTCCGCCTGGTGCTTGTCGCCGGTGAGGAGGTACGCCGTGCGCAGCAGCGTCGGCTGCCGGACGGCGAGGTACTCGGTGAACTCGGCGTCCCGCTGTGCTTCGCGGTCCCTCCGGCTCATCGGCTGTCCTCCCCTTGTCTGATCGGTTCGCTGGTCCCTGGTGGAACTGTGTCGGGTGAAGGACGCGAACTCCCGGATATTGGTTGCATTTGGCTCCGCGGGTCGTCAGGAACGGGTCTCGAACGTGACCTCGTGCGACTCGGGGAGGCCGGTCCAGGGCACCGCGACCTCCCACTCGCCGGACCGGACATCGAGGCGTACGACGGCCGCTCGTCGCTGTCCGGAGACCGGCACGAGGACGTGACGCTCGTCCTCCCAGGTTCCGGCGTACGACGGCCACCAGCGCCGGCCGTGCGGGTTGGGGATCGCGGTGTGCAGCTGACCGGTCCGCGCATCGAGAGCCAAGGGACCTGGCGGCGGGGTCCACGACGTGCCGCTCGGCGACGTACTCTCCGGGGCTCCGGGCGTGGGCGCCGAAGTCGCGCCGGGTGTTGCGTCCCGACGGTCGTCGCCGTCGCAACCGCCGCCGATCACGACGCCCGCCGCGACCGCGCACGCCACCAGCGTCCTCCGCGTCCTCATATCCGTACGACGCGCCGCCTCCGATCCCGGTTGACCGCTGAGGCCGGGTCGTTGCCAGGAGGGCCTTTCCTCAACGATGTTTCTGTACTAACGTACTGAAACATGACGGACGGCAGGGTGGCGCGCGGCGTACGCACCCGCGACGCGATCGTCGAGGCCACGATCGCGCTGCTGCGCGAGGACGGCGCCGCAGCCGTCACCCATCGGGCGGTCGCTGCTCGAGCCGGCACGTCGTTGGCCGCGACGACGTACCACTTCGCGACCCTCGACGACCTGCTGGTCGTCGCCTTCGAGCTGATGACCGATCGCATCGTCGACGAGGTGCAGCGGTTCGCGGAACTCGTCCTGACGGGACGGATGGATCTCGTCGATGCTGCCTCGCGCTTCGTCGCAGAGGCCGACACCGAACAAGGCTTCGGTGCCGACGGCATGATCGAGCTGGCGTACGGCGCGATCCGGAACGAGCGGCTGCGCAAGTCGACCCAGCGGCTGGTCGACCACCTGAGCGGACCGTTCGCGGATGTCATCGGCAACGACCAGGCCCGGATCCTGGTGCGCGCCCTCAACGGGGTGCTCCTCTACCACCGCGCGGCGGGTCCGGAAGCCACCGACGCCGAGCTGCGCGCCGACGTCACGGCACTTTTCCAGAGCTTCGGCCTGACCGCGGCCGTCCGCCGACGACTCGAGGAGGAACCATGAGTGCACCGACGATCCGGAGCTTCCCGGGGGACAAGCTGTTCGACGCGATCAGCGAGCGGGTCGGCACCAAGGCCGTCGCGCTGGCCGAGCCGCCGCCGGGGAGCGGGCTCGAGCCGGTCTACGGCGAGCGGGGGCTCCCGGGTCTCGGCAAGACCTTCGAGATGCTCCGCGACGGCTTCATCGCGGGGCGGAAGTACGGCGACCGCTACGGCGCGGTGTTCTGGAGCAACGCCTTCGGCCGGAGGATCGTGTGGACGACCACCCCCGAGGCCGCGAAGGAGGTGCTCACCACCAAGAGCAAGTCGATCTCGCAGGCCGGGTGGCGCTACTTCATCGAGGCGTTCTTCGCGCGCGGGCTGATGCTGCTCGACGGTCAAGAGCACCTGCTCCACCGCCGCATCATGCAGGAGGCGTTCACGCGACCCCGGCTCGAGAGCTACACCGAGCAGTTCATCAAGGTGATCGACGACGAGATGAGCGCCTGGCCGGTGAACCGGGAGATGCTGCTCAACCCTGCGGTCAAGGACCTCTCGCTCTCGGTCGCCACCGTCGTCTTCATGGGCGCGCACCCGCACCACTCCGATCACCTGACCCGCGCCTTCGTCGACGCCGTCCGCGGCGGCACCGGGATCATCCGGGTGCGGGTGCCGGGCGCCTCCTGGCTGCGGTGGAACAAGGGCCTCGCCGGCCGCAAGGTGCTCGAGGACTACTTCCGGGGCGAGATCGCTGCGAAGCGCGAGTCCGGCGGCGAGGACCTGTTCAGCGCGCTGTGCCACGCCCGCACCGGGGACGGCGAGGAGTTCACCGACGACGACGTCGTCAACCACATGATCTTCCTGATGATGGCCGCCCACGACACGACCACCATCACCTCGACGACCGTGGCCTACTACCTGGCCAAGTACCCCGAGCTCCAGGAAGCGGCCAGGGCCGAGTCCGAGGCGCTGCGCGGGGAGCCGGTCACCCTGGAGCTGCTCGACAAGCTCGAGATCGTCGACCGGGTGTTCATGGAGGGCATGCGGCTGGTAGCACCCGTCCCCGTCCTCGGCCGCGAGGCGACCGAGGACATGGACATCTGCGGGCACTTCGTGCCGAAGGGCACGCTGATCGCGGTCGTCACGGACCCGACCCACCGCGACTCATCGATCTGGACCGACCCCGACTCGTTCGACATCGAGCGGTTCGTCGCACCCCGCAGCGAGCAGAAGAAGCACCGGTTCGCCCACATCCCCTTCGGTGGCGGGGCCCACAAGTGCATCGGCATGGCGTTCGGGTCCGCCGAGGTCAAGGCGATCATCCACCGGATGCTGCTCAACTACCGGATCGAGATCCCGGAGGGCTACGTCCTCGAGTGGGACTACACGAGCCTCGTCGTACCGGTCGACGGGTTCCCGGTGACCCTCCGTCGGCTCGACGCGCAGCCGACGGGTCAGAAGGGCGCCACCAGCAGCGCGGTGCCCTGACCGGCGACGCGGGTCAGCACCAGGGTCGCTTCCTCGTCGCCGGCGAGGGCGAGCCGCTTCCGCAGCGCGTCCGGTACGGCGGCGACGCCGCGCTTCTTGATCGTGAGCCGACCGATGCCACGCTCGCGGAGCGCGGCCTTGAGCTGCTTCTCGCGATAGGGGAGCTGCTCTAGGACCCGGTAGCCGCGGGCGAACGGGCTGCGGAAGGACGAGTCGGAGGTCACGTAGGCGATCTTCGCGTCGACCAGGCGACCGCCGACGCCGGCCGCCACCGCGGTCACCAGCCCGGCCCGGATCACCGCTCCGTCCGGCTCGTAGAGGTAGTCGCCCACCTCGCCTACCCCCACCTCCTCCAGGCCGGGGTCGTCCTCGTCGGTCAGGGACGCCAGACCGCCCGATCCGATCACCGTCGCGCGCCGCGCACAGGTCGCCGTACGGCCGGACCAGAGCGCGGCCTCCTTGACCTCACCGCCGTCGCTCACCCACTCGGCCTCGACGTCCGCCGGCACCAGTGAGTGGGGGATCCCGGGGGCGACCTTCACGCAGGCGTCGCGCTGCATCAGGCCCTCGACCCACGTCCACGGTGGCACCCAGTCATCGACGTTGAAGGTGCGTCCGGCGCCGGAGCGCCGGGCCGGGTCGGCGAACGCGATGTCGAACCCAGCGTGGTTGACAGTGGTCGCGTCGGCGACCTGGAGCGCTCCCGGCAGGCCGAGCGCGGCCAGGTTGGCCTCGGCGACGGCGACCCGCACCGGATCGATGTCGACACCGGCGCACACCAGCCCCGCGCGGGCCGCGGCGATCAGGTCGCCGCCGATCCCGCAGCCGAGGTCGATCAACGTGCGCGCGTCGAACGCGCGGTAGCGGCCGGCCCGGTGGGTCGCGACGGCAAGGCGGGTGGACTGCTCGAGCCCGTCGGGCGTGAAGTACATCCGATCCGTCAGGTCGCCGAACTTGGCCCGCGCCCGCTCCCGGAGCTCCACCTGGGTCAGCGCGGCGGCGACGGCCTCCGGCGGCGCCGTCCGCCGCAGCGCGGCCTGGACGTGCAGCTCGTCGCCGGTGCCGGCCAGCTCGGTGGCCCGCGCGAGAAGCGCCTGCCCCTCATCGGTGAGCAGCCACCGGAACGCGTCGAGGTCCACGCCGTGATCCTGTCAGGCCCGGGCACCCGGGGGGCCGCTCTGGCACTCGTTGGCGGAGAGTGCTAGTTTCGTGTTGGCACTCTCCTTGTGAGTGTGCCAGCGCTTGCCGACAGGCGTACGACCCCCGCGACGGCGTACTCCCCAAGGCAAGCCCCAACGTGGGCGGGCGCCAGCCCGTCAGTACACCTGCACACACCCCGCACAGAGAAAGTGGAGGTCGATCGACGTGTCGATCAACATCAAGCCGCTCGAGGACCGCATCGTCGTCAAGGCGCTCGAGGCCGAGCAGACCACGGCCTCCGGCCTGGTCATCCCGGACACCGCCAAGGAGAAGCCCCAGGAGGGCGAGGTCCTCGCTGTCGGCCCGGGCCGGTTCAACGAGGACGGCGACGGCCGGGTCCCGCTCGACGTCTCGGTCGGCGACAAGGTCATCTACAGCAAGTACGGCGGCACCGAGATCAAGTACGGCGGCGAGGAGTACCTCATCCTCTCCGCCCGCGACGTCCTCGCCGTCATTTCCTGATTTTCCCGAGTCGTCCGACTCGGAGTGGCCCCTGGCTCACTCTGAGTCGGACGGCTCGAACTCTTTAAGGAGTAGCAATGCCGAAGATCCTGGAGTTCGACGAGAACGCCCGACGCGCCCTCGAGCGCGGCGTCGACAAGCTCGCGAACACGGTGAAGGTCACGCTGGGCCCCAAGGGCCGCTACGTCGTCCTCGACAAGAAGTGGGGCGCTCCCACGATCACCAACGACGGCGTGACCGTCGCGCGTGAGATCGAGCTCGACGACCCGTTCGAGAACCTTGGTGCCCAGCTCACCAAGGAGGTCGCCACCAAGACCAACGACATCGCTGGCGACGGCACCACGACCGCCACCGTGCTCGCCCAGGCGATGGTGCACGAGGGCCTGCGGGCGGTGGCCGCCGGCGCCAACCCGATGGGCATCAAGCGCGGCATGGACCTCGCCGCCACGGCCGTGTCCGACGCGTTGCTCGCCGCTGCTCGTGAGGTGGAGACCAAGGAGGACATGGCCAGCGTGGCCACGATCTCCAGTCGCGACAGCCACATCGGCGCGCTGCTCGCCGAGGCGTTCGACAAGGTGGGCAAGGACGGTGTCATCACCGTCGAGGAGTCCAACACCATGGGCACCGAGCTCGAGTTCACCGAGGGCATGCAGTTCGACAAGGGCTACATCTCGGCCTACTTCGTCACCGACCCCGAGCGGATGGAAGCGGTCATCGACGACCCCTACATCCTGTTGCACCAGGGCAAGATCTCCGCGATCGCCGACCTGCTGCCGCTGCTCGAGAAGGTCATCGCCGCCGGCAAGCCGCTCTTCATCCTCGCCGAGGACGTCGACGGCGAGGCGCTGTCGACCCTCGTGGTCAACAAGATCCGCGGCACGTTCAACGCCGTCGCGGTCAAGGCGCCCGCGTTCGGTGACCGCCGCAAGGCGATGATGCAGGACATCGCGATCCTCACTGGTGGCCAGGTCATCGCTCCCGAGGTCGGCCTCAAGCTCGACCAGATCGGGCTCGACGTGCTGGGCCAGGCCCGCCGCATCGTGGTCACCAAGGACAGCACCACGATCGTCGACGGCGCAGGTGACTCGGCGCAGGTCGAGGGCCGCGTCAACCAGATCCGGGCCGAGATCGAGAACGCCGACAGCGACTGGGACGAGGAGAAGCTCCAGGAGCGCCTCGCCAAGCTCGCCGGCGGCGTCTGCGTGATCAAGGTCGGTGCTGCCACCGAGGTCGAGCTCAAGGAGAAGAAGCACCGCATCGAGGACGCTGTCTCCGCGACCCGCGCCGCGATCGAGGAGGGCATCGTCGCCGGTGGTGGCTCCGCGCTGATCCACGCGGTCTCGGTGCTCGACAAGGACCTCGGCCTGACCGGTGACGAGGCGGTCGGCGTGCGGATCATCCGCAAGGCAGCCGACGAGCCGCTCCGCTGGATCGCCGAGAACGGCGGTGTCAACGGCTACGTCGTCACCACCAAGGTCCGCGAGCTCGGTGTCGGCAACGGCTACAACGCCGCCACCGAGGAGTACGGCGACCTGGTCGCCCAGGGCGTCCTCGACCCCGTCAAGGTGACCCGCTCCGCGCTGGTCAACGCGACGTCGATCGCCGCGATGCTGCTGACGACCGAGACCCTGGTCGTCGACAAGCCCGAGGAAGAGGAGCCCGACACCGGGCACGGTCACGGCCACGGTCACGGCCACTGATCGACCCTCTCTGCAGCTGCAACCGCCGACCCGGCTCTTCTCGAGAAGAGCCGGGTCGGCGCTTTTCCTTGGCAGATCGCCCCCGAGTGGGCAGGATCAAGGTGTGGCCGACGACTTTCTCGGGAAGTGGGACGCCTGGCGAAGCGCACACGAGGACGTGGTCACCAATCCCCACGGCTTCCTGTCGATCACCGGGCTGTACTGGCTCGACTCCACCCCGCAACGCTTCGACGGCGCGCCCGGGGCATGGTGGATCGGCCCGGGCGGCGTCGAGGTCGAGGTCGGCGACTTCGAGTCCCTGACGCTCGACGGCGAAGAGATCCGAGGGCACCACGTGCTCGGGGCGGTCGACGAGAGCGGGGTACGGGCCCAGGCCGGGGAGCTGCAGATCGAGGTCGCCAGCCGTGACGGTGCCGTGCTCCTTCGTCCCCGCGATCCCGGTCATGAGCTGCTCCGGCAGCACCGGCCGACGCTCAACTATCCGCCGTCGCCGGACTGGGTGGTGCCGGCCACGTTCACGCGCTACGAACGGCCCACCGACGACTCGATCGGCGAGGTGGCGTTCGCCATTGCCGATCAGCCGGCGACCCTGGTCGCGTTCGACGACAACGGCGGGCTGTGGCTGGTGTTCTCCGACGCGACCGCGGGGCTGACGACGTACCCCGCCGGCCGGCAGCTCTACGCGCCGGCGCCGGCTGCCGACGGCAGCGTCCTCCTGGACTTCAACCGCACCATCAACCTGCCGTGCGCCTACACCGACTTCACGACCTGCCCGGTCCCGCTGCCGCAGAACCGGTTGCCGTTCCCGATCGAGGCGGGGGAGCAGAACCCCAAGAAGTCAGTCGCGGCGGCGCAGGAGTGACACCTGTCATCGACTCCGCGAAGTCCTCCCGCGGTGGATGGAGAAAAGTAGATCCAGCTCGGCGCGAGCGTCAGCGTGGCACACCGGCCCGACACCCGTCATGCTGTGAACATGTTGTGGAGGGTGCGCACGAACCTGCCCGACCGGCCCGGCAAGCTGGCGCCGCTCGCCAGTGAGTGCGGCGCGGCCGGAGTCAACATCAATGCGGTCCACGTGTTCGAGAGCAGCGTCCCGGACACCGTGACCATCGAGCTGGTGATCCGCGCGCCCGAGTCGTGGGGCCAGGCGGAGATCGTCGCTCTCGCGGCGCGGGCAGGAGGCGGCTCGACGGTCGCCCACCACGTCGACCACCACGCGCTCGACGACCAGGCGACGCGGTACGTACGGGCGGCGAAGCAGATCCTCGACCACCCGGCGTCGTTCCCCGACGTCGTCGCCCACCTCTTCGACGCCGACGTGGAGCCCACCCACGGGTCCGAGGACGTGCTCGAGCTGTCCGTCGCCAACGCCGTCATCCAGATCCGTCGTGAGGCGCCGTTCACGCCGGCCGAGCGCACCCGCGGAGTCGCGCTCGCCGAGCTCTTCACCGACGTCCACGAGCGGGAGGTCCAGGCGGGCCCGCAGGGCGCGGGCGCCGGTGAGCCCACCCAGGTCAACGGCGACGCCGAGGTCTCCCTCCTGTCGGCCGGCCGGGTGGTCGGCCGGGCGTCCTTCAAGCAAGGCGAGGCCGCGGGGGATCCGTGGCCGGTCGACATGTGGGTCGATCCCTCGTGGCAACGGCGCGGCCTCGGCACCCGTCTGCTCGGCGCGATCGCCCGGATGGCGCGCGCCCAGGGCGCCGACGAGATCGTGCTCACCGCGCCCGCCGACAGCCAGGCAGTGCTGCCGATGGTCCTCTCCGCGGGTCTGCGCGGGCGGATCCGGATGGCCGGCGAGACCCTGTCCGTGCGGATCTCGGTCAGTGAGCTGCGGGTCTGACGCCGGCCGGGCCTACGAGACGGACTTCGTGAAAAGTTTCACAATCTCGTGATCCGGGGCTGAGGAGCGCCTAGCGTCGACCTCGTGCTCACCCCCGCAGTGATCGCCGACGTCATGGTCCAGCTCTCCGGAGCGGTCGAACCGGAGGGTCTGCTGCCTGCTCGGCAGCAGATGGCCCTCTCGCTCGGCTGGCACATCGTCCTGGCCTGCTTCGGGGTCGCGTTCCCGGCCATGATCTTCGTGATGCACCTGCGCGGGATCCGTCGCGACGACCCGGTCGCCCTCGGGCTCGCCCATCGGTGGGCCAAGGTGTCCGCGGTGCTCTTCGCCATCGGCGCCGTGTCCGGCACGGTGCTGAGCTTCGAGATGGGTGTGCTGTGGCCCGGACTGATGGCGACGTACGGCGACGTCCTCGGCCTGCCGTTCGCGTTCGAGGGCCTCGCGTTCTTCCTGGAGGCGATCTTCCTCGGCATCTACCTCTACGGCTGGGGCCGGATCCCGCCGAAGCGGCACGTGCTGATGGTGCTGCCGATGGCGGTCACGGGGATCGTCGGTGCCTACTGCGTGCTCGCGGTGAATGCCTGGATGAACGCGCCGACCGGCTTCCGGATCGTCGACGGCGAGGTCACCGACGTGCAGCCGTGGGCGGTGCTGTTCAACCCGCACGCCTTCCTCCAGTTCGCACACATGTGGGTGGGCGCCTACCTGCTGACCGGGTTCTGCGTCGCCGGCGTCTACGCCGTCGGCATGCTCCGCGGTCGCCGCGACGACCACCACCGGCTGGGCTTCATGGTGCCGTTCGTCTTCGCGTCGGTCGCCGCCGTCACCCAACCCTTCGTCGGCCACGTGCTCGGGTTCGGCCTCGATGAGCGGCAGCCGTCCAAGCTCGCCGCCTTCGAGCTGGCCGAGACGACCGAGAGCCCGTCGCCGCTGCGCCTCGGCGGCGTGCTCGTCGACGGCGAGGTCAAGGGGTCGATCGACATCCCGTGGCTCGGATCGGTGATCGCGATGAACTCGCCCGACAAGCCCGTCCCGGGTCTCGACACCATCCCGGACGACGAGGAGCCGCCGGTCAACCTGACCCATCTCGCGTTCCAGACCATGGTCGGGATCGGAACGATGCTGGCGGCCGGCGTCGCCTGGTTCTGGTTCCAGTGCCGACGCGGCCGGGACCTGCTGGCGCGGCGCTGGTTCCTCCGCGCGGCAGCCGCCGCGGGGCCGCTGGCCGTGATCGCGCTCGAAGCCGGGTGGGTCGCGACCGAGGTCGGCCGCCAGCCGTGGATCGTCTACGGCGTGATGCGGACCCCGGAGGCGGTCGGCGACTACACCGCCAGCCTGTGGTGGCTGCTCGGGATCACCACCGTGGTCTACGCGGGTATGACGGTCGGAGCGGTCGTCGTGCTCCGCTCGATGGCGCGCCGGTGGCGCGCGGGAGAGGTCGACCTGCCCAGCCCGTACGCACCCGACGTGGACGGCGTGGAGGCTGGCCGATGAGCCTGGAGGTGACGGTCGCGGCCGCCCTGTTCGCCGGCGTCGTGATCTACGCCGTCCTCGGCGGAGCCGACTTCGGCTCGGGATTCTTCGACCTCACCGCCGGCAGCAGTCGGCGCGGCGCGGAGCTGCGCACCCTGGTCGACCACAGCATCGGCCCGGTGTGGGAGGCCAACCACGTGTGGCTGATCTACGTCCTGGTGATCTGGTGGACCGGCTTCCCGGCGGCCTTCGCCGCCGCGATGTCGACGCTGGTGCTGCCGTTGCTCTTCGCGCTGCTCGGGATCGTGCTCCGCGGCGCCGGCTTCGCGTTCCGCAAGTACGCCGAGACGCTCGGCCAGGCGCGTCTGTTCGGCGTCGTGTTCGCCACGTCGTCGGTCCTCACGCCGTTCTTCCTCGGGACCGTGGCCGGCGGCATCGCCTCGGGTCGGGTGCCGCTGGACGGCACCGGTGACCGGATGACGTCGTGGGTCAACCCGACTTCGTTGTTCGGGGGCGCGGTCGCGGTCGGCACCTGTGCGTTCCTCGCCGGTGTCTTCCTAGTGGCAGATGCGTCCCGCCGGGGGCAGGACCGGCTCGCCGACGACCTCCGGATCCGGGCCCTGGTCGTGGGGATCGTGACCGGCGTGGTGGTTTTCGCGGGCCTGGCGCCGATCGCCCACGACGCGCCGACCCTGAGCGACGGCCTTGCCGGACGCGCAGCCCCGTTCGTCGTGCTGGCGGCGGTCGCCGGGCTCGCCACGCTCGCGCTGCTGTGGCGGCGTCGCTACGGCCCCGCCCGTGTCGCCGGGGCGACTGCTGTGGCGTCGGTTGTCTCAGGATGGGGGATCGCTCAGTACCCCTGGCTGCTCGTCGACGAGGTCCGGATCGTCGACGCCGCGGGCGCCACCGCGACCCTCCAGGGCCTGCTCGTCGCCGTCGGGCTCGCCGTCGTGCTCGTCCTGCCGCCCCTGACCTACCTGTTCCGGCTCACCCAGAGCGAGGAGTGGTCCCGCCCCTAGCGGACTACTTCGGCGTGAGCGACAGTTCGGGAGGGTGGTTGCCGAGCCGCCAGCCGCCGTACGCCAGGTCGAGCGCGTCCTGCGGGCCCCAGGTGCCCTGTTCGTAGGGCTGACAGGGAGGCCGGCGGTCGAGGACCGGCTGGCAGATCTCCCAGAGCCGCTCCACCTCGTGGGAGCTGATGAAGAGGGTGCGGTCTCCGCGCATCACGTCCAGCAGCAGCCGTTCGTAGGCCTCGAGAGGGTCGGAGTCCGGCACGTCGCAGACCAGGTCGAGCCGGAACACCCCCTCCACGATGTCCATGTCGGGCCCCGGCCGTTTGGCGCGGACGTCGATCGCGATCCGCGGCTGGTCGGCGAGCTCGATGACCAGCTCGTTGGGCGGCGGGTGGCCGCCGTCGGCTGGCTTGAGCCAGCGGTGCCGCGGGTCGTTGAAGCGGATGGTGATCGTGCGTCGGCCGTCGGCCATCGCCTTGCCGGTGCGCAGGTAGAACGGCACGTCGCGCCACCGGTCGTTGTCGATCCACATCTCGATGGCGACGAGCGTCTCGACGTCGGAGTCCTCGGCGACGTCCGGCTCATCGCGGTATCCGTCGTACTGGCCGAAGACGACGCGGTCCGGGTCGAGCGGCCGGACCGCCGCGAACACGGCGGCCTTCGCGGCCCGGAGCGCGGACTCGCGATAGGCGTGCGGGTCCTCGAGCGCGACGAACCCCAGCAGCTGGCACAGGTGGGTCGTCACCATGTCGCGCAGGCAGCCGGTCCCTTCGTAGAAGCTGCCGCGGCCCTCGACGGTGAGCTTCTCGGGCACGTCGATCTGCACCGACTCGATGGTGTGCCGGTTCCACGCCGGCTCGAAAAGGCCGTTCGCGAAGCGAAGGGCAAGGATGTTCTGCACCGCCTCCTTGCCGAGGAAGTGGTCGATCCGGAAGATCTGCGACTCCTCGAAGGCGTTGCGGAGCACGACGTCGAGCGCCCGCGCGGTCGCCAGGTCGGTGCCGAACGGCTTCTCCGCGACCAGCCGCGACCGGTCGACCAGGTCGTTCTTGGCGAGCATCTCGACGGTCCCGGACACGGCCGAGGGAGGGATCGACAGGTACAGCAGCCGTCGTACGTCGGACAGCAGGCAGCCCGCCTCGTCCAGGAGCCGGTCCTCGGCGTCCCGCACCGCGTCCGCGAGCGCGGCGCCGTCGTCGGCCGAGGACGGCACGAACGAGATCCGCTCGAGCAGCGGCCCGGAGATCGAGTCGTCGACCTCCTTGACGAACTCCGCGAGCGCGCCGCGCACCTGATCGCGGAACTCCTCGTCCGACCCTGGCGAGCGGCGACCGCTGCCGATCACGGCCAGGTGCTTGGGAAGCCGACCCGCGGCCGCGAGCCGGTAGAGGCCGGGGAAGAGCTTGCGGGAGGCCAGGTCACCGGTCGCGCCGAACAGGACCAGGACGTGCGGAGGCAGGTCGGGGGTCACGCCCAGAGGTTAGCCCCGTACCATTCCGTCATGGAGGTCCCCGAGAAGTTCGCGTCCCTCGGTCTCACCTACGACGACGTCCTGCTGCTGCCGGGTCACTCGGACCTGGCGCCCGACGACATCGACCTGACCACCCGGCTCACGCGGGAGATCAGCATCAAGGCGCCGTTGGTCAGCGCCGCCATGGACACGGTCACCGAGTCCCGGATGGCGATCGCGATGGCGCGCCAGGGCGGCATCGGGATCCTCCACCGCAACCTCTCCGCCGAGGAGCAGGCCTACCAGGTCGACCTGGTGAAGCGGACGCAGACCGGCATCATCTCCAACCCGGTCACGATCGGGCCGGACGCGACGCTCGAGGACCTCGACCGGATCTGTGGTGAGTACCGCGTCTCCGGGCTCCCCGTCGTCGACGCCGACGACCGGCTGCTCGGCATCTGCACCAACCGCGACCTGCGGTTCACCCCCGTGGCGGAGTGGGCCACCACCAAGGTCGACGAGGTGATGACGCCGATGCCGCTCGTCACCGGCGACGTCGGGATCAGTCGCGAGGATGCCACCGCGCTGCTGCGCAAGCACAAGCGCGAGCGGCTGCCCCTCGTCGACGCGGACGGCCGGCTCGGCGGGCTGATCACCGTCAAGGACTTCGTGAAGTCCGAACAGTTCCCCGACGCGTCCAAGGACGGCCAGGGCCGGCTGATGGTCGGAGCCGCGATCGGCTACTTCGGCGACGCCTGGGAGCGCGCGAGCGGCCTGATCGAGGCAGGCGTCGACGTGCTCGTCGCCGACACGGCCCACGGTCACGTCACGCTCCTGCTCGACATGGTCCGTCGGCTCAAGACCGACCCCGCCACCCGGCACGTGCAGGTCATCGGTGGCAACGTCGCGACCCGGGACGGCGCCCAGGCGTTCGTCGACGCCGGCGCGGACGCGGTCAAGGTCGGCTTCGGACCGGGCTCGATCTGCACGACCCGCGTGGTCACGGGCTGCGGCGTACCTCAGGTCACTGCGGTCTACGAGGCGAGCCTCGCGGCGAAGGCCGCCGGCGTACCCGTGATCGCCGACGGCGGTCTCCAGCAGTCCGGTGACATTGCCAAGGCGATCGTCGCCGGCGCCGAGTCGGTGATGATCGGCTCGATGCTCGCCGGCTGCGAGGAGTCGCCGGGCGAGGTGATCTTCGTGCAGGGCAAGCAGTTCAAGGCCTATCGCGGCATGGGTTCGCTGGGCGCGATGTCGTCGCGCGGCAAGAAGTCCTACTCCAAGGACCGCTACTTCCAGGCCGAGGTCGCCAGCGACGACAAGATCGTCCCCGAGGGCGTCGAGGGCCAGGTCGCCTACCGCGGCCCGTTGTCCGCGGTGGCCCACCAGCTGCTCGGCGGTCTCAACCAGTCGATGTTCTACGTCGGCGCGCGCACCATCCCCGAGCTGCAGGAGAAGGGCCGGTTCATCCGGATCACCTCGGCCTCCCTCAAGGAGAGCCACCCCCACGACGTCCAGATGACGGTCGAGGCGCCGAACTACCACGGGTCCTAGGGCTCACCCGCCCGCGGCAGACCGTTCCAGAGCAGCCGCGCGGCGGCGTCGACGACGTCGTCGAAGGGCGTGTCCGGGTGCCGTGCCCACCACTGGGCCAGGCCGTCGGCCGCGCCGCTGACCACGGCCACGATGACGGGGAGGCTCGTCGACTCCAGGTCGACTCCGGCGCCGGCGAGGTCGGTCGCGAGCAGGCGGCTGATCGCGCGGCTCCGGTCCTCGACGAACCCGCGCAGCACGTGGTCGAGCTCCGCGTCTCCCGACGGGATCGGGTCGAGCAGCAGGCGCCGGGCGTCGGGATGCTCCCGGGTGAAGCGGAGGTACGACGCCAGGGTCGCTCGCACGCGCTCCCGGGGTCCACCCGCACTGGTGATACCGCGCGCGATCTCGCCGAGCATCAGCTCGTGCTGGCTGGCGATCACGTGGAGGAACAGCGCGCGCTTGTCGGGGAAGTGGTCGTACAGCACGGTCCGGGTGACCCCGGCAGCGTTCGCGACCTCGCCGATGGACGTCGCGTCGTAGCCACGGCGGGCGAACGCGATGACCGCCGCAGCCTCGATCCGGCTGCGGCGTTCGGTTCCGCGCAGCCGGCGGCGGGGATGGTTGACGGCGGCGGTGGCCTCGGACACAATCACACCCTAACCGACACCAGTGTCGGTTAACGGGAAGAAGAGGACGATCATCATGGGGACGGTCTCTCGACGCAATGTGCTGCGCGGGTCGGGTGTCGCGGCGCTGGCAGCTGCCTCGGGTCCGTTGTCGCCCGCACTCGCGGTGGAGCGCCGCCGGGTCGCGGTCCTCGGCGGCGGCATGGCCGGGCTGGCCGCGGCGCACGAGCTGATCGAGCGCGGCTTCGAGGTGACCGTCTACGAGCGCAAGTCGCTCGGCGGCAAAGCGCGCAGCATCCCGGTGCCCGGCACCGCGAGCGGCGGGCGCCGGCCGCTGCCCGGCGAGCACGGCTTCCGCTTCTTCCCCGGCTTCTACCACCACATCCCGGACACGATGCGCCGGATCCCGTTCGGCACCAACAGCAACGGCGTGTTCGACAACTTGGTCCCGGCGTCCGTACCGCTGTTCCCGCGCTCGGGCGGACGCGATGACCAGCAGCTGTTCGGGTTCATCCCCGATCCGCGCCACGTCGCCTCCCCGGACGCCCTTACGCGGCTGGTCCGCGACGAGTGGCTCGGCCGACAAGCCGTGATGCCCCACGAGGCGGCGTACTTCGCCAGCCGGCTCGTCGTCTACCTGTCCAGCTGCGACGAGCGCCGGATGGGCCAGTGGGAGAAGACTCCGTGGTGGGACTTCGTCCGGGCCGAGAAGTTCTCGACCGAGTACCAGACTGTCGCGGCCCGCGGGATGACCCGGGCGCTCGTCGCCGCCAAGGAAGAGGTGGCCAGCACCCGCACGATCGGCAACATGGCCGAGGCCTTCGTGTACGCGCTGGCCGGACTCGGCGCGGAGGGCCACGCCGACCAGGTCCTCAACGGCCCGACCAACGAGGTGTGGATCAACCCCTGGCTCGACCTGCTTCGGAGCAAGGGCGTCAGGTTCCGCACCGGTACGACGATCGTCGGGCTCGACGTCGCGAACGGGCGGATCTCCGGCGCGCGGGCCACGACGCCGAGCGGCCCGACCACGATCAGGGCGGACTGGTTCGTGTCCGCGATGCCGGTGGAGCGGGTGACGCCGCTGCTGTCGCGAAGTGTGCTGCGGGCCAGTCCGCAGCTGGAGCTGCTCAAGGAGATGACGGTCGACTGGATGAACGGCATCCAGTTCTACTTGAAACGACCGGTCGAGATCACCCCGGGCCACCTCGCGTTCCTCGACTCGCCCTGGTCGCTCACCGCCCTGACCCAGGGCCAGTTCTGGAGCAACGACTTCGCCTCGACGTACGGCGACGGCAATGCCGTCGACTGCCTGTCTGTCGACGTTTCCGACTGGACCACACCCGGGATCCTGTTCGGCAAGCCGGCCAACCGCTGCACGAAGCGGGAGGTGAAGGCCGAGGTATGGGCGCAGATGAAGGCAGCGCTGGAGGACACCGGCAAGTCGGTCCTGCCGGACGACATCCTGCACTCGTGGTTCCTCGACCCGGCGATCGAGTGGGACGCCCGTCGTGGCGCCAACACCAACGACGAACCGCTGCTGATCAACACCGTGGACTCGTGGAAGCTGCGGCCGACGACGCGGACCGCGATCGGCAACCTGCTCCTGGCCGGTGACTTCTGCCGCACCAACGTCGACCTCGCCACCATGGAGGGCGCCAACGAGTCGGGGCGTCAGGCCGCCAACGCGATCCTCGCGGAGTCCGGCGTGACGAGCACGCCGGCGCCGATCTACGAGCTGTACCGGCCGCCGGAGTGGGAGGCGCTGAAGATCGCGGACCGGGCGCTCTACCAGCTCGGGCTCAACAACGCCTTCGACGTCGGCTGACATTTCGCCGCTGGTTGAGGTGCGAGGGTTCGAGGCTCCTCGCTGGTCGCACCTCAACCAACATCTCCGGGAGCCTCGAAGCCAAGGCGATCACTAGACTGCTCCGGTGACCGACATCGAGATCGGCCGGGCCAAGCGCGCCCGCCACGCCTACTCCTTCGACGACATCGCGATCGTGCCGTCACGGCGCACCCGCGATCCCGAGGAGGTCAGCGTCGACTGGCAGATCGATGCCTACCGGTTCTCGTTGCCGATCCTGGCCGCGCCGATGGACTCGGTGATGTCTCCGGCGACAGCGATCGCCTTCGGTCAGTACGGCGGCCTCGGGGTGCTCAACCTCGAAGGCATCTGGACGCGCTACAGCGACCCCGAGCCGCTGCTCGACGAAGTCGCCGGGCTCCAGGGCGACGCCGCAACCCACCGGCTCCAGGAGATCTACGCCGAGCCGATCCAGCCGGAGCTGATCACCGAGCGGCTGCGCCAGGTCAGGGAGGCGGGGGTCACCGTCGCGGGCTCGCTCTCGCCCCAGCGCACCAAGGAGTTCGCCAAGGTCGTCACCGACGCGGGCGTCGACCTCTTCGTGATCCGCGGGACGACCGTGAGCGCCGAGCACGTCTCCAGCCAGGCCGAGCCGCTGAACCTCAAGGAGTTCATCTACGAGCTCGACGTGCCGGTGATCGTCGGCGGCTGCGCGACGCACCAGGCCGCGCTGCACCTGATGCGTACCGGCGCCGCCGGGGTGCTCGTCGGCTTCGGCGGCGGTGCTGCCCACACGACCCGCACCGTGCTCGGCGTCGCCGTACCGATGGCGTCGGCGGTGGCCGACGTCGCCGCCGCACGGCGCGACTACCTCGACGAGTCGGGTGGCCGCTACGTCCACGTGATCGCCGACGGTTCGATCGGGCGGTCCGGCGACATCGCCAAGGCGGTCGCGTGCGGCGCCGACGCGGTGATGGTCGGCTCGCCGTTCGCGCGGGCCAGTGACGCGCCCGGCCGCGGCTTCCACTGGGGCGCCGAGGCGCACCACCACCAGCTGCCGCGCGGCCAGCGGGTGCACTTCGACCAGATCGGCACGATCGAGGAGATCCTGTTCGGTCCCAGCCGGGTGGCCGACGGCACGATGAACCTGGTGGGCGCGCTGAAACGCGCGATGGCCACCACGGGCTACACCGAGCTCAAGGAATTCCAGCGGATCGAGATCGTCGTCGAATGACGAGTGCCCCGACGGCTGACGACACTGCCTTGCGGATGGGCAGCGCTCGCGGCCGGTGGGTGCTCCTCACGACGGTGCTGGGCTCCGGCCTGGCGCTGCTCGACGCGACCGTCGTCAACGTCGCGCTCGGCCGGATCGGCGAGGACCTCGACGCCGGCTTCGAGGGTCTGCAGTGGACGATCAACGCCTACACGCTGACCCTGGCCGCCCTGATCCTGCTCGGCGGCTCGCTGGGCGACCGGCTCGGACGGCGCAGGATCTTCCTGATCGGCGTCGTGTGGTTCGCGCTCGCGTCGCTGCTGTGCGGTCTGGCGCCGGACATCGACACCCTGATCGCCGCCCGCGGCCTCCAGGGCATCGGTGGCGCGCTGCTGACGCCCGGGAGCCTGGCGATCATCGCCGCGTCGTTCCACAGCGACGACCGGTCCGCCGCGGTCGGTGCGTGGTCGGGCCTCGGCGGCATCGCGGCCGCGATCGGGCCGCTGGTCGGCGGCTGGCTGGTGGAGCTGAACTGGCGGCTGGTCTTCCTGGTCAACGTGCCGGTCGCGATCCTGATCATCGTCGTCGCCGTCCGCCACGTCCCCGAGAGCCGCGACCCGGAGGCGGCCGGACGGCTGGACGTCGCCGGTACGACGCTGGCGGCGGTCGGGCTCGGGGTGGTCACGTTCGGGCTGACCCGTGCCGGCGATGCCGGCTTCACCGCCCCGGTGGTGGCGACGGTCGCCGCGGGACTCGCCTGCCTGATCGGGTTCGTCGTGGTCGAGGCCCGCTCGGCATCCCCTCTCGTGCCGCTCGAGCTGTTCCGCAACGCGCAGTTCAGCGCGGCCAACGTCGTGACGTTCCTCGTCTACGCCGCGCTCGGGGTGATCTTCCTGCTGCTGGTCCTGCAGCTCCAGGTCGTGGCCGGGTGGTCACCGATCGTGGCCGGTTCGGCGATGCTGCCGGTCACGATGATCATGCTGGCGTTCTCCTCCCGCGCAGGGGCCCTGGCCCAGCGGATCGGCCCGCGACTGCCGATGACCCTCGGGCCGTCGCTCGCGGCCGGCGGGGTGCTGTGGTTGAGCACCGTCGGCGCCGACGCGTCGTACCTCATCGACGTCCTCGCGCCCGTGCTCCTGTTCGGTGCGGGCCTCACGCTCCTGGTCGCGCCGCTGACCGCGACCGTCCTCGACTCCGCCGAGGACCGGCACGCCGGCATCGCGTCCGGCGTCAACAACGCGGTTGCCCGCACCGCCGGTCTGCTCGCGGTCGCGGTGATCCCCGTCGCCGCCGGCATCGCCGGCGCCGACTACACCGAGCCGTCTGCGTTCGACGACGGCTACGGCACGGCGATGCTGATCGCCGCCGGATTGCTCCTCGTCGGTGCCGGGCTCGCGGCCGCCTTCATCCGCAAGCCGCTCGCGGCCGGTACGTCGGCCGAGCCGGACGACCTCCGCTTGCACGTCGAGACCTGCACCCACTGCGGCGTGGCGGGCCCGCAGCTGCACCCGACCTGCCGCTCCCCGAAGTGAGACCGTCCCACCTACCCGACCGTGGAGTGATGTGCGGGCCCCTGACATGATCAGGGTATGGAGCGGGAACTGCCCGCAATCGGGAGGGCAGTCACTGGCACGGCCGGGGCGGAGGGCGCCGCAGCCGTGCTCTTGCGGCGTGCCCAGGAGATCGCCGATCAGCTCCAACGCGAGGCCGCGGAGGAGTCGGATCGCGCGACGGTCGGCGCCCGTCGTCTTCGTGAGGAGGCCCAGCGCTACCACGATGAGGCGCAGGCTGCGGCCGCGCTGAAGCGGGCCGATGCCGAGCGCGACCGTGACCTCGCGGCCCGGCGCCTTGCCGACGCGGCGGGCGAGGCTCGCACCATCGTGACGGACGCGGGGGACCAGGCCTCGCTGCTGCTCGGATCGGCAGAGTCCGAACGTAACCGCGTGCTCGACGAGGCACGGGCGGAAGCAGACGCGATCCGCCGGACGGCGGACGAGGCGCGTGCTGCCGCCGAGGCGACGGCGGAACAGACCGTCCAGGATGCACAAGCCACTGCGGCCGGACTGCTCGAGCGTGCACGCGCAGTTGCGGCGGAGCGCCGGACCGAGGCCGCCGATCACGCTGCGGCGATCGCGGCCGCTGCCTCGGCAGAAGCCCAGACCGTGGTGCACACGGCCTCCGTGGAGGCCGCGGCAGTGCGGGAGGCCGCGGAGCAGGAGGCCGCGCAGCTCCGGGGCGATGCCGAGAAGGAATCCGCGTCGTACGTCGCCCAGGCCGAGGACGTCCTACGTGCCGCGCGGCTCGAGGCCGACCGGCTGCTCGCGACGGCCCGCGAACGGGCGGAGAGCGAGCTGCGCCGGGCTGCCGAACACACCGCGTGGGCCCGGCGCACCGTTGATGACGTGCTGGCCGCCGCCGCCGCGGAGGGCGAGGCGATCCGGACCGCCTCCCACGCCCGCGCCGGTGCCGACGTGGCCAGGACCCGGCGCCGGATCCAGGCCGTGATCGCCGGGCTGGCCGCGCGGCTGCGCGCAGAGGTGGCGGAGACGGACCGCCGGGCGGCCGAGCTCCACGCCGCTGCAGCGGCGGCCGCGGCGGCCGCCGAGAGCGAGGCGGCGGCACTGCAGAGCGATGCAGCGGCGCGGGTGCGCGCGATGCTGGACGAGGCCGAGGCAACGGCCACGGTCGTGGTCGAACGTGCCGAGCGCCGCAGAGCGGAGTCCGAGGCGGGAGCGGACGCGCTGCGGGCGCAGGTCGCCGACGAGGTCGTCGCCGCACGGCGTGCGGGCGCGGAGGCGATGCGGCGCAGCCGCGAGGAGAGCGCCCGGCTCGTGACCGAGGCCCAGGCCGACGCCGACCGGGTGCGCGATCAGGCCCGGCAGGTGCTGTCGGACGCGCGTGCCGAGGCCGCGGCGCTCGGGCGCCGCCGCGACGAGATCGCCGACGAGCTCACGCAGATGTCCGGAGTCATCGAGGCACTGGCCGTGCCCGACTCCACTCACCCAACCGAGGAGACACCATGACCCAGCCCGGCTCCAACTTTCGCACGGTGATGCGAGGCTACGACCCGGTCGAGGTAGACCGCGCGGTGGCGGAGTTGCAGCAGCGGGTGGCCGAGCTCGATGCATCGACGGCAGAGTTCGAGGCACGCCGTCAGGAAGCCACCGCCGCAGCCGAGGCCGCCGTACGGGAGGCCACCAGCCGCGCTGCTGCGCAGGTGGCCGCTGCCGAGGCCGCTGCCGAGGAGGCTGGCTCCGCCGCACCAGCCACCTTCGAGCAGTTCGGCGCGCGGGTCGGCGAGATCCTCGCCCTTGCCGACGCCGAAGCCACGGAGCTGCGCGATCGGGCTCGCGCCGAGTCGGAGGACACGCGGAAGCTCTCCGACCAGGCCGCCATCACAGTCCGCGACGAGGCCGACCAGTACGCCGAGCAGCGCCGCCGGGATGCCGACGCCGAGTCGGCGCGGATCCTCGCCGACGCCCGGCGCGCTGCCGACGACGAGCGGGACGCGGCCGAGCGAGACGCCTCGGCCCGCCGGCAGGAGGGCGAGGCCATCTTCGAGCAGCAGCGCGCCAACGCCGCCCGGGCCGCCGCGGACTTCGAGGCCACCCTGGCCGAGCGTCGGGAGCGCACGGCCGCAGAGTTCAAGCAGCAGCAGACCGACACGCAGGCCCAGCTCGACGCGCTGGCCCAGCAGGTCCTGGACGCCCGGGCAGCGGCGCAGCGGGAGCAGGAGACCGCCGAGGCGGAGGTCCGACGGGTCGTCGCTGAGGCGGAGGAGCGCGCTTCCGCCCTCGTCCGGGAGGCCCGCGCGACCGCCGACAGGATCAAGGCGGAGTCCGACCGCGAGCTCGCCGCCGTCAGTCAGCGCCGAGACAGCATCAACGCGCAGCTCACCAACGTGCGGCAGATGCTCGCAACGCTCTCCGGTGCGAGCACCGGATCGTCGACGGATCCGGTGCCGGCTCCCGACGAGCCGGGGGAGATCCGGGCCGAGGCGGCGGACGTCGACGGCGACGCTCCCTCGCCCGACGCCGAGGTCGAAGACACTCAAACCGAGGACGAGGACGAGGACAAGGACGAGGCCGAGGCCGCCGACTCCGAGGCCGAGGACTCCTAACCGGCCAGCTTCTCCTTGAAGAAGGCGAGCACGCGGTCGACGCCTTCCTGCTGCCGGTGCAGGGTCAGCGTCGAGTGCTTGATGCCGGGGAACTCGACGGCGATGAAGTTGTCACCGAGCTCCTTCCTGAGTGTGTCGAAGCGGCTCCCGATCGCGAGATCGTTCTGGTAGCGCAGTCCGAGGACCTGGCACCCGGCGCTCACCTTCTCCCTGACCGCGTCGAGGTCGGCGGGGCTGAGGCCGAGGTCGCGCCCGCGTCCCGGCGTCACGGCGAAGGGTGCCGACGGCTGGGCGAGGACGGGAGCGGCGATCGGTGCGTCCGCCAGCATCGCGAGCGCGTAGCCGCCGGTGAAGCACATCCCGACCGCTCCGACGCCCGGGCCACCCAGCTCCGCGTGCAGGTCCTTCGCCAGCGCCCGCAGCCAGGTGGCCACCGGCGTCGTCGTACCCTTCGCCAGTCGGAGGAACTCGCGACTGACGCAGATCTGCTTCGCAGCCTGGGCCATCGACTTCGGCCCCATCTTGGCCCCGGGGGTGCCGAACAGGTGCGGCATCACGACGGTGTGACCCTGCTCGACGACCTCCTCGGCGAACGCGAGCACCTCCGGAGTGATCCCGGGGATCTCGTGGATGACGATGACGCCCGGCCCCGTGCCCTTGCGGTAGGCGGGGTGCGTGACGCCGTCGTACGTGAACTCGCTGCGGGTCCAGCCCTCGAGGTCGCTCATCCGGCTGAGACTAGGACACCAGGATCGGGGCGTCGGCCGACTTCACCAGGCGGACCTCGGGCTTGGCCGGGACCTGGTCGGCCAGGAACCAGCGGAACGCCAGGTTGCCGCGGGGATAGTCGACCGTCGACACGGCGTTCGGATGGTCGAGCAGGCGTTGGGAGACCACGATCGTCACGGTGCCGTCGGCGTTGGGCGCGGCCTTGGTGCCGTTGATCGAGCAGCGATCGTCGCCGGCGCTGTGGGTCGCCATGAACTGGTTCCACACCACGAAGTTCCAGAACCGGCAGGACGGCGGGCGATAGGTGATGACGAGCGCCTCGTCGTCCTCGAGCACGAAGCTGCCGAAGGAGTACGACGCGTCGCGCGCCGACCAGCCGAAGTTGGCGTCCCCGACCTGATAGGGCTCACCGAAGTCGTTCGCGAGCTGGGCGATCTCGTGGCCGATCGTGTGCTCGTCGTCGCTCCGCACGCCCACCGTGAGCGGGATGATCGCGAACATCGTCCGCAACCAGGCGGCACTCGCGCGGAGGGCCGCGGCCGTCTCGTCCGAGCCGTGCCGGATCGGCTCGGGTCCGTCGTACGCCTCGATCTCCCAGACGATCCGGCGACCCGTCATCGGGTCGGCCTGGTAGTCCCGGGTGACGAGGACAGCGACGTCGGGGAGCGGCCCGAGGTCGAAGGTGAAGCCGCCGTCGGCGTCGTAGTCGATGTCGGTGTCGTTGACGATCGCCACGACCTTGTCGGACCAGGTGCCGGGCGACGGCTCGTTGTAGGCGGTAACGGAGAAGTAGACGCTGTCGCCACGGTTGCCGCTGATCCGGTAGCGCCGCGCGGGGTCGACCGGGCAGAGCGTGTAGTAGGCGTCGGTGTTGTCGCCGCCCCACCGACGGTCGCGGCGGAACGGCGTGTTCAGGTCGACGAACTGCGGCCGGCTCGGCTCGGCGAACAGGTAGGTGTCGAGCGCGACGCCCAGGGTGGTGAGGAGCTGGCGATAGCCGTCAGCCACGTGGCGGTCGTCGGTGACCGCCCGGTCGCCCTCGAGGAAGGTCCGGTCGAGGTCGCGGAGGGTGTCGAGCAGTTCGCGGAACGCCGTGGTTGCCTCGGTCATGGTCGCAGTCCTTCCAGCAAGAGCGTGGTGATCCGCTTGACCCACGCGTCGTCGAGGGTGTCCGGGCCGAGGAGTACGCCGAGCAGGGCGGCCCCGATCATCAGCCGGATCAGGTCTTCTGACCGGGCGTCCGACCGCACCGCGCCCGACTCGGCAGCCGCCCGCAGGCGGTCGTCAAAGGCCTCGAAGACGACGGCGAAGCGCGCGAGGAGTGCGTTGTGCAGCGCCGGATGGGTCGAGAACTCGGCGAGCAAGCCGGGGAGCGCCGCGGCGGCCACCGGCGTGGTGAATGCGTCACGGGTGCCGGTGACGATGCCCGCGAGGTCGTTGCGCAGGTCCGAGCCGAAGCCCCAGTCGGCGAGCAGCTCGTCGGGGAACGCGGCTTCGTAGACGAGGTGGGGGAGCGAGGGCCACCGCCGGTAGAGGGCGGGCTTGGTCGTCCCGGCGCGACCCGCGACGGCGGCGACCGTGAGCCGGGAGTAGCCGACTTCGACCAGCAGCTCACGGGTGGCCGCCAGCGCGGCCTGCTCGATGCGGGGATCGCGCGGCCGGCCGGCCCTGCGCTGCGCGTCTTCGTTCGTTGTCATCATCTTGGCCTTCCCCTATTACGTAACGGAGAGTAACGTAATCCGGCATGCAGGAACAGAGCAGCGTCGCGGCGGGGCCGATCGTGCTGGAGGACCTGGCCGAGCCGCGGTTCAGCCCGGAGGGTCAGGAGCTGATCGCGGCGATGGAGTCGTTCGCCGAGCTCTGTCCGCTCGACAGCGCGACGATCCACGCCCAGGCCTCGGCCGAGCTGGGTCTGGACGACTTCGGGCCCCAGGACTACCGCGCGCGGATGGACCTGCTGCTCGACTGCTACCGGTCGCTGCCGCGGCTGTCCCCGGCCGGGACGGTCGGGTTGTACGCGCAGTTCGTCCAGCTGCTGAAGAACCGGCTGCTGCTCACCGACCTGACCCGGCGCGAGCCGGAGGTGCTCGACGTGGAGCTGGTGCCGCCGGTGGTGATCGCCGGACTGCCGCGCACCGGCACCAGTCACCTGCAGCAGCTGCTGGGGGCGACCGGGCTGTTCCGGACGCTGCCCTACTGGGAGAGCCTCGAGCCGTTCCCGCTGCCCGGTGAGCGAGGCGTCGAGCCCGAGCCCCGGATCGGCCGCACGATCGCCGCCATGGAGGCGATGCACACCACCGTCCCGTACCTGACGCTGATGCACGAGATGGCCGGCCCCGAGCACGTGCACGAGGAGATCGCACTGCTCGCCAACGACTTCTCGACCATGTACTTCGAGACGCTCACCGACGTGCCGCGCTGGGTGGACCACTACCGGACCCACAGCCAGGTCCCGCACTACGCCTACCTGCGGCTGCAGCTGCAAGCGATGCAACACCTGCGCGGCGGTCGCCGGTGGCTGCTGAAGTCGCCCCAGCACCTCGAGCAGCTGCCGGTCCTCGCCGAGGTCTTCCCCGGGGCGACCGTGGTGGTCACGCACCGCGACCCCGCCCACGTCGTCACGTCACTCGCGACGATGGTGTCCTACATCGAGCGGATGTTCTGTAGCGCTCCGCTCGACCCGCACGCGACGGGCCGACGCTGGGCCGACCGGCTCGGCATGATGCTCGACGCGCTGCTCCGCGACCGAGACGTCCTCGGGCCGGACACGTCGATCGACCTCCCGTTCGACGAGTTCATCGCCGACCAGGAGGGCGCGCTCGAGCGGGTACTGGGCCTGGCGGGCGAGGAGTTCACCCCCGACGCGCGGGCGGGGGCGGCGGCGTACCTCGCCAGTCATGCGCGCGGCCACCTCGGCACCATCGACTACCGCCCGGAGAGCGTGGGGCTCGACCCTGCCGCGCTCCGGACGCGGTTCGCGCCGTACTCGGCGCGCTTTCTCGGCCCTATTGGTTGAGAACGTCTAGAACGTGTTCTAGTTTGACCGAAGACGCGACCGCGGTCGCGCACGACCCGAGAGGCTCCACCGATGACGCAGGCACCCCCGCCGGCCGACTATTCCCTGCAGCGATCCAGCCGCGACCCCGCCGCGGTTGGCGCCCGGCTCGAGGAGTGGCTCGCGACCGTGCTGCCCCCGGGCTCCGACCCCGCGGTCACGCTGCATGAGGGCATCCAGACCAACGGCATGTCCAGCGAGACGGTGCTGCTGGCGATCACCGTCACCGAGGACGGGGAACGCGCCGCGAAGGAGTACGTCGCCCGGGTCGCGCCGGCTGCCGAGGACCTGCCGGTCTTCCCGAGCTACCGCCTCCAGGACCAGTACGACGCCATGCGACTGGCCGGTGAGCTGGCCGGCGTGCCGGTCCCGCCGGTCGGGCTGATCGAACCGACCGGCAGCGTGCTCGGCACGCCGTTCTTCCTGATGGGCCGGCTCGATGGCGCCGTACCGCCGGACGTGATGCCCTACCCCTTCGGCGACAACTGGCTCTTCGACGCCGCACCCGACCAGCAGGCAACCCTGCAGCGCAGCACGGTCGAGGTCCTGGCGAAGCTGCACGGCATCCCGGGCGCCGCGGAGACGTTCGCGTTCCTCGACCCGGCGGTCACCGGTCACGACGGTGCCACCTCGATCGCTCGCAACCTCGCCAAGACACGAGCCTGGTACGACTACGCGGTCGCCGCGGCCGAGGGAAGTCCGCGGTCGCCGCTCATCGAGCGCGCGTTCGCGTGGCTCGAGGCCAACCAGCCTGCCGAGGCGGAGCCCGTCCTGGTCTGGGGCGACGCCCGGATCGGCAACGTCATGTACCGCGACTTCGAACCGGTCGCGGTGCTCGACTGGGAGATGGCCACGCTCGGCCCGCGGGAGATGGATCTGGCGTGGCTGGTGTTCGCCCACGCCGTCTTCCAGGAGATCGCCACCGCCTTCGAGCTGCCGGGCATGCCGGACTTCCTGACGGCCTACGACGTGGTGGCGACCTACCGGGAGCTGAGCGGTGTCGAGGTCGGCGACCTGACCTGGCACCAGATCCATTCCGCGGTGATCTGGGGGATCGTGTTCCTGCGGACCAGTGCCCGGCAGGTGCACTTCGGCGAGATCGAGCGGCCGGAGGACCCGGAGTCGGTCATGCACCACCGGCCCCTGTTCGAGCGGCTTCTCGACGAGGTCGGTGCCTGATGAGCTCCGTGGACGGGCACGGCCTGCACGGTGAGTACGTCGGGCTCGGCCCCCTCGACGAGTACCCGATCCACCAGCTGCCCCGTCCCGTTGCCTGGGCGGGCAGCAGCGACCGCAACTTCTACGACCGGTGCTACCTCAATGCGCACGACCGCACCGGTGACCTGTTCCTGATCACCGGACTCGGCTTCTACCCGAACCTCGGCACCAAGGACGCCTTCGTGCTGCTGCGACGCGGCGACGAGCAGACCGCCGTCCACCTCAGCGACGCCGCCGACCCGCGCGGTGCGGACCGGATGGAGCAGCGGGTCGGGAGCTACCGGGTCGAGATCATCGAGCCGCTGCGCAAGCTGCGGCTGGTGATGGAGGAGACGCACGGGATCGCCTTGGACATGACCTGGGAGGGCTCGTTCGACGTCGTACAGGAGCTGCCGCACGTGATGCGGCAGGGCTCGGGGACGATCCTCGATGCCCAGCGGTTCGCCCAGGTGGGCACGTGGGAGGGCACCATCGCGGTCGACGGTGCTGACATCGCCGTCACGCCGGACCGCTGGGTGGGCTCGCGGGACCGGTCGTGGGGCATCCGGCCCGTCGGCGAGGCGGCCCCGGGCGGCAAGCCGGCCGACCCGGCGTTCGAGGGCATGTGGTGGCTCTACGTGCCCATGCGGTTCGAGGACTTCTGCGTCGTGCTCATCATCCAGGAGACCCCGGACGGCTACCGGACCCTCAACGACTGCACCCGGGTGTGGAAGGACGGGCGGGTCGAGCAGCTCGGCTGGCCGCGAGCCGAGATCCGCTACACGTCGGGCACCCGGGTGCCCACGGGCGCGACCATCACCTGCCAGACGCCCGAGGGCAAGGACCTGGTGCTCGAGGTGACCTCCAAGCTCCCGGTGCCGATCCACGTCGGCGGCGGCTACGGCGGCGACGCCGATTGGACCCACGGGGTCTGGAAGGGCGCCGGTTTCACCGAGCGGCTGACCTACGACATCAACGACCCGGCCGTCGCCGGTCGGGTCATGTTCGGCGTGATCGACCACGTCGGTCACGCGGTGGCACACGGGCCCGGCGCCGACGGCGTGGAGGGCTGGGGGCTCTTCGAGCATGGTGCTCTCGGCCGGCATGACCCCAGCGGCTTCGCCGACTGGTTCGATCTCGCACCCTGAGGAGGGGCACCGCATGACTCTCGACCGCGACGCACTGTTCATCGGCGGCAGCTGGGCAAAGCCCGCGACCGACGCCGTCCTGGAGGTGGTCTCGCCGCACTCCGAGGAGGTCGTGGCGCGGGTGCCGGAGGGCAGCACGGCCGACATCGACGCGGCGGTCGCCGCGGCCCGGAAGGCCTTCGACGAAGGCCCGTGGCCGCGGCTGACTCCTGCCGAGCGGATCGACGTCGTACAGGCCTTCTCAGGTCTGTACGCCGCCAAGCTGGGTGAGATGGCGGAGCTGATCACGATCGAGATGGGGTCGCCGATCTCCTTCAGCAACCTGGCTCAGTCGCCGGCGCCGTGGATGCAGATCGAGGCGTTCCTGGGGATCGCGCGGGAGTTCCCGTGGGAGTCGATGCGGCCGGGCGTGCTCGGCGCGGACGTGATGGTGCGGCACGAGCCGATCGGCGTGGTGGCCGCGATCCCGCCGTGGAACGTCCCGCAGTTCACGGTGATGTCGAAGCTGGTACCAGCGCTGCTCGCGGGCTGCACGGTCGTGGTGAAGCCGGCGCCGGAGAGCCCGCTCGACGGCTACCTGCTCGCCGAGCTGCTCCAGGAGGCCGGCGTGCCCGAGGGCGTCGTCAGCATCGTCGCCGCCGGCCGGGAGGTGGGGGAGCACCTGGTGTCGCACCCCGGCGTCGACAAGGTGGCCTTCACCGGGTCGACCGCGGCGGGTCGCCGGATCGGTGCGATCTGTGGTGAGCAGCTCAAGCGGTGCTCGCTGGAGCTCGGCGGCAAGTCCGCGGCGATCGTGCTCGACGACGCCGACCTGACGTCCACGCTGGAGGGTCTGAAGTTCATCGGCATCATGAACTCCGGCCAGGCCTGTGTCGCGCAGACCCGGGTGTTGGTCAGCCGCGACCGCCACGACGCGTTCGCCGCCTCTCTGGCCGAGGCCGTTTCGGGGATGAAGGTCGGAGACCCGATGGACCCGGTGACCGAGATCGGCCCGATGGTCGCGCAGCGGCAGCAGGAGCGCGTCGAGAAGTACATCGCCCTGGGCCAGGAGGAGGGCGCACAGCTGCTGACCGGCGGCCTCGGCATGCCGGAGGGGCTCGACCGCGGCTGGTACGTGCGACCCACCGTCTTCGCCGGCGTCGACAACCGGATGCGGATCGCCCAGGAGGAGATCTTCGGGCCGGTCCTGTCGGTTATCCCGTACGACGACGTCGCCGACGCCGTCAGGATCGCCAACGACTCGGAGTACGGGCTGGCCGGCACCGTCTGGACCGCCGACGCCGAGGCGGGTGCTGAAGTGGCCCGCCAGGTGCGCACCGGCACGATCGGCGTGAACACCTACACGATGGACTTCGCCGCGCCGTTCGGCGGCTACAAGGCGTCCGGGGTCGGCCGGGAGTTCGGGCCGGAGGGGTTGGCCCAGTACACCGAGCTCAAGTCGGTCTACCTGAGTGCGCCTCCGGCGTGATGTGGGGCGGCCGCGCGCGTAGCCGACCGACCCCCGCCGGCAAGGACCTCGCTGCGCTCGGCCGCTGCTCGGCGGCCTTCGGCCGTCCTTGACTGCGGGTCCCGGTCGGTCGGCTACCGGCGCGCTCAACGGCACGGGCTCCGCCCGCGCCGCCGCTGGCGCGGCCGCCCGTGACCGCTGGTTGAGGTGCGTGCGGGACGTGCAGCCGGTGTACATGACCCCGGGTGAGAAGAAGACCGCGATCAGCGAGATCGCCCGCCTCGAAGCGATGACGGCGGAGCTGAGGCAGCGGATCGTGGCCACCACCGCGCCCACGACCGACGCACCGCCGACAAGCTCCCCAACGCGACATCCGCTTCCACCGCCGCACCCGAGCCGCCTCCCTCGCGCGATTGCCACTCGACGTGCGCGCAGTGCCGCGACGATCAGGACGATGGAACTGCGGACCTCGAGATGGAGCAGAGTCGTCTCCCGAGACGATTGGACGAGGGGCTGCCGATGGTTGCTCAAGGCCAAAGCTCATTCGTCCTAGACTCGGCACGTGGCGGCGGACCCCGCCCGGGTCCGGCTCGCCGAGCTCGTGGCAACCATCTCGCTGGGCACTGACCTCGGGCTTGGCCAGCCGATGGAGCACGTCATCCGTCAGACGATCATCGCGCTTCGGCTGGCAGATCTCCTCGAGCTCGACGACTCCGAGCGGGAGGTCGTCTACTACGCCGGCTTGCTCGCGTGGGTCGGCTGCCACACGGACGCCTACGAACAGTCGAAGTGGTTCGGCGACGACATCGCGATGAAGCGGGACGTGATGTTCATCGGGTCGACCTTGCCCGAGCTCGCGCGCTTCCTCGTCAGTCACGTCGGGGCCGGCGCAGGGCCGGTGGACAGGATCCGGACCGGGTTCGCCTTTCCGCGCGAGGGAATGCGCTGGTTCTCAGGACTGCTGGCCTCGCATTGGCAAGCGGCCGACTTGTTCGCCGCCCGGCTGGACCTCGGCGACGGAGTGCGACGCAGCTTGGTCGAGTCCTACGAGTGGTGGGACGGACGTGGGGCTGGAGGCATGTCGGGAGACGAGATCCGGTTGACGTCGCGGGTCGTCTACCTCGCGGACGTGGTGGCCGCCTTCGAGCGGCTGGCTGGATTCGACGCGGCGGTGGCCTGTGCCCGGGAGCGCAGCGGTACCCAGTTCGACCCGGAGCTGGTCGAGCTCTTCTGCCGGCACGCGCCAGCGCTTCTGGCCGGTTTGGACGGTGAGAGTCACTGGGCGGAGATCCTCGATGCCGAGCCTGGCCTGGCGCGACTGCTCGACGACGACGGGCTCGACCAGGTCCTGGCCGCCATGGGCGATTTCGCGGACCTCAAGTCGCCGTACTTCATCGGGCACTCCAGTGAGGTCGCCGACCTCGCTGGCCGGGCCGCCGAGCTGATGGGCCTCGCCGAAAGGGACATCAGGAACATCCGGCGGGCGGGCCTTGTGCACGACCTCGGGCGGCTGGGCGTCTCCAACGCGGTGTGGGACAAGCCGGGTGCGCTGACACTGACGGAGATGGAGCGGGTCCGGCTGCATCCCTACCTGACCGAGCGGATGCTGGCGGCCAGCCCGGCACTGGCAGAGGTAGCCGCGGTCGCGGTGCTCCATCACGAGCGGCTGGACGGGTCCGGATATCCGCGGGGTCTGGCCGGCAACGCGATTTCCACCTCCGGCCGGGTGCTGGCCGCGGCCGACCGGTACGCGACGCTCACGGCGGAGCGGCCGCACCGCCCCGCCCACTCCGCGGAGAAGTCGGCAGGACTGATGCGCGATGACGTGAAGGCAGGGCGCCTGGACGGGCCGGTAGTCGAGGCCGTGTTGACGGTCGCAGGTCATCGAGTACGGCGACGCGGGGTATGGCCGAAGGGACTCACGAACCGCGAGGTCGAGGTGCTGCGCCTGCTGACGCTCGGCCTGACCAACCGACAGATCGCCACCCGACTCCAGCTCTCGCCGAAGACGGTCGGGGCGCACGTCGAGCACATCTACACCAAGACGGGCGCCACCAATCGCGCCACCGTCGGTCTCTTCGCCATGCAGCACGGGTTGACCTCCGACTTCGAAAGGTAGGGCGTTCACCCGATTCGGCCGACGTCGTGAGTTCCTACTGTCGACGGCATGACGACCTCCACTCCTGAACGAACCACCGCGTCCGTCCGCGCCAACGGGATCGACATCCACTACGTCGAGGTCGGCTCTCAGCGCCTGCCCGACCTCGTCCTCCTGCACGGCGGACTGGTGAGCACCAATCCGATCTGGGACTCCACCCCGGTGTCCTATGGTTCGCACTGCGAAGCGCTCGCCAGCCGGTTCCACGTGATCGCACCGGACCAGCGTGCGGCCGGGCGCACCAACCACGACGGCAGCCAGGTGTCATTGAGCCTGCTGGCCGACGACGTTGCCGCGCTGATCGGTGCGCTCGGGCTCGAGCGGCCGGCGGTCGCCGGGTTCAGCCTCGGCGGGATGACGGCGACGATCCTGGCAATCCGGCACCCGGGATCCGTCGGCGCCCTGGTCAACGATGCCGGCTGCGACGTGTTCGACCCCGACTCCCGGTCCTTCCCGATGGCGCGCCAGATCTTCGGTGGCTCCGAGGACGCGACCGAGGTCGATCCTGCCGCGTTCGCCGCCGTCTTCGGTGCCGACCCCGGGATGCGAGGTGTGCTGGAGCTGATGCAGGCCGACCACGACGCCGGCGGTGGCCCCGGTAGCTGGCAGACCTATCTCCGCCACTTCTTCGAGGTGGCGAGGCAATGGCCCGGCTACGGCTTCGCCGACGTTGCGACGATCCAGGTGCCGGCCCTGGTGCTCGGCGGTGACCGGGACGATCACTCGCCGCCCGAGGATGCGGTGCGGACCTACCGGAGCCTCCCGCACGGCGAGCTCGCGATCCTGCCGGCGACCGCGCACGACATCACTGCGGAGAAGATCGCGATCATGCTGGAGTTCCTCGGACGAGTCTGCTGAGCGGGCCGCGTCAACTGCAACCGGGCTGCAAGCCTGTCGCAGCATCCTCGTGACTGCCACCATGAACCAGCCCGAGGAGACGCCATGCCCGAGCCCACCGTCGTCGACCGCTTCCTGGACGCGATCTGCGCTGCCGACATCGACCGTTGCGACGTCTGGTCGCCGGCGGCAACCCTGGATGCGACGGTGCCGAACTGGCGGTTCCGGCGGGTCGGACCCGACGAGATCCGAGAGACCTATCGCGGGTGGTTCGCCGATCCGGGGCGGCTTGAGCAGCTCCGCCGGCACCCGATCACGGGTGGCGAGGTGGTCGACTACCTGCTGACGTGGACCGAGGACGATGTCCCGCACGCAGCGCACCACCTGCACCTGCTCGACATCGTCGACGACCAGATCGTCGCGGACGTCGTCATCTGCGGCGGCCGTTGGCCGGCTTCGCTGCTCGCCGAGATGGAGGAAGCTGTCCGTGCCTGATCGCCGTCCCGTGCTCGACTCCGTCGACGCCCTGGTCGCCGGCGCGACCGAGCGGCAGCCGCTCGATGGGCCGGGCAAGTCCGGCGCCACCCTCGAGCGGGTGACCGTCGATGGCGAGCGGCTCGTGCTCAAGCTCCTCGACAGCGAGGCGGACTGGACACTGCGGGCGGCCGGCATCACCGGCAGCGCCTCGGTCGAGCTGTGGCGGCGCGGCATCCTCGACGACCTCCCCGGCTGCTTCGCCCAGCCGATCGTGGCGGTCGCACACGACGCCGGCCGGCCCACGCTGTCAGCGATCCTGATGCGCGACGTCGGCCACCACTTGATCCCGGCGACCGACGACCCGATCACCCTCGCGCAGCAGGACCTGTTCCTCGACCACATGGCGACGCTGCATGCGGCGTTCTGGGACTCGCGGATCGATCTCGTGTCGCCGACCGACCGCTACCTCGAGCTGTCGCCACGGATGGCCGCGGCCGAGGCGGCACTCGGCTCCGATCACCTGGTGCCTCGGCTGGTCGCCCAGGGATGGCCGCTGCTGGAAGGGGTCGCTCCGGCGATGGCGCGCGTCGTCGTACCTCTGGTCCATGATCCGGCGCCGCTCGTCGCCGCGCTCGGCGCGACGCCGTCGACGCTCGTGCACGGCAACTGGAAGCTCGACAACCTCGGCATCGACGACCAGGGCCGCACCGTGCTGCTCGACTGGGAGCTGCCAGGGGAGGGGGCGCCGCTCAGCGATCTCGCGTGGTACCTCGCGATCAACTGCCGGCGGCTCCCCGCGACCAAGGAGCAGGCCACCGCGTCCTACCGCGCCGCGCTCGAGAGACACGGGATCGACACCGAGCCGTGGTGGGACCGCCAGCTCGGGCTGTGCCTGATCGGCGCGATGGTGCAGTTCGGCTGGGAGAAGGCGCTCGGCGGGTACGACGAGGAGCTGGCCTGGTGGGAAGCGAAGGTCACGGACGGGGCAGATCTCCTAGTGGCACCATGATGTGGATGGACGAGATCGGCGCGGCGTACGACGCCGCCTCCGCCCTGTGGCGCGCGGGACCGGAGCGGATGTACGCCCGGCTGTCCGACGCGATGGCCGACCACGCCCCCGTCGACGTCGCGCGCGCGCGGGTGCTCGACGCCGGCGCGGGCACCGGCGTCGCCGGGGAGGCGCTCCGCCGACGCGGCGCCCGCATGGTGGTCGCCGTCGACCTGGCGCGCGGCATGCTGCCGCGGTCGCCCGCGCTCTCCGCGGTCGGGGACCTGACCCGGCTGCCGTTCGCGGACGGCACGTTCGACCTCGCCGCCGCCGGGTTCTCGCTCAACCACTTCGAGGATCCGACAGCGGCGATGGTCGAGCTCCATCGGGTCGCGGGCGCGCTGCTAGCGACGGTCTTCGCGCCGGAGTGGGACCACCCGGCCAAGGAAGCCGTCGAGGGGGTCCTGGTGGCGAACGGTTTCGTGCCGCCGGACTGGTACGCCGACTTCAAGGTCAACGGCGCCTTCGCCCTCGGCCCGGAGGGTTTGGAGGCCGGTGCGCGGGCCGCGGGATTCGGCTCGGCGATCGCTCGCATAGTCGAGGTGGACTCCGGCCTGGGGTCCGCTGCCGACCTGGTCGACTGGCGGTTCGGCATGGCGCACACGGCGCCGTACGTCGACGCGCTCGCGCCGGCCGAGCTGACCCGCCTGCACCGCGATGCCGAGGCCGCGGTGGCCGGGATGCCGCCGCTGGTCGTGTCGATGGCGGTGCTCAGCGCCCGCTGAGTGCTCGCCAGCCCGCCAACCGGCGGTCCGCCTCGGCGCGCAGGGCGCCGGCGTGGTCGCCGCCGGCGAGGGCGAGCTCGGCCGCCAGCTGCTCCGACCGATCGAGCCATCGCGGCTGGCCGAGCGCGGCACCGGTCTCACCGGCCCACCACCACGCCTCGACCCGCACGGCATGCTCCAGCGCGGCGAGGTCCTGCCACGCCCGGTCCAGGTCGACCGGCTCACCGAGCGCGGCCCGGGCGCGGTGGGCGACCAGCCGCGCGCTGGCGTCGTACCTCGGCACCCCGGCGCGTACGGCGTCCTCCCGCAGCTGCTCCGCGATCAGTAGTCCGGCCTCGGGTTCGTCGGCCAGCAGCCGGACCTGCGCGTCGAGGAGCTGGAGCTTCATCGCGAGCCGCCAGCCGAAGACCAGGTCGCCGTGCAGCGCGGCCCGGACCCGGTCGAGCAGGGTCGTGGCCTGGTCCGGGTCCCCGGCGCGGATCCGGTCCTCTGCCAGGTCCTCCAGCGCCGCGACCAGCAGCTCGGCCCGGCCGGCGGCCGCGGTGTCGTCGAGCGCCGCCTGGTGTCGCTCGAGACCCTGGCCGGTGGCGCCGAGGTTGCGGAGCACCCAGCCGGAGAAGTTCACGCCCCGGCCGCCGAAGCGTGGGACGTCCCGCCGGTCGACCTCGGCGCTGTAGCGGTCGAAGCAGGCAAGCGCCTCGGCCGCGCGACCGCCGACCGCCAGGGCGTGGCCGGTGAAGAGCAGGGCGTGCAGGTACGGCGTGGTGTGGGCGGCGCTCATGCCGATCCGGGTGAGCGGCCCCAGCAGCTCGATCGCCTGGTCTGCCCGGCTCCGGTGTGCGTGGACGACGCCGAGCCACGCCGCCACCTCCAGCCGCTCGTCGCCGGTGGCCGACGTCATCGCCTCGTCGAGCCGGTCGCGGGCCGAGTCGAGGTCGCCGCGTGCGTGCAGGATCCGGCCCGCGGCCACCAGGCACCGGGTGTGCGTGATCGGATCGTCGGCCGCGAGGATGCCGTCGTCGGCGTACTGCAGCGCGTCGTCGAACCGCCTGTCGAAGTAGGCCGCCCATGCGCCCACCTCCAGGCGGCGGGCGCCGGCTTCCGTCGCGGCCGCCACGTCGTCCTCGGCGTCGCGGTAGCGACCGCGGAGGATCCGTACCTGCGCCCGGGCCACCCGGGTGTCGTCGTCCGCGGCCAGCGCCAGCGACTCGTCGAGGAGACCCTCGGCCGTCGCGTGGTCGAACCGCTCGGACGCGCGGGAAGCCGCGGTCCGCAGCCAGGTCGCCGCCAGCGCCAGGTCGCCGCCGAGTCGCGCATGGTGGGCGACCACCGCCGGGTCGGCGTCCTGACGGCCGGCCAGCACCCGGCCGGCCTCGCGGTGAAGCAGCGCTCGCCGGCCGGTCGCCGTACCGGTCACCAGGGCCTCGCGGACCAGCTCGTGGCGGAACCGGTGCCGCCCGGCCTCCTCGGTCAGCAGCCCGCACTCCTGGGCGAGCTCGACATCGACGAGCACCTCCAGCGCCCGGCGGTTCAGGACGGCGGCGAGCAGCTCGACGTCCAGAACGCCGATGACCGAGGCCGCGCGCACCAGCTCGCCGGCGCTGCCGAGCTGGTCGCAGCGGGTCGACACCGCGGCCACCAGGGACGCCGGCAGCTGACCGGCCGGAACCGCCGCCAGCTCCGCGAGGAAGAGCGGGTGACCGCCGGAGCGGCTGTAGAGGTCGTCGGCCCGATCGGGGCCCACCAGCTCGGCCACCTGCTCGCGATCCAGCGGGCCTAGCCCGATCTCGTCGCTGGCGGGCAGGTCCGGCCCCTCGGCCGAGCGGGCACCGACCACGACGAGCACCGGCAGCGGCCGCCGCTGCACGTAGCCGAGCCAGTCGGCGAACGTCTGGCCGGCGAGATGGGCGTCGTCGATGACCAGGATCACCCCGCTCGCGTCGGCGATCCGGCCGAGCACCGCGGTTACTGCCGCGAAGAGCGTGGCCGGCCCGAGGGCCGGGTCGACACCGCGGCTGTCGCCGCCGGGCGTCGTCAGGCCGAGCAACGGCGCCAGCGTCCCCGCCTCGGGGCCGAGCAGAGCGTCTATGTCGGCCGCGTCGGGCAGCTCGTGCAGGTGGTCAGCGAGGGCGCTCAGCACGACGTCGAGCGGTGCCGTCCGGTCCAGCGGCCGGCAGGTCCCCGCGAGCACCAGGTCGCCCGCGGCTCGGCGGGAGCGCGACCAGGACTCCAGCAAGGTGGTCTTCCCGATCCCGGCATCGCCCATCACCTTGGCCACCCGACCGCTGCGCTCGGCGAAGGCCCGGTGGGCGAGGGCGTCGAGGTGTCCTGCCTGACTGGTCCGGCCGACCAGGGTCGACGGGATCGGCCCCGACGCGGGGGCAGGGAGCTGGCCGCGCAGGATCGCGGTGTTCAGGTCCTCGGTCTCCGGGGACGGGTCGGTGCCGAGCTGGTCTGCCAGGGTCTCGCGGAGCGCGGCATAGGCCGCCAGCGCCAACGCGGGACGCCCGCCTGCCGCCTGGGCACGCATCACCGTCCGCACCGCCTGCTCGTCGAGCGGGTCGGCCAGGGCGTCTGCAGCCGCGATGTCGAGCGCGTCCGGCCAGTGGCCCGCGTCGAGCAGCGCCGCGGCGGCGACCCGACGGGCCCGCTGCACGAGCCGTACGACGCCCGCGTGCTCGGCGAGCACCCACGGCGCGTCGCTCTCGGGCTCCGGCAACGGTCCGCGGACCAGTGCCAGCGCGATCCGGGCGGCCGCGACCGCACCGGCGACCTCGCCGGCGTCGTGCCGCCGTTCGGCCTCGACCACGACGGCGTCGAGCTCGGAGACGTCGAGCCAGTCGGCATCGAGGCGGTAGCCCCCGTCCGAGCGGACTATGCGTTCCCGCCCGAGTTCACGGCGGAGTCGGCTGGCGAGCACCGCGAGCTGGTCGCTCGGCCGGGCGGGCGGGTCGGCTCTCCAGAGCGCGTCGGCGAGCGCGTCCGTCGGCACTGCCCGACCGCGGGCGAGGGCCAGCAGCTGGAGGAGGCGGCGTGCTTTCCTGTCCAGCCGGGTCAGGTCGGATCCGTCGACGGTGAGTTCCCCGAGCACACGCACGGACAGTGCACGCACGTCCCGGATGCTACGCGTGTCGGCTGCAAGCTCGGCTGCAAACAGGCTGCAAGGCCGTCGCGGGAGCGTTCCGTAGTACCCCGGCGACCGGCGCCGGGACCTTTCCTCCAGAGGAGACGCGAGATGACCGTCCTGCAGCAGACCACCGAGCAGAAGAGCTTCGACAAGCCCGACGAGACCCGCTCCTTCGAGCGCGGCGTGGTCGAGCTGGTGACGATCGGCGGCGCCGAGATCGGCCGGCTGGTCCTGCAGCCGGGCTGGCGCTGGTCCGAGCATGTCAAGCCGATCGCCGGCACCGAGCTCTGTGAGGCCCCGCACTTCCAGTACCACGTGAGCGGCACCCTCGGCGCGCGAATGGCCGACGGCACCGAGCTCGTCATCCACGCCGGCGAGGTCACCTCGTTCCCCGAGGGGCACGACGCCTGGGTGATCGGGGACGAGCCCGCCGTGATCGTGGACTTCTTCGGCGCCTCGCAGTACGCCAAGAGCTGATCCAGAGAATCTGCATTGACACCTGCGGTTGATGTGTAAAGCGTCACTCTTGGCTACCGACCGGTAGCCGGGGGTGACGTCACTCACTACTCTCGGTTCATGAGCGCTTCGAATCCCGGCCACCCCGAAGGCCTTCCTGAGGGCCGGGGCGGCGGTCCTCTCGTCGAGGGACCGCACGACCCCGAGCACGACCCGCGGGCGTCGTACGTCCTCGAGCCGGAGTACGTCGCCGGCCTCACCGAGCGGGTCATGGCCACGACGAGCACCACGGTGCCGTTGACGTCGCCGCTGACCGGTGCGCCGCTGGCCAACATCCCGCAGTCCAGCACCGACGACGTCGCCGAGGCCTACCGCCGGGCCCGGGTCGCGCAGGCGGCGTGGGCGCGGACTTCGATGGACGAGCGCGCGGCCGTGATGCTGCGGCTCCACGACCTGCTGCTCGAGCGGGTGCCCGAGCTGCTCGACATCATCACGCTCGAGAACGGCAAGGCCCGCAAGCATGCCTACGACGAGGTCGCGCACACCGCGCTGACCGCTCGCTACTACGCCCGGATGGCCGGCAAGCACATGGCGACCGAGCGGCGCGGAGGTGTCATCCCACTGGCCACGCGGATCGACATCAACCACGTCCCCAAGGGCGTCGTCGGCATCATCTCGCCGTGGAACTACCCGCTCACGATGGCGCTGTCTGACGGACTCCCCGCGCTCATGGCCGGCAACGCGGTCGTCGCCAAGCCCGACGCACAGACCATGCTCACCGCCCTGATGGGCGTCAAGCTGATGGACGAGGCCGGCTTCCCGCGCGACCTCTGGCAGGTCGTCGCCGGCCCGGGCCGCGAGCTCGGTTCCTCGATGATCGAGCGTTCCGACTACATCTGCTTCACCGGGTCGACGGCGACCGGCAAGCTGATCGCAGCTCAGTGCGCCGAGCGCCTGATCGGCTGCTCGCTGGAGCTGGGCGGCAAGAACCCGCTCCTCGTGCTCCGCGACGCCGACGTCGAGCGGGCCGCCGAGGGCGCCGTCCGGGCGAGCTTCTCCAACGCCGGCCAGCTCTGCGTCTCCACCGAGCGCCTCTTCGTCGCCGACCAGGTCTACGACCGGTTCGTGGAGCGCTTCGTCGCCCGCACCAAGGCGATGACGCTCGGCGCGACGCTCGACTGGGAGGTCGACATGGGGCCGCTCATCTCCGCCGAGCAGCTCGAGACCGTGACCACCCAGGTCGATGACGCGGTCGACAAGGGCGCGCGCGTGCTCACCGGCGGCGTGGCGCGGCCGGAGCTGGCGCCGTACTTCTACGAGCCGACCATCCTCGAGGGCGTCACGCCCGACATGACCTGCTTCGGTCACGAGACGTTCGGCCCGGTCGTGGCGCTCTACCGCTTCCACGACGAGTCCGACGCGATCGCTCGTGCCAACGACGGCGAGTACGGCCTCAACTGCGCGATCTTCAGCCAGGACGGCGTCCGTGCGCGGTCGATCGCCCGCCAGATCAAGTGCGGCACCGTCAACATCAACGAGGGTTTCGGTGCCACCTTCGGCAGCCTGGCCGCCCCGATGGGAGGCATGCGCGAGTCCGGGATGGGCCGCCGTCAGGGCGCGGAGGGCATCCATCGCTACACCGAGACCCAGTCGGTCGGCACCCAGCGGTTCGTCAAGCTGTCGCCCCAGTTCGGGCTCACCTCGGAGCAGTACGCGAAGGTCCAGGTGCTCGGCCTGAAGGTGCTCAACAAGCTGGGTCGAGCCTGACATGGGCACCGACGTGGGCAACGGGTTCGACTACGACGTCCTGATCATCGGCTCGGGCTTCGGCGGGTCCGTCTCGGCGCTGCGGCTGACGGAGAAGGGCTACCGGGTCGCCGTGCTCGAAGCAGGAGCGCGGTTCCGCGACGAGGACTTCGCGGAGAACTCGTGGGACCTCAAGAAGTACCTGTTCGCTCCCGGCGCCGGTTGCTACGGGATCCAGCGGATCGATGCGGTGCGTGACTGCCTGATCCTGGCCGGCGCCGGCGTCGGCGGTGGCTCGCTGGTCTACGCCAACACGCTCTACGAGCCGCTCGACCCGTTCTACAAGGATCCGTCGTGGTCGCACATCACGGACTGGAAGTCCGAGCTGGCGCCCTACTACGACCAGGCGAAGCGGATGCTCGGCGTCGTCGAGTACCCCACCATGACCCCGTCCGACGAGGTCATGAAGAGCGTTGCCGAGGAGATGGGCGTGGGCGACACGTTCCACCCGACGCCGGTGGGTGTCTTCTTCGGAGGGCCCAACGAGTCGCCGGGTGGAGCGAAGGACGACCCCTACTTCGGTGGCGCCGGTCCCGAGCGCAACACCTGCCTCAACTGTGGCGAGTGCATGACCGGGTGCCGCCACAACGCCAAGAACACGCTGGTCAAGAACTACCTCTACCTCGCCGAGCAGAACGGCGCCGTGGTGCACCCGCTGACGACCGTCACCCGGGTGCGGCCGCTGGACGGCGGCTACCGGGTCGACGCGCGGTGGACGAAGGCCAAGCTGTCGCGCAGGACTGCAGTCAAGACGTTCACCGCCGAGCACGTCATCTTCGCGGCGGCCGCGCTCGGCACCCAGAAGCTGCTCCACAAGCTCAAGACCACCGGCGACCTGCCGCAGATCTCCGACCGGCTCGGGCTCCTCACCCGGACGAACTCCGAGTCGCTGCTGGGCGCGATCGCCCCCAAGGGATCGGACACCGACTACAGCACCGGGATCGCGATCACGTCGTCCTGGCACCCCGACGAGGTCACCCACATCGAGCCGGTGCGCTACGGCAAGGGCTCCAACGCGATGTCGCTCATGCAGACCGTGCTGACCGACGGCGACGGCCCCGACCCGCGCTGGAAGACCTGGTTGAAGGAGCTGTGGAAGGAGAAGCGCAACGTCCTCGACCTCTACGACGTCAAGCACTGGTCCGAGCGGGTCGTGATCGCGCTGGTGATGCAGACGGTCGACAACTCGATCGTCACCAAGCCGCTCAAGACGCCGTTCGGCTGGTTCCTGACGTCGAGCCAGGGTCACGGCGAGCCGAACCCGACGTGGATCCCGGTCGCCAACGAGGCGGTTCGGCGGATGGCCGAGACCATGGACGGCAAGGCCGGCGGCACGATCGGCGAGCCGTTCAACATGCCGCTGACCGCTCACTTCATCGGTGGCTGCACCATCGGCGACGCTCCGGAGAGCGGTGTCGTCGACCCCTTCCACCGGATCTACGGCTACGACGGCCTGCACATCGCCGACGGCTCCACCATCTCGGCCAACCTCGGCGTGAACCCCTCCCTGACGATCACCGCCCAGGCTGAGCGGGCCATGGCGTTCTGGCCGAACAAGGGCGATGTGGACACCCGACCGGCCCCGGGCGCGTCGTACGCACGGATCCAGCCGGTGGCTCCGAAGCAGCCCGTGGTGCCCGACGGTGCCCCCGGAGCGCTCCGGCTGCCCATCGTCGGGGTCTCCTGAGCGTGAAACCGGCCAGAAAATCGTTCAGGCCTAATTGCTCACGGGCGTAACCCGCCCCGGAAGCCGTCGTTGATCGAATCGAGCCCGGAGATTCACGCTCCCTCCCGAAAGTCCGGGCTCGGTCCAGGCACTGTCCAGCAGTTGCTCGGACGATCAGGGCCCGACCACCCTCCCTCCCCGGTCGGGCCCTGGTGCATTTTTGGATGCACGGTTGGCCGACACGAGGGCGAGTGCGGGGAAAACCAGCACTGACACGAGCCCTGCGCAGATCAGTGCGGTGGCGGTTTCCGACGGGATCCGGCCGGTGATCACGCCGATCTGGGTGGCGGCGACGATGAACGGCAGGCTGGTGGCCTGCAGCAGCGCAGCGGACATGGTCCCCGAGCGGCCCAGGCGGCGGAGGAACAGGACGGCCGGCACGCCGCGCACGACCAGCAGAGCGGCGACGTAGACCGGGAGCCGCAGCAGGTCGGCGGGGTGGTCGATCAGGCTCGAGACGTCCAGCTGCAGACCGCTGCTGATGAAGAACACCGGCACCAGAAACCCGTAGCCGACGGCGTCGAGCTTGGTCCGGAACTGCGGGTGAGTCGAGGAGTCCCTGTCGATGGCCGCGACGGCTGCGCCGGCGAGGAATGCGCCGAGGATGCTCTCGAGGCCGATCTTCTCGGCGAGGACCGCCAGCGCGACCATCAGCAGCATGGCGGCGCGGACGCGGATCTCCGCAGTGGTGTCCTGGAGCCGGATGATCACGTCGGAGACCCGCATCCGGTGGCTGGCGGCCGACACGGCGAACGCGACCGCCACCACAGCACCGGCGAACAGCAGGAACAGTCCGATCCGGCCACCACCGCTGCCGCCGTCGGCCGAGAACAGGACGGAGAGCAGCAGCACGGCCGCGAAGTCGGCCAACGACGCCGCCGCGACCACGGTCTTGGCGAGATGGGTCTCGAGGAGGCCGCCGTCCTTCAGCACCGCCACGACCAGGCCGAGGGAGGTCGCGGAGAGGGCCACCGCCACCAGGAGCGGGTCCTCCAGCCAGCCCGCTCCTTCGAGTCCGACGCCGACCCCGACGCCGAGCAGCAGCGAGATGCCGTAGCCGGCGGCCGCGATGGGCAACAGGCCGCCCCGCAGGTTCTTGATCTCGACTTCGAGACCGGCGAGGAAGAGCAGCATCGCGAGGCCGAGCAGGGCAACCGTGCGGACCGCGAGATCCGGGTCGAGCCAGCCCAACAGTGACGGACCGAGCACGACCCCGAGCAGGATCTCGAGGACCACCGCGGGCACCTTGAGCCGGGGCACGAAACCCAGCGCGAGCGGCGCGGCGACCGCGATCGCGAGCACGCCGAGCAGGTTGATCAGATCGATCTCGGGCATCGGATGTCTACGATCCGAGCTTCCAGCTGGCGAACTCGGCCAGCAGCCGGTCGCGGACGACGGGATCGATGTCCTCGGGCCGCAGGCGGCCCGCGACACGGATCGTCTCTCGGAGCTGGCCGAGATAGGTCGCGCACCCGTCGCAGTTGGTGGCGTGGAGGGCGAAGCGACCCTCGGTCCACCGGTCCAGCGCGCCGTCGAGGTAGTCGGTGACGAGCTCGACGAACTCGGCGCAGGACAGCGTGTCCTCCATGGGCTCCTCGGGCGTCATCGGGTCACCTCCTCGTAGTGGGCAGCGACGGCCGCGCGAACCGCGGTCCGCGCCCGGTGGAGCAGGACCCGCTGATTGACAGGGGTCAGGTCCATCACCGCGCACACCTCGTCGGCGTCGAAACCGTGGACGTCGCGCATCGTGATCACCAGCTGCTGCCGCTCCGGCAGCCCCGCGATCGCGGCAGCCACCAGGTCGTCGCGCTCCGCCTGGACCGCCGCATCCTCCGGGGACGGCCACCGGAGCGGGAACACCTTCCAGTGGTCCGGGTACTCGTCCTGCGGCCCGCGGAACTGGCTCTGGTCCGCCGCGGGTCCGAGCGAGCTCAGTGGGACCGACCGGTTCTCGCGCACCCCGCGGGTGCGGGCGATGTTGGTGAGGATCCGGAAAGTCCACGTCCGGAGCGACGAGCGGCCCTCGAATGCGTCGATCCCCTTGAGGACCGCGACCCAGGTGTCCTGGACCACCTCGTCCGCGGTGGCGTCGGTCGAGACGTGGCTGCGCGCCACGCGGGTCATGAGCGGGGTCCAGGCGTCGACGACGGTGCGGAAGGAGTTCTCGTCCCGCGCACGGAGGGCATCGGCGAGCTCGACGTCGTCCACCCGGACTTCATAGCAGCGCAGCATCTTGACGCACACATAGAATTGCAGGTCCGTCGGAGCTGAAGAGCGTTCGCATCGCGTCGTCGAGCTGATCCCGGCGCTCGACCCGGATGCCCGTGGCGCCGCACAGCTCGGCGTACGCCGCCCAGTCGGGGTTGTGCAGGGACGTGTGCCACACCGGGTAGTCCGCGGCCACCTGCTCCTTCTCGATCTTGCCGAGCGCGCCGTTGTCGAGCAGCACGTGCCTGATCGACATGCCGTACTTCACGGCGGTGGTCAGCTCCATCGCGTACTGACCGAAGCCGCCGTCGCCCGTGACCGCCACGATCGGCCGGTCGGGCGCCGCCGCCCATGCGCCCATCGCCGCGGGATAGCCGAACCCGATCGAGCCCAGGTAGCCCGACATGAGGACCGGCTGTCCCTTCGACTCGAGATAGCGCCCGAGCGAGTAGGCGTGGTTGCCGACGTCGACGGCGACGACGGCGTCTTCCGGCAGGTGCGTCGACAGCGCCTCGAACACCGCGGCGGCAGCCACGCCGCGACCCCGGTCATCGACGGCCCGACGCGCCTTCTCCGCTCGCCACAGCTCCCAGCGCGCAGCGACATCGCCGCGTTGGTCGACCGCGGCCGGGGCGAAGACGGCCTCGCTCAGCGCCGAGAGCGCCGGGCCCGCGTCGGCCAGGATCGGCACCGTCACCGGGTGGAAGCGTCCGATCGCCTGCGGGCGGTCGTCGATCTGCACGATCGGCTTGTACGACGCGATCCCGGTGTGGTTCGAGAACGAGGCACCCACCACTACCAGCAGGTCCGACTCGTTCATCAGCCAGCTGGCGACCGGGGTTCCGCTCCGGCCGAGCACGCCGGCCCCGAGCGGGTGGGTGTCAGGCACCAGTCCCTTGGCCTTGAAGGTCGTCAGCACCGGCGCCCCGAGCCGCTCGGCGAGCGCGAGCAGCTCGGCGCGAGCGGGTCGGGCCCCGTGTCCGACCACGAACACCGGTCGCTCCGCCGCGGTGAGCAGACGTGCCGCCGCCTCGATGTCCGCGGCCGCAGGTCCCGTCCGGCCGACGGATGCCCGGCCGGCGGGCGACGCGGCGGGCGCGTCGGAGGGCAGCTCCTGCACCTCGTCCGGCAGCACCAGGTGGGCAACGCCGCGCTGGTCCACGGCGTGCTTGACGGCGAGGGCCGCGAGCTCGGCGTGGTCACTGCCGCTCTGGACGATCGTCGACGACACCGCGACGTCGGAGAACACGGCGGTCAGGTCGAGATCCTGGAACGCGCCCCGCCCCAGCACCTTCGACGGCACCTGCCCCGAGATCGCGAGCACGGGGGACTGGTCCAGGCGGGCGTCGTACAACCCCGTCAGCAGGTTGGTCGAGCCCGGTCCGGCGATCGCGAAGCACGCCGCCGGACGTCCGGTCAGCTTGCCGTAGGCGCTGGCGGCGAACGCAGCTGCGCCCTCGTGCCGGATCCCGAAGAACCGGAGCTCGCCGCGCTCCTCGGCGCGACGGAGCGCGTCGGCGAACCCGAGGTTGGAGTGGCCGACCATGCCGAACACGGTGTCGACGCCGTGCGCGACCAGGGTCTCGACGAGGACGTCGGACACGGTCCGGAGTCGGTCGGCCTGGTCGGGAAGGCGGACGTAGACGCCGTCCTCGCGGGCGTCGACGTCGTACGCAGAGACGGAGTCGGAGAAGCCCTCCGGCGGATGGCCGGTGAGCGGGTCGTAGTCATAGCCGTGCCACGGACACCGCAGCCAGCCGTTCTCGATCGAGCCCTCGCCGACCGGGCCGCCCTGGTGGGGGCAGCGGTTCTCCAGGGCGCCGAGCGTGCCACCGCAGCGGGTCAGAGCCACCGGCCGGCCGTCGACGACCGTGCTCCGGACCCGTCCTTCGTCCGGGAGATCGCTCTCGTCGACACGGTGCCAGGCCGTCGGCTCCGTCCCCTGCTCACTCATCTTCGTCACGGTGTAACGCCCTTCCGGCTCACGAGACTGTGTCTGTAACCGTCACCGTTGAAGCCGGATCGTTACGGAGAGTCGATGACCGATCTCATTGCCACCCGAAGGTCGCTGCACGGCGTCGCCGAGCTGCTCCTCGCCGGGCCCCAGCACGCGCAGAGCGGCACCATCCGGCTCGCGCCCTGCGCCGGTGGCTTCGCCACCGTGGCCGCCCCGGCGGTGAGAGTCATTCGTGGCGCTCTCGTGCACGACGGTCGCACCGCGCCTCTCGACGGCCGGACGATTGCCGACGCGGCCGCGGCCGTGGGCCTGACCCCGTGCTCGCTCGACGATGTCTATCGCGACACCTCGGGGATCGGGCCCGACGACGTGCTCGGAGTGAGCGAGTCCGCGGCCGACGAGATCGCGGCCGCCTTCGAGCGCGGCCTGGCCGGACTCGCCTCCTTCCGGCCCGGGGTGCCCGCGGTCCTTTGGCCCGAGCACTTCGACCTCGGGATCACGGTCGACGAGGTGAACTACGGCGTCTCCCCCGGTGACGATCACTTCGACGTGCCCTATGCGTACGTCGGGCCGTGGTCGGTGCCGGCCGGTCCCTTCTGGAACGTCCCGTTCGGCGCGGCCCGCACGCTCGCCGAGCTGTCCGACCTTGCCGCCTGGTTCGCCGAGGGCGCCGCCCTCGCCCATCCCTGACATCCCCATCACCCACCAACACGAAGGAAGACACATCGATGACCGACTGGGACTTCTCCGACCTCAAGGCGATCTTCATCAACTGCACGTTGAAGAAGAGCCCTGAGCCGAGTCACACGCAGGGCCTGATCGACTCCAGCTCGGCGATCATGATGAAGCACGGCGTGACCGTCGAGGAGGTACGCGCGGTCGACCACCCGATCGCCACCGGCGTCTACCCCGACATGCGGGAGCACGGCTGGGAGGTCGACGCCTGGCCGGACATCTACCCGCAGATCCTCGACTCCGACATCCTCGTCATCGCCGGCCCGATCTGGCTGGGGGACAACTCCTCCATCACCAAGCAGGTCATCGAGCGCATCTACTCGCTGAGCAGCATGCTCAACGACAAGGGCCAGTACCTCTTCTACGGCCGCGTCGCCGGCTGCCTGATCACCGGCAACGAGGACGGGATCAAGCACTGCGCGCAGAACGTCCTCTACTCGCTGCAGCACGTCGGCTACACGATCCCGCCCAATGCCGACGCCGGCTGGATCGGCGAGGCCGGCCCCGGTCCGTCGTACCTCGATCCCGGCAGCGGCGGCCCGGAGAACGACTTCACCAACCGCAACACCACGTTCATGACCTGGAACCTGATGCACGTCGCCAAGATGCTCAAGGACAGCGGTGGCGTGCCCGGCTACGGCAACCAGCGCTCGGAGTGGAACGCCGGCACCCGTTTCGACTGGGAGAACCCGGAGTACCGCTCGTGAGCTCGGGTCGGTGCCGGGTAGCCCGTCGTACCTGAACTTGCGGCCCCGAACTTGTGGGTCTTGGGACCGAAAGTTCAGGTACGTCGCACGCCGGGCGGCTGCGGATGTGGATAGTGAGCGGACCCTGGTTCGGCGGGTTCGGCGGGTTCGGCGGGTTCGGCGGGTTCGGCGGGTGGCACCGGCTACACATGGCCATCCAAGCGCGCGATCTGGGTGCGATGCGTTGCCCGACCGACCCGGGGCGGTCGATAGGATCCGGCCATGACGGTGCCCGAGCACGATCTGGTCCTGGTGGTCGACTTCGGGGCCCAGTACGCCCAGCTGATCGCCCGGCGGGTGCGCGAGGCGCGGGTCTACTCCGAGATCGTGCCGCACGACATGCCGGTGGCCGAGATGGTGGCCAAGGGGCCGAAGGCGATCATCCTGTCCGGCGGTCCCTCATCGGTCTACGCGGAGGGCGCGCCGACCCTCGACCCGGCGATCTTCGAGACCGGCAGCGCGGTCTTCGGCATGTGCTATGGCTTCCAGCTGATGGCGCAGGGGCTCGGTGGCACTGTCGACGCGACCGGCGCCCGTGAGTACGGCCGCACCCGCGTCCACGTCGGCCACGCCGGCACCCTGCTCGGTGGAATTCCGACCGAGCACAACGTGTGGATGTCGCACGGTGACTCGGTGACCGCGGCGCCGGCCGGCTTCGAGGTGCTCGCCTCGACCCAGGTCACCCCGGTGGCGGCCTTCGAGCACGTCGCGCGCGGGTTCGCCGGCGTGCAGTGGCACCCCGAGGTGCTGCACACCGAGCACGGGCAGAAGGTCCTCGAGCACTTCCTCTGGGACATCGCCGGCTGCCGACAGACCTGGACCATCGGCAACATCGCCGACGAGCAGATCGAGCGGATCCGCGAGCAGATCGGCCCCGACGGTCGCGCCATCTGCGGTCTCTCCGGCGGCGTCGACTCGGCCGTGGCCGCCGCCATCGTGCAGAAGGCGATCGGCGACCGGCTCACCTGCGTCTACGTCGACCACGGGTTGATGCGGAAGGGCGAGACCGAGCAGATCGAGCGCGACTTCGTCGCCGCGACCGGCACCCGGCTCGTCGTCGTCGACGCGGAGAAGCAGTTCCTCGAGGCGCTCGGCGGCGTCACGGACCCCGAGACCAAGCGCAAGATCATCGGTCGTGAGTTCATCCGCACCTTCGAGGCTGCCGAGGTCGACATCATCAAGAGCTCGCCCGAGGGCAGCACGGTGGCGTTCCTCGTCCAGGGCACGCTCTACCCGGACGTCGTCGAGTCCGGCGGGGGAGCGGGCACGTCCAACATCAAGTCCCACCACAACGTCGGCGGCCTGCCCGAGGACCTCGAGTTCGAGCTGGTCGAGCCGCTGCGCACACTCTTCAAGGACGAGGTGCGGCTGGTCGGCGAGCAGCTCGGCCTGCCGCCCGAGATCGTCTGGCGGCACCCGTTCCCGGGCCCCGGCCTCGGCATCCGGATCATCGGCGAGGTCACTCGCGAGCGGCTCGACATCCTGCGCGAGGCCGACGCGATCGCCCGGGCCGAGCTGACCGCGGCCGGCCTCGACCGCGAGATCTGGCAGTTCCCCGTCGTACTGCTCGCCGACGTACGCTCCGTCGGCGTCCAGGGTGACGGCCGCACCTATGGCCACCCCGTTGTCCTGCGTCCCGTCACCTCGGAGGACGCCATGACCGCAGACTGGGCGCGGGTGCCTTACGACGTCCTCGAGCGGATCTCGACCCGCATCACCAACGAGGTGCGCGAGATCAACCGGGTCACCGTCGACATCACCAGCAAGCCGCCGGGCACCATCGAGTGGGAGTGAGCCCGGGGGGCGCGGGTCAGCGGATGTCGTAGACGGGCTTGGCGGCGTCCGCCTGCCTGTCCTGGTCGGCGAACACCGCGCTCAGCACCGTCACCAGCGCCACGCTGCCGAGGATCAGGCCCTCGGGGCGGTGCCACCACCACTCGGCGATCGGCCGCGCCCGCACGAGAAGCTCGTCTCCCGCGAGGAGCAGGACGGCAGTCGCTCCGAGGGTGATCGCGGTCCATGCGCAGAGCGCCTTGAACCACGGGCGGGCAACCACGCTGTTGTGCAGCTCGATGGTGACCGAAGGGACGATCGACGAGATGGCATCGATTGGGACGTTGCTTGCCATGAGAACCTCGCTCGCTAGGAATCGAAGCGCCGGTGCGGATCGCTGCCGGCATGCCGACAGCGAAACCCGACGGCAAGACCCAGGGAAATACTTGCGGCCGGGTCCGGACGAGGTCCGTGCAGTCCGTACAACCCAATACACCCGCGCCCGGGCAAAATCCGGTTTGATGGCCGGGGCGATCGGGCGCCCCTCCACGTCACACGCCTGCGGAGGAGTCATGGGGTCCAGTGCAGTCGAAGAGCAGTCCCCGCACGCGCTCAGCACGCGTGCCGAGTTCGCCAGGTCGCTGACCCTCGCGCGGCGGCGGGCACGGCTGAGCGTGCGAGAGGTCGCCGGCGTCGGAGCCCTCTGGACGGTGGCCGCCTCGCCTGTCGACGGAACGATCGTCGCCGGCGGCGCCGACCGCCGGATCTTCTCCTGGGACACCGATCCCGACGCGGTTTCCGACCGGACGTGCCGGCTGGCGGGCGCCGCGATCACCTCCGACGAGTGGTCGCGCTACGTTCCCGCTCAGGAGTTCGCCGCCCCGTGCGTCGGTCGGGAGTGACGGCCATGGGGTCAGCGAAGCTCTGGGTCGGGCTGTTGACGTTCGCCTTCGGCGTCGTCGTGTCGGGGATCGTCGCAGCGGCGTGGTACGCCTACGGGGGGCTGCCGCACAGCTACGACAAGTACGGCGTGGTGTCCATTACCGGGACGGCAGTGGTCGAGCTCCCGGACGGTCGGGTCATGCTCGACCACGCCAACTCGGTGTCACCGTGCAACTCGGACAACTCCCGCCTCAACGACCTGCCCGCCGGCACGTCCGTGCGGATCACGCCGGTCGACGGCGGTGATCCGCTCGAGATCACCTCGATCCCGGACTGGCTCTACGACTTCAAGACCAACTGCCGCGGACACGAGCCGTACGGCCGGATCGACGTGCCGGCGGCTGGCCTCTATCTCGTCGAGACGACCGATGCCGCGGGCGGACCGATCCCCGACCGCGCGCCCGGCGACGCCCTGCCGACCGGCGGAGCCGACTCGACGTCGGGCCCGGGTATCGCCTTCGGCGCCGCGCCGTGGACACCGTTCGGCTCACCGCTCGCCGGCGCGATCCTGCTCTTTCTGCCCGGCGTGCTGGTGTCCGCCGTGCCATTGCTCCTGGTGACCCCGTTGGTGTCGCGGTTGCGGCAGCGTTTGAGGCCGCAGCGCTAACGGCGCCAGCCGTCCGTCGCCTTTTCCTAGTAACGCCTCCCCTACGCAAATCGCCATGCTTCACTAGCGTTCTCGCGGCGTACGGAGAACTCCCTCCAGATGGCGGTGACCGATCATGCGTGACTCGCGACAGGGCAGACGAGGCGTTCGGCGCTTGCGTCGAATCGTCGCCTCGATGGGCTCAGCCACTGTGCTGATGGTCGGCCTGCTCGGGGCCTCCTCGGCGCCTCCCGCAGCGGCCGATCCTGTTGTCTGCGACCAGGGCGTGAACGTCTTCGTCTGGGACGGCGGAGCCCACACCGCCAACTGGAACGACGCACAGAACTGGAATGTCGACTGCACGCCCGGGCTGCTGGGCCAACCGTACGACGACCACGTGACGATCCCGGCCGGGCAGACGGTCGTCCTGAACGGAGGTGAGAGCGCCAACGTCGCCTCCCTCCACAACATGGGTCATCTCGTCGTGGCGGCTGGAGCCTGGCTCACCACGCTGGACGACTCGGTGAGCCACACGTTGGACCTGGCAGGCGGACTCGCGAGCCACGGAGATTTCGAGGTCACCTCACTGCTGCGCTGGACCCACGGAGGTGCTGGCGCTCCCACCCAGACGACGCGGCGGTGCCCTCCACTCGAGCCCGGCCTCGGCTACGAACCGAACGATGACCCGTGGGAGGAAGATTGCTCCTCACCAGCCACGAATCCGGGTCGCACGGTGATCGACGCGGGCGCGATGATGCTGGTCGATGGTGTCGGGGTCGACGGTCGTGGCGGCGTCAACCTGTCTGATGGGCGGCACATCGAGAACAACGGCACCGTGATCCTGAGCAACAACGGCTACATCGCTGCCGACGACGGGACGCGCTTCCACAACGCCCGCACCGAGAACGCCACCGGCGAGTTCATCATCAACAACGACTTCGGCTACTTCCAGGGGTTCACGGCGGACGACCTCAACTGGCCGGTCGGCGAGTCCGCCTTCCAGAACGCGGGCGCAGTCACCAAGGCGGACGGTGACGGCGTGAGCATCATCGCTGCGGACTTCTCGAACGCCGACCCGGATGGGGCCTCGTTCACCGGTCAGGTCTTGGTGCGCGCGGGCACGTTGAGCATTGCGACGCCGATCGCGAAGACCGAGCGCACGGCGAACGTCGAAGGGGGTGCGAGGTTCGGAAACGGCGGGTGTGAAGCGGCCTCGGGATGCACCGCGTCCAGTCCCGATCCCACCGCCGCTGACCGGAAGGTGGTGACCGTGCAGGTGACGAGGACGACCGGTGAACCCACCCTGGTCAACATCACCGAGGAGGCGCCCGGCCTGAACAAGCCGGTGGACATCACGGTTCCGAACGCGGATGAGGACGGTGCCTACAGCTATCGCCGGCCGCTTCGCTACCGCATCTACCTGCAGCTGGATCCAGGCGGTAGGCCTGGCACGGTGGCGAAGAACGCTCCGGTCTTCCGCAATGGTGTGAAGCTCCCGAACTGCAACCGGAGCTCACAAGACCCCACGAAGGCGAAGCCGACCTGCGTCGCGCGCAGGTTGAGCGAACGGGAGACTGCCGCGTCGGACTTCGCTGCCCTGCCAGGGAAAGACGTCGTGCTCGTCATCAGCAGCGTGCAGAACAGCCGCTACCGGGTGGGTGGCTAGTCGCTAGGTCAGCGTCTCGACCCGGGTCGTCTCCGGCGCCACCTGCGTCTCCGGGGCGACCTGCGTCTCCGGCGCGCCCGCTCGCCAGGAGCGCGGGTGCGTCAATGCGAGGGCGGCGGCATCCTCCAACGTCAGGGCGGCGCCGTCCAGTTGCGCGACGTGGAAGGCGTCCTCGCCGAGCGCCTCGCGGGTCTGCTCAAGGTGCTCCGCCATGTCGGGTTCGAGGTCGACATCGAGTGGTGAGGCGGCTCCGTGAAGACGGTCGCCCGCTCCGAACAGCTGGGCGGCGCGATGGTGGTCCCCCTCGGCGCTAGCGACCCCACCGAGCGCGAGGAGTGCCTGGGCCACCTCGAACGTCTGACCCAGGTCGAGACTGAGCCGCAGCGCGTCCTCGAGGATCTCTGCAGCCGACGTCGGCCGGGCGCTCGCGAGCTCGATCCTGCCCAAAGTCAGCAACGCGTCGCGGGTGACCATCCGGGCCACTCCTCGTGCCAGCTTCAACGCCTCTTCGGCGTACGACCTGGCCTGGTCGAGCTTCCCCTGCTCCACGTCGATGTCGGCCAGGTTGCCCAGCGTCTCGGCGATCCTGCGGCAGTCGCCGTGGCGTCTCGCTACGTCCAGCCGCTCGACGTAGAACCGCTTCTCGCGCTCGACGTCGCCGGTCATCGCCGCGATCACTGCGGAGAGCGACAACGCCAGGACCTTGCCCTGGTAGGACCCGAGCCGGCTCGAGATCGCCGACGCCTCCTCCGCCATCGACTGGGCCGCCGCTGGGTCGCCGGCTCCGAGCATCACTGCGCCGAGGTAGCCGAGCGAGATCGCGACCGCCTCCTCATCGCCGTCCTCCCTCGCGGACTCCAGCGCTGTCTGTAGATGCGGCCGTGCGACGTCCTGGTCGTCTTGGAAGTAGGCAAGGATCCCGGCGGCGAGGCTGGCCCGCGCCGCGAGAGCCCGCGGCAGGTCTTGGTGGCCGAGAACACGGGCGAGCCAGGTCCGGCCCTCGGTCAAGCGTCCTTCGAGCACCCAGTAGACCCGCAGACTCACCGCCAGCCTGGCCGCCAGCTCGATCTCCCCGTCGTCGACCGCCCACTCCAGTGCCGCACGCAGGTTCGTCTGCTCGGGTCGCAGGGAAGCGAGCGCCTGCGGAGCCTCCGGGCCGTCCAGCCCCCGCTGCGCAGCTTCCGCATGTTTCAGGAGGTGCAGCGTCAGACGTCTGCGGATCGCCGCCTCCTCGCCGGTCTCGGCCAGGCGCTCTTGGGCGTACTCGTGCACGGTCTCCAGCAGCCGGAAGCGGGGCTCGTGGGGGCCGGGCAGTCGCCGTACGAGACTGCACTCGACCAGCTCCAGCAAGCTCTCGAGCAGATCCTGGTCTCCCCCGGCGGAATCTGGGTCACCTGCCGCGACCACCTCGGCACCATCGACCGTGAACGTGCCCGCGAAGGCGCCGAGCCGTGCGAACAGCCGCTGCTGACCGGCGGCGAGGAGCTGGTAGCTCCAGTCGATCGTCGCCCGCAGGGTCCGGTGCCGGTCGGGCAGGTCGCTGCTGCCACCGGTCAGGAGGGTCAGCTGGTGCCCGAGCCGGGCCAGCAGCTGGTCCGGGCTGAGCAGCATCGAGCGGGCGGCGGCGAGCTCGATGGACAGGGGCACGCCGTCGAGCTGCGCGCAGATCTCCGCGACCGTGCCCGCGTTGCTGTCGTCGAGCTCGAAATCGGGACTCACCAGGCGAGACCTGGCCACGAACAGCTCGACGGCGGCATGGGTGCGGGCCTCCTCGCCCGTCAGCTTTTGACCCGACGGCCGATCGGTGGGCAGCCCGAGCGGACCGACCTCGTAGTCCCGCCCGGACCCGATTCGAGACGTCCGTTGGTTGGTAGCGATGACTCGCAGCGCCGGAGCCGCCTCCACGAGGGCGTCGATCACCGATGCCGCCTCGGGCACCTGCTCCAGGTTGTCGAGGACGATCAGGGTCGGCTGGGAGCCAAGCGAGACCGCGATGATGTACAGCAGCTGCTCCTCGGGCTGCTCGAGGATCTCGAGAACCGCCGCCACCGCGGGCAGGACCAGGCTGGCGTCGGTGACCGCGGCGAGCGACACGAAGAAGACACCGCCTGGATAGTCGTGGACCGTCCTCGTTGCGACCTCGATCGCGAGGCGGGTCTTGCCGACACCTCCAGGACCGGTGAGGGTCACGAGGCGGGAGGGTCCGCTTCGCAGCTGCTCCACCAGAGCTGCGACGTCGTCAGCGCGCCCGACCAGCTCGTGCGAAGGGACGGGCAGCTTCACCTTCGGCCGGGCGGCACCTGCCGGTGCGGCCAGGTCGGGGTCGTGGATCTCGATCCGACGGAGCAGGTCGCGGAGGTGGGGCCCCGGTGCGGTCGCTCCGAGCGCTTCGCAGGCGCGCTCGTAGGCGGCAAGGGCGTCCGCCCGCTGGCCGGACCGGTACATCGCGAGCATCAGCTGGCCCCAGAGTCGCTCCCGGAGCGGGTGCTCACGGAGCAGCGACTTGATCTCGGCGATCAGCTCGCCGTGTCGACCTGTGCCGAGATCGCCCTCCAAGCGGTCCTCGACCGCCGTCAGCCGCGCTTCCTTCAGCCGGTCGACCGACGTCCGGAAGCTGTCGAGCGGCAGGTCTGCGAGCGGGTCTCCGCGCCACAGGCGCAGGGCGTCGTTGAGAGCCCGGACCGCTTGGTCGTGGTGGTCGGCGGCCATGGACTCAGAGGCTTGGGCCACCAGCCTCTCGAAGCGCAGCAGGTCGACGGACTCCGGTTCGACACTCAGCTCGTAGCCCTGCGGATGGCGCAGAATGAGAGGCGAGACGCCGGGCTGCAGCTGCAGGACCTTCTGCAAGCCGGCCATCTGCCGCTTGAGCGCCGTCTCTGCCATCGGCCGCCCCTTCGATCCCCACGCCGTCTCGATCAGCCACTCCGTCGGCACGACGCGGTTGGCCTGCAGGATCAGCGCCGCGAGGATCGTTCGCTGTCTCGGCTCACCGAACTCCACCAGCTTCCCGCCGCGTAGCACCTGCAACGGACCGAGGACTCCGAGCTCGAGGACATCGCTGTCGCCCGTCCGCACCGGCGGGAACTCGACGTCGAGGCCGTCGGCTGGGTCCTTTGGCTCGGCGTCGCGCACCTCGACGCTGACAGGTGAGGCGGACTCGGCTCCACCGCCGCCGGCCGACAAGAGGTCCTCGGGCAGTCGGCCGAGGGCGTAGCCGATCACACTGACGGCCCAGGTCGCCCGTGGCACATCGTCGGTGCCTCTGTCGCGGGCCAGCTCCGACCCGGACTCCTGTACGGCGGCTGCGGGTTCCGCGCCGAGATCGAGCAGGTCGAGCAACCGAGCCACTGCGCCCAGGCCGACGGCATCGGAGAGAAGGTTGAGCTCGCCGACAGTGATCTCGTCCTCGGTGAGGAAGTCGTCCAGCGCCGCGCGGAACTCCGATCGGTCGTCGACGACGGCGCGACCACGGGCGGAAACCAGGTCCCGCAAAGACTGGTGCAGCGACATCGCACTCCCTTGGCTGTCCCGCCCGACGATAGGCCGGGACCAGCGCCGGTGTCCCCGATCGAGCCATAGTTGACTTTGTTCCAAACCGAACTCTAGGGTTCCAGTGAATGTTCCATTACGAACATCAGTCGTAGCGATCGGGGAGGCAGAAATGGACAAGGAACTCGTCAAGGACATCGTGGGTCGGCCGAAGTGGTGGCTGATCGCCGCGCCGCTGGTCGTCGTACTGCTGGTGGCAGCGGCGTTGCTGTTCCCGAGGGACGCCCAGGGCGTCGTCGCCCAGGAGTCGTCGGCGAAGATCTGCCCGTCGGGCGAGTGGTCGTGCTACACCGCCGCCCGGTTCGCGAAGGAGTTCCGGGCGGACCGGTTCGACAACTCGCGCGGTGTCGAGTTCCCCCCGCGCATCAAGCGCATGATCCGCAACGCGATGAGCGCCAAGGGCATCGCCGCTCGGGGCGACGCCGCCTGGTGGGAGGACGCGCTCGGCTTCACCGCCTGCATCGCCGGTCCGCGGTGGAACGGCGCGTGCCGAAAGGGCCAGGAGCGGGTCAACGACGTCATCCAGGAGACCGTTCGCGTCACCGCCTGGTGCGGCGGCGCTGCCGTGATCGGGTCGCTCGCCGGCGGAGGCGGCTGGGGTGCCGGTCGCGGCGGGCTCGCCTGCCTGTGGGCTCGCCTGATGGGCCTCTGGTAGGTCTGGGTCAGGTCGTCGAGCTTGCGTCGAGTCCGGTCAACAGGCGGTCGAGGAGGACGCGCAGCTGCCCTGCGTCCTCCGCCTGGAGGCCCGTACCTTCCCACACCTGCTCCGGTACGGCGGCGACGCGGGCCCGAAGGTCGTCGCCCTCCTCGGTCACCCGCACCAGCACCCGACGCTCGTCCGCGGCGTCGCGTTGGCGGGCCACCAGGCCGGCACTCTCGAGCCGCTTGAGCACCGGGGTGAGGGTGCCGGAGTCGAGGTGGAGCCGCTGGCCGATCTCGCCCACCGTGAGCGGGGTGCCCGCGTCCCACAGCGCGAGCATCGCGACGTACTGGGGGTAGGTCAGGCCGACGTCGGCCAGCATCTCGGCATAGCGACGAGTGACCCCGCGGGCGGCGGCGTACAACGGGAGGCAGAGCTGCGAGCTCAGGGCCAGCTGGGGGAGTTCGGACATGTGAACAATGATACCTTGCACAAATCAATTGGACACAATACAATTGTGGGCATGGAAATCTTCTACACGGCAAGCGCAGTGGCCACCGGCGACGGGCGCAACGGGCACGTCGAGTCCACCGACGGCTTCATCGACACCGACGTCCGCGTCCCCCGCGAGCTGGGCGGAGCCGGCGGCGCGACGAACCCCGAGCAGCTGTTCGCGGCGGGGTACGCCGCGTGCTTCCACTCGGCGCTCCAGCTCGTCGCCGGTAAGGCCAAGCTGGACGTCACCGACTCCGAGGTCGTGGCGGACGTCTCCATCGGCGCGAACGGCGTGGGTGGATTCGGCCTGGCGATCCAGCTGGAGATCGCGCTCCCGGCGCTCGACCGGGCCGAGGGGGAGAAGCTGGTCGAGCAGGCGCACCAGGTCTGCCCCTACTCCAACGCCACTCGCGGCAACGTCGAGGTCACGCTCACCCTTGCCTGATCGTCGCTAGCTGGGCAGCCCAGCCGTCAGCATCCCTTCCCGGTCGCCGACCTTGATCCGCTCGCGACCCTCGGCGGCGCCGAGTGCGATCTCGTGCTGGTCGAGCCGCTCCCAGTGGTCGAACCTTGCGACGTCGACCTGGCGCTCGGCGAGGTAGGCGTCGATGTCGCCGGGTTCGCGGAGCACGGCGGTGGGGCCGGTCGCAGCCGCCTCGGCGAGCAGGTGACCGATGGTCTCGGCCGCGTCGCTCTTGGTGTGGCCGATCAGGCCGACGGGGCCGCGCTTGATCCAGCCGGTGACGTAGGTGCCGGGGATCGGGTCGCCGTCCAGGTCGAGCACCCGGCCGCCGTCGTTCGGGATCACGGCGGCGCGTTCGTCGAACGGCAGGCCGGGCAGCGGCGTGCTCCGGTAGCCGACGGCACGGTAGATCGCCTGGACGTCCCAGTTGGTCACCTGCCCGGTCGCTTCGACGCTGCCGTCGCCGAGCGGCCGGGTGCGCTCGGTGCGCAGCGTGGTCACGCCGTCCTCGCCGAGCACCTCGACCGGCGCCTCGGCGAAGTGCAGGTGGATCCGGTGCGGCTTGCCGACCGGCTCCCGGCCCACCCAGTTGGCGAGGGTGTCGAGCACCATCTTCTGGGCCTTGTGCTTGCCGATGTGCTCCATGCCGTGGTCGTCGACGTCGAAGCCCTCGGGGTGCACGATCACCTCGACGTTGGGGGAGTGGTTGAGCTCGCGCAGTTCCATCGGTGAGAACTTCGCGTACGCCGGACCGCGGCGCGCGAACACGTGGACGTCGGTCGTCGTCTTGGCGTTGAGCCCCGCGTAGACGTGGGCGGGGATGTCGGTGGTCAGCATCTCGTCGCCGGTCTTGGCGAGGACCCGGGCCACGTCGAGCGCCACGTTGCCGACGCCGACGACGGCGACGCTCGTGGCGTCGAGCGGCCAGGTCTGGGGCACGTCGGGGTGGGCGTCGTACCACGACACGAAGTCGGCGGCGCCGTACGTCAGCTCCTCGCCGGGGATGCCGAGGTCGCGGTCAGCCATCGCACCGGTCGCGATCACGACGGCGTCGTAGTAGGAGCGCAGGTCCTCGAGCTTGACGTCGACGCCGTACTCGACGTTGCCGAGCAGCCGCACCTCGGGCTTGGCGAGCACCCGTTGGAGCGCCTTGACGATCTCCTTGATCCGCGGGTGGTCGGGCGCGACGCCGTAACGCACCAGGCCGAAGGGTGCGGGAAGCCGTTCGAGGATGTCGACCGAGACGTCGGTCCCTGCCTCTGCGCCGGCCTTGGTCAGGATGTCGGCGGCGTAGATGCCGGCGGGGCCGGCGCCCACGATCGCAACACGGAGCTTCGTCGGGGAGGTCTGGGTCATGTCCTTCAGTCTGGACACGATCCAGATTCCGCAGAACGAGGTTGTGGTTGTGGGGTCACAAGGCTACCTTGTGTCCCGTGCTGGGACCCCACGTGCCGGAGCTGCGCGCGCTCGAGCTGCTCGTGGTCGTCTCGCGAACCGGCAGCCTCAGTGCGGCGGCCGCCGAGCTCGGAATCACGCAGCAGGCCGCGTCGTCCCGGGTGCGCACCATGGAGTCGCTGGTCGGGACTTCGCTGCTCGACCGCTCGCGACGGGGGTCCGCGCTGACGCCGACCGGCGAGCTGCTGGTGCAGTGGGCCGGGGGAGTGCTCGAGGCCGCGGAGCAGCTCGACGCCGGCATCGCCGCCCTCCGGGCCGGTCGCCAAGGCCGCCTGAGCATCGCCGCCAGCCTCACCATCGCCGAGCACCTGCTCCCCGGCTGGCTGGTGGCCCTCCGTGCTCGGCAGGCGCAGCTCGGCCAGGTGCCGACCGACGTCACCATGACCGCGACCAACAGCGAGCGGGTGGCGACCCTGGTCGCGGCCGGCGACGTCGATCTCGGGTTCGTCGAGGGTCCGGACGCGCCCGAGTACCTCCAGTACCGGCTCGTGGGCACCGACACCCTCGTCGTGGTCGTCGGCCCGGCCCACCCGTGGGCCCAGCGCTCGGGACGCCGGGTCACCGCAGCCACCCTCGCCGCGACCCCGCTCGTGGTCCGCGAGCCCGGGTCCGGCACCCGCACCGTGCTCGACCGGGCTCTCGAGGGGCTGGACACGGCGGCGCCGGCCCTTGAGCTCTCCAGTACGGCGGCCGTCCGGTCCGCGGTCGCCGCCGGTGCCGGGCCGGCTGCCCTCGGCGCGCACGCCATCCGCGACGACCTGGCCAACGGACGGCTGGTCCGCATCAACGTGGGCGGCCTCGACCTCACCCGTCGCTTACACGCGGTGTGGCGCGGCGGCGCCAGGCCACCGGAGGGCCCGGCGCGGGACCTGGTCGCGTGGGCGGCCGCTCAGGCGCAACCGCGAAGATCGAAAAACTAGAACACGTTCCACTATCCTCCTCGGGTGAGCAAGACCGAGTCGTTGGTGCGGGTGGCGGTGGCGTACGTCCTCGCCTTCGGCGCGGCGACCGCGTGGCTGGTCTGGGGCCCGTAACCCGACCACGTCTGGCTGGACGTGTCCGCAAGCGCCTGTCCGCCGCCGGCGTGAATCTCCGCCCCGGACACCGCGCCGAGCTTCCCGACGGCGCGGTCATCGACCGGATCGACGACGGGCCCGTCGCCTGGACCACCGGCCAGGAACCGCTGCCGGCCGACGCGGTGTTGTGGGCCGTGGGAAGGGTCCGGCCCGACGCCGGGTGGCTCCCCACGAAGCTGCTGGATGACGACGGGTTCGTGCAGGTGCTCCCGACCCTGCAGTCGCTCGAGCGCCCGGAGGTCTTCGCCATCGGCGACGTCGCCGCGACCGATCCGCTGCGGTCGTCGGCTCGCAACCGAGCCGACCACCTGTTGGCCGAGAACATCCGCGCGCACCTCGCCGGCAAGCGGCTCAAGACCTACCGCGCGCCTGGCGCCCGCTGGGGCTCGATCGTCGGTCCGCAACCGGACGGGCTGCAGGTGTTCGCGCCGTCGGGCGCACCGTTCCGGCTGCCCGACTGGTTCGTGCGGCGGGTGATGTACCCGTGGATCGTGCGCCGAGGGATCTACAAGGGTGTTCGGACCCGCTGACGCGGGTTAGTGTCGGCAGGTCACTCCGTCGTCTCGCCCGGAGGCCGTCATGCGCCGTACCCCTGTCCTCGTCGCCATCGCCGCTGGTGTCGCCTTGAGCGGCGCCCTCGTCGCTGCCCCAGCACCTGCCGCGGAGCGCCGCGGCGACGGTCACGGGCACGGCCATCACTTCGTCCGGTTCTCGACGTTCAACGCGTCCCTCAACCGCAACGTCGAAGGCCAGCTGGTGAGCGACCTCTCGACGCCGGCCAACCAGCAGGCCCGCAACGTCGCCGAGACGATCCAGCGGGTCGACCCCGACGTGGTCCTGATCAACGAGTTCGACTACGCGCCGGCGGCCGTCGACCTGTTTCGCGACAACTACCTCGAGGTCGGGCAGAACGGCGCCGACCCGGTGAAGTACCCCTACGCGTTCATCGCGCCCTCCAACACGGGCGTGCCGAGTGGCTTCGACCTCAACAACAACGGCGTGGTCTCGGGCGGCGACGACGCCTTCGGGTTCGGGCTGTTCCCCGGCCAGTTCGGGATGGTCGTCTACTCGAAGTACCCCATCCTCGACGGCTTGGCGCGGACGTTCCAGCACTTCCTGTGGAAGGACATGCCGGGCGCGATGCTGCCCGACGACCCGGCGACCGCCGCCCCTGCGGACTGGTACTCGCCCGAGGAGCAGGCGGTGTTCCGGCTCTCGTCCAAGTCGCACTGGGACTTGCCGATCCGGATCGGCAAGGAGGTCGTGCACTTCCTGGTCTCGCACCCGACCCCTCCGACGTTCGACGGGGCCGAGGACCGCAACGGCACCCGCAACCATGACGAGATCCGGTTCTGGGCCGACTACGTCGCCGACCGCAAGCGCTCTTCCTACATCTACGACGACGAGGGACGGTACGGCGGCCTCAAGCCCGGCTCGCGGTTCGTGATCGCCGGTGACCAGAACGCCGACCCCTTCGACGGCGACTCGGTCGACGACGCGATCGTCCAGCTGCTCGACCACCCACGGATCAACACGTCGAACCCGAGGTCCGCAGGCGGTCCGGAGGCGAGCGCGCTCCAAGGCGGAGCGAACACGACGCACGAGGGCGATCCGGCCTACGACACCGCCGACTTCTCCGACACGGCGCCGGGCAACCTGCGCGTCGATTACGTGCTGCCGTCACGCCACCTGCGCATCGTGAGGTCGGGCGTGTTCTGGCCGACGACCGCCGACCCGCTCTACCGATTGACCGGCGCGTTCCCGTTCCCCACCTCCGACCACCGGATGGTGTGGATCGACGTCAGGTGAAGATGCTGACGCCGCCGGGGCCGACCAGCAGGCCGACCACGATCAGGAGGACGCCCCAGAGCATCTCTCCGCGGAACAGGCTGACGATCCCGGAGATCACCAGGATCACCGCGATGATCCACAAGATGAATGCGAACATCTTCAAATCCCTCCACTTCTTTGACGTGCCGCGCTGATCGGGCAGGTACCCAGGGAGGGTGCTCGCAGACCTACGCCACGTCGTCGGGGTGACGTGGACGGCGGCAGACGGCCGGGCCCCGACCCGGCTAGCCTGCCCGCGTGGAGTCCCTCGCTCTCGCCTTCTCGAGCGGCTGGGCCAGTGGTGTCAACGCCTACCTGGTCGTGCTCGTGCTCGGCATCGCCGAGCGGGTCGACGGTTCGGCACAGATCCCCGACGAGCTCGGCTCCTGGGAGGTGCTCGGGGTCGCCGCTCTGATGTACGCGTTCGAGTTCGTCGCCGACAAGGTGCCGTACGTCGACTCCGTCTGGGACGTGGTCTCCACGCTGATCCGGCCGTTCGTCGGTGGCGCCATCGGTGTCCTGCTCGCCGGCGACTCGACCGAGATCAACAGCCTGCTCGGCGGCAGCGTCGGCGGGGTCAGCGCCCTCGCTTCGCACACGGTGAAGGCCGGGACCCGCCTCGCGGTCAACACCAGCCCGGAGCCCGCCAGCAACATCGCGATCAGCATCGGCGAGGACTTCGTCGTACTGGCGCTGGTCTGGTTCGCGATCGAGCACCCCTACATCGCCGCCGGCATCGCCGGCGTGCTGCTGCTGATCGGCCTCTCCGTGCTCTACTTCGCGATCCGGGCCATCCGCGCGGGGTGGCGCAAGCTCGAGGCCTGGCGGGCGCGCCGCAGGGCCCGCCGAGAGGCTCACCACTTGACTTAGTTCAAGTCTCGTACTAAATAGGACTGGTGCCCCTCGTCCTAGGGGTGGACTCGTCCACCCAGTCCACGAAAGCCGTCCTCGTCGACGCCGACGACGGCACCGTCGTGGAGCAGCAGTCCGCGCCACATCCGCCAGGGACCGAGGTGGATCCGCGCGCGTGGCTGCTCGCCGTGGACACGGCGACCGCGGGACTGCTGGAGCGTGCCGAGGCGGTCGCGGTGGCCGGGCAGCAGCACGGCATGGTCGCGCTCGACGACACGGGCCGGCCGGTCCGCGACGCCCTGCTCTGGAACGACACCCGCTCGGCGCCGCAGGCAGCCGCGCTCGTCGCCGAGCTCGGCGGTGGGCAAGCCTGCGCCGAGGCAGTCGGAAGCGTGCTGGTCGCCTCCTTCACCAGCACCAAACTCCGCTGGCTGCGCGACCAGGAGCCCGGTCACGCGGCTCGGGTGGCCCGGGTCCTGCTGCCGCACGACTACGTCGCAGCTCACCTGGTCGAGCCTGGGACGCCGGCCTTCACCGATCGCGGCGATGCGTCGGGCACCGGCTACTTCGACGCCCGTGCCGGAGCCTGGCGCCACGACCTGCTGCGCTCCGCGCTGGGCCACGACGCGGAGCTGCCGACCGTCGTCGCGCCCGGTGCGGCCGCCGGCCGGACGCCCGCCGGCGCGGTCGTCGCCGCCGGGACCGGCGACAACATGGGGGCAGCGCTCGGGTTGGACCTGACGCCCGCCGACGTCCTGGTCTCCATCGGCACGTCGGGGGTCGCCTCGACGGTCGTCCCCGACCCGGTCGCCGACGGCAGCGGCACGGTGACCGGCTTCGCGGACGCCCGCGGCGGCTACCTCCCGATGGTGACGACCATGAACGCCGCCGGGATCCTCGACCTCCAGGCGCGGTGGCTCGGCGTCGGGCACGACGAGCTGGCCGCGCTGGCACTGGCGTCGACGCCCGGAGCCGGCGGGGTGACGCTGTCGCCGTACTACGGCGGCGAGCGCACGCCCAACCGTCCCGATGCCGTCGGCACCTGGACCGGTCTGACCTCGACCACCACCCGGGCCGACCTCGCCCGGGCAGCGTTCGAGGCCCTGCTGTGCGCGCTGGCTGACGCCGTCGACGCCCTCGTCGCTCGCACCGGCACCGAGCCCGCGCGGGTTCTGCTGGTGGGAGGCGCGGCGCGCAGCTCCGCCGTGCGCGCGCTCGCACCGTCGATCCTCGGCCGCGACGTCGTCCTTCCCGCCGAGGGCGAGCACGTCGCCCGCGGCGGCGCGCGCCAGGCGGCTTGGGCGCTCGCGGGTGGGCCGCGGCCCCCTGAGTGGCCATTGCCTACCATCGGGACGCTCACCGGCGACCCCGACCCGACTGTCCGGGAGCGCTACGCGGCGCTCCGCGACCGATGAGAAGAGGAACCGATGAACCGCCCCGAACCCACCCCTGAAGACAAGTTCTCCTTCGGCCTCTGGACGGTCGGCTGGCAGGCCCGCGACCCGTTCGGCGACGCCACCCGCGAGCCGATGGACCCGGTCCACGCCCTCGAGCAGCTCGCCGCGATCGGCACCTACGGCGTCAACTTCCACGACGACGACCTGATCCCGTTCGGCGCCGAGGACGCGACCCGCGACGGGATCATCGAGCGTTTCAAGAAGGGGCTCGCCGAGACCGGGCTCGTCGTCACGACCGCCACCACCAACCTGTTCAGTCACCCGGTGTTCAAGGACGGCGCATTCACCTCCAACAACCGCGAGGTGCGCCGGTTCGCGATCCGCAAGGTGATGAGGAACATCGACCTCGCCGCCGAGCTCGGTGCCAAGGTCTATGTCTGCTGGGGCGGCCGCGAGGGTGCCGAGTACGGCGCGGCCAAGGACGTGCCCGCCGCGCTCGACCGCTACCGCGAGGCCTTCAACGTCCTGGGCGACTACGTCACGGACAAGGGCTACGACCTCCGGTTCGCCATCGAGCCGAAGCCCAACGAGCCCCGCGGCGACATCCTGCTCCCGACCGTCGGCCACGCGCTCGCCTTCATCGAGACACTCGACCGGGCCGAGCTGGTCGGCGTCAACCCGGAGATCGGCCACGAGGAGATGGCCGGCCTCAACGCCGCCGCGGGCTACGCCCAGGCGCTGTGGCAGGGGAAGCTCTTCCACATCGACCTCAACGGGCAGAACGGCCCGAGGTACGACCAGGACCTGCGCTTCGGTGCCGGCAACGTCCGGGGTGCGTTCTGGGTCGTCGACACCCTGCTGGCCGGAGGGTACGACGGGCCCGTGCACTTCGACTACAAGCCGGTGCGCCCGGAGACAGAGGCCGGCGTATGGGCGTCGGCGAAGGCCTGCATCGACAACTACCTGATCCTCCGGGAGAAGGTGCGGGCGTTCCGGGCCGATCCCGACGTTCAGGACGCGCTCGCCGAAGCGGGGCTCCCGGAGCTCGCCGTACCGACTCTCGCGGAGGGGGAGGGCTGGCAGTCCCTGCTCGAGGACCAGCACCCGGACGTGGACGCGCTCGGCGCACGCGAGGTCGGGATGGAGCGGCTCGACCAGCTCGCACTCGAGCACCTCTACGGCGTTCGTGGCTGAGACCGCCGGCGCCGAGCTGCTCCGACGCCGAAACATCGCCACGGTGCTGCGATCGCTCCGTGCCGACGGTCCGGCGAGCCGCGCCGAGCTCTCCGGGCGAACCGGTCTGGCCAAGGCGACCGTGGGCACAATCATCGGCGGGTTGGAGAGCCTCGGTGCGGTCGCCGAGGAGGCCCAGGTCCGGAGCGGCGACCGTGGCCGTCCCGGAAAGCGAGTGACGTTGGCGGGCTGCCGGCCCGTCGGAGTGGGACTCGAGATGAATGTCGAGTACGTCGCCGCGGTGGCCGTCGACCTTGTCGGGACGGTCCGGCACCGGGCGACCCGGATGATCCCGCGCGCCTCCAGTGCGGCGGATGCCCTCGGCGAGCTCGCCGACGACGTGGCGAGGACCCTTGCCTCGGAGGGCCTCGTCCCAGTCGGCGCGACGGTTGCGGTCCCCGGCCTGATCGCAGGCGACGACCGGACGATCGCCTGGACGCCGAACCTCGCCATCACCGGCACGTCGGTGGGCGAGCGGATCGACGCGGCGTTCGGCTGGGACGACGTCGTGCGGCTCAGCAACGACGCCGATTGCGCGGCCTTGGCCGAGCAACAGCACGGGGCCGGACAAGGAGCCGACCACCTGCTCTACCTGACAGGGACGGTCGGCATCGGGGCCGGTCTCATCGAGCACGGACGGTTGGTGCGGGGTGGCCACGGGTTCGCAGGAGAGGTCGGCCACCTGCCGCTGGGCGATCCCGCCGATCGATGCGGTTGTGGCCGGACGGGTTGCTGGGAGGCATCGATCGGTCTGAACGCGATGCTCCGGGCGACCGGAGCACCGGAGGCGGAGACGCCGCACCTGACGGCGGTGGCGCTGGCGCGACGGGCCGCCGCGGACCCGGCGGTGAAGGAAGCGGTCGCGGAGATCGGTGCCTGCCTCGGACGAGGGCTGGCCGTCCTGACCGGCGTCATGGATCCGGCCGTCATCGTGCTGGGCGGCTACTTCGCGCCGCTCGGCGGCTTCATCCTCGCCCCCGCCCGCGCCGAGCTCGAGGCGGCGGTCGGTGTGCCGGTCGGTGGACGTCCGGCGCTCCGGGTCGGACTGCTCGGCACGGAGTCGGCTGCCCTCGGCGCCGCCGAACGTGCGCTGGGCAACCTGCTGGAAGGTTCGATCACGCCGGGCTGAGCCTGGATCTGGGCTGCGCTGATCAGCCGGCGAGGCGGGCAGACGCGTCGGTCACCGCAGCCGCGAGGCTGGCGACCGGATCGACGAACACCGGCTCCAACGCCATCTCCGCGGCGCCGAGCAACACCGAGTCGTTGCCGAGGCCGGGCAGGGTCAATCGGACGGCGTCGCGGGCCGGGCCCAGCGCCCGCTCGGCCAGCCCGGCGGTGACCTCGGTCCGGCACAGCCGGAAGAGGGGCAGGAAGTAGCCACCGAGGATCACGACGCTCGGGTTGAAGATGTTGACCACTGCTCCGAGCCCGCGACCGAGATCCATCGCGATCGGGCGCAGCTCCCGCGGTGCCGAGCTCATGTCGTCGAGGATGTCGCCGAGGCGAGCGACCTGGTCGGCCCGGCACTGCAGCGCCTCGGCGATCGCGGGCGCGCCGACCACGGTCTCCCAGCAGCCCTTGCTGCCGCAGTGGCAGGCCCGGCCGCGGGGGTCGGAGTAGAGGTGCCCGACCTCGCCGGCGTAGCCGGCGACTCCCTCGAGCCGACGGCCACCGGTCATGACACCGGCACCGACACCGACGTTGCCGGACAGGTAGACCAGGTCGCCGACCCCGACGGCGGCGCCGCGGCGGTGCTCGGCGAGCGCGCCGAGGTCCGCGTCGTTGCCCAGCGCGATCGGTACGTCGAGGGACAGTGCGGCGAGCACGATGGAGCCGAACGAAACGTCGTGCCAGTCGAGGTTGGGAGCGTGCCGGATCAGGCCGTCGCTGCGTCGTACCAGACCCGGTACGGCGAGGCCGATGCCGAGCAGCGCCGCGTCGGGTCCGGTCGGCGTCACCACCTGCCGCACCAGGCCGGCGATCGTCGCGCCGACCTGCCACGCCTCGGGATCGTGCGGGATCGGCGCGGTGGCGCGATCCCAGATCCGCCCGCCCAGGCCGACCCTGGCGACCTCGGCACGGTCGACGCCGAGATCGACGGCGACGACGTACGGACCGTCTTCGCGGATCCGCACGCCTGCGGACGGCCGACCGGCACTGCGCTGACCTGTGGCGGGCGACGAGTGCTCGATCAACGCGAGCTGGTCGAGCTCGGTCACGAGCCCGGCAATGGTCGAGCGGTTCAGCCCCATCCGTCCGGTCAGCTCCGCGCGCGAGACCTCGCCGGAGTCGTGGACGTGGCGCAGCAGCGTCCCGAGGTTGTGACGGCGGACGGCTTCCTGGTTGGTCCCCGTCCCCGTCCGCTGTACGCCGGCCACGCTAGACCCCGCTGGCCGAGCGGCGACGGCGCGAGACCGCGTCGACGCTGGCCGCGAGAAGCAGCACACCGCCGGTCACGATGAAGTTGATGTAGCTCGCCTGGTTGAGCAGCCCGAGGCCGTTGGGGATGGTCGCGATCACCAGTCCGCCGATGACGGCGTGGATGGCCCGGCCGCGACCACCGAACAGGCTGGTGCCGCCGATGACAGCGGCGCCGACGGCGTAGAGCAGCTCGTTGCCGCCACCGGAGCCCGGTGACACCTTGCCGGTGTAGGAGGCGGCCAGGATCCCCGACACAGCCGCCATGCCGGAGCAGATCATGAACGCCGCGACCTTGATCCTGTTGACGTTGATGCCGGCCCGCCGCGCGGCTTCGGCGTTGCCGCCCACGGCGTACAGGTGTCGCCCGAAGCGGGTCCGCGTGAGCACGAAGGTCCAGAACAACAGCAGTGCGATGACCACCGGGGCCACCCACGGGATGCCACTGATGTTGAAGATGGCCGGGTTGACCGCGCGGTTCTGGCTGAGCAGGTAGGTGAGCCCGAGGACGATGCCACTGAAGGCCACGAGCTGAACGAGCACGAGCGCGAACGGCTTGTGGACCAGCCCCTTCGCGACCCGCGAGCGGTGCTGCCAGAGGCTGAGCGCAGCGAACCCCACCACCAGGACGATCGCTGCGATCCAGCCGGCGGTGACCGGCACGTTCTTGATGGACAGGCCGCGCAGCACCTCGTGGTTGAAGCGCAGCGAGCCGCCCGAGCCGATCAGCTTCAGCGGGACGGCCTGCAGGGCGAGGAAGAACGCGAGGGTGACCACGAACGATGGAATTCCGAGCAGCGAGACCAGGAGGCCGATGGCCAGGCCGATGAGCGCGCCGATCGCCAGCCCGGCGAGCACGGCGGCCCACCAGGTCCAGCCGTGGTCGAGGATGACGAGCGCGGTGATCGTCGCGGACGCACCGCCGGCTACGCCGGCCGAGAGGTCGATCTCGCCCAGCAGCAGGACGAATACGAGCCCCATCGCGAGCACGCAGATCGACGCCGCCTGGATGACCAGGTTGGTCAGGTTGTAGGTGGTGAGGAACTCGTCGTGAGCCACGGAGAACACGGTGAACAGAACGACGAGTCCGAGCATCGCGGGCAACGTGCCCATGTCGCCGCCGCGAAGGCGGTTGACGTAGTCGCGCGCCGAGTCGGCGATGGTGGTCGAGCTGTAGGAGTCTGCGGCGAAGCCGGCCGAGGCCGTGTCAGACGGCTCATAGGTGCTGGTGTCCATGCTGTAGCTCCTCAGATCGTCGCGGCCGCGACGTTCGTGATGCCGAGGTCGCCCGATCGTCCGGCGGTGATGAGCTCGACCACCTGGTTGTGGGTAACGCTCTCGACGGGTACGTCGGCCGCGACCCGGCCGAGGTAGAGGGCCGTGATCCGGTCGGCGACCTCGAAGACGTCGTTCATGTTGTGCGAGATCAGGACGACGCCGAGCCCGCGGTCGGCGAGTCGGCGGACCAGGTCGAGGACCTGGCGGGTCTGGGCGACGCCCAGCGCGGCCGTCGGCTCGTCGAGCAGCACGATCCGGGAGTTCCAGAGCACCGCCTTCGCGATCGCGACGGTCTGCCGTTGCCCACCCGAGAGGCTCGCGACGCTCTGCCGGACCGACTGCACGGTGCGCACGGACAACGACGCCAGCGTCTCGCGGGCGCGCTGCTCCATCTCCATGTCGTCGAGGACCAGACCCTTGCGGGTCTCGCGACCGAGGAACATGTTCTGGACGATGTCCAGGTTGTCGCACAGCGCGAGGTCCTGGTAGACGACCTCGACGCCGAGCGCCGCGACGTCGCGCGGGCCGTGGACGTTGACGGGGCTTCCGTCGAAGAGGTACTCACCGTTGTCCCGGCCGTAGATCCCGGCGATCACCTTCGCCAGCGTCGACTTGCCGGCGCCGTTGTCGCCCACGAGTGCGGTGACCTGGCCGGGATAGACGGCGAAGTCGACGTCGTGGAGGACGTGCACCACGCCGAAGCTCTTGTTCACGCCGCGCAACTGGAGCAACGGTGCGGGATCGGAGTACGCCGGATACTCCTGGCTGGGCTCGGCGGTCATGCGGTCCTCCCGTGGACGATGATTGTTGTTCGATCCAACGAACTACGTTGGGGTGCCGAGCACCCGCGCCGTTGTGGGGCGCGGGTGCCCGACGGGTTCAGGCGGGCGTCTTGGTCAGAGCCCGGCCTCGGCACAAGCGTCGGCGAACTCCGCAGTGCAGACGTCCTCCAACTTCTGGCCGCCATCGTCGATGACGTCACCGACGTTGTCCACGGTGATGGCCACCGGGTCGAGCAGGATCGAGGGGACCTCGCGGCCGCTCTCGGAATCCGTGGTCGTCCCCGTGGTCTCGGCGTCCTCGCCGTTGACCAGCGCGATCGCCGCATCGGCGAGTGCACCGGCCTCGAGAGTGGCCGACTTGTAGACCGTCATGCACTGGGTCCCCGCCAGGATGTTCTGCAGACCCTCGACCGTGGCGTCCTGTCCGGTCACCGGCACCTCGCCGGCCCGGCCGTTGGCCTCCAGGATCGAGATCGCCGCACCACCGAGGCCGTCATTGGCAGCGAGCACGCCGTCGACCTTGCCCTGAGCCTGGGTGTACAGCTGTTGGAAGATGACCGCGGCCTCTTCGTTGTCCCACTCGGGAACGGCCTGCTCACCGACCTGCGTGTAGCTGCTGATCGGATCCAACACGCTGTGCGCGCCCTCCGCGAACAGCGTGGCGTTGTTGTCGGTCGGCGAACCGTTCAGGAAGACGATGTTGGCCGGCTTGTCGCCGAGGCAGTCGGCCAGGCCCTGCCCCTGCAGCTCGCCGACGATGGTGTTGTCGAACGAGACGTAGTACTCCGCCGAGCCGCCGAGCGTCAGCCGGTCGTAGTCGATCGTCGCGACGCCCTGGGCCGCCGCCTTCTCCTGGATGGCCGCGCCCGACGCCGAGTCGAGGTTGACGATCGCGAGCACGGTGACGCCGTCGGCGATCATCGAGTCGGCGATCTGCGCCATCTTGTCCGCGTCGTTCTCGGCGTTCTGGATGCTGTACTCGACACCGGCCTCCTTGAAGGCCGCCTCCAGCGCCGGGCGGTCCGCGCTCTCCCAGCGCACCGAGGACTCGGTGTCGGGGAGGATGACGCCGATCTTGCCGTCGCTGCCGCCGTCGCTCCCGCTGTCGCCGTCGTCATCGCCGCATGCCGAGAGTGAGAGCGCGAGCACCACACCCAGAGCCGCCAGCGCACCGTACTTGCGCTTCACATCAACCGCCTCCTCGCGATTCCGCCCCTCGCTGACGTCGACTCTCGGCGTCCGGGTGCGGCACATATGTTGTTCGAAACAACATATGGAGTGATCGGGGTCACGTAAAGGGGGTCACAAGGAAAACTTTTGTGCACGGCCCGAGGGGGACCCTCGGCTAGCGGCTGGGCGGCACGCCGTACGTCGTGGTGCGCTCGCGGACCGGCCGCCCTATTGCCTCGCCGATCTCGGTGAGCTGGTGAGGCGTCTTCGCGGAGCCGTGCTCGGAGCCGGCCATCCGGGAGATGGTCTCCTCCATCAGGGTGCCGCCGAGGTCGTTGCAGCCGGCTTGGAGCATGGCGCGGGTGCCGTCGACGCCGAGCTTGACCCAGCTGGTCTGGATGTTGTGGATGCGGCCGTGGAGCAGGATCCGCGCCATCGCGTGCACGGCGAGGTTGTCCCGCAGGGTGGGGCCGGGGCGGGCCACGCCGGCGAGGTAGATCGGCGAGGAGGTGTGGACGAACGGGAGGGGCACGAACTCGGTGAAGCCGGCGCTGCCGTGCGCGCGGGCCTGGTCCTGGACTCCGGCCAGGACGCGGAGGTGGGCGACCCAGTGGCGCGGGTTGTCCACGTGGCCGTACATCATCGTCGACGTGGTCGGGATGCCGAGCCGGTGCGCCGTGCTGACGATGTCGATCCAGGTGCGGGCCGGGAGCTTGCCCTTGGTGAGCACCCAGCGGACCTCGTCGTCGAGGATCTCCGCGGCGGTGCCCGGCAGCGAGCCGAGGCCGGCCTCGCGGGCCTTGATCAGGAAGTCCTCGATCGAGAGGCCGGTGCGGGCGGTGCCGTTGACGACCTCCATCGGCGAGAACGCGTGGACGTGCATCTCGGGCACCCGCTGCTTCACGGCCTGGACCAGGTCGAAGTACGCGGTCGCCGGCAGCTGCGGGTCGATGCCGCCCTGCATGCACACCTCGGTGGCACCGAGGTCCCAGGCCTCCTGAGCCCGGTCGGCGACCTCGTCGTAGGACAGTGAGTAGGCGTCGGCATCGGTGCGCCGCTGCGCGAACGCGCAGAAGCGGCAGCCGACGTAGCAGACATTGGTGAAGTTGATGTTCCTGTTGACGACGTAGGTCACCTCGTCGCCGACGGTCTCCCTGCGCAGGTCGTCGGCCAGCCGCACCACCTCGCGCAGCAGGTCACCCTCGGCCGTCATCAGGGTCAGTGCGTGCTCGTCGGACAGGTTGCCGGGTTCCCGCTCCGCCGCGCGCAATGCGTCGGCGCCCTCGGCATGGAGGACCGCCGGTGTCCCGGTGGTGGCCGCGGCGGCCTTCACCTCGTCCCAGTCGCCGTAGACGCTGGTGAAGTCACCGCGGCGGTCGTCGGTGCGGCCCTCCGTGTCGACCGCGGCGTGGAGGTCCGTGCGGCCGAGGGACTCGAAGCCGCCGTCGGGCTCCTGCCACGGCCGGCCGGTGGGGCGGATGCCGGGGACGGCGAGACCGTCCGGTCCGGCGAGCGCGGCGACGTGGCCGGCGACCCGTGGGTCGAGCCAGGGCTCGCCGCGCTGGAGCGTGCCGACGACGTACTCCGGATGCACGGTGAGGCGGGCCTTGAGCTCGAATCCGCACTCGGCGGTCAGCTCGCGGAGCCGGTCGAGGGACGGCCAGGGTCGCTCGGGGTTGACGTGGTCGGGGGTGAGCGGGGAGACGCCGCCCCAGTCGTCGACGCCGGCCTCGAGCAGCAACCTGCACTCGGTGAGGTCGACCAGGTTGGGCGGGGCCTGTACCCGCGCCTTGGGTCCGAGCACCAGGCGGGTGACCGCGATCGCCGCGCGGTACTCCGCCAGGTCGAGGTCGTCGACGTGCCGCATCGCGGTGTCCGGCTTGGCGCGGAAGTTCTGGACGATCACTTCCTGGATGGCGCCGTAGGCGCGGGACGTACGGCGCAGCGCGAAGATCGTGTCCGCCCGCTCCTCCAGCGTCTCGCCGATGCCCACCAACAGGCCGCTCGTGAACGGGATCGAGTGCCGGCCGGCATCCTCGAGCACCCGCAACCGGACCTCGGGATCCTTGTCGGGCGAGCCGTAGTGCGCCTCGCCCTTGGTCTCGAACAGCCGCCGGGAGGTGGTCTCGAGCATCATCCCCATCGACGGCGAGACCGGCTTGAGCCGGTTCAGCTCCTCCCACGAAATCACGCCCGGGTTGAGGTGCGGCAGCAGCCCGGTCTCCTCCAGCACCCGGACCGCCATCGCTCGCACGTAGGCCAGCGTCGAGTCATAGCCCTGCTCGTCGAGCCACGCCCGCGCCTCGGGCCACCGGTCCTCGGGCCGGTCGCCCAGCGTGAACAACGCCTCCAGGCAGCCGAGCGCGGCGCCCTCGCGGGCGATCGCGAGGATCTCGTCGGGAGACAGGTACGGCGCGCGGCCATCGCGCGCCGCCTGCTTCGGAGTCTCCACGAACGTGCAGTAGTGACACTTGTCCCGGCACAGCCGGGTGATCGGGATGAAGACCTTGGGGGAGTAGGTCAGGACGCCCGCCCGACCGGCAGCAACCAGTCCCGCGTCGCGCACCTTCGCGGCCGCGGCGGTCAGCCGGTCGAGGCCTGATCCGGTCGCGGCCAGGAGCGCGGTCGCCTCGTCGGGATCGAGAGCTGCGCCACGCTCGGCTCGGGCCAGGGCCCGGCGTATCTGCTGGGGGTTGGGCCGATCGGCCCCGGTGTCGGACATCGCCGCAAGAGTATCGGACCCCCGCCAGAACAAGAACGTGTTCTAGTCCTGACGGGGGTCCGGTCAGCTGTCGATCAGGCGTCGATCAGTCCAGCGCGGGGACCTTCTCCCGCTCCGGCTCCTGTCCCGGCTCGGGCAGCGAGTGGTCATCGGTGTCGATCTTGCTCGGCCACCAGATCTTGCCGCCGAGGTCGAGGTTGATCGCCGTCACCAGGACCGAGCGGACGATCATCGTGTCGAGGAGTACCCCGAGCGCGATGGTCGTGCCGAGCTGCAGGGTGAAGGTCAGCGGCATGGTCGCGAGCATCGCGAACGTCGCTGCCAGCACCAGGCCGGCCGAGGTGATCACGCCACCGGTCGAGGACAGAGCGATCAACGACCCCTTCCGGGTGCCGTGGTTGATCGTCTCCTCGCGGACCCTGGTCATCAGGAAGATGTTGTAGTCGATGCCCAGCGCGACCAGGAACACGAACGCCCAGAGCGGGAATCCCGGATCGGTTTGCTCGTGGCCGTAGATGAAGTCGAACACCAGTCCGGAGAGTCCCAGCGCGGCGCCGAACGACAGGACCACCGTCCCGATCAGGATGACTGGCGACGCCACCGACCGGAGCAGGCCGATCAGGATGAACAGCACCGCCACCAGGACGATCGGGATGATCACCTTGTTGTCGCGTTCCGACGCATCCATGATGTCGACCGTCACTGCGCTGAGCCCGGTCGTGAGCGCATTCGCGCCGTCGACCCCGTGCACCGCGTCGCGGACGTCCTCGACAGCTGTGAACGCGTCCTCGGAGTAGGGGTCGCTCATCAGGTCGGCGGTGATCAAGGTCGTGCCGTCCTGGTCGGCCACGATGACCGGCTGGGCGATGCCCTCGATGCCCTCCATGGACTGGACGACCGCCTCTGCCTGGTCGGTGTTGGCTACGACCTGGATGGGCGTGCTCGCGTCGACCACGCCGTGGTCGACCAGGACGGCCTGGCCGGTGACGGAGTCCTGATCGGTCGTGTACTGCTCGTCGATCGGGATGCCGCCGGTGTCGAGCCGGAAGAAGCCCAGGGCGACGACGCCGAGCGCGATCGCGGTGCCGATCCACACCATCCGCGGGCGCCCGCTGATCGAGCTGCCGACCTTGGCCCAGAACCCGGACGCCGTCGGCTCCTCGGAGCCGAAGTGCGGGACGAACGGCCAGAACATCCAGCGGCCGAAGATCACCAGCAGTGCCGGCAGCAGCGTGACCATCACCAGCACGGTCACCACGATCGCGACGGCGTTGGCCGGTCCCAGCCCGGCGGTCGAGTTGAGGTCGGCGAACATCAGGCACAGCAGCCCGACCGCGACCGTGGCCGCGCTGGCGAGGATCGCCGGCGCTGCGCGGTGGAGCGCGAACGCCATTGCCTCGTGCCGGTCCTCGTGTCGCCGTAGCTCCTCGCGGTAGCGAGCGATCAGCAACAACGCGTAGTCGGTGCCGGCACCGATCACGAGCACCGTCATGATGAATTGGGTCTGGCCGTTGACGGTGAGACCGGCGTCCTTGGCGAGGAAGTAGAGCAGGCCCATCGAGGTGCCCAGCGACACGACCGCGCTGATGATCGGCAGCAGCCACAGCAGCGGGCTGCGGTAGCTGACGAGCAGGATCAGGATGACCGCGCTCAGCGTGAACAGGAGGAGCTTGCTGTCGAAGGACGTGAAGATCGTTGCCGCGTCGGCGTTCTGCCCGCCGGCGCCGGCGAGGTAGACGTTGCCGCCGTCGTCGAGTCCGGTGATGCCGTCCACGTCGTCCTTGAGGTCGGGCAGCTCCTCCCAGAGCTTGTCGCCGTAGTTGACCGTGAACTCGATCTTGGCGACTTCACCGTCCTCGGACACGAACGGCGCCGGGACGCCGGCCGCCTCAGCCCTGGCGGGCGTCAGCACGTTGGTGATGGAGTCGGGATCGAGCGCCTCGATCTCGGAGGCCTGCTCCTCGATCGCGGTGAAATCGGCCTCGGTCAGGCCGCCGTCGCGGTAGTAGACGACGGTGGTGCCGACGTCGTACTCGTCCTGGAAGGCGCCGAGCTTGTCGAATGCCTTGGTCGACTCGGCACTCTCGGGGAGCCAGGACTGAGTCTCGTTGTTCTGTACGTCGATGAGCTTCCCGGCGAACGATCCGAGGCCGAGGAAGACCATGACGACGCCGACAAGAACTATCCACTTGGTGATGGGGCCGGTGAGCTTGCCGGCTATCTGACGGTGCATGAGGTCAGCCTTTCAGGAACCACGGACATCGGTCATCAGGGTTACGCCCGATCCGACCCCGAGAACACCAGGGATTCATCGGGGGTACGACGAATCGACCCGGCGAAGTGTCATCCAGACACCTCGCCGGGTCGATCTGTGACAGTCCTCCGGTCGATCGGTCCTCAGCCGGCGGGCGCCTTCTCCAGCTCCGGCTCGCCGGTGGGATCGGGCAGGGGCGCGTCCTCCGGGTCGAGCCTGCTCGGCCACCAGATCTTGCCGCCGAGGTCGAGATTGAGCGCCGTCACCAGGACCGATCGGACGATCATGGTGTCGAGCAACACCCCGAGAGCCACGGCGATGCCCAGCTCGGCGAGGAAGACCAGGGGGATCGAGCCGAGGACCAGGAACGTCGCTGCGAGCACCAGGCCGGCGGAGGTGATCACCCCTCCGGTCGACGACAGGGCGATCAGCGAACCCTGGCGGGTGCCGTGGTTGATCGTCTCCTCGCGGACCCTGGTCATCAGGAAGATGTTGTAGTCGATGCCGAGGGCGACGAGGAACACGAAGGCGAAGAGCGGGAAGCCGGGATCCGCGCCTGCGAACCCGAATACGTACTCGAAGAGCAGCGTCGACAGTCCGAGTGCGGCGCCGAACGAGAGCACGACGGTCGCGATCAACAGGATCGGCGACAGAACCGAACGCAGCAGCAGCATCAGGATCAGGAAGACCGCGATCAGGACGATCGGGATGATCACCTTGTTGTCCCTGTTGGCTGCGGTCTTCGTGTCCAGGTAGAACGCCGCCCCGCCGCCGACGAGCGCATCGGCGCCGTCCACGCTCTGCGCAGCGTCGCGGGAGCTCTCGACGATGTCGAAGGCCGCGGTCGACGAGATGTCGGCGCCGATCGTCGCCTCGAAGTAGGAACGGTCGTCGCTCACCGGCGCGACCTCACCTGGCTCGCCGAGTCCGTCGACACCTCCGACGGCCTCCCGCACCGCATCGATCACGTCGTTGTCGGCCACGACCTGCACGGTGTTGGAGTTGTCGGCCAGGTCGTGGTCCTCGAGCAGCTTCTGACCCTTGATGGAGTCGAATTCCTTGGTGTAGGTGTCCTCGGTCGACAGCCCACTCGTGTCGAGCTTGAACAGGCCGAGGCAGGCGATCAGCAGCAGCCCGGCGGTCACCGACCACACGAGCCGCGGGCGCGGGCTGATCGCGTTGCCGACCTTCGCCCACAGCCCGGACCGGGTGGGTTCGGCGGAGTCGAAGTGCGGGCGCTTCGGCCAGAAGATCCACCGACCGAAGATCACCAGCAACGCGGGGAGCAGGGTGACCATGACGAGCACGGTGACGGCGATGCCGACGGCGAGCACCGGACCCATCCCGGCGGTGGAGTTGAGGTCGGCGACGACCAGGCAGAGCATGCCGACGACGACGGTGGCCCCGCTGGCGACGATGGCCGGGGCGGCCCGGTGCAGGGCGAAGGCCATCGCCTCGTGCCGGTCCGCGTGCCGATGCAGTTCCTCGCGGTAGCGGGCCACGAGGAGCAGGGCGTAGTCAGTGCCGGCGGCGATGACCAAGATGCCGAGGATCGCTTGGCTCTGTCCGTTGACCGTCAGATCGGCGTAACGCGCCAGGAGGTAGACGACGCCGCCCGAGATCGTGTAGGCGACGCCGGCGCTGATGATCGGCAGCAACCACAGGACCGGGCTGCGGTAGGTGAAGAGGAGGATCACGATGACGACGCCGAAGGTGATCAGGATCAGGTTGCTGTCGATGCCCTCGAACGCTTCGGATGCGTCTGCGGCCTGACCGCCGTAGCCCGCCAGGTGGACGGTCACGCCGTCGATCTTCGCGATGTCGCGGACGTCGTCGGCAGCGTCGGGAACGGCGTTCCAGCCCTCGTCCCCGAAGTTCCAGACGAGGTAGAGGTAGCCGACCTCGCCGTCCTCGGACAGGAGCTGCTGAGGTCCCCCCGTCTGCGCGGCCGCGTTGGGAGAGAGCACGCCCCGATCGGTGACGCCCTCGGTCTCGGCGATCTCAGCGGCTTGCTCGTCCATGAGGGCGAGGTCGTCGTCAGTGAGCCCACCGTCGCGGTTGTAGACGACGAGCGTGGGGATGTCGTTGGGGTCGACGGTCTCCGAGAGCTCCTCGAGGACCTTGGTCGACTCGGCGGACTCGGGGAGCCAGGAGGACGCTTCGTTCTCCTGGACGTCGATGAGCTTGGCGTTGAGGGTGCTCATCCCGACCGCGGCGGCGAGCGCGATGACCAGGACGATCCATTTGGTGACGGGGCCGGTGAGCTTGCCGGCAATCTGACGGTGCATGGGGGGCAGCCTTCCAATGAGCACGGACACCGTGCATCAGGGTTTCGCCGGATCCGACCCCGAGAACCTCGCAGATTCATCGGGGAACCCCCGCAGGTTACGCCGAGATCAGCTCCTTCATGCGGCGCACCAGGCCAGGCGCGTCCTCGACTGCAGGCGTGATCTGCAGGTTCGTGACACCGGACTCCTTGTAGGCCGCGATCCGCTCCTTCACGTACGACTCCGGTCCGACCAGGTTCATCGCCTCGAGGAACTCCATGGGGACCGCTGCCTCGGCTTCTTGCTTCTTGCCGTCGAGGTAGAGGTCCTGGATCTCCTTGGCCTCCTTCTCGAAGCCGTAGTCGCAGAACAGGTCGTTGTAGAAGTTCTTGCCGCGGGCGCCCATGCCGCCGACGTACAACGCGATCAGGGGGCGGGCGAAGTCGAGCAGCGCCTTGGTCTCGGGGCCGTCGCCGATGGCGCACATGCCGCCGGCCACGACCTCGAGCGGAGCGAGCCCGTCCGGCCGCTTCGCGGTGCCGTTGGCGACCGCCTCGCCCCAGACCTCCTTGGCCCGCTCGGGGTAGTAGAGGAACGGCAGCCAGCCGTCGGCGTACTCGGCGGTTGCCTGAACGGACTTCTGCCCGAGCGCCGCGATGTAGATCGGGACGGTGTCGCGCTCGGGGTGCGTGAGCAGCTTGAGCGGCTTGCCGAGGCCGGTGACGGCGCCGTCCTCCTTGCTCAGCGGGAGCTTGAAGATGCCGTCGTTGGTGAGCTTCTCGCGACGCATGCCGCGACGCACCAGGTCGACGATCTCGCGGGTGCGGCCCAGCTGGCGCGCGTAGGGCACGCCGTGGAAGCCCTCGATCACCTGCGGCCCGGACGCCCCGAGGCCGAGGATCGCGCGGCCGCCGCTGACGTTGTCGAGGCCCGCTGCCGTCTGGAGCAGGGCGCCGGGCGTCCGGGAGTAGATGTTGAGGATCGCGGACCCGATCTCGATGGTCTCCGTCTTCGCGGCCAGGTAGCCCATCAACGTGGGGGAGTCGAAGCCGTAGGCTTCAGCGACCCAGATGGTGTCGAGACCGGCCTGCTCGAGGGCAGTCACCTCGTCTGCGGCGTCGCGCGGGTTGCCGGCGTACATCAAGGCGCTGGAGAGCTTCATTACTTCCCTTTCGAGGGGGCTGGTGGACGGTTGCAACTGTGACAGTATTACTGTCACGGTGTCGAGACAGTGTGACGAGATCGAGGAGAACACGTGACGTCGGACGTCAGGTACCGCGTGGCAGTGATCGGTGGCACCGGGCCGCAGGGCAAGGGGCTGGGCTACCGGTTCGCGCAGGGAGGGCACTCGATCGTGCTCGGTTCGCGCGCCGCCGAGAAGGCGGAAGCGGTCGCCGCCGAGGTCCGCGAGAAGCTTGGCAGCACCCCGGGCGCGGGTGAGGTCTCCGGTGCGAGCAACGCCGACGCCGTCGTGCAGTGCGACGTCGTACTCCTGGCGGTGCCTTACGACGGCCACGACGAGCTGGTCGCGTCCCTCCCCCTGGCCGGCAAGACCGTGATCTCCTGCGTCAACCCGCTGGCGTTCGACAAGCGCGGCGCGCACGGGCGGATCATCAACAACGGGGAGGGTTCCGCGGCCGAGTCGGCCCAGGAGCTCGCCCCCGAGTCCACCGTGGTCGGCGCGTTCCACAACGTGTCGGCAGTCGGCCTGTGGGAGGAGCCGGGCTTCCTGGACGAGGACGTGATTGTCGTCGGCGACGTCGTGGAGGCCAAGGAGGTCGCGATGACGCTCGCCGCCTCCGTGACCGGTCAGGTCGGCATCGACGGCGGCAAGCTCCGGCTGGCACGCCAGCTCGAGCCGTTCACTGCCGTACTGATCTCGATCAACCGGAAGTACAAGGTCCACTCCGGCCTGCGGATCACGGGACTCAGCGAGCCGCACTGACCAGCTGGTCGAGGATCTCGACGGCGTCATTGCTCGGCATCCAGGCCATGCCGTTGGGGAGACGCCAGAAGCCGGTGCCGCACTCCGACGGGATCGGGATCGCGGTGCCATCGTCGTCGGCGCCGACGATCGTCGGCCACGGCGGCTCGGCTCCGCACCTCAGCACGGCCGTGGTCTGGTGCGTCGCCATGTCGTGCACCAGGAGCTCGAGGTCCGCGTCATCGATCTCGGTCGACAGCTGGGTGTCGCTGCCGTCGTCGATGCAGAGGATCGCCGCGGTGAACGCGACCTGGTAGTCGGCTGGTTGCAACGGCTCGTCGTACGAGCAGGACAGATCTGCTGGGTCGGCTGCCGTCGTCTCGCCACCCGCGCGCTGCTGTTCGGCCAGCAGCCCCAGGAACGCGGCCTGCGCGGCCTCCGGGTCGGCCCGGTAGCTGCTGCCGACCACCAGGGTGTGGCAGCCGTACAGCTGGCCGCTCACGACGAAGGACGACTCGTCGTCGTAGCCGAACGCGATCCGGTAGCCCGGACCGAGGTCCATCGTGCACATCTCGGGCTCGCCGGTGACGTCGAGGTCGTTGATGGCAGCCACCAGGTCGTCGACCTCGGTGGTCAGGGCTTCCTCCGGTACGTCGTACTCGGTGCCGACGCCCTGGCACAGCCGGGCGGACGTCGCCCCCTGCGGAACCGCGTCCGGCGCGTTGGGGTCGGGCTCGTCGACTCCCTGGGCGATCCCGCCCTTGCCGACCTCGATGGGCGGGCAGTCGACGACGAAGGCCGGCCCTTCGGTGGTCGTGTCCACGGCATCGTCCGGGTCGTCGCCACCGGACGTGAGCGTCGCCGCCAGCACCGCCGCGGCGGCGACGGCGCCGGCGGATCCCAGCACCGCCAGCGTCGTCGTACGGCGCCGCCGGCGCGCCAGGCGCTCGGCGGACCGGGCCCGGTCGGGGTTGGTGGGCGGCTCGGGCACGGCGTCGGCCAGCCCCTCGCGCAGCCACTGCTCGTCAGTCATCTTCAGGGCTCCTCTCGTTGCAGGTGGGGAGAGGAGCGCAAGGACGTGAGTGCCCGTGAGCACTGGCTCTTGACCGTACCGACGTTGACGCCGAGCAGGTCGGCGGTCTGCTGCTCGGTGAGGTCCTCGAAGTACCGCAGCACGACGACCGCCTTCTGCCCGCGCGGCAGCTGGGCGAGCGCGGCGATCAGGTCGTTGCGAGCGTCGGTGTCGACGGTCGTGGTCGCGGTCTCCGGCAGGTCGGCGGTCGGGCGCTCTCCGCGCCACTTCCGCCGCCACCAGGAGATGTAGGTCGTGAACAGCACCCGCCGCACGTAGGCCTCGAAGCTGTCGGGCCCCACCCGGGACCAGGCCCGCCAGCTCTTGGCCAAGGCGGTCTGCACCAGGTCCTCGGCGAGCTGGTGGTCGCTGGTCAACAGCCAGGCCGAACGCCACAACGCGTTGCCACGCGCCGCGACGAACGAACCGAAGTCGTCCGCCACGCTGGAATCGTCGGCCACGCTCACCAACCTCTGCTCCATCGACTCTCCTCTCACCCTGTCAAAGGGGCGAGCGGGGCCGAAAGGTTGTCACCGAGCTGCGGACACAAGCTGCCGGAGGATTGCGCGGGTCTCGCCGCGCGGAGTCCATTCTTCGGGACCCTCGATCTGCAGTCCGAAGCAGCCCTTGTGGGCCGTGATCGGGTCGCCCCAGGCGGTCGCGCCGACGATCCAGTACTCCTTACGCGCGGAAACGGAGCAGCCGAACGAGCCTTCGGATGACGAGGTGTCTGACTGCATGCTCCGGACCAGGATGGTCAGGTCCTCGGGCGGGATCGCCACCAGGTGTGCCTGAGCAGGACGCGAGAGCAGGCCGAAGCAGAGGACGGCCGTGGCGAGATCCGTGGGCGGGAAGACCCGCACGTACGTCGGCCGCGGCTGCGCGCAGTCGAGGTCGTCGGTCGCGACGGTTGGCTCGGGCGGCGTGGTCGACGCCAGCTGGGTGCGGATGCCCTCGATGAACGCGTTCAGCGCAGGCTTCGCGCGCGCCCGTTGCGCGCTACCGACGAGGAGCTCTGCGCAGCCGGTGAACCGGCCGGCGACGACGAAGGTGGAGCCGTCCGGGTAGCCGAACGCCAGCTGATAGTTCGGAATCCGCAGGTCGACGCATCCCCGTTGCACCAGCCTCTGATCGTTGACCGCCTCGGCCACCGACGTAACACTTGTCGTCAGTGCGTCCGCCGGAGGGGTGAACTGGCCGTCGCCGCCGTCGCAGAGCCGGACCGAGGTCGCTCCGGCGGGCACTTCGTCCGGCAGAGCCGGATCGGGGTCCAGCAGGTTGTCGTCGGGACAGGTGACGACCGGACCGGGGTCTGTGGTGGCCGACTCGCTCGCGGATCCGCTGCCGGTCCCGGCGCTCGGGTCCGGGTCGGGATCGCCACCCGAGCCGTCGCACCCGGCGACGAGCGCGACGGCGGCGGCGGTCGCGAGCACCCGGCGCATCATCGCCTCAGCCTGCCAGACCCTCGATCACCTCGGCGCCGGGCAGGTCGGCGAGCAGCCGACCGGGGAGGAGCAGCTTGGAACGGCGGACGCCGGAGCCGATCACGGCCACCTCGACGTCCAGCACGCGCGGATCGATCAGGAGCCGCCACGTGGGGGGGAGCCCGACGGGCGTGATGCCGCCGTACTCCATCTCCGACTCGGTCACTGCCCGCTCCATCGGCATGAACGACGGTTTGCGGACGTCGATCAATCGCTTCACGGTGTGGTTGACGTCGGCGCGGGTGTCGGCCCGCACCAGGCACGCGGCGATCCGTTCCTCGCCCTCGCGCTTGCCCGCGACGAGCACGCAGTTGACGCCGATGTCGAGCGGCAGGTCGTACGCCGCGCTCATGGCCGCCGTGTCGGCGAGGTCCGGGTCGATCTCGACGACCGCGACGCCGGAGGCCGCCGGCCACCCGGCGAGCGCGGCGGCGACCCGTGGGGCGACCAGCTCGGGATGGCCGGTTGCGGGGAGGGACGTCAGGCCGGGGAGGGAGATCAGATCCACCCGGACATCTTGCCGTTCCGCCGTCCGACGTTGCGGAGCACGGTCGCGGCGAGCCCGACCACGCCGGCGATCAGCCAGGGGAGCGGCAGCAGCCAGTGGGCGTCGGCGAGCTCGATGGTGTCGGAGCTGATCAGCGCCCAGACGGCGACCAGGCCCACGAACGCCGTGCCCATCACCAGGTGACCGACGTTCACCGGGTGCCGGCCGGTGGCCGGCTCCGTGCGGTCCTCGAGCGTGGTCTCGTGCTCGGTCATCACGCCGCCTCCTCCGTCTTGACCTCGATCTGACCGAGGAAGACCTCGAGGTCCAGCTCGATCTCGGGCACTGCTGCTCCACCCTCGTGGTCCAGCTCGAGCGAGTCTTCACGCTGTTCACCGAACAGGACGCTCTCCCCGGCACCCTCGATGTGGCTGTCGACCTCGACGTCGAGCCCACGGGCCGGGACGAGCACCAGGATGTGGCCGAAGCGCGCCTCCGCCTTGATCGCTTTTCCGTTGAGCTTCTCGAGCTCGACTGTCGAGAGCTCGGTCAGGTCCAGGATGATCTCGCCGGCACCGATCTCGTACTTGCTCTCCACCGCAGCAGCCGTGGTCGGCGTCGCCGTCACCTGGCCCGCGGAGAGATCCTGCACCGCAGTGCCGGCGAGCGTCACCAGCGCGGCCAGCAGCCCGATGAAGGTCAACCCGCCGGCGCGGCCGTAGAACGCCCCGACGAGGAGCATCACGCCGCACGAGGCGAGGACGGCGGCCGGGTAGGCGGAGATCGGCGCGTCCCAGCCGGCCAGGTCGAACGTGGCGACGAGGACGATGCCGACCAGGGCGAGCCCGATGGTGAACCAGAACAGCAGCGGGCCTTTGCGGCGGGTGTCCACGGGTGAACGACGCGGACCCGGTTCGTAGCCGGGGTAGGTCGACCGGCTGGCGGTCTGGGATCCCGGCACCTCACCCCTCATGCCAGCCGAGATCCACCCCTCGGCCGGCAGCGGCCCGGGGTGCGGCTTCGGGCGGATCGCCGCGGCGATCGCCGCGATCACGAGACCGATGATGGCCAGCGGCCACGGGAAGCTCCAGCCACCGAACGAGTCACCGACCAGCGAGAGCGCGGCGATCGCGCCGACCACGGTCAGCAGCAAGGTGCGGGTGCGATCGTCCGCCCGGATCGTGCCCGTGTCACTGCCGTCCTCCGGGATGAGGAGCCAGCCCGCGGCGTAGATGAGGATGCCGCCGCCGCCGAAGAACACCCCCAACACCAGGCCGACCCGCACCAGCAGCGGGTCGATGTCGAAGTGCCGCGCGATGCCACCGGCGACGCCGGCGATCTTGCGGTCGGTGAGGCTGCGGCGGATCCGGCCGAGGTCCTTGGCCTCCTCGCGGGTCACGCGGGGGCCGCTGGGCGGCGGAGACTCGGGTTCGACCCAGGAGCTGGGCGGGCCCGGCGGAACCGGAGGCTCGGTCGAGCCGCTCGGAGCGTCGGGAGGGGTGGTCGTCATCTCGGGGTCCCCGCGACGTTGTTCGGAGGAGCGAAGCGGGGGAGAAGAACTTCGTGGGGTGAGTTCATGTGCTCCAGCCTGTGCCGTCCTGCGCTCCCACACCATCGGGGAGTGCCCTGATCTTGCCGTAGTGAGCGCCCGTGGCTCTCGGGGTCGGGTCAGGGTTCTTCCCGCTGCTGCTCACCCGTCCGCTGTGTGACCATGGAAGCATCATGACCACCACCCTGGGCACGTCGGCCGCGCCCGCGACGCAGGCTCCGCGGGACGTACGACGCGCCTACCGCGATCTGCGCGAGCCGGTCCTCGGCGGCGTCGCCGCGGGACTGGCCGAGCACCTCGGTGTGTCGGTGCTGGTGGCACGGGTCGGCTTCGTGGTGGCCGCGGTCCTCGGCGGTTCCGGCATCGCGGCCTATGCCGTCCTGTGGGCGATGCTGCCCGCCGGCCCGCCGACGTCGGCGATGGCACCCGGTCTCGAGAGCGCCAGCCGCGGCGGGCGGCGGCCCGGCCCCGCCCGACGGCTCTTCGACGTCGGTCCGGTGATCGTCCTCGGGGCGCTCGGGATCGGTGCGGTGTTCGTCCTCGAGGGCATCCTCGGCGCCGGCGGCTGGATCTGGCCGCTGGCGATCGCCATCGCGGGCGTCGCACTGCTCTGGCGCCAGGCCGACGAGGCCCAGCGTGAGCGGTGGGTCGACGCCGGCGGCCGGATCGACCCGGTGCGGATCGTGCTCGGCAACGGCGGCTGGGCGTCGTACGCGCGGCTCGCGGCCGGCGTGGCCCTGATCGTCGTGGCGATCGTGCTCTTCACCCTGCGCGGCGGGTCGTTCTCGCTCGCCCGCGACGTGACCATCGCCGTCGTCCTCGTCCTCGGCGGGCTCGCGATCGTGATCGGGCCGTGGATCTACCGGCTCGCTGCCGAGCTGAGCGACGAGCGGGAGGAGCGCGTGCGCACCCAGGAGCGCGCCGACGTGGCTGCTCATCTCCACGACTCCGTCCTCCAGACCCTGGCGCTGATCCAGAAGAACCCCAACGATGCCGCTCGCCTGGCGCGCTCCCAGGAGCGCGACCTGAGGGCGTGGCTGTTCTCGACGGAGTCCCTCGACGAGCGCACGGTCGCCAGCGCGCTGCGCGCCATGGCCGGGGAGATCGAGGACGCCTACGGGCTCAACGTCGACGTGGTCGCCGTGGGCGACTGCGACCTCGACGAGGCACTGCGGCCCGTCGTGTCCGCTGCCCGCGAGGCGACCACCAATGCCGCGAAGCACGCAGGGGTGCCGCGGATCGACATCTACGCCGAGATCACCCCGGGTGCTGTCGACGTCTTCGTCCGCGACCGGGGCGCCGGGTTCGACCCGGATGCCACCCCGGAGGACCGGCTCGGCGTGCGGCGCAGCATCATCGACCGGATGCACCGCCACGGCGGCACCGCGGAAGTGCGGTCCACGCCGGGCGACGGCACCGAGGTGCGGTTGCACCTGGGTCGTGACCATGAGGGAGACAGCTGACGTGCCAGTAAGAGTCGTGATCGTGGACGACCACGCCATGTTCCGGCGCGGCGTGACCGCCGAGCTCGAGGCGACGGGACGAGACGTCATCGAGATCGTCGGTGAGGGCGAGGACGTCGACACGGCGGTGGCCGCGATCGTGGCGACCGGCCCGGACGTCGTACTCCTCGACGTGCACCTGCCCGGCGGCGGTGGTGTCGAGGTCATCCGCAAGCTGTCGACGATGACCCAGGGCGATCCGCCACGCTTCCTCGCACTGTCCGTGAGCGATGCGGCCGAGGACGTGATCGGCACCATCCGCGGCGGCGCCCGCGGCTACGTCACCAAGACCATCACCGGCCCCGAGCTGGTCAGCGCGATCCAGCGGGTGGCCGACGGCGACGCCGTTTTCTCGCCGCGGCTGGCCGGCTTCGTGCTCGACGCCTTCGCCGGATCGATCGAGGTCGCCGACATCGACGAGGACCTGGACCGGTTGACGGAGCGCGAGCGTGAGGTGATGCGGCTGATCGCGCGCGGCTACTCCTACAAGGAGGTCGCCAAGGAGCTCTTCATCTCCATCAAGACCGTCGAGACCCACATGTCTGCGGTGCTCCGCAAGCTGCAGTTGTCGTCCCGTCACGAGCTGACCAAGTGGGCCTCCGACCGGAGGTTGCTCTGAGGTGACCAGAAGGGTGACGTCGTGCTGCCCGAGCTCGCGTCGTCGTACCTCGACGCACCTGGCAGCGGCCGGCACGATCCAGCCCGACTCGCTGGTCGTCAGGGAGTTCGCTCGCATCGGGTGGTCGCGGGGCGGTGGGTGGACGAGGCTCAAGGACTACCAGCACTTCACCGCCACGGGACGCTGATGCGCCGCTGGTTGAGGTGCGAGCGCAGCGATCCGAAACCAAGGCGCGCTCTAGAGTTCAGCCATGGACACGCTTCGCCTGATCCTGCTGGTGCTCCACATCCTCGGCTTCGCCGCCCTGATCGGCGGTCTGCTCGCGCAGGCGGGCGAGCCGGAGAAGAAGGTCAACAGCGCCATGCGCGACGGCGTCGGTACGGCGTTCCTCGCGGGGCTGGCCCTGGTCGGCGTTCTCCAGGCCGATGACGTGGAGGTCAACAACGCCAAGATCGGCGTGAAGTTCGGCATCGGCCTGGTGCTGATCGTGCTGGTGATGGCCAACACCCGGAAGGCCTCGATCCCGAAGGGTCTCTGGGCCGGCCTGCTCGTGCTCGCCGTCGCCGAGGTCTGTGTCGCGGTGCTCTGGTCACCCGTCCACAGCTGACAGTGTCCCGCCGATCGAGGCCACGAGGTACCGCTCGACCTCGCGCTCGAGCCAGGTCAGCGCCTCGGGATCGCCGGCGACGTGGCGGCGCACGCCGTGCTGGATGAGTCCGTCGCTGAGGGCATAGCTGGTGTCGGCGGAGTAGATCGGCTGCGCCCCGGCCAGCTCGGCGTGCCGCGCCGTGACGTACTGCGCACCGAGCCGGCGCTCCTTGTCGATGCGTCCGATCGTCTCCGCCACCGATTCGTCGATGCCGGGCTGGCTGCGCAGGTCGTACCAGACGACGTAGCCACTGATGTTGTCGCGGACCCCGTCGGCGACCGTCCTGGCGGTTGCCGCACGGTACTCCTCGGCCGTGAGGTCGGCGTGACCCAGCTCGGCGACGAGCTCCGACCGGTGCTCGTTGAACATGGTGAGGCAGTGGGCGACGAGCTCCCACTTGTCGGAGAAGTAGTAGTGCAGGACGCCGTGGGAGTACGGCGAGTCGGTGGCGATGTCGCGCAGGCTGGTGTTGGCGAAGCCCCTCCGGGCCACCGTGTTGAGCGCGGACCGTGCGAGCTCGGCGCGCCGTTCCTCGAGCTTGGCGACCGAGCGCTGGTGGCTCTGCTCGATCCTGCTCGTGTTCTCGGCGGGCAACGGGTCCTCGACTTTCGATGGGAGCGTTCCCATCCTAATTAGGGCAGGGAAACCTTACCCCTGACTTTCGCGGCGCGCTGGATGGGGGCGCCGGGCCGTAGGCTGGACCCAGCATGAGTGATCCCCTGACGCTGCCCGGCCTCGAGGGCATGAGCCCCGCTGAGGAGCCACGTACGACGCGGCGCGGACCGACGGCGGAAGAGCTGCTGGACGGCCTCAACGGACCGCAGCAGGAAGCGGTCAAGCACGCGGGACCGCCGCTCCTCGTCGTGGCGGGCGCCGGCTCCGGCAAGACGCGCGTGCTGACCCGACGGATCGCCTGGCTGATCTCCGAGCGCAAGGCGCACCCGGGCTCGATCCTCGCGATCACCTTCACCAACAAGGCCGCCGCGGAGATGAAGGAGCGGGTGGCCGACCTCGTCGGCGGCCGGGCCAAGATCATGTGGGTCAGCACCTTCCACTCCTCCTGCGTCCGGATCCTCCGCAAGGAGGCAGAGCACCTCGGCTACGCGCGGTTGAAGTCGAACTTCTCGATCTACGACGCCCAGGACCAGAAGCGCCTCATCACGCTGGTGTGCAACGACCTGGACCTCGACCCCCGGCGCTACCAGCCCGGCCCGGTGCTCCACTGGATCAGCAACCACAAGAACGAGCTGCGCGACCCTGACGAGGTCAAGGCCGATGCCCGCAACAGCATCGAGGAGAGCTACTCGGCGGCGTACACCCTCTACCAGCGCCGGCTCCGCGAAGCCAACGCCCTCGACTTCGACGACCTGATCATGGAGACGGTCCGGCTGTTCCAGGCGCACCCCGACATCCGCGAGACCTATCGCCGGCGGTTCCGCCACGTCCTCGTCGACGAGTACCAGGACACCAACCACGCGCAGTACGCGCTGATCCACCAGCTCTGCGGCCGGAGCCTCGAAGAGGGGTACGACGAAGCGTCGGCCCCCGCGGAGCTGATGGTGGTCGGCGACGCCGACCAGTCGATCTACGCGTTCCGCGGTGCCAACATCCGCAACATCCTCGACTTCGAACAGGACTTCCCCGACGCGCGGACCATCTTGCTGGAGCAGAACTACCGCTCCACGCAGACCATCCTCACCGCCGCCAACGCGGTCATCGGAAACAACCAGGGCCGCAAGGAGAAGCGGCTGTGGTCCGACGCGGGCGACGGCGAGCGGATCGTCGGCTACGTCGCCGACGACCAGCACGACGAGGCGCGGTTCGTCTCCGACGAGATCGACAAGCTCACCGACAGCGGGGTGCGCGCCGGCGACGTCGCCGTCTTCTACCGCACCAACGCGCAGTCGCGCGTGTTCGAGGAGATCTTCATCCGCACCGGCCTGCCCTACAAGGTCGTCGGCGGCGTGCGGTTCTACGAGAGGCGGGAGGTGCGCGACGCGCTCGCCTACCTGCGGATGCTGGTCAACCCCGACGACCAGGTGTCGCTGCGGCGGATCCTCAACACCCCCAAGCGGGGCATCGGCGACCGCGCAGTCGAGTGCGTCAACGACCTCGCCAACCGCGAGCAGATCACGTTCTGGGAAGCGCTCCAGCGGGCCGACGAGGCGCCGGGGCTCGCCACCCGCAGCCAGGCCAACATCGAGGGATTCGTCGCCCTGGTGACCGAGCTGCAGTCGATGGTCGAGGGGGGCGAGCGGCCGGACGTGATCCTCGAGACCGTGCTGGACCGTTCCGGCTACCTCGCGTCGCTGGAGGCGTCCGACGACCCGCAGGACGAGACCAGGGTCGAGAACCTCGGCGAGCTCGTCGCCGTGGCGCGCGAGTTCGCCGAGGACCCGGTGGCCGGGCCGAGCGCCGACCCGGCCGATGTCGACGCCGGCCTGGTCGAGCCCGGCCTCTCCGACTTCCTGGAGCGAGTGGCGCTGGTCGCCGACACCGACCAGATCCCCGACGCACCCGCCGATGGCGCCGACGACCCCGACGCACCGCGCGATCCGGGCGTCGTCACCCTGATGACGCTGCACACGGCGAAAGGTCTCGAGTTCCCCGTCGTCTTCCTGACCGGCCTCGAGGACGGGGTCTTCCCGCACTCACGCTCGCTCGGCGACCGCCCGGAGCTTGAGGAGGAGCGGCGGCTCGCCTACGTCGGCATCACCCGTTCCCGCGAGCGGCTCTACGTCTCGCGGGCCGTCGTCCGCTCCGCCTGGGGTGCGCCCGCGCACAACCCCGCGTCGCGCTTCCTCGGCGAGCTGCCGGTCGACCTCGTCGACTGGCGCCGCACCGAGGCCGACCAGACCCGCTGGGCTCGGCCGACCTTCGCGAGCGACGTCGGCGAGACGGCGTCGTACGGCGGCAACCGGCTCGGTGCCCCGACCGCGGCCGGCCGGCGCAACTTCACTGCGTCCGCAGCCCGCGCCGACGCAGCAGCGAAGGCGAAGCCCAGCCGCCCGATCCCGGTGCTCGAGCCGGGCGACCGGGTCACTCACGACAGCTTCGGGATGGGCACCGTCGTGTCGGTGGAGGGGCAGGGGGAGAAGTCGGTCGCCTCGATCGACTTCGGCTCCGACGGCGTCAAGCGGCTGCTGCTGCGGTATGCGCCGGTGGAGAAGCTCTGATCGCTACGGGTTTGCTCCGTTGACGACGAGTGCTGCGAACGGGTCGACCGGGTCACCGCCACCGGGGCGGACCTCGAGGTGGAGGTGCGGTCCGGTGGTGTTTCCGGTGGAGCCGACGGTGCCGATCAGCTGGCCCGCCACGACGTTGTCGCCGACGGAGACGGCGAAGGAGTTCTGGTGGCAGTACCAGATCTCGGTGCCGTCCTCGAGGGTGACGACGGTCTTGTTGCCGTAGGCGCCCTCGGAGCCCACGGAGGTCACCACGCCGTTGGCCACGGCCGTGATCGACGTGCCGGTCGGGGCGGCGAAGTCGAGGCCGGTGTGGTAGCCGCTCGACCAGTAGTAGCCGGCCTGACCGAACGTCGAGGTCAGGCGATAGCCCGCCACCGGGAGCTCCCACCGGTTGGAGTTGATGGTCTCGGCTTCCTTCTCGGCCTGCTCGGCCAGGTTGCCGAGGGCCTTGTTGCGCTGCTCGGCCTGGAGCTCGACCTCCTGGACGAGGGTGGCCTCGCTGGCGTCGTCGAGCGCGTCGCGGTCGGAGTCGCGACTGACGACAGGGGAGCGCCCGAGCACGTCGTAGGAGCCGCCGCCGATCTCGCCGGTCGCGGCGTTGGCGGCGGTCAGGCGCGGCGGTACGTCGTTGCCGACCAACTGCGGGCCGCCGGTCTGGAGCACACCGCCGGCCGCGACGGCCAGGGTGGCGATGCCGACGACGACCGGCATCGACGGCAGGCCGCGGACCCGGGACCGGGTGGACTTCGCGGCCCTCCGCTTGCCGGGCACCGCCGGGCGGAGCGATCCGGTGGTGGTGTCGGTGAAGAGGGTCGGGATCTCGACGCGGACCGGCGGCAGGTCGGGCGTAGCGGCGCGCGCGTCGAGGGACGCCTCCGGCGCCGCCTCGACGGGTGACTCCGCGTGGCGACCGGCGACCCGGCGACCGGTGTAGGGCCCGGCAGGGCGCTCCGAGCGGCCCCGCGACGACGCGCGTCGTGCCCCTCGGTGATTCCCCATCGGTTCGCGTGTCCCCATGTCGACGACTGGTCTCGCTCGGCCCATCCCTGACCTTCGAGACCGACCCCCACGGTGGCTCGCATGCCGGCGGTCGTCGTCAGACGACCCGGATGAAACGAATCCGGACGACCCTAACGGATTGACCACCGATGCCGAAATCCTCCGAACGGACTTTGTGGAATGGTCCGAACGGAACGTCCCGACCGCGGGTGTTACCCAGGTCACCTCCGGAGTGGGCACCCTCGTCGGGAGCCGCGCGACCCTACTAGGGTGCCCGAGGACCCGCACTGCACGCGCGGCCCTACCCGAACAGCTGAGGACATAGCAGTGGACCTGATGGAGTTTCAGGCGAAGGAGCTCTTCGCCAAGCACGGTGTGACGACCACCCTCGGTGTGGTCGTCCAGACCGCTGAGGAGGCGAAGTCCGCGGCGGAGGAGATGGGCGGCGTCGTCGTCGTCAAGGCGCAGGTCAAGGCCGGCGGCCGAGGCAAGGCCGGTGGCGTGAAGATCGCCAAGACGCCGGACGAGGCCTTCGAGCACGCGACCAACATCCTCAACCTGACGATCAAGGATCTTCCGGTCAACCGCGTGCTGATCACGCCGGCCACCCCGCCCGAGGAGGAGTACTACTTCTCCTTCCTCCTGGACCGCTCGAACCGCCAGTACCTCTGCATTGCCTCGGTCGAGGGCGGCGTCGAGATCGAGGAGGTCGCCAAGACCAACCCGGACGCGGTCAAGAAGATCGCGATCGACCCCGGTGCCGGCGTCGACGCCGAGAAGGCGCGCGCGATCGCGACCGAGGCTGCGTTCCCGGAGCCCGTGTTCGAGCAGGCCGTCACCATGATCGAGCGGCTCTTCAAGGTGTTCGTCGAGGAGGACGCGACCCTCGTGGAGGTCAACCCGCTCGCCCGGCTGGCCGGCGACAAGCTCGAGGCGCTCGACGGCAAGGTCTCGCTCGACGAGAACGCCTCCGAGGTCCGCCACCCCGATCACGAGCAGTTCGAGATCCGTGAGGAGGCCGACCAGCTCGAGTCGAAGGCCAAGGACCTCGGTCTCAACTACGTCAAGCTCGACGGCCAGGTCGGCATCATCGGCAACGGTGCGGGTCTCGTGATGAGCACCCTCGATGTCGTCGCGTACGCCGGCGAGGCCCACGGCGGCGTGAAGCCCGCCAACTTCCTCGACATCGGCGGCGGCGCCAACGCGGAGGTGATGGCCAACGGGCTCGACGTCATCTTGAACGACGAGCAGGTCAAGTCGGTGTTCGTGAACGTCTTCGGCGGCATCACCGCGTGCGACGAGGTCGCCAACGGCATCGTCGGCGCCCTGAAGATCCTGGGCGACAACGCGACCAAGCCGCTCGTCGTACGGCTCGACGGCAACAACGTCGAGCTGGGCCGCCAGATCCTGGCGGACGCCAACCACCCACTGGTGACGTTGGCCGAGACGATGGACGGCGGGGCCGACAAGGCCGCCGAGCTGGCGAACGCCTGAGACGCGGAGAGAGACAACAATGAGCATCTACCTGAACAAGGACTCCAAGATCATCGTCCAGGGCATCACCGGCGGCATGGGTGCCAAGCACACCGCGCTGATGATGGACTCGGGCGCCACCATCGTCGGGGGTGTCAACGCCCGCAAGGCCGGCACCACCGTCACGCACAAGGACCAGGACGGCACCGACGTCGAGCTCCCGGTGTTCGGCACCGTCGAGGAGGCGATGAAGGAGACCGGCGCCAACGTGTCGGTCCTCTTCGTGCCGCCCGCGTTCACCCAGGCCGCGTGTGTCGAGGCGATCGACGCCGAGATGCCGCTGATCGTCGTGATCACCGAGGGCGTTCCGGTCCAGGACACGGCCGAGGTCTGGTCCTACCTGCAGGGCAAGTCCACGCGGATGATCGGCCCCAACTGCCCGGGCATCATCACGCCGGGCGAGTCGCTGGCCGGCATCACCCCGCACACCATCACCGGCTCCGGCCCGGTCGGTCTCGTCTCGAAGTCGGGCACGCTGACCTACCAGATGATGTACGAGCTGAAGGACTACGGCTTCTCCACCGCCATCGGCATCGGCGGCGACCCGATCGTGGGCACCACCCACATCGACGCGCTCCAGGCCTTCGAGGAGGACCCGGACACCAAGGTGATCGTCATGATCGGCGAGATCGGTGGTGACGCCGAGGAGCGGGCCGCGGCCTACATCAAGGACAACATCACCAAGCCGGTCGTCGGCTACGTCGCGGGCTTCACCGCGCCGGAGGGCAAGACCATGGGCCACGCCGGCGCCATCGTGTCGGGCTCGTCGGGCACCGCCGCGGCCAAGCAGGAGGCCCTCGAGGCCGTCGGCGTCAAGGTCGGCAAGACGCCCTCCGCGACCGCCGCGCTGGCTCGGGAGATCCTGCAGAGCAGGTAGCTCGTCGCCTCCCGGCGGGCTCAGCCCTGGTGGCAGACGGCCTCGACGTTGTTGCCGTCGGGGTCACGCACGAACGCGCCGAAGTAGCGCTCGTGGTATTCCGGGAAGAGCCGCGGTGCGTGCAGCGACTCGGCACCAAGGCTCAGCGCGGCCTCGTGGAACGCCTCGACGGCGTCGGTATCGGCCGCCTCGAAAGCGATGTGCACCTCGCGATTGGGAGGCATGTCGTCGTAGGCGCTCAGCCAGAAGTCCGGCTTGTCCTTGCCGTAGCCGACCGCGACGTCGAAGTCCAAGAGCCTCGTGTAGCCGAGGGTGCCGAGCACGGTGTCGTAGAAGTGCTTCGCGGCGCCGAGGTCCGCACAGTTGATGCCGAGGTGATCGATCATGTGCGGATCCTGACAGTCGGTGCCGACAGTGCTCAGCAGCCCGCTGCCGCGAAGAGGCGGTCGGCGTAGTCGGGGTCCTCAGCGGCTACGTCGCACGGTGCGAGCTCGACAGGGGGAAGCGTCCGGTTCGGGCCGGTGAGTCCCGTGCAGCCGGGTTCGCCGGTGTCGCGCGGCCATCCCGCCACCAGCGGGAAGTCGTCCGGGATCACCTTCGGTTGCGATCCGGTGGGGCCCGCGGTCGACCCGTGCGTGGATGACGGCAGGTGGATCGGCGCTGGAGAGGTCGTCGGGGGAGAAGGGGACGGGGTCGTTGCGGATGAGGCCGACTCCGATGCCTCCCATTCCTTCGCGCCGACAATCGTGCGCTGCGCACGGTTCCGGCACCTCCAGACCCGAACCGGCCGTCAGAACCGCGCACCCTGCACGGTTCTGACAATCCGCAGCCCCTTCTCAGCAACCGGCCTCTTGGAAGATGCACATCTCGGCGGCGATCAGCCGGACCACGTCGAGCTGGTCGGAGACCGACTTCTTCTGGAACTCGGCGCTGTACTCCCCGCCCCACTCGACGGCGAGGATCGCGTTGCCGACCCGGACCACGGTGTAGAGCTGCCCGGACGGCGCCCCGGCGCCCTCGGTCACCTCATAGGTGTAGCCGAAGGTGATCGAGTCGTATCCGGTGTCGGAGGGGAACAGCCGCCACAACCGGTCCGACAGCCCGTCGCCGCCGCTGTCGCGGTCGCAGCCCTGGATCGCCGAGCGGAGGAGCTCCATGCGGTCGACGGCGGCCTGTGCGGTGGGATAAGCACGGATCGTCCGCCCGTCGTAGCCCTCGATCGAGGAGACTGAGTACGCGAGATCGTCGGATTCCACGTCCGAGGACCCGGAGTTGGGAAACACCAGGTCGGCGCCGCACATCGTCTGCGGGTTGGCGCCGGCAGCATCGAAGCCCGGCCCGTCGATGGTGGCCTCCTCTGCGGCCGGCGGCTCACCGTCGACCACCAGGTCGATCGGGAAGTCGGCCGGGATCGCGGTCACGGATGCCGGGGCGTTCGGGTCGGCGGTACCGGTGTTGCCGGACGAGCCGCCGCCCTGGAGGTCGTTCATCGCACCTACGACGTCGGCGAGGTTCTCGCGGGTCACGGTGGCCAGGTCGATCACCGTGTCGCCGGTGCCTTCATCGCTCGCGAGGTCGACGACGACGGCATTGCCGACCCGGACCACGTCGATGACGACGCGGCCGATGCCGTCCGACGCCTTGGTGATCAGGACGGACTCCTCGCCGACCGAACCGTCAGTGACCTCAGTCGTGAAGGTCGGCGGCGAGCCGTTCTGGTCGTCGGTCGGGCAGCCTTCGTACAGCGCGCGCAGCTGGGCGAGGTAGATCACCGCCTCCTGTTCGGTGGGGAACAGCTGCAGCTCGCGGACGTAGCCGGCCGAGCCGTAGGAGAGCCGGGTGGTCAACCGCGCGAGCGCTCCCGGGTCGACAGGGGAGAAGACGCACGCGTCGAGGTCGCCGGCCGGGATCATCGCCTGGTTGTCCTCGCTCGGCTGGTCGAGCTGGAACTCGCTGCTGCCGTCGTCCTCAGGCCACCCCGAGGTGAGGGGGAAGTCAGGAGGGATGGTCGTCGGCCAGTCGGTGCCCGACGGCGTCGGCTGCACGGGCGCCTGGTCGGTGCCGATCGCCAGCCGGGTCGCCGCTTCCGGCGTCATTTGGAAGACGGGTGTGTTCTCGGGCCAGTTGTAGTCCTGCCCGTGGATGAGCTGGGTCAGTACGGCGATCCGGTCGTCGATCCGGACCAGGCCGGTCTCGAGGAACCAACCCTCGTCGCCGAACGGATCGAGCTCCTCATCGACTGGGCCGTACGTCGACAGCTGGACCTCGGCCGCGCCCACCAGACCGACTTCTCCGATCGGGACATCGGAGAACTCGCCGGGATCATAGGACCTCGCGTCGGGAGGCAGACAGTCGTCGTACCAGGACCGGATCTCCTCGTACGCCGCCTTCGCCTCGCGGTCGCTGGGGAACTCGGCGATCACCTCGTTGAACGTGAGGGTGGGCTCGACCGCATCGGTGTCGGTGACGACGAACTCGAAGTTGCGCTGGAACACTGATCCGGCGCCGAGGCCCTCGAACGTGTTCTGCTGGCACGGCGACGCGGCGGCCTGACCGTCGCCCTCGAACGTGACGGTCGCGCGCCAGTCGGAGCCTCCGTTCGGATAGATCGCCTGCTCGTCGGTGAGCAGGTTCCGCTCGCTCAACGATGCCGAGGGCGGCACGGGCGCCGAGTCGGTGATTGTCGGATCGGGCGTGAACGGCTGATCGTCTTTGTCGGCGCCACCACTCGAGAGGGCGATGACCGGGATTGCGACGGCCGCGACGACGGCGGCGCTGGCGCCGGCGATGACGGCGTGCTTGCGGCGGCGGATCCGGTCGCCACGGGCGCGGATCTCGGAGGCGGGACGTGGCATCGGTGCGCCCTCCAGCGCGTCGCCGAGACGGGTCAGCTTGTCGATCGGGTCAGACATGGCTCATTCCTCCAGCCAGACCACCGGGGGTCTCGTCTGTCAGCAGCGCGGCGAGCGCGGTGCGTCCGCGACTGAGCCGAGCCTTGATGGTTCCTTCGGGGACACCGATCTCGGCGGCGATCTGGTGGATCGGCAGGTCGGCGATGTGGTGCAACACCAACGCCTGGCGCTGGGCCTCGGGCAGCTGCCTGAGGGCGGCGACGAGGGCGACGTGGGACTCGTCGATCGCGGGGGTCTGCGTCGCCGCGCCGACCGCACGGTCGACCGGCCGCTTCGCGAGCTTGGTACGACGCCAGCGGCTGACGGCGAGACGGTAGGCAGTCGTGCGGACCCAAGCCTCCGGGTACTCCGCCTTGTCGAGCTTCCTGCGGTGGGCCCAGGCGCGTGCGAAGGCCTCCTGCACGCACTCCGTGGCCTCGTCCAGGTTGCCGATCATGGCGTAGACCTGACTGGTGATCCGACGGAACGACGCGGTATAGAGCTCGTCGAACTCAGCTGCCTCCACGGCCGTCCCCCTCTCGATCCCGAGTCCGGAAGCCCGGTTGTTGCCCGGTCTCCGGATTGTTGTTGTCGATGGTGGTACGCCTCGGCGGCCGAAGCGGTTGCATCCGCCCGGCGATTCGTCCCCGTGTCAGTTCGGGTAGGGAGGCAGCTGCGGCAGCCGCTCCAGTGCGCGGCGGGTGAGCTCGACGAACTGCTCGTCGCTCATCCGGGCGCCCGGCGCGGACACGAAGACCAGCTGGGAGACGGCGGACCCGCTGCGGACGAACGCGACGGAGTACTCGACGGTCCGCTCGTCGGGGAGCCGGGTGCTCAGGTGCCAGGCGGTGAACGACTGGTCACCCTTGTCGAACACCCCCAGGGTCCGCGCCTCGGTGCCGGAGCTGGAGTCCCTGTCGGGGCAGGCGTCGATCGCCCGTCGGTAGTCGACGAGCAGGGCTCCGGCGGTCTTCTGCGGCAGTGCCGCGACGGCCTGGGTCAGACCGAACTCCGCGGGCAGGTTGCTGCCGACCTTCACGAACGTGCGGACCAGGTCGGTGCGGAACCGCTCGCCTTCGTACTCGCCGGCCAGGGCCGGGTGCACGCACCCGAGGACGTCCATGTCCGTGCGGGTGTTGGTGATCTCCATCGGCGGGGTGCCCATCCACGGCTCGGCAGGGTCGCCCACGAACGGCATGTCGACCGGAGCGAGCAGGGCCGGCACCTCGCCGGCGGGGAACGGATCCGCCTTCTCCAGCACGGCGCCCCGGTCGGCGCACCGACCGGCGTCCGGCAGCGCGCACAGCCGGTCGACCGCCTGACCCAGCAGCGTCGCGACGCCGGACCGGTCGGCCGTCTCGGCCGCGACGTCGGTCTTGAGCGCGACGGCGGTGGTGAACAGGCCGGTGCGCGCGATGCCGACGACGTACGTCGTGGGCGCGGGGTGCTGGTCGTGCAGCACCAGCACTGCGGACGCGTCGCCCACGCCGGAGCTGGTCGCCGTCGAAATCAGGTGCACGCCGGGGGTCATGCAGTCGGCGATCCAGCCGCGCAGGTGGAGGAACGTCTTGCGGGCCCGCTCCCGGTCGCGGGACGCCTCGATGACCTCGGTCAGCTTGCGGGTGGACTCACCGGCCGGGCCGTTGCGGAAGACCCGCACGTACGCGGCGGTGCCTCGGGCGTCGGCGTAGCGGACGTCGGCCGGTTGGCAGGGGAGTACGACGCCGTTGCCGACCGAGTTGTCATGGGTCGGTCCCAGCTGCCACTCGCCGACGAGGGTCTGCCGGACGTCGTCGACGGGAAGCAGAGTCGTGTCCGGAAGAACGATCTCGGGCCCGGGGGGGACCGAACCGTTGTTCGACGCGGCCTTCTGGTCGCGGTCGAGCGTCGGCCGCACACCCGTCGCATCGGTGACGACGGCGCCGCTGGCGACCAGCGCGGCCACGACCACACCGGCGCCGACGACCGTGTGCATCCGCCGGCGGGCCGAGCCGGCGCGCCGGATGATCGTCACCCGCGGCCAGGTGACGTCGGTCGTCGCGGCAGCGAGAGCGGCGAACGCCATCGGGATCGATGCCGCGGGGATGTTCTTCTGGGTCGCGAACTGGGCGGCCGCGGTCTGCAGCTCCCGTTCGGCGACGTCGCCGGGGAGACCGATCTCGCGCGCCATGTCGTCCATCGACACGGCCGCGAGCTGGGTCAGCAGCAGCGCCCGGCGCTGGTTGGCCGACAGCGCGGCGAGGGCCTCGAGGGTGGCCAGATTGTCGGCGTCCAGCCGCTTCTCCCGGTGCCACGGCCGGACCGTCGACCGGCGTACGGCGTGCCGCCACGCATGGGGACGCACCGCCGACTCCGGGTCGTCGAGCCGCGACGTCTTGCGCCAGTGGTGCCACGCGACGACGAACGCGTCGCGCACGGCACTGCGCGCCGCACCGAGGTCGCCGGTGAGGGCATAGGTCTGCAGCAGCAACCGGTCCCGTGCAGCCTTGTAGAAGGCGTCGAACTCGGCCGTGGGGTCCGGCGCAATGGCGGTCTCCTGCATGACCGCACCAAGGTACGACGCCGCGGCGTGGCACCGCTGATCGGGGCCGGTCCCACGTGAGGATGAATGCGTCATGACGTCGCTGCACTCGCCACCTGCACGGACGACCGCACGCCCGGAGGTCCGGGAGGAATCCGATCTCCGGCAGGCGCTGGTGACCCGCCGACCACTGGTCCCGACCGCCACGATCGGTGGTGCGCTGGCAGCGGCCGGCCCGCTCCTGGTGTGCCTGGCGGTCGCCGTGGTCGGGTGGTTCCTCACCGACGCGGGTGGCCACGGCACGCCCAGCGGTGCCCTGCGGGTCGGCGCCCTCGGCTGGCTGGTCGCGCACGGCGCCGGCGTCAGCATCGAGGGCGTCCGGATCACCGCGGTGCCACTGGGCATCACGCTGCTCTGCGTGTGGTCGACCTGGCGGGTCGGGCACCGGGTGGGGGAGTCGGTCTCGGGTCACGGGCCGGACGCCGACCGGATCGCCGACGGCGAGCGCGACTGGACCGTCCCGGTCGCCGGAGGCCTGTTCGCGGTCGGCTACGCCGTCGTCGGCGTGGTCGCGAGCACGCTCGCGTCGACGGTCGAGACGAACCCCAGCACCGGGCGCGTCGTGCTCTGGTCGATGCTGATCGCAGTCGGTGCGGGGGTCCCGGCGATCGCTCGCGGCTCCGGTCGCGCCGCGATCTGGATCCCTGCGATCCCGGTCGCGATCCGCGACGCCGCGGTGCTGGTCCGCTCGATCCTGCGGATCTGGCTCGCGGTCGCGCTCGCGGCCCTCGTGGCCGCGCTGGTCCTCGACTTCTCCACGGCTGCCAACATCGTGTCCCAGCTCGATACCGACGCCGGCGACACCGCGGTCCTCGGCGTCCTCACGCTCGCGGTCCTGCCCAACGCCACCCTGTTCAGCAGCGCCTACCTGTTCGGACCGGGCTTCACGGTCGGCACCGGGACCCTGGTCTCACCCGGTGCCGTCGTCCTCGGACCGCTGCCGCTGTTCCCACTGCTCGCGGCCCTGCCCGACGGCGGCCCGACCCCGGGCTGGACCGGCTGGCTGATGGTCTCACCGGTGCTGATCGCCTTCGCGGCCTCCGTGCTGGCCCATCGGTCGCGGCCGGCGGACACCTGGGACCAGGCTGCGATCCGGGGTTGTGCGGGTGGCCTGGTCGCCGGACTGCTGCTCGCGCTGCTGACCTGGTTCGCCGGCGGTGCGGTCGGTCCCGGCCGGATGGCCGACGTCGGGCCGTTCCAGGTCGACGTGCTGCTGCACGCGGTCACCGCCTTCGGCATCGGCGGTCTGCTGGGTGCGCTCACCATGACCTGGTGGCAGCGCCGCGGCGGCGGGCTTGCCCGGGCCGTGTGGAGCAGGGTCGCTAGGCGCGACTAGAGGGTGCCGGCGACTAGACTCCGGCCGTGCCCGCCGCCCCCGCACGCCTCGTCGTGCTCGTCTCCGGCGCCGGCACCAACCTCCAGGCGCTCCTCGACGCCAGCGCGGATCCGGCGTACGGCGCCGGCGTGGTCGCCGTCGGTGCCGATCGCGACGACATCGAGGGGCTGGCCCGCGCGGAGCGGGCGGGGATCCCGACCTTCGTCGTGCGGCTCAAGGACCACGACTCGCGCGACGCCTGGGACCGCGAGCTCACCGACCGGGTGACGGCCTACGAACCGGACCTGGTGGTGCTCGCCGGATTCATGAAGCTCGTCGGCTCGTCGTACCTCCCGGTGCTCGGGCGTCGCACCGTCAACACCCACCCTGCTCTGTCGCCGTCCTTCCCCGGCATGCAGGGGCCGCAGGATGCGCTGGACTACGGCGTGAAGGTCACCGGCTGCACGCTGTTCGTCGTCGACGACGGCGTCGACACCGGCGCGATCGTCGCGCAGACGGCGGTGCCGGTCGAGGACGACGACACCGTCGAGGCGCTGCACGAGCGGATCAAGATCGCCGAGCGCGCGATGCTGGTCGACACGGTCGGCCGGATGGCCCGGGAGGGCTGGGCCGTCGACGGCCGGCGGGTTCGGCTGGGAGGCTGACCTCTCGTAGGATGGGGAACACGACTGGCGTAGGTGGGCAACCACCAGGGAGTGTGAGCCGGCATCGACCGCCTGGGTGCCCTCATCGTGCAGCACCGACCGATGAGGAGAACCCTGTGAGTGAGCGGATCGAGATCAAGCGTGCGCTGGTCTCCGTCTATGACAAGACCGGCCTCGAAGAGCTGGTCCGCGGCCTGGCGGCGGCCGGCGTCGAGCTGGTCTCGACCGGCGGCTCGGCGGCCCTCATCGAGTCGCTCGGCCTGCCCGTCACCAAGGTCGAGGACCTGACCGGGTTCCCCGAGTGCCTGGACGGCCGGGTCAAGACGCTGCACCCGCGGGTGCACGCCGGGATCCTGGCCGACCGGCGGCTGCCGGAGCACGTCCAGCAGCTCGAGGAGCTGGGCGTCGCGCCGTTCGACCTGGTCGTCGTCAACCTCTACCCGTTCACCGACACCGTGATGTCGGGTGCCTCCGTGCAGGAGTGCATCGAGAAGATCGACATCGGTGGCCCGTCGATGGTCCGGGCCGCCGCCAAGAACCATGCCTCGGTCGCGATCGTCACCGACGGCGCCGACTACGGCCGCGCCTTGGTGGCCGCACAGAGCGGCGGGTTCACGCTGGCCGAGCGTGAGGCGCTCGCCGCGAAGGCGTTCGTCCACACCGCGACCTACGACGTGCACGTCGCGTCCTGGATGGGCAACGTCGTCACCGACTCCTCCGCGGGCACCGGCTTCCCGACCTGGGTCGGCGCGACGTGGGACAAGAGCGCGGTGCTGCGGTACGGCGAGAACCCGCACCAGCCCGCCGCGCTCTACCGCTCCGGCTTCGGGCCGGGCGGCTTGGCCGCGGCCGAGCAGCTGCACGGCAAGGAGATGTCCTACAACAACTACGTCGACACCGATGCCGCCCGGCGCGCGTCGTACGACCACGGCGACCAGCCGACCGTTGCCATCATCAAGCACGCCAACCCGTGCGGCATCGCGGTCGGGCCCGTCGGCACCGACGTCGCCGACGTCCATCGCCGCGCGCACGAGTGCGACCCGGTGTCCGCGTTCGGGGGCGTGATCGCCACCAACGTCGCGGTGTCGGTCGCGATGGCCGAGCAGGTCGCGGAGATCTTCACCGAGGTGATCGTGGCGCCGTCGTACGACGAGGGCGCGGTCGAGGTGCTGCAGGCCAAGAAGAACATCCGGATCCTCGTGGCCGAGCCGCTCCGCCAGGGTGGCGCCGAGATCCGGCCGATCAGCGGCGGGCTGCTGATGCAGCACCTGGACACCTTCCAGGCCGAGGGCGACGACCCCACGACGTGGACCCTCGCGACCGGCGATGCCGCCGACGAGGCGACACTGGCCGACCTGGCGTTCGCCTGGCGTGCCGTGCGCGCGGCCAAGTCCAACGCGATCCTGCTGGCCTCCGGCGGCGCGGCTGTCGGCATCGGCATGGGCCAGGTCAACCGGGTCGACTCCTGCCGGCTCGCGGTGACGCGGGCGGGGGAGCGAGCAGCCGGAGCGGTCGCCGCCTCGGACGCCTTCTTCCCGTTCGCAGACGGCCCGCAGATCCTGCTCGACGCCGGGGTCAAGGCGATCGTCCAGCCGGGCGGATCGGTGCGGGACGAGGAGACCATCGCGGCCTGTCAGGCCGCCGGGGTGACGATGTACTTCACCGGCACCCGGCACTTTGCGCACTGAGTTGAGGGCTGAGGGAGGATCGGGGCTGTGACTGCACAGAAGCTCGACGGAGCCGCAACGCTGGCCGCCATCAAGGCGGAGCTCACCGAGAGGGTGGCCAAGCTCAAGGAGCAGGGCGTCACGCCCGGGCTCGGCACGGTACTGGTCGGCGACGATCCCGGCTCGCACTGGTACGTCGGTGCCAAGCACAAGGACTGCGCGACGATCGGCATCCCCTCGATCCGGCGGGACCTGCCGGCGACTGCGACGCAGGCCGAGGTCGAGGCCGTCATCGACGAGCTCAACGCCGACCCTGCCTGCACCGGCTTCCTCGTCCAGCAACCGACCGGTCTCGACGAGTTCGCGCTCCTTTCACGGGTTGACCCGGACAAGGACTGCGACGGGCTGCACCCGTTCAACCTGGGCCGGTTGGTCCTCAACGAAGCCGGCCCACTGCCGTGCACGCCGGTCGGCATCATCGAGCTCCTCCGCCGCCACGACGTGCCGATCGCCGGCGCCGAGGTGGTTGTGGTCGGGCGCGGCATCACCGTCGGGCGGCCGCTCGGCCTGCTCCTGACCCGCCGGTCGGAGAACGCGACGGTCACGCTGTGCCACACCGGCACCGTCGACCTGGCTTCGCACGTGCGGAACGCCGACATCGTCGTCGCCGCGGCGGGAGTCCCCGGCATCATCACCGCCGACATGGTCAAGCCCGGCGCCGCCGTGCTGGATGTCGGCGTGTCCCGGGTCGACGGCAAGATCGCCGGCGACGTCGCCGACGACGTGTGGGACGTGGCCGGGTGGGTGTCGCCCAACCCCGGTGGGGTCGGGCCGATGACCCGCGCGATGCTGCTCGCGAACGTCGTCTCGATGGCGGAGAAGCAGGTGGCGCGCTGAACGGCGACCTCGTCCCACCAGAGCCGTCGCCGCCGTTGCCGCAGCAGCCGCCGCGGCGCAAGTACCCGTCGACGATCGGCGGTGTCCTCTACATCCTGGTGCTGACCGCCATGGCCGTCGGCATCGCGATCACCTGGCGCGCCCACGACTGGCGGCTCGGGATCCGGGTCGTCGCCGGCGCGCTCGCGGCCGCGGCCGCGCTACGGCTGGTCCTGCCCCAGCGGGACGCCGGCATGCTCGCCGTACGTCCCCGGCTGGTCGACGTCGTCCTCTCTGGCTCCGTCGCCGCCGTCCTCCTCGTGCTGGCCGAGAACATCCCCGACCAGCCCGTTTAGCACGAAGTCGTGCTCAGATCAGTCCGAGCTCGGTGACGGCCTGACGCTCCTCGGCGAGCTCGGCGGTCGACGCGTCGATCCGGGCGCGGGAGAAGTCGTCGATCTCGAGACCCTGGACGATCGACCACTCGCCAGCGGAGGTGGTCACGGGGAACGACGAGACCAGGCCCTCGGGCACGCCGTACGAGCCGTCGGACACGACCGCCATCGAGACCCAGTCGCCCTCGGCGGAGCCGTTCAGCCAGTCACGCGCCGCGTCGCAGGTGGCGGACGCGGCCGACGCGGCCGACGATGCGCCGCGGGCGTCGATGATCGCGGCCCCGCGCTTGGCGACGGTCGGGATGAAGGTGTCCTCGATCCAGCCCTGGTCGCCGACGACCTCGGCGGCGTTCTTGCCGCCGATCTCGGCGTGGAAGATGTCGGGGTACTGGGTGGCCGAGTGGTTGCCCCAGATCGTCATCTTCTTGATGTCGGTGACCGCGGCGCCCGTCTTGGCGGCCAGCTGCGAGATCGCCCTGTTGTGGTCGAGGCGCGTGAGCGCGGAGAAGCGGTGGGACGGGATGTCGGGGGCGTTGTTGAGAGCGATCAGCGCGTTGGTGTTGGCCGGGTTGCCGGTGACGCCGATGCGGACGTCGTCGGCCGCGACCTTGTTGAGCGCCTTGCCCTGGGCGGTGAAGATCGCGCCGTTGGCGGACAGCAGGTCGCCGCGCTCCATGCCCGGACCGCGCGGACGCGCGCCAACGAGGAGGGCCAGGTTGACGCCGTCGAAGATCTGCTCCGCGTCGGCGCCGATCTGGATGCCGGCGAGGTTCGGGAACGCGCAGTCGTCGAGCTCCATCACGACGCCCTCGAGAGCCTTCAGGGCGGGCTCGATCTCGAGCAGGCGGAGCTCGACGGGACGGTCGCCGGCGATGGCGCCGCTGGCGATGCGGAAGAGGAGGCTGTAGCCGATCTGACCGGCGGCGCCGGTGACGGCGACCTTCAGGGGCGTCTCGCTCACGGGTACTCCTTCGATGAGTGCGGCTCGGTGCGAAGGACGCTAGCAGCGGGTGGACCGGTCGCCGTACCCAGCCTTGCGTACGAGACGATGCCGCCATGCGTCCGTTCGCGCGGCTGGCTGCCGCAGCCGCCACCGTCCTCGTGCTCACCGGCTGTGGCAGCGCATCCGAGCCGAGCCCCCCGACGGGCATCGACGAGCTGACGATCCCGACCCCGTCGCTCGACCCTGACGACTTCGTCGCCGAGATCGACAACCCGTGGTTGCCGCTGGCCGTCGGCAACGCGTGGCGCTACATCGCCGGTGGTGGCCAACAGACCACGTCGGTGACGGTGCTGGACGAGACCCGCGAGATCCAGGGTGTCACCGCAACGGCGGTCCGCAGTGCCACCACCTTTCAGGGCCGGACGCCGAGCGAGCAACGGATCGACTGGTACGCCCAGGATGCCGAGGGCAACGTGTGGCTGCTCGGCGAGGGCGGCGCCTGGGAGGCCGGCGTCAGCGGGGCGGAGGCCGGCCTGGCGATGCCCGCCGACCCGCGGGTCGGCGACGGCTACCGCAGGGGGTACGCCGAGGGCGTGGCCGAGGACCTCGCGCAGGTTCTCAGCCTCGACGGCTCCGCCTCCGTGCCGTACGACGACCTCACCGGCCTCCTCGAGACCGAGGACAGCACGCCCCTCGAGCCCGGCCGGGTCGAGCGCAGGCTCTACGCGCGCGGAGTCGGACTCGTGCGCGAGGAGACCATCGCCGGAGGCGACGCGCTCAGCGTGCTCGTCGCCTTCAGCGAAGGCTGATCGGCGTCGGTCGGCTCAGGCGTCGGGCGGACGGACCTGGGTGACGTCGCCCGGCGGAGGCGCCCAGCCACCCGGCTGGTCTGCCGCCGGTGCTGCCGGGCTTGCCGGAGCTGCCGGCGCCGCAGGCTGCTGGGCCGGGATCCACTGCTGGGTCGCCGGGTCCCACTGCCAGCCGTCCTGGATGATCGGCTGACCGGCCGGCTCCGGTGCGGTGTAGCCGCCCTGGTGGGGGACCGGCTGGTTCCACTGCTGCTGGAAGGCGTCCGGGGCACCGAGGCCCGGCACGGTCGCCGTGGCGCCGCCGGCCGGGAAGCCGGAGCCGGCCACTGGGGCGCTGCCGCGCCCGAAGAGCAACGGGTAGAGCAGGCCGGCGATGGCGGCGCCGATGAGCGGCGCGATGATGAACAGCCACAGTTGGACGATCGCGTCGCCGCCCGACTCGAAGGCGACACCGATGGACCGAGCCGGGTTGACCGAGGTGCCGGTGGCGGGGATGCCGACGAAGTGGATCGCGGCGAGGGACAGTCCGATCACCAGCGGCGCGAACGCCGCGGTGTCGTTGCGCTCGTCGGTGACGCTGAGGATGACCAGCAGGAAGATGAAGGTCAGCACGATCTCGATGAGGAGCGCGCCGATGACCTCGACCCCGCCCTGGTCCCCGAACCCGTTGCTGCCCATCGGGTCGCCGAACTCCCAGCCGACGTCACTGGCGAGCAGGATGATCGCCAGCACGATGCCGCCGATCACGGCGCCGACGACCTGGGCAGCGGAGTAGAGGCCGGCGTCCTTCCAGGACAGCCGGCCGCCCAGCGCCGCACCCACGGACACGGCCGGGTTGAAGTGACCGCCGGACACCCGGCCGAACGCGTAGGCCATCGCGACGATGGCGATGCCGAAGCTGAGGCCGATCGACACGATGTCGCCGCCGCCGAGCACGGCCGACCCGCAGCCGATGATGACCAGCACCATGGTGCCGATCGCCTCTGCGGCGAGCTTCTGGACTTGGGTGGGCGGAGCGGCGTCAGCGGTGGTGGTCATCTGCTCGGTCATGGGTTGAGCACTCTCCTTCGGTCGGCTCCCGAAAACCCGCGAGGTACGGCAGAACACTAGCCATATTGCCGCCTCACCCGGGGGATGCAAGGCTGGCAGGGGCCGCCCGCGCCGCGCTGGCCCGCGTCCGATATCTTGACGTCAAGAAAAATCCCCGTCACAGGAGTGCCGCCCGAACATGTCGAGCATCATCTACACCCACACCGACGAGGCGCCGCTGCTGGCGACGTACTCCTTCCTGCCGATCGTCGAGGCGTACGCCGCCAAGGCGGGCGTCAACGTCGAGACCCGCGACATCTCTGTCGCAGCGCGCATCCTCGCGCAGTTCGGTCTTGCCGACGACACGCTGGCCGAGCTCGGCGCGCTGGCCAAGACGCCGGACGCCAACATCATCAAGCTGCCGAACGTCTCCGCCTCCATCCCGCAGCTCAAGGCGGCGATCAAGGAGCTGCAGGAGAAGGGCTTCGACATCCCCGACTACCCGGAGTCGCCGGACAACGACGCGGAGCGCGAGACCCGGGCCAAGTACGACAAGGTCAAGGGCTCGGCCGTCAACCCGGTGCTGCGCGAGGGCAACTCCGACCGGCGGGCGCCGGCTTCGGTGAAGAACTACGCCAAGAAGCACCCGCACACCAACAAGCCGTTCGCCGACGGGTCGAAGACCACCGTCGCGACCATGGGCGAGCACGACTTCGCGAGCAACGAGAAGTCGGTGACGATGCCGGCCGACGACACCCTGCGGATCGTGCTCGAGACCGCCACCGGGACGACCACGCTGAAGGAAGGGCTCCAGGTGACCGCCGGCGAGATCGTCGACGCCACCCGGATGGACGCCGCGGCCCTCAACGAGTTCCTCGCGAGGACGGTCGAGCAGGCCAAGACCGACGACGTGCTCTACTCGCTGCACCTGAAGGCCACGATGATGAAGGTCTCCGACCCGATCATCTTCGGCCACGCGGTGAAGGTCTACTTCGCCGACGTCTTCCAGAAGTACGGCGCCGACCTCGCTGCCGCCGAGCTCTCCCCGAACGACGGCCTGGGCGGGATCCTCTCGGGCCTCGACGCGCTCCCCAACGGCGCGGAGATCAAGGCGGCGTTCGAGGAGGCGCTGGGCAACGGACCGCGGCTCTCCTACGTCAACAGCGACAAGGGCATCACCAACCTGCACGTGCCCTCGGACGTCATCATCGACGCCTCGATGCCGGCGATGATCCGCAACGGCGGCAAGCTCTGGGGTGTCGACGGCGGCGAGGACGACACGCTCGCGGTGATCCCCGACTCGTCGTACGCCGGTGTCTTCTCGGCCGTCATCGAGGACGTCAAGGCCAACGGTCCTCTCGACCCCGCCACCATCGGCAGCGTCCCCAACGTCGGCCTGATGGCGCAGGCCGCCGAGGAGTACGGCTCGCACGACAAGACGTTCGAGATCCCGACGGCCGGCAGGGTGTTGGTGATCAACAACGCCGGCGAGACCCTGATCGAGCACGTCGTGGATGCCGGAGACATCTGGCGGGCCTGCCAGACCAAGGACGTCCCAGTCCAGGACTGGGTCAAGCTCGCCGTCAGCCGCGCCCGCGCCAGCGGCTCGCCGGCCGTCTTCTGGTTGAACGAGGAGCGCGCTCACGACCGCCAGATCATCGAGAAGGTCAACGCCTACCTCCCCGACCACGACACCGAGGGACTCGACATCCGGATCATGGCTCCGGCCGAGGCCGCGGCGTTCTCCGTCGAGCGGCTGCGCAAGGGCGAGGACACCATCTCCGTGACCGGCAACGTGCTGCGTGACTACAACACCGACCTGTTCCCGATCCTCGAGCTCGGCACCTCGGCCAAGATGCTTTCGGTCGTGCCGCTGATCGCGGGCGGCGGCCTCTTCGAGACCGGGGCCGGCGGCTCCGCGCCGAAGCACGTGCAGCAGCTGGTCGAGGAGAACTACCTGCGCTGGGACAGCCTCGGTGAGTTCTTCGCGCTGGTGCCGTCGTTGGAGAAGTACGCCGAGCAGGCCGATGCCCCGGCCGCGCAGGTCCTCGCCGACGCCCTCGACCGGGCCACGGGCACGTTCCTCGACGAGAACCGGTCGCCCGGTCGCAAGCTCGGCACCACCGACAACCGGGGCTCGCACTACTACCTCGCGCTCTACTGGGCGGAGGAGCTCGCCGCCCAGACCGACGACGCGGCGCTGGCCGAGGCGTTCGCGCCCCTGGCCAAGACCCTGCGGGACAACGAGTCGGTGATCGCCGACGAGCTGCTCGCGGTCCAGGGCCAGCCCGCCGACATCGGCGGCTACTACGCGGTCGACGATGAGAAGACGTCCGCGGTCATGCGCCCGAGCGCGACCCTCAACGAGGCGATCGACTCGTTCTGACCGACCCATGGTCGACCTGACGGCCGCGATCAGCGATGCGTTGCGGGAGCGGCCAGGCGGCGTCCGGACGGAAGGTCTCCCAGCCGTCGCAGAACGGCGGTCCCCAGCCGCGGATGACATCCTCGATCTCGTCCGCGATGGACGTGATGTCGTCGGCCTCGGCCTGGGTGTAGCGTCCCTGCTCCACGGCGAGGACCAGCTCGTCCTCGTCCTTGCGCTCGAACGCCCGGTCCGGCTCGACCCACACGTCGAGCACCTGGTCGCTGCTCCAGGTGGTCATCCCGGACCGCTGGTGGACCTCTTCGATGTTGCAGTACCAGCCCCAGAACTCCCCGCTCGCGCCGTCGAAGAACACCCAGGTCGACCAGCGACGGCCGGGCTCGAGGACCCGGAGCACGTCGGCGTCCGTCCAGACGGACTGACACTGGCGCCGGGGCGCGGTGAACAACGTGGCCTTGTCGGCGCGTTTGTCGAGCCCGTCGATCCGCTCGAAGTCGAGGATCGGCGTGTTCATCGCCAGCCACGCGACGAGCCGGTCGGGCCCGTCCTCGACGACGGTCATCGGGTGGACGACGGCGTCGCCGTACCGCCACAAGATCTGGTCACCCGGTCGCCAGTGCTCCACGCTGCCTGACGCTAGCCGGTAGGCCCAGGCTCAACGAGACGCGACGGTGACGATCGCCTCCGTGAGTTCGTCCGGTGCGTCGAGAGCCAGCAGGGTGCGCGCACCGGGGACCTCGATGAACTCCGCGTCGGTGAACGCGCCGTGCAGGTGCCGGCCGAGCTCGGGCTTGAACGCGCGGTCCGCCATGCCCCAGATGACCGTGACCGGGATCTTCACGTCACGGAGCCGGGTCGACAGCTCCAGCAGCTCCTGGGGTCGGATGTTCTTGAACAGCCGTACGGCGTCGCGCCGTACCCCAGCGTCGGTGCGCGCCGGCTCGATCCAGGCGCGGGTCAGCGCGGGCGGCAGGTTCTTCGACAGCAGCCAGTAGCCGAGCCAGGAATGGCGCAGCGGCCGGAGCCGCAGCTGACCGGCGAGCGTTTTCAGCCGCCACTCGTTGCTGAGGAGTGGGAACAGACCGTTGAAGGGCGGCGGCGGGAACTGGTCGAACGCGTCGCAGTTCGCCAGCACGAGCCGGGTGATCCGGGACGAGTCCGCGTCGAGCTCGGGATCCACGACGAACTGGCAGATGGCACCGCCGGTGTCGTTGCCGACGAGGGTGACGTCGGCGAGGTCGAGCGCCGCCATGAAGTCGAGCACGAGGCGGGCGACGCCGCGCGGCGACTGGTCGGCATCCTCCGGGAGGGGGATCCGGTGCGAGCCCCGGGGCCAGTCGGGGGCGTAGGACGTGAAGCCCCGAGCAGCCAGCCGCTCCATGACCGGGAGCCAGAGCGAACCGTCGGCCAGGACCGGGTGGATGAAGACGACCGGCGGCTCGGTGGAGCCGTCGGGCCCGGCGACGTGGTAGTTCAGGGTGGCGCTGGAAACTTCGATGGTGGGCACCGGTGCTGGCCGCTGGTTGAGGTGCGACGAGCGCAGCGAGGAGCCTCGAAACCAAGGCAATCCGACACCCGGATCGCTTGGATCTGTGTTCGAACTGGTGTACGATAACGGTACGTCGCGAAGCGACCAGTCGTCCCCGAGATTCAGTTCTAGGACACCCCGGCACCAGGCCACCGGATTCCATATCCGTATGCAGCCGAAGGGGGTTTCCGATGGTCGCTGAACTACTACCGCAGCAGCACCCGATCTTGGGCGCGGTCAAGGCGGCCCGTGAGGGTCTTGTCGCTGTGCGGGATGTGCAGCCGATGTTCATGACCCCAGGCGAGAAGAAGGCCGCGATCGCCGAGCTCGCCCGCCTCGAGGCGATGACCGCGGCGCTGAAGCTGCGGATCGTGGCGACCGCGGACGATGCCGCGAACCATGCGCTCGCCCGCGACACCGGCGCCTGGTTGGCCTCGGTGACCCGCGCCGACTTCGGTGCCGGTCGCGCCGACGCCCGGCTCGCCGACGCACTGGACCGGTCCTGGGCGGGGGTGGCGGCCGGGATGGCCGACGGGGACGTGTCGGCTGCGCAGGCGCGGGTCGTGGTGGAGGCCCTCGAAGCCCTACCTGCTGATCTGGACCCGGCGTTGGTCGAACGCGCGCAGGCCCAGATGGTGACCTACTGCGAGCAGTTCCGGCCCAGCGAGCTCCGCCGTCTCGGCCGCCACCTGCTCGAGGTCGTGGCACCGGAGATCGCCGAGGCCGAGCTGGCCAAACGACTCGAGGACGAGGAACAACACGCGCGGGAGAAGACCAGCCTGCGGACTCGGCTCATCGGTGCCGGGATGGCCCGGACCACGATCACCCATCCCGTCGTGTCCCGGGACCGGTTGCTGACCTACCTCGAAGCGTTCACCAGTCCTCGCAAACACCAGGATGCGGTGCTGGGTGAGGAAGATCGGATCCCCTACCCCCGCCGCCTCGGCCAGGCCTTCGACGCCCTCCTCGAACACCTCGACCCGGCCAAGCTCCCCCACCATGGCGGCGATGCGACCACGCTGTTGGTCACCATCGGACTCGGGTCCCTCCGGGCCGAGCTCGGCACCGGGACCATCATCGGCGGCGAGGCACTGTCGGCGACCGCGGTCCGCCGGCTGGCCTGCCAAGCCGACATCATCCCCGTCGTCCTGGGCGGCAAGGGCGAGATCCTCGACCTGGGCCGCAGCCGCCGGCTGTTCTCACCGGCCCAACGCAAGGCCATGGCGCTGCGCGACCAGCACTGCCGCGGCGAGGGCTGCACGGTTCCCGCCCGCTGGGGTGAGGCACATCATTTGAAACCCTGGGCCTCGGGCGGGAAGACCGACATCGACGACGGCGTCCTCTTCTGCACCTTCGACCACCACCGCGCCCACGACCCACGATTCACCCACGAGAAACTCCCCAACGGCGACATCAGATTCCACAGACGCACCTAAGCCGAACTCACAGATCTGGGGCAGCGAGCGCGGCGTCGAGGTGCGGGCGAATGACGTCGCTCAACTCGGCTTTCATGCACTCATCGTCGCCCAGCGGAATGCCCCGCCGCCGGTCGGGGTTGTCGCCTCACGTGACTCCCACGCCGCTGAGTGCTGCCCGATGACCTCCACCGAGGTCGCGACGGCCGGCGACGGGCCCACCGTGCGGACCGCCCGTCCAGCCCTGGCGATCCTGGCGCTCGCCGTGGGTGGCTTCACGATCGGCACCACCGAGTTCATGACGATGGGCGTGCTGCCCGAGATTGCCGAAGGTGTGGACGTCTCGGTGCCGACGGCGGGCCACATCATCTCGGCGTACGCGCTCGGCGTCGTCGTCGGCGTACCGATCCTGGCGTTCTTCGGGGCGGCGCTTCCGCGCCGCGCGATGCTGGTCGGCCTGATGGCGGCGTACGGCGCCTTCAACCTGATCAGCGCTGTTGCGCCCGACTTCCGGGTGCTGGCCGCCGCTCGGTTCCTCGACGGTCTACCGCACGGCGCCTTCTTCGGCGTCGCCAGCCTGGTGGCAGCCAGCCTGGTCGCACCGGCCCGACGCGGACGGGCGGTCGCAAGCGTGATGCTCGGACTGTCCGTCGCCAACGTGGTCGGCGTGCCGCTCGCTACCTGGCTCGGACAGCAGGCGGGTTGGCGGACGACGTACCTCCTGGCGGCCGCGCTCGCCCTGATCACCGCGATCGGCGTGCTCGCGGCGGTGCCGTCGGTGCCGGGCGACTCGGAGACGAGCGGTCGCAAGGAGGCGCGGGAGTTCTTCGGCAGCCTCCAGGTCTGGCTCACCATGGCGGCCGGCGCTATCGGGTTCGGCGGCATGTTCGCGGTCTACTCCTACATCGCCAAGACGGTCACCGTGGTCGGTGGCCTCGAGCGGGGCACCGTTCCGCTGTTCGTGCTGGCGCTCGGCCTCGGCATGGTGGTCGGCACGCCCTTGGCGGGCGAGCTCGCCGCGTGGTCGGTCTACCGCAGCCTGCTCCTGTCCGCCGGTCTCGGCGTGCTCGTGCTGCTGGCCTACTTCGTCGCCGCGCCCGGCGGCTGGGCGCTGCTGCCTGTCGCGTTCCTGGTGACCGCTACCGGCTCGGTGCTGGTGGTGAACCTCCAGCTGCGGCTGATGGACGTCGCCGGCGGTGCGGTCACTCTCGGTGCGGCCATGAACCATGCCGCTCTCAACATCGCCAACGCGCTCGGCGCCTGGCTCGGCGGCCTGGTGATCGCCGCCGGCTACGGCTACCGCGCGCCCGCCATCATTGGTGCCGGCCTCAGCGCGCTGGGAGTCGTGATCCTGCTCTGGTCGGCCCTAGCGCATCGGAAGGCCCGCGCCGTCCCTGCGTCCTGACTGCGAGCCCTGTTCCGGCCGGACCGGGCCTCCTGCGAGAATCTCTGCCATGTCCGCGACCACTGAGCGCCCGCCGCTGCCGGAGACGGCGCAGCCGGAGATCCCGGAGGGTGGCGCCCGCCCTCGCGTGCTGTCGGGGGTCCAGCCGACCGCAGACTCCTTCCACTTCGGCAACTATCTCGGCGCGCTGCGGCAGTGGGTCGATCTCCAGCGCGACCACCAGCCCTTCTTCTTCATCGCCGACCTGCACGCGATCACCGTCGAGCAGGACCCGAAGGTGCTGCGTGAGCGCACGCTCCGGGCAGCGGCGCAGCTGCTGGCGATGGGCATCGACCCGGCCCGCTCCGCGATCTTCGTGCAGAGCCAGATCCCCGAGCACGCGCAGCTCGCGTGGATCCTCAACTGCCTGACCGGCTTCGGCGAGGCCCGCCGGATGACCCAGTTCAAGGACAAGTCGGCCAAGCAGGGGGAGGGCGCGGCCTCGGTCGGCCTGTTCACCTACCCGATCCTGCAGGCCGCCGACATCCTGCTCTACCGGCCACACTTCGTGCCGGTCGGCGAGGACCAGCGCCAGCACCTCGAGCTCACCCGTGACCTCGCTCAGCGCTTCAACAGCCGCTACAAGCGGACCTTCCGGCTGCCGGAGCCGTACATTCTCAAGTCAACGGCCAAGATCTACGACCTCCAGCTCGTCGACAAGCAGATGTCGAAGAGCCTCGGCGGGAGCGGGTGCCTGTGGCTTCTCGACGAGCCGTCCATCACGGCGAAGCGGATCCGGTCGGCCGTCACCGACTCAGGCACCGAGATCCGGTTCGACACCGACGCGAAACCGGGCATCAGCAACCTGTTGACGATCCACTCGGCGCTCAGCGGCGAGCCGATCGCCGGGCTCGAGGAGCGGTACGCCGGCCGCGGCTACGGCGATCTCAAGGGCGACGTGGCCGAGCTCGTGGTCTCGTTCGTCACGCCGTTCCGCGACCGTACGCTCGAGCTCCTCGACGACCAGGCGCACCTGACCGGCGTCCTGCAGCAGGGCGCGGAAACCGCCGGTGCGATCGCCGAGGCGACCCTGCGCGACGTCTACCAGCGGGTCGGCTTCGTCGCGCCCCGCCGCGGACCGGGCGGGGCCTGACGACGTGCCGACCATCGGCGTCGCGATCGCGATTCCCGAGCCCTGGGCGACCGAGCTCCAGGACTACCGCCAGGACATCGGCGACCCCACGGCCGCCGGCGTGCCGAGCCACATCACGCTGATCCCGCCGATGGATGTCCCCGACGACCTCGCCGAGATCGAGGGACACCTCGGACGTGCTGCGCAGCAGCACGACCCTTTCCGGGTGCATCTGCGCGGAACGGGTACCTTCCGGCCCGTGTCGCCCGTCGTCTTCATCGGTCTCGCGGAAGGGATCTCCCAGTGCGAGCAGCTGGCCGCCGACGTACGGTCGGGCCCCCTCGGCCTCGACCTGGACTTCCCCTACCACCCGCACGTGACCGTCGCCCACCACCTCGGTGACGACGAGCTCGATCGCGCCTTCGACGACCTCGCGGCCTTCGAGTGCGCGTTCGACGTCGCCGACTTTCACCTTTACGTCCACGCGGGCGAGCTCGGCTGGCAGCCGAGCAGCACGTTCCCCCTCAAGTCGCGGTAGCTGACGCAGTCAGAGGAGTCCTCGGTGCCCTCGATCGTCGACAAGGTCAAACAGCGCGTCGCGGACGCGCGTGAGCGGCGACCGCTGCTCGACCAAGTGGTGCGCACCGTCGAGCACTACGGGTCGGTCAAGGGCAGCATCCAGGCCGGCGCGGTCACCTACTTCGCATTCATCTCGTTCTTCCCGATCCTGGCGCTGGCGTTCGCGGTCATCGGCTTCGTCGCCCGGGTCTACGACGGCGCGGAGACCGACCTCATCGACGCGATCAACTCGGTGCTGCCGGGGCTCGTCGGCGAGGGCGACAGTCAGATCTCCCTCAGCGACATCCGCGACTCCGCGCCGGGCATCCTGTCGGTCGGCATCGTCGTCGTCCTCTACTCCGGCCTGGGCTGGCTGTCGAGCATGCGCGATGCGCTGATCGTCGTGTTCGAGCTCCCCGAGCGTGAGCAGCCGAACCTCATCATCGGCAAGATCCGCGACCTGATCGCCCTCGCCCTCCTGGGGGTCGTGCTGATCGTCAGCGTCGGTGTGTCCGGTGTCGTCCGCGGCCTCTCCGAGGAGATCCTCGACTGGGTGGGCCTCGGATCCGACCTGGGCTGGCTGCTCGGCGTGATCGCCGTCGTCATCGGCCTGGCTGCCAATTCGCTGCTCTTCTTCGCCCTGTTCAAGGTGCTCGCCGATCCCGACCTGCCCCGGAAGGCGCTCTGGAGGGGCGCGATCCTCGGCGCCGTCGGGTTCGAGGTGCTCAAGCAGGTCTCCCAGCTGCTGCTGCAGTCGACGGCGAGCTCGCCTGCGTTCCAGGCGTTCGGGATCGCGCTGATCCTCGTCGTCTGGATCAACTACTTCTCACGGGTGGTCCTGTACGCCGCGTCCTGGGCCTACGTGCACCCCGCGTCGCGGGCGCTCCGTCCGGAAGGTCCGGCATTTGTCGAGGGACCGCCGTCGCCGCCGCTGCCCTGGCGGGATCGGTTCGCGGCCGATCGCGAGCCCGAGTCCGCGGCGCGCCGGTGGGCCACCCCGTTCGCGGCCGGCAGCGCCGCCATGCTCGCCCTGGTCGCCGTACTCCGGAGGAAGAACGGATCCTGATCCCGGTTCGAGGCAACCAATCAGAATCTCCGCACGTCGTATGAGCGGTACTGCATACTTCGCAGCACTTCACGCGGTGACCAACGGAAGGTCGGTAGATGAGTCGACGGCAGCGTTCGGCCCGGACCAAGGTGCAGCGATCGAGGGTCTCGTTGGAGAAGTCGCTACGGCGTCGCGCCCGCAGCCGACGAGCGGCGACGGCGGCCGCGGCAGCCATGACTCTTGCCGGCACCGCTGGCGCGGTCGCGACCGCCCCAGCGGTGGCCGCAGCACCGGCGGCCTCCTCCCTGCTGGACTGCTCCGGGGCGACGACACCCGGCAGCTCTCCGAGCAACCTCACCGATGTCGACGGCACGCTGTTCTTCACCGCCTCCGACGCCAAGGGCGCCGCCCTGTGGCGGTCTGAAGGGACCGCGAGCAGCACCGTCCTGCTCAAGAGACTGGGGTCGGGCGGCTACTACGAGGGCTACGGCAACAACAGCATGGTCGGTGTCGGCGACACCCTGTTCTTCTCCGTCGAGCGGGACGAGGCCGCCGAGCTGTGGCGATCGGACGGCACGAAGGCCGGCACCGCGCGGGTCAAGCGATTCCCCTCCGGCGACAGCGACGGGTACGGGTCTGACGGCCCCGAGAACCTGACGGCGGTCGGCAACACCTTGTTCTTCACCGCGTCCGACGACGAGCATGGCGAGGAGCTGTGGAAGTCCAATGGCACCGCGGCCGGGACCGTCATGGTGGCGAACATCCAGACCGGTCAGAGCAGCGGCGGGTACTCCTACGGTCCCGACAACCTGACGGCGGCCGGTGACACGCTCTTCTTCACCGCCGACGACGGCACCGCCGGTCAGGAGGTGTGGAGGTCGGACGGCACCACGGCCGGGACGGTCCTCGTCAAGGACGTCCACCCTGGGTCCTACAGCAGCTACGCCGACGAGCTCACCCCCGTCGGAGACATGGTGTTCTTCAGGGCCAGGGACGGAGTTCACGGTCGTGAGCTGTGGCGCACCGACGGCACCACAGCCGGGACGGAGATCGTCGAGGACATCCGGCCGGGTGGGGCGTCCTCGCAACCGTATGGACTGGTCGGCGCGGGCGACACCCTGTTCTTCTCCGCCGACGACGGAACTTCCGGTCGCGACCTGTGGGTCTCGGACGGCTCGCAGGCCGGAACCGTCCGCGTCAAGGACTTCGACTCGCTGGCCGAGGAGTACGACTACGGCCTCCGCCAGATCACTGCGGTGGGCGACACCGTGTTCTTCGGCGCTTCCGACGATGCCCACGGCCTCGAGCTGTGGAGCTCCGACGGCACTGAGGTCGGCACGGTCATGGTCAAGGACATCCGGCCGGGCGACTACGGCGGGTACCCGTACTCGATGACCGAGGCGGGGGGCACGCTCTTCTTCACCGCGCGGGACGGCGTCCACGGGCAGGAGCTCTGGCGTTCGGACGGCACCGAAGCCGGTACCGCCCTGGTCAAGGACATCCTTCCGAACGCCGGCCGCAGCAGGCCGCGGGAGCTGACCGAGTCCGGTGGCGAGCTGTTCCTGCAGGCTGACGACGGGCTCCACGGCGACGAGCTGTGGGTCTCCGACGGCACCGGAGCCGGCACCAGCCTGGTGCTCGACATCAACACGGGCGGCGCGTTCCTGGTGTCGACCCGGCCGGACATCAACGCCGAGGAGGGCAGGCTGCGCGTCCGGGCCTACTTCGACGGTTCCGGGACGCTGACGGTCGCGCCCACCGGCAAGGGCGGCATCAAGAGCCTGGAGCGGGACGTCGAAGGGTCGGACACGGTGCGGCTCAACGTCACGTTGCAGCTGACCCGTGCGGCGAAGCGGACCCTCCGGCGGACCGGGCGGGTCGAGGTGGAGGCGAAGTTCACCTTCGCATCTTGCGGTGGAGCGATCCGGAGCCTTAACCGGAGCTACACCCTGAAGCTGCGGTGACCACATCGGAAGGGCCGCCGAAGGCAGACGACGGCGGCGCGACGGAGGTCCTGTTCCAGCACAGCGTCGGGCTGCCAGGACTCCTCGAGGGCTGCTCGCTGCTCGTCTCCACCTACCAGGCTGGGCAGGTCATCGCCGTCGGTGTGGCCGAGGGGCAGATGAACTTCTCGTTCCGCCGGTTCGACCACGCCATGGGCCTCGCCCTGGGCGACGAGGGCCTTGCCGTCGCCGGGAAGGAGCAGGTGTGGATGTTGCGCGACCACTCCGAGATCGCGTCCGCGATGGCTCCGCCCGGGCGCTACGACCGGTGTTGGCTGCCGCGCTCGTCGATGGTCACGGGCTCGATCCAGAGCCACGAGATCGCGTGGGGCCGGAGTCCGTCCGGCGAGCCGGACCTGTGGATCGTCAACACCCGGTTCTCCTGCCTCGTCGGACTGGACGAGCGCTACAGCTTCGTGCCGCGCTGGCGTCCGCCGTTCATCTCGCGCCTCGCGCCCGAGGACCGTTGCCACCTCAACGGCCTGGCCATGCGGGACGGGTCACCGGCGTTCGTCACCGTGATGGCTCAGAGCGACGAGGCGGGTGGCTGGCGCAAGCTGCGCAACGACACCGGTGCCGTGCTCGACGTGCCGACGGGGGAACCGGTGACCACCGGGCTCGCGATGCCGCACTCGCCGCGGTGGCACGCCGGTCAGCTGTTCGTGCTCAACTCGGGCTTCGGCCGCCTCGAGCGCGTGGACCCGCAGTCGGGCAATCGTGACGTGGTCGCCACGTTCCCCGGCTACGCCCGCGGTCTGGCGATCCAGGGCGACCTCGCCTTCGTGGGCCTTTCGAAGATCCGCGAGACCACGACGTTCGGAGGATCGCCGATCGCGGCGTACCACGACCAGCTCAAGTGCGGCGTCGGCGTCGTCGAGCTCAGCACCGGCACGACGGTGGGCACCCTGGAGTTCGCCACCGGGGTGGAGGAGATCTTCGACGTCCAGGTGGTCGCGGGCGTGCGGTGCCCGACGTTCGGGAGCTCGCCCGAGGACAGCGACGACGTCTGGGTACTGCCGCACCAGGGTTAGTTCGTGATCAGTGGCCGTGCCGCATCGCGGTGCGCAGGTCCTTGTTGAGCTGGCTGATGACGTCCAGCGGGATCTCCTTCGGGCAGGCCGCGGTGCACTCGCCGATGTTGGTGCACCCGCCGAAGCCCTCGGCATCGTGCTGCGCCGTCATGTCGACGACCCGGCTCCACCGTTCCGGCTGGCCCTGCGGCAGCTCACCGAGGTGGGTGATCTTGGCGCCGAGGAACAGCGAGGCGGACCCGTTGGGACACGCTGCGACGCAAGCGCCGCAGCCGATGCAGGTCGCGACGTTGAACGCTCGCACCGCGTTGTCGCGGGGGACCGGGACCGAGTTCGCCTCGGGGGCGGAGCCGGTGTTGGCGGAGATGTAGCCGCCGGACTGGATGATCCGGTCGAGCGCGGAGCGGTCGACGCAGAGGTCCTTGAGCACCGGGAAGGCACCGGAGCGCCACGGCTCGATGGTGATGGTGTCGCCGTCGTGGAACGAGCGCATGTGCAGCTGGCAGGTCGTCGTGACCTCCGGCCCGTGCGGCTCGCCGTTGATCATGAGCGAGCACATGCCGCAGATGCCCTCGCGACAGTCCGAGTCGAACGCGATCGGCTCCTCGCCGAGCTCGTTGAGCTGCTCGTTGAGGACGTCAAGCATCTCCAGGAAGCTCATGTCCTCGGAGATCCCGGCCACCTCGTAGGTGTGGATCCCGCCCTTGTCCGAAGCATCGGTCTGACGCCAGATCTTGAGGGTCAGGTTCATCGATCCGGCGCTCACTTGTAGGACCTCTGCTTCATCTCGATGGCCGTGTAGACCAGGTCTTCCTTGTGCAGGATCGGCGTCTCGTCCTCACCGGCCCACTCCCAGGCGGCGACGTAGGCGAACTCGTCGTCGTGTCGCAGCGCCTCGCCGTCCTCGGTCTGCGACTCGGCGCGGAAGTGGCCGCCGCAGGACTCGCGCCGGTTGAGCGCGTCGATGCACATCAGTTCGCCCAGCTCGATGAAGTCGGCCACCCGGCCGGCCTTCTCGAGGCTCTGGTTGAGGGTGTCGGCGGTGCCGAGCACCTTGAGGTCGGTCCAGAACTCGCGCTTGAGCTCGCGGATCATGTCGATCGCCTTGCGCAGGCCCTCGGCGTTGCGCTCCATGCCGCAGTACTCCCACATGATGTGGCCGAGCTCGCGGTGGAAGCTGTCGACGGAACGGTTGCCGTTGATCGACAGGAACTTGTCGATCCGGTCCTGGACGTTGGTCAGCGCCTCGACGACGGAGGGGTGATCCTCGGCGACCTCCTCGAACGGACCCTCGCTGAGGTAGTCGCGCAGCGTGTGGGGGAGCACGAAGTAGCCGTCGGCCAGTCCCTGCATCAGCGCGGAGGCGCCGAGCCGGTTGGCGCCGTGGTCGGAGAAGTTCGCCTCGCCGGTCACGAACAGGCCGGTGATCGAGGACTGCAGGTCGTAGTCGACCCAGAGCCCGCCCATGACGTAGTGCACGGCGGGGTAGATCCGCATCGGGACCTGGTAGGGGTTCTCGCCCGTGATCCGCTCGTACATGTCGAAGAGGTTGTCGTACTTCTCGCGGACGACGTCCTCGCCGAGGCGCTCGATGGCGTCGGCGAAGTCGAGGTAGACACCGCGCCGGAAGTCGCCGACCATCGGGCCGACTCCGCGGCCCTCGTCGCACATGTTCTTGGCCTGTCGGGACGCGATGTCGCGGGGGACCAGGTTGCCGAAGGACGGGTAGATCCGCTCCAGGTAGTAGTCGCGGTCCTCCTCGGGGATCTCGCGCGGGTCCTTGGTGCAGTCCTCTGCCTTCTTCGGCACCCAGATCCGGCCGTCGTTGCGGAGCGACTCCGACATCAGGGTCAGCTTCGACTGGTGGTCGCCGGAGACCGGGATGCAGGTCGGGTGGATCTGCGTGTAGCAGGGGTTCGCCATGTAGGCGCCCTTGCGGTGCGCGCGCCACGCGGCGGTGACGTTGGAGCCCATCGCGTTGGTCGAGAGGTAGAAGACGTTTCCGTAACCACCCGAGGCGAGTACGACGACGTCGGCCAGGTGGGTCTCGATCTCGCCGGTCACCATGTTGCGGGCGACGATGCCGCGGGCCCGCGACTGGCCGTCGGATCCCTCGACGACGATGACCTCGAGCATCTCGTGCCGGGTGTACTCGGTGACCGTGCCGAGCTTCACCTGCCGCTCCATCGCCTGGTAGGCGCCGATCAGCAGCTGCTGACCGGTCTGGCCGCGGGCGTAGAAGGTGCGCGAGACCTGGACGCCGCCGAACGAGCGGTTGTCGAGCAGGCCGCCGTACTCGCGGGCGAACGGGACACCCTGCGCGACGCACTGGTCGATGATGTTGGTGCTGACCTCGGCCAGCCGGTAGACGTTGGACTCCCGCGAGCGGTAGTCACCGCCCTTGACCGTGTCGTAGAAGAGCCGGTGGACGGAGTCGCCGTCCTCCTTGTAGTTCTTCGCCGCGTTGATGCCGCCCTGGGCGGCGATCGAGTGCGCCCGGCGCGGGGAGTCCTGGTAGCAGAACGACTTCACGTTGTAGCCGGCCTCACCGAGGGTGGCGGCCGCGGCGCCACCGGCCAGGCCGGTGCCGACGATGATGATCGAGAGCTTGCGACGGTTCGCCGGGTTGACCAGGCGGGCCTCGAACTTGCGGGTCTGCCAGCGCTCGTCGATCGGGCCGTCCGGTGCCTTGGTGTCGCCGATCGGCTCACCCGAGGTGTAGTAGCCCGAGGCGTCGTCGTACTGCGCCGGGGAGGGCACGTTGTGGCTGCGGCCGCCCGTGAGAGTGGTGTCCGGCATGTCGGTCATGTCAGTGATCCCTTGCTTGACGCGGTCAGTCGATGACGCCGGCGAGGACGAAGATCGGGACGAGTGAGAAGCCGCCGGCGATCAGGATCGCGATGGCGAACGAGATCGTCTTCACCCGGGCGCGGCTCTCGGCGGTGCCGGTGAGGCCCAGTGTCTGCATCGAGCTCCACACCCCGTGGTGGAGGTGCGCACCGAGCATCGCCATCGCTGCCAGGTAGATCAGCGTCATCCACCAGACGTCGAAGGTGTCGACGAGGAGGTTGTAGGGGTCGTCGGTCGGGCCGCCGTCCACGTTCACCTTGCCGAACGTGAAGTTCACCAGGTGCCACACGATGAAGAGGAAGAGGGTGAACCCGCCCCAGCGCATCAGCCGGCTGGCCGGGATGGCGCCGGTGTGCTTCTTCACGACGTACTGCACGGGGCGTGCCTTGCGGGCGCGGCGGGTGAGCTCGATCGCGGCAGCCACGTGCACGATCAATGCGATCAGCAGTCCCGCGCGCATGATCCAGATGAAGCCCATGTGGGGGAGCATCGGCTCGCCGAGCTCACGCAGGTGGTGGGCGTACTCATTGAAGGCGTCGTGGCCGGAGAAGGCCTTGAGGTTGCCGTACATGTGTCCCAGCACGAAGCCGACGAACGCGAGGCCGCTGACGGCCATCAGGAGCTTCAGCGCGATCGAGGTGCGCGAAGCTCGCGCTCCCTCGACGAGGGCGGGCCTGGTCGTTGCGGGATCTGCCACAGACGGTCACGCTACCGGCCACGGGGCGGGCTGACGCAGTCAGTCCCACTGTGACATTTGTCTGGTTAGGGTACCCTCACCGGATTTCGCCCCACGAGGCAGGACAGACTCGGTGTGGGCCCTTTCACAATGGCGGTCGAGTGTGCAGACTCAGGGCTCGTCGGTTCCGAGCGCGACATCCGGAGGTGTAGGTGACGACTGGCGTGCATGGGCCTGGTCGAGCAGAGATCGAGGAGCGCACGCTCCGCACGGACCGATGGTGGTTGACACCCCTGGCGACGTTCATCGTCTTCAGCGCGTTCGTGGTCTACGCGACGATCCGCGCGTTCATGGGGAAGTACTACTTCGCCGAGCCGTACTTGTCGCCGTTCTACTCGCCGTGCCTCGGCGACTGCGTCGAGGGGTCGTCCGACTTCGGGCAGCCGTTCGGGTGGTGGCCCCTCTCCGCGGCTCTGATCATCCTGATCTTCCCGCTGGGGTTCCGGATGACCTGTTACTACTACCGCAAGGCCTACTACCGGGCGTTCTGGCTGTCACCGCCGGCGTGCGCCGTGGCCGAGCCGCACCCGGCCTACAGCGGTGAGACGCGGTTCCCGCTGCTCATGCAGAACGTCCACCGCTACTTCTGGTACGCCGCCGTCGTGGTCGGCGTGATCCTCACCTACGACGTGTTCCTGGCCTTCCGGCCCGCGCCGGGCGAGGACGACGGCATCCACATGGGCCTCGGCACCGTGCTGATGGCGATCAACGTCGCACTCATCTGGCTCTACACGCTGTCCTGCCACTCCTGCCGCCACATCGTGGGTGGGCGGCTGAGGCACTTCTCGAAGCACCCCGTGCGCTACAAGCTCTGGACCTGGGTGTCGAAGCTCAACGCCCACCACCCCAAGTACGCGTGGTACTCGCTGTTCTCCGTGGCACTGGTCGACCTCTACATCTTCCTGCTCGCCGCCAACGTGTTCGACGACCCGAGGTTCTTCTAGATGACGACCAGCAGCCGACACCCCCTGACCGGCAACGAGATGTCCGGCGACGCGGAGGGTGGCATCGAGCGGCACCAGTATGACGTCATCGTGATCGGTGCCGGTGGCTCGGGACTGCGGGCCGCGATCGCGGCGCACGACGCCGGCGCCAAGGTCGCGGTCGTCTGCAAGTCGCTGCTCGGCAAGGCGCACACGGTGATGGCCGAGGGCGGCTGTGCCGCGGCGATGGGCAACCTCTACCCGGACGACAACTGGCAGGTGCACTTCCGCGACACCATGCGTGGCGGGAAGATGCTCAACAACTGGCGGATGGCGCAGCTGCACGCGCAAGAGGCACCCGAGCGGGTCATGGAGCTCGAGGACTGGGGCGCCCTGTTCGACCGCACCGAGGACGGGCTGATCAGCCAACGTGACTTCGGTGGCCACCGGTACGCCCGGCTCGCCCACATCGGCGACCGCACCGGCCTCGAGATCATCCGCACCCTCCAGCAGCGGCTGGTCGCGCTCGGTATCGACGTCTACATGGAGTGCACGGTCACCGACCTGCTCAAGACGCCGTCGGAGGACGGGAACGGGGCCATCGCCGGCGCCTTCGGCTACTGGCGTGAGTCGGGCCGGTTCATCGTCTTCGACGCGCCCTCGATCGTGCTGGCGACCGGCGGCTTCGGCAAGGCATGGAAGGTCACCTCCAACTCGTGGGAGTACACCGGTGACGGCCACGCCCTGGCGCTGCGCGCCGGGGCGACCCTCATCAACATGGAGTTCGTGCAGTTCCACCCGACCGGGATGGTCTGGCCGCCCTCGGTGAAGGGGCTGCTGGTCACCGAGTCGGTGCGTGGGGACGGCGGCATCCTCAAGAACTCCGAGGGCAAGCGGTTCATGTTCGACCACATCCCCGAGTACTTCCGGAGCGAGACGGCCGACTCCATCGAGGAGGCGGACCGGTGGTACGAGGACAAGAAGAACAACCGGCGGCCTCCCGAGCTGTTGCCGCGCGACGAGGTGGCCCGCGCCATCAACGCCGAGATCAAGGCCGGCCGCGGATCACCGCACGGAGGCGTCTACCTCGACATCGCGTCGCGACGGTCGCCGGAGTTCATCCGCAAGCGGCTGCCCTCGATGTACCACCAGTTCAAGGAGCTGGCCGACGTCGACATCACGGCGGAGCCGATGGAGATCGGCCCGACCTGCCACTACGCGATGGGCGGGATCGAGGTGGACCCCGAGTCCGAGGTCTCGGTCATTCCTGGCTTGTACGCCGTCGGCGAGTGCTCGGGCGGCATGCACGGCTCCAACCGGCTCGGCGGGAACTCGCTCTCGGACCTGATCGTCTTCGGGCGCCGAGCAGGGGACGCAGCGGCGTCGTACGCCGCCGGTCTGCCGTCGCGACCCCAGGCCAGCGACGCCGACATCGCGACCGCGCAGACCAGTGCGCTCGCGCCTTTCGAGGTCGAGGGACGCGAGAATCCCTACACGATCCAGCAGGACCTCCAGCAGGCGATGAACGACCTGGTCGGGATCATCCGCGAGGGCACCGAGCTGGAGCAGGCGCTCGACGAGGTCGAGCGGCTCAAGCAGCGAGCCACGCTGATGCACGTCGAGGGCCACCGGCAGTACAACCCCGGCTGGCACCTGGCCATCGACCTCCGCAACATGCTGCTGGTGGGGGAGTGCGTCGCCAAGGCGGCGCTCGCCCGGAAGGAGTCCCGCGGCGGCCACACCCGCAACGACCACCCGGGCCCGGACCCGGAGTGGGGCGGCAAGAACCTGGTCCTGCGGCTCAATGCCGCCGGCACCGGCGTCGACCTGACCGAGCAGGTCATCCCCGCGATGCCCGACGACCTGCAGAAGTTCTTCGAGGAGTGAGCCGACCCATGACGAACGCGAGCACGAGCACGGGCTACGAGCTGAAGATGCGGATCTGGCGCGGCGACGCCGACGGCGGGTCGCTGGGCGACTACGCCGTCGAGGTGTCGGAGGGCGAGGTCGTCCTCGACGCGCTGCACCGGGTCCAGGCCACCCAGGCCGGCGACCTCGCCATCCGCTGGAACTGCAAGGCGGGGAAGTGCGGGTCGTGCAGCGCGGAGATCAACGGCAGGCCGCGGCTGCTGTGCATGACCCGGCTGTCCGACTTCGACCCGGCCGAGACGATCACGGTCACGCCGATGCGGGCCTATCCCGTCATCCGCGACCTGGTCACCGACGTCTCCTACAACTACGAGAAGGCGCGGGAGCTGCCGGGCGTCGAGCTCGGCCCGCGCGACGCCGACGGCAAGCGCCGGATGATGCAGGTCGACGTCGAGCGGGGCCAGGAGTTCCGCAAGTGCATCGAGTGCTTCCTCTGCCAGGACACCTGTCACGTGGTGCGCGACCACGAGGACAACAAGCCGGCGTTCGCCGGCCCGCGGTTCTTCCTCCGATACGCCGAGCTCGACATGCACCCGCTCGACACCCGCGACCGGCGTGACACCGTGCGGGAGACGGCAGGCATCGGCCTGTGCAACATCACGAAGTGCTGCACCGAGGTGTGCCCCGAGCACATCAAGATCACCGACAACGCGATCATCCCGATGAAGGAGAGGGTCGCGGACAAGCGGTACGACCCGCTGGTGTGGCTCGGCAACAAGATCGGGCTGCGCAACCGCGACAACGACGGCCGTACGACGACCTGAGTGCTCAACCGCGTTTGAGCCCGACGGTCGGAGGTCTCGCGGTATCGTCGCCCCGCGTATCCGTCCAAAGGGGGGCCGCCTGCATGAAACCGACCTCGGGTCGCCTGCTGGCCGTTGCTGCCCTCGCGTCCGTCGTCCTCGCCGGGTGTGACCTCGACGCCCTGTCCTCGGCGGACCCAAAGCTCGAGGGACCGCCGTCCGCGACCGCGGACGGTTATCCGAACGCCCTGTCGGTCGGTGACACGTTCGAGGGCGACGTCCTGACGACCGTGATCGCTGTCGCGAAGGGCGGCGCCCCCTCGTGGCCGTCGGCCGGCGAAGGCTACGACTGGTTGTGGGCCAACGTGCGCACCTGCGTCCCGGCGAGCGGGACGACCACCGAGATCGGGTGGTACCAGTGGGCGGTGAGCGGCACCGACGGCGGTTGGTACCCGGCCGACCTCGACTACGACAGCGACCGCCCGACCAACCAGTTCCCGCGGTTGCGCGAGCTGACTCCCGGTGACTGCCGCGAAGGTCGGGTGCTCATCCCGGTCCCCGTCGAAGCCGAGGTGATCGCCGTCATCAACGCCGATGAGTCGGGTCAGCCGCAGGGAACCTGGCTGATCGACGATGCGGACGCTCAAGCAGACGCTGGTGAGTGACGCGACCGGAGCCGCGCTGCCGCGGATCGCGTTCGTCATCGGGACCGGCCGCTGCGGGTCGACGCTGGTCCACGAGATCCTGGCCAGGCACCCGGCCAACGGGTTCGTGACGAATCTCGACGACAAGGGCGTGCGGACCAGCTCCCGGATGCAGAACCAGGTGTGGCGTCAGCTGCCGGCGTCCGTGACGACCAAGGGACGTTTCCGGTTCGCGCCGTCGGAGGCCTACCGGGTCCTCGAGCGCGAGGTCGGCCCGGCGCTGGTCGACCCGGTGCGCGACCTGGTCGCCGCCGATGCGACGCCGTGGCTGTCCCAGCGTATGCAGGCGTTCGTCGCCACGCGCGCTGCACGGCTCAGGTCGGACGTGTTCCTGCACAAGTTCACCGGCTGGCCGCGGGCGGGCTTCCTCCAGGCGTGCTTCCCCGACGCAACGATCATCGAGATCGTGCGCGACCCCCGCGCGGTCGCCAACTCGTGGCTCCAGATGCCGTGGTGGCACGGTCACCGCGGGCCAGGCGTTTGGCACTTCGGTCCGTTGACGGCCGACCAGCAGGCCGTGTGGGAGCGGCACTCCCGCTCGTTCCCCGTGCTGGCCACGCTGGCGTGGCGGCTGCTGATGGACGCGTCGGACCGGGCGCGGGCCGACGTGCCGCCGGACCGGTGGCTGACGGTGCGCTACGAAGACGTCGTCGCGGATCCGCGCGGCCGGATCGGTGCCCTGCTCGACCACCTCGGTCTCGAATGGACGCCCGAGTTCGAGAACGGCTTCGGCCTCTACTCGATCGAGGCGGCCCGGACCGATGCGTTCCGTCGTGACCTCGCGCCCGGGGATCTGGCTGCGATGGAAGACGCATTGGCCGGGTCCCGGGCCTTCGCGGAGCTGTACGGCTGATCGTTCGATCGGTGGTGACGGCCGGACCGGCCCGCATATGCTCGCGCGGTGCGCATGGGATTGCTCCGCGCTGCCGCCGGCCATCAGCGGCAGCAATCTCCGGCCCACTTGGGTCGACCACACCGGTGGCGACACGTTCTGGGCGGTCGAGATCACGGAGTCGGCCGTCTACGTCGGCGGGCACATGCGGTGGTTGAACAACCCGCGGCCGTCGCCGGCACCGCGCGGCGACAACGACGGCCCCGGGGCGGTGTCGCGTCCGGGCATCGCCGCGCTGGACCCGTACTCCGGAGTCCCGCTGTCGTGGAACCCGGGCCGCGACCGGAATCAGCTGGGCCGCCAACCGCGACGGGTTCGTCCAGCGCGGCAAGCTCAGCTACTTCGGCAGGTCCGGGGCATTCTGGAGCCGGTCGTTCACCGCCAGCACGGTCGGGCAATCGGAGACGAACCTCTCCGCGACGGTCGGCTACGTCGACCACGACGCGGATCTGACGCCGTTCGACCAGCCGTACGGAGTCGCCGAGACCCGGACCGCTGCCTTCTCCGGGGGCGGGTCCTCTACACCAAGTCCGGCGACTCGAAGTTGTACTACCGCTGGCACTCGCTGCAGAGCGGGATCCTCGGTGGCTTCGAATCCGTCGCCTCCTCCGAGAACTGGGGCGGGGCGCGGTCGATGGAGGTCATCGGCAGCTCGCTCTACGTCGCGTGGAGCGACAACAAGCTGTACCGGTTCTCCGCGCCGGACGGCCTACCCCGCTGGGGCACCCGGACCGTCGTCGACGACGGCGACATCTCCGGCATCCCGTGGGCCTCGACCAACGGCCTCTGGGCCGTCGGTGTCAGCGGGTAGCGCCGCGATTTCGGTTCCGGCAACGTTTCGGACCGTGGTTTGTGATCAGATCTGCTAATTCCGCAGAGGGAAGTGATCAGATCTGCGAATTCTGGAGGTAACAAGCCCTCTGACCTTCTGTTTGAATCTGTAAAGACCTTCGTGCGCATGCTCCGGTGCTCGGGACGAGGGTCGAACGGGTCGGCTCCAAATTCAACGACCCGCCAGTGGTCTGAGTTGGGGAATTCAGGCCCGGGGGAAAGGTCTTTCGCGTGGCTTGGGGGACGCTTGATGGTGCAATTGTCGCGTGCGATGTCGGCACGCTAGAACGGTCGGGCACGACGGCTCCGGCCGTCATTGACGACGCTGACGTCTGCTCGGCGCGGGTCCACGGGGCCAGCCGGTGGGTCAAGGGCACGGTCGACGCGGTCGGTGCGGCGATCCTGCTCGTCCTCGTGAGCCCATTGTTGCTCGCGCTGATGGTCGGGGTCTGGATCGACTCACCGGGCTCCGCGATCTTCCGGCAGGTGCGCGTCGGCAAGGACGGCCGGTTGTTCGAGGTCCTGAAGCTGCGCACGATGGTGCGCGACGCGGAAGAACTGAAGGTCGGCCTCCTGGCCGTCAACGAGTACGACGGCGTCCTCTTCAAGATGAAGCACGACCCCCGAGTGACGCGGTTCGGTGCGCTGCTCCGACGCTCCTCTCTCGACGAGCTCCCGCAGCTCGTCAATGTCCTCCGCGGCGAGATGTCGCTGGTCGGGCCCCGGCCTTCGCTCCCGGACGAGGTCGCGGCGATGGATGCCGACGCCCTGCGGCGGTTCACGGTCCGCCCCGGCATGACTGGGCTGTGGCAGGTGAGTGGCCGATCGAACCTCGGGTGGGACCAGGCGAAGGCGCTCGACACCTACTACGCCGACAACTGGACCGTCGCCGGCGACCTCTCGATCCTCCTGCGCACCGCGAAGGCCGTGGTCACGGCCGACGGCGCGTGCTGAGCGCGGGATCGGAGCACTGATGCGCATCCTCCACGTCAACAAGTTCCTCTACCGCAGGGGCGGTGCCGAGGGATACATGCTCGACCTCGCGGAGCTCCAGCGCGGTCGCGGGCACGACGTGTCCTTCTTCGCGATGGAGCACCCGGAAAACCAGGTCGATGTCAACGCCGATCTGTTCCCGTCCCGGATGGAGCTCAACCCCCCGCCGAGCGGCTTCGGTGCCCGGTTGTCGACGTCCGTCGACATCGTCTACCGCCGCAGCGCGCGGATCGGCATGGAGGCCACGCTCGACCGGGTCCGTCCCGACGTCGTCCACCTCCACAACATCTACCACCAGCTCTCGCCGTCGATCCTGCGGCCGATCGCCCGCCGGAGCATCCCGACGGTGATGACGCTGCACGACTACAAGCTGGCCTGCCCGACCTACCAGTTCCTTGACCACGGCAAGATCTGTGAGGCCTGCATCCCGCGGAAGTTCCGCCACGCGGCGCTGAAGGCCTGCAACGGGTCGCGCGGCGCCAGCGCGCTGGCAGCCGTCGAGCTCACGGCGCACACGATGCTCGGCGCCTACAAGACAGTGGATGCGCTCATCTGCCCGAGCGACTTCATGCTCCGCAAGATGCAGGAGGCGAGGGTCTACCCGGAGCGCCTCGTCCACGTCCCGCACTTCTGCGACCTGTCCCAGATCGCGCCGGCCAGCGCCCCGGGCGCCGGGGTCCTCTACGCCGGCCGGCTCTCCGCCGAGAAGGGTGTCGACGTCCTCATCGACGCGGCGGCCCTCCTGCCCGCGGACATCGGCGTCACCATCGCCGGCGACGGACCCGAACTGGCCTCGCTCCGCGCCCGGGCGGAGGCCGCCGGTGTCGCACACCGGGTGCGGTTCCTCGGCCGGGTGCCGTCCGGTGAGCTCCACGACCTGATGCGCTCGAGCGCCGTCGTCGTCGCTCCGTCCCGCTGGTACGAGAACCAGCCGATGGTCGTGCTCGAGGCCTTCGGGTGCGCACGACCGGTCGTCGCCAGCGACCTCGGCGGCATGCCGGAGCTCATCGACCATGGGGTGTCCGGCCTGCTCGTCGAGCACGACAGGCCGGATGTCCTCGCCAAGGCACTCATCGAGCTGGCCGCCGATCCGGTGCGCGCTCACGAAATGGGGGTCGCGGCTCACCGCAGTGCTGTCGACCGTTTCGCCATCGATCGTCACCTGGAGAGCCTTGACCAGGCCTACTCCGCGGCGGCGATCACCAAGGGAGAGGTCCTCCGTCATGGGGCTTAGAATTGCAATGTTGGGCACCCGCGGTGTCCCGGCCACCTTCGGAGGGGTCGAGCGCCACGTCGAGGAGGTAGGCCGTCGGCTGGTCGCTCGCGGCCACGAAGTAACCGTCTACGCGCAGAGCAAGTACCTCGGGGACGCCCGCGTGCAGGATCACCTCGGCATGCGCGTCGTACGGATCCCCACCTTGCCCAGCCGCAGCCTGGAGGCCATCGCTCACTCGGCCATGTCCTCGGTCGCCGCAATGACCGGTGGCTACGACGTCATCCACTACCACGCCGTCGGCCCCGGCCTGGTGGCTCCGCTGCCGCGCTACCTCGGACGTGCCCGCATCGTCCAGACGATCCACGGCCTCGACGGCGAGCGTGCGAAGTGGGGCCGGGTGGCGCAGACGATCCTCAACGTCGCGACCTGGATGAGTGCCCGGGTGCCGCACGAGACGGTCACCGTCTCCTCGGCGCTGGCGTCGCACTACCGCGAGCGGTACGACCGGTCTTGCGCCACGATCGTCAACGGCGTGACTCCTCGGCCCACCCGCCCGGCCGACATCATCCGTTCCAAGTACGGCCTCGGTCAGGGCGACTACGCCCTGTTCGTCGGCCGCCTGGTGCCCGAGAAGCGCCCCGACCTCCTGATCAAGGCGTTCGGCGAGCTGGACACCGACAAGCGACTGGTGATCGTGGGCGGCTCGAGCTACACCGACGACTACGTCGACGAGCTGCGCCGCCTCGCGGCGCGGGACGACCGTGTCGTGATGCCGGGCTACGTCTACGGCGACGAGCTCGACGAGTTCTTCACCAACGCCCGCACGTTCGTCCAGCCCTCTGCCGTCGAGGGGCTCCCGCTCACCCTGCTGGAGGCCATGGGCTGCGGCACGCCGACCATCGCGAGCGACATCGCGCCCCACCTCGAAGTGATCGGGCGGAGCCGCACCGGAGCCCGCCTGTTCCGCGAGGGCGACCTCGACAGTCTGGTCGAGGCGTTCCAGTGGATGGAGAAGGACCCGGAGGCCGAACGTCTGGCCGCCTCGCTCGAGGCGAGGTACGTCTCGCGCAACTTCGACTGGAACGCCTGCGTCGACCGGCTCGAGGCCGTCTACGCCGGGCAGACCGTTCCCACCCCTACCCCCGCGCTCGAGGTCCACCGAGCGACTGTCCCGCTCGACTACTCGATGATCGCGAAGGAAAGCGCAGCATGAAGTCTCTGGATCTCCGAGGCGGCCGCTGGCTCCTCTCCGGCCTCGTCGCGGCCGCCGTCGCATCCGGACTGGTGGTGGGTTCCGGGACACCGGCGCCCGCGGACCAGAACGTCATCGTCTCGCCGCACCCCGACAAGAAGCAGCCGCGGATCATGGACGGGCGCGTCTACACCATCACCAGCTCCGGCCCGAACGTGGTCGTGGGCGGCACCTTCACCACTGTCCGGATCGGTAACTCCAGCCAGCCCAAGTGGGAGCAGCCGCGACTGTTCCGGTTCAACTCCAACACCGGCGCGATCGACATGTCCTTCGACCCGGACATCAACGGCGACGTCGAGGCGGCGACCTACACGGCCGACGGCCAGTCGATCCTCATCGCGGGCGACTTCACCACGGTCAACGGCCAGAAGGCGATGCGGGTCGCCAAGCTGCATCTCGACGGGACACTCGACACCAGCTTCAAGACGATCGCCGGGTCGCGGGTCAAGGACTTCGCGCTGCTCGGCAACCGGCTGATCCTCGGTGGCAAGTTCGGCAAGATCAACAACGTCTCGGTGCGCGGCCTGGCTGCGGTCAACGCCACCACGGGTGCGCTAGATACGACGTTCAACCTGCAGGTCGCGGTCTCGCGTGACCAGTACCAGCCGTACGTCCAGGAGCTCGACGTCTCCAGGAACGGCAGGTGGCTGGTGATCGGCGGCAACTTCGGCCGGGTCGGCAACGAGACCCGCCACCAGGTCGCCGTGATCGACCTGGCGGGCTCCAGCCCCGTGGTCGCCCCGTGGTCGACCGATCGCTACCAGCCGCAGTGTGCCTCGGCGTTCAGAGACACCTACATCCGGGGCGTCGACATCTCGCCCGACGGCACCTACTTCGTGGTCAGCACCACCGGCGCCTACGTCGCCTACGACACGATGTGCGACAGCGCCGCTCGCTGGGAGCTGCCGCCCGCCAAGACCGGCAGCGGCATCCAGCCGACCTGGGTCAACCACACCGGCGGCGACACCTACTGGGCGAACGAGATCACCGAGACCGCGGTCTACGTCGGCGGTCACCAGCGCTGGTCCAACAACCCGCGTCCGTCTCCCGGCGGCGACAACGACGGTCCCGGCTCGGTGGTGCGAGCGGGCATCGTGGCGCTCGACCCCTACTCCGGCGTCCCGCTGTCGTGGAACCCGGGGCGCGACCGGGGCCGCGGCGTCGAGGCGCTCTACGCCACCGACGACTTCCTGATGGTGGGCCACGACACGGCGCACTTCGACGGACTGCTGCGGCAGCGGCTGGCGCTGCTCCCGACCCAGGGCGGCACCGCCAACCCGGCGCCGCAGACCATCCAGCTCCCCGTGATGCTCTTCTACACGACGAGCGGGGACAGCCTGACGTCGATGACGTTCGACGGGCAGAACCTCGGTTCGAGGACCACGGTCAGCAGTCCCTCGACCGGGATCAACTGGAGCGGCAACCGCGACGGGTTCGTCCAGCACGACAAGCTGAACTACTTCGGCCCGTCGCAGGCGTTCTATACCCGGTCGTTCACCGGCAGCTCCATCGGCACGACGGTGACGAACCTGTCCACCTCGGTCGGCTACGTCGACAACAACTACAACCTGACGCCCTACGACCAGCCGTACGGCGTCGCCGAGACCCGCTCGGCGGCTTTCAAGGGCGGGCGGATCTTCTACACCAGGACCAACAGCTCGTACCTCTACTACCGCGGTCACTCGCTGGAGAGCGGGATCATCGGCGGCTTCGAGTCCGTCGCCTCCACCAGCGACTGGAGCGGAGCGCGGGCGATGGAGTTCGTCGGCGACTACCTCTACGCCGCGTGGAGCGACAACCGGCTCTACCGATTCGCTACGTCGAACGGTATGCCCGACTGGAACTCCCGTACCTTGATCAACAGTGGAAGCTCATCCGGCATCCCCTGGTCTTCGATGACCGGCCTGTGGGCGACCAAGTGACCGACTGACAGGTGCAGGTGTGAGCAAGCAGCCAGGCACCGGGAGCCTGGCCGTCGACGGACGGCGCAGCATCGCCGGCGCCGTGATCAGCAACGCCGCGACGTTCCTCGTGGCGTTGCTCATCGCCCGGCTCTCGGGCGAAGCGTTGCTGGGCGCCTTCGCGATCCTGTTCGCCCTCCGCGCGATCATCGCGCTGGTGTGCGGGCTCGGCATGCGGATCGCGATGACCAAGTTCGTCGCGGCCAGCCGGGCCCGCTCCGACCACGCCGCCCTCCGGGGTGCGGTCAGGATCGGCGTGGGCGGGCCCGTGTGCGCGGCTGTCCTTGCTGGTGCCGGTCTCGCGCTGTTGGCGCCGGTGCTGTCCGAGCGGGTGTTCGACCTGCCCTCCATGACCGGGCCGATGCGCGTGGTCGCCCTCAGCCTGCCGTTCGCGGTGCTGCAGGACGTCACCCTCGCGGGCACGCAGGGGTTCCAGTCGATGCGGGCGTTCGCCCGGATCGGCATGATCCTCGAACCGCTGTGCCGGCTCTGCTTCGCCGCGATCTCGCTCATCGTCGGTTGGGACCTGATGGGCCTGGCCGGGGGACTGCTCGCGGCCAGCATGATCGGTGGCCTCTCCGGTGCCGTCGCGTTGGCGCGGCGGGTCCGCGCGCTGCCCGCCGCTCGGCCGATCCTCCCGTGGCGCAGTCTCGCGAGCTTCGCCGGCGTGAGCTGGGTGGCGTCGATGGCGACCCAGGGGATCCTCTGGGTCGACGTGGTGCTGCTCGGGGCGATGGTGGCCGCCGAGGACGTCGGCATCTACCAGGTCGCCACGCGGGCCGTCATGGCGTGCATGATCGTGATCACCCCACTGACGGCGTCGATGGCGCCGCGGATCGCCCACTACTGGGAGACCCGCGAGCTCGACCGGGTCAGCAGCAGCTACGGCGACGTCGTCCGCTGGACCTGGCGGCTGTCGATCGTCCCGCTGACGCTGGTGTTCGCGGCTCCCGCCGCCGTGCTCTCGATTTTCGGCCCTGGATTCCACGAGGGTCTTGCAGTCGTGCTCATCCTCAGCGGCGGGGCGCTCATCGAGTCGCTCGCGGCACCGTCCGCGGTGCTGATCAACCAGATCGGCCGCAACCGGCTCAACATGGTCATCAACGTCAGCGCGCTGCTCGGCAACATCGCGCTGAACCTCGTCCTGATCCCGATCTTCGGAATCACCGGCGCCGCCGTGGCGTGGACGCTCACGCTCGTGGTCCCCGGACTGATCCGGATCACCGTCGCCCGGCGGCTCGTGACGCACGAGTGGCCGATTCGGCGACCGCACCTCATCTCGGCCGGCGCAGCGGTGGTCGCCTACCTGCTCGTGCAGGTGCTGTTCCTGACGACCGACCTGAACGACCTGCTGGGTCTCGCCCTCGCGGGCCTGATCGTGGCGCTGGTCTACTCGGTCATCGTCGTCAAGGCCGGGCTCGAGGCGGCCGAGGCGAAGGCAGTGCGCTCGCTCTCGGTCCGCGCCCGACGAGAGCTCAGCGTCCGGCTGCCCGTGCTCCGGCGGTGGGTCAATCGCTGGCGGGTACGTCGCCTGCGGCCGGGCAGCGAGCCGATCCAGGTCGACTGGCTGATCAGCCCGCACCGGTCCGACATCCTGGCGCGGATGGCCGTGTTCGACCTCGCCGCCGAGCACCGCGACATCCTCGACACCGACGAGTTCTTCGAGCGCGCGCGGCAGAGCCCCTACGGACTGTGGTTCCGCACGATCGTGGTGCCCGGCCTCGGTCTGGCCGGCGTACCGGAGCAGGAACAGGACACCCTGTTCCGGCAGGCGGTGTCCCGGGCGGCACACCTGTTCGCGAGCTTCGATGCCAACGGGTTCGACAACCAGCACCCGATCACGGTGGCCCGGATCCCGGCCGGCACCAAAGTCTCCGGCCGTTCCCTCGCCGAGGATCGCTGGGTGCCCGTGGACGGCTGCCATCGCCTGGCGTTGCTCGTCCGGTCCGGGCAGTCGCACATCGAGACCGACCAGTACGTCATCGACCCGAGCGGCGACCTGCGCCACAACACCGCGCTGATGCGGGACGCGCTCGGTCACACGGAGGCCGAGGCGGTCGCCTTCCTCGCCCGCGGGCTGTGCCACCCGGGCAGCACGGTCACGACGTGGGCCGAGCTGCTCGACGCGCTCGTGCTCCCGGTCAACCGGGCGCACCTGGAGCGATGGCCCGAGGCCGAGCTCTACTCGAGTGAGGTCTCGGTCTCAGTCGGCCCATGACGGGCGCTGCTCGAGGAGACCCTCGAGCCGCGCCACGTCGTCCGCGACCGCGGCCCGGAGGGTCGCCGCGGCGTCGGCTGGTACGGCGCTCGCTTGCTGGCCCTTGAACGTCTGGTAGGAGGACATCGGGACCGGGTCGAGCGACAGGTGCTCGAAGACCTGCGCCATGGTCGACCTCGGGTCGGCGAACAGCCGCTCGCTCTCGATCACCAGGATCTGCTCGGGGTTGAACGACTCCCGCAGTCGCAGCAGCTGCTCGGCGTACCGGCTCCGGTCGGCGTAGCTGAAGTGGCGGTGATTGTGCTGCCGGCTCCGCTCGTCGGGATCGGCCAGGCGACCCGCTTCCGCCGCGAACGCGGCGGCGTAGTCGAGGGTCTCGAAGCCGCGGGCCACCTCGTAGCGGTAGTGCGACCAGGCCCGCTCGACCGGGTCGCGAAGGACGAAGATCAGCCGGGCGTCCGGCACGTCAGCGGCGATCCGGGCGGGAGACTCCGGGTGGTAGGCGTAGTAGGGGCTGGACTCGCCGGTGATCGGCCGCTGCCCGAGCTGCCGCTCGAGCCGGTCGACCACGGCGACCGGCAGCAGCTGCTGCCGCAACCAGTCGGGACCACGCGAGAAGTTCACGTCGTAGTAGCGACAACCTTTCTCAACGAGCCCGCGCAGCACGAGCGGGTGCGCGTTGATGTACTCGTCGAGCGAGGTGGTGCCGGCCCGCTTCGCGCCCACGATGAAGTAGCGCGGCAGCTCGCGCGGACCGGGGCGCAGCCGGTAGCCGGCGCGTCGTACGAGATGGAGCGCTCGCCGGTGCCGCGGTGCAAGCAGCTGGTCGCCGCCGCTCACGACGAGACCCAGCGTTGCGAGAGGCGCGCGCGGAGCGCGCCCGGTGTACGTCGCGCTCGCATCAGGGCCAGCCGCTGCGCGTGGGCGACCCAGGAGACCGCGGCCAACGCGGGGAGCACGACCCAGAGCGTCGTGACGTTCCTGAGCAGGTTCTCGCCCGTCGACGCCACGATGAACGCGACTGCGTAGCCGAACAGCGCCACGGTGACGGCGTGGACGAGGGGCTCGACGGGTATTCGTGGGTCGGTCACGCGTCTGGTTGCTCGGAGACCGGTCAGGACCGCGGCGCCCAGGAACCAGAGGTAGACGGCGAAACCGACCACGCCCATCTCGACCAGCACGAGCAGGAAGTCGTTGTGCGGCTCCTTGCCGGTGCGGCGCTGGGTCTCGTCGAGCCCGACGCCCGTGACCGGCGACTCCTGCACCATCGGCAGCACCTCGGTCCAGTGCTCGAACCGCCAGGTCAGCGAGCTCTCGGTCCGAGCGTCGCCCGGGTCGGGCAGCGTCGACGTCACCCGCTCCGAGACCGAGGGCACGAACGCCACCAGCAGGACGGGGACCACCAGTGCACCGAGGAGCAGCCGTCGGTCGAGGTTGGCGCCGACGACGATGATCCCCACTAGCGCCGCGATCCAGGCACCGCGGGTCTCGGTCGCCAGCAGCTCGAGACCGAGGACCAGGCCGAGCGCGATGAGCGCGAGACGGGCCCGCCCCTTCGCCTGCGTCGCCATCGCGAAGACGGCGAGGGTGAACGGGACCAGGAAGTGGCCGAAGTTGTTGGAGAGGAAGAAGACCGACTTGAGGGCGGCGATGCCGTCCTTCTCGTGGCTGACCTGAACGCCGAACAGTCCGAGCAGCGGGAACAGCACCGGCACCACGGCGCTCGCGGCGAGGGTGCCGATCAGGTGGACGACCGACATCCGGCCGGTGGTGAGGAGCACGAGCAGGATGAGGTAGACCACGGCTCCCGCTGCGATGCCGGTCGCGATCGGGATCGACTCGACCGGGACCGGGCTGCTGAGGGTCGACAGCCCCGCCACGGCCACCAGCCCCAGCACGGGGAGCGTCAACGGCTCGCGGAGGCGGGGCGCCAGCTCCGCCCGGTGGATCGTGAGCCAGCCGAGACCGATGACCAGCACACCGACGCCCATCACCTCGGGGATGCCGACCTCCTGGCCCGCCGTCAGGTCGACGACCGGACGCAGGACGAGGGCGGCAGAGATGAACCAGGCGAAGGACCGGCGCGCCACCGCGGCGGCGGCGGCGCCGAGCGTCAGGACAAGTACGACGATGACGGCGCCGCGCAGCTCGCCGATCCCGGACAAGAGTCCCGCGATCCCGGCGGCCGCCAGGGTGACTGCGAGCGCGACGAACCCGACCCGCGCAGGGGTCCGCCGGGTCCGAACGGTCTCACTAGTAGCCATGGCCGCGCCGATGCGTGGTGGTGACAGCCGACACGACCAGGCGGTCGCGGGTCCTGAGCTCGGACTTCCAAGCCGTGTCGGCCCGGAGCGAGACCGGCCCGGACCGCATCCGGTTGGGGTTGCCGGCAACCGCGTGGGACGTGCTGAGGTCCAAGGTGTCGTCGTGAACGAAGCCGGTGTCGGACGGGAGGTCTGCGAAGGCCGCGATCCGGGCCAGGGTCGCGGCCGGATCCGCGACGAAGTCCTCGTACCGGACGTCGAGCACAGCGGTGCCGCGCCGCGTGAACGCCGTACCGACGCTCACCGTCGAGTGGAGCCACATCGCAGCCGCCTTGCCCGCGCTGAACCGCTCCATCTCCCCGTCGTAGCCCTCCACCGCCTGCGACGCGACCTCGCGCTGCCAGGAGTAGGCCACCGCGCGCGGGTCCCGCACCAGGTGGACCGGCCGGACGTCCAGCAGCGGACTGCGGGACACCAACGCGCCGAACGTCGCGATCTTCGACGAGTCGACCACCGTCGTGGCGCCGCTCGCCTCGGCGAGGTTGGCGATCAGCCGGCCGTGGAGGTCGACCAGCTCCTCGGCCTCCGGGCTGGTGCCGCCGGCGGCCCACCAGCGAACTCGGCGGCGCCGGGTCAGCGCGGTCAGCGCGGCGTCGAGGCGGTGCGCCTCGACCGGCTCCGGGATCGCTCCGAAGGTCTTCTCCAGCGCGGGACGCCACACCGGGCACTCGACGATCAGCTCGCGGCACCCGCAGCGGCCGCCTTCGGCGAGGCCGCGGCGGAGGAGGAACCGGATCTCGCCGGCGCTCACCGCGCCCGGCAGGCTGCCGATGGCGTTGCCGAGGAGGGTGGACCCACTCCGGCCGGTCCCGGTCAGGTAGACGACCCGGACCGGGGAACGCCCGGAGGCGGCGGCGCTGGCCATCCTGCCCCCCATGCTCTTTCCACAGACGCGGACCCGCCCCGCGTGGCTCGCTGTACTCTAATCGGGACTTCGACTACCGAAGTATCGTCGGTCGACCGTCGCGCGTCAGCCGATCGCGCCATCCGCACATGGGGGAGTACGCATGCCGAAGGCTCAGCCTTTGACGCCCGGTGTCAGCTCGGCGATCGGCCGACTGTGGTGGATCGTCGTGCTCGCCGCGATCATCGGCGGTGGGATCTCCTTCGCCGCCGCCGACCGCAGCACCACCGAGCGGATCTACGGCGTGGTCAACATCCGGCCGGTCGCGACGCTGGCCAATGACCGGGTCGACCTCGTCGAGGACCTCGACGCCGCCCTCACGCTGCCGTCGGTCCTGAGCGGTCCCGCCGGGGACGCCGACATGAGCGTGGACGATCTCCGGCAGGACCTGACCGTGCAGCCAGTAGGGGACACCAGCTTCGTCCGCGTCAGTGTCGCCGTGCACGACGGCGACGAGGCCGCGGCCGAAGACGTGCTTCGGGCAGTGGTCGCGTCGGCGGCGACGTTCATGTCCGGGGACGACCCGGCCGCGATCGCCGATGACACGCTCGCGCAGCAACTGGAGTTCGTCGACCAGCGCATCGTCGCTCTCGACGTTGCCGTGGCCGAGGCGAAGTTCGACTCGCCGGCCCACGCCGAGCTGGTCGCGGAGCGACAGGCGGTCAGGGAGCAGAGGACTGCCGTCCAGCAGCGAGTCACTCTCGAGGAGAAGGCCCGCGAGGAGCGTCGCGTCGTCCTGCCTCTCACCATGCAGGGCGACGACGTGACGAGTGGTGGATCCGACACCCAGCTGCGGCGCGCGGCGGCCGGCGCCGCCGTCGGCGGCCTGATCGCCGCCGTACTGATCACGGGCTTCAGCCTCGGCGGCCGCCGCCGTGCTCCCTAGTCGTCGGCGGGGCAGTTGCCCACCAGCGCGTCGTGCAGGGAGCGCCGCTCGTCGTCGGAGAGCTGCTGGAAGGCGGCGTACTCCAAGTAGCAGGCGCCCATCGTCACCCCGGCCTGGGTCGCCTCGCTCATCGAGCCGTCGTTGAGCGTGAGCTGCCAGCCGTGCGGGGTGTCGTCCGGCGCCAGCCCGGCCAGGTAGCAGTGCCAGCTGCCGGCGGTCTCGGCAGGCTCGCCCGGGACCGCACACACCTCGTCGTCGGGGCCGAGACCGTGGTCCTCGAGGACGAGCCGGTAGGGGTACTCCTCGCGCAGCTGGTTGAGGAGCTCGCGCTCGGCCTCCCACGACTTGCCGTCGGTGAACTCCCAGGCCCCGTGTCCCGCCAACGAGACGCGCGTCCGCGTGAAGCTCGTCATCATCAACTCGGTCGACCCGGTGATACAGGCTTCGTGCTTCGCCCTGGTCAGGCCGGCCTCCGCCAGGAGCGCCAGGGACTCGTCGTCGACGCCGAGGATGAACGGCTCGGCGTACGCCGTCGAGCAGGAGCTGTTGGCGACGTCGACGACCTGCCAGTTCTCCTCGTAGCGGCGCGCCACCTCATGCATCAGGACGGAGTAGTGGTCCAGGAACGACGGGTTCCAGAACTTGGCGGTGCAGCCGGTCGCTCCGTTCTCGGTCGACGGGTGCACGGTGATGCAGCCGCCGGTCGCCTGCTTGAGCCAGTACGGCGCGTCGCGGCCGGTCCGGATCCGCAGCCGGAACCTGACGTCCGGGTGCTCGCTGAGCGCCTCGTCGATCATCGAGAAGTCGAAGCTGCCCTGGCCGGGCTCCACCTCGGCCCAGGTCGTGGTGATCGTCCCGAACTCGGCGTAGGGCACCGTGGCGAGGGCGCGCTGCTCGGTGACGACCAGCCCCGCCAGCGCCGGTTTCAGGCCGGGCGGGTCGTCGGTGCGGGTCGAGTCGGGCGGTTCCGGGCCGTCATCATCGGAGCCGTTCGAGCACGCGCCGCCGAGGACCAGGACGGCCGCCAGCACAACCAGGCCCGCGACGCGCCGCGGCTTCGGCTTCCCCAAGGTCGGATCCTTTCCGCTTGGGGACACGGTAGACAACGTGGTGTCGGTGACCACGCCTAGGTTGGGCGGCATGGACATCAAGCTCGAGCTGGTAGCCGTGCCCGTGACCGATGTGGACCGGGCGAAGGACTTCTACGTGCAGGCGGGGTTCGTGCTCGACCACGACCACGCCGTCAGCGACGACGTCAGGTTCGTGCAGCTGACGCCGCCGGGATCGGCGTGCTCGATCGCGATCGGCAAGGGGCTGACGACGATGGCTCCTGGATCACTCGACAACATGCAGGCGGTGGTCGCCGACGCCGACGCAGCCCACGCCGCCCTGGCCGAGCGGGGCATCGACGTCAGCCCGGTCGACGACCAACCCTGGGGCCGGTTCGTCTACTTCGCCGACCCCGACGGCAACCGATGGTCGCTGCAGCAGCTGCCCAGCTGGAGCTGATGCCGGCGGTTTGCGGTCGGTATTGAGTTGCGGTTGCGGCACCAGACTCCAGACCACTTGTCGTGCACAGGCTGTGACCGGGAATCGCGTTGTCCACAGCGGGGTCTGAGCTCTTTGGTTGTGTCGGAGGTTCCATGTTGAATAGGTCTCATGGATCTCGGGACCGCACCGCTCTTCGACCTCACCGCCCCGGCGGTCGAGGTCGACGAGCCTGCTGCAGCGTCCCGGTCGGATGAGCTGCTGACCGAGATCCGCGACAACCGAGCGGTGCTGACCGACTGCCAGATCAGCGAGGTACGCCGGATCGCGGAGTGGGCCGCCGAGCATGTCGTGGACGACGAAGCGAACGCAGCGACGTTGACCGAACGAGGTCTGGACACCGGGCTCCCGGTCGCCGGACCCGGTGCCCCGCTGATCAGCGACTTCGCGGTCATGGAGCTCAGTGCCCTGCTGGGCCGCTCCTTGGACTCGGGCCGCAACTACGTCGGTCAGGTCGTCGAGCTCGCCTACCGCCTCCCCAAGACCTGGGCCCGGGTCCTGACAGGTGAGGTGCCGGTGTGGAAGGCACTACGGATCGCCGACTCCACCCGCCTCCTGCCCCTAGATGCAGCCTCGTTCATCGATGCCCAGCTGGCGCCGTTCGCCGACGGGTGCACCTGGGCGCAGATCGACCGGCTGGTGGAGACCGCGCTGGTCCGGTTCGACCCCGCCGCTGCGGAGGAGAAGCGTCAGGCCGCGCAGGAGCACCGGCACGTGAACACCGGCCTGGACCAGGTCGGCTACGACGGTGTCGCCGACATCAGCGCCACCCTGGACATCGCCGACGCCCTCGACCTCGAACAAGCCCTCGCCCGCCGCGCCAAGCTCTACGGCCAGCTCGGCGACGAAGACTCCCTCGACGTACGCCGCGCCAAAGCACTCGGTGAGATCGCCCGTGAGGACCTCGCCCTCGACCTGGAGGTCGCCGACCCCGAGACCGGGGAGATCACCCGCACCATCCCCGGACGCAAGACCGAGCTCACCCTGCACCTGTCCGCCGACGCCCTGACCGCCGATGAGACCGTCGGCCGGCTGGGCAACACCCGCACCCCGATCTCGGTGGAGCAGATCAAGGAATGGCTCACCCTGCCCAACACCAGCGTGACCGTCCGACCGGTCCTCGACCTGGCCGGCTCCCAGCCGGTCGACTCCTATGAGATCCCCGACCGGATCCGCCGCCAAGTCGAGCTCCGTGACCACCACTGCGTCTACCCGCACTGCACCCGACCAACCGAGTCCTGCGACCTAGACCACGTCGTCCCCTACGCCGAGGGCGGTGAAACAAGTGCGGGCAACCTCGCCCCGACATGCCGTGGCCACCACCGGATGAAGACCGCCGGCAAAGCCGGCTACCGGATCCTCGCCCCCGGCACCTACCTGTGGACCATCGGCACCCGCCGCTACCTGGTCGACCCCACCGGCACCCACGACCTCTGACTACCCCGCCCCGAACCCCGCCACCTCAGATCCAACGGCGGGGCCATCGGCATGCCCGGGCCTTGGGTTCGAGGCTCGCTGCGCTCGCACCTCAACCTGAGCGCCCCAGGTTTGATGCCGCATCCTTGTGAGTTGGAAGGATGCGAACCGTGCCGAAGAAGATCGATGCGAAGGTCAAGGAGCGCTGCGCCCGGTTGGTCTTGGACGATCTGGCCGAGTACCCCTCAATCACCGCTGCGTGTGAGTCCGTGGCCCGTCGCGAAGGCGTCGGGGCGGAGTCCGTGCGCCGCTGGGTCCGCCAAGCCCAGGTCGACAGCGGTCAGCGACACGGGATGACCAGTGCGGAGCTGGCTGAGATCAAAGACCTCAGGGCCAAGGTCCGTCGGCTCGAGGAAGACAACGAGATCTGCGCAGGGTCTCGATTTCCTTCGCGGGGGAGCTCGACCCCCGCAAGCGCTGATCGTCGCGTTCGTCGACGAACTCCGGACCGAGGGCCCCGCGGTCGAGTCGATCTGCCACCGCCCTCGGTGTTCAGCTGGCGGGTGATCGGGTTCGGATCCGCCCAGGCCGCCCGCACCTGCTGAGCTGGTCGGCGTCGAGCGGCACGCCCGGGCCGTCGGGCGGGCAATAGATCGCCGAGACCAGCTCCTCGCGGCCGGGCTTGCCTGGACCACCCAGCACCCTGGTGTCGCAGTGGGGTGTGCCGTCGTAGGGCCGGGTGTAGGCAAGGGCGTCGCGCTGGCGGTCGAGGGCGTTCATGAACGCCTGGTCGACGTCGGCACCGTGCACCTGACGACCGCCCGTTCGGACGGTTCCGCAGAGCGGAGTCCACACAAGGGTCGTCTCACCCTCGTCGTCGACGACCATCAGGGAGCTTTGGTCGTTCGCGACGTTGGCACGGGCGCAAATGTCCGGTAGGCCGTCAGGCAAGGCGTCGATGGCGGTCTCGAACTGGTCGACGCCCACCCCCACCGCCAACGCGTCCAGGTCAGCCAGGTGCGCCTCGTCGCCCGGGATCCTTCGATCCTCCTGCCAATACGGACTGAGATCGGGGCACATGCGGATCGCGACCGTATCGCCGAGATCAGGGAGCACCTGATTCGCATCGTTCACGTGCGGCAGCCGCTCGGGGCAGATCGGCGCGCCGTACGGCACCGGAAGCCCGGAGCCCGGCGTCGGTGCTTCGTTGGCGACCTTCGAGCGGTCATCTCCCGATCCCCGCAGCGCGAGCCCACCGACGACGACCGAAGCGACGACCGCGAGAGCAGCGCCTCCCGCGACCACCTGCCGCCGCCGTACGACGGCCGCCCGCGCCGCTACCCCGTCGGCGCGGATCTCCGGACCCTCGGGGACGGCGCCCTGCAGCAGATCCTTCAGTCGTTCCTCGCTCATGACTCTGACTCCACATCAGACAACAGCCCGGACTCCCGGAGCGCCTTCAGCGCACGCGCGGTCTGGCTCTTCACGGTACCGACGGTGATCCCGAGCGCGGCGGCGGTCTGCGCCTCGGTGAGGTCCTCGTAGAACCGGAGTACGACGACCGCGCGCTGACCGCGTGGCAGCCGCCCGAGAGCGGCGACCACGTCCTGGCGCACGGCGAGGTCCGGATCAGCGGCGACCCGCTCCGGCAGCACCTCGGTCGGTACCTCGCCGGTCCACTTCCGGCGCCACCAGTCGGTGTAGGTCGTGACCAGCGCTCGTCGGACGTACCCGTCGACCGAACCGTCACTCGCGATCGAGTCCCAGCGGCGCCAGCACTTCACCAGGGCGGTCTGTACCAGGTCCTCCGCCTTGTGCGCGTCCCCAGTGAGCAGCCAGGCGATCCGCCAGAGCGCGCGACCCCGCGCGGCGACGTACTCCTCGAACGCCGGGGCGTCGCCGGTCGGTGCCACGGTCCCAGCCTGCCTGCTGCATCCGCATCCTCCTGACCCGGCAACGAGGTCGAGAGCGCGGATGGTTGTCGAGTTGCGTTGATCACGCCGAACGTCTCAAACCTCACACTCTGTGGCGACCGCCACTCGGCGGTTCGTAGGGTGCGCTCTATGACTGACGTCGACGAGACCGCCGACGCCGCGAAATCACTCGCCCTCGCGCAGCCCGAGGACCAGCACAGCCGGGAGGAGTGGGAGGCGGCGACGGCTGCCGTCCTCCGCAAGGCCCGCCAGCTGTCCGAGGAGGATCCGGACGCAGCGGTCTGGGACAAGCTGACCCACACCACTCTCGACGGCATCTCGGTGACGCCGCTGGGCACGCCCGACCTGCTCGAGGGCCTCCAGACGGCCGGTCGGCCGACCCGGGCGGGTGCGTGGGACATCCGCGCCCGGCTCGCCGGGGCCGACGCCAAGCTCCTCAACGAGCACGCCCTCGTCGACCTCGACGGCGGCGTGACCTCCCTCTGGGTCGAGGTCACCCCTGACACCGACCTGCCGACGTTGCTCGACAAGGTCCTGCTCGACCTCGCGCCGGTCGTGCTCGAGCCGCGCGACGACGCGGTCGCCGCGGCGAAAGCGTTCCTCGACCACGCCACGTACGCCGACCTCCACCCGGCCACGAACCTCGGCGCCGACGCGGCGACCGCCTCCGGTGACGACCTGGCCACCATCGCGGAACACGCCCAGGAGGCGGGGGTGCTGGCCGTCGTCGTGGACGGGACGGCTGTCCACGACCAGGGCGCCTCCGACGTCCAGGAGCTCGCGGCCTCGCTGCTCAATGCTGTCGCCACGCTCCGCATCCTGACCGCGCGCGGTTTCGCTGCCGCCGACGCTGCGCGCCTCATCGAGTTCCGCTTCGCCGCCACCGACGAGCAGTTCCCGACGATCGCCAAGCTGCGGGCCGCCCGCCGCCTGTGGGCGCGGGCGCTCGAGCTCTGCGGCGTCACGGGCGTAGACCAGCGCCAGCACGTCGTGACCAGCCGCGCGATGATGAGCAAGTACGACCCCTACGTGAACATGCTGCGCACCACCGTCGCCGCGTTCGCCGCGGGGGTCGGCGGTGCCGACGCGGTGACCGTGCTGCCGTTCGACAGCCCGCTCGGCCAGCCCGACGCGTTCGGCCGCCGGATCGCGCGCAACGTCTCGCACCTCCTGATGGACGAGTCCCACGTGCACGAGGTGGCCGACCCGGCGGGCGGTGCCTACGCGGTGGAGAAGCTCACCGACGACATCGCGGTCGCCGCCTGGGAGCTCTTCGGACGGATCGACGTCGACGGCGGCGGCGACATCAACCCGCTCATCGAGGCGACGGTCGCGAAGCGCGAGTCCGAGATCGCCAAGCGCAAGCGGCCGATCACCGGTCTGTCCGAGTTCCCGAACCTCGCCGAGGTTCTTCCCGATCGCGCACCCGTCGAGGGCGAGCAGGAGGTACGTCGCTACGGAGCGCCGTTCGAGGCGTTCCGCGACCAGCCCATGAACGAACCTGTCTTCCTTGCGACGATGGGAGCCGTCGCAGCCCACACGGCGCGAGCGACTTTCGCCACCAACCTGTTCGCAGCAGGGGGCATTGCCGTCGAGGTCGCTGGTGCCACCGACGGAGTCGAGTCACTCATCGGGCAGAACGACGGCCAGCGGGTCGTCTGCCTCGCCGGCACAGACGCGGCCTACGACGAGTGGGGTCCTGAGGCAGCCGCTGCTCTGCGCGAGTCCGGCGCGGAGTGGGTCATCGTCGCGGGCAAGCCGCGCGCCTGGGCGGACGACTCGTGCGCCCTGGGCGTGGAGGCACTCGACTTCCTGACTCGCACGAGGGAGAAGCTGGCATGAGTGTTCCGAAGAGCTTCGCCGGCCTCCCGCTGACCGGGGACGCTGCTGACGCCGTACAGGTGCACGGCGACCTGGAGTCCTGGCACAGCCCCGAAGGCATCGAGATCAAGCCTTCGTACGACGCCGCCGACGTGGCCGACCTCGATGCCCTCGACACCTGGCCCGGCCTGAGCCCGTTCCTCCGCGGCCCCTACCCGACGATGTACACGACGCAGCCCTGGACGATCCGGCAGTACGCCGGCTTCTCCACCGCCGAGGAGTCCAACGCGTTCTACCGCCGCAACCTCGCGGCCGGTCAGAAGGGCCTGAGCGTCGCGTTCGACCTGGCCACCCACCGTGGCTACGACTCCGACCACCCGCGGGTGCGCGGCGACGTCGGGATGGCGGGCGTGGCGATCGACTCGATCTACGACACCCGCACCCTCTTCGACGGCATCCCGCTGGACCAGATGAGCGTCTCGATGACGATGAACGGCGCGGTGCTGCCGGTGCTGGCGCTCTACATCGCCGCCGGCGAGGAGCAGGGGGTGAAGCCGGAGCAGCTCTCGGGGACCATCCAGAACGACATCCTCAAGGAGTTCATGGTCCGCAACACCTACATCTACCCGCCGGCGCCGTCGATGCGGATCATCTCCGACATCTTCGCGTTCACCAGCCAGCGGATGCCGCGGTTCAACTCGATCTCGATCTCCGGCTACCACATGCAGGAGGCTGGAGCCACCGCCGACCTCGAGCTGGCCTACACGCTCGCCGACGGCGTCGAGTACATCCGAGCCGGCCTCGAGAGCGGCCTCACCATCGACCAGTTCGCGCCGCGGCTCTCCTTCTTCTGGGCCATCGGCATGAACTTCTACATGGAGGTCGCCAAGATGCGCGCGGCCCGCGCGCTCTGGAGCCGGCTGGTCCGCCAGTTCGACCCGCAGAACCCGAAGTCGCTGTCGCTGCGCACCCACAGCCAGACCTCCGGCTGGAGCCTCACCGCCCAGGACGTCTTCAACAACGTCGGCCGCACCTGCATCGAGGCGATGGCCGCGACCCAGGGTCACACCCAGTCGCTGCACACCAACGCCCTCGACGAGGCGATCGCTCTGCCCACCGACTTCTCGGCACGGATCGCGCGCAACACCCAGCTGCTGCTGCAGCAGGAGACCGGTACGACGCACACGATCGACCCGTGGGCCGGCTCCTACTACGTCGAGAAGCTCACCCATGACCTCGCGGAGCGAGCCTGGGCGCACATCGAGGAGGCCGAGGCCGCCGGTGGCATGGCCGCCGCGATCGAGCAGGGCATCCCGAAGATGCGCATCGAGGAGGCCGCGGCCCGCACCCAGGCCCGGATCGACTCCGGCGCGCAGAAGGTCATCGGCGTCAACACGTTCCGGCTGGCGGCCGAGGACAAGCTCGACGTCCTGAGGGTCGACAACGACGACGTCTACCGCCAGCAGATCGCCAAGCTCGAGCGGCTTCGTGCCGAGCGCAACCAGGACGACGTCGACGGCGCGCTGCACGCCCTCACCCGCTGTGCGGAATCTTCTGGGCACGCGAGCGGCGACGGCAACCTGCTCGAGCTCGCGGTCGACGCGGCCCGCCACAAGGCCACCGTCGGCGAGATCTCGGACGCGCTCGAGAAGGTCTACGGGCGGCACCAGGCCGTGATCCGTACCATCTCCGGCGTGTACCGCGACGAAGCCCAGGAGTCAGGGGACACCCTGCTCGGCCAGGTGCGCGCCGCGACCGACGAGTTCGCCGAGGCCGAGGGCCGCCGCCCCCGGATCCTGGTCGCGAAGATGGGCCAGGACGGCCACGACCGCGGCCAGAAGGTCGTCGTGTCCGCCTTCGCGGACATGGGCTTCGACGTCGACGTGGGTCCACTGTTCTCCACGCCCGAGGAGGTCGCGACGCAGGCGATCGATGCCGACGTTCACATCGTCGGTGTCTCGTCGCTCGCCGCCGGTCACCTCGCGCTGCTCCCGGCGCTGAAGCAGGCGCTCGCGGAGCACGGCCGGGAGGACATCATGGTCGTGATCGGTGGCGTCATCCCGCCCGACGACGTGCCCACGTTGAAGGAGATGGGCGCGGCCGCGGTGTTCCTGCCCGGCACGGTCATCGCCGAGTCGGCGCTCGACCTGCTCGCGAAGCTGCGCGAACAGCTCGACCACTGATGGACCTCGACCGGCTCCTCGAAGGGATCCGCGAGGGCCGCCGCGCCCAGGTCTCGCGAGCCATCACGCTGGTCGAGTCGACCAGCCCGAAACATCGGAGCCAGGCGCGGGAGCTGATGGCCGAGCTGCCGCACGGCGATGCCGTGCGGGTCGGCATCTCCGGCGTCCCCGGCGTCGGGAAGTCGACCTTCATCGAGGCGCTCGGCAGTCGCCTGACTGCCGAGGGGCACCAGGTCGGGGTGCTGGCGGTGGACCCGTCCAGCGTCCGCACCGGCGGCTCGGTGCTCGGCGACAAGACCCGGATGGCCCGGTTGTCGGTCGATCCGCACGCGTTCATCCGGCCCAGCCCCTCGGCCGGCACCCTCGGCGGCGTCGCCCGGGCGACGACCCAGGCGATGGCGGTGCTCGAGGCCGCCGGTTACGACGTGATCCTGGTCGAGACGGTCGGCGTCGGTCAGTCCGAGGTGACGGTCGCCGGCATGGTCGACACGTTCCTCTTCCTGACCCTGGCTCGCACCGGAGACCAGCTCCAGGGCATCAAGAAGGGCATCCTCGAGATCGCCGACGTCATCGCTGTCAACAAGGCGGACGGTGACCGCGAGCAGGAGGCCAGGGGCGCGGCCCGCGAGCTCGCCGGTGCGCTGCGGCTGGTCCGTGGGCACGACGAGTGGGCCCCGCCCGTCGTCACCTGCTCGGGTCTCCACGACGTCGGCGTCGACGACGTCTGGCAGCGGGTGCTCGACCACCGGGGCCACCTCGGCGCCGAGGGGCTGGCGACCAAGCGCGCCGAGCAGCAGCTCGACTTCACCTGGGCGCTGGTGCGCGACGAGCTCGACCAGCGGCTCCGGCACTCCGCCGGCGTCAAGGCCGTCCAGGCCGACGTTCGCGCCGCCGTACTCGCCGGCGAGCTGACCGCACCCCTCGCCGCTGACCGGATCCTCGAGGCGTACGACGAGGACCATCAGCCCTGAGAACGATTTCGTCACCGATCCCGGGATCCGGGCCGGATGGCTGACGTAGCGTCCGCGGCTTCCGCGGCCGTCGCAGCGCTCGCGGTGACGACCCGGGCGACGTGCCGGCGGGCAAGGTGATCCGCTACCGGCGCTGACCAGCAGCGAAGCACACGTGCATGGCCCGTCGGGATCAGTCCGGCCGGGCCATGCTCGTCCCGGCAGGACTAGGCTCCTCCATGAGATGACCACTCCCGACCCTCATGCCGCGGACAGCGCCGAGCGCGTGATCAACACCGTCGTCGAGAAGCACACCGACGACCTGATCGACCTGCGCCGCGACCTGCACCGGCACCCCGAGCTCTCCTGGGAGGAGCGCCGTACGACGGAGCGCGTGGTCGAGATCCTCGGCCAGATCGGCTGGCGGGTGACGCCGTCGCAACGCAGTGGTGCGATCGCCGAGATCGGGGAGGGCGAGCGCGTCGTCGCGCTTCGCGCGGACCTCGACGCACTGCCGGTCCACGACGTGACCCAGGACCCGTGGAGCAGCACGGTTCCCGGCGTCGCCCACGCCTGCGGGCACGACGTCCATACCGCCGCGCTCGTCGGCGCCGCGCACGCCGTTGCCGAGGTCCACGACCGTGGTCAGCTCGACGGCCGGGTGCGATTGCTGTTCCAGCCCGCCGAGGAGGTCATGCCCGGCGGCGCGGTCCACCTGGTCAACCACGGCGCACTCGACGAGGTCGAGCGGATCTTCGCGCTGCACGCCGAGCCGGCGGTCGACGTCGGGACGATCGGCGTCCGCACCGGCCCGATCACCAGCGCCGCCGACCGGATCGAGGTCCGGCTCGAGGGCACCGGCGGCCACACGTCGCGCCCGCACCTCACCGGCGACCTGACCTTCGCCCTCGCCAAGATCACCAGCGAGCTGCCCGCGGTGCTGAGCCGCCGGATGGACCCGCGCGCAGGCGTCAGCGTCGTCTGGGGCGTGCTGCGCGCCGGCGCCGCCCCCAACGTGATCCCCGACCAGGGCATCGCGGCCGGCACCGTCCGGATCCTCGACTCCGTCGCCTGGGCCGGAGTCGAGGCCGTCGTGCGCGAGGCGGTGCTCGACATCGTCCGCCCGTACGGCGTCACCGCGGCGGTCGACTACCTCCAGGGCGTGCCGCCCGTGGTGAACGACCCGGTCAGCGCTCGCATCATCAACACCGCGGTCGATGCGGTGCTCGGCACCCACCACCGCACCGAGGTGCCGCAGAGCCTCGGCGGCGAGGATTTCGGGTGGTATCTCTCCGGCGTGCCCGGCGCGATGTTCCGGCTCGGGACCCGGACGCCCGGCGGTCCGACGTACGACCTGCATCAGGGTGACCTGCGCATCGACGAGCAATCCGTGGGCATCGGAGCCCGGGTCCTGGCCGCTGTCGCGGTCCGCACCCTGATCACTCCTCGGTAACAACCTCAGAAATTTCCGTTGCATGCGCCCCCGCGAAGGAAACTCGCCGTTAGGGTGCTCGGGATGCCCCGCCGTGGGGCGCGACGACGAATAATGGAGGACGCCGTGAAGAGAACGGCTCGAATCGCTGCGGTCGCTGCCATCGCAGCACTCGCCCTGACGGCGTGTGGGGACCGGGAAGACGACGGGGACGACAACGACAACAACGGCGCGAGCGACACGCCGAGCGTGACCGAGGAGACCAGCGAGACCGTCGCTGCTGATCAGTACCCCGACTTCACGGCATGCATGGTGTCCGACTCGGGCGGGTTCGACGACAAGTCGTTCAACCAGACTTCGCACGACGGTCTCGAGGCCGCCGCCAGTAACTATGGCGTGCAGACCTCCGAGGTCGAGTCCAACGACCCGTCCCAGTTCGGCGACAACATCCAGAGCATGGTCGGCGAGGGTTGCAACGAGATCACCACCGTCGGCTTCCTCCTCGCGGAGGACACCCTCGCCTCGGCGAAGAAGAACAAGGACGTCGACTACGCGATCGTCGACTTCGCCTACTTCGACGAAGAAGGCAACAACACCGCCCCGGCGAACCTGAAGGGCCTGACCTTCGACACCGGCCAGCCTTCGTTCCTCGCCGGCTACCTCGCCGCGGCGAAGTCGGAGTCCGGCGCGGTCGGCACCTTCGGTGGTCTCAACATCCCGACGGTGACCATCTTCATGGATGGCTTCGCCCAGGGCGTCGAGTACTACAACGAGGAGAACGGTGCCGCGGTCCAGGTGCTCGGATGGAACCGGGAGAGCAAGGAAGGTTCGTTCACCGAGGACTTCGAGAGCACGACCAAGGGCCAGAACATCGCCGAGGAGCTCATTGCTCAGGGTGCGGACGTGATCTTCCCGGTCGCCGGTCCCGCCGGCCTCGGTGGCCTGCAGGCCGCCCAGGACAACGACGTCTGGGGCATCTGGGTCGACACCGACGGCTGTATCTCGGCCGAGGAGTACTGCGACTCGCTCCTGACCTCGGTCGTCAAGGGCATGGACGTGGCAGTGGAGCAGTCGATCCTCGACTCCGCGAGCGGGGCGTTCAGCAACGAGCCCTACAACGGCACGCTCGAGAACGGCGGCGTGAGCCTCGCGCCGTACGGACCGAACGCCGACGTCGACGACGAGCTCGCTGCGACGATCGAGGAGCTCACGGCTCAGATCATCGCCGGTGAGATCACCGTCGGGTGATCACAGCACCACGTGATTGAACGGCAGGTCGGGGTGGAGCCTTCCACCCCGGCCTGTCGTCGTCTCATGACCACCGTCGGACAGGGGATCCCATGCGACTCGAGATCAAGGGCCTGACCAAGAAGTTCGGCTCGTTCACCGCCAACGACCGCATCGACCTGGTGGTCGAGCCGGGCGAGATCCATTGTCTCCTCGGGGAGAACGGCGCCGGCAAGTCGACCCTGATGAACATGCTCTACGGGCTGCTGACGCCGACCGAGGGCGAGATCCTGCTCGACGGCAAGAAGGTCGAGTTCGGTGGCCCCGGAGATGCGCTTGCCGCAGGGATCGGGATGGTCCATCAGCACTTCATGCTGGTGCCGGTCTTCACCGTCGCCGAGAACGTCATGCTCGGGAACGAGCGGACCCGCGGCCTCGGTGTGCTCAACCGTGAGGCCGCTCGTCGTCAGGTGAGAGAGCTCTCGGAGCGCTACCAACTGCGGGTCGATCCCGATGTCCTCGTCGAGGACATCCCGGTCGGGGTGCAGCAACGGGTCGAGATCATCAAGGCGCTCGCCGGCAACGCACAAGTCCTGATCCTCGACGAGCCCACCGCGGTCCTGACGCCGCAGGAGATCGACGAGCTGATGAGCATCATGCGGGGGCTCAAGGCCCAGGGCACCTCGATCATCTTCATCACCCACAAGCTGCGCGAGGTGAAGGCGATCGGCGACAAGATCACGGTGATCCGCCGAGGCAAGGTCGTCGGCACCACCCCGCCGTCCACCAGCGAGCAGGAGCTCGCCGAGATGATGGTCGGCCGCAACGTCTCCCTCGTGGTGGACAAGGACGACGCCAGCGCCGGGGCGCCGGTGCTCAAGGCCGAGGGCATCAGCGTGATCGACCCGCGCGGCCACATGGTCGTCAAGGACGTGTCGTTCGAGGCTCGTGCGGGCGAGGTGCTCGGCATCGCCGGGATCCAGGGCAACGGCCAGACCGAGCTGATCAAGTCGCTGCTGGGCGTGATCCGTCCCGACGCCGGTCGGATCGAGCTCGAGGGCAAGGACATCAGCAGGCACGGCCCCCGCCAGAGCCTCGAGGACGGGATCGGCTACATCCCCGAGGACCGCTCGCATGACGGCTACGTCGGGACGTTCAGCGTCCGCGAGAACCTGGTGCTCGACCTCTACCGGTCGGACGAGTTCTCCACCGGGCCGGCGCTCAAGCTCGACGCGATCGCGGCGAACGCGACGGCGCGGATCGAGGAGTTCGACATCCGCACCGAGTCGGCCGAGACGCCGGTGGCGTCGCTGTCGGGCGGCAACCAGCAGAAGGTGGTGGTCGCGCGCGAGTTCTCACGGCCGCTCAAGGTGCTGATCGCTTCCCAGCCCACCCGCGGCGTCGACGTGGGGTCGATCGAGTTCATCCACAAGCGGATCATCTCCGAGCGCGACAAGGGAACCGCGGTGATCATCGTGTCCACGGAGCTGGAGGAGATCTATGCGTTGTCGGACCGGATCGCAGTGATGTACGACGGCCGGATCGTCGCCACCGTCCCGCCGAGCACCCCGCGTGCGGAGCTGGGCCTGCTCATGGCCGGTGCCACTCCCGAGGGCACGGAGGTGGGGTCGTGACCGCGATGTCGCCCACACCCGAGTCGATCCTCCCCGAGCCCGAGAACGGCCGGCCCCGCGCGCGCGACCTCCAGTCCTGGCTACCGACGGTGCGGGACACCGTCGTGGCCATTGCGCTGGCTCTCACCGTCGGTGCGTTCCTCATCATCGTCTCGGACCCCGAGGTCATCGACGCGCTCGGCAACATGTTCAACTACCCGAGCTCCTTCTTCGTCTACGCCGGCGATGTCCTGAGGTACTCGGCCGAAGCGGTGTGGGACGCCTACTCCGCCCTGGTGCGTGGCGCCGTGGGCTCCGGCCCGGCGATCGAGCGCACGCTAGAGCGGTCGGCGCCGCTGATCTGCGCGGGCCTCGGCTTCGCACTCGCCTTCCGGGCCGGTCTGTTCAACATCGGAGCGCAGGGCCAAGCGCTCGTCGGCGCGCTCGCCGCGGGGTACGTCGGGTTCACCTGGGACCTGCCCGCGGGGCTGCACCTGGTGGCCGCGATAGCTGCCGGCCTGCTCGCTGGTGCGTTCTGGGGCAGCATCGTCGGCTGGTTGAAGGCCACGACCGGCGCCCACGAGGTGATCACGACGATCATGCTCAACAACGTCGCCAGGTTCGTCGTGCTCTACTTCCTCGCGAAGGAGGCCTTCCAGCGGCCAAACAGCGACAACCTGATCACGCCCGGTCCCGCAGAGAGCGCGACCTTCCCGACCATCGCGGGCATCCACCTCGGGATCCCGCTGGCCCTGGTGGCGGCCGCCGGGGTGTGGTGGATCCTGGAGCGCAGCAGGCTCGGCTTCGAGCTGCGGGCGGTCGGCTCCAACCCGGACGCCGCTCGGACGGCGGGCATGAGCACGACCAAGGTCTACATCTTGGTGATGGCGCTCGCCGGTCTGCTCGCGGGCCTCGCAGCCACGATGACCGTGCTCGGGCTGCGACAGTCGGTCACCGACCAGGTCGTCGGGTCGGTCGGCTTCGACGCCATCACCGTCGCGCTGCTCGGTCGCGCGACCCCGCTCGGCACCGTGCTCGCCGGGCTGCTCTTCGGAGCCCTCTCCGCGGGGGGGCTCGGGATGCAGGCGTCGGCGGGAGTGCCGCCGGAGCTGATCCAGGTGGTTCAAGCGCTCATCGTGCTGTTCGTCGCCGCGCCGGCCCTGATCCGCGGCCTGACCCGGGTGCGACGCGCCCGGCGCAGGTCCCGGACCGCCGAGCCGGAAGGAGCGGCGGCATGACCGACGTCATCGAACGGCCCACCGGCGCGCAGGAGGAACCGCACATCCGCGACCGCGCCGACGTACGACGACAGATCAAGCTCGTCATCGTCCTCGGGTTGGTGCTACTGGCCGAGCTCTGGTTCACCCTCTCGATCGACGACCCCACGGTCCAGCACCTGCTGAAGGGCAAGCGCACGATCGAGAACCAACCGGTCGTGTTCGAAGGCGGTCCGATCTCGTGGGTGGCTCTGGTGATCGCCGCGATCGCCCTCCTCATCGCAGTCGTGAACCGCTATCCGCGAGGCGGGTGGGGTGCGTTGCTGGGGGTCCTCGTCGGGCTGGGCTTCTACGCGTCGTTCATCATGTGGGCCTACGCCGACCCGTCAGGCGTCGCGCTCTCCATCACCAACCCGCTCCCGGGGACCATCCGGATCGCCACTGCCCTGGTGTTCGGGGCGCTCGCAGGCGTGCTGTGCGAGCGCGCCGGAGTCATCAACATCGCGATCGAGGGCCAGTTCATCGCGGGCGCGTTCTTCGGATCTCTCTTCTCCAGCTTCGCGGTCGCGAGCATCGCAGCCATCCCCCTCTTCTGGTGCCCGGTCTTCGGACTCCTCGGCGGCGTGCTCGCGGGCATGGGCGTCGCGGCGATGCTGGCCCTCTTCTCGCTCCGCTACCACGTCGACCAGGTGATCGTCGGCGTCGTGCTGGTGGCGTTCGGGTACGGCATCACGAGCTTCCTCCTGGGCCAGATCCCCAGCGACAAGAAGGCGGACCTCAACAACCCGGAACTGTTGCCGACGGTCGAGATCCCCGGTCTGTCGAGCATCCCGTACATCGGAGAACCCCTCTTCGCGCAGAACCTCCTCGTCTATGCGATGTACCTGTCGGTGCCTCTGGTCTGGTTCCTGCTCTTCGAGACCCGCTGGGGGCTCCGGGTGCGGTCCGTAGGCGAGCACCCCAAGGCCGCCGACACGGTCGGGATCAACGTCAACCGGAGCAAGTGGCAGGCCGTGCTGCTCGGCGGCTTGTTCGCCGGGCTGGGCGGGGCCTCGTTCACGCTGTCGACGGGGGCGTTCGACAAGGAGATGACGGCCGGCTACGGCTTCATCGCCCTCGCGGCCGTGATCATGGGTCGCTGGCACCCGATCTGGGCCGCCTTCGCCGCCGTGCTCTTCGGGTTCCTCCAGAACCTCAAGGACCAGCTCAGCATCCTGGACGAAAAGGTGCCGGGCGAGCTCCTGTCGGCGCTGCCCTACATCGCTACGATCATCGCCGTCGCCGGGTTCGTCGGGCGGGTGCGGCCACCCGCTGCCGACGGTCAGCCGTACATCAAGAGCGACTGACCTTGACCGTCGACTGGGACGAGCTACGACGAGCGGCGACCGAGGTCTCGGCGCGCGCGTACGCGCCGTACTCCCGCTTCCACGTGGGCGCAGCCGGCCTCGCCGACGACGGCCGGCTCCTGGTCGGCTGCAACGTCGAGAACGCCGGGTACGGCGTCACCCTGTGCGCCGAGTGCGGCCTGGTGTCGCAGCTGCACGCGACCGGGGGTGGGAGGCTGACCCACGTCGTGTGCGTGAACGGCTCGGGCGAGGTGATCATGCCGTGCGGTCGCTGCCGGCAGATCCTCTACGAGGCGGGCGGGCCCGGTCTCGAGCTGCTGACGCCCGAGGGCGTGCAGACGATGGACCAGGTGTTGCCCCTCGCCTTCGGGCCCGACGACCTCAGCTGATAGGAACGCCCGATGAGCCAACATGACGCCGTCGAGGTCATCGCCACCAAGCGTGACCGCGGCGCCCTCAGCCGCAGCCAGATCAACTGGGTCCTGGACGCCTACACGAGTGGCGTCGTCGCAGACGAGCAGATGTCGGCGCTCGCCATGGCGATCCTGCTCAACGGCATGGACCGCCGCGAGATCGCGGATTGGACGGCGGCGATGATCGCGTCGGGGGAGCGGATGGACTTCTCCGGGCTGTCCCGGGGCACCGCAGACAAGCACTCGACGGGCGGCGTGGGCGACAAGATCACACTGCCGTTGGCGCCGCTGGTCGCGGCCTGTGGTGTCGCGGTGCCGCAGCTCTCGGGCCGGGGCCTGGGTCACACCGGTGGCACCCTCGACAAGCTCGAGTCCATTCCCGGCTGGCGGGCGACCCTCTCCAACGAGGAGATGCTGGCCCAGCTCGAGTCGGTCGGCGCGGTGATCTGCGCGGCGGGGGACGGCCTCGCGCCGGCCGACCGCAAGCTCTACGCGCTGCGCGACGTGACCGGCACCGTCGAGGCGATCCCGCTGATCGCGTCGTCGATCATGAGCAAGAAGATCGCGGAGGGCACCGGCGCTCTCGTGCTCGACGTGAAGGTCGGCTCCGGCGCGTTCATGAAGGACGCCCAGCGGGCCCGCGAGCTGGCCGAGGTGATGGTCGCGCTCGGCACCGACGCGGGCGTCAACACCGTGGCGCTGCTGACCGACATGGATGTGCCGCTCGGCCGCACCGCCGGCAACGCGATCGAGGTCAACGAGTCCGTCGAGGTCCTCGCCGGCGGTGGTCCGGCCGACGTCGTCGAGCTGACCCTCGCCCTTGCCCGCGAGATGCTCGCCGCCGCCGGCGTCACCGACGTCGACCCGGCCGACCGCCTCGCGGACGGCTCGGCGATGGACGCCTGGAAGGCGATGATCCGCGCCCAGGGCGGCGATCCCGACGCCACCCTGCCGACGGCTCGCGAGTCGCACGTCGTGACGGCCGACGCCGACGGGGTGCTGATTCGGCTGGACGCCCTCGCCGTCGGCATCGCCGCATGGCGACTGGGCGCCGGCCGCGAACGCAAGGAGGACCCGGTCCAGGCCGGTGCGGGCGTCGTCTGGCACGCGCGTCCGGGAGACGCGGTCACCGCGGGTCAGCCGCTGCTCACGCTGCTGACGGACACCCCGGAGCGGTTCGACCGGGCGCTGGCCGCGCTCGACGGTTGCCTCCGGATCGACCCGCCCGGCACGCCGTACGACGCGCGCCCGCTGATCATCGACCGCGTGGGCTGACCGGCCCTGCCGTTCCTCGCCGACGAGATGGCCGTCGACTGGCACGCCTTCTGCACGCTGGTTCAGCGGTCCCGCGCCGTCGCGGTCCGGACGGAGATGGAGCTGCTGCGGGGGGCCCTGCAGCTGATCCGCGGGCCGTACCTCGACGGCCGCGAGCGCAGCCGCTTCACCTGGCTGGCTCGGACCCGCCTGGGACCCACGGTCGCCGACTCCGTCGAGGCGGCGGCGCACCGACTGGTCGAGCTGTCCACGAACGATCCGGACGGCGCCGCCGGCGCCGCCCGCGCCGGGTTGCGACTGGTGCCGCACTCCCAGCTGTTGTGGCGCGACCCGCTGCGGGCCGGCCGCGGTGCCGACCTGGAGGCCGAGACCGAGGCGCTGGTCGGGGAGCTGGTGCCGGGCTCGCAGCCGTTCGTCAGCTAGGCAACAGCAGGACGACGGTCTCGGCGACGCAGGCCGGCTTGTCCTGACCCTCGATCTCGATCGTGTGCTTCACGGTCAGCTGCTTGCCCTTGGGGATGTCGGTGACGCTGGTGATCATCGAGCGGGCGCGGATGCGCGAGCCGACCAGCAGCGGCGAGGGGAAGCGGACCTTGTTGATGCCGTAGTTGAGCTTGGCGCCGGGCGTGGCCAGCTTGATGACCTGGCTGCCGAGCCAGGGGATGAGCGCCAACGTCATGTAGCCGTGCGCGATGGTGCCGCCGAACGGCCCGGCCTTCGCGCGCTCGACATCGACGTGGATCCACTGGTGGTCGCCGGTCGCGTCGGCGAACAGGTTGACGCGGCGTTGGTCGATGATGACCCACTCGCTCGCCCCGAGCTCCTCGCCGGCCGCAGCCTCGAGCTCCTCGAACGTCGTGAAGACCCGCATCCGTCGACTCCTTCGTGCCATGGACAACTCTGGTGCTTGACCCGGTGGAACAATGCTGGGCATGGAACCTACACGCGTGCCGACAGTTGAAGAATTGAGGTCCGCGCCGAAGGTCCTCCTCCACGACCATCTCGACGGTGGACTCCGACCGGCCACGATCGTCGAGCTGGCTGCCGAGGCCGGGCACGAGCTGCCGGCGACCGACCCCGAGGCGCTCGGAGTGTGGTTCGCGGAGGCGGCCGACTCCGGTTCGCTGGTGCGCTATCTCGAGACGTTCGAGCACACCTTCGGAGTGATGCAGAGCGTCTCGGCGCTGACCCGGGTCGCCCGGGAGTGCGCCGAGGACCTGGCCGCCGACGGGGTCGTCTACGCCGAGGTCCGCTACGCCCCCGAGCTGCACGTCCAGCAGGGCCTCACGCTCGATCAGATCGTCGCGGCCGTCGAGGACGGGTTCCAGCAGGGCATGGAGGCCAGCGGTGGGCGGATCGTCGTACGTCAGCTGCTGACGGCGATGCGCCAGGCGGCGCCGTCGCTCGAGATCGGCGAGCTCGCCATCAGGTACCGCGACCGTGGCGTCGCCGGCTTCGACATCGCCGGGCCCGAGGCCGGCTACCCGCCGACCCGCTTCCTCGACGCGTTCGACTTCGTCCGGCGGGAGAACGGCCACATCACGATCCACGCGGGCGAGGCGTTCGGGCTGCCGTCGATCTGGGAGGCGGTGCAGTGGTGCGGCGCCGACCGGCTCGGCCATGGCGTCCGGATCATCGACGACATCCATGTCAAAGAAGTCGCAGAGGACGGCACGCCTGTGGAGTTCGGGCTCGGCCTGCTCGCGTCGTACGTCCGCGACAAGCGGATCCCGCTCGAGATGTGCCCGTCGTCGAACCTCCAGACCGGCGCCGCCGCATCGATCGCCGAGCACCCGATCAAGCTGCTGGCCGACCTGCGGTTCCGCGTGACGGTCAACACCGACAACCGGCTGATGAGCAGCACGTCGATGACCCGGGAGCACCAGCTGCTGTGCGAGGCGTTCGGGTGGGGGCTCGACAAGGTCGAGTGGCTGACGGTCAACGCGATGAAGTCGGCCTTCCTGCCCTACGACGAGCGGTACCGGATGATCATGGAGACCATCAAGCCCTGGTACCGCGACCACCAGTGATCTACACGACCGCCCAGAAGTGGGACCAGCCGGCGACGCCCACCTCGTGGCGACGCCAGCGGCCGTTCGCGACCGTGACCAGCTCGCCGCGGGCGGGGTCGAACACTCGCACCGCGGTGGCGTCACCGGTGGCCGCGAACGCGAGGACGACGTGGCGGGGGAGCCAGCGGTTGCCGAGGTAGACGGCGACCGGGCGGGTGGCGACCCGCCGCACCAGCTCGTCGTACGCCGGCTCCGGCCGGCGGCGCGCGAGGATCGGCCGGACCGGCTCGCCGGAGAGGCGGGACAGCACCCGTGCCACGGCCCAAGGGGGCGTACCGAGCGCGCGGGGCCACGGCAGCTGGCTGCGGCCCGCTCCGTCCCGGACGGAGGTCAGGCGGCGGTGACTGCGGGCGATCTCGGCCGCGAGGTCGGTGGGTCGCCACGTCGGCTCGAGCAACAGCCGCGCTGCCACCATGCTGGTGGGACCGCAGGAGACGCCGTCCGGCTGCTGGAGCGAAGCCGGGCGGAGGTCAGCGGGCCAGTCCACGTTCGTCGGTCTGACCGTTGCGAGCGTGGCCGGCGACGATCTCGTCGTAGGCCGTGTCGCCGGTGGCGATCCGGCAGCCGGCCTCGACGGCACGCCGTACGACGTCGCGCTGCGCGCGCGCCAGCGCCATCCCTCGCCGGACCAGCACCAGGGGCGGCTTGCGGTGCTCGCGCAGGTCGCGGGTCAGCCGGCGCCAGAACGTGACCGCGCGGTGCTGGGTGATGCAGTAGGCCGCCTCGAGCACGCCGGCCTCCCGACACGCAGCGACGACCTCAGGAGCGAAGATCCCCTCGGCGCAGAAGACGCGGGCGCCGCCGAGGTCGAGCCGCTGGGCCCCGGTGCGCCGGCTCTCGGAGATCGAGTAGTTCGGCACATCGGTCGCACCCGCGCGACACAGGTCCAGCAGGGCGGCGACGGCGTCCGCGCAGTGCCAGGTGCCGGGGTCGTCCCAGTCGACGAGACCCCCGTTGGGGTCGCCGTCCGCGATCCGGGGCAGCCCGGCCTCGTCCCCGTCGCGGTAGAAGTCGTCGAGTCGCAGCGTCGGCCAGCCGAACCGGTGCCCGAGCCGCTCGGCGAGCCGGGACTTCCCGGCGCCGGAAGGTCCGGCAAGCACGATCACGCGGGCGGGCACCGACCCACTCTAATGGCGCGCTTCTCAGCGCTTGATGAACACCCTCACGGAGTCAGCGCGGGAGTAGCGCATCGTCGATGTCGGCAGGAACCGTGCGACCAGCTTGTGGCCACCCGGCGCCATCCGGTGTAGCCGGACCCGGGCCCGGCCGTTGTGCAGCCACGCCCTGCCGACCCGGCGGCCATGGCTGGTGACGATGACCTTGCCCTTCGCGGCGCCGGCCTCCGTGCGCACCATGATCACGATCTTCGGATGCCGCGAGTGGGTCCTGGCCTTCGGCAGCCGGGCTTTGGTGACGGTGTTGAGCTTGATCCGCACCTTGTCACTGGTTGCCGTGCCCGGGGCGTGGTCGGCGACGGTGGCGGTCACCTGGACCGTGATCCGTTCGCCCACGTCGTCGAGGCCCACGACGTAGGTCGCGTCGGTGGCGTCCGAGATCGGGTCGCCGCTTCGCAGCCACTGGTACTCGAGCGAGTCCGGGACCGGTGTCCAGGTGCCGGGGTCTGCCGTCAGCGGCTGGTCGATCGTCGGCTCGCCCGCGACGGCGGGAGGCCTCTCGTTGGTCACGACCGGGCCCGTCGGGTCGGTCGGGTCGGTCGGGTCGGTCGGGTCGGTCGGGTCCGTGGGGTCCGTGGGGTCGGTCGGGTCGGTCGGGTCCGGGTTGTCGACGCCGTTGCAGTTGGCCAACAACTTGTCGTGGATCTCGCGACGCTTGGTCTCGGTCATCGCCTGGAACGCGGCGAACTCCAGGAAGCACGCGCCCATCCGGACGCCGGCGTCCGCGGCCTCCGCCATGGAGCCGCCGTTGAGCGTGAACTGCCAGCCGTACGCCGAGGACGACGTGGAGAGGCCCGCCATGTAGCAGTACCAGCTGGTCGCCGCGGACCGGGACTGGCCCGGAGCCGGGCAGGCCTGGTCGTCCGGGCCGAGGCCGTGGTCGTCGAAGACGAGCTGGGTGCCGTACCTGGCGGAGAGCTCGTTGAGCATCGAGCGCTCGTCCTCCCACGACGCGGCGAACGCGCCGTCGCCGTAGCCACCGGGGCCCGGAATGATGAACTGCCACTTCGAGTGCCCAGCGAGCGAGATCCGGGTGGTGGGGAACAGCTTCACGAGTGCATCCGTCGACCTTCGCAGGCACTGGCCGTGGCCGGCCTTGGTGTAGCCCGCGCTCCACAGCCGGTCGATCGACGGCCCGTCGGCGCCGAGGATGAACGGCTCGGCGTAGATGGTCGTGCACTCGCTGTTGGCGATCTCGACGACCTGCCGGTTGGCCTCGTAGCGCCGGGCGACGGCGGTCATCAGGCTGACGTAGTCGGCGTGGAACGCGTCGGTCCAGTAGCGCGGGACGCAACCGGTGTTCCCGTTGACGGAGTCGGGCCTGACCGACACGCAGCCGCCGGAGTCGTCCTTGACCCACTGCGGGGCGTGGATGCCGGACATGAAGCGGAGCCGGAACTTCTGGCCGGGGTGGTCACGGAGGACCTGGTCGACGTAGGAGAAGTCGTAGACGCCGGGCTTGGTCTCGATGGTGTGCCACGGCAGCTTGACCGAGGCGAACGTGGCGTACGGCACGGTCTTGATCGAGGTGGGCTGAGTCACGACCAGGCCGCGGAGGGCCGGCTTGAGCGCGCTCGCCTCGCCGACCGGGTGGGTCGTGGTGTCGGTCTCGGCGGAGGACGCTGCGACGCCGACAACGGCGACCAGCGGAGCCGCGATCGCCATCGCGGAGACGAGCGAGCCGCGCAGCAGGCGCTGGCCGCCGCGTGGGCGGTCGTCAGGGCGCCAGCGAGCCTCGGCTCGCGAACGCCGTCGCAAAATTCGCACCATGGACCCCCGTCATAGGCCGGCCAAAAGCCGAGAAAAGAACTTTTCTCAACCTGGTCGGGCGACAGGAGCGGCGCCCGTTCTGGTATCAGTTTCGATACCGTGTCACATGTAGTCATATGTGACAACTGCTTGACCACCAGTGTGTTACGGCTTCCCGGGGCCTATCCACGGCCTAACGGGCGCGCTTGGGCTAGTCAGATCGGGCGGGGACGGGGACCGATCGCTTAGACGGGGTAAACGCTTCGCGCTCAGGCGGCTGTGCGCCGCGGGCAGGATCAGACGCCGATCGGGTGCCAGACGGTCTTGATCTCGAGGAAGTCGGTCATCGTCGACAGCGCCGGCGGACCGGTCCAGTCCGGCTCCGCCGAGCGCGCGCGGCGTACCCGCTTGAGGTTGTCGGCCGCGGCCACCTCGAGCGCCGTCGTGGCGTCGTCGTCACCGGCGAGACCGGCGAGATCGATGGCGTTGACGTCCATGTGGGCGGCCAGCCAGGGACCCAGCGACGCTGCGTCGCCGGTCAGCAGGTTGACCACGCCGCCGGGCACGTCGGAGGTCGCCAGTACCTCGGCGAAGGTGACGGCCGGCAGCGGCCGGGAGTACGACGAGACGACGACCGATGTGTTGCCCGTGACGATGACCGGCGCGACGACGCTCACCAGACCGAGCAGCGACGACGACTGGGGTGCGAGCACGCCCACGACGCCGGTCGGCTCGGGCGCGGAGTGGTTGAAGAACGGCCCGGCCACCGGGTTGGCGTTGCCGACGACCTGCGCCAGCTTGTCCGCCCAGCCGGCGTACCAGACGAGCCGGTCGATGGCCTCGTCGACCTGACCGCCGACGGATGTCGGCCCCCTGTTTGCAGAGCCGCCCTCGGACTGCTGGACTGCCTGGACGAACTGCGGTCGGCGGTCCTCCATGACCTCGGCGATCCGGTAGAGGATCTGTGCGCGGTTGTAGGCGGTGCGGCCGGACCAGCCGGGGAACGCCTTGCGGGCCGCGACGACCGCATCGCGCACGTCCTTGCGCGACGCCTTGGCAGCGTTGGCCACGAACTTCCCCTTGCTGTCCTGGACCTCGTAGGAATGGCCGGACTCCGACCGGGGAAACGCCCCGCCGATGTAGAGCTTGTAGGTCTTGCGGACGTCGATGCGCGCCATCAGGCACCGGCCTTGAGGTAGGCGGACAGGCCTTGGCGGCCGCCTTCGCGGCCGTAGCCCGACTCCTTGTAGCCACCGAACGGGCTGGCCGGGTCGAACTTGTTGAACGTGTTGGCCCACACCACACCGGCGCGGAGCTGGTCAGCCATGTGGAGGATCAGGGATCCCTTCTCCGTCCACACGCCGGCGGACAGGCCGTAGGGGGTGTTGTTGGCCTTCTCGACGGCCTCGGCCGGGGTGCGGAACGTCAGCACCGACAGCACCGGGCCGAAGATCTCCTCGCGGGCGATCCGGTGGGCCTGGGAGACCCCGGTGAACACGGTCGGCGGGAACCAGTAGCCGGCGGACGGCAGGTCACACGGTGGTGACCAGCGCTCGGCGCCCTCGGTCTCGCCGATCTCGGCCAGCGCGCGGATCCGGGCCAGCTGCGCGGCGGAGTTGATCGCGCCGATGTCGGTGTTCTTGTCGAGCGGGTCGCCGACCCGCAGCGTGCCCATCCGGCGCTTCAGCTTGGCCATCATCTCGTCGGCCACCGATTCCTGCAGCAGGAGTCGCGAGCCGGCGCAGCAGACATGGCCCTGGTTGAAGAAGATCCCGCTGACGATGCCCTCGACGGCCTGGTCGATCGCGGCGTCGTCGAACACGATGTTCGCGGCCTTGCCGCCCAGCTCGAGCGTGGCCTTCTTGTCGGTGCCGGCGATGGCCCGAGCGATCGCCTTGCCGACCCCGGTCGACCCGGTGAAGGCGACCTTGTCGATGTCGGGGTGGGTCACCAGGGCCTCACCGGTCGTTCCGGCCCCGGTGACGATGTTGACCACGCCCGGGGGCAGGTCGGCCTGCTGGCAGATCTCAGCGAACAGCAGGGCGGTCAGCGGGGTGGTCTCGGCCGGCTTGAGCACGACAGTGTTGCCGCAGGCGAGTGCGGGCGCGATCTTCCAGGCGAGCATGAGCAGCGGGAAGTTCCACGGGATCACCTGGCCGGCGACCCCCAGCGGCTGCGGCGCCGCGCCGCTGTGCCCACTTCCTGGCAGGGCGTACTCGAGCTTGTCGGCCCAGCCGGCGTAGTAGAAGAAGTGCGCGGCGACGATGGGTACGTCGACGTCGCGGCTCTCCTTGATCGGCTTGCCGTTGTCGATCGACTCGAGCACCGCGAGCTCGCGACTGCGCTCCTGGATGATCCGGGCGATCCGGTAGAGGTACTTCGACCGCTCCCGGCCCGGCATCCGCGACCAGGCGCGGAACGCCTTGCGCGCGGCCTTGACGGCGCGGTCGACGTCGGCCTCGTCGGCCTCGGCGATCTCGGCGAGGGTCTCCTCGGTCGCCGGGTTGACCGATTTGAAGGCGTTGCCGTGGCCGTCGACGAAGTCGCCGTCGATGAAGAGCCCGTAGGAGGGCTTGATGTCGACGATGGCCCGCGACTCGGGGGCCGGTGCGTACTCGAAGGTCGTCATCTTCCTCAGTCCAGGGTGAAGTAGTCGGGGCCGCTGTAGCGGCCGGTGGTCAGCTTGGTGCGCTGCATGAGGATGTCGTTGAGCAGCGTGGAGGCGCCGAACCGGAACCAGTCGGGGGTGAGCCAGTCGGGTCCGGCCACCTCGTTGACCATGACCAGGTACTTGATCGCGTCCTTCGCGTTGCGGATGCCGCCCGCCGGCTTGACGCCGATCTGGACGCCGGTCGCCTCGCGGAAGTCGCGGACGGCCTCGAGCATCACCAGGGTCACCGGCAGCGTCGCTGCCGGTTGTACCTTGCCGGTCGAGGTCTTGATGAAGTCGGTGCCCGCGAGCATCGCCAGCCAGGACGCGCGACGTACGTTGTCGTAGGTCTGCAGCTCGCCGGTCTCGAAGATCACCTTGAGGTGAGCGCTGCCGCAGGCCTCCTTGACCGCGACGATCTCGTCGAAGACCTGGAGGTAGTGGCCGGCGAGGAAGGCGCCTCGGTCGATCACCATGTCGATCTCGTCGGCTCCGGCAGCCACCGCGTCGCGGGTGTCGGCGAGCTTGATGGCCATCGACGCGCGACCGCTCGGGAACGCGGTCGCGACGGCGGCGACGTTGACCCGGTCGCCGACGACCTCCTTCACGGACGCGACCATGTCGCCGTAGACGCAGACGGCCGCGACCGACGGGCAGGTCGGGTCGGCCGGATCGGGGCGCAGTGCCTTGTTGGCGAGGGCGCGGACCTTGCCCGGGGTGTCCTGGCCCTCGAGGGTGGTGAGGTCCACCATGGTGATGGCCAGGTCGAGGGCGTGGGCCTTCGCCGTGGTCTTGATAGAGCGGGTCCCGAGCGATGCGGCCCGCGCCTCGGCGCCGACCTGGTCGACCCCGGGAAGCCCGTGCAGGAAGCGGCGGAGCGAGGCCTCGCTGGCGGTCACGTCGGCGTAGGCCGCGAGCCCCGGTGAAGCCTCGGTGGAGGCGGTGGCTGGCATTCCCCCAGCATAGGGTTGCGAGGTTGTCAGACGATAACCCTTGAAAAAGCCGTTTCAGAACCTTGCGAGGAGAGGCGAACCCACCGTGGCCGAGGAGCGGGTCGAGCGATTCACGTCCTGGAGCAGCCGCACCCTGGGTGGCGTCGGCGTTGCGCTCGTGATTCTGGTCGTGGTGCTCGGCATCCCGGGGATCGGGGACGCCCACCACCCGGCGGTCTACGCCTGCTGCGGCCTGGTCGGCGTCCTGACCTGGATCGCCCTGATCCGTCCGGCCGTGGCGGTCGTGGGCGACCGCCTCGTGCTCCACAGCCCGCTCAGCACGGTGCGGGTGCCCCTCGCGGCGATCGAGCAGGTCGTGGTCCGTCAGTGGCTCACCGTGCTCGCCGGTGACCGGCGCTTCACGAGCTCCGGTGTCGGTCGCAGCAGTCGGCAGTCGTTGCGCGACGACCAGCGCGGCGACGTCACCGGGGCCGAGATCGCCCGCCTCTCGTACGGCGCCATCGTCGAGCGCCGGATCGACAAGCTGGCCGACGAGGCCCGGATGCTGCAGAAGGTCGCGCGCTACTCCGACGAGCAGCAGGTCCTCGTGGACGGCGTACGACGTGAGTGGGCGTGGGTCGAGATCGGACTGCTGGCAATCTTCGCGGTGGCGACCGTGGTCACCCTGTTCCTCTGACGGCGCCTACGCGATCCCGGCGGCGGCGGCGAAGTCGGTCTTCATCGCGGCCAGGGTCGCCGTAGCAGCGCTGCGGGCAACGGCGACGTCGCCGCCGGCGACCGGCACGACCACCTCGAGGTAGCACTTGAGCTTGGGCTCGGTGCCGCTCGGGCGGACGATCACCCGGGCGCCGTCGGCGAGCCGGTAGCGGAGGCCGTCGGTCGGCGGCAGGTCGCCGACGCCGGCACTGAGGTCCTCGGCGTGCTCGACCGCCAGCCCGCCCAGGGCCGCCGGCGGCGTCTCGCGGAGCCGTGCCATGGCGGTCGCGATCTCAGCGAGGTCGGTCACCCGCACGGACACCTGGTCGGTGGCGTGGAGCCCGTGCTCGACCGCGATGTCGTCGAGCAGGTCCTGCAGCCCGCGGCCGGCCGCCTTCGCCGCGGCTGCCAGCTCGCAGAGGAGGAGCAGCGCCGACACGCCGTCCTTGTCCGCCACGTGCTCCGGGTCGACGCAGTAACCGAGCGCTTCCTCGTAGCCGAACGCCAGGCCCGGCAGCCGGCCGATCCACTTGAAGCCGGTCAGTGTCTCGACGTACACCTGGCCGGCGGCGGCGGCCAGCTTGCCGAGCAGCGATGACGACACGATCGAGGTGGCGTAGGTGCCTCTCTTGCCGCGCCGGAGCAGGTGCGAGGCCAGCAGGGCGCCGACCTCGTCGCCGCGCAGCATCCGCCAGCCGTCCGGCCCGGGGATGGCGGCTGCGCACCGGTCCGCGTCCGGGTCGTTGGCCACGACGATGTCGGCGCCGTTCCGCTCGGCGAGCGCGAGTGCGAGGTCCATCGCCCCCGGCTCTTCGGGGTTGGGGAACGAGACCGTGGGGAAGTCCGCGTCGGGGTGCTCCTGGGCCTCCACCACCTGCGGCGAGGAGAAGCCGGCCGTCTCGAGCACCTGCGCGACCGAGGTGCCGCCCACCCCGTGGAGCGGCGTGTAGACGACCGCGAGGTCGCGCGGGCCGTCGTCGGCGAGCCCGGCAACCGTGTCGAGATAGGAGTCGACGATGCCCTCGTCCAGCACCCGGCCACCGGCGGAGTCGAGCGGCTCCCTCGGCACCGACGCCAGGGTGCCGATGGCCGCGATCCGGGCCGCGATCTCCGCGTCGGCCGGCGGGACGATCTGGCTGCCGTCGCCCAGGAAGACCTTGTAGCCGTTGTCCTGGGGTGGGTTGTGGCTGGCCGTGACCATCACGCCGGCGACGCAGCCGAGCTCGCGGATCGCATAGGCCAGCAACGGGGTCGGGAGCGGCCGCGGCAGCACGAGCGGCGTCAGCCCGGCGCCGCTCATGACCTCGGCGGTGTCGCGGGCGAAGACGTCGGAGTTGTGGCGCGCGTCGTAACCGATCACGACCGTGCTGCCGGGGCTGGCGCCGTTGTCCTCGAGGTATGCCGCCAGTCCCGCGGCCGCGCGGATCACCACGATCCGGTTCATCCGGTTAGGGCCGGCACCGAGCGCGCCGCGGAGCCCGGCGGTGCCGAACTCCAGGGTGCCGCGGAAGCGGTCGGCCAGGTCGGCGACGTCCTCCCGGGAGCCGCCGGACGGATCGCCCTCGATCCGGGAGACCAGGCCGGCGAGCTCCGCACGCGTCCGGTCGTCCGGGTCCTCGGCCAGCCAGCCGTGCGCGGTGGCGAGGAGGACGTCGACGTCGGGGGTGGTCATGCACGGCACGTTAGTGCCACCCCAGGACGCCGATCGCGCACGGAGTCCCCAGAAATCCTGCGGGAGCGGGCGAGGCGACCTAGATTGCTTGGCACGATGAACATCTCGCACCGTCGCAGTCGTCTGACGTCCGTCGTTCTCTGGGTCCCGGTGAGCGCGATCGTGGCCGTCCTGTTCCTGGTGCCCAGCAGCACCGACGCCGCGGCCCCCGTGCCGCTGTCGGTCACCCCGGGCGGCAAGACCACCGGGGGTCAGCTGCTGACCTTCTCGGGCGACATGGGCAGCGGCAGCCAGCGGATCTACCTCGAGCGTCGTGGCAATCCCACCGCGGCGTGGGCGCGGGTGGTTGATCCCCGCACGGGCGAGTACTTCAGCATGCTGACGCAGGGGGACGGGAGCTTCTCGTTCGACTTCCCGGCGCCCGCGATGAACGCGTGCTTCTTCCGCCTCGTGAGCAGCGGCCACGAGACGGAGGCGCACCAGTTCGACTCGGTATTCCAGGACGTCGAGGTCAAGGGCTCTACCACCGCTACCGTGGGCGTCCCCTACGTGCTCACGGGCGACACCGTGCTCCGGTCCCAGGACAACCGGCCGGTCTTCCCGGGGCGCGCCGCGGCGCTGCAGGTCCGCGACGGCTCCGGTGAGTGGGTCACGGTCGCGAACGGGACGGTCGGCTTCGACGGGAAGATCACCGACTTCGCTCCTCTCACGACCAACGCGCCCGCCACCGTGGTCTACCGGATCCGGTTGGCCGACTGGCAGCAGAACGGCGACGACATCGGCTGGTTCCCGTCGTTGCCGTTCACCGTGGTGGTGAACTGATGCGCGGCCCGAACGGCTTCGCTGCCCGGCTCGCCGTGCTGGCGACCGTGCTCGTCGTCGGCCCCGCGACCTTGGCTCCGGGCACGGCCCAGGCGCCCGGTTCGGTGACGTCGGCGGCTCGGGCGGCCAAGGCGGACGGCACCACGGCTGCCCAGCACTACGGCTGGGGCGCCATGCAATGGGACTTCGCCTGGGAGTTCGGCGAGTCCCTCACCAGCGACGCCTACCGCGGCGCGCACCCCGAGGGCGGCTGGTGGGTCGATCACTCCACGGGCACCGGCCGGGTCGTGAAGTACGGCGGCGGCCTGGAATTCCACAGCGGCGAGGTATCGCAGTCGTTCAAGGCCCCCGACGTCGGCACGACCACGCTCGAGCTCGAGGGCAAGGCCGCCAAGCGCGGCCGCTGGGAGCTGCGGGAGCGGATCCGGTTCTACCCCGCGCAGGATGCTCCCGCCGGCGAGCCCTACGCCTTCGTCGTCGAGCTGATCCCGGAGAACCCCGCCTTGTACAACTGCGGACGTCACAACATCACGATCGCGCGGGCCGAGGTCGGCGGGTCGACGGTGCGGGTCCAGGCCAACGCCGGGAAATCGGCGTGGAGCAAGACCGTCGCTGGCTTCGGCCGCAGCGACAAGGACGACCGGCTCTACGCCATCCAGATCACCGGCAAGCAGATCACCTGGTTCGTCAACGGCAGCGCCGTGGCATCGCTGCGAGCGAGGGCCGCCATCCCGAGGATCCCCATGACCGTGCGGATGAGGATGGTCGGCAATGGAAGCACCGAGATGCAGAAGTCCTTCGTGCTGATCGACTGGGTCCGCAACTACAACCTCCAGCGGGGCAAGCGCCCCCCGAGGGGCCAGTCGCTGACCAAGGGCGGGTACGGCGGCGACTGCTGACCGGCCGTCCCGCGATAGGCCCTGGGATGATGGTCGCGTGCGGACGACGTACTCCTTCGCTGCCTCCTGGGTGACCGCGGCGCCGGTCGACGACGTTGCCGCGACGGTCCTCGACCTCGAGCGGTACCCCGAGTGGTGGCCCCAGGTCCGCGCCGTCGCGAAGATCAGCGACGACACCGCTCGGGTGCTGTGCCGGTCGGCGCTGCCCTACACCCTCGACCTGGTGCTCGACGCGGTGTCGCGGGAGGCGCCGGTGCTCGAGGTCGAGGTGAGCGGTGACCTCGACGGGTGGGTCCGCTGGACGCTCACTCCCGAGGGGGCCGGCACCCGCACCGACTTCACCCAGGAGGTCGCGGTGGACGGAGCGCTCGCGTGGGCGTCGTCAGTCGCCCGGCCGCTGATGACCTGGAACCACCGTCGGATGATGCGCGGTTGCCAGGACGGCCTGCGGTCGCGGCTCGAGGACGGGCCATGACCAACCGGATGCCTGTGTTCGCCGGCCCGATGCGCTGAACCGCCGGGCCAGCGCGGAGTGCCCGCGGGAGGAGGTGGACGGCGCTGGGTGCTTGGGGACGGGGAGCGGCATACCAGGTGATGAACGCTCCATTGCAGTGAGGCAGCCCGTTCCTGGGACTGTCCGAGGACGCGATGGTTCGCGGGCTACCCTCTGCGCGTGGGAGCTCGGGGGGTGGTCGTCGCGGCGACGCTGGTGCTGGCGTCAGTGGCGACGAGCACGATGGTCGGGGTCCTTGACCCGAGCGCGTCGACCTCTGCCGGGCAACCGGCACCGCGTGCGCCGAACATCGTCCTCATCCTCACCGACGACATGCGGGCCGACGAGCTGCGCTACATGCCGAAGACCCGAAAGCTCCTGATGCAGCAGGGCGTCCGGTTCAGCAACGCGATCTCACCCCACCCGATGTGTTGCCCGGCGCGGGCCGAGCTGGTCAGCGGTCAGTACGGCCAGAGCAACGGCGTGCGTCACAACGCCGGCCGTTGGGGCGGTGCCAAGAGCCTGCGCGACCCGGACGACAACGTCGGCCGGTGGCTGCAGGCGGCGGGCTACCGGACGTCGTACCACGGCAAGTTCCTCAACGGGTACGAGCGACTGCGGCCCCGGCACGAGCCCACCGGCTGGACCCGGTGGGACGCCCAGATGTCCGGCGTCTACTCCTACCGTCGTGCCGTCTTCTTCAACGGCGACCGGGTGCGCGGCCAGTACGTCACGCGCACGATGACCGCGCGCAGCAACGAGACCTTCGAGCGGTTCGCCGGCCGGGCGCCGTTCTTCGCGGTGATCAACCACGTCGCGCCGCACGTCGCGCTCACCAAGCCGCACCTGCCACGCTGGGAGAAGAAGTACGACGACGCCTACCGCCGACTGCGTCCGCCGGTGTTCGACAGCCCGGCCTTCAACGAGCGGGTCGGCGACCTGCCCAGCGGTCTGCGCCGCAAGCCCGTCAGCCGCAAGCGGATCGCCAAGCTCTTCCACGCGCGGGTGCGGTCGCTGCGGTCGGTCGACGATGCGGTCGCGGCGACGGTGGCGAAGCTCGACCGGCTCGGGGAACTCGACAACACCTACCTGGTCTTCACGTCGGACAACGGGCACGCGCTCGGCGAGCACCGGTTGGAGACGAAGAACAAGCTGTTCGACGAGATCCTCGACGTGCCGCTGGTGATCAGAGGCCCGGGATTCGAGGCCGGCACGGTGGACGACACCCCGGTCACGCTCGTCGACCTGGTCGCAACGTTCACAGACTGGGCGGCCGCGACGCCCGGGCACCCGCTCGACGGCATCAGCATCGAGCGACTCCGCGGCGACCGCCCCGCGGCTCGCGACACGATCCTGGTCCAGACGGGCGACCAGAAGGCCGACAGCACACCCGGGTGGGCCTACCGAGGTGTCTCCACCAGCCGCTACCTCTTCGGTCAGCGGACGGGCCGGCCGCACATCGGCATCCTCTTCGACCGCGAACGTGACCCGTACGGACTGAGGAACCGGTTCCGGGACCCCGGCTACCGTGCGATCCGACGCGAGCTGAGCCGCCGCACCCGGGTGCTGTCGAACTGCGCGGGCGATGGGTGCAACTCCGTCTTCGGGAGCCTGCCTCCGCCCCGTTGACCGACGAAGTGTCGGGGTTGGTGCTGCGAGGTGAGACACCTCGAGCGACCAACCCCGCCACTTCGGCGGGCTTCAGCTGGCGGACTTCATCGCCTTCACGCCGATCCACAGGCCGAGGACGCCGACCACGACCGACCCGGCGGCACCGGCCGCGATCGTGTCGATCGGGAAGTTGCCGGCGAAGAGCACCCGCTCGGCGTCGACGACGTACCGCAGCGGGTTGAGGTCGGCCGCCGTCCGCAGCCAGGCCGGCGCGCCGTCGAGCGGCAGGAGGACGCCGGCCAGCAGCAGGAACGGGAAGATCACGGTCTGCTGGACGGTCCAGAACACCCAGGCCTGGTCCTTCGCCGCGACCGCGAGCGCCAGGCTGGCTGCGCCGAGGCCGACGCTGAACGGCACCAGCACCGCGATGCCGGTGACGATCCCGAGGACGTGCACGTCGAACGCGAACGGCGCGACCGCCACCACGATGACCAGCGTCTGCAGCACCAGCGGCACCATCTCCCGCAACGCCTTGCCGAGCAGCAGCGCCGACCGGCGGACAGGAGACACGAGCAGCCGCTCGAAGGATCCGCTGATGATCTCCTCACTGAGGTTCGCGCCGGTGAAGGACGCGCTCATCAACGCGGTCATCGACACGATGCCCGGCACGAACCACTGCAGTGCCGAGCCGGTCCCGGTGTCGGGAAGCAGCGGCGCGAACAGGCCGAGGAAGACCAGCGGCTGGACCATCGCGAACAGGACCGACGCGGGATTGCGGAGCACCGGCATCAGCTCACGGACGAATACGTTGCCGATGTCGCGGAACAGGCCGACCGGCGTTGCGGCGACGGCGGTACGACGCACGGCGGCCGGGGAGACCGACTCTCGGACGTGGGTGATCTCGATGGTCATGCTGCTTCTCCCTTGGTAACGCCGTCGGTGGTCTCGGTGGTCTCGGTGGTCTCCGTGGTCTCGGTGGTCTCGTTGGACTCGCGCAGGCTGCGGCCGGTGAGGTCGAGGAAGACGTCGTCGAGCGTCGGCCCGGCGACCTCCATCCGGGTGACGGGCGTCCCGGCCGCCGCGAGGTCGGCGACCAGCCCGGGGGCGGCGTCCCTGCCGAAGGGCGCCCGGACCTTGACCTCGGTGCCGGTGACCGTGACCTGCGCACCGCGGATCCGGTCGGCGCCGGCTGCGGCGGCGATCGCGTCGGCCGCGGTGCCGAACTCCAGGGAGACCAGGTCTCCCAGCGCCGACTTCAACGCCGCCGCCGTGTCGTCGGCGATCATCCGGCCGTGATCGATGACGATCACGCGGCCGGCGAGCGCGTCGGCCTCCTCGAGGTAGTGGGTGGTCAGCACGATCGTGGTGCCGAGCTCCTCGTTGAGCCGGCGGACCTGCTCCTGGAGGTTCACCCGGTTCTGCGGGTCCAGCCCGGTCGACGGCTCGTCGAGGAAGAGGATCGCCGGCTCCTGGACCAGCCCGATGGCGACGTCGAGCCGGCGCCGCTGGCCACCCGAGAGCCGCGAGACCGGCCGGTCGGCGTGCTCCGCGAGGCCGAACGCCTCGAGCAGCTCGTCGGCCCTGGTCCGGGCGTCACGGCGCGACAGACCGTGCGCACGAGCCTGGCAGAGCAGCTCGTCGCGGCCGCGGTACTGGTGACCGGCGGCGTTGCCCTGGCCGACGTACCCGATCGAGCGCCGGACGGCGGCCCGGTCCCGGGTGACGTCGTAACCGGCCACCTCGGCCGTTCCGGAGGTCGGCGCGATCAGCGTCGTCAGCATCCGGAGGGTGGTGGACTTGCCGGCTCCGTTGGGTCCGAGGAACGCGACCAGCTCGCCGGGCGCGATCTCTAGGTCGAGGCCGCGAACGGCTTCGATCGTGTGCTTGTTGCGGGTGTAGTGGCGGGTGAGGCCGACGGTGCGGATCACCGGCCCGCTCGTGTTCTGGTTGGTCATGACAGCAAGGCTAGAATCGAATGCGGTCAGTTTCTGTCCGCATTGGAAACGAAGGTGACGAGCATGAGCACGAGCGCCCGGATGCTGCGGCTGTTGTCCCTCCTGCAGACCCACCGGTTCTGGTCCGGCGGTGACCTGGCCGACCGGCTCGAGGTGAGCGCGCGGACCCTGCGCCGGGACGTGGACCGGCTCCGCGACCTCGGGTACGACGTGGACGCGGTGCGTGGCGCAGCGGGCGGCTACCAGCTGCGGGCCGGGTCGAACCTGCCGCCGCTGCTCCTCGAGGACGAGGAGGCGGTCGCGATCGCGGTCGGGTTGCGCTCGGCCGCCGGTGGCGCCGTCGGCGGCTTCGAGGAGACGTCGGTCCAGGCGCTGACCAAGGTGATCGCGCTGATGCCGCCCCGGCTGCGCCGGCGGATGGACGCCCTGAAGACCCAGACCGATGCGACGCCGTGGTCGGGCGGGCCGGTGGTCGATGCCGGTGTCCTCACGACGTTCGCCCAGACCTGTCGCGACGATGAGCTGGTGACGTTCGCCTACACGGCGGCCGACGGCACCGCGACCGGTCGCAAGGTGGAGCCGCACCGGCTCGTCAACCTCGGCCGGCGGTGGTACCTCGTCGCCTACGACCGCGACCGGCAGGACTGGCGGACCTTCCGGATCGACCGGGTCTCGGGGTCGCCGCTGGCGACGGGCCAGAGGTTCCGACCCCGGGACCTCCCGGGCGGCGACGCCGTCGCGTTCGTGCGCGAAGGACTCCGGGCGCAGCCCCAACGGCACCAGGTGCGCGTCCGGCTGGCCGCGCCGGCCGACGAGGTCGAGGCGCTGATGGGCCGGTGGGGCTCGGTCGAGCAGCTGGGGGACGCCGAGTGCCGGATGACCCTCAACACGGACAGCTTCGACTGGCCGGTGATGATCCTCGCCAACCTCGACTGCGCGTTCACCGTCGAGGCCCCGTCCGAGCTGGCAGACCTGCTCGACCGGGTGGGGCGACGGTTCGTCAGATCCGCGGCACCACCCGGGTGAGCAGGTCGCCCATCCGGGTGGCGGCGGCGCGCCCGGCGTCGAGCACCTCGGCATGGTCGAGCGGCTCACCGCTCATGCCGGCGGCGAGATTGGTGACCAGGCTGATGCCGAGGATCTCCATCCCCGCCTCCCGGGCGGCGATCGCCTCGAGCGTGGTGCTCATGCCGGCCAGGTGGCCCCCGATCGCGCGCACCATCCCGATCTCGGCGGGGGTCTCGTAGTGCGGCCCGGGGAACTGCACGTAGACACCCTCGTCCAGGCTCGGGTCGATCTCGCGGCACACCTCGCGGAGCCGTGCGGAGTAGAGATCGGTGAGGTCGACGAAGTTGGCGCCGAAGAGCGGGGACGCCCCGGTGAGGTTGATGTGGTCGCTGATCAGCACCGGTGTGCCGGGCGTCCAGGTCTCCTTCAGGCCACCGCAGCCGTTGGTCAGCACGATCGCGCGACACCCGGCCGCGGCCGCCGTACGGACGCCGTGGACGACGGCGGCCACCCCGCGGCCCTCGTAGAAGTGGGTGCGGCTGAGGAAGACCAGCAGCTGGTGGTCACCGGCGCGGACCGAGCGGATCTTGCCGGCGTGGCCCGCGACGGCGGCGGCGCTGAAGCCGGGCAGGTCGGTGACGTCGATCTCGGCCGTCGTCTCGCCGAGCATCTCGGCGGCCGGGAGCCAGCCCGAGCCGAGCACCAGCGCGATGTCGTGCCGGGCGATGCCGGTGAGTTCGGCGAGGCGGGTCGCGGCCTGCTGGGCAAGGTCGTACGGCGAGGGCTCGTCGGTCACGAGGAGGAGGTTAACCGCTCACCACTCGTCGATCAGCAACTCCCGTAGGTAACCGTGCCGCACCCGTTGCGGGTGGTTGCCGACCGACCGGAACGCGAGTTCCGCGCCGGTGTTCGTGTCGAGCACGGCGATCGAGTCGCTCTCGCTCAGCGAGATCCAGCAGGTGTCGCTGAGGCCCTCGGTCGTCCAGTACGGCTTGCCGTAGTCGTGACCGGTGGACTCCTTGTCGTAGTAGGTGGCTTCCCCGGTGCCCACGTCGACCAATGCGGCGTAGTCGTCCATGGTGCCCGCCACGCACAGCTTGGTGCCCCGCTTGTTGATCGAGAGGCCGTGGTGGGCTGAGTCGTTGACATAGAGGTCTCGCGGCATCGTCGGCACCCGGTTCTGGAGATTGACGATGCCGAGCACCCGCCCGGTCGTCGGCTCGGGGACACCTTGGAGCGTGTAGTCCGTCGTGCCATTGAGGTCAGGGGCCTTGGTGTCGAACTTGACGTAGCCGTGCAAGAAGGACACCTGGAAGTAGACGAAGCGCGAGCCGGGTGCGATCGCCATCGGGCGCACGGCGCTGCTCATGTGCGGGAAGCCGGCCTCCTCGAGCTCGTGCCCGATCTCCCAGCGCTTGAGGATCTTGAAGTTCCGGCTGCGCACGATCTGGAACCACCGGTCACCCTTGATCGGGTCGGTGAGCGGGTCGAAGAGAGCGTCCAGCGGGGCGGTGCCGTCGACCGGCGTGTAGACCTTGCCGATCGACGCGTGGAAGATCCTGCCGCCGTTCCTGGTGTAGTTGTTCTCGTGCGGGGTCTCGCCCGTGGGGAAGGTGCGCAGCCGGTCTCCCATCGCGACTTCGGTGCCGTCGGCCAGCGTCTGGTCCACCATGGCGTACTCGATGACCTGGCTTGCGGTGGAGTCCGACACCAGGAGCCGGAGGCCGTCGGGGGACAGCCCCATGTGGTCGGTGCGGTAGCCGTCCATCTGCTGCTCGCGGACGATTGCGTTGGGAAGGCCGAGCGTCGCTCGTCGGATATTGACCCAGATGACGTCGGCAAAGCTCGGACGTGAGACGGCCAGGTAGCGACCGTCATGAGTCGTGAACATGTCGTCGACGTACTGGTCGTGGCCCTCACCAGGTCCCACCTGGATCGCGACGTAGAACGCCAGCTTCACCGGGTCGGCCAGGATGTCCTCGAGTTCCTGGTTCTTGTCCGGAATCAAGTTGACGCCGCGCTTGAGCACCCTGAACGACCGGGCGTCGACGATGCTGGCGGTGCCGTCCCAGTTGTTGCCGATCCACATCACGTCGCGAAGCCCTGCAGGCGCGGAGGCGCGGAAGCCCTTTGCGGGTGCGAGGTCCGCCGGCGAGCGGGCGTGGTCAATGGTGACGGTGGGCGCTGCGGGCGCGCTCGTGGTCGGAACGACGGAGGCGGCGATCGCGGCGGCGAGTGCACAACCGGCGATCGCGAGCTGGGTTGGACGCACGTGGACCCAACGAGGCATGGCTCCGGTTGGTCACGCAGTCCAGGTCACTTGACCCGGATCGTCACAAGCCCGTCGACCGGCACGCTCGGCGCCGGAGGTCGGCGACGTAGTCGTCGGGGGCGTCGGCGGCCTCGGCGGCGTCGGCGAGTACGCCGAGGTACGACGCCGACGGCAGGCCGCCCTCGTAGGCGTCGAGGACGTAGGTCCACGCGACCACCGAGCCGGTCAGAGTCGCGACGCGGACCTTTGTCTTGCGGTAGAGCCCCGAGTCGGCGGACTCCCACTGGTCGAGCAGCGGCTCGTCCTGTTCGCTCACGTCGTAGAGCGCGACGAAGACCTGCTCGAACGGATCCTGGACGATCGTGGCCAGCGCGCCGTCCCAACCGTGCTCCTCGCCGCCGAAGGTGAGGCGCCAGCCCGTGAGCCAACCGGTCGTCTGAAGAGGGGAGTGGGGGCACCGCTCGCCCATCCGCCCGGGGTCGAGGTTCGTCCCGTAGGCGGCATAAGTCGGCACGGCCTTAGGTTAGTAGGCTCAACCCGTGACCCACTTCGATGTCCTCGTTCTCGGCGCCGGCCCCGGTGGCTACGTCGCCGCCATCCGCGCCGCCCAGCTCGGCAAGTCCGTCGCCGTGGTGGAGGAGAAGTACTGGGGTGGTGTCTGTCTCAACGTCGGCTGCATCCCGTCGAAGGCGCTGCTCCGCAACGCCGAGATCGCGCACATCATCACCAAGGAGAAGGACACGTTCGGGATCTCCGGCGACGCGTCGATGGACTTCGGGGTGACGCACAAGCGCAGCCGCAGCGTGGCCGAGGCCAGCGCCAAGGGCGTGCACTACCTGATGAAGAAGAACAAGATCACGGAGATCGACGGCTGGGGCACGCTCACCGGACCCCAGGCGATCGACGTCGAGAAGGACGGCCAGACGACGTCGTACGACTTCGACAACCTGATCATCGCCACCGGCGCGAAGGTGCGGCTGGTGCCGGGCGTGGAACTCAGCGACAACGTCGTCACGTACGAGGAGCAGATCCTCACCGACCAGCTGCCGTCGTCGATCATCATCGGCGGCTCGGGCGCGATCGGGGTCGAGTTCGCCTACGTGCTGAAGAACTTCGGCGTCGACGTCACCATCGTCGAGTACCTCGACCGGATGGTGCCGACCGAGGACGCCGACGTCTCCAAGGAGCTCGCGCGGCAGTACAAGAAGCTCGGCGTCACGGTGCTCACCTCGACCGCGGTCAAGAACGTCGAGGACACCGGTTCTGGGGTGAGGGTCACCGTCGGGCCCGCCGACGGCGGCGACGAGAACGTGCTCGAGGCGGACAAGTTCCTCGCGGCGTTCGGCTTCGCGCCGCGCGTCGAGGGCTTCGGTCTCGACGCCGCCGGCGTCGAGCTGACCGACCGCGGTGCGATCGCGGTCGACGCCCGCGGGCGCACCAACGTCGACGGCGTCTACGCCATCGGTGACTGCACCGGCAAGCTGATGCTCGCCCACACCGCCGAGGCGATGGGCGTGGTCGCGGCCGAGACGATCGCCGACGCCGAGACGATGGAGATCAACTTCGACATGATCCCGCGGGCGACGTTCTGCCAGCCGCAGATCGCTTCGTTCGGCTACTCCGAGCAGCAGGCCAAGGACAAGGGCTACGACGTCAAGACCTCGTCGTTCCCGTTCTCGGCCAACGGCAAGGCCCGCGGCATGGCCGAAGGCGTCGGCTTCGTGAAGATCGTCGCCGACGCCGAGCACAACGAGATCCTCGGCGCCCACATGATCGGGCCCGAGGTCACCGAACTGCTGCCGGCACTCACCTTGGCGCAGCAGTGGGACCTGACCGCCGACGAGGTCGCGCGCAACGTCTTCGCCCACCCGACCCTGTCCGAGGCGATGAAGGAAGCCATCGAGGGCATCGCCGGTCACATGATCAACCTGTGATCCGCTCCTCACCGGCCCCGCTTGCTCGTCTCCTGGTCTGCCTCGCACTGCTCGTCGCGATCCAGCCGGTGGCGCCCGCTGCCGCGCGGCCGCTGCCGACGAAGGAGCAGTGGCTCAGCGACGTGCGGGCGGCGATGAGCGGGTCTCACAGGTGGCTGGACCGCAGGGTGGAGCGCAGCGGTGGACGGCTGGCGATCGTGCTGGACATCGACAACACGGCGATCGCCAGTCACTACGCGTTCCCCGACCCGGTGCGGCCGGTGCTGAGGTTCGCCGACCACGCTCGACAGGAGCGCGTGAAGGTCTTCTTCGCGACGGCGCGACGGCAGTCCGAGCTGGGTGGCATCACGCAGGTGCTGCGGCGGGCGGGCTTCCGGTTCGCGGGCGTCTGCGGCCGGCACCGGTCGGAGTCGATCGCGCACGGGAAGGAACGCTGCCGTCGCGAGCTCGAGCGGCAGGGATTCACGGTGATCGCGATGGTGGGCAACCGCTCGACCGACTTCGCGGGTGGCCACTTCGAGCGGGCGTTCCGGCTGCCCGGATATCGCAACCGGCTCAACTGAGCCCTGCTGCAACAATGACGGCCATGTCTCGCGTGGTGATCATCGGCGGCGGTCCCGGCGGATACGAGTCGGCGCTGGTCGCCTCACAGCTCGGGGCCGAGGTCGTCGTCGTCGACACCGACGGGCTGGGCGGCTCCGCCGTGCTCACCGACTGCGTGCCGAGCAAGACGTTGATCGCGACGGCCGAGCTGATGACCGAGATGGCCGAGGCCGCCGAGCTCGGCATCGAGTCGCGCGACCACCAGGGCGACGTCGTCACGTCGGTGGGAGTGGACCTGGCGAAGGTCAACGCACGCGTGATGCGGCTGGCGGCCGAGCAGTCCGGCGACATCGCGCGGCGACTCGAGCGCGACGGCGTGCGCGTCGTCCGGGGTCGCGGGCGGTTGGACGGCCCGAGCACCGTGGTCGCCGAGCTCGTCGACGGCGGCTCGGAGACGCTGACGGCCGACGCCGTCCTGGTGGCGACCGGGGCTGCGCCGCGGACGCTGCCGAGCGCCGTACCCGACGGGGAGCGGATCCTGACCTGGGAGCAGGTCTACGACCTCACCGAGGCGCCTACCGAGCTGATCGTGGTCGGGTCCGGTGTGACCGGTGCCGAGTTCGCCAGCGCCTACCTCGCGCTCGGCATCCCGGTCACGCTCGTGTCGTCCCGCGACCGGGTACTGCCCGGTGAGGACGCCGACGCGGCCCAGGTCCTGGAGGACGTCCTCACCCGCCGCGGCATGAAGGTGCTGGGGCAGTCGCGGATGGAGTCGGTCACCCGGGAGGGCCAGATCGTCACCGTGCGGCTCACCGACGGGCGCGAGGTCCAGGGTTCGCACTGCATCCTGGCGCTCGGCTCCGTGCCGAACACCGCCGGCATCGGCCTGGACGAGTCCGGCGTGATCACCGACGACGGTGGCTTCGTCAAGGTCGACCGGGTGTCGCGTACGTCGGCGCGCGGCGTCTACGCGGCCGGCGACTGCACCGGCGTCCTGATGCTGGCGTCGGTCGCCGCCATGCAGGGCCGGATCGCGATGTGGCACTTCCTCGGCGACGCCGTCGCCCCACTGGACCTCAAGCAGGTGTCGTCGAATGTGTTCACCGCCCCCGAGATCGCGACCGTGGGCTGGTCCCAGCGGGCGATCGACGCCGGCGAGATCCAGGCCGAGTCGGTGATGCTGCCGCTGAGCGGCAATCCCCGCGCCAAGATGCAGGGCGTGCAGGACGGCTTCGTGAAGCTGTTCTGCCGCCCGGGAACGGGCATCGTCGTGGGCGGCGTCGTCGTCGGTCCACGCGCCAGCGAGCTGATCCATCCGGTGTCGCTGGCAGTCGCAGAGTCGATCACCGCGGACCAGCTCGCTCACGCGTTCACGGTCTACCCGTCCATGAGTGGTTCGGTGGCCGAGGCCGCCCGTCGCCTCCACCACTTCTGATACGCCGGCTTCTGGAAGGATGAGCGCCATGCGCGTGCACCTCGGTTGTGATCACGCCGGCCTCGAGCTCAAGAGCCACCTGATCGGTTGGCTCGGCGACCACGGGTACGAGCCGGTCGACCACGGCCCCTTCGTCTATGACGCCGTCGACGACTACCCGGTGTTCTGCCTCCGCGCGGCCGAAGGTGTCGCGGCCGATCGCGCCGCCGGGCTCGACAGCCTCGGGGTGGTGATCGGGGGATCGGGCAACGGTGAGCAGATCGCCGCCAACAAGGTGAAGGGGATCCGCGCGGCCCTCGCCTGGTCGGAGGAGACCGCGTCCCTGGCCCGCGAGCACAACGACGCCTGGGTGGTCGCGGTCGGTGGCCGGATGCACTCCCTCGAGGAGATGACCCGGCTGGTGGAGGTCTTCCTCAGCACGCCGTTCCCCGGCGACGAGCGGCACGCCCGACGGATCGGCCAGATGTCGTCGTACGAGACGACCGGCGAGCTGCCTCCGCTGCCCGCGTCGGCGGTGTCGGCCCCCGGCGGGCCGGCCCACGATGCCTGAAGGCCACACCCTCCACCGGCTGGCCCGGCAGGTCACCGAGGTGTTCGGTCGCCAGCAGGTGCGGGTCGGCAGCCCCCAGGGCCGGTTCGCGGACTCGGCCGCCCGGCTCGACGGCGCCGAGGTGCAAGGCGCCGAGACGTGGGGCAAGCACCTCTACCTCGACTTCGGTTCCGACCGCTTCGTTCACGTCCACCTGGGGCTCTACGGCGGCTTCGACGTGCACGACCTGGTGTCCGACGTACCGCCGCCGGTCGGGCAGGTCCGGCTCCGGCTGGTCCGCGCCGACGGCAAGGCGTACGCCGACCTGCGAGGCGCCACCACCTGCGCGCTGGTCACGACGGCCGAGCGCGACGCGGTCGTCGCGCGCATCGGCCCGGACCCGCTCCGGCCGGGTGCCGACCCGGCCCGCGCCTGGGCGCGGATCCGGCGCAGCACCGCGCCGATCGGCACCCTCCTGATGGACCAGACCGTGCTCGCCGGGGTCGGTAACGTCTACCGCGCCGAGCTGCTGTTCCGGCACCGGATCCACCCGTTGCGCGCGGGTCGGACGCTCCGCGCCGGCCAGTGGCAGGCGATGTGGGACGACCTCGTGGTGCTGATGTCCGAAGGCGTGCGCACCGGCACGATCGACACGGTCCGACCCGAGCACACCCCCGAAGCGATGGGCCGTGCCCCGCGGGACGACGACCATGGGGGAGAGGTCTACGTCTATCGCCGCACCGGTCAGCCGTGCCACGTCTGCGGGCGTGCCGTCCGCACCGAGGTGCTCGGCGGCCGCAACCTTTTCTGGTGCAGCCGGTGCCAGCCGGTCTTCCGGTCGAGGGCGGCGGGCCGATGATCCCGTGGCAATGGGTCGCTGCGGGCCTCGCCGTACTCCTCCTCCTCAGCCTGGTCGTGCTGGTGCGCAACGCACGCCGGAAGCCGCTCGGCATCGGCTTCCGGCGCGGGGAGTCGATGCTGGTCGACCTGCGCGACCGGATCCTCGCCCAGGGCACCATCCCGAAGCTGCCCGACAGCTGGCTGGTCGAGTCGGCCCTGTCGTCGGCCGGCGGCTCGCCCTTCGCCGGCGACTTCGTCGTCGCGACCACCCGCGCGGACAGCAGTCGCCTCGAGGTCGCGGTCGTCGACGTGTCGGGCAAGGGTGAGGCCGCCGGCACCCGCGCGCTCCAGCTCTCGGGGGCGATGGGAGGCCTGCTCGGCGCCCTCCCTCCGCACCAGTTCCTGCCGGCGGCGAACGACTACCTCATGCAGCGCGACTGGGACGAGGGCTTCGCCACCGCCGTCCACCTCTCTCTCGACCTCGCGACCGGCGAGTACGAGCTACGGACGGCCGGCCACCCACCGCCCGTCCATCGGTCCGCCGGCTCCGGGCGCTGGCAGCTGATCAAGACCGAGGGGCCGGTGCTCGGGCTGATGGACGGGGTCTCCTACGACCCGGCGCGGGGCCGGCTCCTGCCGGGTGACGCACTGCTCCTCTACACCGACGGCATGGTCGAGGAGCCCCGGCGCGACATCGAGCTCGGGATCGACGAGATGCTCGGTGTCGCCGAGCAGCTGTTCCGCCGCTCCTTCGACGGGCTGGCCGAGCGACTGGCCGCCAAGGTGGGTTCCAGCGACGACGACCGCGCTCTCCTGCTCGTGCACCGGCGCTAGCCGCCGGTCGGGTTACGAGCGCGGCGAGCCTCCGAAGGAGGCGTCCAGGACCAGCGCTGGTTGGGGCCGGCGGACCTCCCTGTGGCACCATGACACCCGCGTTTGCACGTGCGCGGATGTAGCTCAATGGTAGAGCCCCAGTCTTCCAAACTGGCTACGCGGGTTCGATTCCCGTCATCCGCTCCAAGAAGCTTCCGGCGACCTCGAAATGGACGCCGTCGGAGGCCTCTTGGCGGGGCGTAGCGTAGTGGCTAGCGCGCCTGCTTTGGGAGCAGGAGATCGCAGGTTCGAGTCCTGTCGCCCCGACGCATTACTGACATCCATGAAGGAGAACAAGCCTGTGAAGAGCGCCGTCGAGACCTTGAGCCCGACCAGGGCCAAGCTGACCGTCGAGGTGCCCTTCGAGGAGCTCAAGCCGAGCCTCGACGCGGCGTACCAGAAGATCGCGCAGCAGATCAACATCCCCGGCTTCCGCAAGGGGAAGGTGCCGCCGCAGATCATCGAGCGGCAGTTCCCCGGTGCCGCGCGTGAAGAGGCGCTGAACGACCTCCTCGGCACCAAGTACGTGGAGGCGCTGCAGGCCAACGACCTGGTCCCGCTGGCCCAGCCCGATGTCGAGGTCGTCAAGTACGACGAGGACGGGCCGCTCGAGTTCACCGCCGAGGTGGACATCAAGCCCGAGATCACGCTCCCGGGCACCGAGGGTCTCGAGGCGTCCGTCGAGGACATCGCGGTCACCGACGAGGATGTCACCGAGCAGGTCGGCGCGCTGCGCGGCCGCTTCGGCACGCTGATCGACGTCGAGCGCCCGGCGCAGGACGGCGACTTCGTGGTCATCGACCTCAAGGCGACCAAGGACGGCGAGGTCGTCGAGGGTGCCGAGATCTCGGGCTTCTCCTACGAGGTCGGCCGGGGCGGCATGATCGACGGTCTCGACGAGGCCCTGGTCGGCGTCTCCGCCGGCGAGGAGAAGGTCTTCACCTCCCAGCTCGTCAACGGCGACCTGGTCGGCGAGGACGTCGAGGTGGCCGTGGCTGTCAGCCAGGTCCAGGAGCAGGAGCTTCCCGAGCTCGACGACGACTTCGCGCAGATGGCGTCGGAGTTCGACACCTTCGCCGAGCTCGAGGCCGACGTCCGCGAGCGGCTCGGCCGCGGCAAGCGGCTCGAGCAGGCGGCCGCCGCGCGCGACGCCGTACTCGAAGCACTGCTGGAGAAGGTCGAGATCCCGCTGCCCGAGTCCCTCGTGGTCGAGGAGCTCAACGCCCGCCGCGAGAGCGTCGAGCAGCAGCTCGGCTACGCCGGCATGACGCTCGACGCCTACCTCGAGGAGGAGGGCCAGACCCAGGAGGAGTTCGAGGCCGACCTCGACCGCCGGGTCCGTGACGCGGTCGCCGCTCAGTTCCTGCTCGACGAGATCGCCGACAAGGGCGAGATCGGCGTCGACCAGGGCGAGCTGACCCAGCACATGGTGCGCCGTGCACAGCAGTCCGGCCAGGACCCGCAGGAGTTCGTCAACCACATGCTCGAGCACAACCACGTGCCCGAGATGGTGCAGGAGATCCGCCGCGGCAAGGCGCTCGCCCAGCTGGTCGAGAGCGCCGTGGTCAAGGACGCTTCCGGCAACGTGATCGAGCTGAAGAACCTCCTCCCCGACGGCACGATCGGCGACCCGGAGGCGGAGGCCCTAGCGGCCGACGCCGAGGGCGCGGTCGAAGAGGGCCCGACCAAGGACTGACACGCCGGGAAACGCCTCAGTGCACAACCGTGCACTGAGGCGCTATCGTCGGCACATGCCGGACACCGCAACGTCGCCCGCGCCGGGAGCCAGCGTCTTCGACGCCCTCGCCCTGGCGACCGCAACAGCCGACGAGCTGCTCCTGGGGTCTGCCCGCGACACCCACGAGGCGGTGACGCGTCGGGTGCACGGTCTGTTGCGGCGCGGCCTCGGCTCGGCCGCGTCCCCGATCGAGACCGTGCACCGCGGCGTCGCCGGCGCGATCTACGGCGGGCTCGGGCTGGCCCTCCGCGGCGGCAGCGCCGGCTTCGACCGGCTGGCCGCGACCGGCGCCGGGCCGCGCCTGGAGGAGAACCCGCGCGGTCGCTTCGTCTCCTCGGCCGTCAACGGGCTGATCGGCGACGAGCTGCTCCGCGACCGTCCGCAGCTGGCGATCCCGATGGCGGTGCGGGCCGGCGGTCGCGACGTGCCGACCACCCGCGTCGAGCTGATGGCGGCGTTCCCCGAGGCCACCGGCCGGCTGGTGGTCTTCCTGCACGGCCTGTGCGAGAACGAGTCCTACTGGCGGCTGCACCGGGAACGCACCGGCACGACGTACGGCGAGGCGCTGGCCGAACGCGGCTGGACCCCCGTCTACCTCCGCACCAACACCGGCCTGCCGATCCGCGAGAACGGCGTCGCGCTCGCCGCGCTGCTGCGGGACGTGGTCGAGGCATGGCCGGTCGAGGTCGAGCGGATCGCGCTGGTCGGTCACTCGATGGGCGGGCTGATCATGCGGGCGGGACTGAACGTGCTCGCCATCGACGGCCCCTCGTGGGCCGACCGGGTGACCGACGTCGTCACGCTCGGCTCGCCGCACCGCGGCGCGCCGATCGCGTGGGGCATCGGCCACGGGAGCCGGCTGCTCGGCCTGCTTCCCGAGACGTCAGCCTTCGGCCGGATCCTCGACAAGCGCTCCGAAGGGGTGCGCGACCTGGTCGACGGGTACGTCGACGAGCTGCCGCCTTTGAAGGAGGCCCGCTACCGCCTGGTCGCGGCCACCGTCACCCAGTCCGCCCGACACCCGGTCGGCTCGTACGTCGGCGACTACCTCGTCCGCCCGCACTCGGCGGTCGGTCGCGACAAGCGCGGGTCGGAACTGTTCCCCGACGCCGAGACCCTGCATGTCGGCCGTACCGACCACTTCGGCATCCTCAACCACCCCGAGGTGATGTCCGCCCTGCAGCGATGGCTCGCCTGACCTCTCGGGCGTCTGCCACCATCAGTGGGTGACTGAAGCAACTGCCGACCGCGAGCTGCGCGCGGAAGCGATCGTCGAGGCATCGCCCGAGCAGGTCTGGGAGCGTCTGACCGACTTCGCCCAGATGGCCGAGTGGAGCCCCGAGATGATCAAGATGGTGCCGCTGAAGCGCGGCGGGCTCCGCGTTGGCCAGTGGTACCTGTGCTTCAACCGTCGCAAGCTCGTCATCTGGTGGACCCGGTCCGTGGTCGCCGCTGCCGACCCCGGGCGTCGCCTGGTGTGGGACACCAAGACCAGCGGCGCCCAGTGGATCTGGGAGCTGGAGCCGGCCGAGGGCGGCACCCGCGTCGTGCACCGGCGGCCGGTGCCCACCTCGCTCACCCTGGTGAGCAGGCTCTTCGCGCCGTCATTCCTGGGTGGAAATGTCGAGCACGCCGACGAGCTCGAGCAGGGCATGGCGCGGACCGTCGCCGGGCTCAAGGCGGCCGCGGAGAGCTGACGCGCGGTGCGCGGGCTCTCCCGCCGGCGGCTCCGAGCCCGGCCGTGGGCCACACCCGCCAGGCGAACCCGAACACTCCAATCTCGCGCGCAGCGCCTGTCTGCTGTCGGCGAACAGCGCGCGAGATCCCGTGGCTCCGAGGCCTCGGACGGCTAGTGTCGCCGACGTGACTCAGATTCCCAGCGGCCCCACGATGAACGGCGTGGCCGGACTCAGCCTGCTCGACGACAACATCTACAGCCGGCTGCTGCGCGAGCGGATCGTGTTCCTCGGCTCCGAGGTCCGTGACCAGAACGCCAATGCCATCTGCGCCCAGCTCCTGCTGTTGTCGGCCGAGGACCCCGAGGCCGACATCTTCCTCCACATCAACAGCCCGGGTGGCTCGGTGGACGCGGGGATGGCGATCTACGACACGATGAACTACATCCCCAACGACGTTGCCACCGTCGGCATGGGACTGGCGGCGTCGATGGGCCAGTTCCTCCTCTGCGCGGGCACCAAGGGCAAGCGCTACGCACTGCCGCACGCGCGGATCATGATGCACCAGCCGTCGTCCGGCATGGGCGGCTCGGCCTCCGACATCAAGATCCAGGCGCAGCAGTCGCTGCACATCAAGAAGGTGCTGCTCGAGCTGATCTCGCAGCACACCGGCCAGACCGTCGAGCAGGTGACCAACGACGCCGACCGCGACCGCTGGTTCACCGCCAGCGAGGCGCTCGAGTACGGACTGGTCGACCAGGTCGTGAAGAGCGCCCGCGAGGCGGCCGACCAGGGACGCCCGGCCCACCCGAAGAAGGACTGAGCAGATGACCGAGCAGATGACCGAGCAGATGAACTACTACATCCCGCAGTGGGAAGAGCGCACGTCCTACGGCTTCCGGCGGATCGACCCCTACGCCAAGCTGTTCGAGGACCGCATCATCTACCTCGGCACGCCGATCTCCGACGACGTCGCGAACGCGGTGATCGCGCAGCTGCTCTGCCTGCAGTCGATGAACCCCGACCAGGACATCAGCATCTACATCAACAGCCCCGGTGGTTCGTTCACCGCGCTGACCGCGATCTACGACACGATCCAGTTCATCAAGCCGGACGTGCAGACGGTCTGCATCGGGCAGGCGGCCTCGGCGGCCGCGATCCTGCTCGCCGCCGGCACCCAGGGCAAGCGGCTGGCGCTGCCGAACAGCCGGATCCTGATCCACCAGCCCTACACCGAGGGCACGTTCGGCCAGACCTCCGACATCGAGATCCAGGCCAACGAGATCCTCCGGATGCGCGAGATGCTCGAGAAGATGATCAGCGACCACAGCAACCGGTCGATCGAGGAGGTCAGCCGCGACATCGAGCGCGACAAGATCCTCACCGCGGAGCAGGCGATCGAGTACGGACTCATCGACTCGATCCTCGCCTCGCTCAAGGGCACGCCCGCGCTCGCCTGACCAAGATGACGACTGCGACCCGCCCCACGTGTCCGCTCCCCTCCGGGGGGCGCCAGGGAGTACCGTCGGGGAGTCCGCATTACGTGAGGAGTACTGCCCGTGGCACGCATCGGTGACGGAGGCGACCTGCTCAAGTGCTCTTTTTGCGGAAAGAGCCAGAAGCAGGTCAAGAAGCTGATCGCCGGGCCGGGCGTCTACATCTGCGACGAGTGCATCGATCTCTGCAACGAGATCATCGAGGAGGAGCTCAACGAGGGCGTCGAGGTCGGCCTCGACGAGCTGCCGAAACCGAAGGAGATCTTCGACTTCCTCAACTCCTACGTGATCGGGCAGGAGCAGGCGAAGAAGTCGCTCGCGGTCGCGGTCTACAACCACTACAAGCGGGTCCAGGCGGGCGTGCAGTCGGGCATCGGCTCCGACGGCAAGGGCAAGCACAGCAAGGACGAGTTCGTCGAGGTCGCGAAGTCCAACATCCTCGTCATCGGCCCCACCGGCTGCGGCAAGACCTACCTCGCCCAGACGCTGGCGCGGATGCTCAACGTGCCGTTCGCGATCGCCGACGCCACGGCGTTGACGGAGGCCGGCTACGTCGGCGAGGACGTCGAGAACATCCTGCTCAAGCTGATCCAGGCCGCCGACTACGACGTCAAGAAGGCCGAGACCGGCATCATCTACATCGATGAGATCGACAAGGTCGCCCGCAAGGCCGAGAACCCGTCGATCACCCGCGACGTGTCCGGCGAAGGCGTCCAGCAGGCGCTGCTGAAGATCATCGAGGGCACGACCGCCTCGGTGCCGCCGCAGGGCGGCCGCAAGCACCCGCACCAGGAGTTCATCCAGATCGACACCACGAACATCCTGTTCGTCGTGGGCGGCGCGTTCTCCGGGCTCGAGCACATCATCGAGCAGCGGGTCGGCAAGAAGACGCTGGGCTTCACCGCCGAGGTCCGCGGCAAGGAGGAGCGCGACGCCGAGGACCTGCTCGCGCTGGTGCGTCCCGAGGACCTGACCAAGTTCGGCCTCATCCCCGAGTTCATCGGCCGGCTCCCGCTCATCGCGAGCGTCACCAAGCTCGACCGTGAAGCTCTGGTGCAGATCCTCACCGAGCCGCGCAACGCGCTGGTCAAGCAGTACCGCAAGCTCTTCGACCTCGACGGCGTCGACCTCGAGTTCACCGACGACGCGATCGATGCCATCGCCGACAAGGCAATGGAGCGCGGCACCGGGGCCCGGGGTCTGCGCGCCATCATCGAGGAGGTCCTCCTCCACGTGATGTACGACGTGCCGTCCCGAGGCGATGTCGAGAAGGTCATCGTCACGCGGGAGACCGTCGACGACAACGTGCCGCCGACCCTCGTGCTCCGCGAGAAGAAGAAGAAGTCCGCCTGACGGCGAGCGACCGAGGAACGGAACGAGGTCGCTCGATCTGGTTCGGTCGGCCCGCGGGGTCTCGGTACGGCCCCGCCCAGCGGCTCGGCCTACCCGACCACCGGAAGGCGACCACCGGGGGCTCTATCGCGCGCGCCTGGGAAGGTTTAGGCTGAGCACTCTCGGTGCGTATCACGAAACGAGTTGTGTAATGCGCAACAAAGACGCCGCGACGGTACGACGGCTGCTGGCGCACGTCCGCTACGAGGTGCTGCCCACGCCGACCATCGAGTCGAAGGTGCTCGAGTCGGTGCCGACGTCGGTGCCGGTGACCGTCACGGCGTCCCCGTCGATGGGGCTCGAGCGGACGATCAGCACGGCGGAGCGGTTCGCGGCCGCCGGCTACACCGTGGTCCCGCACCTCGCGGCCCGGATGGTGAGCGGCCGTGCCGAGCTCCAAGAGCTGTCCGCACGGCTGGGCGCTGCCGGCATCACCACCATCTTCGTCCCGGGTGGCGACGCCGATCCGGTCGGTGACTACAAGGACGCTCTCTCGATGCTCGAGGACCTCACCGTGCTCGGCAACCCGTTCGCCGACGTCGGGGTGACCGGCTACCCGGAGAGCCATCCGACGATCCACGACGACCTGACGGTGCAGTCGATGTGGGACAAGCGCAAGCACGCCACCCAGATCGTCAGCAACCTCACCTTCGACCCGGCCGTGATCAAGGACTGGGTCCATCGCCTGCGCCTGCGCGGTATCGGGCTCCCGCTGCTGCTCGGCGTGCCCGGCCCGGTCGACCGGACCAAGCTGCTCGGCATGGCGACCAAGATCGGGGTGGGAGATTCCACCCGGTTCCTCGCCAAGCAGAAGGGGATGATGGCCCGGCTGGTCGCGCCCGGTGGGTTCACGGGCGAGTCGTTCATCGAGAAGTGCGCGCCGACAGTCGGGGAGCCGGAGACGCTGGTCGCGGGGCTGCACGTCTACACGTTCAACCAGGTCGCCGAGACCGAGGCCTGGCGCCAGGACTGGCTCAAGCGCCTCGCGGACTGACCCGGCCGACCAGCCCTTCGAGCGCGGTCTCCAGACCGGTGTGCCCGGTGTCGACCACGGTGAGGGGCAGCCCGATCGCTGCCGCGGCCTCGGCGGCCAGCGCGTGCAGCTCTTCGTCCGGCTCCTGGGCCAGCCAGACCACGCGGGTGTACGCGCCGAAGTAGTCGTCGCGCAGCTCGGGGTGGCGGTCGAGCCCGAGCTCCCGGAGCACGGTGCGGGCGAACGACCGGGCCAGGAAGTCGGTCAGCACGTAGGTCCCGGGCTGGTCCTCGAAGAACGCCGCCAGCCTTTCGGGGCCGGCGAACACGTCGTAGCAGTGCAGGCCCGGCAGCCGTTGGAGCCCGAGGTCGTCGCAGACCTCGTCGAGGGCGCCGTACGTGCCGCAGTCGGCGTAGCCGACCGCGACCCGCGTGCCGTCCGCCAGCAGCCGCTCGGCCAGCTCCCGCACCTGTCCGGCGATCAGCTGCGGCTGGTTGTGCAGCAACGGCGGCAGCGGGTGGACGACGACCGGCCAGGAGCGACGCTCGGCGATCTCCGCCAGCGGCTGGCTGATCGCCCCGCACGCGATCAGTGCGAGGGGGCGCGGGTCAGAACCCGAGCTGGTCGACGAACCGGTCGTTGAAGTCGGTGCGGTCGGAGAGCTCGACATAGGTCACCTCCTCCAGCAGCGCCGCCGCTCCCGCCCGCTCGCGCACGGACAGCAGGGCCATCTTCGCCCCTTCGCCGGCGACGTTGCCGGCGGAGACGATCCGCAGCACCGGCAGCTTCGGCACCAGTCCGATCCGTACGGCCGACGCGGGGGAGATGTAGCTGCCGAAGGAGCCCGCCATCAGCACCTGCTGGACATCGCGGTGCTCGAGTCCGAGCTCCTCCAGCAGCAGGCTCCAGCCGGTGGAGATCGCGGCCTTGGCGAACTGCAGCTCGCGAACGTCGCGCTGCGACAGCACCACGCAGTCCTCGGGGTCCGAGTCCGGCTGGGGCCGGTGCAGCACGAACACCCGCTCCTGGCCGAGCTTGGTGAGCCGGTCGGCGAACTTCGGGGCGATGCCGACCGCGTCGTCGTCGGGCACGAACCGGCCCGACGCGTCGAGCAGGCCGACCTTGACCAGCTCGGCCACGGCGTCGACGAGCCCCGATCCGCACAGACCCTTGGGCTCGACGTCGCCGATCACGCCGAGCTCGACCTCGTCATCGAGCCGAACCGTCTCGATCGCGCCGTCCGCGGCTCGCATGCCGCACCTGATCGCGCCGCCCTCGAAGGCCGGGCCGGCGGGCGCCGCGGTCGACACGATCCGGTCGCCGTCGCTCAGGACGATCTCGCAGTTGGTGCCGACGTCGATCAGCAGCCGGGTCCGCTTGTCCCGGTCCATGCCGGTCGCGAGCATGCCGGCGACGATGTCGCCGCCGACGTAGGCGCCGAGTGCAGGGAAGAAGAACACCCGGGCGCCGGCGTGCAGCAGGTCGAGGCCCACCTCGGCGGCCGGCACCGTCGGCGGCTGCGATGTCGCGAGCACGAACGGTGCGACCCCGAGCGGCTCCGGGTCCATGTTGAGCGCGAGCGCGGTCATGGTGGCGTTGCCCGCGATCGCGACCTCGTAGACCTGCCGCGGGTCGACCCCGCCCTCGGCGCAGACCTGCGTCGCCAGCTCGGCCAGCGTGTCCGCTGCGGCCCGCTGCAGCCGCGGCAGTGCCTCCGGGTCGATCATCGTCGCGCTGATCCGGGTGATCACGTCGCCGCCGAACGGCTGCTGCTTGTTGAGCACGGATGCGACCGCGATCGGAGTGCCCAGCGTCAGGTCGAGCAGGGTCGCCACGACGGTCGTGGTGCCGAGGTCGTAGGCGAGCGCGTAGCGCTGCTCAGTCGTGTCGCCGGGTTCGACGTCGACCAGCGCCTCGTCGACGACGACGGCGGTCACCTTGAAGTCCGCTTCCCGCAGCACCTTCGGCAACCGTCGGAGCACGTGCAGGTCCGGGACCGGCTCCAGGTCGTCGATCGCTGCGAGCAACCGGTCGATGTCGGGGCGCTGGTCGGACAGGCTCGGCTCGGCCAGCTCGACGTACCGCTTCTGGACCGCGGGTCGCAGGATCACCTGGCGGCCGACGCCGACCGTGGCGGCCTTGGGCCGCGTCGTCAGCGGGGGTACGTCGACCGCGAGGTCGCGCGTCGCCTGCACCAGGCAGGCGAGCCGCCAGCCGTCGGCAAGCTGCTCGCGGCTGAACGTCTTCACGTCGTGGCGCGAGATCGGCGTGGAGCCCTCGACCCGGACCTTGCACTTGTGGCAGGTGCCGTGGCCGCCGCAGGTGGAGTCGATCGCGATCCCGTTCCAGGACGCGGAGTCGAACACGGTGACTCCGGGCGGGACCCGGACCGACCGCTGGGCGGGCGGCGAGCCCCCGGCGTCCTCGACTGTGAACTTGAGCTCGACGCGGCCGGTGCCGTCGTGCGGCGCAGCGCCCGCGCCCGGAGTCGGGAGCAGGCCCTCGCGGCGGACGTCGTCGAGCGAGAACTCCCCGCCCGGCACGTCCGGATCTCGTGTCATCGAGCGGTCACGCCGACGCGGCCTGCCGGGCGCGGTGCGCTGCGATCCAGGCGCCGCCCCACTCGTCGTGGCCGAGCAGCAGGTCGGCGGCCTTGACCGCCTCGACGATCTGCGGGGTGCGGGTGTCCATGATCGCCGAGGTGAGACCGGCCTGCATCGCCATCGGCAGGAACGTCGCGCCGAGGGCGTGCCGCGACGGCATGCCGAACGAGACGTTGGACGCGCCGCAGGTCATGTTGACGCCGAACTCGTCGCGGATCCGGCGCATCGTCTCGAGCACGGTGACCACCACGGACTGGTCGGCGCCGATCGGCATCGCGAGCGGGTCGATCACGATGTCGGCCGCGGCGATGCCGTACTCGGTTGTGGCGACCTGGACGATCTTGCGGGTCAGCTCGACGCGCTTCTCGACCTCCATCGGGATCTCGTCGTGGTCGTTCGGCAGCGCGATGATCGCGGCGTCGTACTTCTTGACGAGGGGGAGGATCTGGGCCATCCGGTCGTCCTCGGCAGTGATCGAGTTGACCAGCGCACGCCCCTGGTAGACGGCGAGCCCGGCCTCGAGCGCCTCCACCACCGACGAGTCGATGCAGATCGGCTTGTCGGTGAGCTCCTGGATCATTGTGATCGCCTTGGCCAGCAGGTCGGCCTCGTCGGTCAGTGGCACGCCCATGTTGACGTCGAGCACGTCCGCGCCGCCCTCGACCTGCGCCTGGACGTCGCGCGCGATCGCCGAGAGGTCGCCGGCGCGGAGCTGCTCCTGGAAGATCCGCCGTCCGGTCGGGTTGATCCGCTCGCCGATCAGGCAGAACCGGCGGTCGTGCCCGATCACGACCTCCTGGGTGGCGGATCGGAGCACGGTCTCCAGGCGGGGTGCCGTCATGCTCTTGGGGTCCCTGCGTCGTTCTTCGCCGGAGGAGCGAAGCGGGGGAGGCAGGAACGGCGTGGGGTAATCATGCCGGGACCTTGGCGCGCTTCTCCTGGAGCAGGGACTTGGCCCGCTTCACCGTCTGGGAGGCGTCGGCGGCGTAGCCGTCGGCGCCGACGGCGTCGGCGTACTCCTGGGTGACGGGGGCGCCGCCGACCATGACAATCACGTCGTTGCGGAGGCCGGCCTTCTCGAGCGCGTTCATGTTGGCCTTGAACATCGGCATCGTGGTGGTGAGGAACGCCGAGAAGCCGACGATGTCCGGCTGGTGCTCCTCGATCGCGGCCACGAACTTCTCGGGCGCGACCTGCACGCCGAGGTCGATCACCTCGAAGCCGGCCCCCTCGAGCATGATGTTGACGAGGTTCTTGCCGATGTCGTGCACGTCGCCCTTGACGGTCCCCATCAGGAACTTGCCGATCGTCTGGACGCCGGTCTCCGCGAGCAGTGGCCGCAGCCGAGCCATCGCGCCGGCCATGGCGCGGCCGGCGATCAGCATCTCTGGCACGAAGAAGTCACCGCGCTCGAACCGGGCTCCGACCTCCTCCAGCGACGGGATGAGCGCGTCGAACAGCAGCGTCTGCGGCTCCATGTCGAGTGCGAGGCCGTCCTCGGTGAGCTCGAGCACCCGCGGCGCATTGCCGACCAGGGTCTCGTCGTACAAGCCCTGCAGGACTTCTTCGGGGGTCATGCCACGCCCTCCTTGCGGATCTTCCGCCGAAGCAGCCCGGACAGCTGCTCCGCGCGGCTGTTCAACAGCCGGCCGATCTCCTCGCGTCGATCTGCCATTCGCGGACTGGGGCCCGAGATGCCCAGGGCCGCGACGACCTCTCCGGTGGCGCCCCGCACGGGAGCGGCGACGCCGGTGAGCCCGATCTCGAGCTCGTCGACCGTGCTCGCCCAGCCGCGCCGGACCACCTGGTCCAGCTCACGCTGCAGTGCCCCGCGGTCGGCGACGGTGTGGGGGGTGAGCTCCTCGAGCGCGCCGCCAGGAACGTCGAGCGCCCCGTGAGCCAGCATCACCTTGCCGAGAGCCGAGCAGTGGGCGGGCACGTCGACGGTCGTCCAGTCGCGGGTGCCGAGGAGGTACGTCGAGTCGACCTGCGCCACCTGTACGACGCGGTCGCCGCGGGTCACGGACAGGTTCACCGTCTCGCCGGTCTCGGCGCCGACCCGGTCGAGTGTCGGCCGCGCTAGGCGGACCAGCTCCTCCCACGGGTCGTGCCTGGTGGCGTAGAGCCAGAACAGCGGACCGGCGATGTAGGACCCGGCCTGGTTGCGCTCGAGCAGCTCGGTGCGCTCGAGCGCGGTCAGCATCCGCGACGTCGTGGACTTCGGCAACCCGCACTCGGTCTGCAGCTCGGCGAACGTCAGCGGCTCGTCGGCCCGCACCACGGTCGCCACCAGCAGCGCGGCGCGGTCGACCGCCTGCGTTCCGGTGTTGGTCTGGGTGCTCATCGGTCGTTCCGTCTCTGATCAGGAAGTCCCATGATGTGGAACGTCATTTCCATGATGTGAGGCTAGGATGCCAAACGAGCCGGGTCAAGCACCGGCCCGATTGCCGCAGTCCGTGCGCCGCCCAGGAGGCTCGATGTTCCAGAACCGGATGCCCCGATACGAGGTCCTCTCGCAGGACGCGATAGCCACTCTCGACAAGGGGTGGCGCCGGCTGATGACCGAGATCGGCATCGAGTTCATGGACGATCGCGCGCTCGAGCTGTTCCGGAAGGCCGGCCAGCGGGTCGAGGGCAACACCGTGTTCCTCGATCCCGACTTCGTGCTGGAGCAGGTGGCCAAGGCGCCACGCGAGTTCGACGTCCAGGCCCGCAACCCCGAGCACAGCATCCACATCGGCGGCGACTCGATGGCGTTCGGCGCGGTCTACGGTCCACCGTTCGTCCGCGAGGGCGAGGTCCGGCGGGACGCGACGATGGACGACTTCCGCCGGTTCACCCAGCTCGCGCAGTCGTACCCCGTGCTCGACTCGGCCGGCGGCGTGATCTGCGAGCCCAACGACGCCCCGCTCGACAGCCGTCATCTCGACATGACCTACGCGCTGCAGACCCTGACCGACAAGGTCTACATGGGCAACGTGGTCTCGGGGGCCAACGCCGCGGACACGCTGGCGATGACGTCGATCCTGTTCGGCTCGCGGGACGCGATCGAGCAGACGCCGGCCACCATCTCGCTCATCAACTGCAACTCGCCGCTGCGCTGGGACGACCGGATGCTCGAGGCCCAGTTCGAGTACTCCGCGGCCGGTCAGCCCGTCGTCCTCACGCCGTTCATCCTGATGGGCGCGATGTCGCCGGTGACGATCCCGGCCGCGCTGGTGCAGCAGATCGTCGAGGCACTCTCCGGGATCGCGCTGTCCCAGCTGATCCGGCCCGGGACCCCGGTGATCTTCGGGTCGTTCCTCTCCAACATCGACATGCAGTCGGGTTCGCCGACCTTCGGCACCCCGGAGTCGGGCATCGGCCTGCTCTGCACCGGCCAGATCGCCCGGCACTTCGGCCTGCCGTTCCGCACCGGCGGGGGGCTCACGTCGTCGCAGGTCGCCGACGCCCAGGCCGGCTACGAGGCGCTGATGACGCTGCTCCCGACCTTCCTGGCCGGCGCCAACTGGGTCATGCACTCCGCCGGCTGGCTCGAGGGCGGCCTGGTCGCCGGCTACGAGAAGTTCATCGTCGACGTCGAGCTGGTCCAGATGCTCCAGCACGAGTTCACGCCGCTGGAGATCGACGAGGACTCGATGGCGTTCGGCGCGCACGAGGAGGTCGGCCACGGCGGGCACTTCCTCGGGGCGATGCACACGATGGAGCGCTTCCGCACCTGCTTCTACCGCCCGATGCTTTCGTCGTCGGAGAACTACGAGCGCTGGATGCGCAACGGTGGCAGGGACGCCAACGCCCGCGCCGGCGAGATCTACAAGAAGAAGCTCGACGAGTACGAGCCGCCGCCCCTGGACGATGCCGTCCGACAGGAGCTGGAGGAATACGTCGTACGCCGCCGCGCCGAGCTCGGGGACTGACGGCAATGACGTTCGCGACGACCGAGGAGACCCCGCGCGCGACTGCGCCTTCGGGCGACTTCGTCCTCGTCCTGACCTGTCCCGACCGGCCCGGTGTCGTGCATGCCGTCTCCGGGTTCCTGGTGCGTCACGGCGGCAACATCGTCGAGAGCCAGCAGTTCGGTGACCGACTCACGGGCCGGTTCTTCATGCGCATCGACTTCACGGTGGCGAGCACTGGCTCGGAGCAGATCGGCGTGGCCGACCTGCGCAAGGACTTCGCCTCCGTGGCGGCCGAGTTCGGGATGACCTTCGAGCTCTGGGACGCCCGGGCGCCGTACCGCACCCTGGTCATGGTGTCCAAGCACCTGCACTGCCTCAACGACCTGCTGTTCCGCTACAGCACCGGCGCCCTGCAGATCGAGATCCCGGTCGTCGTGTCCAACCACCTCGACGCCGAGCCGCTGGTCCGCGCGCACGGCCTCGATTTCGTGCACGTGCCGGTGACGCCGGAGACCAAGCCGCGCGCGGAGGACCAGCTCCGGGAGCTGGTCGAGAAGCACGGCATCCACCTGGTGGTGCTGGCGCGCTACATGCAGGTGCTGTCCGACGACCTGTGCACCGAGCTGTCGGGCCGGGCGATCAACATCCACCACTCGTTCCTGCCGAGCTTCAAGGGCGCGAAGCCCTACCACCAGGCGTTCGACCGTGGCGTGAAGCTGGTCGGAGCGACTGCCCACTACGTGACGGGCGAGCTCGACGAGGGCCCGATCATCGAGCAGGACGTCATCCGCGTGGACCACAACTTCAACGAGCAGCAGCTGGTGACCGCCGGTCGCGACGTGGAGGCGCAGGTGCTGTCGCGGGCCGTCCGGTGGCACGCGGAGTCGCGGGTGTTGCTGAACGGCCACCGCACCGTTGTGTTCAACTAGAAGCCGGTCGAGCTCGCCCGACAGGCGTCCTCGTCGATTGTTCCCGCACCGGAGTGGAGTTTCTCGATGACGCAACTCACCCCTGACGCCGGATCCGAATCCTCGGAGACCGGTCCTTCAGCGAACGCCCGAACAGGTCTGATCCCGGCCCCCAGGGTCTTCTTCCCTTCGGCTGGACTCCTCGTCGTCTTCGTCGCAGCGACCGCGATCTGGCCGGCGGAGGTGGGCGACTGGATCGGCACGGCCAACGAGAACGTCGTCCAGGAGCTCGGCTGGTACTACATCGCGATCGTCACCGGCTTCGTCTTCTTCGCCCTCTGGATCGCGACGTCGCACATGGGCAACGTCGTCCTGGCGAAGGACGGTGACGAAGAACCTGACTTCTCCCTGGGCTCGTGGTTCGCGATGCTCTTCGCTGCCGGCATGGGCATCGGGCTCGTGTTCTGGGGGGTCGCCGAGCCGCTCAACCACTTCAGCGCGCCACCGCCCGGGCTGCCGGCGGACGGCCCGGGGGAGGCGGCCAACACGGCGATGAGCGTGACCTTCCTCCACTGGGGCTTGCACGCGTGGGCGATCTACGTGGTGGTCGGACTAGCGATCGCCTACTCGGTCCACCGGCGGGGCAACCCGATCTCCATCCGATGGGCGCTCGAGCCGCTCCTCGGCAAGACCGTCACCGGTTTCTGGGGCGACGTCATCGACGTGGTCGCGGTCCTGGGAACCCTGTTCGGTGTCGCCACGTCCCTCGGTCTGGGCGTGAGCCAGATCGGTGCCGGCCTCACCTACCTCGACGTCATCGACGAGCCCGAGACGTGGCTGCTCGTCGTGCTGATCATCGTGATCACCTCGATCGCGCTCACGTCGGTGGTCACCGGCATCGACAAGGGCATCAAGTGGCTGTCGAACATCAACATGGTCGCGGCGGTGGCCCTGGTGGCGTTCGTGCTGATCGCCGGGCCCACCGTGTTCATCCTGAGCGACTTCGTCGCCAACATCGGTTCCTACATCCAGAACTTCTTCCGGCTGTCGTTCAACTCGATGCCGTTCGAACCGGAGGGCAAGGCCTGGCTCGGCGGGTGGACGACGTTCTACTGGGGTTGGTGGATCAGCTGGGCGCCGTTCGTGGGCGTCTTCATCGCGCGGATCTCGAAGGGTCGCACGGTTCGCGAGTTCATCATCGGTGTGCTGCTGGTGCCGACGCTCGTGACCTTCCTCTGGTTCTCAGCACTCGGCGGCACCGCCCTCTACGAAGAGGTCTTCAGGGACGGCGGACTGGTGACCGAGGGCGGCGTCGACACCAACACGGCGCTCTTCCAGATGCTCGACCTGCTCCCACTCGCGGCGGTCACCAGCGGACTCGCGATCTTCCTGATCGTGATCTTCTTCGTCACCAGCTCCGACTCGGGCTCGTTCGTCGTCGACATGCTCTCGTCGGGCGGCAACACCAACCCTCCCGTGTGGAGCCGTGCGTTCTGGGCGGCCATGGAGGGGGCCATCGCGGCCGTGCTCCTGGTCGCGGGGACCCGGGCCGCCGCCGGAGTCGATCCGCTGGCGGCGCTACAGACGATGGCGATCCTGCTGGCCTTCCCGTTCAGCATCGTGATGATCCTGCTGTGCTTCGCGACCGCGAAGGCACTGCTCGGCGAGGAGCGCGATCGACAGCGACGGCAGCGGCGGTGGCTGGCGAAGGAGGTCGCGAAAGAGCTCGACGGCACGTCGCGATAGTTGCGTCTGACCCAGTACTGTTGCGCCATGAGCAACGGTGACGGAGTGGGCGTCCAGTCCGTCGACCGGGCGCTGACGATCCTCGAGCGGCTTGCCCGGAGCGGCGAGCAGGGCGTCACCGAGATCGCCAACGAGCTCGGGGTGCACAAGAGCACGGCGTTCCGCCTGGTCGCCACGCTCGAGGCGCACCGCTTGGTCGAGCAGACCGAGGACCGGGGGAAGTACCGCCTCGGCGTGGGGCTGCTCCGGCTCGCCGGCGCGACGACGGCGCGGCTGGACCTGGTGCAGGAGGCCCGTCCGGTCTGCCGCCAGCTCGCGTCGGAGACGGGGGAGACCGTCAACATCGCGGTCCTGTCGGAGAGCTCTGCGCTGTACCTCGACCAGGTCGCCGGCTCGTCCGCCCTGCAGCCGCACAACTGGGTCGGCCAGCACATCCCGCTGCACGCGACCAGCAATGGCAAGGTGCTGCTCAGCGGCCTGAACCGCCAGGAGTGCGATGCGGTGCTGAGCAAGATGTCTGCGTACACCCCGACGACCATCACGACCAAGGGCAAGCTTCGCACCGAGCTCGACCAGGTCCGCGAGCAGGGCTACGCGCTGGCGGTCGACGAGCTCGAGGTGGGGCTCACCGCGGTGGCCGCGCCGATCCGCAACGTGCACGGCGACGTGGTGGCGTCGATGAGCGTCTCCGGGCCCACCTTCCGGATCTCCTCCGAGCGCGTGGAGGAGATCACGGGCAAGGTCGTGGAGGCCGCCGAGGAGGTCTCCCACCGGCTCGGCTGGGGGCACAGGTAGGTCACGGATCAGGCGTTGGTGCTTGACGCGGCGGCCCGACCCCAGCATTGTCAGGACCAACCATGGTTGCGGTGGAGGCTTTTCGTTGCGCGATGCGCAACTAGCCGAGCCGCGAGGAAGGGGCGCCCCGTGCCTGATCTCTATATCGACGGGCAGTGGCGCTCCGCCGCTGCCGGCGGTCGACGTGAGATCCGATGTCCCGCGGACGGCTCCCTCGTCGCCGAGCTCGACGAGGCGTCGGCCGCCGACACCGACGCCGCGATCGGGGCCGCCCATCGCGCGTTCCATGCCGGCCCGTGGCCCGGGACGTCCGCGCGCGAGCGCGGCGACCTGCTGCTCCGGCTGGCCGACCTGCTGGTGCGCGACAAAGACCTAGTGGCGCGGATGGAGTCCCTCGACACCGGGAAGCGCCTGGTCGAGTCGGAGTACGACGTCGACGACGTCGTCGCGGTGTTCCGCCACTACGGGCGGACCGCGGCCGAGGAGGCCGGGCGGATGGTCGACACCGGCAACGCCGACGTGGTCAGCCGGATCGTGCACGAGCCGATCGGCGTCTGCGGCCTGATCACGCCCTGGAACTATCCGCTGCTGCAGGTGTCGTGGAAGGTCGCGCCGTGCCTGGCCGCGGGCAACACCTTCATCCTCAAGCCGAGCGAGCTCACCCCGCACACCGCGATCCACCTGATGCGGCTGCTCGAGGAGGCGGGCCTCCCAGCCGGCGCCGGCAACCTGGTGCTCGGCACCGGCCCGGACGCCGGCGCCGCACTCTCGACGGACCCGCGGGTCGACCTGGTCTCCTTCACCGGCGGTCTCCAGACCGGCCGCACGATCATGGCCGCCGCGGCGGCCACCGTGAAGAAGGTGGCCCTCGAGCTCGGTGGCAAGAACCCCAACATCGTCTTCGCCGACGCCGACCTCGAGGTGGCACTCGACTACGCGCTCACTGCCGTCTTCCTGCACTCCGGACAGGTCTGCTCCGCCGGCGCCCGGCTGCTGGTCGAGGAGTCGATCCACGACACGTTCGTCGACGCCCTTGTCGAGCGGGCCGGCACGATCCGGCTCGGCGGGCCGTTCGACGAGAAGGCCGAGACCGGTCCGCTGACCAGTGCCGCGCACCGCGACAAGGTCGAGGCGTACGTCGCCGCCGGGATCGCCGAGGGCGCCGTACTCCGGTGCGGCGGTCGCCGTCCCGACGACGCTGAGCAGCCAGGGCTCGCCGACGGCTTCTACTACCTGCCCACGATCCTCGACGGCTGCACCGGCGACATGTCGGTCACCCAGGACGAGTCGTTCGGCCCGGTGCTGACGGTGGAGACCTTCGCGGGCGAGGACGACGCGGTGGCGCTCGCCAACGACAGCATCTACGGCCTCGCCGGTGCGGTGTGGACCCGGGACGCAGGCAAGGCCGAGCGGGTCGCCGCGCGGCTCCGGATGGGCACCGTCTGGATCAACGACTACCACCCCTACGTGCCGCAGGCGGAGTGGGGCGGTTTCAAGCAGTCGGGCACCGGTCGCGAGCTCGGACAGGCGGGGCTCGACGAGTATCGCGAGACCAAGCACGTCTGGCACAACGTCCGGCCTGCCGAACAACGCTGGTTCGCCGGATAGACGGGCAGGGACAGTCATGGGCGCGGACCGTTTCGACTATGTCATCGTGGGTGGCGGATCCGCGGGCTGCGCCTTGGCCAACCGGCTCTCCGCCGACCCCGGCACCACCGTGCTCGTCCTCGAGGCCGGCCGTTCGGACTACCGCATCGACCCGTTCATCCACATGCCGGCCGCGCTGCCGTTCCCGATCGGCAGCCGGTTCTACGACTGGAAGTACGAGACGGATCCCGAGCCGGAGCTGGGCGGGCGGAAGGTCTACCACGCCCGCGGCAAGGTGCTCGGCGGTTCGAGCAGCATCAACGGGATGATCTTCCAGCGGGGCAACCCGATGGACTACGAGCGGTGGGCGCGGGAGCCCGGCCTGCAGGATTGGGACTACCTCCACTGCCTGCCGTACTTCAAACGGATGGAGAACTGCCTGACCGGCGCCGACGACTGGCGCGGTGGCGACGGCCCGCTCAAGCTCGAGCGCGGACCGGCGACAAATCCGCTCTTCGACGCGTTCTTCCAGGCCACGGTCGAGGCCGGCTACCACCTCACCGACGACGTCAACGGCTACCGCCAGGAGGGGTTCGCGCGCTTCGACCGCAACGTGTACCGCGGCCGCCGGCTCTCCGCGGCCCGCGCCTACCTGCACCCGGTGCGCAGCCGGAAGAACCTCACCGTCCGCACCCGGGCGCTCGCCACGCAGGTCCGGTTCGAGGGCAAGCGGGCGGTCGGCGTCGACTACGAGCGGGCCCGGCGTAAGCACTCGGTCGATGCCGGCGAGGTGATCCTCTGCGGCGGCGCGATCAACACCCCGCAGCTGCTTCAGCTCTCCGGCGTGGGTGACGAGGCGCTCCTGAAGCAGCACGGGATCCCGGTCGTCCACCACCTGCCCGGGGTGGGGGAGAACCTGCAGGACCACCTCGAGGTCTACATCCAGTACGCCAGCAAGGAGCCGGTTTCGATCGCACCCGGCCTGGCCTGGCACCAGCGCCCGAAGATCGCCTACCAGTGGCTCTTCCAGCGCAAGGGCCTCGGCGCGACCAACCACTTCGAGGGTGGTGGCTTCGCGCGCAGCAACGACGACGTGGACTACCCGAACCTGATGTTCCACTTCCTCCCGATCGCCATCCGGTACGACGGCACGTCGCCCGTCGAGGGCCACGGCTACCAGGTGCACATCGGTCCGATGTACGCCGACACCCGGGGCCACGTGCGGATCAAGTCGCGGGACCCGCGGGAGCACCCGTCGATGCTGTTCAACTACCTGTCGACGGCCACCGACCGCAAGGAGTGGGTCGAGGCGATCCGGGTGGCCCGCGACATCCTCAACCAGCCCGCGTTCGCGCCGTACAACGACGGCGAGATCTCGCCCGGACCCTCCGTCGAGACCGACGCGGAGATCCTGGAGTGGGTGCGCGCGGACGCCGAGACCGCGCTGCACCCGTCCTGCACGGCCCGGATGGGCATCGACGAGATGTCGGTCGTCGACCCGGACACGATGAAGGTCCACGGGACCGAGGGGCTCCGAGTCGTCGACGCCTCCGTCTTCCCGTTCGTCACCAACGGCAACATCTACGCGCCGGTGATGATGGTGGCGGAGAAGGCGGCCGACCTGATCGCCGGCAACACGCCGCTGCCTCCGGTCGACGTGCCCTACTACCGCCATCGCGATGGCAGCCCGCTCCATCCACCCGGTGACAGCCGGAACGACCCGAGGGAGCGACCGTGAGTCGACATCTTCCCGACCGGATGCCGGCTGCTCCCGGCGAGCCTGAGACTGGCGGCGACGGCGGCGACGACCTTGCCCGCCCGCGCATCAACAAGGTGGTGTTCTTCGGCTCGGCCGGCATCGTGGTGGCGTTCACGCTCTACACACTGCTTGCGCCGGACAGCTCGAGCACCGCGATCGGCGAAGTGGTGGCGTGGATCTCCGACTACTTCGGATGGTGGTACTTCGCGCTCAGTGCGGCACTGATCGCTTTCGTCCTGATCGTGTGCCTGTCCCGGTTCGGCCGCTACCGACTCGGGCCGGAGGAATCCCGCCCTGAGTACAGCATGTTCACCTGGACCGCGATGCTGTTCGCCGCCGGCATCGGGGCGGACGTGATGTTCTACTCCGTCGCCGAGCCGGTCTCGCAGTACCTGTACCCGCCGACGGGTGAGGCGGAGACGGTCGACGCTGCGGAGCAGGCCGTCACCTGGACGCTGTTCCACTACGGCGTCAGCGGATGGGCGATGTACGCCGTGATGGGCATGGCGCTCGGCTACTTCGCCTTCCGGCACGGCATGCCCTTGTCGATCCGGTCCGCCTTGTACCCGATCTTCGGCAAGCGGGTCCACGGTCGGGTGGGGGACGGCATCGACATCGCGGCTGTCCTCGGCACGATCTTCGGCATCGCGACCTCGCTGGGCATCAGCATCGCGCTGCTCAACGTGGGACTCGACGTGATGTGGGGAATCGATCAGGGGAAGGCGGCGCAGTTCGGCCTGGTCGTGGTCGCCGTTGTGCTCGCGACGATCTCCGCGGTCTCCGGTGTGGACAAGGGCATCCGGCGGATCTCGGAGCTCAACGTGCTGCTCTCGCTGGCTCTCATGCTCTTCGTGCTCTTCAGCGGCCAGACCGCGTTCCTGCTGAACTCGCTGGTCATGAACGTCGGCGACTACCTGAGCCACCTGCCCGGGATGAGCTTCGACACGATGGCCTACGAGGAGCTCGGCAACAGCGACGTTTCGGCCTGGAAGAACCTGTGGACGCTGTTCTTCTGGGCGTGGTGGGTGGCCTGGGCGCCCTTCGTCGGGCTGTTCCTCGCCCGGATCTCGCGCGGCCGGACGATCCGCCAGTTCCTGGTCGGGGTGATGGTCATCCCGTTCACGTTCATCCTGCTGTGGGTCTCGATCTTCGGCAACAGCGCGCTCGTCCGGATCCGTGACGGCGACGAGGAGTTCAAGGGCGTGGCGGGGGCGTCCTTCGAGCAGGGCTTCTACGCCTTCCTGGACAACCTCCCGGCCGGCGCACTGATCATCTTCGTGGCCACGCTGACGGGTTTCCTCTACTACGTCACCTCGGCCGACAGCGGCGCTCTGGTCCTGGGCAACTTCACCTCGAAGCTGCCGCACCCGATGGCGGACTGCTCGATCTGGGTGCGCATCTTCTGGTCCGTTGCGATCGGCGCCCTGACCCTGGCGATGATGTTCGCCGGCGGCGATGCCTGGCTGACCACGCTGACCAGCGCCACCATCATCATGGGGCTGCCGTTCTCGGTGGTCCTGGCGCTGGTGGCGGTGGGCCTCTATCGGTCGCTGCGCCTGGAGTCCTACAAGGACGAGAGCGTCCGGTTCTCGCTTCCGGCAGCGCTGTCCGCGGCACGGCACTCCGGGCGGGTGGACGGTGTCGCCAGTGTGGCGCAACGATTGCGGCACAGCGTCACCTACCCGAGCCTGGAGGAGACGACCCGGTTCATGGCGGAGGTGGCCAGGCCCGCTCTCGAGGAGGTCGCTGCCGCGCTCAACGAGCACGGCCTGCCGACGACCGTCGCCGAGAGCACGCCCTCCCACGGACTGGCGGGCATCGAGCTGCACACCGACCTGGGTCAGGACGAGCCGGCGTTCGTCTACCGCCTGGCGCCTCGCCCGAGCCGGGCCCCGACGTACGCCATCGGGCGGTTGACCAAGGAGATCTACTACCGCACGGAGGTACACCTCCCCGAGGGCACGCAGGGGTACAGCGTCACCGGCTACTCCCACGAGCAGCTGGTGGGTGACGTACTCGACCAGTACGAGCGGCACATGTCCTACCTGCACCTGGTGCGCCACGGTGAGGACGTCGTGACCGACGACGGTGCGCCATCGGCGGTCGGGCCCGGGGCCGCCCCTCTCCATCCACCCGGCGACAGCCGCAACAGCGAGGACACCCGATGACCGCCGTCGAAGAGCCTGTCACCACGGATCGTGGAACTGACGCTGCCGTCCAGGTCGAGGGCCTGTGGAAGATCTTCGGTCCCCGCGCCGACAAGATCATCGGGACACCCGACGCCGACCTCCCGCGCGCCGAGCTCAAGGAGAAGACCGGCTGCGTGGCCGGCGTCAAGGACGTGTCCTTCGACGTCGCACCGGGCGAGGTCTTCGTGGTGATGGGGCTGTCCGGGTCGGGCAAGTCGACGCTGGTCCGTTGCCTCACCCGGCTGATCGAGCCGACCGCCGGCACGGTCCAGATGGACGGCGTCGATGTGACCAAGGCGTCGGACTCCCAGCTGCGCGACCTGCGCCGCAAGCAGGTCTCGATGGTGTTCCAGCACTTCGGCCTGCTGCCGCACCGGCAGGTGATCGACAACGTCGCGTACGGGCTGGAGATCCGCGGCATGGGCAAGAAGGAGCGGCGGGCGAAGGCGGCCGAGGTGGTGTCGCTGGTCGGCCTCGACGGGTTCGAGAAGTCCTACCCCGACCAGCTCTCGGGCGGCATGCAGCAGCGGGTCGGTCTGGCCCGAGCGCTGGCAAGCGAGCCCGACATCCTGCTCTTCGACGAGCCGTTCTCCGCGCTGGACCCGCTGATCCGGCGGGATATGCAGAACGAGGTGATCCGGCTCCACCACGAGCTCGGGAAGACCATGGTCTTCATCACCCACGACCTCCAGGAAGCGCTCAAGCTCGGTGATCGGATCCTCATCATGCGCGACGGCGAGATGGTCCAGGTGGGGGCACCGGACGAGGTGGTCGGCGCTCCGGCCGACGCGTACGTCAGGGACTTCACCTCCGAGGTCCCGAAGTCGCACGTGCTGACGCTGAAGTGGGTCATGCGGCCGGCCGATGACCGGATCACAGAGTCGTGCCACGTCGTCCAGCAGGACCAGATCGTGCGCGATGCGGCGACGGCGGTGCTGGCGGCACCGTGCTGTTGCCGAGTGGTGGACGGCGACCGCACCGTCGGGATGGTCGACGAGGACGACATCCTGCGGGTTGTCGTCGCGGAGGAAGAGACGCGCGTATGACCACCCTCGCGCCGCCCGAGCCGGAGGCGAGTCAGCCGGAGGCCACCGGGGAGCGACGGTCGCTGCCGCGCTGGGTATGGGCAGTCGTTGTCGTCGGGGGCTGGCTCCTGATCCACGCCGCGACCAAGGGCAACGACACCCTCGCGCGGCCGACCCGGGAACGCACCAAGCTCACGGACCGGTTCACCGAGTTCAACAACGACGTCCTCGCCAGCCGGGACAGCAACCCGATCATCAGGTTCACCTACTGGCTCGGCGAGCAGTGCGTCGATACCGTCGACTGGCTGCAGCGAATGGTCTCCGTCGCGAATCTGCCACGACCGGTGCCCGAGATCGGCTGGCTCGGCGTCACGGTCGCCGCGGTCAGCATGGCGCTGGTCATCGCCAACTGGCGGATCGCCATCCTGGTGGCAGCGACGTTCTTCTCGTTCGGGGTCTTCGGCTACTGGTCCAGCTCGATCGATCTGCTCATCGTCACGTTCGTCGCGGTCGGGGCCGCGGTCCTGATCGGCATGCCGCTCGCGATCTGGATCGCGAGCAGCCGGCGGGCGGAACGTGCGGTCACAGCGCTGCTGGACCTGATGCAGACGATGCCGACCTTCGTCTATCTGGTGCCGATCGTGCTCTTCTTCGGCATCGGGCCCTCCGCGGCCGTGGTGTGCACACTGATCTACTCCTTGCCACCCTTGGTCCGGATCGCCGGGCACGGCATCCGCTCGGTGTCGCCGACCACCATCGAAGCCACGGATTCTGCCGGCCAGACCTTCTGGCAGCGGCTGGTCAAGGTGCAGTTGCCGATGGCGCGGGCCACGATCGTCGTCGGTCTCAACCAGACGATCATGGCGGCGCTCGCGATGGCGACCATCGCGGCGTACGTCAACGGCCCCGGGCTCGGCAAGGACGTGCTGCGTGGGCTGCGCACGGCCGACATCGGCGCCGGGTTCGTGCCGGGCGCCCTGATCGTGCTGATAGCGATCATGCTGGACCGCACCGCAACCGCGGCCAGCCAGCGCAGCGAGAGGGTCACCCGCGGCGGGGGGGAGAACCCTCGTCAGCGGGTCATGCTCATCGGCGGAGGGGTGGTGGCGACGCTGGTCGCTGTCTACGTGTCCCGCTACTACAGCTGGGCCGCGGAGTTCCCTGAGAGCGAGTGGGGTCTCCGAACCGCCGACCGCGTCAACTCCTTGACGGACTGGTTCATCGACACGTTCGGTGACATCACCCGAGGGATCAAGGACGCGATCACGACCGGGTTGCTGAACCCGCTCGAGTCCCTGTTGTCGGAGTCGCCCTGGTACCTGGCAGCGCTCGCAATCGCCCTGCTGGCCTTCGTTCTCGGTGGCGCCCGGGCCCTGACTGCCGCGGTGGTGGGACTGATCGCGCTGCGTCTTCTCGACTACTGGCACAACGCGATGGTCACCCTGAGCATGACCCTGGTCGCGACCCTGTTGGTGATGGCGCTGGCGTTGGTGTTCGGGGTCTGGATGGCGCGCAGTCGTCGGGTCGATGTGGTGCTGCGGCCGCTGCTCGATGCCGGCCAGACCATCCCGCCGTTCGTCTTCCTGATCCCGGTGGTGGCCCTGTTTCAGAACGGAAAGTTCTCCGCGATCGTCGCAGCCATCGTCTACGCCGCCCCGGCGGCCACGAAACTGGTGGCCGACGGCGTGAAGGGCGTCTCCGCCACCACCCTCGAAGCGTCGCGGTCGACGGGCTGCACCACGTGGCAGGAGATCACCAAGGTGCAGCTGCCGATGGCACGCGGGTCGCTCGTGCTGGCCACTAACCAGGGCCTGCTCTACGTGCTCGCGATGGTTGTCATCGGCGGCCTGGTGGGTGGTGGAGCGCTCGGCTACGACGTCGTGCTCGGCATCTCCCGCTCGGAGGAGTGGGGCCGGGGCGCGTTGGCCGGGCTCAGCATCGTGGTGCTCGGGATCATGCTCGACCGGATCGCTCGAGCGGCCGCCAGGGACGACCGCTCGGCTGCCGATCCGATGAGGAGGCGGTGGCGGATCGCCTAGCTGCAACGATCTCGGCAGAAGTGCTCACGCACACAACCAAGGAGAAGGAATGCGAACAACCAGCAAGCGCGCAGGAGTGCTCGCGGTCGCGGCGTGCGTGGCACTCACGCTCGCCGGGTGCGGCGGCAGCTCCATCGACGATGAGACCGAGGCCAACGAGGAGCGGGCCGAAGAGCTCGGTGAGTGCGGCGACATCAACATGGCGGTCAACCCGTGGGTCGGCTACGAGGCCAGCGCGTACGTCGTCGGCACGGTCGCCGAGCAGGAGCTCGGCTGCACGGTCGAGTACAAGGACCTCAAGGAGGACGTCTCCTGGCAGGGCTTCGGCACCGGCGAGGTCGACGTCGTCATCGAGGACTGGGGACACCCGGACCTGGAGAAGAAGTTCTTCGCCGACAAGGGTGACGGCAGTGCTATGGACGGCGGGCCGCAGGGCAACGTCGGCATCATCGGCTGGTACGTGCCGCCGTGGGTGGCCGAGGAGCACCCCGAGGTCCTCGACTGGGAGAACCTCAACGACTTCGCGGACGAGTTCGCCACCTCGGAGACCGGTGACAAGGGCCAGTTCCTCGGCGCCGACCCGTCGTACGTCCAGTTCGACGAGGCGATTGTCGACAACCTGGGCCTCGACTTCGAGGTCGTCTTCTCCGGCAGCGAGGCCTCGAGCATCACCGCCTTCCAGCAGGCCGAGGAGAACAAGGAGTTCATGATCGGCTACTTCTACGAGCCGCAGTGGCTGTTCGCCGAGCTGCCGCTCGCGAAGGTCGCGCTGCCGCCGTACGAAGAGGGCTGTCAGGACGACCCGGCGCAGGTCGACTGCGACTATCCCGAGACGGTGCTGAAGAAGATCCTCTCGACCTCGTGGGTCGAGGAGGGCGGGCCCGGCGTGGAGCTGGTGCAGAACTTCGAGTGGACGAACGAGGACCAGAACGCGGTCGCGAAGTACATCTCCGAGGACGGCATGTCGCCCGAGGACGCCGCTGCGCAGTGGGTGGAGGAGAACCCCGACAAGGTCGAGGCTTGGCTGCCCACCAGCTGACCGGCTGAACGACACCGCTCGCGCCCGGTCGGGGATTGACACCCGGCCGGGCGCGAGTGATTCTTAGGTGTGTCTCGTATTACGCGCACTACTGCGTAATACGCAACAACGGTACTAGCTCAACCACCGGAAGCAGGCGCCACCATGGCCACCGTCCCCAGCTCGGCCCGCGTCGTCGTCATCGGCGCCGGCATCGTCGGCAACAGCCTCGTGCACCACCTCGCGAAGCTCGGCTGGCGCGACATCGTGCAGATCGACCAGGGGCCGCTGCCCAACCCGGGCGGCTCGACCGGTCACGCGTCGAACTTCATCTTCCTGGTCGATCACTCCCGCGAGATCACCGACCTGACCCTCGACTCGGTGAAGCAGTACCGGGAGATGGGCGTCTTCACGAAGTCCGGTGGCTTCGAGATCGCGCGCACCGAGGAGCGGATGGAGGAGCTGCGCCGGCGGATGTCCAGCGCCAAGGCGTGGGGCATCGAGGCCGAGCTGGTCTCGCCGGAGTTCGTGAAGGAGAAGGTCCCGTTCATCGAGACCGACCAGTTCATCGGCGCGTTCTGGCAACCGGATGTCGGAGTCGTCGACTCGCTCCGCGCGGGGACGATCATGCGCGAGGGTGCGATGGAGGCGGGCGCGCTGACCGTCGTACCCAACGTGGAGGTGCTCGGCCTCGACGTCACTGTGCTGGATTCTGGGGCGAGCCGGATCCGCCGGGTGCGCACCGACGCCGGCGACATCGACGCCGAACACGTCGTGATCGCGTGCGGCGTGTGGAGCCCGAAGATCGGCGACATGGCCGGCGTGAGCATCCCGCTCACCCCCGCAGTGCACCAGATGATCAGCGTCGGCCCCTGCCCGCAGCTGGCCGGGCAGGCGGGCGAGATCACCTTCCCGATCGTGCGGGACATGGACACCTTCTGCTACGAGCGCCAGCACGGCGCCGACATGGAGGTCGGCTCCTACGCGCACCGCGCGATCCTCCACGAGCCCGAGGACATCCCGACGCTCGAGCAGGCCAAGCTGTCGCCGACCGAGATGCCGTTCACGTCCGACGACTTCGACCCCCAGCTCGAGCAGGCCTACGAGCTGATGCCCGAGCTGCTCGGCGCGGAGGGCGCGGAGATGCGCTACGCGATCAACGGACTGCTGTCGCTGACCTGCGACGGCTGGCCCATCCTCGGCGAGAGCGAGGTGAAGGGGCTGTGGACCGCGGCCGCGGTCTGGATCAAGGAAGGTCCCGGTGTCGGGCGCGCGGTGGCGGAGTGGATGACCTACGGCCACTCCGAGATCGACATCGCGCACAGCGACATCGCCCGCTTCCACGAGCACCAGAAGCGCCGCGAGCACACCCGCGTGCGCACCACCGAGTCGTTCATCAAGACCTACGGGATCATCCACCCGGCCGAGCAGTACGAGTCCGACCGGGGCCAGCGGCTCGCGGCGATGCACGAGTCGCAGAAGAAGCTCGGCGCCTTCTTCTTCGAGACGGCCGGTTGGGAGCGCCCGCACTGGTACGAGTCCAACGCCGACCTGCTCGAGGCCTACGGCGACGCCGTCATGCCCCGCGAGCACGAGTGGGACTCCCGCTGGTGGAGCCCGATCATCAACGCCGAGCACCTGCGGATGCGCGAGTCCGCCGGTGTCATCGACCTGTCGGCATTCCAGATCTTCGACATCACCGGGCCCGGTGCGCTCGAGACGGTGCAGCGGACCTGCGTGGCGCAATGCGACGTCGCGGTCGGCAAGGTCGTCTACACCCCGGTGCTCGACGCGGCCGGCGGGTTCATCTCCGACCTCACGGTGATGCGGCTCGGTGGCGACCACTACCGGGTGGTCACCGGCGGCGCCCACGGTCCGGTGGACCGGAAGACGTTCTCCGACCAGCTGCCGGGCGACGGGACGACGCTCGCCGACGTCACCGACGGCGTGTCCACGATCGGGTTGTGGGGGCCGCGGGCCCGCGACATCCTGTCCTCGCTGACCGCCGACGACGTCTCGGACGAGGGCTTCGGCTTCCTCACCTGCCGCGAGATCACGGTCGACGGGATCACGGTCCTGGCGTCGCGGATCTCGTACGTCGGCGAGCTGGGCTGGGAGCTCTACGTCGCGTACGACGACGCCGCGGCGCTCTGGGAGGCCGTGCTCGCGGCCGGGGAGTCGTACGGCGCCCGGCCGGTCGGCATCGGCGTCTACGGCACCACCGGCCGGATCGAGAAGGGCTACCGCGCCTACGGCTACGAGCTCGACTCCGAGCGGACCATCCTCGAGGCCGGGATGCAGCGGCCCAAGGTGAAGGCGGCCGACTTCGTCGGCAAGGAGGCCTACCTCAAGCAGCGGGCTGTGTTGGATTCAGGGGGGCAGCTGAAGGCGGTCCTCTGCACCTTGACGGTCGACGACCACACGTCCTCGGCAGGCACCAAGCGCTACATGCTCGGCGGGGAGCCGATCCTCACCCGCGACGGCGGCATCCTGACCGACGGCCACGGCCACCACCCCTACGTGACGAGTGCCGGTTCCGCACCGTCCCTCGGCAAGCACGTGCTGCTGGCCTACCTGCCGCCGGACCAGGCCGTGATCGGCACCGAGCTCGCCGTGTCCTACATGGAGGAGCTCTACCCGGTCACCGTCGGCTCGATCGACGCCACGCCCCTGCTCGACCCGGCGAACGAGCGACTCCGATGACCGACGTCCTGGTCTGTGTGAAGCGGGTCGTCGACTCCTCCGGTGAGGTGCTGCTGACCGACGACGGCCAGTCCGTCGACGGCCGCTACGCCGGCTACACGATGAGCAACCACGAGGAGTGCGCGGTCGAGATCGCCGTGCAGACCACTACCGCCACCGGCGGTACGGCGACCGTGCTCAGCCTCGGCGCACCGGAGGCGGTCGAGCAGCTGCGCGCAGCGCTGGCCGTCGGCTGCACCGCCGCCGTCCACGTCGAGGCGGACGCGGGCGGGTTCGGCCCCGCCGACGTGGCCGGCGAGATCGCCGCGGTGGTGCGCGAGCACGCGGCGGCGGGCCGGCCGCACGACCTGGTGCTGCTCGGCAACGACGCGGCCGACAGCGGCGACTTCCAGGTCGGGATCCGGCTCGCCTACGAGCTCGACCGGCCGGTGGTCAACGGCGCCTCGCGGGTCACCGTCGAGGACGGTCATGTGGTGGCCGGCGTCGAGGCGCCGACCGGCTACGAGACCTACCGGGTGCCGCTCCCTGCGGTCGTCACGGTGCTGGAGGGCGGCGTGGAGCCGCGCTACCCAACCGTCCCCGGCCGGATGAAGGCGAAGAAGGTGGAGATCGAGACCCGGTCGACGGCTGCAGACCCACGCGGCTCCAAGCGGGTCCGGCTCCTGCTGCCGCCGCCGCAGCCCAGCAGCGTGCAGATCCTCGGCAAGGGCGCCGACGCGGCACCCGCCGTGGTCGACCTGCTCGAGCAGCTGGGAGTGACCCGATGATCCTGGTGCTGGTCGAGACCGACGCGACCGGTGCGGACGAGGTCTCCCTCGAGACGATCACCTTCGCCCGCGGCCTGTCGGCCGCTGGCGGGGGAGTGCCGATCGATGCCGTCGTCATCGGGGAGGTGCCCGGCTCGGCTGAGGCGCTGGCCGAGCAGCTGGCGTCGTACGGCGTTCGGGACGTCCATCACGTCACCGGGGACGCGTTCTCGGCGTACGGCGGCGCCTCCTGGGCCAGTGCCGTGCTGTCGGTCCGCGAGACTGCGGGCTCCGTGGTCGTGACCGCGGCCGGCACCCCGAGGGGCATGGAGGTGCTGGCCCACGTGGCCGCCCGGTCGCGCGTCGCGATGGCTGCCAACGTCGTCTCCTTCGCGGGTCTGTCGCCGTTCACAGTGACCCGGCAGGTCGTGGGTGGAGCGGTGCTCGAGGAGATGGTCCTCGACGAGCGGCCGGCCGTCTTCACGCTCGCCGGGCACGCGGTCGAGGCTTCGGTCGCGGACGCGCCCGACGCGGGGCGCCTGGTGGCCGTGTCCCCGGAGGTCGCTGCAGCCGACCTGGTCGCGCGGGTGGTGTCGTCCGAGGCTCCCGAGCGTGACCTGTCCGGCGGCCTGAAGTCCGCCCGCGTGGTCGTCGGCGCCGGTCGCGGCGCGGGGGGCGCGAGCAAGTTCGACGACCTGCTCGAGCTCACCTCGTTGCTCGGCGGCGAGCTGGGGGTCTCGCGTGTGGTCACCAGCCTCGGCTGGCGCCCCCACCACGAGCAGATCGGCCAGACCGGAAGCCGGATCTCCCCGGACCTGTACGTCGCCTGCGGGATCTCGGGCGCCATCCAGCACTGGGCCGGCTGCGCGAGCGCGAAGACCATCGTGGCGATCAACACCGACGCCGAGGCGCCGATGGTGTCGAAGGCGCACTACGCCGTGATCGGCGACCTGCACGAGGTCGTGCCGGCGATCAACGCCGAGATCCGCCGCCGTGCCGCTGGTTGAGGTGCGAGCGCAGCGAGCGTGCCGCTGGTTGAGGTGCGAGGAGCGCTAGCGACGAGCCTCGAAACCAAGGCGGTCAGCCGCGCTTCGCTGCCGCCTCGTGAACAGGCATCATCAGCTCGTCGTACGGGCTGACCGGTCCGGTGACCGATGTGCCGGGCAGGACGTCCGCTGCTGACAACGGAGCGACAGACGACGCGGCGAGGCCCCAGGACGCCCGCCAACGCGTCAGCTGCGCCGACGAGGCGGCGAAGACGATCGGGCCGAGTCCGACCCAGCCGTGGGCTGCCGAGCACATCGGGCAGTGCTCGCCGGAGGTGTAGACGGTCGCGCCCGAACGTTCCTCGCGACTGAGGTTGTGGCGGGCCCAGTTGGCGAGCTCGAGCTCGGGGTGTGCGGTCGGGTCCGCCAGGCTCCGCTCCCGGTTCGAGCACTACCCGCAATACCTGGGTCGCCAGCGCCACATCACTGACTACGAGACGTACATCATCGACCGGCACGGTCCTCGACGCGTGGACCCGCCTCCAGCGGCACCGGAATGGTTGCGGCGCCACGCGAAGTGAGGCTCCGCGCCAGGGCGGGGATCATCACCGTTGCCGCGACGAGGTGCAGCCCTACGAGGGCCGCCGTGGCGGCGCCGACCGCCCCGGAGAGGAATGGCGGGACCAGCGAGATCACGGTCAGCGTGACTGCCGTCTGCAGGTATCGCTCGGCGGGGCGGGCGCTCCACCGGCGAAGCGCCACGGCGATGACGACGCCGACGAAGGAGAAGACGCCGGTCACGAACGCGAATCCCGACAGGCGTCCTACGTTCTGGTCGCTATCGCGACCAGAACGTAGGACGCGACGCGGCCGCCTTGGTTTCGAGGCTCGCTGCGCTCGCACCTCAGCCAGCGACTGAGCTCAGCCCTCCGGCTGCTCGGCTATCTGTGCGTCGACCGAGAGCTCGGTCGCGGCCTCGTCGACTGTGAAGACCAGGTCGCCGGTGATCTTGCCGGCGGCCCGCAGGTCCGCCGTCGCGATCTCGGCGTGCTTGACCAGCCGCTCGGGGCCGGTGACCTCGACCCGGGTGAGCTCGGTGCGCATCGAGACCTTCGCGGTGGACTTGGCGCCGCGGATCCCGCCCAACGCGGCGGCGATGGCGTCGACGGCAGCGCCGTCGGTGGCGCCGGCGGAGCCGAGCTCGTTGACGGTCGGCCAGGCGGAGCGGTGGACCGAGCCTTCCTGCCACCACGACCAGACCTCCTCGGTCACGTAGGGCAGGAACGGCGCGAGCAGGCGGAGCTGGACGTGCAGGGCGAAGGCCAGCGTGGCCTTGGCCGACTCGGAGGCGTGACCGTTGCCGGCGTACGCGCGCTCCTTGACCAGCTCGAGGTAGTCGTCGCAGAACTCCCAGAAGAACTTCTCGGTGACCTCGAGCGCGGTCGTGTAGTCGTAGGCGTCGAAGGCCTCGGTCGCCTTGCGGACCACGCCGCCGAGGCGGCCGAGCAGAGCGGCGTCGACCTGCTCGCCGACGAGCGCCGGGCTGAAGTGGGTGGCGCCGACGCTGCCGAGCACGAAGTTGGACGCGTTGAGAACCTTCATCGCCAGCCTGCGGCCGACCTTCATCTGGGTCTCGTCGAACGGCGAGTCCAGGCCGGGACGGGCCAACGCAGCCCGCCAGCGCACGGCGTCAGTGCCGAACTTCTTGAGGATCTCGTCAGGGACGACCGCGTTGCCCTTGGACTTGCTGAACTTCTTGCGGTCCGGGTCGAGGATGAAGCCGGAGATCATCGCGTGACGCCAGGGTGCGGCGTCGTTCTCGAAGTGCGCGCGCACAACACGCGAGAACAACCAGGTGCGGATGATGTCGTGGGCGTGGGTGCACAGGTCCATCGGGAAGACCCGCTCCCACAGGTCCTGGTCGTCGAGCCAGCCGCCGGCGATGTGGGGGGTGAGCGAGGACGTCGCCCAGGTGTCCATCACGTCGGGATCGCCGATGAAGCCGCCCGGCTTGCCGCGCTGGTCCTCGGTGTAGCCGCTCGGCGTCGACGTGGACGGGTCCAGCGGGAGCTCGGCCTCGGTCGGCAGCAGCAGGTTGACGTAGTCGGGCTCGCCCTCGGCGTCGAGTGCGTACCAGACCGGGAACGGGATGCCGAAGAACCGCTGCCGCGAGATCAGCCAGTCGCCGTTGAGCCCGCCCACCCAGTTGTCGTAGCGGTGCTTCATGTGCTGGGGCAGCCAGTCGATCTCAGCGCCGCGCGCGATCATCTGCTGCCGGATCGTGGTGTCCCGGCCGCCGTTGCGGATGTACCACTGGCGGGTGGAGACGATCTCGAGCGGCTTGTCTCCCTTCTCGTAGAAGTTCGCCATCCGCTGGGTCGGGGTCGGCTCACCATCGAGGTCGCCGGCTTCGCGCAGCTTGCCGACCATCGCCTCACGGGCGGAGAAGACGGTCTTGCCGGCGAGGTCGGCGTACGCCGACGCGGCCCGCTCGCTCTGCAGCCAGTCCGGCGTCTCCCGGTGCAGGCGGCCGTCGCGGCCGATGACGGTGCGGACGGGCAGGCTCAGCTCGCGCCACCACTGCACGTCGGTCAGGTCACCGAACGTGCAGCACATCGCGATGCCGGCGCCCTTGTCCATCTCGGCCAACGGGTGGGCGACGACCGGGATCTCCACGCCGAACACCGGCGAGGTGACGGTGGTGCCGAACAGCTCCTGGTAACGCTCGTCGTCCGGGTGGGCGATCAGCGCGACGGCGCTGGCGACCAGCTCGGGCCGCGTCGTCTCGACGTAGACGGCACCGCCGTCGCCCTGGTGGTAAGCGATCCGGTGGTAGTGACCAGCGTAGTCGCGCGCCTCGAGCTCGGCCTGGGCGACGGCGGTCTGGAACGTGACGTCCCAGAGCGTCGGCGCCTCCTGCAGATAGGCCTCGCCACGCGCGAGGTTGCGGAGAAACGCGGTCTGGCTGACCTTCTGCGACTTTGATCCGATGGTGGTGTAGTGCTCGTTCCAGTCCACCGACAGGCCAAGCGTCCGCCAGATCTGCTCGAAGATCTGCTCGTCCATCTCGACGAGCTCCTCGCAGAGTGCGATGAAGTTCGGCCGGCTGACTGGGATCTGATGCTTGGGGTCCGGCTTCTCCGGCGGCGTGAAGTCGGGGTCGTAGGGCAGCGACGGGTCGCAGCGGACGCCGTAGTAGTTCTGGACGCGGCGCTCGGTCGGCAGGCCGTTGTCGTCCCAGCCCATCGGATAGAACACGGACTTGCCGGTCATCCGCTGGTAGCGGGCGATCAGGTCGGTGTGCGTGTAGGAGAACACGTGCCCGACGTGGAGCTTGCCGCTGACGGTCGGCGGCGGGGTGTCGATGGAGTAGACGTTCTCCCGCGGCTGGGTGCGGTCGAACGCGTACGTCGAGTCCGCCTTCCACCGCTCCGCCCACTTCTCCTCGAGACCCTCGAGGGCAGGCTTGTCCGGTACGACGACGGCACCGGGGTCGGTGCTGGTCGGGTCGGGGGCCTGCGGGATCTCGGTCATAGCCCTAAAGCCTATTGCGCCGACGCCACCGGTTTGAATTCGCGCACTACTCTCAGACGGATGCTCCGGGCAGCCTGCCTCCTCCTCACGGCCTCACTGCTGACGGCCGGTGCTCCGGCTGCGCAGGCGCGACCGACGGACGACCAGCGCGGGGACGACTCGGTCACGCTCGAGGGCCGCGGCTACGGGCACGGTCGCGGCATGTCCCAGTACGGGGCGCAGATGGCCGCGTCCGAGCACGGCCGGACCTACCGCCAGATCTTGCGGTTCTACTACCCGGGTCTCGCGTTCGGGGAGGGCACGGGACTGCTCCGGGTGCTTCTCACCGCCGACACCTCCGACGACGTGGTCGTGCTCAGCCGCAGCGGCCTGTCGGTGCGCCAGGTCGGGACGAAGAAGTCGTGGGACCTGGCCCGCGCCGGCGCCAAGCGGTGGAAGCTGACCGCCGTCAACGGCGGCGCCGACACCCGGGTCTCGGTGCTCACCGATCGCTGGCGGGCAGCGCGCACCGTCGGCGGAGAGGCCGAGCTCGTCGGCGAGGGCGGCTCGCTCGCGTTGGTCACAATGGCCGGGACCACGCGCTACCAGGGCGCGCTGCGCTCAGCCGCAGGGGAGAAGGGCCGGGACACGGTCAATGTCGTCTCGCTGGAGAACTATCTGCGCGGCGTCGTACCCCGCGAGGTCCCCGCGCTCTGGGACCCGCAGGCGGTGCGGGCGCAGTCGGTCGCGGCGCGCACCTACGCCGACTATCACCGCGACCACCCGCGTGCGGACCACTACGACCTGTGCGACACAACCTCGTGCCAGGTGTACGGCGGCGTCGGGGACAGTCACGAAGCCAGCGACGCCGCGATCCGGGCGACCACCGGCGAGGTGTTGAAGTCCGAGGGCGCGCCGGCATTCACGGAGTTCTCCTCGAGCAACGGCGGCTGGACCGTCGCCGGCTCGGTGCCCTACCAGGTGGCGAAGCCGGACACCTGGGATCCCGTCAACGACTGGCGGGTCACCCTGCGCGCGACGGCCATCGAGAAGCGGTTCCCCGGTATCGGCGACTTCCAGCGGCTCCGGGTGCTCGATCGCGACGGCCACGGCAACTGGAACGGGCGGGTCCTCGAGATCCGGGTGGTCGGCAGCAACGGCTCGACCACCAGGACCGGCGATCAGTTCCGGATCGACTTCGGGTTGCGATCGACCTGGTTCCGGCAGGTCTGAGCCATCTCCTTGGGTGGAGGGCAAAGAAGCGATCGGCACCTGAGAGCGGTCGCCTCGTTGGGAGCGGCATGCGTCGAGCTGTCGCAGCCCTCGTCCTGGTCGCACCCGCTTGCGCCCTCGTCCCCACCCTCGCCACGCCGTCGTCGCCGGTGGTGAGACGTGTCTCGGTCAGACACCGACGATCGTCGGCACCGACGACGACGTCATGCACGGGACCCCGCTGCCCGACGTGGTCTATCTCGGCGCGGGTGACGACAAGTTCTACGGCAAGGAAGGGACGACAAGACCCGTGGCGGTGCCGGCAGCGACGAGACCGCAACACCGAGCGGTTCGTGGGTAGTCCGTTCGCCGACGTGATCAATGGCAGCGACAGGACCGACGACCTCGACGCCGGTGGCGGCGCCGACGTCTGCGCCACCGAGGTCAAGCCGCGCTGCGAAGCCTGACGCGTCTCGACCGTCGCCCTCGCGCCAGAGCGCTCGGGCTACTCGACGACCGAGAGGACGACCACCAGGTCGCCGCCCTCGACCGGGCGGGTGCCGGTGAATCCGGTGCGGGCGACCGTCCCGGCTCGCGGCGCCGTGATCGACGCCTCCATCTTCATCGCCTCGATGGTGGCCAGCGTTGCGCCGGCCTCGACCTCGTCACCCGCGGCGACCACCATGGTCACCGCGCCCTGATAGGGCGCCGCGACGTGATCGGGGTCGGCCGGGTCGGCCTTCTCCGCGCCGCCGGCGTCGGCGGTGATGCTCAGGTCGCGCACCGGGATCGGCCGTAGCTGTCCGTTGATCCGGCACAACACGGTGCGGTAGCCCTTCTCGTCGGGCTCGCCGATCGCCTCCAGGCCCAGCAGCAGCCGCTTGCCCTCCTCGAGGTCGATCGCGTGCTCCTCGCCGACCCGGAGCCCGTAGAGGTACTCGAGCGTCGGCAGGAGCGAGACGTCGCCGTACGTCGTGTGCGAGGCCTCGTACTCCTTGGTCGGGCCAGGGAACAGCAGCTGGTTGAGGGTGTGGCGGCGGTTCGTCGAGGTCGCGGCGAGGCCCTCCTGGTCCGCTGCCGAGAGCTCGGCGGCCGGGGGCGTCCAGTCGCGACCGTCGAGCGCCTTGGTGCGGAACGGCTCGGGCCAGCCGCCGGGCGGGTCACCCAGCTCGCCGTGCAGGAAGCCGATGACCGACGCCGGGATGTCGTAGTTGCCGGGGTTCTCGGCGAAATCGGCCGGGTCGGCGCCGAGGCCGACGAGAGCCAGGGCCAGGTCGCCGATCACCTTGGAGGACGGCGTCACCTTGGGGACGTTGCCGAGGATGTCGTTGGCGGCGGCGTACATGTCCTCGACCTGCTCGAAGCGCTCGCCGAGCCCGAGGGCGATCGCCTGCTGGCGCAGGTTCGAGAGCTGCCCACCCGGGATCTCGTGGCGGTAGACGCGGCCGGTGGGTGAGGCGAGGCCGGACTCGAACGGGGCGTAGACCCGTCGCACCGCCTCCCAGTAGGGCTCCAGCGCGCTGACCGCGGTCAGATCGAGACCGGTCTCGCGGTCGGAGTGGTCGGTCGCGGCGACCAGAGCCGTCAGCGAGGGCTGCGATGTCGTGCCCGACATCGAGGCCGCGGCGCCGTCGACGGCGTCGACACCGGCGTCGATCGCGGCGAGGAGCGTCGCCAGCTGACCGCCCGGGGTGTCGTGGGTGTGCAGGTGGACGGGCAGGTCGAACCGCTCCCGCAGCGCAGTGACGAGCCGGCGGGCGGCGGGCGCCCGCAACAGCCCCGCCATGTCCTTGATCGCCAGCACGTGGGCGCCCGCTTCCACGATCTCCTCGGCCAGTCGCAGGTAGTAGTCGAGCGTGTAGAGCCGCTCACCCGGGTCGGAGAGGTCGCCGGTGTAGCAGAGCGCCACCTCGGCGACCGCGGTCGTGGTCGAGCGGACCGCGTCGATGGCGGGCCGCATCTGCTCGACGTCGTTGAGGGCGTCGAAGACCCGGAACACGTCGATCCCGGTGGCGGCCGCCTCGTCGACGAATGCCGTGGTCACCTCGGTCGGGTACGGCGTGTAGCCGACGGTGTTGCGCCCGCGCAGCAGCATCTGCAGGCAGATGTTGGGCATCGCCTGACGCAGTGCGGCGAGCCGCTCCCACGGATCCTCGGACAGGAACCGCAGTGCGACGTCGTACGTCGCGCCGCCCCAGCACTCGACCGACCACAGCTGCGGCGTCATCCGGGCGACGTGGCCGGCAGCGCCGAGCAGGTCGATGGTGCGCACCCGGGTGGCGAGCAGGCTCTGGTGGGCGTCGCGGAACGTCGTGTCGGTGACGGCGACCTGGTTCTGCTCCCGGAGCTGGCGGGCGAACTCCTCCGGTCCGAACCTGAGCAGCTGCTGCCGGGTGCCGTCCGGCGCCGGCACCTCCAGCGAGAGCGGCGGGAGCTTGGTCGACGGGTCGAGCGTGACCGGCGGATCGCCGTACGGCTTGTTGACGGTGGTCTCGGCCAGGTAGCGGAGCAGCTGCCCACCCTGGTCCACGGACTTGCGTGCGACCAGCAGCTGCGGGTGGGTCTCGATGAACGACGTGGTGACGCCGCCGGCGGTGAAGTCCGGGTCGGTCAGCACCGCCTGGAGGAAGCCCAGGTTGGTCCGGACGCCGCGGATCCGGAACTCCGCGACCGCACGCTGTGCCTTCTGCACCGCCTCGTCGAAGGTGCGGCCCCGGCAGGTGAGCTTGGCCAGCATCGAGTCGAAGTGCGGGCTGACCTCGGCGCCGTTGTACGTCGTACCACCGTCGAGGCGGACGCCCGGGCCGCCGGGGGAGCGGTAGGTCGTGATCTTGCCGGTGTCGGGGCGGAAGTCGTTGGCGGGGTCCTCGGTCGTGATCCGGCACTGCAGGGCCGCGCCGCGGAGCCGGACCGAGTCCTGCGACAGGCCGAGGTCGGCCAGCGTCTCGCCGGCTGCGATCCGCAGCTGCGACTGGACCAGGTCGACGTCGGTGACTTCCTCGGTCACCGTGTGCTCGACCTGGATCCGTGGGTTCATCTCGATGAAGACGTAGTTGCCCTGCCGGTCGAGCAGGAACTCGACGGTGCCGGCGTTGCGGTAGCCGATCGCGTGGGCGAACCGTACGGCGTCCGCACAGATCCGGTCGCGCAGGTCGGGGTCGAGGCGCGGGGCCGGTGCGATCTCGACGACCTTCTGGTGCCTCCGCTGGACCGAGCAGTCGCGCTCGAACAGGTGGATCACCTCGCCCGCGTCGTCGGCGAGGATCTGCACCTCGATGTGCCTCGGATCCACCACGGCCTGCTCGATGAAGACGGTCGGGTCGCCGAACGCCGCCTCGCCCTCGCGCATGCACGACTCGACGGCCTCCCGCAACTTCGCCGGGTCGTCCACCCGGCGCATGCCGCGACCGCCGCCACCGGCGACCGCCTTGACGAACACCGGGAACGGCAGCACCGAGGTCGCGTCGACCAGGGCGTCGACGTCGGTCGACGGCTCGACGCCGGCCAGCGTCGGCACGCCGGCCTGCTTAGCCGCCGCGATGGCACGGGCCTTGTTGCCGGTCAGCTCCAGGACGGACGCAGGCGGGCCGACGAACGTGATGCCGGCGTTGACGCACGCCTCGGCCAGAGCCGGGTTCTCCGACAGGAAGCCGTAGCCGGGGTAGACGGCGTCGGCACCGGCGCGGATCGCGACCTCGACGATCGCGTCGGGGTCGAGGTAGTTGCGGACCGGGTGGCCCCGCTCGCCGATCTCGTGAGCCTCGTTGGCGCGCAGCCGGTGTTCGGACCAGCGGTCCTCGTACGGGAATACGGCCACCGTGCGGGCGCCCATCTCGTAGGCCGCACGGAACGCCCGGATAGCGATCTCGCCCCGGTTGGCCACCAACACCTTCGAGAACATGCGGAGCAGCCTAAGGGCCGGTCGGCGAAGTCCCGGCGTGGGACAACTGGTACCGCCGACGGCCGCCGTAGGCTCGATGGCCGAGGAGGCAGGATGCGCGGACGCGCGAAGCTCGCCGTGGTGGTGGCGCTGCTCGGCCTGGCGGCGCTGGCAGTGCTGTTCGGCATCACCGGCGACGACGACCGCCCGGAGGCGGAGCTCGCTGCTGCCGGCCCCAACTGCGAGGGCCTGCCCGCGACCATCGTCGGCACCGAGCGCGGCGACACTCTCGAAGGCACGTCGGGCCCGGACGTCATCGTCGCAATGGGCGGCAACGACGTCATCCGTTCCTACGGCGGCGACGACGTGATCTGCGGTGGCGCGGGCAACGACCGGATGATGACCGGTGACGGTGCCGACGTCTCGATCGGCGGTCCCGGCGACGACTGGGTGACCAGCGCGGCCGGAGGGGATCGGGTCGTCGGCGGCCCTGGCGACGAGACGGTCGACCTCACCACGTCCTCCGCGGCGCCGGTGAGCCTGCTCGGCGACGAGGGCCTCGACCTGCTGACGCTGACTGTCACCGGCACCGAGCCGGTGCTGGTCGACCAGGCGGAGCAAGTCCTGATCCTCGGCCCGGAGCCGGATCACGAACCCGGTGCGATCGGCGGCTGGGAGCTGGTCTGGCTCAAGGGCGACCACTCCTGGACCTACGTCGGCACCGACCTGAGCGACAGTGTGATCGCGATCGGCGGCAGCATCAGCGCTTCGACGTACGGCGGCAACGACGTCGTGTCGGCCGGGCCGGGCGACGACATCATCAACGGCGGCGAGGGCCGGCGCGACGTCGCTGCCGTCCTCGGTGGCCGCAACAGCTGCGCCGCGACCGAGTGGGGCGACTGCGACGACTCCGTCGCGCTGCCGGGCGTGCGGCCGGTGCGCGCGCCGGGTCAGTCGGCCAGGGCGGCGCGCGCGGCGATCACCGCGGCGTAGATCCCGGGATCGAGCGCGGCGCCCTCACGGCGTACGTCGGACTCCTTGAGCGCCACCAGGCGGTCGAGCCGGACCTCGCTCGGCCGGCGCTCGTGGTCCCAGCCGCCGGAGCCGACGTCCATCCAGTGCCGGCCGGCGGCGGCCTCCTGGGCCTCGTCGCGGTCGTGGTCCTTGCTCGTCATCACCAGGCACGCGACGACCGGCTCGCCGTCGTCGGCGGTGCCCGCGGCGATCACGAGCACGGGCCGGTCCTTGCCCTGGGCCGGGTCGTCCTCGTAGGGCACCCAGGCCCAGCACACCTCGCCGGGGTCGGGTCGTCCGTCGGCCTCGGGGGCGTAGTCGGTCACGGGAGCACGGTAGCCGTGCTCACCGAGCCGGTTCCACTGCCAGGAACTGGGCGACCAGGGCGGGGCTGGCGCCGTCGGCGAGTGTGACCCCGGCGGCAGCGGGGATGTCCGCGACGCCGACCCGGCCCCTGCCACCGGCGGTCGTGGCGTCGATCGTCGAAAGCCCGACGCGACGCTGGAACCAGGTGTCGTGGAACGTCCACCCGATGATGTGCGAGGTGCCGAGCGCGTCCCGCTGCCGCAGCATCGAGCCCGATCGCATGACCACGTAGTCGTCCACGAGGGCGTGACCGAGCGAGCGGGTCCGGTCCCACGCGAGGAGGAGGGCTACGGCGATCGGAAGCGCAGCGACGAGCAGCAGCCAGGCAGGGGCGCCGAACCCGACCGGGAGCGCGAGGAGTACCACCAGCGGCAGGCAACCGAGCAGCGCGCGCGTGTAGCGGCGTCGTACGGCGGCCGGGCCGTGGGGCAGGAGTGGAGCGCCCATCGGCGCGGACGACCCGAGCACCGCGGCCGCGGCCTTCGCCACCGTGAGCCGAGGGGCGGGCGGCACCAGGGCCGCCGAGCTCTGACCGCTCCCGGCCAGCCCGGTGGCGATCGCCGAGAGCCGCGCTCCGCGGGCGAGACGCAGGCCGGCCGGCTCGCCCCGACTGACACCGGCGATCCGCGTCTCGTCGATGCTGGTGTCGCGGGTGGTCAGGAGACCCCGCCGGATGTGCCATGCACCGCCGTGCCGGGCCAGCGTGAAGCCACCGTTGACCACCAGGTAACCGCCGACGGTGAGGACGGAGGCGAGCACGACAGCGGTCGCCAGTCCGGCCGTGACCAGGACCCCGGTCGCGGCCGGCAGGTCGCCCCGGGTGAGCTCCACCCTGAGGTCGAGCATCTCGGACGCCTGGCCCAGCACGCCCGCGAACGCACCGACGGCGACCAGGCCGGTGCTGGTGAACGGGGCGTACCAGAGCCACCGCCGCTCGAACCGGACCAGCGGCTCGGAGGTCACCTCGTCGGCCGGGGCGGCCTCCGGGACCGTCGACACCGCCTGGAGCAAGCGGACCCGGAGCGCGGCTGCGGCCTCCTTCGGCAGCGCGTCCAGCACCAGCCGGTCGTCGGCGTCGGTGGCGACGCTTCCGGTGCCGATGACAACGGTCGACAACCCGAGCGCCCGGTGCGCGAGGGTCGCGGTGAGGTCGACCGTTCGCACCCGGTCCTGCGCGGTCGACAGCGTGTGGCGCTGGAGCAGTCCGCGCTTCAGCTCGACCCGGGTGTCCGAGATCCGGTAGCTGGTGGTGAGGTACCTGACCAGGCCGAGGCCGATGGGGACGGCAACGCTGAGAAGGGCCCACGGGCCGGCCCCGGAGGCGCCCCCGGCCACCAGGATGCCGATCAGGACGGGCAGGAACCGCACCAGCTCCCGGATGGGGTGCACGAGCAGCATCCGCGGGTCCAGGCGCAGCCACGGGAGGTGGTCGACCGCCGGGCCGGCCGTGGTCACGTCGCGTCGCCCTCGAGCAGGTCAGCCTTCGCGGTCAGCTCGTCGACGAGTCCGAGGGCCACGTCGCGGTCGAGCCCGTCGATCCGCAACGGGCCGGCGGCCGAGGCCGTGGTGATGGTCACCGAGGCGAGCCCGAACGCCCGGGCCAGGACGCCCTGCGCGAAGTCGACGGTCTGCACGCGCGACATCGGCGCGATCCGCCGTTCCCGGGTCCACCAGCCGCGCTGGGTGTAGACCGCCGTCGGGCTGACCTCCCAGCGGTGGACGGCGTAGCGCCACCCGGGCACCACCACGACGTACGCGACCGCGAGCAGCGCCGCCGCGGCGACGGCCCACCAGCGCACGGTGTAGTCGTCCCACATCACCGCTGCGACGACGACACCGATGACCAGCGGTACGGCGGTCGTCGCGCACTCGACCCGCCACAGGCTCTTGGCACGAGGGCTGACCCGATGGGCCGGATCGCGCAACTCGCTCACGACCCCGACCCTAGGACACGCTAGGTCGGTGGCGGTTGACGGCGTAGTGGCGGCTGGGCTCAGGCCTTGATCTCGCAGATGACCTCGCCGTTGCCGACGGTCGCACCGACCTCGGCCTTGAGCCCGGCCACGGTGCCGGCCTTGTGGGCCTTGAGCGGCTGCTCCATCTTCATCGCCTCGATGACGACCACGACGTCGCCCTCGGCGACCGACTGGCCCTCGTCGACCGCGATCTTCACGACGGTGCCCTGCATCGGGCTGGTCACCGAGTCGCCGCTCGCAGCCGCGCCCGCCTTCCGGCCGCCGGCGCGCTTGGGCTTCTTCGCCCCAGCGCCGCCTCCGGTGGCCAGGCCGCCGAGCCCGGCCGGGATCACGACCTCGAGTCGCTTGCCGCCGACCTCGACCACGACCTTCTGCCGCTCGTCGGGCTCGGGCGCCTCGCCCGCAGCTCCGCCGTACGGCGTGATCTGGTTGTCGAAGTCGGTCTCGATCCAGGTCGTGTAGACGTCGAATGAGCCCTCGCCGGTCGGGTTGGAAGGACCGACCCAGGCCGGATCGCGGGTGATGACCTCGTGGAAGGTGATCGCAGTGGGCATGCCGTCGACCTCGAACTCCGACAGCGCGCGACGGGACCGCTCGATCGCCTGGGTGCGGTCCTTGCCGGTGATGATCAGCTTGGCGACGAGGGAGTCGAACGAGCCGGGGACGGTCTCGCCGACCTCGTAGCCGCCGTCGAGCCGGACGCCGGGACCGGCCGGCGGGTTCCACGCGGTCAGGGTGCCGGGCGCCGGCATGAAGTTGTTGCCGCCGTCCTCGGCGTTGATCCGGTACTCGATCGAGTGGCCGCGGATCTCCGGGTCGTCGTAGCCGAGCTCCTCCCCGGCCGCGATGCGGAACATCTCGCGGACCAGGTCGATCCCGGTGACCTCCTCGGAGACGCAGTGCTCGACCTGGAGCCGGGTGTTGACCTCGAGGAAGGAGATGGTGCCGTCGGCGGCGACGAGGAACTCGCAGGTGCCGGCGCCGACGTAGCCGGCTTCCTTGAGGATGGCCTTGGAGGAGTCGTAGAGACGCTGGACCTGGTCGTCGGTCAGGAACGGCGCGGGGGCCTCCTCGACCAGCTTCTGGTGGCGGCGCTGCAGGGAGCAGTCGCGGGTGGAGACGACGACGACGTTGCCGTGCTGGTCGGCGAGGCACTGGGTCTCGACGTGGCGCGGCTTGTCGAGGAATTTCTCGACCAGGCACTCGCCGCGGCCGAACGCGCTGACGGCCTCGCGAACCGCGGACTCGTAGAGCTCGGGGATCTCCTCCAGCGTGCGGGCGACCTTGAGGCCGCGACCTCCGCCGCCGAAGACCGCCTTGATGGCGACCGGGAGGCCGTGCTCCTTCGCGAAGCCGACGATCTCGTCGGCGTCCTTGACCGCGTCCTTGAGTCCCGGGGCGAGCGGCGCGCCGGCCGCGAGGGCGATCTGCTTGGCCTTGGCCTTGTCGCCGAGACCTTCGATGGCGTCGGGGGAGGGCCCGATCCAGATCAGGCCCGCGTCGAGCACGGCCTGGGCGAACTCCGCGTTCTCGGCCAGGAACCCGTAGCCCGGGTGGACCGAGTCGGCGCCGGCCTGCTCGGCGACCTTCAGGATCTTCGCGATGTCGAGGTAAGAGTCCGCGGGCGTGGCGCCGTCCAGGGCGTAGGCCTCGTCGGCCAGTCGCACGAAGAGCGCGTCGCGGTCGGGGTCGGCGTAGACCGCGACGCTGCCGATGCCGGCGTCCTTGCAGGCACGGATCACGCGCACCGCGATCTCGCCTCGGTTGGCGATCAGGACCTTCTGCAACGGCTTGGACTCGGGCACGCGACTCTCCTCGTCGTCTGGATCGTCCGGCAGTCTAGGGCTCTCTGCGGTCTCCCCATCACCGGGGATTCAGCGGTGGACGTTGCCCGGATCACTCCCTGCGAGTAGACACGGGGCATGCAGATCGCAGTGCTCGGCACGGGCGCCGTCGGCCAGGCGCTCGCCGGCCGGTTCGCCGCGCTCGGCCATCAGGTCACCGTCGGCACCCGGGACCCCGGGGCTACCGGCAGCAAGCAGGACTTCAGCGAATGGGCGGCCGGCCACCCGGCGGTGGGCCTGGCCGGCTTCGCCGACGCGACGACCGGAGCGGCGCTCGTGGTCAACGCGACCAGCGGTGCGGTGTCGCTCGAGGTGCTCGACCAGGCGGGCGACCTGGCCGGCAAGGTAGTGCTCGACGTCTCCAACGGGCTCGACTTCTCCGGTGGCTTCCCGCCGCTCATCAGCGCGCCGCAGGACGACTCGATCGCCGAGCAGATCCAGCGTGCGCACCCGGAGGCGCGGGTGGTGAAGTCGCTCAACACGATGACGGCAGCCGTGATGATCGACCCGCAGCAGCTGCCCGATCCCGGCTCGGTCTTCGTGTCGGGAGACGACCCCGATGCGAAGGCAGCCGTGACCGCGCTGCTCCACGAGCTCGGCCACACCGACGTGATCGACCTGGGCGACGTGACGACGGCCCGCGGCGTGGAGTGGCTGATGCCGGCCTGGGTGAGGCTGATCGGGCCGATGGGGACGCCGATCTTCAACTGGAAGGTGGTGCGCTGACCTTCTTGTCGGCGCCGGTTAACAAACGTTAACCTCGCGGGCTACGATGCTCGTATGACGTCGTTCCAGCTCTCCCGTGAGCACGAGGAGTTCCGCCGTACGGTCCGCGACTTCGCGCAGGCCGTGATCGCGCCGCACGTCGCGCAGTGGGACAAGGACCACCACTTCCCGACCGACGTCGTGCAGCAGATGGGCGACCTCGGTCTGTTCGGGCTGGTGGCACCGGAGGAGTACGGCGGCGCCGGCCTCGCCCCGGAGGATGGTCCGTTCACCTCGCTGTGCCTCGCGATCGAGGAGCTCGGCCGGGTCGACCAGTCGATGGGCATCACCCTCGAGGCCGGTGTCGGGCTCGGGATCAACCCGATCCTGACCTACGGGACCGCCGAGCAGCGGAAGACCTGGCTCCCCGACCTGGTCGCGGGCCGCCGGCTCGCGGCCTTCGGTCTGACCGAGCCGGGTGCCGGCTCCGACGCCGGCGCGACCAGGACCAAGGCCGTCGTCGACAACGACGAGTGGGTCGTCAACGGCAGCAAGCAGTTCATCACCAACTCCGGCTCGGACATCACGTCGCTGGTGACGGTGACCGCGCGCACGGGCACCCGGGACGACGGCAGTGCCGAGATCTCGGCGATCGTCGTTCCCGCCGGGACGCCCGGCTTCACCGCCGAGCCGGCGTACGACAAGCTCGGCTGGCACATCTCCGACACCCACCCACTGTCCTTCGAGGACTGCCGGGTGCCCGCCGACCATTTGCTCGGGGACCGCGGCCGCGGCTACGCACAGTTCCTCGCCATCCTCGACGACGGCCGGGTCGCGATCGCGGCGCTCGCGGTCGGCCTGATCCAGGCGTGTGTCGACCTCTGCGTCGAGTACGCCGGCGAACGGCAGACGTTCGGCGGACCGATCGGTCGCAAGCAGGGCGTGGCCTTCCAGATCGCAGATCTCGAAGTCATGCTCCAGGCGTCGCGGTTGCTGACCTACCAGGCGGCGGCGATGAAGGACGTCATGGACGCCCCCGGCGGCCCGACCCCGAAGGCGTTCAAGCAGGCCGCCTCCATCGCCAAGCTCTACTCCTCCGAGTCGGCCGTCACCGCCACCCGGATCGCAACCCAGATCTTCGGCGGCTACGGCTTCATGGAGGAGTACGCCGTCGCCCGCTTCTACCGCGATGCCAAGATCCTCGAGATCGGCGAGGGCACCTCCGAGGTGCAGCGAATGCTCATCGCCCGGGGGTTGGGCCTGCCTGTCGAGTAGCACGAAGTGTGCGACTTCGTGGACGAACCCTGCTACTTCGTGCGCCAGAGGTCGGTCCAGGAGTGGCCGAGCTCGATCGCCAGGTCGCGCAGCAGGGGGAGGCTGACGCCGACCACGTTGTGGTGGTCGCCGTCGATGCCGGTGACGAAGGCGCCGCCGAGGCCGTCGACGGTGAAGGCGCCGGCGACGTGGAGCGGCTCACCGGTCGCGACGTAGGCGTCGATCTCCTCGTCGGTGACGTCGGCGAAGTAGACCGTGGTCGATGCGGTCGCCGCGGCGACCCGTCCGGTACCGGTGTCGCGCAGGCAGTGCCCGGTGTAAAGGACCCCGGACCGCCCGCGCATCGCCTGCCAGCGTCGTACGGCGTCCGCCGTGTCGGCCGGCTTCCCGAGTGCCTGGCCGTCGAGCTCGAGCACGGAGTCGCAGCCGAGCACGAGCGCGCCCTCCGGTGCCTCGTCGCGGTCGGCGACGGCGGCGCACTTCAGCTCGGCCAGCTGGAGCGCCATCTCGAACGGCGGCAGCCCGTCTGCCTGTGACTCGTCGACGCCCGACACGATCACGGTCGGGTCGAGGCCGGCGTTGCGAAGTGTGGTGAGCCGGGCGGGGGAGGCGGAGGCGAGCACGAAGGACGGCACCTGGGAACCTTAGTTGCGCACGACCTCGACCCCGAGCCACGCCGCCAGGGCTTCGATCTCGGCGTCGACGGCGTCGCCGATCCCGGGCTCCCAAGGGAAGTCCTCGTGCACGGTGAACACCCGCAGCACGCCCGCCTTGCGGTCGACCTTGGCGTCGAGCTTCCCGACCAGCCGGTCGCCGTGCAGGATCGGCAGCGCGAAGTAGCCCCAGCGCCGCTTGGCTGCGGGCTTGTACATCTCCAGGACGTACTCGAAGTCGAACAGGTCGAGCGCCCGGTCGCGGTCGTAGACCAGCCGGTCGAACGGCGACAGGAACGCGGTCCGGCCGTCGAACTCCTCGTCGAGGGCGGCCAGCGCGTCGGGATCGACCCGCCACCGCCCGGGAGAACCCTCGACCTCTACCGCGATGCCGACGTCACCGATCTCGACGATCTCGGAGAACTGAGCGGCCGGCTTGGCCCGGGCGATCCCGAGGGAGGCCAGCCGGCGCGAGATCAGCTCGGCCCGCGCCGCGTCGTACGAAGGGAGCTCGAGGTCGGCCGGGTAGACCCGCTCGGCGAGGTCCCACAGCCGGAGCTTGCCGCGGCGACCGGCGATCGCAACGTCGCCGTGCATCATCAGGAACTCGAGCATGAGCACGACGTTCTTGTCGTTGGTCCAGCCCGTCGACTCCCAAGGTGCGGTCGCAGTGTCGGGAACCTCCGCCGCGGTCACCGGTCCCTCCGCCGCGAGCTGGGCAAGGACGTCGGCCTTGAAGCCGGCGTTCGCGGCCATCCACTCGACCGCGCGTCCGTAGCGCCCCCAGTCGCGAACGGTGGCGAGAGCGAGCACGACGTCGTCCATCGGACGGACGTAGGACCCGTGCTCCACCAATGAGCGCTCTTCCTCGAGGGCGAACCGGAGGTCGGACGGTGCGTAGCCGTCGCCCAGGCGGGACCAGGAGACGAGGTCGACGTTGGGCACGATCGCCGACGTCGGATCGATCTGCAGCACCATCAGCTGATCAACCACTGCGACGAGCGACTCGGGCCGATAGGCGTCGAGCAGTTGCGCCCGGACCGCGATCCGGCGCGCCTGCTCGCGGTCGAGCCGGATCACAGGCGGCCGAGCGCTGCCTTCAACGGGTCGAGCCCGATCGAGCCGAGGTTGAGCGAGGCGGTGTGGAACTCCTTCAGGTCGAACGCCGCTCCCTTGCGCTCGCGCACCTCGTCGCGCGCCTCCAGCCAGATCCGCTCGCCGATCTTGTACGACGGAGCCTGGCCCGGCCAGCCGAGGTAGCGGTTGACCTCGAACGCGATCTGGCCGTCCTCCATCCGCGAGTGTCCGCGCATGAACTCGAAGACCTTCTCGCCGTCCCAGACCTCGCCCGGCCGCCAGCCGAACGGGTTGTCGGCCGGGATGGTCAACCCGAGGTGGACACCGATATCGACGATCACCCGTGCCGCCCGGAACCCCTGCATGTCGAGGAAGCCGAGCCGGTCGCCGGGGTCGTCGAAGTAGCCGAGCTCGTCCATCAGCCGCTCGGAGTAGAGCGCCCAGCCCTCGCCGTGACCGCTGATCCAGCACAACAGCCGTTGCCAACGGTTGAGCAGCTCGGCCTGGTGCACGACCTGGGCGCACTGGAGGTGGTGGCCGGGCACCCCCTCGTGGAAGACGGTCGTCGTCTCCCGCCACTTCGAGTAGAGCTCCTGGTCGTCGGTGAAGGAGAACCACATCGTGCCCGGACGGGAGAAGTCCTCCGAGGGCGGCGTGTACCAAGCACCGCCGTCGTTGATCGGCGCCACCTTGCAGGCGATGGTGCGGATCGGCTCGGCGATGTCGAAGTGCACGCCGTCGAAGCTGGCGAGGATCGTGTCGGCCTCCTCCTGCATCCACGCCTCGAACGCCTCGCGGCTGCCGCAGTCGCGCGCGGGGTCGAGGTTGAGCGCCTTCACTGCGTCGTCGATCGAGCCTCCGGTGACGATCCGCCCCGCCGTCGCGGCCATGTCGTCCTCGATGCGCTTGAGCTCCTCCCAACCCCAGTGGTAGGTCTCCTCGAGATCGACCGTCGCTCCCAGGAAGTAGCGGGACTCCAGCGCGTAGCGGTCGCGCCCCACTCCGTCGACGTCGCGGCCCTGCGGCGCCAGGTCGGTCTCGACGAACCGCCCGAACTCGGCGTACGACGACGAAGCCGACGCCGCGACCTCCGCAAGCCGGTCGCGCAGCCCGTCGGGGGCGTCAGCGACCAGGTTGCCGAAGTAGTCACCGGCCGCGCCCTCCTGGCCGGTCCAGCCGCGGATCTGGCTCGCGACCTCGACGTACTGCCGACGCGCGGACACCCGTCCGGCAGCGGCCTCGGCCTCGAGCGTCTCGCGATATCCGGCGACCGCCTCCGGGACGGCGGCGAGCCGGTCGCCGATGGTCTGCCAGTCCTCGTCGGTGTCGGTCGCCATCAGGTCGAAGACCTCGCGGACCGCATGGACCCCACTGCTGATCACGGAGAACGCCGACCGGTCGTAGCCGGCATCGATCTTCTCGACCTCGAGCCCGACCCGCTCCAGGAACGCCTCCTTGGCAACCTGCTCGCGCTCGTCGGTGGGCTCGATGGCCGTGACGTCGGCCAGCGACCCGCGCTGCAGCTCGTCGCGCGCGTCGTAGCCCGCAGGGGAGAGATCGGGGAGCCGATCCTCGTGGCCGGGGATGCCGGCGAACGTGGCAGTGATGGGGTCGAGCGCGACAACGTCCTCGACGTACTGGTCGGTCCGGGCATCCACGGGTCGGGTCATGCCGCGACCCTATGTCCGGTCGTGGACAACGCGCACCGGAGAATCGCCTGCCGGTGCCGCCCGCCTAGCGCTGGCGCTGGCGCGCGCCGAGCAGCAGCGCTCCTGCGAGGACCGTCTCGAGCACGATGAAGCCGACCATCTTCGGGCTCGGCGGGCCCTCGAAGACCGCCGACGCGGCGCGGCCGACCGCCATCCCGGCCGTCGCCACGCCGACCGCGGTCGCCGAGGACGGGGCGGCCACCAGGCTGGCCGCGAAGCCGAGCGGCAGCCCGCCGTACACCGCGCGGATCTCGGTGCGGGAGTCGGCGTTCGGCGCGGTGCTGCCGATGACGGCCGGCACAGCGCCGGGCTTGAGGAAGGAGACGAGCCCGAGCCCGGCGTACGACGCGGCTCCGATCGCGATCAGTCGGTTCATGTCCCGATCCTGCCCGTCCTGGAAGGAACTGGCATCCGACCCAGGTCGGATCAATCCGCCGATCCGGCCACCGCCGCGGCGTAGCGGTCGGCCAGCACCCGCAGGTGGTCGACCAGCGCGGCCGGCGACTCGACGACGAAGTCGATGCCGAGCATGCCGATCCAGACCGCGACGACCTCGAGGCTGTCACCACCGGTCACGAGGACGCTGCGACCATCGGGGAGCGGCTCGACGGTGCCGACCGCCGGGTTGATCCGGTCGAGGACCTCCGCGGCCGGCGCGTCGATGACGATCCGGGCGTGCACTGCCCAGCCGGTGCGGGCGACCTCGCGGACGACGAACTCGGTCAGGTCGCCCGGGAACTCGACCGGCGTGAAGCCCCGGCCTCCAGGGGTGCGGAGGGTCAGCCAGTCGACGCGGTACGGCGCCCAGGCCGTCGTCTCCGGGTCGCGGCCCACGACGTACCACCGCCGCTGCCAGGCCACCAGCCGGTAGGGCTCGATCTCGATCCGTTCGTCGTCGCGGTAGAACGCCCGCAGACCGCGGTGGTCGCGGATCGCAGCCGCGATTCCGGTGAGGACGGCCGGCTCCACCTCCGGGTCCTCCACGTTGGAGTCGGTGTTGACGGGGCCGGCGCTGGTTGCGTCCCGGAGCGCGACGAGCTGGCGGCGCAGCCGGTCGGGGAGCACGTGCTCGAGCTTGGCCAGGGCTCTGCCGCCGCTCTCCTCGAAGCCGGCGACGCCGGTCACGGTGCGCAGGCCGACGGCGACGGCGACCGCCTCCTCGTCGTCGAGCAGCAGCGGGGGCAGCTTGGCGCCGATGCCGAGCCGGTAGTGGCCGTCGCGGCCGCGGGTCGCGTCGACCGGATAGCCGAGCTCGCGGAGCCGGGCGATGTCGTTGCGCACGGTCCGGTCGGTGACGCCGAGCCGGGTGGCGAGCTCGGGGCCGGTCCAGTCGACACGCGCCTGCATCAGTCCAAGCAACTCCAGGAGCCGTCCGGACGTAGGTTTCATGACGCCGTTATATCAGGAAGAAACTGTTCCTGAATAGGCCATAACGTCGTACTCACCAACCAGGGAACGAACCGAAAGGACAAACCCATGACCGAGCAGATCACCCCCTTCGCCGTCAACGTCCCCCAGTCCGACCTCGACGACCTGCGCGAGCGGCTCGAGCGGACCCGGTTCGCGCCGGCCGTGCCTGGCGACTCGTGGGAGTACGGCACGCCGGAGTCCTACCTGCGCGACATGGTCGGCCAGTGGAAGAGCTTCGAGTGGCGCGAGGTCGAGGCCCGGATCAACGCGCACCCCGGGTTCGTCACCGAGGTCGACGGCCAGCGGATCCACTTCCTGCACGTCCGGTCTGAGGTCGAGGACGCCACCCCGCTGCTGCTCGCCCACACCTACCCGGGCTCGCTCCTCGACTTCATCGACATGATCGACCCGCTGGTCAACCCCGAGGCGCACGGCGGCACTGCCGCCGACGCCTTCCACGTGGTCGTACCGTCCATGCCGGGCTTCGGCTGGTCCACCCCGGTCGTCGACACCGGCTGGACGATGGCCCGGGTCGCGACGGCGTACGACGAGCTGATGCGCCGGCTCGGCTACTCGTCGTACGGCATCCACGGCAGCGACGGCGGCGCGATGGTCAGCCGCGAGCTCGCGATCCTCAACCCGGACGGCTTCCTCGGCGCGCACGTGCTGCACCTGTTCTCCTTCCCGTCCGGGGACCCGAGCGAGTTCGAGAGCTTCGGCCCGAAGGAGTACGCCGCGCTCGAGCACATGCAGTGGTTCCAGTCGGTCGGCGGCTACAACTCGATGAACGGCACCCGGCCGCAGACCGTGGCCGCCGGGCTCGCGGACTCACCGGTCGCGGTGCTCGCCTACAGCGAGCTGTTCGAGAACTTCGGCAACGGCACCAGCCTGGTGCGTCCGGAGCAGGTGATCGCCCAAGCGACGCTCTACTGGCTGACCAACACCTACGGATCGGCCGCGCGCTACCACTACGCGGAGGCGCACTCCGGTGCCGAGCCGGTCGTCAGCCAGGGACGCATCGGCGTTGCCGTCTTCAAGGACGACTTCCAGACCATCCGGTCCCTCGCCGAGCGCGACAACGCCAACATCGACCACTGGTCGGAGTTCCCCCGCGGCGGTCACTTCGCCGCGATGGAGGTCCCCGAGGACGTGGTGTCCGACCTGAGGGCGTTCTTCGCCTGATCCGACCCGCTCAGCCCGCCGAGTCGGCTCTTGTGATCAAGAGCCGACTCGGCGCATTTCTGGCTCTCCTGACCCTTCCGTGGATGGTCCTGGGGTCGGTCTCGGCGGCCGCCCACACCCGCGGTGGCCAAAACCGAGTCGACAGCGCCGAGGTAGGAACCAGAGCGGCGAGGTAGTGCCCTCCTCCGAGAACTACCTCGGTGGTGTGGCCACTATCCCGGTGGTCGACCACCCGGATAGTGGCAACAGCACGGCGGTAGCCGCCCCGGCGTCGACCGCGATCATCGCTGGCAGCTCACCCGCGACAACTGTCTCTCGCTCTACCAGCCACCCGTCCACCCGTGGCTGAGCCATCAAGGCGTGCGCAGGATCTGCATCCCGCCTCCGGGCTGAGTCGTCAGCGGCCGAGCGCGCTCGCCTGCCAGGCGCCCGGACCGTGCGGCAGCGTGGTCCGCATCCGGCGCGCCGGGGCAGCCCATTCCGAACGGGGCTTCTCCGGTACTGCCCCGTTCCCGCCCATCGCCGCGTAGACCGCGACGACGGCCGCGACCTCCTCGGGAGTGGCGTCGGGGGTGATGACCTTGAGCAGCGGCTGCTGCGGCTGCTGCTGCTCGGTCTTCGCTTCGTCGCTCACAGCGGGATGTTCCCGTGCTTCTTGGGCGGAAGCGTCTCCCGCTTCGTCTTCAGGAGCCGCAGCGCGCGAACGATCTCGACCCGGGTCTCGTGCGGCATGATCACAGCGTCGACGTAGCCCCGCTCGGCGGCGATGTAGGGGTTCGCGAGCGTGGTCTCGTACTCGTCGATGAGTTCCGCCCGGCGGGCCTCGACGTCGCCCCCCTCGGCCTCGACGGCCGCCAGTGTCTTGCGGTGCACGATGTTGGCCGCGCCCTGCGCGCCCATGACCGCGATCTGGCCGGTGGGCCAGGACAGGTTGAGGTCGGCGCCGAGGTGCTTGGAGCCCATCACGTCATAGGCGCCGCCGTAGGCCTTGCGCGTGATGATCGTGACCAGCGGGACGGTGGCCTCGGCGTAGGCGTAGATCAGCTTCGCGCCGCGGCGGATGATCCCGAGGTGCTCCTGGTCGACGCCCGGCAGGAAGCCCGGCACGTCGACGAAGGTCAGCACGGGGAGGTTGAACGCGTCGCAGAACCGCACGAATCGGGCGGCCTTCTCCGAGGCGTCGATGTCGAGGGTCCCGGCGAACTGCATCGGCTGGTTGGCGACGACGCCGACCGAACGACCCTCGACCCGGCCGAACCCGACGATCATGTTGGGCGCGAACAGCGGCTGCACCTCGAGGAACTCGTCGTCGTCGAGCACCGTGGTGATGACGTCGTGCATGTCGTAGGGCTGGTTGGGACTGTCCGGGATGAGCGCATCCAGAGCCAGGTCCTCGTCGGAGAACGCCAGGTCGGCCACCTCGTCGTACGACGGCGCCTCGTCCATGTTGTTCTGCGGGAGGTAGCTGATGAGCGCCTTGACGTACTCGATCGCGTCCTCCTCGTCGGTGCCCATGTAGTGGGCGTTGCCCGACTTGGTGTTGTGGGTCCGGGCGCCGCCGAGCTCCTCCATCGAGACGTCCTCGCCGGTGACGGTCTTGATCACGTCGGGGCCGGTGATGAACATCGCGGAGGTCTTGTCGACCATCACCGTGAAGTCGGTGACCGCGGGGGAGTAGACGTGCCCCCCGGCGCAGTTGCCCATGATCAGGCTGATCTGCGGGATCACGCCCGACGCGTGCACGTTGCGGCGGAAGATCTCGCCGTACAGGCCCAGGGAGACCACGCCCTCCTGGATCCGCGCCCCGGCGCCCTCGTTGATGCCGACGATCGGGCAACCGGTCTTGATGGCCAGGTCCATCACCTTGGTGATCTTCTCGCCGTAGACCTCGCCCAGCGAGCCGCCGAAGATCGTGAAGTCCTGGCTGAACACGCAGACCTGGCGGCCGTCGATGGTGCCGTAGCCGGTGATGACGCCGTCGCCGTAGGGCCGGTTCTTCTCCAACCCGAACGCGACCGACCGGTGCCGGGCCAGCTCGTCGAGCTCGACGAAGGAGCCCTCGTCGAACAGCATCTCGATCCGCTCGCGCGCCGTCTGCCGACCCTTCGCGTGCTGCGTCTCCACCGCCTTCTCGGACGCGGCGTGGACCGCCTCGTCGAGCCGCTTCTCGAGGTCGGCGAGCTTCCCGGCCGTGGTGTGGATGTCGGGCAGCTCAGGGGTGCTGGTGGCTTCGGCAGTCACGGTTCTTGGCCTCCTTGGAGTTGTAGGGAAGGGTAGTGGCCGTGATCGGAGACTCGGACCAGCGCCCACCCCTCGACGCGCACGTGATCGGCACCGAGCTCGCTCTCACTCCAGACCTGACGCTCGAGCTGCTCAGCGAGAGCGGGTCCACCAACCAGGTCGCGGCCGACCGCGCCCGCGGCGGCGCACCCGACGGCCTGCTCGTCGTCGCCGACCACCAGACTGCCGGCCGCGGTCGCCTCGACCGGACCTGGGAGACCCCACCGGGTGCGGCGATCACGTTCTCCCTGCTCCTCCGGCCTACGGTCCCGGCCACCGCATGGCCGTGGCTGCCGCTGCTGACCGGTCACACGGTCGCCAAGGCGATCACCTCGTTCGGCTACGAGGCGCGGGTGAAGTGGCCCAACGACGTGCTCATCGATGGCCGCAAGGTCGCCGGCATCCTCGTCGAGCGGATCGACACCGAGACCGGCCCGGCCGCGATCGTCGGGGTCGGCATCAACGTGTCGACGCAGGCCGACGAGCTCCCGGTGCCCACGGCGACCTCGCTCGCCGTCGCCCACGCCGACCTCACGCCCACCCGCGAGGGCGTGCTGCTCGGGGTCGTTGCCGCTGTGCGGGAGGGCTACGACGCGTGGCAGGTCGGCGGCTCCGAGGCGGCCGCGCGACTCGCGTCGTCGTACGTCGCCCAGTGCGCCACGGTCGGGCAGGACGTGCGCGTCGACCTGCCCGGTGGCTCGTCGCTCACCGGCCGTGCCGTGGACGTCGATCTCGACGGCCGGCTGGTCATCGAGACGGCCGACGGCGTCGAGAAGGTCGGTGCGGGCGACGTCGTGCATGTCGTTCCCGAATAGCCGCCGCGGTGCGATGATCCTCGCGTGGCCATCTCACCAAAGCTGCTCAACCCGGACGAGAAGCTGATCATCTCCTGCCGGCAGCACCCCAAGGCGCTCTTCGTCCCGATCCTCGCGCTGGTGGTCTTCCTGGCCATCGGTGTCGCGGCGCAGCTGGTGCTGGGTGACGGCGACGGTGCGAAGTGGGGCGCCCGCATCGTGTGGGTGCTGTGCGCGCTCGGGATCCTGTGGTTCACGGTGCGGCCGTTCTTCGACTGGCTCACCACCGTGCACGGCGTGACCGACCGCCGACTGATCACCCGCCGCGGCATCATCACCCGCCGCGGTCACGACATCCCGCTGGCCCGGATCAGCGACGTCCAGATGGAGATCAACCTGATCGACCGGCCGTTCGGGTGCGGCTCCCTGGTCATCTCCGACGCCTCGACATTCGGCGAGGTGCGGCTCAACGACATCCCGCACGTCGAGGCGACCCAGCGCCAGATCAACGAGCTCCTGCACGCGATCCACGGCGGCAACGCACCGCGACGTGCCGACGAAGGTGTCTGACCTCGAGCACCCTGGCGGCCGTGGGGTCGAGCAGCCGCTCTTCGGGCCGGAGCTGACCCTCACCGCGGCCGACGTGGCGGCCCGGGCCGGTCTGTCGGAGCGTCAGGCCCGTCGTCTGTGGCGCACCCTCGGATTCCCCGAACGCGGTGACGAGCGGGCCTACAACGAGGGTGACGTGGCCGCGATCTCGGCCCTCGCCGAGATGATCGCCGACGGACTCCTCGACTTCGACCTCGCCCTCAACGTGGTCCGCGGCGCCGGGCTGAGCATGGCCAGGCTCGCCGACTGGGAGGTCGGGGCGCTCATCCAGCGCATCGAGGAGGTGTACTCCGAGTCCGTCGGTCCGGGCGGGTCCCCGACCGAGGCGACCCGGTGGGCGCTCGACGAGTACGGCGAGCGCTTCGAGTCGGTGCTGCTCTACGCGTGGCGCAGCCACCTGTCGGCCGCGATCGCGCGGCTCGAGTCGATGCGCGCGCTCGCGGCCGATCCCCACACCACCGACCTCACCGTCGGCTTCGCCGACATCGTGAGCTTCACCGCGCTCTCCAACGAGCTGACCCGGGAGAAGATCGGCGACCTGGTCGAGGTGTTCGAGGCCCGGTGCGGCGACGTCATCGCCGTCAACGGCGGCCGGCTGATCAAGAGCCTGGGCGACGCGGTGCTGTTCGTGAACGAGAACGCCGTCAGCGCGTTCGCGACGGCCGAGGGGATCATCAAGGTGGTCGGGCGCGACAAGCGGATGCCCGACGTCCGGCTCGGGCTGGCCACCGGCTCCGTCGTGATGCGGCTCGGCGACGTCTACGGACCACCCGTCAACCTCGCCGCCCGCCTCACCCAGGTGGCCCGCCGCAACCGGGTGATCGTCGACCACGCCACCGCCGACCTGCTGCCCGCCGACCAGGTCGAGAGCCGGCCGCTGCCGCCGCGGCCGATGCGCGGATTCGGGGTGATCGAGCCGCTGGCGGCGCGACGAATCTGACGCATTACCCCCGAATCGGGATCCGATCCGGTGCGAAATCCAAAGACCAATTGCAAAATTTGTCGGGATCGGCCACCGGGGAGGGGCGCTGATTCCTACGTTGAGCGTGTGTTCGAGGTGCAGGACGTGCGGCTCGACCCGGCGAGTCGTCGCGCGTGGCGGGGAGACCGGGAGGTCCGGTTGTCCCGCAAAGAGTTCGATCTCGTCCACGCGCTGATCGCTAGAGCCGGCTCGGTCGTCACCCGCGACGAGCTGATGCGGGACGTCTGGAACGCCACTTTCTGGACCTCGTCCAAGACGATCGACGTCCATCTCGGCTGGGTCCGCCGCAAGCTCGGCGACGACACCCGGCACCCGACGCTGATCACGACCGTGCGCGGCCAGGGCCTCCGGTTCGAGACCATCGCCGCCGTCAAGGCAGAGGGCCCGCCGCTCGCTCTGTAGGGTGCGGGCGTGTCCGACTCCGCCCCTCGCGTCGCCGTGATCGGCGGCGGCCAGCTGGCCCGGATGATGGCCCAACCGGCGATCGCGCTCGGTGTCCCGCTGCGGCTGCTGGCGGAGGCCGACGGTGTCGCGGCGGCTCAGGTGATCCCCGACCAGCTGGTCGGCGACTACCGCGACCTCGCCACCCTGCAGCGGGTCACCGACGGCTGTGCCGTGGTCACCTTCGACCACGAGCACGTGCCGACCGAGCACCTGCACGCGCTCGAGGCCGCGGGCGTCGCCTGCCGGCCCGGCCCGGAGGCGCTGGTGCACGCCCAGGACAAGATCGTGATGCGTGAAGCCATGGCGCGGCTCGGAGCCCCGCAGCCGCGATGGACGGCCGTGTCCTCGGCAGCGGAGATCATCGACTTCGGGCTCCCTTGTGTCGTCAAGGTCAGCCGCGGCGGCTACGACGGCAAGGGCGTCTGGGTGGTCCGTGCTCCCGACGACATCGCCGAGCCGCTGGCCGCGGCGGAGCGCAGCGGCGTCAGGCTGCTGGCCGAGGAGCTGGTGGACTTCCGGCGCGAGCTGGCCGCGCTGGTCGCCCGCGCCCCGAGCGGCCAGGCGGCGGCGTACCCCGTCGTCGCCAGCACCCAGCTCGACGGGATCTGCCACGAGGTGATCGCGCCCGCGCCCGACCTCGACCCCGCCCTGGCGGGGGAGGCGCAGCAGCTCGCGCTCCGCATCGCCGGCGAGCTCGGGGTGACCGGGATCCTCGCCGTCGAGCTGTTCGAGGCGGTCGACAAGGACGGCCGGCCGGTGATTCTTGTCAACGAGCTCGCGATGCGGCCGCACAACACCGGGCACTGGTCGCAGGACGGCGCCGTCACCTCCCAATTCGAGAACCACCTGCGCGCGGTCCTGGACCTCCCGCTCGGCTCCCCGGCCTCTCGCGCCCGGTGGACGGTGATGGTCAACATCCTCGGCTCGCCGCGCCCCGACGTCGGCCACCTGTACGACGGCTATCCCCACGCGCTCGCGCGCGATCCGCGGCTCCGGGTGCACCTCTACGGCAAGGAGCTGCGGCCGGGCCGCAAGGTCGGCCACGTCAACGCGTACGGCGACGACCTGGACGACGTGCTCGAACGGGCCCGCCATGCGGCAGCATGGTTTCGCGGCGACCTCGGTGATGAGAGTGAGTGAGATGGCACGCGTCGGGATTGTGATGGGGTCCGACTCGGACTGGCCGGTGATGCAGGCGGCTGCCGAGGCGCTGGTGGAGTTCGGCATCACCTACGAGGCCGACGTGGTCTCCGCGCACCGGATGCCCGAGGAGATGCTCGACTACGGCAAGACCGCCGCCGCTCGGGGGCTGGAGGTCATCATCGCCGGCGCCGGGGGAGCGGCCCACCTGCCCGGCATGCTCGCGTCGGTGACGCCGCTGCCCGTGATCGGCGTCCCCGTGCCGCTCAAGTACCTCGACGGGATGGACTCCCTGCTCTCGATCGTGCAGATGCCGGCGGGCGTGCCGGTCGCCGCCGTCGCGGTGGGCGGCGCCCGCAACGCCGGCCTGCTGGCCGTCCGCATCCTCGGGGCCTGCGATCCCACCCTCCAGGAGCGGATGGCCGCGTTCCAGGCCGACCTCAAGTCGGCCGCCCAGGAGAAGGGCGCCGCGGTGCGCGGCGCCACCCTGCCGCCCGTGATCGAGTAGTCGGCGTCTCGATTCGCAGTCGCCCAGGGGCTCGGGCTGTTCGACCACCGAAGTGGGAAGAATCGCTGCCCTCTGGGTATTGACCCTTCATGAGCAAACCTTGGTTGGACCGCGCCGTGATCGACCGGATGCTCGACGAGGGCGAGACCTGGGCGGTCGTCGGCCTCGGCAACAACCCGTGGCGGACGGCGTACTCCATCGCGCAGGAGCTCCAGGAGCGCGGCAAGCGGATCGTGCCGATCCACCCGAGTGCCGACGGCACCCTCACCGTGCTCGGCGAGCTCGTCTACCCGACCCTCGCCGACGTGCCGTTCCCGATCGACGTCGTCGACGTGTTCCGGCGGTCGGAGGCTGCCGGCGAGTTCGCCGACCAGGCGGTCGGGATCGGGGCCAAGGGTGTGTGGTTCCAGCTGGGCGTCGTCGACGAGGACGCGTTCCGCCGGACCACCGAGGCCGGCGTGCCCATGGTGATGGACGTCTGCCCGTCCCAGCGGTGGTTCCACCGCGAGCGTCGCCTCGCGTGAGGTCGCTCACAAGCCCCGCCTGACCTGCTGACCCCGAGTCGTCGGAATTCCCTAGGACTTCCTACTATCTCGGGGTGAGCAACCCTGACTTCGCGTACTACGGCCTCTCCGAGGAGCACCAGGCGATCCGTGAGGCGGTGCGGGCGATCTGCGACAGCAAGGTCGCGCCGTACGCCACCGAGGTCGATGAGCAGGCCCGCTACCCGCAGGAGGCTGCGGACGCGCTGCTGGCCGCGGACTTCCACGCGCCCCACGTGCCGGAGGAGTACGGCGGCGCCGGGGCCGATGCCCTGGCCACGGTGATCGTGATCGAGGAGATCGCCCGGGCGTGCATGTCGGCGTCGCTGATCCCGGCGGTCAACAAGCTGGGCTCGCTGCCGGTGCAGATCGGCGGGTCGGAGGATCTCAAGGCGAAGTACCTCGGGAAGCTGGCTCGCGGCGAGGGCGGCTTCTCCTACGCCCTCTCCGAGCCGGACGCAGGCTCGGATGCCGCGAACCAGAAGACCCGTGCGGTGCGCGACGGTGACGACTGGGTGCTCAACGGCGTGAAGCGGTGGATCACGAACGCGGGCGTCTCGGAGTACTACACGGTGCTCGCCACGACCGACCCCGACGCTCGCACGAAGGGGATCTCGGCGTTCGTCGTGGAGAAGTCCGACGAGGGCGTCTCCTTCGGCGCACCGGAGAAGAAGCTCGGGATCAAGGGTTCTCCGACCTGCGAGGTCTACCTCGACAACGTCCGGATCCCGGGTGACCGGATCATCGGCGAGGAGGGCCAGGGCTTCGAGATCGCGATGAAGACCCTGGACCACACCCGCATCACCATCGCGGCCCAGGCCGTCGGCGTCGCCCAGGGTGCCCTCGACTACGCGCTCGGCTATGCCAAGGAGCGCGAGCAGTTCGGCCGGCCGATCGCCGACAACCAGGGCCTGCAGTTCCTGCTGGCCGACATGGGCATGAAGGTCGAGGCCGCGCGCCAGCTGACCTACGCCGCCGCCGGCCGCTCCGAGCGCGGTGACAAGGACCTGACGTTCTTCGGCGCCTCGGCCAAGTGCTTCGCCTCCGACGTCGCGATGCAGGTCACCACCGACGCGGTCCAGGTGCTCGGCGGCTACGGCTACACCCGCGACTACCCCGTCGAGCGGATGATGCGCGACGCCAAGATCACCCAGATCTACGAGGGCACCAACCAGGTCCAGCGGATCGTCGCCGCACGCCAGCTGCTGGCCGGAGTCCAGTCCGACATCTGAGGCTCAGTCCGGCGCCGGTGGCGTCCAGACCCAGCCGTCGGCGATGTGCCTGCGGTAGTCGTGGTCGGGGCCGCCCCAGATGAACAGCCGGTCCCCGGCCCACACCGCGAGGGCGGGTCGGGCCACCTCCGGGCACGGGGGTACGGCGAGCGCGTCGGCCGGGCTCGCGGAGAACAAGTTGGTCGCGGAGGCGATCCAGGCCGGCCCGACCTCCGCGTCGCCGAGCGGGCAGCTGTCCTCGGATGCTTCCGGATCTGGCAGGTCGCTCCACTCACCGCTGCTGGGGTCGAAGACGCGGCTGTCGAACCCCTGGCCGTAGGCGCCGGACGGGACGACCAGCAGATCGCCCTGCCGGACCAGCCGCTGCTCGTAGGAGACGTCAGGCGTCTCCTCATCGACGACGGTCCAGGTGTCGCCGTCGAGCACGGCGATCCGCGAGGAGGACCCGTCGCTGGCTTCCATGTGACTCGCGAAGGGCATGGACAGGAGCCACAGTCGGCCGTCGTACCAGGCCATGGTCCGGTCGTAGGACTCGCCGGGGAACGGATCGCGCGGGAGGGGCGACCACTCCCCGGTCGCCGGGTCGAGCCGCCAGTCCACCTTCTGTCCGCTGCCCGGGAGCTGCTGATAGGCGAAGAGCACCGGCCCGTCGTCGGTCGCGATCAAGCCGCTCCACGCCTCCACGTCGTCCAGGTCGGACATGCGCTCCCAGGCGTCGGTCGCCGGGTCGTAGGCCAGCGTCAACCTCTGGTGGACCACGAGCAGCCGGTCGTCCCACCAGAGCGCGTGCCCGTTGGGGACCGCCTCCGGCGCCGGCGCCAGCTCGCGCCAGGTGTCTGTCCCGGGGTCGTAGGCCGCCGCCTCGGTGCGATAGTTCGACGGCCCCATGCACTCGGCGTCGGGCGGGCACGGTCGCCCGGAGACGCCTCCGACGACGATCACCTCGCTGCCGGTCCAGGCCGCGACGGAGTGGTCGCGTGGCGACAGTGGGCCGGGCGCGACCTGCTCCCAGGCACCCGTGGGCACGCTGTCGCCGCGGTCCGTGACGTCGGCCGGGTCGTCAGAGCGAGAGGCGAGGAGGCCGACGCCGGCAGCCGTTGCGACGACGGCGCCCACGGTCCCCGCAACCACGAGGAGCGTACGGCGGCGGCGGTCGGCGTGGACTGCGTCGCGGATCCGGTGTCGCTCGGCGGGGCCGACCTCGACCGGCGCGGACGCACGGCTGAGCGCGTCGCGGAGCTCGCTATCCATGGCGGTCCTCCTCGGGGATGTGTTCACGCAGGCGGTCGAGACCGCGCGACAGGTGGCTCTTGACGGTGCCGGTCGAGCACTTCATGACCTCAGCGATCCCCGCGAGGTCGAGGTCATCGACATACCGGAGGACCACCGCTGTCCGTTGCCGTGGTGTCAACGCGAGCAGTCCGTCGCGCAACCAAGGGTCGAGCCCGTCGTACGGCGCCGAGCGGTCGGTCACGTCCGGCACGTCCGGGACCAGCACCTCGCGCCGGGTGCGCCGGTGGCGGTCGATGTTGAGGCGCGCGATCGTGACCCGGACGTAGGCGCCCGGATTGCCGTCCCGGCGAATCCGACGCCAGCGACGGGAAACGCGGATCAGCGCGTCCTGCGTGAGATCCCAGGCGTCGTGGTCGGAGCCGGTCAGCGCACGGGCGTAGCCGAGCAGTCGTGGCAGCTCGCCGTCGACGAACTCGTCGAACTCGCTTTGTCGCATCGAGCCCCCTCGTCAACAGTGTTACGTCGATGAGGCGGCAAAGGTTGAGAAGGCTAGGACGTTCGTTCGCCCACGGCTTTTCGGGGCATGTTCGCTGCGTGACAGCGGGTTTTGGCCTCGATCGCTGCAATCTCAACATTATCGCCTACTATTGATGCAGTATTTTGAGATTTTCCCCGAAGATTGCTGCATCGAATGCCCAGGAAAGCACATTTCACGCCATGACTGCTGCAGCCCAGGTGAACCACCCGGCGGGACGGCTCGAGATCGCGAGGACGAGCACCGAGCGCGCCCGCCTGTCGAGGCAGGCGAGAGCCGGCAGGGCCATCCAGCTCGCGCCCAGCACCTACGTGGTGGGCGCGTCGTTGCCTCTCGGGCGTCTTGTTCGCCACCACCTGCATCAGATCGTGTCGAACGTCTGGGCGGACGCCGTGATCTCTGACCGGTCAGCGCTGGCGGGCGGCCAGGTAGTGGACGGATTTCTGTTCATCTGCCATCCGGAGCCGCGACGGGTTGGTGACTTGACATTGCCAGGGGTGACCGTTGCGCCGCGAGTTGGTCCCGGCCCACTACCGGGCGACATGCCATTGCCGCACGGCCTGTTCGTGTCCGGCCCCGCTCGACAGCTTGTCGAGAACGTGCCGGGTAGAGGTCGGCCCGGAACTCGCCCGCGCGTCGCGGGAATCGCGGCGATCGAGGACAGGATCGAAGAACTGGCGCGCGGCGGCGGCGCAGGGAAGGTTCTGGAGACCTTGCGCAGCCTAGAGGTCATTGCTGGGTCATTCCCGCAACAAGCTGTCGAGAAAGTGCGTCAGCGTCTTGCTGCCATGGTCGGCACAGACATGGACGACAACCCGGCCTCGGTGAGGTTCGCCGCTCGCGTTGCTGGTCAGCCGTTCGATCAGCAGCGGCTCGACCTGCTCACCGGCTTGCTCGGCACTCTTCACCGCACGCCACCTGCTCCGCGGCCAGCGCTCGGGAGCTCGGAGCGATGGCAATGGGAGCCCTTCTTCGAGGCGTACTTCTCCAACTTCATCGAAGGCACGGAGTTCGGCGTCGAAGAGGCACGTCAGATCGCCATCGACGGTGTTGAGTTCTACGACCGGCCGCAGGACGCCCACGACGTGGCCGCCACCTATCGAATCGTGTCTGATCCCGATGCTGCGTCGCGCGTGCCCAGCACCGGACAGGACCTCGTTGACCAGTTGCGAGAGCAGCACGCGCTGCTCATGGCGGCACGTCCCGAAAAGCAGCCCGGAATGTTCAAGTCGCGCCCCAACTACGCGGGCGGCTACGCATTCGTTGCACCGGACATGGTCGAAGGAACTCTCCTGCGTGGCTTCGAACTTCTTTCCGGCGTCAATGATCCGTTCCAGAGGGCGGTCGCGGTCATGCTGCTGCTGACCGAGGTGCACCCGTTCGACGATGGCAACGGGCGCGTAGCGCGGATGCTCGCCAACGCCGAGCTGTCAAGCGCGGGCCAGGTACGAATCGTGATTCCGACGAGCTACCGCAACGACTATCTGGCTGGACTCAACGGTGTCAGCAACGGCGCCGGACAAGGCCAGACGTTGATCTCGGTCCTCGACTTTGCCCAGCGCTGGACCGGCACGATCGACTGGTCGGACTACGCGATCGCCGATGAGCAGATGCGTACCACGAACGCCTACGTCGATCCCGGAATCGCCGAGCGCACCGGGCAGCGCCTCAGGATGCCGTGAAGGAAGCTGTGACCGCCGATGGGATAGTGCCGCCATGCCGTCGCGCTTCCCGAAGATCCGGCTCCGGCTGGCCCGGCTCTCCCTCGACCCGATCCCCGGCCCGTCCACCCTGCTGCCGGGACACGCCGTGCCGATCGCCGGCAAGCGGATCCTCGTCACGGGCGCATCGTCCGGCGTCGGCCGGGCAGCGGCCGTCCGGCTCGCGGTCGAGGGGGCGACGGTGCTGGCCGTCGCTCGTCGTGAGGACGAGCTCGCGACGCTCGAGGCGGAGATCGCCGGCCGCGGCGGCACGTCGTACTCCCTGCCGTGCGACCTCACCGACACCGACGCGATCGATGCGCTCACCGACTACGTCCTCACCCGGTTCGGCGGCGTCGACGTGCTCGTCAACAACGCCGGCCACTCGATCCGACGATCGGCGGCCGACACGGCGGAGCGGCCCTACGACCACGACCGGCTGATGCGGCTCAACTACCACGCGCCCGTGCGGCTGACCCTCAACCTGCTGGAGTCGATGCGTGAGCAGGGCGGCGGCCAGATCATCAACTCGTCGACCTGGGGCGTGCCCGGCGGCCTGATGCCGATGTTCACGGCCTACCACGCGTCGAAGGCCGCGCTCGCCGCGTTCTCCCGCAGCCTGCAGGCCGAGGAGCGGCGGCACGGACTCCTCATCACATCGCTGCACTTCCCGCTGATGCGGACCCCGATGATCGCGCCGACCGAGAAGTACGCCGGCCTCGCGGCGCTCGAGCCCGAGGACGCGGCGGGCTGGGTGGTGCATGCCGTCCGGCACCGCCCGGTCGAGATGATGCCGGCCTACGCCACCATGCTCGACGCCGTGAAGCTGGTCTCGCCGCGGCTGGCGGAGCGGCTGGTGCTCTCTGCTTCCCCCTAGGAGACGCCCGAGCGGCGCGGGGAGTACAAAGGAACCTGCGTGACCCGCGCGCGGCGTGCCGCGTTGGGTGCACAGAGAGCCATCAGGAGGGCAGCGCCATCACCAAGATCGACGACGCGTGGACGTCGGATCCCGAAGTCGAACGGCACCGTGTCCGCCGGCGTCGTCCGAAGCCGAAGCGGTCCCGCTGGCTGACCTACGCCGGCTTCGGGATGATCCTGGCCGGCCTCGCGGTGCTCGCTTGGGTCGCGTGGCAGTTCTGGGGCACCAACTGGGTCTCCGAGCGGCGCCAGGAGAAGGTCGCCGAGCAGCTCCAGGACGGCTGGGCCGACGGCAGCGACAGCGTCCGCACCGACTTCGGGCGGGCCAGCGCCATCCTCCACGTGCCGCGGTGGGGCAAGGACTACGCCGTCCCGGTGCTGGAGGGTTCCACCGAGGAGGTGCTCGCGGCCGGCATCGGCCACATGGAGGACACCGCCGACCCCGGCGAGGTCGGCAACTACGTGCTCGCGGGACACCGGGTGACGCACGGTGAGCCGTTCGCTGGCTTCCCCGAGCTCGAGGAGGGCGATCTGGTCTTCGTCGAGACCCGGGCGGTGACCTATGTCTACGAGCTGGACATGGACGGCACCGACCTCGAGGTGCCGTTCACCGACGACTGGGTGCTCCAGCCGTCCCCGAAGAACCCGGACGGGGGCACACAGCCGCCGAAAGACCTGGGCGAGGGCCAGTCCGGCCCCGGCGCGGCGAAGCTGATCACCCTGGTCAGCTGCGCCGAGATCTTCCACACCGACCTGCGGTCGGTGGTGTTCGGTCACCTCGTCGCGTCCGAGCCGAACTGACACCGCATCCGACCATCGCGACTCGTGCCCCGCCGCGCCACGCCGCGGAAGAATCGCTAGAGTCTGACCGATTCATGTCGACAACAGGGAGCGCTCAACATGAGGACACTCGGGAGGGTCGCGGCTGCGCTCGCGACCTCAGTCGTACTTTCTTCTGCAGCCGTGGGCGCCGGCGAGGCCGCCACCACCGCGTCCGACCCGTACTCGACGCGCATCAACACCGAGACCACTGTCCGCACCCCGACGCCGATCCGCACCGGCACCCGGATCGCGATGTCGGTGACGGTGACCGCCAACAGCCCCCAGACCCCCACCGGCACGGTAACGCTGACGCTGCACAGCTCCCCGGGTGGTGCGGGCCAGTCGCTGACGGCTGCGGCCGACCTGGACGGCTGGTCCCGGACGGTCGACTACGACGGTGGCACCGAGCGCCTGATGGGTCCCGCGTTCCCGAAGACCGGCGACTGGCTGGTCACCGCCGTCTTCCACCCGGCCGACAACACCTTCCGCGGTTCGCGTGACGGATGGACCTTCGAGGTCATCGCCGGCGGGGGCGACAACCCCGGTGGCGACGATGATGACAACGACGGGCTGCTGCCCGACACCGGTGGTCCGGCTCTGCTCTGGCTGCTGCTCGGCGTGGGCCTTGTCGGCGGTGGAGCCGGCGCGGTGGTCCTGGCGCGGCGTCGCCGCGCAACGCCTCACCCGGCAACTTGAGCGGTTCCTGGGCCGACCCCGGCACCCGAGAATGGCCTGCCGACCACTTGTTACAAAGTTGTCGTCTCGGGAACGCCTGATTTCGTCGCGTTCCGCTGTCCCGGGTGAGTATCATTTCTTGAAATGTCGCTCATGGGGGTGACCTGTCCTTCATTGGAACGTTGACCCGAATGAGCTTAAGGGGCTGAGATGCGCGGATCGGTTGTACTAGTTGGTGCCCTCCTCGGGGCGGTGTCGCTCGTTGGTGTTGCTGCAGAAGCAAGGTCTGCACCCGATCCCTACTCCGGCACGATCGACACCTCCTGCAGCATCTCGGTGCCGGCCGTCATCGAGCCGGGCAAGCGCGTGACCGTCAGGGTCGGCGTCTCGGCCAACAACCCCACGCAGCCGACCGGCCGCCTCGACCTGACGATCTCGACCAGCCCCGGTGGTGACACCGTCTGGACCAAGACGGTTCCCTACAACGGCGGCACGAAGAAGATCGTCGGTCCGAAGCTGCCGAAGGCCGACTACATGGCGAGCGCCCGGTTCCGGCCGAGCGACACCACCTTCGCCCGATGCCGTGACTCCGAGCAGTTCGCCGTCGACAGCATCAACGACAACAATCCGCCGGACGACCCCGGTCCCGGTGGCCTGCTGCCCGACACCGGTGGTCCGGCGCTGCTGTGGTTGCTGGTCGGCGTCGGCCTGGTCGGTGGTGGCACCGCGTCGATCGCCTACTCGCGTCGCCGCAACGCACCCGCGACCGCCTGACGCGGCTCATGCCCTCGTTGCGCTGCCCGTGTGACGTCACGATCCGTGGCGCCGACGACGACGAGCTGGTCGAGAAGGTGCAGGAGCACCTTGCGGCCGAGCACCCCGGACGCGAGTACTCGCGCGAGGAAATTCTGTTCATGGCGCTCTAGCGCGGATAAATGCGGGGCAGCTCGGACGCCTTGCCGGTGAACTCCGGCGCACGCTTCTCCAGGAAGGCGGCCACGCCCTCCTTGCCGTCGGCGAGCGAGGTGTAGAACATCGCCAGCGAGTCGGACAGGTGCGCCTCGAGCGGGTGCCCCGCCGCGCTGTTGCGGTAGAGCATCTGCTTCGCGAGACCCAACGCCGTCGGGGACCGGTCGACCACGAACGTGCGGGCCAGGTCGAGCGCGGCCGGCAGCAGGTCGTCGGGCTCGTGGAGGCTCCGGACCAGCCGGCCGGCGTGCGCCTGCTCGGCGGTGAGGATCTCGGCGGAGTAGACCCACTCCAGGGCCTGCTGGATGCCGACGATCCGGGGCAGGAACCAGGTGGAGCACGCCTCGGGCACGATGCCGAGCCGCCCGAACACGAACCCGATCCGGGCCTTGGCCGAGGCGAGCCGGATGTCCATCGCCAGTGTCATGGTGGCGCCGATGCCGACGGCCGCGCCGTTGATCGCCCCGATCACGGGCTTGGGCAGCGCGTGGATCGCCAGCGTCACCCTGCCGCCGGTGTCGCGGATCCCCTCGGCGTACGGCGGCTCGTCGTACTGCTGGCGGAACTCCTCGGGGGTCGGCGCCAGCGACTCGTCGAGCCCGAACACGTTGCCGTCGGCCGACAGGTCCATCCCGGCGCAGAACGCGCGGCCGGCTCCGGTCACCACCACCGCTCGGACCGCATCGTCGCGGGCGTCGGTCAGGAAGACCTGCTCGAGCTCCCGCGCCATGGTGAGGTCGAACGCGTTGAGGGCGTCCGGCCGGTTGAGCGTGAGTACGGCGACGCCGTCGTCGGCCACGCTCCAGTCGAGGGTCTCGTAGGTCATGAACCTGCCACTCCTGCCGCGGTGCACTGCTTCTTGGTGATGTCGTCGGTGCGGTCCTCGATGATCGCGTCGAACAGCGGGCGCCCCCGCCCCTCGTCGAGGATGGTGGCGCTGCCGTCGGTGACCGGCATCGTGCAGGTCAGGCCGTCGTCGCCGACCTTGCCGATCGCAAGCGCCCACCGGCCGATGTCGACGGGGCCGGTGCCCTCGCCGAACGCGAAGAAGTCGGGGACGGCGCTGTTGAGGCGCCACCACCGCACCGGGTTGATCACCGACCACGGCGAGAGCACCTTCTTGCCGATCGCGGCCACGACCTCGCGCTGCCGACCGACGCGGTCGAGGTCGCCGAGGCTGGTGGCGCGGGTGCGGGCGTACGCGAGCGCGACCTCGCCGTCGGCCTCCTGGCAGCCCTTCTTCTTCAGGTCGAGCCCGGCCTTCGGGTCCGTGATCTTCTCCTTCGGGCAGATCTCGATCCCGCCGACGGCGTCGACGACCCCCGCCACGCCGCCGAGCCCGATCTCGACGTACTCGTCGATCCGGATGCCGGTCTGCTCCTCGAGAGCCTTGACCAGCCTGGTCGGGTCACCGGGGTCCCACAGGCCGTTGATCTTGTTGCCGTCGATGATCCAGTCGCGCGGGAAGGAGAGCAGGACGTCCGGACCAGATCCGGTGTGCAGCATCAGGATCGTGTCGGCCAGGGAGCTCGACGGATTGCCGGTGGCGTACCTCTTCCGCTCCTCCTCGCTCAGGTCGGCCCGGGAGTCGTTGCCGACCATGAGGTAGGTGGTGCCCGGCTGGTCGTCGGGGCGGTCGCCGTCCGGCTCGAACGCGATCTTGTCGACCTTCGTCCAGGTGAAGAGCGGCACCGCGACCACGTAGACGACCCACAGCAGGATCAGCGCCAGCACCAGGGTGATCCAGGTGCGCGGCCGCGACCACAGGCCGCGGCGACCCCCGCCGGTGACCGACGGGGGCGGCTGCCCCGGCGGTTGGTACGGCGGCGCGCCGGCGTGAGGCCCGACCGGACGCGCGGCGGGAGGCTCCGACCCGTGCGGCTGGACCGGCAGGACCTGGGTCGGCTCGGGGCGGTTGCCGGCCGGCGGCGGCTGTGGCGGCTGCTGCTGAGGGGTCGGCCGGTTCGGGGGCGGCCCCGGTGGGCGGTCGCTGTACATCCAGTCGAAGTTGCGGTCGTTGCCACCGGCGCCGGCCGGGGGTCCGCTCGGGCGGTCTGCCATGGTGGACGACGCTACCGTCCTGTGGTGACCACTACGTTCTCGGCTCGCACGCCCACCTACTCGCGGATCGAGCTCGCGACGGTGACGTCCCGTGCGCAGGCCAACCTGCTCGGCAACATCCATGGCGGCGAGATCGTGAAGCTGGCCGACTCCGCAGCAGGCGTGGTCGCCCAGCGGCACAGCGGCGGACCCGCCGTCACGGCGGCCCTGGACGAGATGGCGTTCCTCGAGCCGGTGCGGGTCGGCGACATCGTCCGCACGTTCGCCCAGATCAACTGGGCGGGCCGCTCGTCGATGGAGATCGGGGTGCGGGTCGAGACCCAGCCCTGGGACGACCCCACGACCGGCAGCCTGCACGTCGCGTCGGCCTACTTCGTCTTCGTCGCGATCGACGGCTCCGGCGCATCGCGGGCGGTACCGCCCCTCCAGCCGGAGAACGCCGAGGACGAGCGGCGGATGCGGGAGGCCGGCATCCGGCGCGAGCACCGGCTCGCGAGCCGGGCCGCGATCGAGGCAGATCGCTCAGGCGGCTGACACCTCGGCCAGCACGGCGGCGACCGCGTCGACCGAGGCGGGATGGGGCGGGGCGCCGTACGTCGTGACCTGGATCCGGCGCGACGCGCCCGGCACCGGGCGCCGTACGACGTCGGGGTTGCTGTGCGCCCGCAGCGCGAGGCCGGGCAGCACGGTCACGCCGATCCCGCTGGCGACGAGCGACTGCACCGCGACGTAGTCGTCGCTCGCGAACGCGATGTCCGGCTCGAAGCCGGCCTCCGAGCACAGCGCGAGCAGCTCGCTGCGGCAGCGCTCGCACCCGGTCACCCAGCGGGTGGCGGAGAACCGGGCGAGGTCGAGTGGTTCGTCGCCGAGGTCGAGGGTCCGCGGGGCGACCAGGTAGAGCGGGTCCTCGTGCACGACGACGGAGGCGAGGCCGTCCGGCTCGGACTGGCCGGGGTAGGTGAAGGTCAGGGCGAGGTCCACCGTGCCGGCGCGCAGCAGGGCCGAGGCCTCGGGCGGCTCGGACTCGATCAGGTCGAGGGCGAGGCCGGGATGCCGCTGGTGCAGGAGCGTGATCGCCGCCGGGACCAGGGTGGCCGCGGCCGAGGGGAACGCCGCCAGCCGGACCTGGCCGGCCTGCAGGCTCGTCGACGCGGTGAGCTCGGCCTCGGCGCGGGTGAGCAGGCCGAGGATCTCCTCACCCCGGCGGGCCAGCCGGTCGCCGTCCGGGGTCAACCGCAGGCCACGGCCGACCCGCTGGAGCAGCACGCTGCCCGTCTCGGCCTCCAGTCGGCGCAGGTGGTGGGAGATCGTGGGCTGGCCGTAGTGGAGCTGCGCGGCGGCCGCAGACACAGTGCCGGTGCGGTGCAGTGCCACGAGTGCCTCGAGGCGTCGTACATCGATCATGTCGATCATTGTGCGCCAAAGGATCTATTGGACCGATCTATCGTGCACGGTGCAGCATGGATCCATGCTGAGCTACGCCGCGATCGCCGCCGCCGGGGAGGTCGTCGCGCGCGAGCTCGCCGCGACCCCGCTGGTCGGGCACGCGCTCCTCGACCGGGTGGTCGGCGCCGAGGTCCTCGTCAAGCACGAGCACGTGCTGCCGACCGGGTCGTTCAAGGTGCGCGGCGGAGTCCACCTCGCCGCCCTGCTCAGCGACACGGAGCGGACCAGCGGACTGGTGACCTGCTCGACCGGCAACCACGCGCAGTCGGTGGCGTACGCCGCTCGCGTGGCCGGATGTCATGCCACGATCGTCATGCCCGCCTGTTCGCCCCAGGTGAAGCGCGATGGCGTCAGCGCGCTCGGCGCTACCGTCGTCAGCTACGGCGACACCCTCGGAGAGGCCGCCGTCCACGCGCGATCGCTGGCCGAGGGAAACGCCGGCCCCGGCGCGCCGTCGTACGTCGACACCACCGACCCGCGGATCATCCTCGGTCACGCGACCGCCTATCTCGAGCTGTTCCGGCAGGCTCCTGACCTCGACGCCGTCTTCGTCCCGATCGGGAGCGGCACCGGCGCAGTCGGCGCCTGCCTGGTGCGCGACGTCCTCGCGCCGTCCTGCCACGTGATCGGCGTGCAGTCCGCCGCCGCGCCCGCCGCGTGGCGGTCCTGGCGGTCGGGTGCGATCGAGACCGCGCCGGCATCGACCCGGGCCTCCGGCCTGGCGACGTCCAACGGCTATCCCGCCACGCTCGCGCTGCTGCGCGCCGGTCTCCAGGACTTCCTCCTGGTCTCCGACGACGACATCGACCACGCGGCCCGGCTGCTGGCCTCGCACGCACACACCCTGGCCGAAGGTGCCGGCGCCGCCGCGTTGGCCGGCCTGCTCGCGACGGACGCCCGGCCCCGCCGGGTCGCGGTGATGTGCACCGGCGGCAACGCGTCCGCGGACGAGATCGCGCGTCTCGCGGCTGCCTGACCCGTCCAGGCGTGTCGCGCCCGTGTGACGCGTGTGACTGGTGATACTGAGCGGGTCACTGCACGCTTCCCCGGCAGGAGAGACACCCGCATGGCCGATCTGACTGCGCCGTCCCGGCTACCCAGCCAGACGAGCCCGATCAGCGTTGCCGAGCGGGCTGCCCGGGTGCGGTTCCGGCGGGCGATCTCGCTAATGGCGATGACGCTGGTGGCACCCGGCTCCGCCCAGCTGATCGCCGGCAACCGCAAGGTCGGCCGGATCGCGCTCCGGATCTGGCTCGGCACGCTCCTCGTCGGCGCGGCGGTGCTCGTCGCGGTGCTCCTCGACCGCCGCATCGCCTTCCGGCTGGGGACCGACGTCAACGCACTGCTGGTGCTCTGGCTCGCGATGATCGCCGGAGCGGTCGGATGGGCGGCGCTGTTCGTCGACGCCTGGCGGATCGGGCGGCCCCTCAGTCTCCGCATCGAGCACCGGCGCGCGGTCATCGGCCTCAACGGACTGTTGTGCTTCTCCGTCGCCGGCACCCTGCTGTTCGGCGCCCACCTGGTCAACGTGCATCGCGACTGGGTGATCGCCTTCTTCGGTGACGGCGACGTCACCGGTGCCCACCACGGCCGCTACAACGTGCTCATGCTCGGTGGCGACTCCGGAGCCGGCCGATGGGGCCTGCGCCCCGACTCGATGACCGTCGCGTCCATCGACGCCAAGACCGGACGGACCGTGCTGATCGGCCTCCCGCGCAACATGGCGAACTTCCCGTTCGAGGACGGCTCGGTCATGGCCGACGAGTTCCCCGACGGCTTCGACTGCGACGGGTGCTACCTCAACGGGGTCAGCACCTGGGCGGAGGACCACACCGAGCTGTTCGGCGACTCCGAGACACCGGGCATGGACGCGACCACGATGGCCGTCGAGGGGATCACCGGGCTCGAGATCAACTACTGGGCCATGGTCAACATGGCCGGCTTCAAGCAGCTGGTCGATGCCGTCGGCGGCGTGACGGTGAACGTGCGGCAGTCGATCCCGATCGGTGGTCTCGGCGACGACGTCACCGGCTACATCGACCCCGGCAAGCAGAAGCTCAACGGTTTCGAGGCGCTGTGGTTCGCCCGGGCGCGCGAGGGATCGGACGACTACTCGCGGATGGCGCGGCAGAAGTGCGTCATGAACGCGATGCTCCAGCAGATCAGCCCGGAGACGGTGCTGACGAACTTCGAGGATCTCACCAGGGCGTCGGCCGAGATGTTCTCGACCAACCTCCCGCCGTCGGAGGCCAGCCGCTTCATCGACCTCGCGCTCAAGGCCCGGGGCCAGAAGATGTCCACGCTGTCGCTGGTGCCGCCGCTCATCAACACGGGCGACCCCGACATCGACCTCATCCACGACAAGGTCGGCGAGGCGATCGACCGGGCCGAGGGCGACGCCCCGCCGGCCAAGAAGCGCAAGAAGAACGACTCCGTCACCGGCGGCTCGATCGGCTCGCTGAACGAGGGCTACGCCGCCAACCAGGCCGACGACCTGGCCGCCGCCTGTTGAGCCGCGTCAGGCGAGGGCGGCGACCACGGCGTCGTACGTCGCCCGGTCGGGTGTGCTGACCAGGCCGCTGCCGAGTCCCTGGGCGGCGAACGGGCCGCCGTCGATCCCGCCGATCCAGCCGCCGGCCTCCTGCACGAGCAGTGAGCCGGGGAGGTGGTCCCAGGGCTTGCTGTGGTTGTAGATCAGCGCGCGGGCGTCGCCGGCGATCAGGTGCGGGTAGTCCACGCCGCAGCACGCCCAGGTCAGCGCCAGGGCGCCGAGGCCGGGCACCTCGCGGCCGACCCACGCCCTCCGCGCCGTCCGGTACGGCGGAGCCGGGTCGTCCGTGCCGGCCATGGTGAGCCGCTCGCCGTTGAGGAACGCTCCGGCGCCGCGCTCTGCGACGTACGCCGCATCGTGCTGCGGCTGCCAGATCCACCCGCGGACCACCTCGCCCGAGCGGGCCTCGCCGACCATCACGGCATGGTCAGGTGAGCCGTTGACGAAGTTCTTCGTGCCGTCGACCGGGTCGACCGTGAACGCGTGCGCTGCCGCGTTGTAGCGGTCGAGCAGCGTCGGGTCCTTCGCGTGCGCCTCCTCACCGAGCACGACGGCGTCGGGGTAGGCCGCGGTGAGGGCAGCGGTGAGCAGGACCTCCGACTCGTGGTCGGCGACCGTCACCAGGTCGCCCGGGTTCTTCTCGGACACCTGGTGGTCCTGCAGCGTCCGGAAGCGGGGGTTGATCACCTGCTCGGCGACGTCCTGCATCAGCTCGAGCACGGCGTCGGTGTCCACGCGGCCACGCTAGTGCCTCCCGCCTCGGAGGCTCGCATCGCTCACGCGGCCGGCTGCCGCCGATCCCAGGCGAGAACGGCGAGGGCGAGCGCGCCGACGAGTAGCCCGAAGTCACGCAGGGCGACGTCGTAGTACTCGCCCATCGTCACCAGGTTGAGGATGATCCTGGCCGGTTGTGGCGCCTGCGCCGAGGAGGGCGACGCACTCGTGGAGCTGTTGGCCGCCGGCGCCGGCTGAACGCGACGCGAGCGGCACCGTAGGGTTGCCGCCGTGCAGATCGTGGCGGTGGTGGTGACCTACAACCGTCTGTCCCTGCTGCAGCGCCTGGTCGCCCGCCTGCAGGAGGAGTCCCGGCTCGGCGCCGTCCTCGTCGTCGACAACGCCTCGACCGACGGCACGGGGGAGTGGCTCCTTGGGTTCGAGGCTCGCTGCGCTCGCACCTCAACCAGCGGAGCATTCGCCCACCGCACGCTCGACCACAACCGCGGCGGGGCGGGCGGCTTTCACGAGGGACTGCGGTGGGCGGTCGAGGAGGCCGGCGCCGACCTGGTCTGGCTGATGGACGACGACGGACTGCCGGAGCCCGGCTGCCTCGAGCGCCTGCTGGGGGAGGCCGACCTCGACTTCTGGGGCCCGCTGGTGGTCGACGAAGGAGACGCCGACCGGCTGGTGTTCCCGATCCGGCTCCCGGGCGGCACCCGGGTGGTGCACGGCCTGGCGACGGCGCGCGCGGCTGCGGACGACGGGCGGTTGGACGGCATCGTGATCCCGTTCAACGGCGTGCTGGTGACCCGCGAGCTGGTCGAGCGGATCGGCTATCCGCGCGCGGAGTTCTTCATCTGGGGCGACGACCACGAGTACCGGCTCCGCGCCGAGGCCGCCGGCGCTCGCATCGCGACGGTCGTCGACGCCGTCGTGCGGCACCCCTCCGTGGGCGATCTCGGTACGCCGATGATGTTCGGGCGGACGACGTACAACCACACGCCGAGCGACCTCAAGCACTACTGCATGGCCCGCAACAACACCCTCAACCTCCGCGAGTACCGGGGCTGGCCGCACGTGCTCCTGTTCTGGCTGAAGACCGTCTGGTTCTACCTGGCCACCAAGCCGAAGCCCAGCCGGATCGCGATGAGCGCCCGGGCGGCGTCCGCCGGGCTCCGGGGCGACTTCTCCGGCCACGAGAGGTACCTGTCGTGAGTGGTCTCGACACGCCCTCGCCCAGGGGCTCGGACCACTCGACCACCGAAAAGGTGGCCGTCGTCGTCGTCACCTACAACCGGGCGGACCTGCTCGAGCGGATGCTGCGCGGCCTCGACGCGATGGACCGGCGTCCGGACGGCGTGATCGTCGTCAACAACGCCAGCGACGACCACACCCGCGACGTCGTCGATCGCGCCACGAACGCCGACCTGGTGGCGATCCACACGACCGACAACCTCGGCGGCGCGGGCGGCTTCCATCTCGGTCTCAAGACCGCCTTCGACAGGGGCTTCGACGCGTTCTGGCTGATGGACGATGACGTCGTCCCGGCACCGGACTGCCTGACCCGGCTGCTCGAGGTCGACAACAGCTGCCTCACCGCCGTACGCGAGGACCTGACGGGGGCGCTGGTCGAGAAGGCGGCATTGAGGTTCGACCTCCGCAACCCGTTCTCGATCCGCCCCAAGCGGGCGAGCGTCGACTCCACCTACGCCGACCGGGCGAGCATGCCGGCGACGGTGCCGGTCGCGAACGTCTCGTTCGAGGGATTCCTCGTCAGGCGCGCGGTGGTCGACTCGATCGGCCTGCCGGACCCGTCGTACTTCATCTTCTACGACGACGTGGACTTCGCGATCCGAGCGCGACGAGCCGGGTTCGAGATCCTGGCCGTCCGGGACGCGGTGCTCGTGCGTCAGCTGGACTTCGACCAGCAGCACGACCTGTCCGGCTGGAAGGGCTACTACATGTACCGCAACCTGTTCGCGGTCCACTTCCGGTACGGCGAGAACGTGCTGGTCAGACTCAAGCCGTGGTTGATCGCGCTCGGGGTGGTGCTGCTCAGTCCCCTGCGGGGAGGTCCGGCCGAGGCACGGAACGTGAAAAGAGCTCTTCGGGATGCGCGGGGGATGACGACGCCTCCCCCTGGTTGAGCCGGACCCGCCAGCCCACCCGGTTGCCGGTCGCCATTCCGGAGAGCCAGACCGCCAACGCTCCGAGCGCGATGCCGCCGATCACGTCGACCACGTAGTGCCAGCCGAGGTACACCGTCGACAGCACGGTCAGGGCGAGGAAGATCCACGACGTGACCTGGAGCCACCTCGGCAGGCCGATCAGTCGGACCACCAGACAGATGGTCATCGTGATGCCGACGTGCAAGGACGCGAACGCGGCAACCGTCTGCAGCGTGCCGGCGGCCCAGGGGTCGGCCATGACCGCGGTCCGGTCGGCCCACAAGCCTTCCTGAAGCGTGCTGTTGTACGTGTGGGGGAGCTCGGCGAACTCACCCGGCTGCGCGTATATCGGCCCGAGCGAGGGCAGCAGCAGGTACAGCAGCGCGCCGAGGCACCAGTCGACCGCGACCGCGGTGACGTACCACGAGCCGGCGCTGGTGTGCCGCGTCCAGACGAGCGCGATCGCGATCGACGTCGGCACGACCACGATCCACACCACGTAGACCGTGGACATCAGGTGCGCCATCAGGTCCGTCCCGAACCAGGCGTGCAGCACCGCGGCGGGTTCGTGCCCGGCGAAGAGGAACCGGTCGACGTCGGCCATCGTGTCGTCCCAGTCGGCGCCGTTGACGAACGGCGCCATGCTCTTGATGTTGCGGAACGTCGCGTAGGTCAGGTACCACGCGATCGCGCCGTTGATCGCGAACCACCAGTGCGACGCCGGCCATCGCTCGGTGACCACCTCGCGCCACAGGCCGCCGATCGCCCGGGGCGACCAGGCGGACCGAAGCCGGGCGCGGTGACCGACCCTGGGCAGGATGTCGACCAGGATCGCGCCGAACACGATCAGCGGCATCCGGATGTACGTCGGTAGCAGGTCGTCGTCCGGATCACGGATCGGCAGATCCTCGATCAGGGCCAGCAGGACCATCGTCGCCGCCATGACGGCACCGACCGCCCACGCCAGCCAGAACTGCCGCGCAGCTTGGCGGAGCCCGCCGCCGTACCCGTTGGTCACCGTCACAGGATAATTCCAGATGCCCAGGGAATTCGGCAGGCCCCCATCGGACGGTAGGATCGCGGATCGTGTCTACCCCTGATCTGCTTGTCGTCGGCTCCGGCTTCTTCGGCCTCACCATCGCCGAGCGGTGCGCCACCGAGCTCGACCTCAAGGTCCTCGTGCTGGAGCGTCGCTACCACCTCGGCGGCAACGCCTACAGCGAGTTCGAGCCCGAGACGGGCATCGAGGTCCACAAGTACGGCACCCACCTGTTCCACACCTCCAACGAGCGCGTCTGGGAGTACGTCAACCGGTTCACCGAGTTCACGAACTACCAGCACCGGGTGTTCGGCAAGTACCAGGGACAGGTCTACTCGCTGCCGATGAACCTGGCGCTCATCAACACCTTCTTCGGCAAGAGCCACACGCCCGAGGAGGCGCGCGCCCTCATCGCCGAGCAGGCGAGCGAGATCGACACCAAGGACGCCAAGAACCTCGAGGAGAAGGCGGTCAGCCTGATCGGGCGCCCGCTCTACGAGGCGTTCATCAAGGGCTACACGGCGAAGCAGTGGCAGACCGACCCCAAGGAGCTGAGCGCGGACATCATCACGCGCCTCCCGGTCCGCTACAACTTCGACAACCGCTACTTCAACGACAAGTACGAGGGCCTCCCGAAGGACGGCTACACCGCCTGGCTGGAGCGGATGGCCGACCACCCGAACATCGAGGTCCGCGTCGACACCGACTTCTTCGACGTCGCCGACGAGTACAAGGGCAAGGTCCCGATCGTCTACACCGGTCCGGTCGACGAGTACTTCCACAACTCCGAGGGCCGGCTGTCCTGGCGGACCGTCGACCTGGAGTCCGAGGTCGTCGACGTCGACGACTACCAGGGCACCGGCGTCGTCAACGCCAACGACGCCGACGTCCCCTACACGCGGGTCCTGGAGTTCAAGCACCTGCACCCCGAGCGCACCTACCTCCCCGGGAAGTCGGTCGTCGTCCACGAGTACAGCCGCTTCGCCGAGGACGACGACGAGCCGTACTACCCGATCAACACCGCCGAGGACCGCGAGAAGCTGCTGAAGTACCGCGACCTCGCCAAGAAGGAGCCGATGGTGCTGTTCGGCGGCCGCCTCGGCACCTACAAGTACCTCGACATGCACATGGCCATCGGGTCCGCGCTCTCGATGTACGACAACAAGATCAAGCCCCACTTCGCCGAGGGCACGCCCTTCGCGAGCGGCGGAGTCGACCCCGACAACGACTGAGCGAGCGGCGCTGCGCGGGCAGAACATCAGCCCAGCGCAGCGCTATTCGACGTACGGCGCTTCGCCGGTGAGGGTGACGTCGGCGTAGATCATCGGGTGGTCGGAGATCCGGTTGACCAGGCCGCCGTCCATCCGGACGTAGTTGGAGAAGCCGACGCCGGGGGTGGAGCCGAAGATCCAGTCGATGCCGTGGTTCGACGGAAGTCGACATGGAGAGGCGGTGCCGCCGTTCGCCGCCTGCGCGTTCGCGTTGGCGGTGACCCGGCAGAAGGCCTCCGCCTTCTCGTTGAAGTCACCCATCAAGAAGGTGGGGATGCCGATCTGGTTTGAGGTCGGCGGCGCCTGGAGCTCGTTCATGAGAGCGATCTCCTTGGCGGTCGCGGCGTCACGCCAGTGCTGGGCGTTGCCGCGGGTGCTGGCCGGGTTGTGGATGTTGATGAACCACGCCAGCCGGCCGGTCTCCTTGTGCTTGAGCAGCACGTAGGGCATCGGGACCAGGTTGCCGTGGAAGTAAGGGATCGGGATGGTGTGGGCCTCGACGAGCTCCCAGACTCCGCCGTTCCAGGCGATCGAGTTGCGCACGCCCTTGTTGCCGACCTGCAGGCCGGGGTAGATGCCCCAGCCGCCGCCGGTGATCCGGGAGAACTGGGCGTGCTGGGTCTTCTCGTACTCCTGGAGTCCGACCACGCTCACGTTGTTGCCGCGGATCAGCTGGACGGCCCAGCCGATACGGGCCGTGCCGCCGGCGTAACCGCGCTTGTTGCCGCCGGGTGCAGTGTGGGAGGCGCCGAGCACGTTGAAGCTCGCGATGCGGAAGGTGGCAGGGTCGGCCGCGAGACCGTCGGCAGCCATCTGCACCCGGTTGCGTAGCTTGCGGGAAGGCTTCTTGTCCGGCTTCTTGTCCGGCTTCTTGGTCTTGTCGGGCTTCTTGTCCGGCTCGTCACGCCGGGGCTCGGTCGGGCCGGCCTCGGTGTCGTCGGACGCGCTCGACGTGGTGGGCGGCGGCGTGGTGTCGTCCGTCGCCGTCGTTTGGTTGTTGGCCATCGCGAAACGGCCGACCGCGAGTAGTGCCGCGACCAGCACGATGATGCCGAGGACGGGCAGCAGGCGTGCGCGACGCGGTAGTTCGTGCTTGCCCACTTCTCCCGGCTTCCCTCCCGTGACACCGCCGATCGTGCGGCGTAGTGATCAACCTTACTTGACCGGGAAGGCTACGGCCGATTGTTCGACGCGTGCCGTCGCGACACGTCCCACCAACACCAGGTGCCTCAAGGTAGAGGGTTATCCTGCTGGGGATCCATCTTTTGCGAAGCCGACCTGCCGTCTAGTCCGGGGAGATCCGTGCGCCGCGTAACGCTGCTGCTGGTGACCGTCCTGTCCGCCTCGTTCCTCCTCGTGCCCGCCTCGGCCGTCGGCCCGCGCGGTGGTGCGGTGTTCAACACCCCGAGGCCGTACGCCGGCGACGACGCCAACTACCGGATCGTCAAGACGGTGGAGCGCGCGATCCGCAACACGGTCCGCACGAAGAAGCACCCGCGCCCCGTCATCCACATCTCGACGTACCTGCTCGACCGGCCGACGACCGTCAAGACGCTGATCGCGGCCTGCCGCCGTGGCGTCCAGGTGCGGGTGTTGCTGGACGAGGACATCGAGAGCCGCCCGTCCCGCAAGCTCATCACCGCCCTCAACGCCGACAACGTTCGTGGACCGCACGACGACCCCCGCGCCGGCAGGTGCAACCGCAAGCTGCCGGCCGACCATGGCGGGCTGCGGGTGCAGCCGGGTGCGGACGACACCGCCCTGGATACCTTCACGGCCCGTCAGGCCCTCCGCAGCATCGAGGCGCCCGCCCACAACTCGGTGACCTGGGGCAAGGACGGCAGCTACGTCAAGAAGTGCGAAGGCAGCTGCCGGGGCAAGGGCGGCAACATGCACAGCAAGTTCTTCCTCTTCAGCAACACGAAGAGCTCCGACCACGTCGTGATGGTCAGCTCGTCGAACCTCAACCGCGGCGGCGCGAGGCTCGGCTGGAACGACATGTACGTCGTCAAACGCCGCAAGGGCCTCTACCGCGGGTTCAAGGCCATGCACCGGCTGATGACCGACGACGTCCGATCGGGGGCGGACAAGGTGCAGATCAAGGACGGCCCCTTCATCGCGCGGTTCTTCCCGATGCGCAACGCCAGCAAGGCGACCGATCCGACCCTGGGGGACCTGAGGAAGATCCGCTGCCGCAGCGCGTTCGGGCGGACCAAGATCCACATCTCGATGTTCTACTGGAAGGGCAAGCGCGGCGACTACCTGCTCGACAAGATCGCGAGCCTGGCGAGGGACGGCTGCCAGGTGCGGATCGTCTACGGCGCCCCGTCCCGGCTGCTGGCCGGGCGAATGAGGGACATGGCGCGCAGGAAGCTGATCGATCTCTGGGACAGCCGGTGGGACTACAACGACGACGGCTGGAGCGAGGTCCGCACCCACGCGAAGTACGTCCTCGTGAAGGGCACGATCGGCAAGAACCGCCGCGCCCACGCGGTGTGGACCGGTTCCCAGAACTGGGTCGGTGGGTCGTTGTCGGTCAGCGACGAGACGACGCTCAACATTGCCCTGCGGTCGGCGTACGAAAGCTACCTGAAGAACTGGGACGCGATCCGCGACCACTCGCGACGCCTGCCGTACGACGTCTACGGTCGCTGACCCCCGGTTCGGTCGCCGCGACCGCAGGCGGGCCTACTAGGCTCGGGCCGACATGAGCATGACCGGTTCCCCTGACGCAGCCCAGCGGGTGGTGCTGCACGTCGGCACCCCGAAGAGCGGCACGACCTTCCTCCAGCGAGCCTTGTGGCGCCACCAGCCGGAGCTCGATGCGGTGGGCGTCACCTGCGCCGGGAGTCGGCACTTCGAGATGTTCCACGCGGCCATCGAGCTGCGCGGCTCCTACGAGTTCTGGGGCCGGAACGCCGAGGAGCTGGAGGGCACCTGGCAACGGTTGTGCGACGAAGCCCGCGCCTACCGCGGCACCACGATCATGAGCCACGAGCTGCTGGGAGGAGCCCGCAAGGAGCAGGTCGACTTCGGCATGGCCGCCCTCGAGGGGCTGGACGTCCACCTGGTCGTCACCGCGCGTGACCTGGCCCGTCAGGTCGCGTCGGACTGGCAGGAGCGGGTCAAGAACGGCAGCGCGCTGACCTTCGAGGAGTTCTGCGCGAGCGTCGCCCGCGAGAAGCCGAGCGGGTTCTGGCGCAACCAGCACCTGGTGGCGATCTTCGACCGCTGGGCGCGGTACCTGCCTGCCGAGAACGTCCACCTCGTCGTCGGCCCCCCGCCGGGTGCTGCGCCCGACCTGTTGTGGCGCCGGTTCGGTGAGGCGGTGGGCTTCGACGCCGGGGCGTTCGACCCCACGACGGGGGACACGACCACCAACCAGACGCTCGGAGCTGTCCAGGTCTCCCTGCTGCGCCGGGTCAACGAGGTGCTGGGCGGCCGGATCCAGCAGCCGACCTACAGCAAGGTCGTCAAGCGCGTGTTCGCACAGACGATGCTGGCCGAACAGTCGTCCCCACCCGCGCAGTGCCCGCCCGAGCTCGTCGAGCGGCTCGCCGAGATCGCGAACCGCCAGAACAACCGGATCACCAAGCGCGGCTACCAGGTGCACGGAGACCTGGCCGAGCTGGTGCCGGTGTTGAGCCCAGGGCCGTGGATCGACGCCGATGCCGTCGACCCTGCGCTGGAGACGGCCGCAGCGGTCGCGGTGATCGCGGAGCTGCTCGTCGAGAAGGCGGCGCCCGAGCCGGAGCCCGACCCGGGCATCGTCCCCACCGCGCGCCGGGTCGGCGGGCGGTTGCGCCGTCGTCTCACGCGGACCCATGACGAGAAGGGCGGCCGGTGATGGCGCGAGCGAACGGCTCCCGGCCACGGGTGTTCCTCCACATCGGGAGCCCGAAGACCGGCACCACGTTTCTCCAGGACGTGCTGTGGTCGCAGCGGGAGGCGGCGGGGGAGCAGGGCCTGCTGCTGCCCGGCGAGCGGTTCAACGACCACTTCCTCGCCACCCTGGACGTGCGGGGGATGGCCGAGGACCCCGCCTACCCGCAGCGGGCACGCGGCATGTGGGACCGGCTGGCCGCCGAGGCGCTGGCGTCCGACGGCAACGCGCTGATCTCCCACGAGCTGTTCGCGGGTGCGACGGCCGAGCAGGCCCGGCGGGCGGTCGCGACCCTGACCGAGGCAGCCGAGGTCCACGTCGTGGTCACGGCGCGCGACCACGTCCGCCAGATCAGCGCGGAGTGGCAGGAGCACGTGAAGCACCGCTCGGCCGCGTCGTTCGGCACCTTCGTGCAGGGAGTGTGCAACGACCGTGAGCGCACCAGCTGGTTCTGGCAGGTGCAGGACTACGCCGGGTTGCTCGAGCGCTGGGGTGCGGACCTGCCGCCCGAGCAGCTGCACGTCGTCACGGTGCCGCCCTCCGGCGCCGACCCGACGATCCTGTGGGACCGGTTCGCGCGCGTGATCGGGATCGACCCGGCCGCTCTCGACACCGAGCTCGAGCGCTCCAACAGCTCGCTCGGCGCCGAGCAGGCGGAGCTGCTCCGGCGGGTCAACCTCGAGCTGGGCGACCGGCTGCCGCTCCCGGGGCCATACCCGCTGGTGGTCAAGAACGTGCTCGCCCACCGGATCCTCGAGTCGCGGGCCGGCACTCGCCTGGCACTGGGGGCCGACGACCAGCGGTACGCCGCCGACGAGTCCCGGCGGATCGCCGACCGGCTCGGGGCGATGGGTGTCGACGTTGTCGGCGACCTCGCGGATCTCGTCCCGGCGGTCGGCGCTGCTGACGCGAGCGACGGCGACGCGTACGCCGTACCGTCCGATGCCACCCTGCTCGCGGAGAGCGTCGCAACTATCGCCGACCTCCTCGTCGTCCTCAACGAGCGACGGGCCGCTGTCCAGCAGGCCGACGACCTGGCGACCACCGCACAGGAGAAGCCGGTCCGCTTCGCGCTGGTGCAGGCGGCCGAGAACCGCCCGCTGCTGCGCAAGCTCCGCGGCGGCTATCGCGCCGCCAAAGAACGCCGCCGCAGCAGCCCCTGATCAGGAGCCGTCGTCCTCGATCGTCGTGCCCGACCTGGCCTCATCGGGCCAGGAAGGGACACCAAAGGGACCATTGTGACGTCGCGAGGCTTGCGTGATCAGTGTCACGGATGTGAAACTCGCATCCTGACATGCAATCCGCTGCAACTCCCGCAGCGACACGCCGACCAGGAGGAAAACTCCCGTGTGGAATCCCGGACGTCTGAACTCCGCACGTCTCGTCGCCCTCGGCCTGGTCGGCGCGCTGGCCCTCGGCCTGGGCCCGTCGGCCGACGCCAGTCCCGCCCGCGCCGCGGGGGCTGCGCCCGACCCGGTTGCCAGCACGGTCCGGATCGCCTCGTTCAACACCGCCGCGATGTCGTCCACCCGCCAGGGCTTCAACGACGTCAAGAGGCTCCTCGCTTCCGGGACCGACATCGTCGCCCTGCAGGAGATGTCGAGCTGGGCGCGCCGTGAGAAGGTCCGTACCCGACTGCTCGACTGCGAGACCTGCGGGTGGGACGGCTGGATCCCGATCCCGGCGATCCAGGGCGGTCAGCCGATCCTGTGGCGCTCCGACAAGTTCACCCTGCTCGGCCGGGACTGGATCGAGGTCGCTCCCGAGACCTACGTCGGCCCCAAGGGCGCCGGCCCGTCGACCATGCGCGCGAAGTTCGTCGTCCGGGTGCGACTGCTCGACAACGCCACCGGCCGCACCATCTGGATCCTCAACAACCACTTCGTGCCGACGGTCCAGGGTCCGGACGGCGGGCGCAACGACAACCGCCGGCGGATCCGGCTCTACGAACGGCACATGAGGGGACTGCTGGCCGTGATGGACAAGGTGGCCACCCAGGAGGGCGGGGGCCTGGTCTTCGTCACCGGCGACTTCAACGTCAACTACCGCAACGACAAAGTGAAGCAGGACCCGATCTTCCCCTACGCCGCGCTCGGCACCCACGCCTTCCGCTCCAGCTTCAACAAGCTGGGGGAGCCGGGCACCGGGACGCACGTGCTCGGCAACGGCTTCGACAAGCGACTCATCGACTACGTGCACTTCAAGCCCACCCGCCGCGTGATCGCGACGGGGCAGCGGATCGTGACCGGGATGAACTCCGACCACCGCCCGCTGATCGTCGACTTCAAGGTGGTCGGCAAGGGCTGCTACGAGCGCGGCGAGCTGATCTGCTGACTTCGTGCCACCAGCACCGTGCCTCTAGCGGTGCGAGTGGTTCCTGACCGTCGCCCAGTACTGCACGTACCTGCGCCAGAGGCGGGCGCTCTGGATGTTGACCGTGTTCTCGTCGCCGCGGGTGAGGGAGCCGTTGGACCAGTTGGCGGTGCCGGTCCACACGCCGCGATAGCGCTGGTTGTCGCCGTACGTGCCACGGACGGCCACCGACTTCATGTGGGTGCGGGTGTTGACGTAGCCGTCGTCATCGGTGTCGATGCGGCTGTCCCAGAACTCGATGAGGCCGGCTCGTCGCGCGTCGCGCATCTTCCTGCCGAGGCGCCGGTCGACGGCGCCGATGATGATCTTCACCTTGCAGCCGTCCCGGGCGAGCCTGCGGATCTTGTCCCACAGGTAGATGCCGCGATGGCCGTTCCACCAGAACTGCTGGATGTGCAGCGTGGTCGGCCCGAGCTCGCTGGAGCACTTGATCTGGCGCAGATCCTTCAGCAGCGGGTCATTGGCCTTGGCGCCGGCGATCGGGAAGATCCGCGTCGTGTAGGGGCCGTCCACGATCTCGAGCAGCTCTCGGCCCGCGCGCCTCTGGGCGGTCATCTGTCGGTGGATGTCCACCATGAAGTCGAACGTCGCCGGCCGGTTCTTCATCACGACCAGGTCGTTCCAGCCCAGCTTCGCGCCACCGCCGTTCAGGTTGGAGGACGACACCATGACGACGTTTCGCGCCGTACCGCTGTTCGACATGGCGTAGATCTTCGAGTGCATGTTCGCGTCGGGGGCCCCGCGACAGGATCCGGAGCACCGCAGGACGTAGCTGCCGTCCGTGCCCCAGGTGACCTGCCGCGCGGTCGGCTGACGCAGGCTCTGGCGGGTCTCCCGTGGAGTCATCAGTGGAACTCCCGGGTCGCGCTGGCGGAGCCCGCCGTGGTCGCCGGGCAGCGCCCGGTTGCAGCGGCCGGCCCGCGGGTCGTTGTCCGCGATGCCGTCGCGGTTCCGGTCCCGCACGTTGTCGGCGTTGAGGGCCGTCACCAGCCTCCGCAACGGTCGCGCGACCACGGCGCGGTCGATGATCACCCGCACCGAGACGCCCCGGCGGCAGGCGTTGATCAGGGTGGTCGCGCTCAGCTGGCGGTCGAAGAGGAAGCCGGTCACCAAGATGATGGGATGAGGGTCCTGCGGTGTCCTCCGGACGTGCCGGAAGGCCTCCTCGACCGTGCGCACGATCCTGGTGTTCTCCGCGGTCGAGCCCCACGGGTTCGGCACGTTGAAAGTCGCGCCGCCGCCGGGCTCGTAGCCACTGGCAGTCGGCGCCATCATCGTCAATGGCAACAGGATCGCCAACAGTGCAGCTAGTCGGCGCATGGCCGTCATGCTAATGCGGGAGGCCCTCGCTCCCCTGCTAAGTTGAACGACGTGTCGCAGGGGAGCGAGAACGAGAAGAAGCCGACCATCCATCTGGTGTCGACGGCTGGCCACCCGAACTTCGGCGACGAGTTCATCGCCGCCTCGTGGCTGCGGTTCCTCGCGGAGCGCCAGCCGGACACCGACGTCGTCCTCGACTGTCCCGAGCCGGGGCTCGCGTCGTACCTCTTCGAGGGTCTGCACCCACGGGCGAAGTTCACCAACCTGCTGTGGCGGGTCAGCTGGCTGACGATGGAAGCCGACCCGGACGAGGGCGACGCTGCGGTCGACGGTCTCATCAAGGACCTCGGCACGCCGCTGTTCGACTACGGGCTGCTCGAGCTGCGCCGCGCCACCACCGTGCACCTCGTCGGCGGGGGCCACATCACGTCCAACTGGCTGCACCACGGCCGGCTCGTGCGCGCCGCCCGCCGGCTCGCCGAGGTGAGCGACGCCCGGTTCGTCGCGACTGGTCTCGGCCTGATGCCGGCGATCGACCCCGAGCGGATCCGGGCCGACCTCGCCGCGGCCGACCACGCCACCGTTCGCGACAGCGCCAGCGCCGAGATGTCCGGCGTCGAGCTCGGCGTCAACGACGCGTTCCTCGGCCTGCCGTCGATCCCGGGCTTCGGTGCCCGGCCGGACCCGACCGGGCAACCCGGCGACGTCTGGATCAGCATCCAGAAGGACCTCGCCGAGCCGGAGGTCTTCGAGGCCAACGTGGCCGCGGTGCGGGCGATGATCGAGAGCGGCCGGTTCGAGGGCCGCACGCTCCGCTACCTCGAGTCGATCCCCGGTCGCGACCGCGACCGCCTGGGGTACGACCTGCTCGCGGACCTGATCCCCGAGGAGAACTTCATGTCCTTCGTGCGGCTATGGCACGAAGGCTTCCCCGGTCTCCCGCTCCAGACCTGGATCACGACCCGTTACCACTTCCACCAGCTGGCAGCGGCGGTCGGTGCCGAGGGAATTGCGATCGAGATCGACGACTCCTACTACCGCACCAAGCACCAGTCGCTCGCCGAGCTCGGCACCGGGTTCGCGATCGCACCTGTCGGGTCGGAGAAGCTTCCCGATCCCGCTAGCGACCCGGAGTACCGGCTCAAGGCCGGGCGGCTGCACCGGGCCAAGCTTGACGAGGCCGAGGCCCTCTACCCGCGCCAGAAGCCGCCGACGCCGGTCCGGCCGCCCGTGGAACCCGCCGTCGCACCGCCGTCGCGGTCGAAGGGTGTCTTCGGGCGGCGGTAGCGGGCCGCTCGTCCGTCACAGGAATCCCCGGTGGGCCGGGGATTCCTGTACCTCGGGGGCAATGCACTGCCCCCGAAGCATCAGTTTCCCCGGTTCACCGGGGATTCCAATGGCGCCCACGTCGCCACGATGCGGGCGACGTGGGGATCCTCGGACCTGAACGGGGCCAGCCCGGTGCCGGCCTCCTGGTGCACGACCCGGCCGCCGTTCGCCTCGATCTCGGCTGCCACCGCGGTGGGGTGGAGGTAGCGGCGCCCGGCCTGCTGGAAGACGTGGGGCCGGCCGCGGTCCTGGTGGGTGCGGAATTCGAGGAACAGGTGGCCGCCGCTGCGGAGCCCCATCGACGCGAGCCGCCAGAGGTTCTCCCGACCGAGGTCCTCCAGGGCATGGAGCACGAACCGGGCGTAAAGGTCGGCCGGCGTGTCGAGGCGGCTGAGCCGGACGCCGAGCGTGAGCACCTCGCGCGCGTCGTACAGGTTGATGACCTGGAACGACAGCGGCAGCGAGTCCGGTGCTCGGCGCTGGGCGCGCAGCATCGCGCCGATCGTGTAGTCGACGGCCGTGACCTCGCGGCCGGTGCGCTTGGCGAACCAGCGGGCGTCGCGGGCGTTGCCGGCGCCGATGTCGTAGAGCGGCCGGTCGCTCGGGTAGGCCTCGGCGACCCACTTCGCGAACGACGACGGCTTGTTCGGGAGGGAGCCCTTGTGCGCACCGTAGAAGGTGTCCCACTGCTTGCGATGGGTGCGCAGTCCGCCGAACCAGCCGCCGATCCGGCGCGACAGCCATCGCGGCGTCTCGTAGCGGAACGACGGGTCAGGGGTCCGCCAGCCGGGCCCGTACGTCGCCGCCAGCAGGGTGTCGTAGTCGGCCGGCGCAGGCACCTGACGGCCGAGCAGCTCGACGGTGGTGAGCGGCAGGATCGTCTCGCGGGCCAGCTCGAAACCGGTGTCCTGGGGGATGTAGAGGACGCCCTCCACCCAGTGCGCGGTGAAGACGTCGACGAAGCGGGTGCTGTCGTCCGACAGCCGGATCCGGACGTTCATCCGGGCCCCCGAACCGCGGCGAACGGACCAGCCCTCGGCCAGCAGAACCCGCTCGATCCGGTAGGCCTCGCGGATCACGTCGACGGGGTAGGCGTGGTCGCTCAGGTAGGCGATGTCGAGATCGTTGTCGTGGCCGATCAGCTGGCCGTTGCGGACGGCGCCGAGCAGCGTGCCGTAGGCGATGAACGTCGGCACACCGGCCTTGTCGTGCAGGCAGGTGATCAGGGCCCCGACCTGGTCCATCAGCTCGCCGAGGGTGTCGGCGCCCTCGGTCGAGAGCGGCCGGGTCAGCTTGCCGTACTTGTCGATGAAGAGCGGGTTGCCGGACCGGTCGACGACGTCGACCCGTTCGTCGGTCGCGTCCTTGAAGACGTGGTGCGCGCTGGCGATGATGTTGCCGCTGACGTGCTCGCGGAGCACGACGTCGGCCTGACCGACGAGGTAGCGCCCGAGCGAGGCCGGCCAACGCGCGACCAGGCCGCCCCGCCCCGGCTTGGTGTCGTTCTGGGGCTGGAGCGACCACACGTGGCGGTCGTTCAGGAGCACGTCGTACGTCGACTCCGGGTCCAGGTCTGCGGGCAGGACCAGCCGGGCGTCCCGGACCCGGATGGTCTGCGGCTCGGTGTCGGTCGCCTCATCGACGCCGTCGGTCTCGGTCACTTCCTGATGGCCTTCTTGATCCGGCCGGCGACGGCCCGCGCGCCACCGACGGGCTGGTGCCGCGCCTTCCGGCGCAGCTCGGCTCGCAGCTTGTCGCGCTCGGCCGTCAGGTCGCGGACGTCGCGGATCATCTGCTCGATCGCCCGCGCCGCGACCTGGACCAGCTCGCTGTCGGGGACGTCTCCGGGGTGGGTGCCGTCGGGGGTGGCGGTGGACAACAGGTCGTCCAGGTCGCCGACGACGCCGAAGCCCCGCTCCTGGATCCAGTCCCTCGCCGCGGTCGAGCGGATGGCCAGCTCGGCGACGTGGTGCGCCCGCGGTCCGAACCGCTCACCCCTCTGCGGGACGAGGACCTCGTGCCCGAAGTACTTCCGCACCCAGCGGTGCCGCACGGTGCCGACCTCGAGCGGGCCGGACAGGTGGGGCTTGACCCGCTCCAGGAGCGCGGCCTGGGCTGCGCCCAGCGACTCGTTGGCATAGCTCACGTCGAGGTCGAACGCACCGTCGTCGATGCCGATGGCCTCCTTCCAGCGCTCCCAGAGCAGGCCGCGAGGTGCGCCGGGAGGCGGCACTGTGACGACGGTGATCCGGTCGGCGGACACCGCCTCGGCCCAGTTGCCGAGCACCTGTGGGATGTCCTGCGACTGCCAGCTCCACCCGCCCTTGAGCTTGTCGGCGAGCGCTCGGTCCATGAACTCGTCGAACCCGAGGTCTGAGTTCATCTTGAGCGCTTCCTGCCACACGGCGGGGAACTGCAGCACGTAGGAGCGGACCGTCACCACCAGGCGAACCTCGGCCGGCGCCAGCGCCGCCACCGCGGCCTTCGCCTGCTCGGCCGTCGCCATGCTCATGAACTCGTGGGAGATCAGGCCGTCGCCGTCCCAGGCGGCGAGCTTGTCGACCAACCGCTGCCACGCGCCCGCGTTGCGGCCCATCTTGGCGGGCGACGCGCCGCGGACCTCCTGCGAGGCGTGGTAGTGGTCCATCCGGCTGCTGCCGGGGTAGAGGAACCGCTGTCGGCGCAGGGCTCGACGGTTCTCCCACATCGTGGTCTGGAGGAAGGTCGTGCCGGTCTTGGGCAGCCCGATGTGGAGGTAGACGGTGCGGGCCATCAGGGCGTCACGGAGTGCGCGTCGAGGAAGGCCTTGACCTTCTCCTCGTCGCGCAGGGTCAACGGCACCAACAGCTCCTCGACGATGTCGAGCAGCTCGGCAACTCGCCGGTTGAGCCGGCGGGCTTCCTGCACCTCGGCCTCGAGCTCGGTCACCCGTTGCTGGAGGTCGGAGACCTCCTGTCGGGTCGATCCGGGTGCCACCTTCCCCAGGCGGCGGCCGGCGCCGCGCAGTCGGTCGTTCATGCCCGGCAGGATAGCCTTGCGCGTCGTCGACCCCCGCACCTGCGGGGGTGTCATGAAGGGGATCACTTTGATCGGGATGGTGTTGGCCGCGGGAGCTGGCCGGCGACTCAGGCCTTACACGGACACGCTGCCGAAGGCCCTGGTGCCGGTGCGCGACGGCGACAAAGGGGACGACGGGGACACCATCCTCGACATCGCCCTTGCCAACCTGGCCGCTGTCGACCTCCGCGACGTCCTGATCGTCGTAGGCTACGCCGCCGGGGCGGTCGAGGAGCGGCAGGCGGCGCTCGAGAAGCGGTACGGCGTCCGGATCACCCTGGTCCACAACGACAAGGCCGAGATCTGGAACAACGCCTACTCGATGTGGCTCGCCTGCGACCACATGAGCGACGGCGTCCTGATGGTCAACGGCGACACGGTCCACCCCGTCGCGGTCGAGGAGACGCTGCTCGCCAACCGCGGTCCCGACGTACTGCTCGCGATCGACGCCGAGAAGAAGCTCGCCGACGAGGAGATGAAGATCCAGGTCTCCGACGACCGCGCGCTGACCCGGATCACGAAGCTGATGGACCCCGCGACGGCCTACGGCGAATACATCGGGGCCACCCTGATCGAGCCGGTCGCCGTGCCGCGCCTGGCCGACGCGCTCAAGGCGACGTTCGAGCGCGACCCCGACCTCTACTACGAGGACGGCTACCAGGAGATGGTCGACCGGGGCGATCGGATCGACATCGCCCCGCTGCCGTCCGGCACGGCGTGGGTGGAGGTCGACAACCACGAGGACCTGGCCAAGGCCCGGGAGATCGCATGCCGCTACTAGCGCGGATGCTGGCGAGCCCGCTCCACCTCGACATCCGCGCGGGCGCCGTCGACAACCTCGCTGCGCTCCTCCACGAGCGGGCGATCACCAGCGGGGGCACCGTGATGGTCGCGGTCGGCACCGGGCACGGGCAGGAGATCTGGGAGCGGATCCGACCCTCGCTGCCCAACGCCACGATGTTCGACGTGTGGGAGGCGAACCTCGCGTCGGCGGGGGCCCTCCAGGAGGCGCTCGGCCAGCAGGGCTACGACGCGGTCGTGGCGATCGGCGGCGGCAAGACCATCGACGTCGCCAAGTACGCCGCCACCCGGGCTGCGCTGCCGATGGTCGCGGTCGCGACCAACCTGGCCCACGACGGCATCTGCTCTCCGGTCGCATCGCTCGAGCACGCCCACGGCAAGGGGTCGTACGGCGTCGCCCTGCCGCTCGCGGTCGTGGTCGACCTCGACTACGTGCGCACCGCCCCGCCGGCGATGGTGCGGGGCGGCATCGGCGACGCGATCAGCAACCTCTCGGCCATCGAGGACTGGCTGCTCGCCCGGCGTGAGCGTGGCGAGGCCGTCGACGGGCTTGCGCTGGCCTTCGCCCGCACGGCCGGCGAGGCGATCCTGCACCGCACCGACTCTGTCGACGACGACGACTTCCTGATCGCCCTCGCCGAAGCACTGGTCCTGTCCGGCATGGCGATGTCGGTCGCGGGCACCTCCCGCCCGTGCAGCGGCGCGTGCCACGAGATCATCCACGCGATCGACCAGCTCTACCCGGGCGTCTCCAACCACGGGGAGCTCGCCGGCATCGGCGCGCTGTTCGCCACCTTCCTGCGCGGCGACGAGGCCCGGTTTGCCCAGATCGCCGCGTGCCTCGGCCGGCACGGACTGGCAGTGCAGCCGGAGCAGATCGGCCTGACCGAGGAGCAGTTCGCGGCCGCGGTGCTGGCCGCGCCGGCGACCCGGCCCGACCGTTACACGATCCTCGAGCACCTCGCACTGAGCGAGGAGCAGGTGCGCGAGCGGGTCGCCGCGTTCGTCGCGAGGCTCCGCTAGTTGGACTTGGTCACCTAGCCCTGAGCCGGGCCAGCTCGGTGCCGAGCGGCATCGCCTGTCGCACCAGGTCGACGATCTCGGTCAGCGCGAGTCCGACCTCCGGGACCCGGTCGCTGAGCTGGCGCTCGAGCAAGGCGGGGCGATCGAGGCCGACGTCCTCCGGGTCGTCGTCCGCCTCGTCGTCGCTGTCGCTGCCGCCGTCGTCAGGCTCGTCCGCCTGGTCGTTGCCGTCGCCGTCGGGATCCGGCTCGTCGTCCGCCCGCTCGTCGCGGAGCCGGGCGATACGGGCCTCGAGCTCGGCGATCGCGTCGATCATGCCCTTGCGCGCCCACGCGGCGGCGAACAGCAGCTCCTCGTCGGTCGGCAACTCCAGCTCGCTCGGGACGTCCTTCCCGGCCTTGGCGATGGGCAGGTCGTCGATGCTGCCGACGAGCTGTACGCCGCTGGTCTCGATCGCCTGGCGCACCCGGTTGTTCCAGCGCGCCGACAGGTTGCGGCCGGGCCGGTTGAGGGTCACCTTGCGCTCTTGGTCGGCGCGCTCGCCGAGGATGTCGCGGGCGAGCAGCGACTTCATCGTGCGCAGGTACTCGGAGCGGGTGACCGGGCCGAGCTCGAGGTTCAGCAGGCGCATCAGCTCGCTCGACGGCAGTCCGAGCGACGCATTGCTCTCGGACGCGCGCTCGCGACAGTGCGAGGGGTTGATGCCGACGACGCCGGCGAACCGCTTCCACAGCAGGTCGGGGTCGTCGCTGCGGTAGGGGACGGTGACGACGTGGAATCGCCCGGCGCCGACCAGCGGCACCCAGGTTTCGATCATCCGTGGGATGCCCATGGCGCGGTCGATCATCCGCTCGGGCCGGCTGGCCGGCTGCTCCTTCTCGACGATCTGGCGCAGCCCCCAGATCAGCCGGCGCAGGGGCACGTCGGCACCGTTGCGGCAGTTGGTCTGCCACTGCGACCGGAGCACCGAGGCGGCGTCGCGGACCGTGAGGACGACGTGCACCTCGGCCTCACCGAGGGACGCGATGATCCGCTCGGCCGCCGCCGCCTTGGCCCAGCAGAGGAACTCCATCGACAGCAGGCTCGCTCTGCCGCGGTGGGCGGTCATCTCCTCAGCCAGCCGGTCCCATCGACCGCCGGCCGCCCTGGTCAGATCCGTGCGGTCGACGGCCTCGGGCCGTCCGAAGCTCAGTGCGTCGTGGGTGGCGAGCACGACGTCGCGCCAGCTCGCCCCGGGCAGCAGGAAGCCATCGTCCGCGAGGGTGTCGCCGTTGGCGGTCAGCAGCTTCTGGAGGTACGTCGTGCCGGTGCTCGGGCCGCCGATGTGGAGGTAGATGGGTGCGGGCCGGTCGTGCCGATCCAGCCATCGCAAGGCCATGCGGCGGACCCTACCAAGGCTGCAGTGGCCCCCATCCGGCGCGTCTGACTCCCGATTCGACGCCCAGTCGGCACAACTGACCTTGCGCCGACTCGAGGTCTCTCTGCGGGTCAGAGGAGCCGACTCGGTGCTGCTCGACAGGTCAGAGGAGCCGACTCGCGCCTGGGTCAGGACCGACCCCGCCCGCGGGCCCGACGAGCATCGGTCAGGTCGGTCCCGGCGGCCCCGCGGATCATCTCCGCGAGCTCCTGGATCGCGGCCTCGACGTCGTCCGGCGGCCCGGGCGCCGGGGTCGCGCCGAGGCCGATCAGGCCCGCTCGGGCCGTGTCCGCAGCGGCGAGCAGCTCGGCCGGGCGTGGGCGGTGGGCGTCGGCGGCATCGGCCGGAGGCTCCACCGCAAGATCGTCGAGGTCGCCGATGACCATCACTCCGGCGGCTGCGATCGCGTCGCGCACCCGTCGGTTCCACTCGACGGCGACCTCGCGGCCACGTCGGTCGAGGCGGACCGGCGGCTCGATGCCGGACCTGGTCTCCAGATCGGGGGCGACCACGGCCCGGATGACCTGCTCCGTGCCGGCAGGAGCGTTGCCCTCGAGCACCTCGTTGACCCGGCGCAGCAGCTCGCACGACGGGTGCCCGAGCGACGGGTTGCGTCGTACGTCCGGATCGACGACAACGGAAGGGTCGATGGCGGCGGCCTCGGCGAAGCGGCGCCACAGCAGGAGCGGGTCGGCTCCGGAGGGCGGCACGGTCACCACCGTCACCCGGTCCGGGTCGACGACGCCGGTCCAGGTCTCGAGCATCTGCGCCACGTCCTGGGTACGACGGAACAGCCGCGACGGCCGGGTGTCGCGACCCTGATCCAGCCACGCGCCGATGCCCCGGGCGAACCGGGGCCAGGGCAGGGTGCTGCCGTTGCGGCACGTGGTCTGCCACTGCGCCGGCATGGTCCGCGCGGCGTCACGGACGGTGAGGACGACCTCGACGTCCGCCGCCACCTCGCCGCCGAGCGCGTCGATCAGCCGGTCCGCGTCGGAGCGGTCCAGGAAGCTCAAGAACTCCCAGGACACGACCGAACCGCGGCCGTCGTACTCCTGCACGGACCGGAGGAAGCCGTGCGCGACCCGGTCCCGCCGGGTGCCGGCGTCGGCGGCCGGTGTGCCCTTGAGCACGCCGCGGAGGGCGAGCGCCTGGTCCCGCGGCACCTGGAAGCCGTGCGCGGCGAGCGGCGTGCGATGGTCGGCCAGCAACTGTTGGAGGAAGGTCGTGCCGGTCTTCATCGCGCCGATGTGGAGCACGATCCGAGGGGCTCCCGAGCCGGACTGTGACGCATTCGGCACCGGCGCACCCTAGCAGCGGATTCGCGGTTCGCCACCGCTCCGCTGATACCTTGATTCCCGTCCCTACACGGCCGAACGAAGGAACACGCCCACGTGAGCGAAGCCGCCACCGCCGCCCCCCCGGAGCTCGTCGACGACGAGTTCCGGGTCGTGCAACGGCTGGTCCTCCCGGACGACCAGGAGCTCGACGTCCAGTCGCTCTACGTCAGCGGGGTCACCAGCATCTCCTCCGGCAACGACTCGATGTCGCGCCAGTCCGGCGGTGACTACGAGAGCTCCGCGGAAGAGGCCGAGGACGACGACGAGTCCAGCTCCGAGGGCAGCGCCGGCATGTCCGGCTTCGGCCGGATCACCGACGGCTCGGGCGTGGCGGTCGACCCGCAGCGGCGGGTCACGCTCGGCACCTACTTCAACGCGTTCCCGGCCAGCTATTGGCGGCGGTGGACCGAGTTCTCCTCGGTCCGGCTGACCACGCGGGTGCGCGGGCACGGCTCGATCATCGTCTACCGGTCGACGGCCAAGGGGCACGTGGTCCGCGCCGACTCCTACCGGATCGACAAGGAGGAGACCGAGACGGTCACCTTCGAGCTCCCGCTCAAGCCGTTCATCGACGGCGGCTGGTACTGGTTCGATCTCGAGGGCGGGCACGGCGAGCTGGTGCTCGAGGACGCGAGCTGGGGCTTCGAGACCGAGCAGGTCCGCAGCGGCCGGATCACCATCGGCATCACGACGTTCAACCGGCCAGACTTCTGCGTCCCGCAGCTGGTCAACCTGGCGTCGAACCCTGCGGTGCTCGGCATCATCGACGAGATCATCGTGGTCGACCAGGGCACCAACAAGGTCGTCGACGACCCCGGCTTCGAGGCCGCTGCCGCCGGGCTCGGCAACAAGCTGCGGGTCATCGAGCAGCCCAACCTCGGTGGCTCGGGCGGTTTCTCGCGGTCGATGAACGAAGCGATCTCGATGGGCGCGTCCGACTACGTCCTGCTGCTCGACGACGACGTCGTCTGCGAGCTCGAGGGTGTCCTGCGCGCCGTCGCCTTCGCCGACCTGGTGAAGACGCCGTCGCTGGTCGGCGGCCAGATGTTCAGCCTCTACGACCGCTCGGTCATGCACGCCTACGGTGAGTCGATCGCCAAGTACCGCTGGTTCTGGGGTCCGGTCGCACCCAGCGTGCACGGCCACGACTTCTCCAAGAAGTCGCTGCGCGCCACGTCCTGGATGCACCGTCGCATCGACGTCGACTACAACGGCTGGTGGATGTGTCTCATCCCCACCCAGGTGATCCGCGAGATCGGTCTGTCGCTCCCGATGTTCATCAAGTGGGACGACGCCGAGTTCGGCCTCCGCGCCGGCGCAGCGGGCTACCCGACGGTGACCCTCCCGGGCGTCGCCGTCTGGCACGTGCCGTGGACCGAGAAGGACGACACTCTCGACTGGCAGGCCTACTTCCACGAGCGAAACCGGCTTGTCTCCGCCCTCCTGCACTCGCCCTACCCGCACGGCGGCAAGCTGGTGCGCGAGAGCCTCGAGAACCACACCAAGCGCCTGATGTCGATGCAGTACGGCACCGGCGAGACGATCCTGCTGGCGCTGCAGGACGTGCTCGACGGCCCGGACCGCATGCACCATGACATCCTGCACCGGCTGCAGGAGGTCCGGGCGCTTCGCGACGACTACGACGACGGGCAGTCCAAGCCCGAGCTCGACGCGTTCCCGGCCCCCCGGCGCAAGAAGCTCGAGAAGCGCGGCAAGGGCATCCCGGTCCCGTCCACGACGGTCGGCAAGGCCAAGATGGCGGCCACCGGGCTGCTGCGGCAGGCGTTCCCGACCCGCGAGCTGGCCGAGGAGCACCCCGAGGGGATCGTGCCCCACGTCGACCAGCGGTGGTACCGACTGGCGCACTTCGACTCCGCGATCGTGTCGTCGGCCGACGGCGTCGCGGCGTCGTGGTATCGCCGAGACCCTGCCCAGTTCCGCGACCAGATGGCGCGCTCGCTCAAGATGCACGCCAAGCTCTACCGCGAGTGGGACGAGCTGGCCGAGCGGTGGCGCACCGCCCTGCCCGAGCTCACCTCGCCGGAGCGCTGGAAGCTGACCTTCGAAGGCCTCGACGACGAATGAGGTCCGGCGCCCGGCGTCGAGCGGGAGGCAAGCACGCGGGGGGACGCGGCCGCGATCGTCGGCCGTTGCAGGAGACGCCGCAGGTGGTCGGTGAGCCGGCCAGTCCGGTCGCGGCGCCGCTGGACGACTACCCGACCGCGGAGCGGCCGGCCGTCGTGACCGAGCCGACCGTGGTGCTCGCGCACCGCGACTTGTCCGACGTACCACTGACGCCGCCGACGGCCAACAACGGCCTGCTCGCTGTCTTCCAGAAGCGTTACCTGCTGAAGCTGCTGGTGCGGCGCGAGATCAGCGCCCGGTACCAGGGGTCGTTCCTCGGCCTGCTGTGGTCCTACATCGGACCGTTGGCGCAATTCTTCGTCTACTGGTTCGTCGTCGGCACGCTCATCGGGCTCCACGACGAGGTCGAGAACTTCGGCGTCCACATCTTCGCCGGTCTGGTGGTCGTCCACTTCTTCACCGAGACCTTCTCGGCAGGGACCCGGTCGATCGTGCGCAACAAGTCGATCGTCGTGAAGCTGCCGATGCCGCGGGAGATGTTCCCGGTGGCCTCGATGCTGGTCTCGCTGTTCCACGTCTTCCCGCAGCTGTTGATCCTGACCGTCGCCTGCCTGGTCTACGGCTGGGTCCCCGACTCGGCCGGCATGGCGGCGCTGTTGCTCGCACTTTTCATCGCCATGGTCCTGGGCACCGCGTGTGCGTTGATGTTCAGTGCCGCCAACGTCTTCTTCCGCGACTTCAGCAACATCGTGAACATCCTGCTGCTGTTCGTACGGTTCAGCGTGCCGATGATCTACTCGTACGCGTTGGTCGCGGAGCGGTTCGGCGCCGCCGCCAAGTACTACCTGTACAACCCGCTGGCTGACTGCGTCCTGCTCGTCCAGCGCGCGTTCTGGGTCGGCACCACGGACGACCCGACCGAGACCGCGCGGACCGAGCTGCCCGCCGACCTGTTCCTCTGGGGGCTCAGCATCGCCGGGGTGAGCGTCGTTCTGCTGGCGCTCGGACAGCTGATCTTCAGCCGGCTCGAGTCCCGGATCCCGGAACGGTTGTGAGGCAATGACCACCTCGATCGTCCTCGACGATGTGACCAAGACGTTCAAGCTGCGCTTCCACCGCACCATCAAGCAGATGTCGGTGGCCAAGGTCCGCGGGCAGGAGACCAGCACCGAGTTCAAAGCCATCGACGGTGTCTCGTTCACGGTCGAGCAGGGTGAGGCGATCGGCCTGATGGGCCTCAACGGGTCGGGGAAGAGCACGCTGCTCAAGATGATCAGCGGCGTGATGAAGCCCGACGGCGGCTCGGTCCTCACCCGCGGGCGGATCGCCGGCCTGATCGCGACCGGTGCCGGCTTCCACCCCCAGCTCACCGGCCGCGAGAACCTCTTCCTCAACGCCGCCATCCTCGGCATGAGCGAGAAGGAGACCAACCGGAAGTTCGACGAGATCGTCGAGTTCGCCGACCTCGGCCATCGTCTCGACACCCAGGTCGGTCACTACTCCTCGGGCCAGAACGCCCGGCTCGGCTTCGCCATCGCTGTCCACGTCGACTCCGACATCTTCCTCGCCGACGAGGCTCTCGCCGTCGGCGACAAGCCCTTCAAGCGAAAGTGCCTCGCGAAGATGCGCGAGATCCGCGAGAGCGGTCGCACGATCTTCTACGTCAGCCACGCCGCGGGCCAGGTGCGCCGGATGTGCGACCGGGTCATCGTCCTCGAGAACGGCCGACTGGTCTTCGACGGGGGAGTCGATGAGGGTATCCACTTCCTCCACTACGACGGCGATGACGAAGAAGAACTTGCGGATGAAGAAACCGGAGACGACATCTGAGAGGTCCGCTGGGCACAACCCGGCGTCTTGACAAATCTCAGAATCGTCGGCGTGTCGGCTGGTAATTACAGGTTTGTAGTTACTCAGAACCTCTTCCCAGTGCCTGTTACGCATGTGAAAGTTGCTACCCGTGTGACTCCTTCCCCGCACACGACTGGAGCAAATTCACCATGCTTGCGAGCCCTGACCAGAGCCGGGATGCCCGACGACGCAACCGGTTCGTCGCCGCGTGCCAGCAGCTGCTGGCGCTCGGCCTGGTGCTGGCCGCTCTGACACCGGCGGCGCGCACGGTCACGATGGATGTGCGGCCCGCGTCCCCGGCCGATGCCCGCAGCCAGGGTGGCACCGGCCTCCGTGCCGCATCGGCACCGTCGACGGTGCCGACGGCTCCGGTCGACCCCGACGTCACGGAGTACAGCCTGACCGCACCGACGGGCGCGCGGGTGGCTCCCGGCCTGCTCCGCGCCACCAGTCGTCGTACGGCGGCCGGTGGTCAGAACCTGACCAGCGATGCCGTCCCGGTGGCCGGGTACGGCGCCGTCGGGGTGACCTGGCAGCACGGCGTGGCGATCTCCGACGACGCGCTGGCGGTCGAGGCGCGGACGTTCGACGACAACGGCGGCTGGTCGGGCTGGACCGCCGTGCAGTACCACGACGACCACGGCCCGGACCCCGACAGCGACGAGGCCCGGCAGGCCCGCCCCGGCACCGAGCCCCTACTGGTCGGCGACGTCGACGAGGTGCAGGTCCGCATCGCGACCGACGCCGTCGCGCCGGCGGACATGAAGCTCGTCGTGATCGACCCCGGCGAGGAGACCACGACTGCCCGCCAGAAGCCGGCGATCGACACCGGCACGCCCGATGACGCCTCCGGCACCTCCGAGACCAGCGAGGGCGAGCTCGTCCAGCGAGCAGCGGTCACGGCAGTGAAGCCGAAGATCTTCTCGCGCGCCCAGTGGGGTGCCGACGAGAGCATCCGGGACAAGCCGTCGCTCCACTACTACGAGGTGCACGCCGGGTTCGTCCACCACACGGTCAACGCCAACGACTACACGCGCGAGCAGGTGCCGTCGATCATCCGCGGCATCTACGCCTACCACGTGCGGTCCCGCGGCTGGAGCGACGTCGGCTACAACTTCCTGGTCGACCGGTTCGGCCGGATCTGGGAGGGCCGCTACGGCGGCGTCGACCGGCCCGTCGTCGGCGCGCACACCCTCGGCTACAACGACAACGCGTTCGCGGCCTCGGCCATCGGCAACTTCGAGACGGCGCGCCCGTCGCGGGCGGTGATCCGGGCGTACGGCGCGCTGCTCGCCTGGAAGCTGGCTCTCCACGGCGTCAAGGCCAACGACGGCCGGCAGTACGTCACGTCCCGCACGTTCAAGGCGATCAACGGCCACCGCGACGCGGGCTCCACCGCCTGCCCGGGCGTCAACCTCTACAACCGGCTCCCCCGGATCCGGACGCTGGCGACCGAGGCACAGCAGGGGTGGACCGGCCGCGAGCTCGAGTCGAGCCTGATCGGCAACGCCCGTCCGGACCTGGTCCTGCGTCGTGCCGAGGACGGCAAGGTGTTCATCCGCTCGATCGTCCCGACCGCGGACGGCAGCGGCTACCGGCTCGGCAAGGAGGTCGCGACCAACGTGCTGCTGCCCGAAGCGGGGTTGATCCTCAAGGCCGGCGACTGGAACCTCGACGGCCGGGGCGACCTGGTCGTGAAGGAGGGCGGGGACCTGTGGCTCCACGCGGGCCAGGGCCGTGGCAAGTTCGCGACGCCGACCCGGCTCGCGACAGGCTTCGGCCAGGTCACCAAGCTCGCGGCGGTCGGGGACTTCACCGGCGACGGCCGACCCGACCTGATGGGCCAGCCGAAGGGCGGCTCGATGCGGATCTACCCGGGCAACGGTGCGTCGGGGCTCAAGGCGTCGTACGCGGCGTACTCGCCGATCAGGGGCACCAAGCAGATCCCGGCCGGGCGCTGGGACGGCGACGGGGCGCCGGACACGTTCATCAGGACCCGCTCCGCGCTGACGCTGTACTACGGCAACGGCCCCGGCGGGCTCACCTCGAAGAGGTCGATGAGCCTGGCGATCCGCTCGTACGACTGGCTGCTCGGCGTGAGCGATGTCGACATGACCGGCCACGGCGACCTGGTCGCCCGGAGCCGGGGCACAGGTGAGCTCTGGGTGGTCCCCGGGGACTCGAGCGGGTTCAAGGCGCCGGTCGCGATCGAGGGTGACACCGCGGAGTACGACCTGGTCGGCTGAGGTCGGCGACCAGAGAGGCGCCTGGTGCTCAGGCGGGGAAGCGGGCAGTGGTGTGCTCGGCGGCGGCGATCGCCTCGAGCCGCTCGGGTCCGGCCCGGGTGACCAGCACGAGCGAGCCGCCCTTCGCGAGCGGCTCCACGAAGGTCGCGAGCTCTGGTGGGGAAGCCGGACTCGCGGCCACGAGGAGGCGGCCACCGTCGGTGATGAGAGCCCCGGCGGTGGCCGCTTCCCACAGCTGTTGCTGATCGAGCGGCGAGCCGGCCAGGTCGACCGCGGGGTCGTCCGTGGACGGCGGGTCCCACGGCGTGAACGCGTCGGGCTGCGACCAGATCTCGACACCGACGTCGTGCACGCCCGCCGGTAGCGGCACGGCGAACCGGACGCCGAGCGGCCGCAGCGAACAGGCGAGTACGACGCGCTCGGCCGCGTCGCCCGCCCAGCGGTCCAGAGTCTCGGGGCCGCAGACGACGGCGACCGGCTCCTCGGCGTCGGTGACGACGAGGCCGGCGCTCCACGCGGCACCGAGGAAGACGGGCGCGAGCCAGTGCGGCGGCAGGTCGATCCGCAGCGTGTCGCCGCGCTCGAGCCCGAGCTCGTCGACGAGGAGCGAGCCGGCCTTGGCGACCCAGTTCGCGTACGTGGTCACCGACAGCTCGACCCGCTCGCCGGTCGCGTCGTCGTAGAACGTCACGAGCGGTCGGCCGGGCTCGCGCCGCAGTCGGTCGGCGAGCACAGCGGCGAACGTCAGCACGCTGCCGAGGATAGGAGGCCGTCGCGCGCGTACCGGGGCCGGGGACCGGTCGGCACCAGGTCGTCTAGGGTTGCCGGGTCTGCGGCACCGAAGACTTGGGGGTATGACGTGGTGGACGACGCGATCGACGCGTTCTGGGCGGTGGTTCCGGCCGGAGGTGCCGGCACCCGACTCTGGCCCTTGTCGCGATCGTCGTCACCCAAGTTCCTCCACGACCTCACCGGCCAGGGTCGCACCCTGCTGGAGCAGACCCACGACCGGCTGACCCCGCTGGTCGAGGACCGGTTCCTCGTCGTGACCGGCCGTCCGCACGCGCAGGCGGTCCGCGCCCAGCTGACGGCGCTCGGGCCCGACGCGGTGCTCGCCGAGCCCTCGCCGCGCGACTCGATGGCGGCGATCGGACTGGCAGCGGCCGTGCTCGAGCGTCGGGCGAAGGAGTCCGGCGATGACATCGTCATGGGTTCGTTCGCGGCCGACCACGTCATCTCCGACCCCGCCGGGTTCCACCGCACTGTGGTCGACGCCGTCGCCGCGGCGCGGGACGACTGGCTGGTGACCATCGGGATCCAGCCGACCTTCCCGAGCTCGGCGTTCGGGTACATCCGTCAGGGCGACGGACTGCCCGGCCACGAGCACGCCTGCATCGTCGAGGCGTTCGTGGAGAAGCCCGCGGTGAGCGTGGCCGAGGAGTACCTCGCCACCGGCAGGTACCGGTGGAACGCGGGCATGTTCGTCGTCCGCCCCGGCGTGCTGCTCGACCTGCTCGCCGCGCAGAGTCCCGAATTCGCCGCCACCCTCCGGGAGCTCGGCGCCGCGCCCGACCGGCTCGACGAGCTGTGGCCCGGTCTCCCGAAGATCGCGATCGACCACGCCGTGGCCGAGCCCGCCGCGGCGGCCGGTCGGGTCGCGACGGTGCCGGGGAACTTCAGCTGGGACGACGTCGGCGACTTCGACTCACTCGCCGGACTGCTCGGCGACGCAGAGAAGTGCAACGTGCTCGGCGACGCGGACCTGGTGCTGTCGCAGCAGTCCACCGGTCTCGTGGTGCCGGCCTCCGGCCGGGTCATCGCCGTGATCGGCCTCGACGACGTGATCGTCGTCGACACCCCCGACGGCCTGCTCGTCGCCTCTCGCGAGCGCGCTCAGGACGTGAAGGCCGTCGTCGCCGAGCTCAAGGACCAGGGGCGTTCCGAGCTGACGTGAGCGGCGTGGCTGGGTTTCCCCGGTGCACCGGGGAAACTCGTACCTCGGGGGGCGTGCAATGCCCGCGAGGTGCAGGAATCCCCGGTGAACCGGGGATTCCTGAGGCTCGCTACTCGCCGCCGACGTAGCCGCCGATCGGCTCGGGCGCGTCGTAGTAGGGGTAGTCCTTCATGAACTGCTCGAGCGCCTCGCCGCTCGGCGCAGAGCAGTACTGCCAGACGCCCTCCGACTTGCCGGTCGCCTGGTCCGCGCTCCAGTGGGTGAAGGCGATGTGCTGGCCGTCGGGGAAGTCTTTTCCGTCCTCGCTGGTCCACGGGGCGGCGATGAACGACAGCCGGTTGTTGGTGTCGCTCGTGCTGAGCTTCTTGGCGATCGCCCGGATCTCACCCATGGTGTCGGCGTCGTCGGACATGCTCTCGTCGTACCAGAGGACGGTGAAGCCGTGCTCGAGGTTGTGGACCAGAGCCTCGAGCTCGGGGCGGGAGTCCTTGTTGTAGAAACGCTCGTCGATCGGCACCGGCGCCACGCCGCCCTCGTTCCAGTGCGCCCCGAACGCCGGCGGGGCGTCCTCGTACTCGATCTGCTCGCCGGTGGGTCGGTGGTCGTTGTTGCCGGTGGCTTCCTTGGCGGTCACGTCCTGGCACACCGACGCGGAGCTCCCGATGGCGTCGAGCGCGTCGTCGTCGTACTTCCGCTCCTCGAACCAGGTGCGCAGCGGGTTGAACGCGGCCAGGCCCACGATGACCAGGGCGACGACGATGCAGACGACCAGGATCATCATTCCCTGGCGCTTCTCGACGCTCTTCTGCTTGCGTCGGATGTCGTCGATGACCTTCTGGCGCTCAGACTTCTCTGACTTGGTGGTCTTGGCCACGGTGCGGCTTACCTCGGTGTCGTGGGACGGTTCGGGGCGGATCGCGGTGAGTCTACGGACTCACCGCTCGCAACCGGAGATCGGCGTCGTCGGCCGCGGGATCGACGACCCAGCCGTGGGCGAACGCGACGACGGCCACGACGTCCGGTCGGCCGCCGGCACACCGGACGCCAGCACCGTCCACGACAGCCTCGATGTCACAGCGCACCAGCAGGTCTACCAGCTCTTCTGCCGGGGCGGGAGAGCCGAACGCGGCGGCATCCGCGTGGTTGCGCAGGACGGCTCGCAGCACGGCTTCGCGTGCGCCGTAACCGAACAGATCGCCGCCGTCCTCCCGGATCAGCGCCTTTGCACCGGGGCCGTCGTCGCCCACCGGCAGCACCAGGTCGGCCCGACCGCGGACGACGGAGAAGGGGCGGGCGCCGAGCTTGCCCTGTGCGAGCTCGGCGACCGACGCGATCTCGTCTGCCACCGCCGGCGCGGTCACTGCGAGCTCGTTGCCGTGTTCGTCGAGCCGCCCGACGTAGGACTCGAGGACCAGGATCCCGGCCGCACCGACGGCGATGTCGGTCTGTCCCTCGCGCCAGGCGCGCCCCGCCGTGTCGGTGACGACGACGCCGACGTTGCGGCCGGTGCGGGTCGAGATCGCGGCCCGCAGCCGGGCGGCGGATGCGTCCGGATCGGTCGGGAGCAGTACGACGGAGCCGGCGGCCACGTTGGAGGCGTCGACGCCGGCCGCGGCCATGGTGAGTCCGAGCCGGTTGCGTACGATCCGGGTCAGACCCCGGCGGGCGACGAGGCGCTCGGTCTCGGCGGTGATCCACTCCTCGCGGTCGCCCTCGACCACTCGGCCCTCGGCCTTGCTCACGACCTTGCTCGTCACGACGACGATGTCGCCGTCGGCGAGGTCGACCAGGGGGAGCAGGAGCTCGGCCAGGTCGTCGCCCTCGCGCACCTCCGGGACGCCGTCGGGTGCGGTGACGGTGAGCATCAGGTCGCCAGCGCGATCGCGGCCGCGGCCATCGCGGCGGTGGCGTCGTGGTCGGTCATCATCAGCGGTACGGCGGCGGAGCGGATCCCGGCCTGTTCCAGCCCCGCCACTTCACCGGCATCGCGCTCGTCGACCAACCAGCCGTCGATCACGCCGCCGGCGCTCCGCGCTCCGTAGTGCCGGCCGACGCCGCCGGCGCTGACCTCGACGCCCATCGTGGCGAGCAGCTGCTCGGCCATGCCCCGCACATGGCTGCCGCCGACGATGGGGGAGAGGCCGACGACCGGCGCGGACGTCGTCCGAAGAGCGTCGCGCACGCCCGGGACGCCGAGGATGGTGCCGACGGACACGACCGGGTTGGACGGCGGCAGCAGCACCAGGTCGGCCCCGTAGATCGCGTCGGGCACGCCCGGCGCCGGCGAGGAGTCGTCGAGGCCGACGATGACGATCGTCTCGGCAGGGACCTCGGCCCGCAGCCGCACCCAGTACTCCTGGAAGTGCACGACCCGGCGTCCGCTCGGCGACCCGGCGTCGGGCACCGCGACATGGGTCTCGACCCGGTCGTCGGTCATCGGCAGCAGCCGCACCCGATCTCCCCACAGCGGTGCCAGCCAGCGCCGGCACAGCGCTTCGGTCACCTGGCTCAGCGTGAAGCCGGCGTCGATCAGCTGCGTGCGCACGAGGTGGGTGGCGATGTCGCGATCACCGAGGCCGAACCAGGTCGGCTCGACGCCGTACGCCGCCAGCTCCTCCTTCGCGCTCCACGTCTCGTCGCGGCGTCCCCACCCGCGCCCGGGGTCGATGCCGTCGCCCAGGGTGTACATCACGGTGTCGAGGTCAGGGCAGACCTTGAGACCGTGGACCCACCAGTCGTCGGCCGTGTTCGCGACGACGGTGACCTCTGCATCGGCGTCGACGCCGGGCAGTGCGCCCGACGTGATCCCGTGCAGCAGGCCTTGCAGGAACCGGGCTCCGCCCGTGCCTCCGGACAGCACCGTCAGCTTCTTCATGGGGGCAACTCTGCCGTCCCCGCGGCGATCACCCCGCCGCGGGGGCGTGAGCGTCGCGTGATAACCATCTGCGTATAGCAGATTCGGGGTTGACTATGTGGGTATGACATGCGTGTAATTCCACTAGTGTCGTTAAAGACACAGTGGGGGTCGCAGTACCCAATAGGGGTTAGGGGCAAGACGGTGAGAGAACTATTCCTGGTCGAGGATGTGGACACCGAGGACCTGGGTTGGCAGGAGCGTGCGCTCTGCGCACAGACAGACCCGGAGGCGTTTTTCCCGGAGAAGGGCGGCTCGACGCGCGAGGCCAAGAAGGTCTGCCAGACCTGCGAGGTCCGCGTGGAGTGCCTCGAGGCCGCGCTCATGCAGGACGAGCGCTTCGGCATCTGGGGCGGCCTCTCCGAGCGCGAGCGCAGGAAGCTCAAGAAGCGCGCCGTTTGACCTGCGCGAGCGTGTCGCAGATCGTGTCGCACCGCCCGGGCCGCATTGACGTAGGCGCCGATCGCGGCTACTAGGCGGCGTGCGGTTGCGATGAGCGATCTCGCCTGGCTCGTCGGTAGGGTTGCCGACCGTGTCAGTGTCCGACGTCTCCGTGGTGATGGTCAGCCACGACGGGGCGTCGTGGCTGCCGGCAGTGCTCGACGGCATCCGCGCCCAGACCTCGGCCATCGCCGGCGTCATCGCGGTCGATACCGGGAGCAAGGACGGCAGCGCCGACCTGATCGAGGCCGCGTTCGAGGGCGAGCCGGCGATCCCGGTGGCTGTGCTTCGCGAGAGCGGGCGGACGTCGTACCCGCAGGCCGTGGCGGTCGCGCTGTCGGCGTTGGCCGACCACGGCATCACCACCGAGTGGGTCTGGCTGCTCCACGACGACAGCAATCCCGCGCCCGACGCGCTCGAGGTGCTCCTCGGTGCCATCGCGATCCGTCCGGACGCCGACTTCATCGGTCCCAAGCTGCGTGAGTGGCCCTCGCTCAAGCGGCTGCTCGAGATCGGCGTCACGATCAGTGGCACCGGGCGTCGGGAGACCGGGCTCGAGCGCGGTGAGTACGACCAGGGGCAGCACGACAACATCCGCGAGGTCCTGGCCGTCAACAGCGCCGGGCTGCTGGCGCGCCGCGAGGCGCTCGAGGCGCTCGGCGGCTACGACGAGAACCTGCCGATGTTCGGCAACGACGTCGACCTCGGCTGGCGCGCGGCAGCGGCCGGCTACACGACGATCGTGGTGCCGCGGGCCGTGGTGTTCCACGCCGAGGCCGCGCACCGCGGCATCCGCCGGACCCCGCTGACCGGTCGGCACACCCACTACCAGGAGCGCCGCGCGGCCCTGGTCACGCTGCTCGCCAACTGCCGGACGGCGGCCCTGCCGTTCCAGGCGGCCCGGCTGGCGCTCGGATCCATCCTGCGGATGATGGGTTTCCTCGTCGTCCGATCGGTGGGGGAGGCGCTCGACGAGCTCGCGGCCCTCGTCTCGGTCTACGGCCGGCCCGGTCCGCTGCTGGCGGCCCGCAAGGAACGGCGCCAGCGCCAGGTAGCGCCACCCGACCGCGACCGGGTGCGCCGCTTGCTCGCTCCCTGGTGGCTCCCCTACCGGCACGGCCTGGACTTCGCCAGCGACCTCGCGGCCGCCGCGACCAACCAGGCGGCCGACGTCGCCGAGCGTCGCCGGGCCGCGACCGCCGAGCGCGATCCGTCGCCACCGGTCGCTCGGCACAAGACCGACGACGACGAGGACTTCGAGGACACCGGGCTGGTGGCCAGGTTCCTCACCAACCCGGCCGCGGTCGCCCTTGCGGTGACCGCGATCGCGTTCGTGATCGGCGCCCGCGACGCGTTCGGCGCGGTCAGCGGCGGCGCGCTGTCACCGGTCCCCGACGGGGCCGCCGCCTGGTGGAGCCTGCAGTACGAGAGCTGGCACCCGATCGGCCTCGGCAGCGCGGTCCCCGCGCCGCCGTACGTGCTGCCGCTCGCGCTCCTCGCCTCCGTCCTCGGCACCCAGAACACGATGACGTTCCTGCTCGTCGCCGCTGCTCCGATCGCGCTGTTCGGGGCGTGGCGGTACCTCCGGGTCGTCGGTCGCCTCATCAGCCGGTACGGCGCACCGCGGTGGCTGCTGCTGTGGGGCTCGGTCAGCTATGCCCTGGTCCCGCTCGTCGCCGGCGCGTGGGGCAGCGGTCGGTGGGGCGTGGTCGTTGCCGCCGCGGTGCTCCCGTGGCTCGCGCACGCCGCGCTCGGCTTCGCCGAACCGGAGGCGACCCGCCGGTGGCGGGCGGCCTGGCGGACCGGCCTCCTGCTCGCCCTGGTCACCGCGGTCGCGCCGGTCATGTGGTGGTTGTGCGCGGTGCTCGGCGCGGTCGTCGTCGGCACGTCGGCCGTGGTGGTGCGGGGTGCGATCCGCGACCGCTCGGTCTGGGGACCTCCGGGCGTCGCGTTTGCGGTGCCCGCCGTGCTGTTGGCGCCGTGGTGGCTCCCGGCGGTGGGGGAGGGCGCCGGTGGCGCGCTGTTCCTCGACGTCGGTCGCTGGCCGACACCGTCCACCGACGGCCTCGACGTGCTCGTCGGCCGCTTCGGCGACCTCGGTGCGCCGTGGTGGCTCGGCCTGGTCCTTCCCGTGCTCGCCCTGCTCGCTCTCCTGCCACGGGCGACGCGGATCGGCGTGGTGCTGTGCTGGCTGGTCGCCGCGGTCGCTGCCGTCGTCGCGGTGCCGCTCGGCCTGACGACGATCGACCTGACGGGCGCCGCGACCCAGCAGCCCGGAGTCGGCGCGGTGCTGCTCGTCGTGCACGGCGCCTGGATCACCGCCACGGTCCTCGGCGGCCTGGCGATGACGGAGCGATCTCCGTCGCCGCTCGTGCTGCCACGGGTCGCGCAGGGCGCGACCGTCCTGGTCGGCCTGGTCGCCGCGGCGGTGCCGGTCGCCGGGCTCGTGTGGTTCGCGGGCTGGGGCGGCGACGAGCTCCAGTCCGATCCCGGGAGCGGGATCCCCGTCTACATGACGCAGGAGGCCGAGAACAGGCCGGAGTACGGGATCCTCGTGATCCGCGGCAGCGTCGCCCACGGCCTCACCTACCGGGTGGAGCGGGGCGACGGTCGGACCCTCGGCGAGGACGAGATCGCCGCCCTGACCTCCGAGGACAGCGCGGCAACCGCGCTGGTCGGTGACCTCGCGACGGCGCCGGCGCCCGATGCCGTCGACGCACTGAGCGACCGCGGCATCCACTACATCGTGCAGCCCGCCCCCGCCGACGGCGAGGTCGGGACCCGGCTCGACGCGACCGCCGGCCTGGTGCGAGCGAGCGCCGAGGACCGGACCACCCGCGCCTGGCTGGTGATCCGCGAGCCGGAGCCCGGGGCGATCGACGGGCCGCGGTCGTGGCCGCGGATCGCGCTGCTGGTGCTCCAGGGGATCGCGATCCCGCTGGTCGCCCTGCTCGGGCTCCCGACGATGAGGAGGGTCCGGCGATGAGCGGCGACCAGCAGCCGGGCAGCGGGCGCCGGGCCGACCGAGCCGGGGCAGCGGCGCCGGGTCGGCGCGGCATCGTGCGCCGGCACAGGATCGACGCCCTCGTCGTGCTCGGCCTGCTGTTGCCGACCACGGTCGCGGCGGCGTTCGCCGTGACCCGGGCCGACGACCCACCGGCGCTGCCGGACGCGCCCCCGACGGCGTCCCGGCTGACCGATGCGTCGCTCGTCTGCGCCGCGGCACCGAGCAGCACGGCAGGCCCCGTCGTGCTCTCGCGGGTCCCGAAGATGGAGGGCGGCGACGTGGATGTCCGGGTGTCCCGGGGCGACACGGTCGAGCTCCGCCGGCGCGGCAGCGCCGGCGTCGAGTCCGGCGAGCTGACGACGGTCGCCTCCGACGGGGACGTGGCCGTGACCGGCACTGACGGTGCCGCGCCAGGCCTGATTGCCGGTCGCACCGGTGCGGCCCGCGCGGCCGCGGAGTGCCGGGCACCCACGTTCGACGAGTGGTACGTCGGCATCGGCGCGGCCGCGAGGCAGTCCTCGACCATCGAGCTCGCCAACCCGGACGCCGGGCCGGCCGTCGTCGAGATCGCGCTCTACGGTCGCCACGGCCTGGTCAGGGATGAGCGCGACCTGCGTGGGATCCGGGTGCCCGGCCACGAGGTGAAGCGCCTGGAGCTTTCGCGGATCGCGCCGAGGCGCGGCACGCTCGCCGCCCACGTGACGGTCGTGCGCGGCCGGGTGGCGACGACGGTGCGGCACACCTACGACCCGCTGGGTCGTGGCATGCCGCGGATCGACTTCCTCCCGGCGCAGGCGGAGCCGGCCACGGAGAACCTGCTGCTCGGCGTGCCGGCCGACGGCACCGGGGAGGTGCACCTCTTCAACCCGGGCGAGGACGAGGTCCGGGCGACGGTCCGAGTGGTCTCGGACTCCGCGATCTTCACGCCGGCCGGCCTCGAGGACGTCGTCGTACCGGCCGGCGAGGTCCGCCAGGTCAAGCTGTCGCAGGTGCTGACCCGGCAGGCGGCAGACGGAGCACTGGGCGTCCAGGTCGTCTCGGCCCAGCCGCTGGTCGCTTCGGTCCGGTTGCTCGGTGCCGATCTCGGCCTGATTGCGCCCTCGACCGCGATCGGCGCCGAGGAGCCCGTCACGTCGATCGTGCCTGAGGGCCCGAAGACGTTGGTGCTCGCGGGCGCCGAGCGGTCCGGCACCGTGCGGGTCACTGCGATCGATGCGGACGGCAACCGACTTCTCGACGACAAGCGGGTCGAGGTCGGCGCCGACCGCGGGCACGGCCTCGAGCTGCCCGACAGCGCGGTGCTGGTGATCGTCCAGGCGAGGAACACCCCCATCGCCGGCACGGTCATGCTCACCGGCGGCCCGGTCGGCGTGCTGCGTCTGTGGCCGGCCGAGGTCGACGCGGACGTGCCCGTCGTGCGTCCCGAGTAGCGCTAGGGACGAGCCGGGTCAGTCGAGGTCGTCGGGGTAGCGGGAATCGACCTGCGACGGGGGGATCCCGAGGAGCTCGGCGACCTGCTCCACGATGATCGTGAGCACCATCGCCTCGAGCTCGGCCCGGTCGGCCGCCCGGTGCTCGAGCGGCCGCCGGAAGACGACCAGCCGGGTCGGCGTCGCGCCGGAGCCGCGGACCAGCGACGACAACGGCACCGACCCCGGCTCCCAGTCGTCGGGCAGCTGCGGGGTGTCCTCGACGGCGTACTCGACGAGGCCGAGCCGGTCCGACCACCGCGCGTCGATGTCGGTGACGATCTCGAGCACCAGGTGGTCGAACGAATCACGGCGGGCGCGCGGCCGGGGCGGCCGGCCGAAGTCGGGGTGGCCGAGCGCTGCGGGGCCGCGGAGGCCGCGGCCGCGACGGTCGCGTCGGGAACCCTGAGCAACCGGTCCTGGTCGGGAGTCCTCCACGAGCCGCGAGCCTATCCGGCAGGGCGTCGGTCACGGGGTACCGTCTGCGGCGTGAGTCTCGCCCGGCGCTGTTCGCGCACCGCCTGCGCCCGCCCCGCGGTCGCGACGCTCACCTACGTCTACGCCGACCAGACCGCGGTCCTCGGTCCGCTGGCGACGTACGCCGAACCCCACGCCTATGACCTCTGCGCGTTCCACAGCGAGCGCCTGTCCGTCCCGCTCGGCTGGGAGGTGCTGCGGCTCGCACTCGACCAGGCGCTGCCCGGCCCGACCGAGGACGACCTGCTTGCCCTGGCCGACGCCGTACGTGAAGCCGCCAGGCCCCCGGCGCCGACGGCGACCGCGGTCATCGACGCGTCGCGGGAGACCGGTCGCGAGGTCGGGCGCCGCGGTCACCTCCGGGTCCTGACGAGCGACTGAACCCGAGCGCATCGGCGCGCGGGTCCATCCACTACGTTTGCGTCATGTCGACGATCTCGCCTGACAACGTCAACGCGGTCTTCAAGGCCTACGACGTCCGAGGGATCGTGCCGGACCAGCTCGACGAGGAACTGGCGCGCGCCACCGGCCGGGCCTACGTGCAGGTGCTGGGGGTGACCTCGATGGTGATCGGATACGACATGCGTCCCAGCTCGCCCGGCCTCGCGGGCGCGTTCGCCGACGGCGCGACCGGCGCGGGCGCCGACGTCACCATGATCGGGCTCGCCTCCACCGACCAGCTCTACTTCGCGTCCGGCCACCTCGGGCTGCCCGGCGCGATGTTCACCGCGAGCCACAACCCCGCGCAGTACAACGGCATCAAGCTGTGCCGTGCCCACGCCCAGCCGGTCGGGCTCGAGAGCGGGCTCGCCGACATCCGTGATCGCGTGGTGAAGGGCTCCTCGGTGACGTCGGGTCGCTCCGGCTCGATCTCCAGCCACGACGTGCTGCACGCGTACGCCGCGCACCTCCTCGCGCTCGCCCCGGTGGTCGGTCGCAAGCTGAAGGTCGTGGTCGACGCCGGCAACGGCATGGCCGGGCACACCGCGCCCGCCGTCTTCGACCGGCTCGCCGACCAGGTCGAGCTGGTGCCGATGTACTTCGAGCTCGACGGCTCGTTCCCGAACCACGAGGCCAACCCGATCGAGGCGGCCAACCTGGTCGACCTCCAGCAGCGGGTCCTCGCCGAGAAGGCCGACGTCGGGCTCGCCTTCGACGGCGACGCCGACCGCTGCTTCCTCGTCGACGAGCTCGGTCGGGCGGTCTCCCCGTCGACCCTGACAGCGCTGATCGCCGCCCGGGAGCTCGCCAAGGAGCCGGGTTCCACGATCATCCACAACCTGATCACCAGCCGGGCCGTGCCCGAGATCGTCACCGAGCTGGGCGGCAAGCCGGTCCGCACCCGGGTCGGCCACTCGTTCATCAAGGCGACCATGGCCGAGACCGACGCGATCTTCGGCGGCGAGCACAGCGGCCACTTCTACTTCCGTGACTTCTGGCGCGCCGACTCCGGCATGCTGGCCGCGCTCCACGCGCTCGCGGCGCTGGCCGAGACCGATCAGCCGCTGTCCGGCCTGCTGGCCGAGTACGAGCGCTATCCGATGAGCGGCGAGATCAACTCCGAGGTCAAGGACCAGGCAGCGGTCCTGGCCGACCTGGAAGAGGCTTTCGCCGGCCGTGCCGGTGACGAACGGGTGGAGGTCGACCACCTCGACGGGCTCAGCGTGGTCGCTGCCGACTGGTCGTTCAACGTGCGCGCGTCCAACACCGAGCCGTTGCTGCGGCTCAACGCCGAGGGGAAGGACACCATCACCATGGCCGCCATCCGCGACGAGGTACTAGCGATCATCAGGAGCGGGAAGTGAGCGAGACCGGCAGCGCGGGCGTCTCGCCGGAGCTGCTTGCGATCATCGTCTGCCCTGCCTGCCACGGCGAGCTCGCCCAGACCGACCGGCCCGAGCTGGTGTGCCAGGGCTGCGGCCTCGCCTACCCGGTCCGCGACGGCATCCCGGTCCTCCTCGTCGACGAGGCCCGATCCACCCGCTGACCCCAGCGCTGACCTAAGGCCGTCCGATGACCTGGTTCGACGAGTCCCGCCTCGACGACGAGATCGCGCTCGGCAGCGCCGACCTCCGGCTCCGCACCCTCGCCGAGTCCGGTGCCCGGGTGCGCCGCGAGGCGGGCGCCGCGACGGACGCGATCGCCGAGGCGGTCGCCCGGGCCTCGGACGCACGTCCGCGTGCGGTGATCGCGGCCGGTCCCGACTCGCGGTTGCTCCGTGCGGTGCTGGAGCCGTGGTGCCCGGTGCCGTTCGTGGCCTGGCCGTCCGGGGGTCTCCCCGGCTGGGCCGGCAGCCTCGACCTGGTCGTGGTGCTCGCACCCGACGGCTCCGACACCGGCACGGCGTCGGCCGTCGCCGAGGCCGCGCGCCGCGGCTGCCAGGTCGTCGTCGCCTGTCCGGCCGAGTCCAGCGTCGCGATGCACGCCGCTGGCCGCTGGACCACCATCCTGCCGACGAGCACGGGCGACCAGCTCGCGACCGCGGTCGTGATGCTGTCGTTCCTCCACCAGATCGACCTGGGTCCGTCGTCCGATCCCGATGCGGTGGCCGAGGCGCTCGACGACGTCGCGCTCGCCGGCTCCCCCCAGCGCGACATCTCGATCAATCCCGCGAAGATGCTGGCGATCTCGCTCGCCGACGCGGCCCCGCTGGTCTGGGGCGGCTCGGTGCTGGCGGCCCGGGCCGCGCGCCGGGTCGCCGAGGGGATCCGCCGTACGTCGGGTCGCACCGCGCTCGCCGGCGACGCCGAGCACCTGCTCCCGGTGATCGAGCTCGCGCGGCACCGCGACGTCTTCGCCGACCCCTACGCCGACGCCGGCGGGGAGCGTCGCCCGGTGCTCATCGTGCTCGACGACGGTGCCGAGGACCCGGTGGTGCGCGAGCAGCGCGGCCGGCTCGAGGATGCGGCCCGGGCGCGGGAGGTGCGGGTCGAGACGGTCACGACCGAGGCCGACGGTGAGGTGGCGCGCTACGCGTCCCTGCTCCTCAACGGCACCTACGCGGCGGAGTACCTCCGCCTCGGTCTCGTCGAGGACTGACGGGTAATCTTCCGGCCATGCGGACCCGGACCCAGCCGGCGGTGACCGGATGAGCGCTGGTCTTTTCGGGCTCCTCGACGACGTCGCCGCGATCGCCAAGCTGGCAGCGGCGTCGGTCGACGACGTCGGTGCGGCCGCCGGTCGCGCGACGACGAAGGCCGCCGGGGTGGTCGTCGACGACACCGCGGTGACCCCTCAGTACGTCCACGGGCTCGCCGCGGAACGCGAGCTGCCGATCGTCAAGAGGATCGCGTTCGGGTCGATCCGCAACAAGCTGCTGATCATCCTTCCCCTGGCGTTGCTGCTCAGCCAGTTCCTCCCCGACGCCTTGCCGATCATCCTCATCATCGGCGGCACCTACCTCGCGTTCGAGGGAGCCGAGAAGGTGTGGGAGCGGATCTCGCACCACGACGACCATGTCGGCGACCTGCCGACCCCGGTCGTCGAGATCGGTCCCGACGCCGAGAAGCGGATGGTCGCGGGTGCTGTCCGCACGGACCTGATCCTGTCGGCCGAGATCATGGTGATCGCGCTCGACGAGGTGGCCGACGAGGGCTTCTGGGCAAGGCTCGCGATCCTGGTCGTCGTCGCCTTCGTCATCACCATCGCCGTCTACGGCGTCGTCGCCCTGATCGTGAAGATGGACGACGCCGGTCTGCTCCTCACCCAGCGGTCGTCGGCCTTCGCGCAGCGGGTCGGTCACGCGATGGTTGCGGCGATGCCCGGGCTGCTGGCCGTGATCTCCCTCGTCGGCACGGTCGCGATGCTGTGGGTGGGCGGCCACATCATCCTGATCAACGTGCACGAGGTCGGCCTGTGGGACGCGCCGTACGAGCTCGTCCACGACCTGGAGCACGACGTCGCGGAGGCGACCGGCTCTTTCGGGGGCTTCCTCGGCTGGTGCGTCAACACGGCGATCTCGGCCGTCATCGGCCTGGTGATCGGCGCGGTCGTGGTGGTGATCATGCACTTGCTGCCCATCGGTCGTCACCGGGATTCAGCGAGTGACGCGGCCCACTAGTAAGGTGGACCCCAGTCCTGTGCGGGAGATCCCGACGAAGCGCAGATGCGCCGCAGAGACAGCCTCCGGAAGTCATCGAGGAAGAACTTTCATGGACTACAAGGTTGCTGACCTGAGCCTGGCCGACTACGGCCGCAAGGAGCTCTCGCTCGCCGAGCACGAGATGCCCGGCCTGATGGAGATGCGCGCGCGTTACGGCGACTCCAAGCCGCTCGCGGGTGCTCGCATCGCGGGCTCGCTGCACATGACCATCCAGACCGGCGTGCTGATCGAGACGCTGGTCGCGCTCGGTGCCGACGTGCGCTGGGCCACCTGCAACATCTTCTCGACCCAGGACCACGCCGCCGCGGCCGTCGTCGTCGGCGACGGCACGGTCGAGAACCCGACCGGCACCCCGGTGTTCGCCTGGAAGGGCGAGACCCTCGCCGAGTACTGGGACGAGGCCGAGAAGGTCTTCGACTTCAAGGACGAGGCCGGCAACGTCATCGGCCCGAACATGCTGCTCGACGACGGCGGCGACATCACCATGCTCCTTCACAAGGGCGTCGAGTTCGAGAAGGCCGGCGCGGTTCCCGGTCAGGACTCGACCGACAACGAGGAGTACAAGGAGGTGCTGCGCGTCCTGGCCCGATCGCTCCAGAACAACCCGACGTACTGGACCAACATCGCGAACGGCATCAAGGGCGTCACCGAGGAGACCACCACCGGTGTGCTGCGTCTCTACGACCGGTTCAAGGAGGGCTCGCTGCTCTTCCCGGCCATCAACGTCAACGACTCGGTCACCAAGTCGAAGTTCGACAACAAGTACGGCTGCCGCCACTCGCTCATCGACGGCATCAACCGCGGCACCGACGTCATGATCGGCGGCAAGGTCGCGGTCGTCTGCGGCTACGGCGACGTGGGCAAGGGATCGGCCGAGTCGCTGCGGGGCCAGGGCGCGCGCGTCATCGTCACGGAGATCGATCCGATCTGCGCGCTGCAGGCGGCCATGGACGGCTACGAGGTCAAGCGCCTCGAGTCGGTCGTCGACCACGCCGACATCTTCATCACGACCACGGGCAACTTCGACATCATCAAGGTCGAGCACTTCGAGCGGATGAAGAACCAGGCGATCGTCGGCAACATCGGCCACTTCGACAACGAGATCGACATGGCCGGCCTCGCCAAGATCCCGGGCATCGTCAAGGACGAGATCAAGCCGCAGGTCCACCAGTGGATCTTCGAGGATGGCAAGAAGATCATCGTGCTGTCCGAGGGCCGGCTGCTGAACCTCGGCAACGCGACCGGCCACCCGTCGTTCGTCATGTCGAACTCCTTCACCAACCAGGTGCTGGCGCAGGTCGAGCTGTTCACGAAAACCTCGTCTCAAGGCCCAGACGACTACCCGGTGGGCGTTTACGTCCTGCCGAAGCACCTCGACGAGGAGGTCGCCCGGCTGCACCTCGACGCCCTCGGTGTCGAGCTCACCGAGCTGACCAAGGAGCAGGCCGACTACCTCGGTGTCGACGTCGCCGGCCCGTACAAGTCGGACCTCTACCGCTACTGATTGCGCGAGCGGGTCGAGGATCGGGCTCGCCGCCCGGACCATCGCTTCGCTCGGTCCACGGGCTTCGCACGATGCGGGCTTCGCCCGCGCGCGCCACGCTGCCGCGCCGCAGTTGACGTAGGTGCCACCTGAGGTCGCTCGGCGGCTTGCGGGTGGCGTCTTGCGGAGCCCCGCACCCTCACGGGTGCGGGGCTTCGCGCATGGTGCCGCATACCATTGGCGACATGGATCACACCGGGGCGTCGTCGTACGCGACGAAGGGACGCGTGCTCGTCGTCGACGACGACGCTCCGCTGGCAGAGATGCTCGGCATCGTGCTGCGGCAGGAGGGTTTCGACAGCCAGGTCTGCATGCGGGGTGACGCGGCGCTCAGCGCGTTCCGCGACTACCGTCCCGACGTCGTCCTGCTCGACGTGATGCTGCCCGGCCGGGACGGCATCGACGTCTGCCGGGACATCCGGGCCGAGTCCGGCGTGCCGATCGTCATGCTCACCGCCAGGGGCGACACGGTCGATGTCGTCGTCGGGTTGGAGTCGGGCGCCGACGACTACGTCGTGAAGCCGTTCAAGCCCAAGGAGCTGATCGCCCGGATCCGCGCGCGGGTTCGCCGTACGGACTCGGTCGTGTCCGAGACGCTCACCCTCAAGGACCTGACCATCGACGTCGCCGGCCACAGCGTCACCCGGGGCGGCACCGAGATCGCGCTGACTCCGTTGGAGTTCGACCTGTTGCTGTGCCTCGCGCGGCGGCCGTGGCAGGTCTTCACGCGCCAGGTCCTGCTCGAGGAGGTGTGGGGCTACCACCACGCTGCCGACACCCGGCTGGTCAACGTGCACGTCCAGCGACTGCGGTCGAAGGTCGAGCACGACCCCGAGCACCCCGAGATCGTCCTGACCGTCCGCGGAGTCGGGTACAAGGCCGGCAGCTAGTGCGGATCGCGCTGCCCTACGGACTGCGACGGGCGCTCACCTTCTGGCGGCGCTCGATCCAGGCGCGGGTGGTCGTCAGCACCCTGCTGCTGTCGGCGATCGTGATCAGCGCGGTCGGGTGGTTCCTGCTGCAGCAGACGCGCGAGGGCCTGCTGCGGCATCGGGTCGACGTCGTGGTCGGAGAGGTCGAGGCGACAGCGGCCTACACCCGCGACCGGCTGGCGGCGGCCTCGGGCGAGGGCAACGCGAGCGACCAACGAGCAGACCTGATCAACCCGATCATCGAGGCGGGTGACAGCCGGGGCTTCAGCGTCGTGCTCGGTGGTCCGGAGGAATCCGGCACCGGGCTCGACGACGGGGGCGCCCACCACACCAGTGGCCTCGAGCTCACCAGCGTTCCGGCCCGGTTGGAGGCGCACTTCGACGGCCGCAACCGCTCGACGGCCTGGACCTACACGGAGATCGTCCGGACCCGGGCGGACGGCAGCACCACGTCGGAGCCGGGTGTCGTCGTCGGGTCACAGGTGCAGCTGCCGGCCGACGGCCAGACGTACACGATCTACTTCCTCTTCCCGCTGACCGAGGAGGAGGAGACCCTCAACCTGGTCACCCGCGCTCTGCTCACCGCCGCCGGCCTGCTCCTCGTGCTGATCGCCGGGATCACCTGGCTCGTCACCCGGCAAGTTGTCACTCCCGTCCGGATGGCGCGACGGGTGGCCGAGCGGCTCGCGGCAGGACGGCTGCAGGAGCGGCTGCGGGTGAAGGGTGAGGACGACCTCGCCCGGCTCGCCCACTCCTTCAATCAGATGGCCTCGAACCTGCAACGGCAGATCCGCCAGCTCGAGGAGCTGAGCTGGGTGCAACGGCGGTTCGTGTCCGACGTCTCCCACGAGCTGCGCACCCCGCTGACCACCGTGCGGATGGCGGGCGACGTGCTCCACGACGCGCGTCGCGACTTCGACCCGGTGACAGCGCGCGCCGCCGAGCTGCTCCAGGCCGAGCTCGACCGGTTCGAGACGCTGCTGGTCGACCTGCTCGAGATCAGCCGGTTCGACGCGGGCGCTGCCCTCCTCGACATCGAGGACATCAACCTGCTCGACCTGGCCCATCGGGTCGTCGATGCCGCTCGGCCGCTGGCCGACCAGCGCGGCGTGCTCGTCGTCGTCGAGCAGCCGGAGAAGCCGGTGCGGGCCCAGGTCGACGCCCGGCGGGTCGAGCGGATCCTGCGCAACCTCGTCACCAACGCGATCGACCACGCGTTCCCCGACGACCCCGACCGCCCCATCGTCGTACGGATGGCCGCGGACGACCAGGCGGCAGCCGTGACCGTGCGCGACCGTGGCGTCGGGTTGGCACCGGGGGAGTCCGCGATGGTCTTCAACCGGTTCTGGCGATCGGACCCAGCCCGTGCGCGCACCAGCGGTGGCACCGGCCTCGGTCTGGCGATCTCGCTCGAGGACGCCCACCTCCACGGCGGCTGGCTGCAGGCGTGGGGCCGACCTGGTGCGGGCGCACAGTTCCGCCTCACCCTGCCGCGGCGGGCCGGCACGGTGGTGCGCCACAGCCCGTTGCCGCTCGCGCCGATCGACGCGACCGACCCGGTTGACGGGGCGATCGAGCCGGTCGACGACGCTCCGGTCGGCGAACCCGGACGCGAGCCGAGCCGGGGGGTGCCGACATGAGCCGGCTGATCCGCGGCGCGCTCGCCGTGACGCTGTTGACGCCGCTCACCGGCTGCATCGAACTGCCTCGCGATGGTCCCGTCGTCGACGCCCAAGTGGTGGGGGAGCCGGATGCCGACTCGGTCTCCTCGATCGACGGTCGGCCGCCCCAACCCGGCGACTCCCGGCTCGAGATCGTCAACGGATTCCTCGATGCGATGGAGGCGTGGCCGATCTCGACGAGTGTGGCGAAGCAGTACCTCACCGCGGACGCCGCCGAGGAGTGGAGTCCGGACGCGACGATCACCTACACGGACCTGGCGACGCCGCGGGAGGACGGCAGCTCGGTCAGGATCCGGATGCGGGACGCCGCGCTGCTCGACGAGTCCGGCGGCTGGCGCGGCGCGTTGCCGATGGATCGAAGCACGCTCACGTTCCAGCTGACCATCGAGGACGGTGAGTTCCGGATCATCGACCCCATGAACGCTCTCGTCGTGGGGAGCTCGTGGTTCCGGGACCGCTATCGGCAGGCCTCGCTCTACTACTTCGACCCCACCGGCGAGGTCCTGGTGCCGGAACCGGTCTTCGTGCCCGTCGGCGAGACGTTCGCGACCAACCTGGTCACCGCACTGCTCGCCGGACCGCCGCCCCGGCTGGGGGACGTGGTGCAGACCTTCGTGCCGGAGAACCTCACGGTGGGGCTCTCAGTGCCCGTGACCGAGGGTGTCGCCTCGCTCGACCTAGGCGGTGACGCACCGACTCCTTCCCCCGCCGTGGCGGAGCTGATCCTGGCCCAGCTCGCCGCCACCCTCAGCCAGGAGCCGACGATCACCGCACTCCGGGTGACCATCGGCGGCGAACCGGTCGACCCGCCCGGCGCGGCAACGGACTACGACGTCACGTCCGCCGCCGACTTCGATCCTGCCGACACGGGGTCGACGGGCATCCTCTACGGATTGCGGCGCGGCCGCGTGGTGGCCGGCACCATCGACGACCTCCGCGACGTGGACGGACCACTCGGTCGCGAGTCCCACGACTTCCGGTCGATCGCGGTCTCGCCGGTCGGCGACCAGATCGCCGCCGTCTCCACAGATGGCCGGGCGGTCAGTGTCGCGCCGTTGCGATCGCCCGCCGGCAACAGCGTGATCGAGACCCTCCAGGCCGAGGGCGCCGAGTTCGGCCGGCCGTCGTGGGACGCCTCCGGCCGGCTGTGGCTGCTCGATCACAGCCCGGACGGCGCCCGGATCCTCGTCTCCGACGACGGCGCCCGGGTCCGTGAGGTGCAGGTGTTCGGCGTGTCGGGCGTCGACACCCGACGGATCCTGGTGTCCCGCGGCGGGACTCGGTTGATCGCACTCGTGTCGCGGCCGCGGGGTGACGAGCTGGTCGCGGCCCGGATCGTCCTCGACCCCGGGGGTCGAGTCGCGCGCGTGGTCGAGTCGACAGTAATCCGATCCCTGGACGGGGGCCAGCGGGCGATCGACGTCTCCTGGACCGGTCCCGCCGAGATCGCGGTGCTCACGCCGGCCCGTCCCGGCGAGCTGTACGAGGTGGAGACGGTGGCCGTCGACGGGGCGACCGTGGGCGTCGACACCCTCTCGACGATGGTGACCGGCCGGATGATCGGCCTGGCCGGGGAGCCCTACGCCGAGACGCCGGTCTACGCCGTCGCCCGCGACGCCCTCGTCGACATCAGGTCGGGCGAGTCGTTCCCCATCACGCCGGTCCGCGAGCTCGACTACGGAGGGTGAGCCCGGCCGGTCTCCACAGGGCGGCGGGTCGTGGGTTGGCCGGTGCTGTCGACCGTGGTCACATCGACGGGTGACCCTCGTGAGCACGGTGCTCGACGCCGGAGCCGACCTGCTGCTCGGCTCTGCTTGTGTCGGCTGCGGCGAGCCTGGGCGGGTGCTGTGCGCGGCCTGCCGGCACGGCTTGCCGGCCGAGGCGGTCGAGGCCTGGCCGACGCCGACCCCGGTCGGCCTGGCGCCTCCCTTCGCGACCGGGCCGTACGACGACGTCCTGCGGGCGATGGTCCTCGGTCACAAGGAGCGGCGACTGCTCGGCCTGACCAGACCGCTCGGCGACCTGCTCGCTACCGCCGTCGCCGGCGCAACAGGGGCTGCGGGCATCAGTCCGGCCGCACCGTTCCTCCTGGTCCCGGTGCCGTCCCGGCCGGCGGCGGTCCGCTCCCGCGGCCACGACCCGACGCTCGCGATGGTCCGCCGCGCCGCGCGGGTGCTGCGGGCCGCCGAGCGGCCGGTGGGCGTGGCGCGGCTGCTGCGCTGCCGCCCGGGCCTGGCCGACCAGGCCGGGCTCGACGCGGGCGAGCGTCGGGCCAACCTGGCCGGGTCGATGGCCAGCCCCGCGGGCGCCGTACGACGTCAAGCGGGTCGCCGCGCTCACATCGTGGTGTGTGACGACGTGATCACCACGGGCGCCACCGCACGCGAGGCGCAGCGTGCGCTGGAGGCCGCCGGGGTTCCCACGCTCGCCGTTGCGGCGGTTGCCGCGACGGCCAGGAGGCGCCGCGGCAAGGTCCAGGATCCGGAATAGTCGCTCAACCCTTTCGTGGCCTTGATCGACGCACTAACGTCTCTACATGGAGTCCCTCCGGATTCGCGGCCACGTCGTTTCGACGTCGAGCCCTCCGGTCGGCAGGTCCTCAGGGCGTGTCCTGGGCGGCCCTCCTCTCGTCGATCGCTGAAGAGTCGATCGGTCAACAGTTGAATACATGTCCCATCTACCAACCACTGGAGGTACCTGATGGACGTCGTGGTCACCGGGCGGCACTGCGAGATCTCGGATCGCTTTCGAGGACACGCTGCCGAAAAGCTGGCGAGGTTGGAGAAGCACGATCATCGGATCATGCGGGTCCACGTGGAGGTAGAGAGTGAACCCAACCCGCGCCAGCACGACCACTCCGTCCATGTCGAGCTCACGGCCTTCTCCAAGGGCCCGGTGATCCGCGCCGAGGCCGCGGCCGACGACAAGCACGCAGCGCTCGACCTCGCCCTCGACAAGATGGCAGCGCAGATGCGCCGTGCCGCCGACCGCCGCCGGGTGCACCGTGGGCGTCGGTCGCCTGTCTCCGTCGGCCAGGCCCTGGCCGGAGTGCCGGTCGACGGCCTGACCTCCTCGACCAGCGTCGCGGCCGACACCGTCGAGGAGCGGCGGGTCGGGCCGATCGAGGTGACCGGCGAAGGTCCGCTCGTCGTACGCGAGAAGACGCACCCGGCGAGCCCGATGACGCTCGACCAGGCGCTCTACGAGATGGAGCTGGTCGGCCACGACTTCTACCTCTACGTCGACAAGGAGAGCGAGCGGCCGGCGGTCGTCTACCGCCGCCGCGGTTACAGCTACGGCGTGATCTCGCTCGATCTGGGCGAGTAGCGGCAGGGTCCGGCGCTGCCGCATGCCATGATGCTCGCGTGGCAGACGGGAGCGAGCCGGTCCGGGTGCTCGTGGTCGATGACCACGAGCTGTTCCGGCGTGGTCTGACCATGCTGCTCGGCGTCGAGCCGGGCATCGAGGTCGTGGGCGAGGCCAGTGACGGGGCCGAAGGCACCGAGCTGGCCGTGAGCAGCGCCCCCGACGTCGTGCTCCTCGACGTACGGATGCCGAAGCAGTCCGGCATCGAGGCATGCGTCGCGATCAAGGCGGCTTCGCCGTCGACGAAGATCGTCATGCTCACGGTGTCCGACGAAGAAGCCGATCTCTACGAGGCCGTGAAGAACGGCGCGTCTGGCTACCTGCTCAAGGACTCCTCGATCGAGGAGGTCGCCCAGGGCATCCGGGTCGTCGCCGAGGGGCAGTCGCTGATCAGCCCGTCGATGGCTGCCAAGCTCATCGACGAGTTCAAGACCATGTCGCGGCCGGACCGGTCAACAGGCCCCGCGCTCAGGCTCACCGAGCGCGAGCTCGACGTCCTCCGCCTGGTGGCCAAGGGCCTCAGCAACCGCGACGTAGCCCACCGCCTCGCGATCAGCGAGAACACGGTCAAGAACCACGTCCGCAACATGCTGGAGAAGTTGCAGCTGCACTCGCGGATGGAGGCGGTCATGTACGCCGTCCGCGAGAAGCTGGTCGAGCTGGAATGATTGCGCGAGCGTGTCGCAGATCGTGCGGGCTTCGCCCGCGGCGCGCCACGCTGCCGCGCCGCGGTTGACGTAGGTGCCACATACGGCTGACTGGCGTCTCGCGGACGCCTCGGGTGTCGGCGGGGAGACCTAGGGTGGCCGTCGTGCAGTCGCTCAGCCTCGCGCAGGCCCGTCGGATCGCGCTCGCCGCGCAGGGCTTCGCGGACAAGCGGCACCAGGTGCCGACGATGCGCACCTTCCAGCGCACCCTCGCCCGCACCGGGGTGCTGCAGATCGACTCGGTCAACGTCCTGCAGCGCGCGCACTTCATGCCGCTCTACTCTCGGATGGGGCCCTACGACGTCGACCTGCTGCGGCGGGCCGCGGAGGGCCGGCCGCGCCGGGTGGTCGAGTACTGGGCGCACGTCCAGGCGTACATGCCGGTCGAGCTGTGGCCGGTGATGCGGTTCCGGATGGCGCACTACGCCAGCCGTGAGTTCAAGTGGTGGCAGGACATCGACCCCGCGCTCAAGGAGCGCGTCCTCAAGGAGGTCGGCGCGCGGGGACCGGTGACCGCGCGCGACCTCGAGGGCAGCACTCCACGGGAGAAGAAGCACTGGGGCTGGAACTGGTCCGACGCCCGGAAGGCGCTCGACATCCTCTACATGACCGGTGACGTCGCGATTGCCGGCCGCAACGGCCAGTTCGAGGTGCGCTACGACCTGCCCGAGCGGGTGCTGCCGGCCGAGGTGCTCGCCGCCCCGGGCCTGACCGAGGACGAGGCGGTGCTCGAGCTGGTACGTCGGGCGGCCCGGTCCCACGGCGTCGCCAGCGCAAACTGCCTGGCCGACTACTTCCGGATCCGGGTCGCTCCGGCGCGCGCCGCCGCCGAGGAGCTGGTGGCCGCGGGGGAGCTGGAACCGGTGAGCGTGGAAGGGTGGCGGCGTCCGGCGTACCTCCACCGCGACGCGCGGCTGCCGCGCCGGATCAACGCCCGTGCCCTGCTCAGCCCGTTCGACCCGGTGGTGTGGGAACGGGCCCGCAGCGAGGCGTTGTATGGATTCTGCTACCGGATAGAGATCTACACGCCGGCCGAAAAGCGGGTGCACGGCTACTACGTGCTCCCTTTCCTGCTCGGCGACCGGATCGTCGGTCGGGTCGACCTCAAGGCGGACCGCCCGACGCGGACGCTCCTGGTCCAGGGTGCCTATGCCGAGCCGGACGCCCCGTCCGACACTGCGGCCGAGCTCGCCGCCGAGCTGTGGCAGCTCGCGGGCTGGCTCGGGCTCGACGACGTGGTGGTCGCGCCGCGAGGCGACCTGGCTGCCGCGTTGACATCGGAGATCGCCCGGAGCACGACGGGTAACTCGTCGGTCGGCACCAGCAGCGCGGTGTGATCCCACTCGATCTCGTACTCGGCAGGCACCTCCAGCTCGTAGCGGGTCAGCACCGCGTGCATCAGCGTCTTGACCTCGTTGGTGCCGAACGCCATCCCGATGCACTTGTGGGCGCCGCCGCCGAACGGGACGTAGCCGAACCGGTGCGTCTTGTGCTCCTCGCGCGGGGCAGCGTGCCGGAGCGGGTCGAACTGGTCCGCGTTGACCCAGTGGTCACCGAGGAGGTGGAGCGCGCCAGGAGCGACGTTGACGATGGTGCCCTTAGGGATGAAGCGGCCGAGCAGCTCGGTGTCCTCGGTCGTACGGCGCACCAGCGCCGGCACCGGCGCCACCAGACGCATCGCCTCCTTGAAGACCAGGTCCAGGGTCGTCAGTGAGTCGAGCTGTTCGATCGTGGGCTGCGCGGTGCCGAGCGCGAGCGACTCCTCCCGGGCCCGCGCCTGCCACTCGGGGTGCTTCGCGAAGTAGTAGGCCATCGCGGTGGCCGTGATCGTCGACGTGTCGTGGGCAGCCATCATCAGGAAGATCATGTGGTTGACGACGTCGTCGTCGGTGAACTTGAGGCCGTCCTCGCTCTCGACGTGGCACAGCGCCGCGAACAGGTCGGTGTCCTGCGATGCCCGCTTGGCCGGGATCAGCCGTCGGAAGTACGCCTCCAGCTGGCGGCGTCCGGCGAGGCCCCGGTTCCACCGGGTCCGGAGCAACGGCACCTCGGCGCGGACCAGCCCGGTGCCCGCCCGGACGGTGTCGATGAATGCCTGCGTGAGCGCGTGGGTCTCGTCGCTCGGCTCGGCGCCCATGAACACCTCGGTGGCGACGTCGAGCGAGAGCTGCTTGATGGCCGGGTACAGCCGCATCGGCTCGTCGGTGGGCCAGCTGGGCACGCCGCGGTCGATGATCGCCTGGACCGTGGTCTGGTAGCCCTCGAGCCGCGGCCGGGTGAACGCCTCCTGCATGATTCGTCGGTGCAGGTGGTGCTCCTCGCCGTCGAGCAGCATCAGCCCGCGGGTGAAGAAGGGTCCGATGAAGAAGACCCAGCCCGCCTGCGAGTAGACCTTTCCCTTGTTCTGGACGACTTCCTGGACCGCCTCGGGTCCCACCACCCAGACCGTCTTGGTGCCGAACGCCCGCGCCCAGAACACGTCGCCGTACTTGTCGTGGTAATGGCGGGCCGCGTTCTCGCCCTCGCGGATCAGCTCGATGGTCTTGCCGATGCCGGGCAGTCCCCGCTCGCCCAGCACCGGCTCGAGGCCGCTCCCCGGCGGCGGCTCGGCCAGCGGCACCGGGCGCGTGCCGACCCGGTCCTGGACCGCGTCGAGAAGGCGATCGCCGGGGAAGTGCAAGAGGGACGGTTTCATCGACGGGCCTGCCTCCGCGCTGACGTGATAGAAACTGCCACGAAATCTATCACCGTGGTGGCGGCGCGGCTAGGGTTCGATCCGTGAGCGGCGACACGACGATCGAGCGGATCCTCGACGCCGCGTACGGCGAGCTGACCCGCGACGGCGTGCGCCGTACGACGATGAACCAGATCGCCGACGCGGCCGGGCTGGGCGTGGCGACCGTCTACCGGCGGTTCCCGCAGAAGGCGCGCCTGGTCGAGGCTGTCGTGCTGAGGGAGGCGGGCCGGGTCACCGCGGCCGTCGACGCGTCGCTGGGCCGGGCGGCGACGATCGAGGCGGAGGCCGCGAGCGGATTCACCGCGTTCGCCCACGCCATCGCCGACCGGCCGCTCCTCGTGCGCCTGCTCCGCGGGGACGTCGACCACGACGGCGAGGCGGTGGCGCCCGGCGTGCTGCTCGACCAGGTGATGGTGATGGCCCGGGAGTACATCGCGGCCCGGATCCGCGTGTGGCAGGCAGGGGGCCTCTACCGCGAGGTCGACGCGGAGATCGTGGCCGAGATCCATGCTCGGCTCGCGCTCAGCCTGGTCCTCGCCCCGGAGGGCCGGATCCCGATGCACGACGACGCGGCGACCCGGGCCTTCGCGACGAAGTACCTCGTGCCGCTGCTCGGGCCGGCATCGGTAGAGTCCCGGGCGTGACTCAACGCACCCTGGTCCTGATCAAGCCCGACGCGGTCCGTCGCGGCCTCCTCGGAGAGGTGCTGTCGAGGTTCGAGGCCAAGGGCCTCACCATCGTGGCGCTGGAGCAGCGGCTGATCGACGCGGCCCAGGCCGACGCGCACTACTTCGAGCACGTCGAGCGGGACTTCTACCCGCCGCTGAGGGCCTTCGTCACCAGCGGCCCGCTGGTGGCGCTGGTGCTCGAGGGCGACGAGGCGATCGAGGTCGTCCGCGCGATCAACGGCGCGACCGACGGCCGCAAGGCCGCGCCCGGCACCATCCGCGGCGACCTCTCGCTCTCCAACCGCGAGAACCTGGTCCACGGCTCCGACTCGCCCGAGTCCGCCGAGCGCGAGATCGCCCTCTGGTTCCCCTCGCTCGCGGCGCGACTCTGAGTCACACGAGTCACATCGGCCTCTTTTGCCACGGCGTGCCTCCGTGGTGACGGGCTGACCCTTACCTACGCTCGCAGACGGAGGGTCCCGGATCGTGCGCTCGGGGTCCGCCCCGGCGTACCGCCTGTGCGGGGTGCTCCGGCTTCCCCGTCGCGCACGGCTGGGCCCGATCTGGCAGGGGTCGGACCCTCGGTGTGTCTGCGAGGGCAAACGTTGAGGGCGAACAGCATCATCGGCCGAGACCTGGCCGTTGACCTCGGCACCGCGAACACGCTGGTCTACGTCCGGCGCCGCGGGGTGATGCTCGACGAGCCGAGTGTGGTCGCGCTCAACGACTCGACGGGCGACGTCATCGCCGTCGGGCACGAGGCGAAGGCGATGATGGGCCGCACGCCCGACAACATCACCGCGCTGCGACCGCTGCGGGACGGCGTGATCGCCGACTTCGAGGCGACCGAGCAGATGCTCCGCCACTTCATCGCGCGGGTGCACAAGCGCCGCTACTTCGCGAAGCCGCGGATGGTGATCTGCGTGCCGAGCGCGATCACCCCGGTCGAGCAGCGCGCGGTCAAGGAGGCCGGCTACCAGGCCGGCGCCCGACGGGTCTACGTCGTCGAGGAGCCCATGGCTGCGGCCATCGGTGCCGGGCTCCCCGTCCACCAGCCGACCGGCAACATGGTCGTCGACGTCGGCGGCGGTACGACGGAGGTCGCCGTGATCTCGCTCGGCGGCATCGTCACCAGCCTGAGCATCCGCACCGCCGGCGACGAGCTCGACGCCGCGATCGTCGCGTGGATGAAGAAGGAGCACGGCCTCATGCTCGGCGAGCGCACCGCCGAGGAGGTCAAGCTCACCCTGGGCTCGGCGTTCCCGTCGCCTCGAGAGCCCGAGGGCGAGGTCCGCGGGCGCGACCTGGTCACCGGACTGCCGCGCACCGTCACCGTGACCTCCGCCGATATCCGGAAGGCCCTCGACGAGCCGCTGCACGCGATCGTCGACGCCGTCCGGGTCACGCTCGACCAGACGCCACCCGAGCTCGCCGGCGACATCATGGACCGCGGCATCGTGCTCACCGGCGGCGGTGCCCTGCTCCACGGCCTCGACGAGCGGATCCGGCACGAGACCGGTATGCCCGTCCACGTCGCCGAGGACCCGCTGGTGTCGGTCGCCCTGGGCGCCGGCCGCTGCGTGGAGGAGTTCGAAGCGCTCCAGCAGGTCCTCGTGACCAACCCGCGGCGGTTCTAGATGAGCCTCGACACCCGCCCCCCGCGACAGAGTCCGGTGCGTCAGGCCGCGACACCGCGGGAACGCGACCAGCAGCGGGGCCTGCCGTCCCGCTCGCTCCTGGTCGCGCTGGTGCTGGCGTGCGTCGCGCTGATGGTGGTGGACCGCAGCAGCGGGGACGAGTCGCCGGTGGCTCCGGTCCGCCGTGTCGTCGGTGAGGTGCTGGGACCGGCCGAGGCCGCGGTGAGCAAGCTGATCGGACCGCTCGTCGCGCTGCCGGATGCCTTGCGGACCAACGCTTCCTACCGCGACGACCTGAACACCGCCGAGGCACGCATCCAGGAGCTCGAGGGCCGGCTCGGCAGCGCGGACTACGACCAGAACCTGCTCCGGGAGCGCGACAACCTCTGCGCGATGCTGGGAGTCACCGGCTATGCGGTGGCTCCGGCGCGCGTGATCGGCTACGGATCGGCACAGTCCTTCTCCAGCACCGTCACCATCGACGCGGGCACCGACACCGGGCTGCACCCGGACCTGACGGTCATGAACGGCGACGGCCTGGTCGGCCGGGTCCTCGAGGTGACCAGCCATACCGCCACCGTGCTCCTCGTCGTCGATGCGGACTCGACCGTCGGTGGTCGGCTCGGGGACAACCTCGAGAACGGCTTCGTCGACGGTCGCGGCGGGCTGGCGACCGGCGAGCCACTCGAGCTCCGACTGCTCGACAACACGGTGCTGCCGGAGAAGGGACAGCCGGTCGTGACCTGGGGGAGCGAGGCCGGCAACGGCCCCTATGTCGGCGGCGTCCCGATCGGTGAGGTCTCCAGGGTCTTCGAGGATCTGCGCGCCGGCACGTATCGCGCCGTTCTCGAGCCGTACGTCGACTTCACCGCGCTCGACCTGGTCGGCGTGGTGGTGCCGTCGGGCACCGACAACCGTGTGATCGAGCCGGGGGCCTGCTGATGAGGGGCACCCAGCGGCTGGTTGCCGCCATCCTGACCGTCATCACCGCGCTGCTGCTGCAGGTCACCGTGCTTCCCCACCTCGCCTGGAACGGCGTCGTGCCCGACCTGGTCCTGCTGGCCGTGGTCGGTGCCGCCCTCGCCACGGAGCCGCGGTTCGCGACGCTGCTCGGCTTCGGGGCCGGGCTGCTCCTCGACGTCGCCCCGCCCGCCGACCACGCCGCCGGTCGCTGGGCACTGGCGCTGATGGTGGTCGGCTACGTCGTGAGCCGGTTCGCGCACGACTATCAATCCGCGCAATCCGCGCAATCCGCGCAATCCGCGCAGGCGGGCGACGGACGGCCGCCGTACCTGCTCATGGTCGCCGCCGGAGCGGGCGGTGCCTTCGTCGGGACGTCCCTCTTCGCCCTGTCCGGCCTGGTGCTGCAGGACCCGGCGGTCGGGGTCGGCGACCTGCTCGAGGTCGTGATCGCCGCCGTCGCGTACGACGCGCTCGTGGCCGCCGTCGCCGTGCCCCTCGTCGTCCGGCTCTTCCGGCGCGAGCCCACCCCACGCCTGGCCCACGCGCTGCGATGACGTCCTCCTCGCACCGCAGCCGGCTGCGGCTGATCGTCATCCAGGCGCTGGTCTTCTCGTTGCTCGCCACGCTCGGCGTGCGCCTCTACTACCTGCAGGTGGTGACGGGGAAGGAGTACCAGGGCAAGGCTGCGTCCCAGTCCGTCCGGGACATCGTGGTGCAGCCCCAGCGCGGCCTGATCGTCGATGCCGAGGGCCGCCCGCTGGTCACCAACCGGCTCACCTGGGTGGCCTCGATCGACCGCACGCTGGTCGGCCGGATGGAACCACGGCTGCGCCGCGCCCTGCTGAAGCGGGTCGCCCGCGTGATCGACATGGAGCCCCGCGAGATCGCACGGCAGCTGGTGCTCTGCGGCACGGAGGGCGCCAAGGAGGGTGTGTGCTGGAACGGTTCGCCGTACCAGCCGGTGCCCGTCGCGCAGGGGCTCGAGGACGCAACCGCCCTCCGCATCAACGAGCAGCCCGAGGACTTCCCGGGCGTGGCGGTGGTGCAGCAGAGCGTGCGCGACTACCCGCGGCCCTACGGCATCAACGCGGCCCACCTGCTCGGCTATCTCAGCCCGATCACCAAGGAGGAGCTCGAGGGGGCCGAGGTCGGCGGCGACACGTCGGTCAACGGCGCCTCGGTCGTCGGACGGGCCGGCGTCGAGAAGGAGTACGACACGTGGCTGCGCGGGCAGCCGGGCTACGACCGCGTGAAGGTCAACGCCAACGGCGAGGTGATCGGCGAGGAGGGGGACATCGAGGCGCAGCCCGGCGACACCCTGGTCACGTCGATCGACGCGAAGGTGCAGGGCATCGTCGAGCGCCAGCTGCACCGGATGATCATGACCGCCCGGGGGACGGTCGACCCGGTGACCGGCCGTCTGTTCGAGGCCGACTCGGGCGCTGCCGTGGTGATGGACGTGAACACGGGCCGGATCGTCGCGATGGCCAGCCAGCCGACGTACGCCCCCGAGGTCTGGGCCGATGGGATCACCCAGAAGCAGCTGAAGCGGCTCTACTCCGAGGCGGCCGGCACCCCCCTGCTCGGGCGGGCGATGCAGGGCCAGTTCGCGCCGGGGTCCACGTGGAAGCCGTTCATGACGGCCGGTGCACTGACCCACGGCTACGGCACCGACACCCGGCTCAACTGCTCCTCGTCCCTGCGGGTCGGCAACCGTGACTTCAAGAACTACGAGTCCGGCGCCTACGGCTACATCTCCTTCGCCGACGCGCTCCGGGTCTCCTGCAACACCTTCTTCTACCGGATCGGGTTCGACTACTGGCAGCGTTTCGGCTCCGACGTCGCCGACGTCGACGCCAAGGACCCGCTGGTCGAGCAGGCGCTCGACTTCGGCTTCGGCAGCGCGACCGGGATAGACATCCCCGGTGAGTCCTCCGGCCGGATCGCCGACCGCACGTGGAAGCGCGGCTACTACCACTCGATGAAGGACTACTACTGCGGGATCGCGGACAAGCCGCAGGACGCGAAGACGAGCGACTTCGTCTACCTGTTCGCCCGGGAGTTCTGCGTCGAGGGGTACGCCTACCGCGCCGGTGACGCCGTGAACTTCGCGATCGGCCAGGGCGACACCATCGTCACCCCGCTCCAGCTGGCACGCGCCTACGCGGCGATCGCCAACGGCGGCACCCTCTGGGAGCCGCGGGTCGGCAAGGCGATCGTGTCGCCGAGCGGCGAGGTGGTCCGGCGGATCCCACCGTCGAAGGAAGGCACGGTCGGGGTCCCCGCATCAGTGCTGACCTACATCGACGAGGCCCTCAAGGAGGTCTCCCGGTCCGGCACGCTGGCATGGAAGCTCGGCGGCTTCCCGCTCGACGACGTCGTGCTCCGCGCCAAGACCGGATCGGCCGAGGTCCACGGCAAGCAGTCGACGGGCTGGGTGGCGTCGTACTCCGACGACTACGTCGTCGTGATGATGATCAGCCAGGCGGGCACCGGGTCCGGCTCGACCGGCGACGGGATCCGCAAGATCTGGGAGGCGCTGTACGGCGTCAAGGGCGAGTCCGTCCGCCCGGACCGGGCCGCGATCCCCGGGACGGTCCCTCCCGACAAGCTCCCGGTCTTCGGCCGCGACGGCTCGATCCTGCCGCCGGCTCGCGAGGAGGACTGACGTGCCCCCGATCACCGGCACTCGGACCTCGGCGCGGTCGCGTCGGGCCGACCGGACCGGCTGGCTGCGCTGGCGCGACCTCGACCTGGTGCTGCTCGGCGCGGTCGTCCTGCTCGGCGCCGTCGGTTGCGTGCTGGTGTGGTCCGCGACGATCCACCGCGACGACCTCACCGGCGGCGACCCGAAGGCCTTCCTGGCCAAGCAGATCGTCAACCTGGGCATCGGTCTCGGGCTGATGGTCCTGGTGGCGGCGACCGACCACCGGTGGGTGCGGATCCTCGCGCCCGTCGCCTACGGCGCCTCGGTCCTCGGGCTGGTGCTGGTGCTGGTGATGGGCACGACGATCAACGGCTCGAGGTCCTGGCTGATGCTCGGCGGGCTCTCCCTCCAGCCCGCCGAGCTCGCCAAGCTGGCCGTCATCGTCGGCATGGCACTCGTCGTCGCGGAGCGGAGCGAGGGGCGGTGGCGCGACCGCGTCGGCACCGTCGACGTCGTCCTCATGCTCACGGTGGCAGCGGTCCCGGCGACCCTGATCCTCGCCCAGCCCGACCTCGGCACCATGCTGGTGCTCAGCGCCACCGTCTTCGGCGTGATCGCCGCTTCCGGAGCGCACCGGCGCTGGCTCTTCGTGCTCGCCGGGTCCGGCGTGCTGGTGGCGGTCTTCGCGGTCGCCACCGGCTTCCTGGAGAAGTACCAGGTCGACCGCTTCCTCGCCTTCACCGACCCCAGCCTCGATCCGCGTGGCGCCGGCTACAACGTCGAGCAGGCGAGGATCGCGGTCGGCAACGGGGGACTCTTCGGCCAGGGACTCTTCGACGGCTCGCAGACCAGCTCCGGGTTCGTGCCCGAGCAGCACACCGACTTCGTCTTCACCGTCGCCGGTGAGGAGCTGGGTCTGGTCGGCGCCGCCTTCCTGATCGCGCTGCTCGGGATCGTCCTGTGGCGGGCGCTGACCATCGCCGCGCGCAGCGACGACGTCTTCGGCCGGATCGCCGCCGCCGGCATCGCCTGCTGGTTCGGCTTCCAGGCCTTCCAGAACATCGGGATGTGCGTCGGCATCATGCCGGTCACCGGCGTACCCCTCCCGTTCGTGTCGTACGGCGGCTCCTCGATGTTCGCGGGCATGCTCGCGATCGGGCTGCTGCAGAACATCCACCTGCGCACACGTACGGCGCCCGCCTCGCGGATGCAGCCGGCCAAGCGGGTGCTGGTCCGCGGCTGAGCCGTAGCATCCTGACAGCAGGACTGTTACAGTCGAACTGTCAGCATTGCGACGGAGGTTTCACATGGACTTCGATCTCCCGGACACGGCACTCGCCGTGCGCGACGGAGTGGCCGCGGTCGCGGCGAAGTACGACCACGCGTACTGGTCGCGCGGCGAGGAGGAGCACCGCTTCCCGCAGGAGGCGTACGACGACCTGGCCGCCGGCGGCTGGTTCGGCCTCGCCGTTCCCGAGGAGTACGGCGGCGGGGGGCAGGGCCTGCTCGAGCTCGCCGTCGCCAACGAGACCCTGTGCGCGTCGGGTGGCACGGCGGGGAGCTTCTTCTACATCACCACGCCCGGCTTCGGCGGCATGACGATCACCCGGCACGGCACCGCAGCGCAGAAGCAGCGGATCCTCCCCGGTCTCGCCACCGGCGAGCTGCAGTTCTGCCTCGCTCTCACCGAGCCCGACGCCGGCAGCAACGCGCTCGAGATCACCACGTCCGCCCGACCCGACGGCGACGACTTCGTGATCCGCGGCCAGAAGGTGTGGATCTCCAATGTCGAGAACGCCGACTGGATGGTCGCGGTCACCCGGACCATCCCCGCGGCGGAGGCGAAGCCGCGCAGCATGGGCTTCACGCTCTTCCTCGTCGACGTCAAGGAGGCGCTGGCCGACGGCACCCTGACCTACCAGCCGATCCCCAAGATGGGCAGCAACATCCTGTACTCGAGCCAGGTCTTCTTCGACGACGTCCGAGTGCCCGCCGAGAACGTCATCGGCGAGGTCGACCTCGGCTTCGCGGTCCTGTGGGACGTCCTCAACCCCGAGCGCATCCTGGCGGCAGCCGGCGGGGTCGGCGCCGCCGAGGCCGCGCTCGCCGTCGCGTGCGACTACGCGCGCGAGCGCACCGTCTTCAACCGGCCGATCGGCGCCAACCAGGCGATCCAGTTCCCCCTCGCCCAGATCAAGGCCAAGGCCGAGCTCGGCCGGCTGATGACCTACAAGGCGGCCTGGCTCTTCGACCGCGGCGAGCCGTGCGGCAGCGAGGCCAACATCGCCAAGCTCACCGGCGCCCAGGTCGCGTGGGAGGCCGCCAACCAGGCGTTCCAGACCCTCGGCGGCATGGCCTACAGCAAGGAGTACCCGGTGGAGCGGATGTTCCGCGACGCCCGCATCGGCAAGAACATCCCGGTCGCCGAGGAGCTGGTGCTCGCCCACATCGGCACCCAGGTGCTCGGTCTCCCCAAGAGCTACTGAGGTGACGTCCGCCATGAGTGCCCTGCCCGCCGACCCCGTTCCCGTGCCCGAGCAGACGGCCGAGGTCGACATCCGGGACTACTGGGACGGCGTCTCGGCCTTCTATGCCGGCAGCGCCAACGTCGCGCTGCAGATGCTCGGCGCCCCGGGCGTCGCCTACGGCGTGATGGAGTCGAAGGTCGAGAGCGGCCGGGTCGACCGGCACCCGTTCAAGCGAGGCAGGACGACGATGACCTACCTCGCGGTAGCCGCGTTCGGCACCGACGAGGACCGGGCGTCGTACCGCGAAGCCGTCAACGGCGTGCACCGCCACGTCCGGTCGACGGCAGACAGCCCGGTCGGCTACAACGCGTTCGACCGAGACCTCCAGCTGTGGGTGGCGGCCTGCCTCTACTACGGCTGGGCCGACACCTACGAGCGGCTGCACGGGCCGCTCGACGACGCGACCGCCGACGCCCTGTACCACCAGCTCGCGACCCTGGGTACGACACTCCAGGTGCCCCGCAAGATGTGGCCGGAGGACCGGGCGGCATTCGACGCCTACTTCCAGCAACGGATCGCCGACGCCGACATCGACGAGCCGACCGCCGCCTACGTGCGGATGCTCATCGGCTTCCAGATGACGCCGTGGTGGTTCAGGCCGGCCGGCTTCCTCCTGAGCTTCATGAACACCGGCTACACCCCGCCGGCGCTGCGCGCGAAGCTCGGTCTCAGCTGGTCCCGTCGGCACCAGTTCGTCTTCGACCGGGTCAACCGGGTCACCGGCGCGGTCGCGCGCCGACTGCCGAGGACGATCCGCCTGCTGCCGCACAACCTCTACCTGCGGGACCTGCGTCGCCGGGTGCGCTCCGGCCGCCCCCTCGTCTGAGCGTGGACGGGTCGCCCGTGTCACAGCGGGATTCATTGACACCATGACTGTGACAGTTCTACTGTCATAGTCATGCGCGACATATTCGAGGCCGAGCACGAGGACTTCAGGCACACCGTCCGGACCTTCTTCGAGAAGGAGGTCCTGCCCGAGCACGACCAGTGGGAGCGGGACGGCATCGTGCCCCGCGAGCTGTGGCTCAAGGCCGGCGAGGCGGGGCTGCTCTGCTTCGACGTGCCGGAGGAGTACGGCGGCCCCGGCATCGACGACTTCCGGTTCAACGTGATCGTGTCCGAGGAGCAGACCCGGGCCGGCGCCAACGGCCCCGGCTTCTCGGTGCACACCGACATCATCGTTCCCTACCTGACCAGCCTCGCGACCGAGGAGCAGAAGCAGCGCTGGCTGCCCGGCTGCGTCACCGGCGAGCTGATCACCGCGATTGCGATGACCGAGCCGGGCGCGGGCTCCGACCTCCAGGGCATCCGTACGACGGCCGTGGACCAGGGTGACCACTACATCCTCAACGGGTCGAAGACGTTCATCTCCAACGGCATCAACGCCGACCTCGTCATCGTCGTGGCGCGCACCGATCCCGACGCCGGGCACAAGGGCATCAGCCTGCTCGTCGTCGAGCGCGGCATGGAGGGCTTCGAGCGCGGCCGCAACCTCGACAAGATCGGCCTGCACGCCCAGGACACCTCGGAGCTGTCGTTCACCGACGTCCGCGTCCCGAAGACGAACCTGCTCGGCCCGGAGGGGTCCGGCTTCATCTCGCTGATGATGAACCTGCCGCAGGAGCGGCTGATCATCGCCTGCCAGGCCGCCGCGGCGTGCGATGCCATCGTCGAGATGTGCATCGACTACGCCAAGAACCGGCAGGCGTTCGGCAAGCCGATCGGGAAGTTCCAGCACAACCGGTTCCTGATCGCCGAGATGCACACCGAGGCCACGATCACCCGCACCTTCGTCGACGACTGCGTCAAGAAGCACGTCGCCGGCAAGCTCGACGCGGTCGGCGCCTCGCAGGCGAAGTACTGGGCGACCGAGCTGCAGAACAAGCTGGTCAACCAGGCGGTCCAGCTCCACGGCGGCTACGGCTACATGATGGAGTACCCGATCGCGCGGGCCTACCTCGACAGCCGGATCTCTACGATCTACGGCGGCACCACCGAGATCCAGAAGGAGATCATCGGACGTAGCCTCGGACTGTGACGGGCAGGCGACACCATGGGTGACACCCGCGAGCAGGTCACGTTCTGCCGGATCTGCGAGCCGTTCTGCGGAATGATCGCCACGGTCGAGGACGACCGGCTGGTCTCGCTCCGTCCCGACAAGGACCACCTGTTGTCCCAGGGCTACGCGTGCCCCAAGGGACTCGCGTACACCGAGATCCAGAACGACCCCGACCGGGTCCGCTACCCGATGAAGCGACAGCCGGACGGCAGCTTCGCCCGCGTCTCCTGGGACGACGCGATGGCCGACATCATCGGGCGGCTGGGCGCCATCCGGCGGGAGCACGGCGGCGGCGCCATCGCGGCGTACCTCGGGAATCCCGGCGCCCTCAACTACTCCAACGGGCTGTGGCTCCAGTCGTTCATGAAGGCGGTCGGGTCGCCGCACGTCTTCACCGCCGGGTCCCAGGACACCAACAGCCGGTTTGCGGCCAGCTGCCTCCTCTACGGGATCCCGACGGCGATCGCGATCCCGGACCTCGACGACATGGAGCTGTTCGTCCTGCTCGGCGCGAACCCGCTGGTGTCGCACGGCAGCCTCTTCAGCCTGCCGCGGATGAAGTACGCGATGGCCGACCTGGTCCGCCGCGGTGGGAGGGTGCTCGCGATCGACCCGCGCCGCACCGAGACCGCGCGGAAGTTCGAGTGGCTCCCGATCGTGCCGGACACCGACGTGTGGCTGCTGCTGTCGCTGCTCCAGGTGATGTTCGAGGAGGGGCTCGCGGACCGGGCAGCCCTCGAGACGGCATCCGGCGTCGAGTCCTTGCGTGACCTCGTCGCGCCGTTCACCCCGGAGCAGACCGAGTCGCGCAGCGGCATCGCCGCGGACGTCGTACGCGACCTGGCGCGCGAGCTGGTCGCCCGCCGGTCGATGCTCTACGGACGCACCGGCACCTGCCTGGGGTCCAGCTCGACGCTGACCAACTTCCTGATGGACGCCGTCAACCTGGTCGCCGGCAATATCGACACCCGTGGCGGTGCCGTCTTCGGCGAGTCGCCGGCGCCGATGCTCGAGGAGATCACGCACCGCCTCGGCCTGCTGTCGTTCGGCGCCACCCGGAGCCGGATCGGTGACTTCCCCGACATGCTCGGCAGCGAGCCGGCGGCCAACATGGCTGCCGAGATCATCACCCCTGGCGACGGGCAGATCCGAGCCCTCATCGTCAGCGCCGGCAACCCGGTGCTGTCGACACCCAACGGGCCCGACCTCGAGAAGGCGCTGGACGAGCTGGACCTGATGGTCAGCCTCGACCTCTACATCAACGAGACCAACGCGCACGCCGACTACGTGCTGCCGGCGACCGCGATGTACGAGCGCGAGGACGCGCCCGTCTTCTCGCTCACGTTCTTCGCCCAGCCGTTCTTCCAGGTCACCGAGGCCGTGGTGCCGCCCGCCGGGGAGGCCCGGCCGGAGTGGCAGGTCTTCGACGACCTCGCGCGGGGCCTGGGCACGAGGGCGGTCCCGTTCGCGGCCGCGCGACTGGGCGTTCGGGCCGGCGAGCTGGCCCGGGTCCGGCTGACGCCGCTGCGGATCCTCGATGCCGTCATCCGCACCGGCAAGCGCGGTGACCGGTTCGGGCTGCGGCCGGGCGGGCTCAGCTTCAAGACCCTGCTGCGCAAGCACCCGCACGGGTACGTCTACGCGGACCGCCAGCCGGTCGGCCGGATCCGCAAGGTGGTGCGGCACCGCGACCACCTGATCCACCTCGAGCACGGCGTCATCAGCGCCGAGGTCGCCCGGATCTCGGGGCGAACCGACGACCCGGCCTACCCGCTGCGACTGATCGGCATGCGGGAGATGCGCTCGGAGAACTCCTGGTTCCACAACGCCATGGCCGGCAAGCGCGACCCGCACACCGCCCGGATGCACCCGGACGACGCTGCTGCGATCGGCATCGAGGAGGGCGACGCCGTACGGCTCAGCTCGAAGTCGGGCTGGATCGAGCTGCCCGTCACGCTGACCGACGACATCAAGCCCGGCGTGGTCGCGGTGCCGCACGGTTGGGGCCACAAGGGCACCGGCTCGTGGCGCAACGCCAACGCCAGCCCCGGCGCCAACGTCAACGAGCTCGCGTCGTCCGATCCCGAGGACCTCGAGCCGCTCGTCGGCATGAGCCATCTGTCGGGCATCCCGATCCGGGCGGAGGCAGTGGAGTCAGTGGAGTCCGGTGCCGGGCAGCCGGGGGAGTCCGAGCGCTCAGTCGCGGCCGCCGGCGCCGTCGTGGCCGACTGACCTGACGATCGCCTGGTTGGACGCCCTCTGGAAGGCCGCCACCAGCGCCTCCAGGGTGAGCTGGCGCAGCACCCTCAGGCTGGTCTCGAACCGGACCCGCTCCGACTCGCTGCGCTGCTCCGCCCGGAACGGGGCGAGCACCTGGGTCCGCACGATCTCGGTGAGCTCGACGACGAGTGCGTCCATGTGGCCGCGGATCGCGGCGTCGGCGTCGGTCGTGGCCCTCCGCGGAATGTCGAGGTCGAGCAGCTCGCTCGCGATGGCGAACGTCATCTGCAGCTCGAAGCCGTCCTCGATGGTGCGGATCGCGCCGATCTGCTCGAGCCACGCAGTGTCGGCCGCGGTCAGCTTCCGACCGACGCGGGCGTCGAGCTCGGCACGGGTCAGCGTCTCCGTGCGCGCGTTGGCCCACGGCGTCATCATGACCCGCTGGATGACCAGGTCCTCGGCCGTCGCCTCGTCCGGCACCCGCTCGAGGTACTCCTGGATCTCGGCCAACGAGAAGCCGTGCTCCTGGAGCGCCCGGACCAGCTGGAGGGCGGCGAGGTGGCGCTCGCTGTAGTAGGCGACCCGGCCCTGCCGCTCGGGTGGGGGGAGCAGGCCGAGGCTGGCGTAGTAGCGGGCTGTGCGGACCGACGTCGCGCCGGCACTCGCCAGCTCGTCGATCGTCAGCAGACCGCTATCGGCACTCTCGCCACTCGTGGCCGCGCTCATCGTCCACCATCCATTTCCAGCCCTGTCAGCCCTGTCCACGCGGAAGGTAGCACTGCGCAGGGACTGCGTTGCGGACCTCCACTTGATTGTTGACAGTACTACTGTCACAGTACTGCTGTCACTAATACCGGGGATCAACGAGGAAGAGGTGCGCTGGCCGCGATGGAGCTTCCTCTCGACCGGTTGGCGGCCTGGATGGACACCCGCGACCTGGGCTCCGGGCCCATCACCTCGGTGCGCGAGATCTCCGGCGGCACCCAGAACGTGATGCTGCGCCTGACCCGGGACGGTCGCGACTACGTGCTGCGGCGCGGGCCGGAGCACCTACGACCGCAGAGCAACCGGGTGATCGGGCGCGAGTGCGAGGTGCTCGGTGCGCTGGCGGAGACGGCGGTGCCGCACCCGCAGCTGATCGCCTCCTGCGGCGACACCTCGGTGCTCGGTGACGCGGTCTTCTACCTGATGGAGCCGGTGGACGGGTTCAACGCGGGTGCCGAGCTGCCGGACGCGGCCGCCGGCGACGATGCCAAGCGCCGCAGCCTGGCGCTCTCGATGATCGACGCACTGGCCGCGCTCGGCGAGGTGGACCACCGCGCCGTCGGCCTCGCGGACTTCGGCCGGCCCGAGGGGTTCCTCGAGCGCCAGGTCGGCCGCTGGCTGGCCGAGCTGGAGGCGCACCAGGAGCTCCCGGGGTATCCGGGAGCCGACATCGGCGACGTCGACGGGGTGGCGACCTGGCTGGAGGAGCGGGTCCCCGAGGCCTGGAGCCCCGGGATCCTGCACGGCGACTTCCACGCCTGCAACGTGATGTTCCGGCGCACCGAGCCCGCCGTGGCCGCCATCGTCGACTGGGAGATGAGCACCATCGGCGACCCGTTGCTCGACCTGGGCTGGCTGGTCGCGACCTGGGACCTCCCCGGTGCCCCCGACGAGTTCGCCGGCCTGCTCACCCGGGCGGGTGGCATGCCGACCGCCGCGGAGCTGGTGAAGCGTTATGCAGCGCACTCGACGCGCGACCTGACACACCTGACCTGGTACGTCGTACTCGCCTGCTTCAAGCTGGGGATCATCCTCGAGGGCAGCAACGCCCGCGCCCACGCCGGCCAGGCGCCGCGCGAGATCGGCGATCGCCTGCACACCACGACCGTGCGCCTCTTCGAGCGTGCCCACACCCTGATGGACGGAGACCGATGATCGACTTCGAGATCCCGGCGGAGACGCAAGCTCGCGCCGAGCGGATCCGGGCCTTCGTGGCCGAGGAAGTGATCCCGTACGAGAAGGACTCCCGGCTCACCGCCCACGGACCGACCGAGGGACTGCGGAACGAGCTGATCGAGCGGGCCCGGGCCGCCGGGCTGCTGACGTTCCAGGCACCCCAGGAGATGGGCGGGTGGGGGCCGACCCACCTCGAGCAGGCGGTCCTCTTCGAGGCGGCCGGGTGGTCGAACCTCGGGCCGGTCGCCCTCAACTGCGCGGCGCCCGACGAGGGCAACATGATGCTGCTCTCGAAGATCGCGAACCCGGCGCAGGTCGCCGAGTTCCTCAAACCGGTGATCGAGGGCCAGCACCGATCGGTCTTCGCGATGACGGAGCCGGGCGGCGCGGGCTCCGACCCCGGTCAGCTGACGACCACGGCGGTCCGGGACGGCAGCGACTACGTGATCAACGGCCTGAAGTGGCTGATCACGGGCGCGAACGGAGCCCGGACGTGGATCATCATGGCCGACCTCGAGGACGCGGGTCCCACGCTGTTCCTGTGCCAGGGCGACGCGCCGGGCATCGTGATCGAGCGGACCATGGACACGATGGACCGCAACTACGTCGAGGGCCACGGCGTGGTGCGTTTCGACGACCTGCGGCTGCCCGCGGGCTCGTTGCTGGGGGAGGAGGGGCAGGCGTTCCGCTACGCGCAGCTCCGGCTCGCGCCCGCACGGCTCACCCACTGCATGCGCTGGCTCGGGGCTGCTTCACGTGCCCACGAGATCGCGACCGAGCACGCGCGGACCCGCACCGCCTTCGGCAAGCCGATCGGCGAGCACCAGGGCGTCGGCTTCATGCTGGCCGACAACGAGATCGCGTTGCAGCAGTGCCGGCTGATGATCTGGTGGGCGTGCTGGCAGCTGGACCAGGGCGCCCGGGGCCGGCACGAGAGCTCGATGGTGAAGGCGACCGTGTCCGAGCAGCTGTTCCAGGTGGCCGACCGCTGCGTGCAGGTGCTCGGTGGCATGGGCATCAGCGACGAGACGCCGGTCGCGATGATCTTCCGCGACATCCGGGCGTTCCGGCTGTACGACGGACCGACCGAGGTGCACAAGTTCGCCATCGCCCGGCAGGTGCTCGGGCGCTCCTGAGGGCGGAGCCTCAGCTCGCCTTCTTCTTGGCCGGAGCCTTCTTGGCCGCAGTCTTCTTCGCGGTCTTCTTGGCCGGAGCCTTCTTCGCGGTCTTCTTGGCGGGCGCCTTCTTGGCGGCTGCCCGCTGTGACCCAGCCTTCGGCTCCTCGGCGGACTCCTCGCCCCGCGCGGTCTTCGCCGCGTCGACCGAGCGCTGCAGGGCGGCAAGCAGGTCGACGACCTCCCCGCCGGTCTTCGTCGACGTCGGGGTACGGCGCACCTCGCCGCCCTCGATCTTCGCCTTCACCACCGCTTCCACGGCCGCGGCGTAGTCGTCCTCGAACTCCTCCGGCTCGAAGTCGCCGGCAAGGGTCTCGACGAGCATGTGCGCCATCTTGACCTCGGCGTCCTTGATCTCGCCGGTCTCGATCGTGAAGTCGGGCTGGCGGATCTCATCGGGCCACATCATCGTCTGCATGACGATCACGTCGTCTCGCACCCGGAGCACGGCCGTGGTCGTCCGCTGGCGCAGCGCGACCGTGACGACCGCCATCCGGTCGGCGTCGAGAAGAGCCTGGCGGAGCAGGGCATAGGGCTTGGCGCCGGTCGACTCGGGCTCGAGGTAGTAGCTCTTCTCGAAGAGCATCGGGTCGATCTGGTCGCTCGGGACGAACTTCTCGACCGCGATCTCCCGCGACGACGTCGACGGCAGCTCGGCCAGGTCGTCGTCGGAGAGCACGACCATCTCGCCGTCCTCGGTCTCGTAGCCCTTGGCGATGTCGGCGTAGGGCACCTCTTCGCCGTCGATCGAGCACACCCGCTGGTACTTGATGCGGCCGCCGTCCTTGGCGTGCACCTGGCGGAAGGACACGTCGTGGCTCTCGGTCGCGGAGTAGAGCTTCACGGGGACGCTCACGAGGCCGAACGAGACGGCACCCTTCCAGATCGCACGCATGAGCCAAGGGTAGTCGTCGCCACCGACCTGGGACCATGATCGGGTGCCGGAGCCGACGAGGGAGCAGACCGTCGCCGTGGTCGGCGGCGGCATCGTCGGGCTGGCCGTCGCCCGCGAGCTCACCCGTCGTCGCCCTGGCACCAGGGTCCTCGTCCTGGAGAAGGAGGACCGGGTCGGGGCCCACCAGACCGGCCACAACTCGGGGGTCGTGCACGCCGGCATCTACTACCGCCCCGGCAGCCTCAAGGCCGAGCTGTGCGACCGCGGCCGTCAGCTGCTCCGCGACTACTGCCTCGAGCACGACCTACCGTACGACGAGTGCGGCAAGCTCGTCGTCGCCGTCGATCCTGGCGAGATGGGCCGGTTCGATGCTCTCGAGCGCACCGCCACCGGGAACGGCGTGCCCGGGCTGCGCCGGATCGGCCCGGACGAGATCAGGGAGATCGAGCCGCACGCGACGGGGATCGCCGCCCTCCACTCGCCCCGCACGGCCATCACCGACTTCGCCGCGATCACCCGACAGCTGGCGACCGACGTCGCGGCAGCCGGCGGCGTCGTACGGCTCGCGACGACGGTGACCGGCGTCTTCCGGTCCGGTCGCGGCAGCCGCCTCCAGATCCTCACCCCGGCGGGGGTCGAGTTCGCCGACCACGTCGTGCTCTGTGCCGGGCTCCAGGCCGATCGCCTCGGTCGGCTGGTCGACGGGCAGCGGGAGCCGCGGATCGTGCCGTTCCGCGGCGAGTACCTCTCGGTGACCGGCTCGAAGCGTGAGCTCGTCCGCGGCATGGTCTATCCGGTCCCCGATCCGCGCTATCCCTTCCTCGGCGTGCACTTCACCCGCCGGGTCGACGGCAGCCTCGAGGTGGGGCCGAACGCCGTGCTCGCCCTCGACCGGGAGGGGTACGGCGTCCGCCCGGGCCTCCGTCTCGCGGACGCGGCCGCCACCCTGGCCCATCCCGGCTTCTGGCGGCTGGCACGGACCCACTGGCGCACCGGAGCGCGTGAGGCGCGCGGCTCGCTGTCGAAGCGGGCCTACCTCCGCGCCGCCCAGCAGTACGTGCCGGGGATCGGCCCCGAAGACGTGGTGCGGGCCGGGGCCGGGGTGCGGGCCCAGGCGATCGCCCGGGATGGGTCGCTGCTCGACGACTTCGCGATCGTCACCGGCGACGACGTGACCAGCGTGCGCAACGCGCCGTCACCGGCCGCGACCTCGAGCCTCGCCATCGCCGAGCACATCGTTGGGATGATGGCCTGATGCTGCTCCCGATGCTCGCCACTGCTGGCACCCACGTGCCGGCTGGCGAGGAGTGGTGCCACGAGGTGAAGTGGGACGGCGTCCGCGCGCTGGCGGCCGTCGGCTCCGGGGTCCGCTTCACCAGCCGCAACGGCAACGACATCAGCGCGGCCTGGCCGGAGCTGGGCACGCCGCCGCCGGCCGGGGACACTGTCGTGGACGGGGAGATCATCGCGCTCAATGCGCGCGGCCTGCCGGACTTCCGCGTTCTCGCCGAACGGATCCACGTGCGCAAGGCGACGTCGGTCGCGCGCCTCGCCGAGCGGGTGCCGGCGACCTTCATGGTGTTCGATCTGCTCCGCCACGACGGCGAGGACATGACCGGCCGCCCGCTCACCGAGCGCCGCGAACGGCTCGGCGACCTCGACCTCGGCAGGTCCGGCTGGCAGGTGCCCGGCACGTACGACGACGGCGGGATGCTGTTCGACGCCACCCGGACCCAGGGCCTCGAAGGCGTCGTCAGCAAGCGCCTGGACTCCCGTTACCGGCCGGGCGAGCGGACGCAGCACTGGCTCAAGTTCGCGCACCGCCACCGGGCGTCGTACGTCGTCGGTGGCTGGCGACCGCAGACCGGCGGCAGCCACCTCGCCGCGCTGCTCGTGGGCGAGCCCACCGCAAACGGCCTGCTCTACCGCGGCCGGGTCGGCAGCGGCATCGGCCCGAAGCAGTCGCGGGCGCTCACCGAGCTGGTCGGGTCCCTGACCCGGAGCACCAGCCCGTTCGCCGACGAGGTGCCCCGGGTCGACGCGCAGGGCACGGTGTGGCTGGAGCCGGTGCTCGTCGTGGACGTCGACACCCACGGTGCCGGCTACGAGCGGCTCCGGCAGCCGTCGTACCAAGGTGTCCGCAGTGACCTGACGCCCGACGATCTGCAAGGCTCGTAGCGTGGTTCGCCTCGTCCTGATCGCCTTCCTCGCGGCACTCCTGGTGGTGCCGGCTCCCGAAGCGACCGCCCGTCCCGCACCCGTCCGGCCGACGGAGACGGCCGGGTCGAGCACCTCGGAGGAGTCGGTCGGCCCGGAGACGTCGGACGAGACGCCTGCCCGCACGAGGGTGACCCTCGGCGGCGTCCGGGTGCGAGTCCGGGCAGGGACCCGGCAGGTCGTGACGGTCAACCATCGCAGCGGTCACCACGCCCGGGTGTCCTACTGGGTCCTGAGCGGGACCGACTGGCAGCGGCAGCTCACGACCGCGGACGGCCGGATCGGGTACGGCGGGCTGGTCGCGCCCACGCTCCGCGAGCAGGGGACGGGCGCCACGCCGCTCGGGACCTACGGGCTGGTCTCGGCGTTCGGCATGCACGCCGAGAGCGATCGGTGGGGGCTTCGCTACCGAAAGGTGCGGCGCGGCGACTACTGGGTCCAGGACAACGGCTCGGACCACTACAACCGCTACCGGAACAAGCGCCAGGGCGGCTTCCGGTGGTGGCTGCCCACCAGGGCCGACAACTCGTCCGAGCGGCTGCTGGGCTATCGCGGCCAGTACGAGTGGGCGATCGTCATGGACTTCAACTGGGACCAGGTGCGCCGCCGTGGATCCGGGATCTTCCTGCACGTCAACGGCAGTGGGGCGACCGCCGGCTGCGTGAGTGCCCCGCGCCCCTTCGTCCGCAAGCTGATGGTCCGCCTCGACCGGGAGCGGGTCCCGGTGATCGCGGTGGGTCGATGACCGAGACGGGCAGCGAGGTCTACGTCGACGTCGAGGGCCGCACGATCAAGCTGAGCAACCTCCAGAAGGTGCTCTACCCCGCGACCGGCACGACCAAGGGCGAGGTGCTCGACTACTACGCGCGGATCGCCCCGGTGCTGCTCCCGCACCTGGCGGGGCGGCCGGTCACCCGGATCCGGTGGCCGCACGGCGTGCAGACGATGAGCTTCTTCGAGAAGAACGTGCCGGCGGGCACGCCGTCGTGGGTCCGCACCGCGGAGGTGCCGACCACCGGGTCCCGCGCTCCGAGCCGACACGGCGACACCCTGGTCTTCCCGATCGTAGAAGACCTCGCCACCCTGATGTGGATGGTCAACCTGGCCGCACTGGAGCTGCACGTGCACCAGTGGACCGTCGATGACAGCGGGGAACCGCGCGGCGCCGACCGGCTGGTCGTCGACCTCGATCCCGGGGAGCCGGCCGGGCTGCAGGAGTGCTGCCAGGTCGCGCTGCAAGCGCGCGACGCGCTCGGCTCGCGGGGCCTGGACGCGCGACCGGTCACCAGCGGCAGCAAGGGCCTGCACCTCTACGCCGACCTGTCCTCCTACCTGCCCTCCGAGGAGGTCAGCGGCGTCGCGAAGGAGGTCGCCGAAGAGCTCGCCGCGGCCCACCCGGCCCTGATCACCGCGACCATGACGAAGGCCAGGCGGCGGGGCAAGGTCTTCATCGACTGGTCCCAGAACGCCGGCTCGAAGACCACCATCGCGCCGTACTCCCTGCGCGGCCGGGACCGCCCGACCGTCGCCACTCCCATCACCTGGGACGAGGTCGAGGCCGGCGCCGAGGACGAGCTGGGGCTCGACCAGTTCGGGATGACCGAGGTGCTCGCTCGCATCGATGACTACGGCGACCTGTTCGCCGCCGAGTGTTGAATCGCCCCCCGTGGCGCGTTGAGACGCGCGTCGTGGTCGGCCGGGCGCGCCACGACCGCCGATTCATGGAGCCACGAGGGACGAATCAAGCGACCACGAGGGGCGATTCAACCGAGGGTCAGGCCAGCTGGCGGCGCATGCCGTAGACGTCGAACTCGTTGACCGCTCCGGAGTCGGCCTCGCTCAGGGAGCCGCCGTCGACCTCGTCGAGCGTGGCGTCGATGAGCAGCTGGAACTCCGGCGAGGGAGCCGTGACCCGGATCGGTGTGGTGTCGATGCGCCACCCGTCGCGGCCGAACTCGTTGAGCACGCCGATGAGCGTCGTGTTCTTCTCGGCGACGATCCCCTCGAACCCGTCGGCGGCTTCGATAAGGAAGACCGGCCGCGCGACGGAGAGCGTCGTGGCGTCGTAGAGCGGCACCCAGAGGCGCGCGTACTCGTACGACGATGCGGTCATACCTCCAGCATAGGACCGCGAGCGGACAGCAGCGCCAGGTTTCTTCGTCAGGCCGAGCGAAGCGGGCGTACGGCGGCCGGGTCGACCACGTTGTGCCGCATGTCGATGGCCGCGCCGAGCACCGACCCGGAGCCGATGACGGGTGGCTCGTCGACCACGTCGGCGACGATCGCGGTGACGTTGTCGCGGCTACCGGCGTCGAGCGCGGCCTGGATCAGGTTGGTCGTCGCGAGCCGGAGCGACGGCACGGTGAGGATCATCGCCAGCGCCGCCTCGTGCAGCACGTCGCTCACGCCGTCGCTGCAGAGGAGCAGCCGGTCGCCGGGCCGCAGGTCGAGCCACAGCAGGTCCGGCGTCGGCGTGCTCGTCGCGTCGATCGCCTGGAGCACGACGTTGCGGTGCGGCGACGCGGCTGCCTCGGCGGGGGAAATCCGGCCGGCGTCGACCATGGCCTGCACCATCGTGTGGTCGTGGCTGAGCTGGGTGAACCCGCCGTCGCGAAGCAGGTAGGCGCGGGAGTCGCCGATGTGGGCGAGCGCGGTGCGGAGGCCGTCGGTCAGGACGGCCGTGAGCGTGGTCGCCATGCCGAGCCGCTGCGGGTCGGCGTCGACGCCGAGCTGCAGCTGCTCGTGCGCCTCCTCGCTCGCGGCGGCGAGCAGGCGCAGCGGATCGGCGCCCGGGTGCGCGAGCGCGCGGGCGCTGACGACGTACGACGTCGTGGCCGAGGCCACCTCGCCGGCGGCGGCACCGCCGACCCCGTCGGCGACGCAGAGCAGGTAGGGACCGGCGAACCCGGCGTCCTCGTTGTTGTCCCGGACCCGGCCGGTGTCGCTCTCTGCGGCGTAGCGGAACTGCAGCATGACCCTCACCTCTTCACGGGAAGAGTGCCCGTGTTCCCTGAGGAACGGCTGGGAGGCGTCGAAGAGTTCCCCGCTAGGACCTGGTTTCGAGGCGACCCCGCGCTGGCGCGCGGTGTCGGCGCCTCAACCACCGACTTCTTTCGCTCGCAGCACGCGTGGAAGCTCGCGAGCTACGAGCGGAAGCCCACCTGGCCGACGTTGTTGCGACCGATGTGGACGTAGGCGAGCTTGTCGGCCGGCACGACGGTGCGCTGACCCTTGGTGTCGGTGAGGACGAGCACCTTGCCGCCGGAGATCGCCTCGGTGACCAGCTTCTCGATGGCGTCGGTCGTCTCGTCGGTGTCGACCGTCAACTCGCGGGCGGCGTTCTGCACGCCGATCTTGACCTCCACTGAGGCTCCTTCAGGTTCGTGATGCGAATACTGACGAGCCTAGTCGGTGAGCGGATAGCCCCGGATGCCGCGCCAGGCCAGACCGGAAACCAGGGCGACCGCCTGCTCGCGGTCGAGACCGCTCGGGTCGGCAAGCCAGAACCGCGCGCTGACCTGCCCGATGCCGACCAGCGAGACCGCGAGCAACCGGGAGGCCTGCTGGGGGAGCCCGGTGTCCTCCTTGATCACCTCGGTGATCATCGCGGCGCACTCGTTGGTGACCCGGTCGATGTGATCGCGGACCGCGGGCTCGCTGGTGAGGTCGGACTCGAAGACGAGCCGGAACGCCTCGGCGTCGTGGGCGACGTACCCGTAGAACGCGTCCATGGTGGCCGCCACCCGCTGCTTGTTGTCGGTCGTCGACTCGAGCGCGTCGCGGCAGTTGGCGATGATCGTGTCGCACGCCTCGTCGAGGAGCGCCAGATAGAGCTCGAGCTTGCCCGGGAAGTGCTGGTAGAGCACCGGCTTGGAGACGCCGGCCCGCTCCGCGATGTCGTCCATCGCGGCGGCGTGATAGCCCTGCGCGACGAAGATCTCGAGGGCGGAGGCCAGCAGCTGGGCGCGGCGCTCGCGGCGCGGCAACCGGATCCCCCGGGGGCGGCGGGGGTCCTCGACGTCGTACGACCTGCTGACCACGCGCCGAGCCTACTCCCCAGTAGGTGTGGTCGCGTGCGGGCGCCCGGGTCCGGATGACGGGACGTGTCTGGGTCGGTCGTGGTCGGCAGGAACCATGGGAGGGAACACCGGGGACACGACACGCGTTGTCGCCTGACGTCCCCCATCCGACGAGGAGCACACCGTGAGCTTTCCGCCGCTGGTCGAGCCGGCCGCCGAGCTGACCATCGACGAGGTACGTCGCTACAGCCGCCACCTGATCATCCCCGACGTGGGCATGGCGGGTCAGAAGCGGCTCAAGAACGCCAAGGTGCTGGTTATCGGCGCCGGCGGCCTCGGGAGCCCGGCGCTCCTCTACCTGGCCGCGGCGGGTGTCGGAACCCTCGGCATCGCGGAGTTCGACACCGTCGACGAGTCCAACCTCCAGCGCCAGGTCATCCACGGCGTCAGCGACATCGACAAGCCGAAAGGCCTCTCGGCCAAGGAGTCGATCGCCGAGATCAACCCCTACGTCGACGTGATCCTCCACGCGGAGCGCCTCGACAACGACAACGTCTTCGACGTCTTCCGCGGCTACGACCTCATCGTCGACGGCACCGACAACTTCGCGACCCGCTACCTGGTCAACGACGCGGCGTACTTCCTCGGCATCCCCTATGTCTGGGGCTCGATCTACCGCTTCGACGGCCAGGCTTCGGTGTTCGCACCGACGCTGGCCGACGACGCGCCGTGCTACCGCTGCCTCTACCCCGAGCCGCCCCCGCCGGGCATGGTCCCGAGCTGCGCCGAGGGTGGCGTGCTGGGCGTGCTCTGCGCGTCGATCGGGTCGATCCAGGTCAACGAGGCGATCAAGCTGCTCGCCGGCATCGGCGACCCGCTCGTCGGCAAGCTGATGATCTACGACGCCCTCGAGATGGAGTACCGCAAGCTGAAGGTCCGCAAGGACCCCAACTGCGCGCTCTGCGGCGAGAACGCGACCGTCACCGAGCTCATCGACTACGACGTCTTCTGCGGCGCGATCTCCGACGAGGCTGCCGACGCGGCTGCCGGCTCGACGATCTCGGTCGTGCAGCTCGAGCACATGCTCAAGGAGCGGGAGGAAGGCAGCCGCGACTTCGTGCTCGTCGACGTCCGCGAGCCGGTCGAGTACGAGATCAACCAGGTCCCGGGCTCGGTGCTGATCCCGAAGGGCGACTTCCTCAACGGGTCGGCCCTGGAGCAGCTGCCCGCCGACAAGCAGGTCATCATGTACTGCAAGACCGGTGTGCGCTCGGCAGAGACGCTCGCGATCGTCAAGGGCGCGGGATACAGCGACGCCGTCCACGTGGGCGGTGGCGTGGTGGCCTGGGTCAACCAGATCGATCCGAGCCAGCCGGCGTACTGATCCTCGCGGCCCATCTGGGCCGTAACCGTGTCTGGGCGCGCTCGTTGAGCGTGGTGGCAGTGGTTCCAGTGTGACGGAACCGCAGCACAGGTCTTTGGAGCGTTTACCGCACCGAGGGAGCACCTGAGGGCCCCGTCGCCGGGCGACGGGGTCCTCGGCGTTTTGGCAGAATCGCTCTGGTGGACCCGGCCAAGGAGGAGTACGTCGAGCGGGTGCTGTCGTGGGTCGAGGCGGTTCCGGCGGGCCGGGTCACCACGTACGGCGCCATCGCTGCCGTGGTCGGTGGCGGTCCCCGCCAGGTCGGGGCGGTGATGTCGCACCACGGCGGGCCGGTGCCGTGGTGGCGGGTGGTGCGTGCCGACGGGTCGCTGCCCGCCAGCCACGACGGCGAGGCCCGGGAGCGCTACGCGGAGGAGGGCACTCCGTGCAGCAGCACGGGCCGGATCCTCATGCGCGAGGCGTTCTGGGACCCGGGCCGTCTGAACCTGGCCGAGCGCGTCTGCGGCGACGACGCCCAGTCCTGACCGACCGTCGTCGGCTGACGGGTGGGCGACGGGCGGCGCCGCCTCTCGCCGGGCTACCGGCCGACCGGAGGAGTAGCCGTCACCGCAGGCGGCCGAGCATGCCCACCGCGTTGCGGATCTCGAGCAGTCGCCGCTCCCAGGTGATACCGACCGTGGTCAGCAGCGCCCCGGCCAGGCCGATCCACACCCACTGCGGCACGTCGGCGGCGTAGGGACCGATCTCGCGCACCACGACCACGGCGCCGACGACCGAGCCGACCAGCAGCGGCGCGCTCCACCGGAGTGCGGCGCCGGCGATGGTCAGCACCAGGCAGGCACCGCCGAGGACCAGCGCGCGCAGCGTCAGCGGATCGCTGAGCACCCAGAACAGGGTCGGGATGGTGCCCAGCAACAGGCCGGGCAGCAGCGCCAGCTCGGTGCCGGCGTCCGGGTCACGGCGCAGGTGGACCAGCCCGAGCAGGGTCAGCGCGGCGGCGATCGGAAGCGTGTAGGGCTCGGGAGCGGTGACGCCCCGATCGCCGAACCACACCCACGAGGCCAGGGCGAACACCGGCGCCGCTGCCCACACCAGGTCGCGGCGCGACTCGTGGATCAGCGCGGACGCGGAGAGCAGCGCGCCGAGCACGACCAGGTGCAGGGCCAGTGACCCGCCGGTGTCGGCAGCAGCGAAGATCGCGGCTGGCACCGCGAGCACCGCCACGACGACAGCCGGGATCTCGACCTCGAGCTTCGGTCGGGCGATCGCGAGCACGCCCAGCAGGGCGAGGAGCGGGAAGCCGAGCCACTTCGCGTCGATGTCGTTGGCCAGGCCCGCCGTCCACACCAGCACCGCGAGGGCGGGGGAGAGGGCGACGGCTGCGGCAGCCCGCAGCTCGGTCGTGCGACCGACGAAGTGGGCGATGAGCGCGATCCCGACGAGGACACCGGAGGCGACGGCGATGACCGGGGTGCTCGGCAGCGCGAGAACGATCCCGGCCGTCCCGATCCCGAGCCCGACCAGGCCGAAGCAGGTCTGCCGGGTCCCTGAGTCGATCAGGCCGAGAACCAGGCCGGCCACCGCGACCAGGCCCAGTGAGGCGACCACGACGACCAGCGCGACGTCGTACGACGCGAGCGTGGCGACCGCCGCGACTCCGCCGACCAGGGCTCCGGCCTGCCACCACGGCGGGGCCGGGTGTCCGTCCCGCTTGGGGATCAGGAACGCCAGGAACAAGAACGGCACCAGCACGGACGGAACGGCGAGGAGCGGCTCGGTGACCGGGTCGGGCCGGTCGAGGGCCACCAGGAACGAGCGGTCGCTGCCGAGGTCGGCGATGCGGGCGAGCGCGACCGAGCCGCCGACGGCGTCGAAGGCCAGCAGTGCGAGCGAACCGAACGCGGCGGGCGCAATGGCCGCGGCGCGGATCGAGGTGGGGAGGAACCGGTAGGCCGTCACCCAGACGGCCGTCGCTGCCAGGATCACGGCGCCCGCGATCCGCGCCGACTCGTCGACGGCCGGTGTGAGGAGTGCGGTCGTGACCAGCAGACCACCGACCGAGGCACCGCCGATGGTGACGTCGCGGCGCTTGAGGGCCAGGCCGGGCGCCAGGGCGGTCGCCGCGGACGCCAGGAGGGACCAGCCGGCGCCGTGGGTCCAGAGGTACGTCAGCGTCGGGTTCTCGAACGCGTCTGCCAGGCCCAGCAACGTCGTGGCGGACCACACCAGGACGGTCGTGACCCCGACGCTCCAGGCCCGGACGGGAAGAACGGTTCGCGACAGCCAGGTGATGCCGAGACCCAGCACGACCAGCGCGTGTCCGACGATCAGCTCGTGGTCGGTCGCGGCCGACAGGCCGGCCCAGCCGACGATGTAGCCGACACCCACGAACACCTGCGGTGCGACCAGCCGCGGGCCGTCGCCGAACCGGGGCAGCGCCAGACCGGTGCCGCCGAGCGCCATCACCGCACCGGTCGCCGCGACGGCCCAACCGGTCGAGGAGTCGCCGAACCAGCCGGCGGCGTGTGCCCCGATCACGTCGAGGCCGAGCATCCCGAGCGCGACGACGCTCATCGACTCACCGGCGATCCGGAGCCGGAACCGGTTGAGCAGCAGGGCGCCACCGGTTGCGGCGACAGTCAGGGTCAGCAGCACGGCCGTGCGGCCGCCGACGCCGAGGATCGACCACGACACGGCGAGGAACACGATCGCCGCGACCAGCAAGCACAGGGCGCCGAGGCTGAGCAGGATCTTCGGCACCGCGGCCACGCCGAGGCCGGAGCGGGCCGGAGCCGGAGCGGGGGGAGCCCCGTGCGCCGGGGCGGGAGGCGGGTACGCCGCTGCGGGGGCAGTCGGCTTCGCGGCCGGCGGAGGCGGGGGCAGGGCCGGGCCGGGCGGCACCGGCCCGCTCGCCGTACCTGCGGCCGCGGGTACGGCGACCGGTGCGGTGGCCTGGTCGGCGATAGACCGGAGCTCAGCCAGCAGCCCGTCGGCGCGGGTCAGCGTCGAGAACAGCTCGATGGCGAGCGCATGCCGCACGGGCAGGTCGCAGGTCGGGCAGGTGCGGACCCCGTGCGGAAGGTCGGAGCGGCAATCGGGGCACAGGTCCGGGTCGGCGTAGCGCATGTCATCCATCTCCCCACGAATCCCCCGAGCCGCACATCGCGGCGCTACTCGACCGGGCTGAGCACGGATACTCAACGCGGTCGGCGACGGGTTCATCATCCACAGCCATGCCCACAGTTTGTGGATGAAGCGCCGCTGTTCTGTGGACGAGAATGGGGGCAGCTGTGGACGACACGCCGGAACTAGGAAAGTCCCGGACTTTCCTTCGCGAAACCCTTGCGCTGCTCCTGCGTCGGGGCATAGAACTCTCTCACGTCCTCCTCCGGGAGGATGGGATCAGCCGGAAGGCGAGGATCCACACGGCAGACAATCCCTCACGGGAATGCGCGCCGCACGGGCCGGGTGACGAGGTCCGTGGGAACCTGGCAGATCGGCCGGATCGATCGGGAGCGTCACCAGTACCGATCAAATGAAGGGCCCTTGCGACTCATACTCACAAGGGCCCTTCACCTATTTGGCGCAAGCGTGCGCGGTCGACGTAGTCAGTGGTGGAGGCTGCTTGGCGGCCGGCGGGAGGCACCGCCGCTGGTCGAGGACCCGCGTTGGTGGTCGAGGTGCGAGCGCAGCGAGTCTCGAAGCCAAGAGCCTCGAAACCAGGAGCCTCGAAACCAAGGCGCCGCTCCCGATTCGGCGGACCCGCGGGTAACCCCTAGCGTCCGTTGCGTGCTCTACCACGTGCTGCACGCCATCGTCCCGCCGGTCGCCAAGGCCGTGTGGCGCCCGACGGTGCGCGGTCTCGACCAGGTGCCAGCCAGTGGGCCGGTGATCCTTGCCAGCAACCACCTGAGCTTCGCCGACTCGATGGTCATCCCGATCGTGATGCCACGGAAGGTGGTTTTCCTGGCGAAGTCCGACTACTTCACCGGCACGGGGTTGAAGGGCGCGTTGTCGAGGGCGTACTTCGAGGCGATCGGCATGCTCCCCGTCGACCGCGAGGACACCGCGGCGGCGATGAGCTCGCTGCAGACGGCCCTCGACGTGCTCGGTCGCGGTGAGGCGTTCGGGATCTATCCCGAGGGCACCCGCTCCCGCGACGGCCGCCTCTACCGCGGCCGCACCGGGGTCGCGCACCTCGCCCTGACGTCGGGCGCACCGGTGGTCCCGGTAGGCCTCACCGGCACCGAGCAGCTCCAGCCCATCGGCTCGCGACTGCCGCGGTTGGCCCGGGTCACCGTGGCCTTCGGCGAGCCGATCACCGCCGGCGACGAGTACGACGGGGTCGCGCCCGGCCGCGCGCGTCGCGACCTCACCGACCGGATCATGACCGCCATCAGCGACCTCACCGGACAAGTCGAGGCCGGCGTGTACAACGACAGGCCGATGCTCGACGCTTGAGCCATGCGCCCGCCACTCGCCGACGCCCTCGACCTCGAACCGCATCCCGAAGGCGGCTGGTTCCGGCAGACCTGGGTCTCGCCGGAGACGGTGACCCTTTCCGACGGGCGGGTCCGGCCGACGGCGACCCTGATCTACTTCCTGCTGCCCGCCGGCGACTCGTCGGCCTGGCACCGGGTCGTGTCCGACGAGGTGTGGCTCGCCCACACCGGCAGCGTGACCGTCGAGCTCGGCGGCTCCGGTGCGGCACCCTCGGTTGACGTGACCAGGATGCTGGTCGACGTCGAGACGCCGCAGGGGCTGGTGCCGGCCGGTGTCTGGCAACGAACGGTCCGCTCCGACGCCGATGCGCTCGTGAGCTGCCTGGTCTCGCCCGGGTTCGATTTCGCCGACTTCGAACTCGCGGGAGACCGTTGATCTGTCGGGCGTGGATGGTTGGCTGTGCAGTGACATGACCGCTGCCTCCTCGACCGTGCGCTACCGGCTCGCGCAGCCGCGCGCCACGGCTCCGGCGCCCGAGCTCGACGAGCACCAGCAGCGCGTGGTCGACCATGCCGGCGGGCCCCTGCTCGTGCTGGCTGGTCCCGGCACCGGCAAGACGACGACCATGGTCGAGGCGATCGTCGACCGGATCGAGCGGCGGGGCGTGGACCCCGGCTCGGTGCTGGCGCTGACGTTCTCCCGCAAGGCGGCCGAGCAGCTGCGTGACCGGGTGACCGCGCGGCTCGGACGCACGCTGTCGAGCAACCTGTCCTCGACGTTCCACTCCTTCGCCTACGGCCTGGTCCGCCGCTACGCACCGGCGGAGCTCTACGCCGCGCCGCTGCAGCTGCTGTCGGCGCCCGAGCAGGACGTCGTGCTCCAGGAGCTGCTCACCAACGCGCCCGAGTCGATCCGATGGCCCGAGCCGTTGCGCGCCGCCGTCGGCACCCGGGGCTTCGCCCGCGAGGTGCAGGCGGTGATCGCCCGCGCCCGCGAGCGCGGGCTCGACCCCCAGCAGCTCGTCGACCTCGGCCGCGACGAGGGCATCCCGGAGTTCGAGGCTGCCGGGCTGTTCCTGGAGCAGTACCTCGACGTCCTCGGCGGCCAGTCCGCGATCGACTACCCCGACCTGATCACCCGCGGCGTGATCGAGGCACGGGTCCACCAGTCCGAGCTGCGGGCGACGTACTCCTGCGTGTTCGTGGACGAGTACCAGGACACCGACCCCAGTCAGGTGGCACTGCTCCGGGCGCTCGCCGGCGACGGTCGGGACCTGGTGGCGGTGGGCGACCCGGACCAGTCGATCTACGGCTTCCGCGGCGCCGACGTCCGGGGGATCCTCGAGTTCCCCCGGCAGTTCCCGACCAGCTCGGGGGAGGAGGCGCCGGTCCTCGCGCTCGGCACCACCCGGCGGTTCGGCTCGCGGCTCCTGCGTGCGTCGCGATCGATCGCGGCCGGGATCTCCATGCGTGGTGCGATCCCGCGGGCGACCTACGACGCGTTCCGCAACCCGGAGGCGGCGGCCTCCGAGCTCGGGCCGGGCACCGTCGAGGTCCTCACCTTCGACACCGCGCGCGCCGAGGTCGAGCACGTCGCCGACCTGCTCCGACGCGCACACCTCGAGGACGGCGTCGAGTGGAGCGAGATGGCGGTGCTGGTGCGCTCCGGCCGCGCGTCCATCCCGCCGCTGCGCCGCGCCCTCACTGCGGCGGGCGTCCCGGTCGAGGTGGCCGGCGACGAGACGCCGCTGGTGCGCGAGCCGGCGGTCGCCGTACTGCTGGCGGCCCTGGAGCTGCTGGTCGCCGACGACGTCCCTCGAGACCGGATCGAAGAGCTGTTGATCTCGCCGTTGGGCGGGCTCGACGCGACCGAGGTCCGGGCCCTGACCCGTGCCCTGCGGGCCGTGCATCCCGAGGTCGGACCGCGCGAGCTGGTGCGTCGGGCGGTGCTCGATCCGACCTTGCTCGACGGCGTGGACGGACAACCCGCGTCCCGGACCCGGGAGCTGGCCGAGCTGTTGGCGCGGGCCCGCGCCGACCTCGCCGAGGGCGCCTCGGCCGAGCAGGTGCTCTGGATGCTGTGGAGCGGCACCTCGTGGGGCGAGCGGCTCCGTGCGGCCAGCCTCCGCGGCGGGCAGGCAGCCCGGCTGGCTCATCGCGACCTCGACGCGCTGTGCGCGCTGTTCGAGACCGCCGCAAGGTCGGAGGAGCAACGGGACCACACGAGTGCGGCGACCTTCCTCGCGACGCTGACCGCGCAGGAGATCCCCGCCGACACCCTCGCCGAGCGTGGGGTGCGGGGCGAGTCCGTCCGGCTGCTCACTGCACACCGCGCCAAGGGGCAGGAGTGGCGTCTCGTGGTCGTGGCGCGCGTTCAGGAGGGCAGCTGGCCCGACCTGCGGCGACGCGACTCGCTGCTCGGCGCCGACCGGATCGCGCCGCTCGGCCAGGGCGGGCTGCTCCCACCGCTGACCCGGGCCGCGATGCTCGCCGAGGAGCGCCGGCTGTTCTACGTCGCGGTGACCCGACCCCGGCAGCGGCTGGTGGTGACCGCGGTGAAGTCGCCGGATGACGACGGCGAGCAGCCATCGCGGTTCCTCACCGAGCTGGGGCACGATGTCCACCACCGGATCGGCCGGCCAAGGCGGCCGCTGTCGGTCCAGGGACTGGTGGCCGAGCTCCGCCGTACGCTCGCGGACGCCGAGCAGCCGCAGCCGCTGCGCGAGGCGGCCGCTGCCCGGCTGCGGCTGCTCGCGACCACCGAGGTGCACGGTCGCCCGTTCGCGCCGGCCGCCGACCCCGCGACCTGGTGGGGGCTCCGCAGTCCGTCACGATCGCCGCAGCCGGTACGGCCGGACGACCGGCCGGTGACACTCTCGGCCAGCGCCCTCGAGGGCCTGCTGACCTGTCCGGCCCAGTGGTTCCTCACTCGCGAAGCGGGCGGACGTGTCGTCTCCACGGCCAGCCAGGGGTTCGGCAAGGTGGTCCACGCCCTCGCCGAGCGGGTCGCCCAGGGCGAGCTCGACGCGACCACGGTCGAGGACCTGATGCCCTACGTCGACGAGGTGTGGGAACGGATGGAGTTCCGGACCCCGTGGTCGCGCGAGCGCGAGCGCGAGGCAGTGCAGGACGTGCTGTCTCGGTTCCTCGCGTGGCACCACCGACCCGGCGCCCGCACCGACGTCAAGACCGAGCGAGAGCTGTGCGCCGACGTCACTCTTCCCGACGGTCAGACCGTCGTGCTCCGCGGCTTCGCCGACCGGCTCGAGCTCGACGAGCAGGGTGACGTCGTGGTCGTCGACCTCAAGACCGGCAAGTACCCGCCCTCCGACAGGTCGCTCCCGGAGAACGCTCAGCTCGGCCTCTACCAGCTCGCCGTCGACAACGGCGCTGCCGACGAGCTGTTCGGCCGGCCGGTCTCAGCGGGAGGCGCGGAACTGATCCAGCTGCGGCACGGTGACACCCAGCCCAAGGTGCAGGCCCAGCCGCCCTCGCCTCCGCAGATCGAGACGCAGCTCCAGAAGGCAGTCGCGGCGGTCCGCGACGAGGCGTTCGTCGCCAAGCCCGGCGACCATTGCAAGCGCTGCGAGTTCCAACCGATCTGTCCCGCCTTCGCATCCGGGTCGGTGCTCTCGTGAGCGCCGACACCCCCGAGCAGCTCGCCGCGCTGATGGGTCACGACTGGCTCTACAGCGCGGAGCAGTTCGCGGCGATCACCGCCGACCTCGAGCCCGCGGTCGTGGTGGCCGGTGCCGGCTCGGGCAAGACGGCGGTGATGGCGGCACGCGTGGTCTGGCTGGTGGCGACCGGCCAGGTCGCGCCCGGCGAGGTGCTCGGGCTCACCTTCACCACGAAGGCCACGGCCGAGCTGCAGCACCGGATCCGCCAGAGCCTGCTCCACGCCGGTCTGCTGCCCGAGCGCGGACCGCGGCGGCTCGACCCCGACGAGCCCGACGCCGAGGATGAGGACGCGGAGGAGCCGACGGTCGCGACCTACCACTCCTACGCGGCGGCACTCCTCTCCGAGCACGGGCTCCGGATCGGCCACGAGCCCGACACAAGGTTGATCGCCGACGCCTCGCGCTACCAGCTGGCGGCGCGCGCGATCCAGCGCCACCGCGGGCCTGTCAACCTGCTGACCGACAGCCCCACCCACGCGGTGCGCTACCTGCTCGCGCTCGACAGCGAGATGGCCGAGCACCTGGTGTCGCCCGACCAGGTGCGGGCCTACGACGCCGCCGAGCGGCCGCGCTTCGCCGTCGAGCACGAAGCGCTGCTCGAGCAGCTCGCCGAGGGGAAACGGGTCAAGGGCAGGGTCGACACGGTCGGCGACGCGATCGCGGCGATCGACAAGCGAGCCGAGCTGCTCGGGCTCGTCGAGGACTACCGCGCGCTCAAGAGCCAGCTCGGGCTGATGGACTTCTCCGACCAGATCGCTCTCGCCGCCCGGCTGGCGCGCGACTGTCCCGAGGTCGGCGAGATCGAGCGTGACAAGTTCAAGGTGGTGCTGCTCGACGAGTACCAGGACACCTCGGTCGCGCAGGCGACGATGCTGTCGCGGATCTTCGGGGACGGCCACCCGGTCACAGCGGTGGGTGACCCCAACCAGGCGATCTACGGGTGGCGTGGGGCGTCGGTGTCAAACATCCTCGACTTCGGCCGCGACTTCCCGACGGCGGACGGGCGGCGTCCGTCGTACTCCCTGACGGTCAACCGGCGCTCGGACGCGCGCATCCTCGCCACCGCCAACCATCTCGCCCGCGAGCTCTACGCCGGCCGCCAGCACGACCGGCTGCAGCCGAAGGAGGGCGCTCCGGACGGCGAGGTGGCGGTGATCGTCCACGAGACGTCCGACGACGAGCTGGCCTGGCTCGCCGACCAGGTGATCGCAGCCCACGAACGAGGGCCGTGGAAGGAGATCGGCGTCCTGACCCGCGACAACGCGACGGCTGCGTCGGTGTTCGATGCGCTGACGGACCGCGAGATCCCGGTCGAGATCGTCGGTCTCAAGGGGCTGCTCCGGCTGCCCGAGGTCGCCGAGGTGGTGGCGACGCTCGAGCTCGTCCAGGACGTCACCGCCAACGCCGCCCTGCTGACGTTGCTGGCCGGGCCTCGATGGGCGATCGGGCCCCGCGACCTGGCCCTGCTCGGCCGCCGCAGCGGCGCACTCACCGGACAGCAGGGCCAGCAGAGCTTCGCCGATGTCGAGGCCCAGCTCGCGGCGGCCGTCGAGGGTGCCGACCCGCTGGAGATCCCGTCGTTGTGCGATGCGCTGGAGGACCTCGGCGACCTCGACTACTCGCCCGAGGCCCGCGAGCGGTTCGGTTCGCTGGCCGATGAGCTCCGGGTGCTGCGCCGGTCGATCGGCGAGCCGATCCTCGACCTGGTCCGCCGGATCATCGACGTCAACGGCATCGACGTTGAGCTCGCGTCCTCCGTGTCGCCGGCAGCGGCCGCCCGCCGCGAGAACCTCGACCTCTTCGTGCAGGCGGTCGCCGACTTCCAGGCCATCGACGGCCAGGTCACCCTGCCGGCGCTGCTGGCCTGGCTCGACGCCGAGGATGAGTTCGGGCAGGGCCTCGACGTGGCGACGCCGTCCGAGGCCGACTCCGTCAAGCTGCTGACGGTGCACCGCGCCAAGGGTCTGGAGTGGGACTCGGTCTTCCTGGTCGGCGTGGTCAAGGACAAGTTCCCCGCCAACCGCGGTCGCTCGAGCTGGCTGAAGAGCGCGGAGGTGATGCCGGCGGCGCTGCGCGGTGACGCGCGTGACCTGCCGCAGCTCGAGGGACACGGCTACGACGACATCTCGGACCTCAAGGAGCGTCGCAAGCGGCACGAGCAGGTCGAGGAGCTGCGGCTCGCCTACGTCGCGTGGACCCGCGCTCGGCACCAGCACGCGGTCTCCTGCTGGTGCTGGGCTCCGCACCTGAAGTACGGACTCGGCCCGTCGCCGTACGTCGTCGACACCCGCGACGCGATGGGGGCGTGGGGCGGATCGCCGGATCGGTGGTGCGATCCCGTCGAGAGGACCGATCCCAACCCCTACGACGAGCCGTCCGACGGCCTGCCCTGGCCGATCTCGCACCACACCCAGGAGGTCGACCGCCGGATCGCCGCAGCGGACCTGTACCGCACGGCCGAAGACCCGATGCTCGACGACGTGCTGCTCCTCGAGCAGGTCCAGCAGTGGGACGACGAGATCGCCCGATTGCTCGAGGAGGCGGCCCGTCAGCACGCGCCCGAGATCGAGGTCGCGATGCCGACGAGCATCTCCGCCACCGCGCTGGCACGGCTCCGCGACGACCCCGAGGGATTCGCGGCCGACCGGGCGCGCCCGATGCCGCGGCAGCCCTCGTCGGCGGCCCGGTTCGGCACCCGCTTCCACGCGTGGGTCGAGGCGAGGTTCGGCCAGCAGGAGCTGTTCGACCCCGACGACCTGCCCGGCCGCGCCGACGCCGGCATCGAGAGCGACGCCGAGCTGAAGGACCTCATCGCGGCGTTCGAGGACGGGCCGTTCGCCACCCGTCCGCCGCACAGCGTCGAGGCAGGGTTCGCCCTCGTGCTCGCCGGTCAGGTGGTGCGCGGCCGGATCGACGCCGTCTACGACGACAGCGCCGCCGGCCCCGGCCACTTCCTCGTCGTCGACTGGAAGACCAACGTCGGGCACACCGCCGACCCGCTCCAGCTCGCCCTCTACCGCCTCGCCTGGGCCGAGCTGCACGACGTGCCGCTCGAGCAGGTCCGGGCCGCGTTCTACTACGTCCGCTCCGGCGAGCTGGTCGAGCCGGAGGGCCTGCCGGGACGGACCGAGCTGGAGCAACTGGTCGCGCCCTAGGCTCGACCCCGTGGACTTCGCGCACCTCGCCCTCGCCCGCGACCCGCACGAGAGGCACGGTCTGCACCGCACCGACGACGGCTGGCTCGACGAGCGGTGGGCCGATCCGACAGGCAAGGTACTGGTCGTCTCCGGCACCAGGGTCCGGCCGCGGGACGGCAGCCTGGAGTGGGTGTCGACGGCGCAGGCGCCGGACGGGGTGCGGATCCTGCTCGGCGACCGCGACGGCAGCACCTGGTGGGCGGTCATCGTCGACGGTGCGCTGGCGAAGGAGGAGCAGGGGCAGTGGCACCCGCTCCGCGGCCTCCTTGCCCAGCTTCAAGGGCAGAGCCTCGGCGGCGACGCGATCCGTACGGCGCCGCTCGTCTTCCACGCGCTGGGCCTCGCGGAGTGGCACTGGGTCACCCGGCACTGCCCCCGGTGCGGCGGGACCCTCAGCCCGCGCGCGGCCGGGCACGAGCTGGCCTGCGAGCAGTGCGGCAGGGCGCAGTTCCCCCGGACCGACCCGGCGGTGATCATGCTGATCGCGGCGGGCGAGCCGGGCAGCGACGATGAGCGCTGCCTGCTCGGTCGGGGACCGCAGTGGCCCGAAGGTCGGCTCTCGACCCTGGCCGGCTTCTGTGAGCCGGGGGAGACCCTCGAGGACGCGGTCCGGCGCGAGGTGGCGGAGGAGACCGGTGTCGTCGTCGGGGACGTGACCTACTTCGGCAACCAGCCCTGGCCGTTGCCCAGCAGCCTGATGCTGGGGTTCGTCGGTCGCGCGCTCAGCGAGCAGATCAGCCTCGACGACAGCGAGGTCGTGGAAGCCCGCTGGCTCACCCGCGCCCAGATGCGCGAGGAGACGGAGGCCGGCACGCTGGTGCTGCCCGGCGGGGTCTCGATCAGCCGGTCACTCATCGAGCACTGGTACGGCGGCCCGCTGCCCGGCAGCTGGTGAGGTGGCGCTTCAGCCCACCAGAGCGGCGAGCTTGTCCTTCACCTGGGCGACGGACGGGTTCGTGAGCGCCGTACCGTCGTGGAAGACCAGGGTCGGAACGGTCTGCATCCCGTGGTTGGCGGCCTCGACGATCAACGCGGCCTCGGGGTGCTGCTCGATGTCGACGACGTCGTAGGCGATGCCTTCCCGGTCGAGCTGGCCCTTCAGGCGTCGGCAGTAGCCGCACCAGGGGGTCGTGTACATCGTGAACACGCTCATCGGGAAGTGTCGCCTCCGCGGTCTAGGGTCTCGGAACGTCGGGAATCATCCCTGACGATCCGCTCACACAGCCGCCAACCTGCCGAGCAGAGGAGTTGTTCCCGTCGTGACGAGTCACGTGTCACAGGCCGATTCGCTGCTCGCCGCGCTCGACCCGGAGCAGCGTCAGGTCGCCGAGGCGCTGCGTGGGCCGGTCCGGGTGCTCGCCGGCGCCGGCACCGGCAAGACCCGGGCGATCACCCATCGAATCGCGCACGGCGTCGCCACCGGCGTCTACGCGCCGACCGAGGTGCTCGCGGTGACCTTCACGACCCGGGCGGCGGGGGAGCTGCGGCAGCGGCTGCGCCAGCTCGGTGCGCCGGGTGTGCAGGCCCGCACGTTCCACAGCGCGGCGCTGCGGCAGCTGCGCTACTTCTGGCCCCACGTCCACGGCACCGAGCTGCCGACGCTCACCGAGTCGAAGCTCGGGATGCTCGCCGCCGCGACCCGGCAGCTGGGGATGCGGGCGGATCAGGCGCTACTGCGCGACCTGGCGTCCGAGATCGAGTGGGCGAAGGTCAGCAACGTGGGCCCCGACGACTACTCGCGGATCGCCGGGCGGCACGGGCGCAGCGTCTCGGACCAGCCGGCCGACACCGTCGGCAAGGTCTTCGCCTCCTACGAGGACGTCAAACGCGCGCAGGGCCGGATGGACATGGAGGACGTGCTGCTGTTCGCGGCCGGGGTGCTCGCGTCCGATGAGCGGGTGGCGGCCCAGGTGCGGAGTCAGTACAAGTGGTTCGTCGTCGACGAGTTCCAGGACGTCTCTCCGCTCCAGTCGGCGTTGCTCGACCTGTGGCTCGGCGGCCGCGACGAGCTCTGCGTCGTGGGTGACCCGGCCCAGACGATCTACTCCTTCGCCGGGGCCGACGCGACGTACCTCCTCGACTTCCCGAAGCGCTATCCCGGCACCACGTCCGTCGAGCTGGTGCGCAACTACCGCTCGACGCCCCAGGTCGTCGCCTCGGCCAACACCCTCCTCGGCGGCAGTCCCAGCGCGGGAGTCGAGCTGCGCTCGCAGCAGCCGGCCGGTTCGGCGGTCCGGTTCGTCGGCCACCCCGACGAGGTCGCTGAAGCGGCCTACGTCGCCGACCAGATCGCCGCCCTCCAGCGCCGCGGCACGTCGCCCGGGCAGGTCGCCGTGCTGTTCCGCATCAACGCCCAGTCCGAGCACTTCGAGGACGCACTCAGCGACCGTGGCATCCCTTACGTCGTCCGTGGCGCGGCGCGCTACTTCGAGCGGCCCGAGGTCCGGGAGGCCGTCGTCCGGCTGCGCGGCGCCGCGCGCTCCGGCGAGACCGCGGACCTGCCGTGGCTCGAGGCCGTGCGCGGGGTGCTCGGTGGCATGGGCTGGAACGCCGAGCCACCGACCGGACGCGGCCAGGTGCGCGACCGCTGGGAGTCGTGGCAGGCGCTGGTCACCCAGGCCGAGGAGTACGCGGCCGAGCACCGTGAAGCAGACCTGACGGCGTTCGTGGCCGACCTCGACCGGCGCATCGCCGAGCAGCACGCCCCGGCGGCCGACGGGGTCACCCTCGCGACCTTCCACGCAGCCAAGGGCCTGGAGTGGGACGCCGTCTTCTGTGCCGGCGTCCAGGACGGCACGGTCCCGATCACTTACGCCGACCGGGACGCGACGGTCGAGGAGGAGCGGCGACTGCTCTACGTCGGCGTGACCCGCGCGCGGCGTGACCTCACCGTCACCTGGTCGGCGGCCCGGAACCCCGGGCAGGCCGCCCGCCGACAGCCGTCCCGGTTCCTCGCTCCACTGCTGCCCCAGGGTGAGAAGCCGCAACCGGGTGGCCGCTCCCGCAGCAAGGTCGCCCGCTGCCGGGAGTGCAGTCAGCCGCTCGGCACCGCCGCCGAGAAGAAGCGAGGACGGTGCGCGGTGCACCCGGTGCGCTACGACGAGGGCCTGTTCGAGCGGCTCAAGGCGTGGCGGCTGGAGCGGGCGCGCGACGACGAGGTGCCGGCGTACGTCGTCTTCACCGACGCCACCCTCGAGCTCATTGCCGAGCACAAGCCCGGCGACGAGCAGGCGTTGCGAGCGATCAGCGGGGTCGGTCCCAGCAAGATCGAGCGCTACGCGGAGGCGGTCCTCGCGGTCGTCACCGAGGTGTCGTGACCCCGGTGCGGCATCGCTATACGGCCACGCAGGAACAAATTCCAGGAAATAGTCATAAAATGGTTTGCTCATTACATCGGGGCCCCGCTAGCGTATCCATCACGTACTGACCGACCTGCGCATCCGGCCCTGGCAAGGCTCGCGCCCAACGCACCTGAGGAGGTGGCCACAGTGGAGAACATGCGAATGAACATCGCAGCGCCGAAGTCTTCGGACGCGCTCGCGCTCCTGTGCGCCACCCCGGCCACCGATCTCCGGACGACTGACGTCCGGAGCGACGTGCGTTCCGGCAAGGCGCCGGTTGCGGACCAGGCCGCCCTTTGGGCCACCCGCGTGCGCGTGACCGCACCGAACACCGGCATGGGACACGTCATCGCTTTTGGCGGCGGCACCGTCCCGGGTTCTTGGACCTGGAGCCCACCGATCTGATCTCACCAGACTCAGCTCGGCAGCCTCCAGGCCGCGGAACCCGAAACCGGGATCCGCGGCCTTCGTGTTTCTCAGACCACATCTGAGGCCAACGAAAGTCGCAGACCCGGATCCCGATGAAACGACCAACGCGATCAGGTCAGAGACGAGGAGGTGAAAGATGACGACCAGTGTTCTCGAGCCCACGCTGAGCAATCTGCACGATGAGGCAGAGCTAGTTGCTGAGGTGGAGGCCGACCGGCTGCCGTGCCGGGTCAACGACCCGGAGCTGTGGTTCGCCGAGTCTCCCAGCGACGTGGAGTTCGCCAAGGTGCTGTGCACGGACTGCCCAGTCCAGCAGATGTGCCTGACCGGCGCGCTCGAGCGGCGTGAGCCCTGGGGTGTCTGGGGTGGCGAGCTGTTCCTGCAGGGAGCAGTGATCCCCCGAAAGCGGCCCCGCGGCCGGCCCCGCAAGGACGCCGCGGCGTAGCCCGGCATCCATCCTCCGACCGGAAATCAACTCAAACCACATGAATCAGACCTTGAACTGGAGCAATCAGATGAACCTCATGAACGAAGACCTGGCACGCGCGCATATGTCCGCGCGCCTGGGAGAGGCGCAGCAGCTGCGCGAGGCCAAGATGGCCCGCGCCCGTCGCTTGAGCCTCAAGGCCGAGCGCGCAGCGCAGCAGGCCCGCCTCGCCCTTGCTCGCGCTCTCTGACCTGGCTGGCAGCGTGGCGTGAGGTAGCGCCGCCCGACGCGAACTGTGGGCCGACGACGGTCGGCCAAAGCTGGGCGGCGTTGCCGAAGACACGCTCAGCCAGATCAAAGCAGAGGCAGAACTCGGAGGACCTCCTCCGGGCACCTGATCGCGGGTGACAACAAGAAGAGGGGCCGGAGTACGACGCAACCCGTCGAACTCCGGCCCTTCGCCATTTTTCGCTCTACCGTTGGCGCATGCCGGTCACGTGCGACTTCTGCGGCCGGACCGCCGCCGACGACGCGGCCACCCTGACGTGGAGCACGTCCGTCGAGCGCGGCCGGACCCGCCGCTTCTGCGAGGACTGCTCCCGCATCCACCTCCGGTCGATGGAGAGCAAGCTCGACGCCGAATGGTGGTAGGCATGCCGACCTGGAGCCGCCAAGCAACCTGAACCACGGACCGCATCGACCGCAATTCAGGGAAGGAACATGAGGTCCCAGGCGCAGCCGCAGTGCGGGTGGCGCAGCCGGCGCACCAGGTGCGGTCCGTCGGTCGGTCCGACGTCGACGGTGGCGGACCAGGTGCTCGGTTCGTCGCCCTCGAGGTAGCGGCAGAGGTCGCGCACGGCCCAGGCCAGCGCGAGCCGGTCCAGCACCGGGTCGACCGGCTCGCCCCCGACCGAGGCGAGGGCCGCCTGCTCGACCAGGAACGGCCGGCGCGGGTCGGCTTCCGCTTCATGGGCATCGACGCAGCGCAGGCAGGCGGTGCGACCCGGCTCGACGAACGGTCCGACCCGGCGCCCGCCTCCGTCGCCGCTCACCAGCAGGTGCGGCGCACCTGCCCGGACCAGTGGGTCGATGGCCTCCCGCAGGAGAGGCCCGGCGGCGACCACCAGCCACACCGAGGGTGAGACGTCGTCGACCTCGATCCCGGACAGCGCCAGCAGGTCGGTGATGATCGCGTACGACGGACCGGTGGCCCGAACGCCGATCCGCTGTCCGGCGCGGGCGGCGAGGCGCGCTGCCCCGCCGGCGCCGTACTGAGCCTGGGCGATCGCCTCGTCCGCCGCCGTCGCCGGTGTGCCGGGAAAGGCCAGGCCGGCCGCCAGCAGCGTCTCCAATGCCCGGGCCGCCGCCTCCGGGAGCTCGCCGGGGACGGTGCCGGTGCGGAGCGCGTCGAGGAGCGCCTTCACCTCGGGCACGTCCGGCAACTGCGCGACCCGGGGTGGGAAGAGGCCGACCTGCAGCGTGTCCACGTCTCGACGGACGACCGGGACGCCGGGCCTGAGCAGGAGCTGGGCGGTGGGGAGGGCGGTCGGCACGGGCGCCATGGGTGCAGGCTGACACGGATCGGCCGACGACGCCGCCGGTCATCCACAGCCTAGGTTTCGAGACGCCTCACGGCGCTCGGACATGGCTGCGGGCGGCACCCGCCTGAGGTGGGGCCGCCCGCAGCGGTTGTCTGTGGTGGGTTCAGGCCTTGCCGAGAATCCGGTTCAGGTTCGTCGAGCACACCGGGCAAACCGCCTTGGCCATGCGGGTGCCCTTGTCGTTGACCCTGACTTCGCCGCTGGCCTCGCGCTTTGCCTTGCACTTAACGCAGTAGAACTCACCGCTCCAGGTCTCCGCCATGACGGCCTCCTTGCTCATCTTCAACTTCGGTCGTCGCGACGGGAGGTCTGGGGAAGCCCGCCGGGGTCCGTAGCGCACAGCCTTGGACCTCTCTGACCCTACGACACCGCGCTCCGCAGGAGCAGTAGCGTGCCCGGTATGTCTGAAATCAGTCTGTTGACCCATTTGCGGCTCGAACGGCCGGTTGCGGGGGTCGCGATGCTCGTCCTGGACCTGCCGGAGATGCGCAACGCCATGAGTGACGAGATGACCGAGTCGTGGGTCCGGGCCATCGACCACCTCGCCGGCGACCCCGACGTACGTGTTGTTGTGGTCACCGGAGAGGGCAGCGCGTTCTGCTCGGGCGGCAACACCTCGTGGATCGCCGGCGAGCCGGACGCCACCGTCGACCAGCTGCGGTCGCGGATGCTGCCGTTCTACCGGGCCTGGCTGTCGATCCGCCGGCTCGAGGTGCCGACCATCGCCGCGATCAACGGGCCGGCGATCGGCGCGGGCCTGGCCATGGCGCTCGCGTGCGACATCCGGTACGCCGCCCGCGGGTCGCGGATGGGCGTGCCGTTTCTCCGGCTCGGGATGCACCCGGGGATGGCGACGACGTACCTGCTGCCGGACGTGGTGGGGTCCGCCGCCGCGCGCGACCTCCTGCTGACCGGCCGTCTGGTCGACGCAGACGAGGCGCTCGGGCTGGGCCTGGTGTCGCGGGTGCTGGATCCCGAGGGATTCCGTGACCAGGTCCTCGCGACCGCCGCGGAGATCGCCGCGACCGCGCCGATCGCGAGCCGGCTGACCAAGGTCGCGCTCCAGCGCGGACACGCAGGCTTGGACGCCTGCCTCGAGTGGGAGGCGCTCGCTCAGCCGGTCACCCTCGCGACCGCCGACCTGCAGGAGGGCATCCGGGCCGCCCAGGAGAAGCGGGCGCCGGTCTTCGTGGGGCGTTGAGACCTGGGCAAAACATGAAGGGACCCCCGTGTCGTTCCTGCCGTTTGCCTTCCCCTTGCGAACGGCAGTTGCGACCCGGGGGCCCCATCTGCGGGCAACGCTAGGCAGCGCTGGGGAGCCCGGTCAATCCAGCGGCACCTACGCCTGTGGACGAGGTTGTGGATGAGGATGTGGACGATGCGGAAGGGCAGTGGACAGCCGCGGAAAATGGTGCGAAGGGCTGTGGACGGATTGGGGAAATCGGTGTCACCGCGGGCGTCGTACCCGCGGGTGACCAGCGGGTACGTCGTCCACCGCTCCTCCACCGGCTGTGGACAAAACTTTTCTGGGCCCGAATCGGCTGCCAGGGTGGCCCGATGACCGCGGCAGGCGATCCCTTCGACGGCAGCCCGATCGCCGCGCTCCGGCGGATCGCGTTCCTGCTCGAGCGCGGACGGGCCGACACCTTCAAGGTGCAGGCCTACCGCAGGGCCGCCACCGCGATTCTGCCGCTGTCGCCGGACGAGGTCGAGCAGCGAGCCGCCGACGGCACGCTGACCGAGCTGGCCGGCATCGGCAACAGCACCGCGCGGGTGATCAGCGACGCGGTCGCCGGCCGGGTGCCGGAGCGGCTGGCCGAGGCCGAGGCGCAGTACGGCGTGCTGCCCGCCTCCGGTGGTGAGAAGCTGCGCGAGGCGCTGCGGGGTGACCTCCACTCGCACTCCGACTGGTCCGACGGCGGCTCGCCCATCGAGGAGATGGCGATGACGGCGATGGAGCTCGGTCACGACTACCTGGTGCTCACCGACCACTCGCCGAGGCTCACGATCGCGCGCGGCCTCAGCGTGGAGCGACTGACCCGCCAGCTCGACGTGGTCGACGCGGTCAACGTGCATCTGTCAGCTCTGCCGGGCGAGTTCCGACTGCTCAAGGGCATCGAGGTCGACATCAACGAGGACGGGACCCTCGACCAGACCGAGGACATGCTGGCCCGGCTCGAGGTGCGCGTGGCCAGTGTCCACTCCAAGCTCCGCGCCGAGCGCGCGCCGATGACGAAGCGCATGCTCGCGGCGATTCACAACCCCTGGACGAACGTGCTGGGGCACTGCACCGGCCGTCTCGTCACGGGTAACCGCGGCACCCGGCCGCCCTCGCAGTTCGACGCGCGCGCGGTCTTCGAGGCCTGCGCCGAGCACGACGTCGCGGTCGAGATCAACTCGCGCCCCGAACGCCGCGATCCGCCGACGGAGCTGATGGAGCTGGCGCGCGACATCGGCTGCCTGTTCTCGATCGACAGTGACGCGCACGCCCCCGGTCAGCTCGACTTCCTCCTGTACGGGTGCGAGCGCGCCGAGGCGGCCGGGATCGAGCCGGACCGGATCGTCAACACCTGGCCCGTCAACAGATTGTTGGACTGGGCCGGAAAGCAGTAGCCGCGAGTCGGCTCTTCTGACCACCAGAAGCACGCCGAGTCGGCGCTAGTTACCAACGCGTGCCCGCCGAGTCGACGCGCGAATCCTCTGCGCTCGCCGCACTCGCTCCGACGATTCGCGCCGACTCGGCTCCGCGCTTCGCTTCGCTCACGCGCTGGGGTACGGGTAGCGTCCGCAGGCATGAGCGACCCGACGCCGGAGGTCGAGGTCCGGCGTTCGAGGCGGCGGCGGCGCACCGTGTCGGCGTACGTCGAGGACGACCGGATCGTCGTGCTGGTGCCGGACAACCTGTCGAAGGCCGAGGAGCGCGACTGGGTCCGCACGATGGTGGCCCGGCTCCAGCGACGCGAGCAGCGCGGCCGACGCACCGAGGACGACCTGCTGCGGCGCGCCCGCGAGCTCAACGACCGCTACCTCGGGGGGCTGGCGGAGCCGGTCTCGGTGAGGTGGGTGGCCAACCAGCGGTCCCGCTGGGGGTCGTGCACGCCGGGCGATCGGTCGATCCGGGTCAGCGAGCGGCTGCAGAAGATGCCCGACTGGGTGGTCGACTACGTGCTGGTGCACGAGCTCGCGCACCTGCTCGAGCCAGGCCACAGCGAGGCGTTCTGGGGGTGGGTCGGCCACTACCCGCACACCGAGAAGGCGAAGGGTTACCTGCTCGGCTGGTCAGAGGCGGAGCGCCTCGACCCGCCGCCGGGGATCGACGCCGAGATCCAGCCCGACGTCACCGACTGACGACCGGTCGTCGAGTAGCCCGAGCCCCTCGGCGAGGGCGCACCGAGACGCCCGTCAGCCGACCGCCGACCTTGCGATCCCGACCAGTTCGACCATCGCCGGCTCCAGCTCGGGCAGCGCGTCGACCGGCCACCAGCGCACGTCGAGCGACTCGTCGCTGATCATCTGCTGAGCCTTGGGCGGTGCAACTGCGACATATCGGACGTCCAAGTGCGACACCTCGCCGCGCGGGTCGCAGAAGGGCACCGGGTGCACGTCGAGTTGGGCCGGCGTCGGCACCAGCCGCAGGTCGGGGATGCCGGACTCCTCGCGCGCCTCGCGGGCGGCGACATCGGCGAGGGTGCGATCACCCGGCTCGGCGTGCCCGCCGAAGGCGAACCACCGCCGCGCCTTCTTGTGGAGGTTGAGCAGCACCCGGTCGCCCGCTTCGGTGATCACCAGCGCGCCCGCCGTGATGTGGTCGGGGTACGACGAGCGCCACATGCCGTCCGCCGTGCCCTCCAGATGCGCGACGAACCGGGCGCGCAACGTCTCCTGAGCGGCGTCGGGCGCGGTCCACTCGCGCAGCGTCGTCACTGCGTCGGCGTGGAGGGTCACTCGCCGTCGGGGGCGTCGCCGTCGAGCAGCTTGCGCAGCTCCTGGTCGAACTGGTCCTCGCTGAGGTCGTCAGGAGCGGTGGCCTCGGCGCGGAACGTCAGCGGGTCATCGAGGTCGGCCGCCGTCGGCAACAGGTCGGGGTGCATCCACACCCCGTCGCGCGCCTCCGCGCCGGACCGCGCGCGCAGCCCGCCCCACAGGGTCGATGCGTCACGCAACCGTCGTGGCCGAAGCTCCAGACCGACAAGCGCTGCGAACGTCTGCTCGGCCGGTCCGCCGGCGGCGCGGCGGCGTCGTACGGCCTCGCGCAGCTTGGTCGCCGCGGGCATCCGCTCGGCCGTGGCCTGTCCGACCACCTCGTCGACCCAGCCCTCGACCAGCGCGAGGGCGATCTCGAGCCGCGACAGCGCCGACTCCTGCTGCAGCGAGACGGGCGGCTCGAACAGGCCACCCTCGAGCAGTCCCTGCATCGAGTCGGGGTCCATCGGGTTGATGCTGCCCAGCTGCTCCTGGATCCGCTCCTGCATCTGCTTCACGTTGAGCTCGAGGCCCTGGGCATAGTCGGTGACCGCGCCCACCAGGTGCTCGCGCAGCCACGGCGCGTGGGCGAAGAGGCGCTGGTGCGCGGCCTCGCGCAGCGCGAGGTAGAGGAGTACGTCGTCCTCGGTCACGTCGAGACCCTCGGCGAACTCTCTGACGTTGCTGATGACCAGCGCAGCCTTGCCCGGGGCGCCGAGCGGCACGCCGATGTCGGACGCGGTGAGCACCTCGCCGGCGAGACCGCCGAGGCCCTGGCCGATCTGGGAGGCGAGCATGCCGCCGACGGCCTGGCCGATGATGCCGAGCAGGGGACCGGCGGTCGCCTGCATCTCCTGGGGGACCGCGTTGCCGATGCCGCTCACCGACTTCGCGGCGACGGGCTCGACGAGCACCTTCCACACCGGGCGGGTCTCGACGACCCACTCGGCCCGGCTCCACGCGGCGGTGGAGGTCACGCCCGACGGGAACTCGGTGGCGGTGTCGAGCCAGTGGTCGGCCAGCTGGACGGCGTCGGCGACGCGGTCGTGGTCGCGTCGGCTGGGGGACGGGTCCGGCTGCTGGGCGACGGTCGACCGAGCCAGGTCGTCGACCATCTTCCAGTTCAGCGGGCCGTCATGGGGCTGCATCATCGCCTTGAACTGGCTGATGATCTGGTTGAAGTCCATGCCGCCGGCACCGCCGGCCCCGGCCGGGCCGCCGAGGCCGCCCATCCCGGCCAAGGGACCACCGGCAGCGAAGAACTGCTCGAAGGGGGTGCCCTTGAAGGGGTTGGGCTCCTCGGGCTCGGGCTCGTTCACCATGTCTCCAAAGTACTCTGCGACCTGTGAGCCCTGTGAACGCAGACGTGGTGCGGCTGGTCGGCATCCGGGACACCCCGCTCGTGGTCGACGACGTGCTGAAGAGCCTCGACGACGAGGGGTCGGGCGGACTTGTCGTCTTCGTGGGCCGGGTCCGTGATCACGACGGCGGCAAGGGCGTGACCGGGCTGTCCTACTCCGCGCACCCCTCGGCGCTGGGCCGGCTGCAGGAGGTCTGCGTCCAGGTCGCCGAGGAGTACGACGTCACCGGGCTCGCCGCCGTCCATCGGGTCGGCGACCTGGCGATCGGCGACCTGGCGGTCGTGGTCGCGACCATCTCCGCCCACCGGGGGACCTCATTCGACGCCACCAGGGCCCTCATCGACACCCTCAAGGCCGAGGTCCCGATCTGGAAGCACCAGCTCTTCGCCGACGGCACGGAGGAGTGGGTCGGCGCGCCGTAGCCGACGGGCCCGCGCGCCGCCGTACCTTTGCCAGGTGGAGATCCTGCTCTGGCTGGTGCCTGCGGCCGTCGTCACCCTGGTGACGATGCTGTGGGTCGGCTGGTGGGGTCGTGAGGGCCGCGGCGAGGTCGACCGCGAGACCGCCGCGCGCCGCTTGGGCGAGGCGCTGAGCCGCGAGCAGGTGTCGCGACCCGGCTACGCCGTGAGCCGCCGTACGCCGGACCGCAGCACCGGCGTCGCGCTGCGGCCGTCGAGGCTCCGGCCGACCGTGCTGCCGCCGTTGAGCGAGCCGAACGAGCCCGCGGACGCCCCGGCGGACGACGACGGCCGTCGCGCATCCTGATATCCGGTCCCTGCCGCCTTGGCGCCGGGTGAGAAGGTAGCGCCATGACCCAGCGCTGGATCGCGTTCTGCGTGGCCGCGCCGCTGACCCTCATTCTCTTCGTGCTGGCGGCGTTCGTGCCGCTGCCGTACTCCGTCTACAGCCCCGGGCCGACCTTCGACATCTTGGCCAAGGACTCCAACGAGGCCGAGATCATCCAGGTCGCCGGTCACAAGACCTTCCGCGACGACGGTCAGATCCGGTTCACGACCGTCCAGTCCTCACCGCGGGGCGAGAAGAAGTCGCTGTTCGCGGCGCTCGGCGCGTGGCTCGACCCCGACGAGGCGGTGATCCCCTACGAGATCGCGCACCCGCCCAACCAGACCGCCGAGGACGAGGAGCGCGACGGCGCGGTCTCGATGATCACGTCCCAGGACGTCGCCGTCGCCAACGCGCTGCGCGAGCTCGACTACAAGATCCCCTCGGTGGTTCAGGTGGCGTTCGTCGCCGACGACGGTGCGGCGTTCGGCAAGCTTCGGGTGCGGGACAAGTTCATCGAGGTCGACGGCCGACCCGTGAAGGGATCCCAGGACATCGTCGACGCCGTTGAGAAGCACGGCCCCGGCGACCCCGTGCAGCTGCTGATCGAGCGCAACAACAAGCGGATGACGATCGACATCGAGCCGCGCGAGACGACGGTCGAAGGCGTGAAGGCGCCGCGGATCGGCATCAGCCTCGGCATCGGATACGACTTTCCGTTCGACGTGTCGATCAAGGTCGACCCGGCGATCGGCGGCCCGAGCGCCGGACTGATGTTCTCCCTCGCGATCTACGACACGCTCACCCCGGGGTCGCTCACCGACGGCGAGACCATCGCCGGCACCGGCGAGCTCCGCGACGACGGCTCCGTCGGCCCGATCGGCGGGATCGAGCAGAAGATCGCGGGGGCCGAGGATGCCGGAGCCGAGCTGTTCTTCGTGCCCAAGGACAACTGCGGCGACGTCGACGGCCTGGACTCCGACCTGACCCTGGTCAAGGCGACCTCGATGCAGAAGGCGCTCGAAGCGCTCGAGGCCTGGGCCGATGACCGCGACGCCGACCTGCCGAGCTGCTGAGCGGAGCGAGCAATGGACTTCGACCTCGAGATCGACCCCGCGCTGGCGACTGCCGTGCTGGAGATCGAGAAGCACCAGAGCGACGCCGGGTGGGACCAGCCGGCGCGTCTCTACGCGCTCGTCGACACTGCCGACCTGATCGTCCACGAGCCCGCGCTGGCGGCGGCTCTCGGCCTCGACGAGCCGCGCGAGCGCGGCTCGATGACGCCGATCGAGCAGGAGGAGGTGGCGGCGGGTCAGGAGCTCGAGGAGTTCCTGACGACCATCAGCTGGCCCGGCTCGGTCACCGGCTGTGCGGCGGTCGTGGAGCGGCTGGTCCTGCCGCCTGCGGCCGACGGCCAGATACCGGAAGATCCGGCCGAGGCGGTGGAGTTCGCCCGCGAGCACCCGGACCGGCAGGAAGTGCGAATCGTCGCGGGCGTGACCCGCCACGGCGCGTCGTACTGCGCCGTCCGCCTGCGGGCGCACGACGACGACGCGTCGGTGATGGGGGGAGCGGAGCTGGTTCCCAGCCTGCTTTCCCTGCTGCACGCGACACTTGAGGACGAGTCCGAGGAATCTGTGGGTCCAATTCACAAGGAACCAGGGGAAGAACAGTGAGCGAGTTGTTCGACGACGAGCCCGGAGACGTCGACACCCGACGCCCGGGAGGCCGCGCCCGCGCGCTGGTGATCACGGGTGTCGTCCTGGTGGTGGCGTTCTTCGCACTGACGACGTTCGCGTCGATCTACACCGACCGGCTGTGGTACGACGAGGTCGGCTACGGCCAGGTCTTCAGCACCATGCTGTGGACCCGGATCGGCCTGTTCCTCGTCTTCGGCGTCTTCATGGGGGCGGCAGTCGCCGTCAACATGTACCTCGCGTACCGGTTCCGGCCGCTGTTCCGGATGCCCGGTGGCGACGGCAGCGTCGACCGCTACCGCGACGCGGTCACCCCGATCCGGACCTGGCTGCTCGCCGGCGTGGCGGTCGTGGTCGGCATCTTCGCCGGCACTTCCGCGGTCGGGAACTGGCGCACCTACTTGCTCTGGCAGCACGCCGAGCCGTTCCGTCAGAAGGACCCGTACTTCGACAAGGACATCAGCTTCTACGTCTTCAGCCTGCCGTGGTGGCACTACGTCGTCGACTTCGTGATGGCCGCCACGGTCGTGGCGATCCTCGCAACGGCGGTCGTGCACTACCTGTACGGCGGCATCCGGCTGCAGGTGCCGCACGACCGGCTGTCGGCCGCGGCGCAGGTGCAGTTCTCGGTCCTGCTCGGCGTCTTCGTACTGGCCAAGGGCGTCGACTACTACCTGGACCGGTTCGACCTGGTCACCGACGACCATCGGCTCTTCACGGGCATGAACTACACCGGAGAGAACGCGGTGCTGCCCGCGCGCAACATCCTGATGGGCGTCGCGTTGATCTGCGCGGTGCTGTTCTTCCTCAACGTCTGGCGCCGGACCTGGCAGCTGCCGTCGGTCGGCCTGGCGTTGCTCGTCCTCTCCGCGATCCTGCTGGGCATGATCTGGCCGGCGATCGTCCAGAACTTCCAGGTCAAGCCGACCGAGGCGGACAAGGAAGAGGAGTACATACAACGCAACATCGACGCCACCCGAGATGCCTACGACATCGCCGATGTCGAGACCCAGTCGCTTCCAGGCATACCGCGCGACGAGACAGGCGTCCCAGTGCTGGGCCAGCAGCTGGACCAGGTGCCACTGGTTGACCCCAAGCAGGTGTTCCAGACCTTCGAGCAGCGACAGCAGCCTCGGGTGTACTACTCGGTGGCGCCGGTCCTCGACGTCGACCGCTACGACGTTCCTGGCCGCGGCCAGACCCCGCTGGTGCTCGGTGTGCGTGAGCTCGACCAGGCTGAGATCGCCGACCAGAACTGGTCGAACCTCCACACCGTCTACACCCACGGGGAAGGCCTCATCGCCGCCTACGCGAACCAGGTGTCGACGAGCGAGGCCAACGGCCGGATCGACTGGGCCGAGGGGATCGAGGACGCCGACAACATCTTCTCGCAGATCGAGGACTTCGAAGGCAGGATCTACTTCGGCGAGAACAGCCCGAGCTACTCGGTCGTCGGCAAGCCCGACGAGGACGCGAACGACGTCGAGCTCGGCCTCGGGCTCGACGAGGCGGATCCTGACGACGTTGACGAGGTCGTCGAGTCCGACTCCACGACGACGTACGACGGCGACGGCGGGGTCGACGTCGGCAACACGTTCCGGCAGCTGTTGTACGCCGTGAAGTTCGGCGAGCCCAACTTCCTGCTGTCCGGACGCGTGCACGGCGGCTCCAAGGTCATCTACAACCGGGACCCCCAGACGCGGGTGGAGATGGTGGCGCCGTGGCTCACCGTCGACGGCGACCCCTACCCGGCGGTGATCGACGGCCGGATCCAGTGGATCCTCGACGGCTACACCACCACCGATCGCTACCCGAACTCGTCCCGCGAGTCGTTCGAGGACATGATCGACGACGCCCTCCAGGACGAGACCGGCCTCCAGACGATCCCGACCGACGAGATCAACTACATGCGGTCGGCGGTCAAGGCCACGGTCGACGCCTATGACGGCACGGTCACCCTCTACGCCTGGGACGAGGACGACCCGATCCTCCGCACCTGGATGGGTGCCTTCCCGGACACTGTCCAGCCGAAGGAGGACATTCCGGCGTCGTTGATGGAGCACCTGCGCTACCCCGAGGACATGTTCAAGGTGCAGCGCCACCAGCTGGCCCGCTACCACGTCACCGACGCCAGCGACTTCTACCAGGGCAACGACCGGTGGGAGGTCCCGGCCGACCCCCAGGTGAGCACCAGTCGGCAGCCGCCGTACCGGCTCTTCACGGCGACCGGCGGCTCAGATGAGCAGTGGTCGCTGGCCTCGGTCTTCGTTCCCCGCGGTCGCGGCAACCTCGCGTCCTACGTCTCGGTCAACTCCGACGCGACGTCGGAGGACTTCGGCAGGGTGGAGATCCTCGAGGTCGAGGACCAGAACGCGGCCGGTCCGGGCATCGCTGCCAACGAGATGCAGCAGGACGAGGATGTCCGAGAACAGCTGCTCCCATACAACTCCGGGGGCACTCCGCCGATCTTCGGCAACCTGCTGACGGTGCCGGTCGGGGATGCGTTCATCAACATCCAGCCGGTCTATGCGGTGCGGACCAATGCCGCCTCCAGCTTCCCGATCCTGCAGTTCGTGATCGTGCGGTACGGCGGCGACGTCGGCATCGAGCGCAACCTCGCCAGAGCCCTCGCTGATGCCCTGGACGTCAACATCGACGACGATCCGGACGGCGGCGACGGGAACAACGAGGAAGACCCCGGGGGCGGCGACGGTGGCGAGGTGGGGACTCTCGACGAGCAGATCGCGGCTGCGCTGCGCGACGCCGACGAGGCGTTCGCGGCGGCCGCCGAGGCGCAGCAGCAGAACGACACGGTGGAGTGGGCCCGGCAGCTGGACATCGCCCAGGCCAAGGTCGAGAAGGCACTGGAGCTCGCCGACGATCGCGACGCCGCGGGCGAAGAGCCGACCGACGGGGCGACCGACGAACCGTCCGACGAGGAGAGCACCGACGAGTGACCCGTGTCGCGCGCTTCGATTTGGATCGGTTTCGCCTGATGCTCTACCGTTGGGTTCACCGACGCGGGGTGGAGCAGCTCGGTAGCTCGCTGGGCTCATAACCCAGAGGTCGCAGGTTCAAATCCTGCCCCCGCTACACAGTTTCAGGCTCGGAGATCGCTGATCTCCGAGCCTGAAAGCATTTGAGATTTGATCCGACTGCCAGAAACCCGCCAGATACTAATCCCGAAGCTCCCCTCCGGCCCGCCTACGAGGTTCCGGACATGGGATGTGGTGGAGCAGCGCGGTCCCGTCGGGACCGGCCGCCCACCTAGCGGTCATGGAAACCACGGGGAACACCATCAGCGGCCTCGAGCCGTTGCTGAGCATCGGGGCGCTTGCCGACTACCTCGACGTGCCGGTCACGACGATCCGGGACTGGCGTACCGACGGCAAAGGGCCGTGCGCGACCAAGGTCGGCGGACGGCTGCGCTTCGCCAGGTCCGACGTGCAAGCCTGGCTAGCGCGGCAGCGCGAGGCCGAGCCGGGGCACGGTCCCGCCGGGGGGTGATCGGTCGTGGGTAGGCCACGCACGCCGATCGGCACCTTCGGCGAGATCCACTTCGAGAAGGCACGAGACGGCCGGGCCTGCGCGATCACCCGCTTCCGGGACTACGACGGCCAGCTTCGCCGGGTGCAGGCGACGGCCGCCACTCCGAAGGCCGCCGAGCGAAAGCTCAAGGAGATCCTCGCCGAGCGGACTGAGCGATCCGTCGGCCATGGCGAACTGACGCCCGGAAGCTCGTTCGGGCAGCTCGTCGACGTCTGGCTCGCCGACCTTGACCTGGAAGGTGGATTGGCGCCAAGCACTCGCGCCCTCTACGAGCGCAACATGCGTCAGATCGTGATGCCGGCCTTCGAGCACTACACGTTGCGAGAGATCACCATCGGCAGGATCGAACCGTTCCTGAAGTCGCTGGCCGCTAACAAGAGCTACAGCTACGCCAAGCAGGCCAAGACGGTGCTCAACCTCGCCCTCGGACTAGCGGCAAGATACGAGGCAATCCCGAAGAACCCCGTTCGCGAGACCAAGCGGATGCGGAAGCCCCCGTCGCAAGCGGTCTCGCTGACCCACGACCAGGTGGAGGCGATCAGAGCCGGAGCGAGAGCCTGGCGGCGCGGGCCATCCGTGCCCGGACCGCCGCCAGACGGACAGCTGGAGCAGATCATCGAGGTCATGCTCGGCACATCGGCCCGGATCGGCGAAGTGCTGGCGATCCGCAAGTCCGACGTCGACGTCACGAGCACGCCCGCGACGGTCAGGATCTGCGGAACGATCGTGTCACCAAAGGGTAAGCCGACAGCACGGCAGCCGCATCCGAAGACCGCAGCCTCGACGCGGGTCGTTTCGGTGCCGAGCTTCACCGCAGCAGTACTTCGCGAGCGTCTCGTCGTCGTGGCCGACGATGTGCCGGACCACCTGCTCTTCTTCAGTCGCAACCACACTCCGCTGACGACCAACAACGTTCGCCGACGCCTGCGCAGCGTGCTGGAAGGCGTGGGTATCAGCGGAGTGACACCTCATTCGTTCCGTCGCACGGTCGCCACGATCATCGATCGTGCTGGGGGAGCGGATCTCGCTGCGGAGATGCTCGGCCACAGTTCGTCGGAGATCACCAAGAAGCACTACATCGAGCCGAACTCGAAAGTGAACCCGGCAACCGCCGAGATTCTCGAATCGCTGGCGCCACGCTCCAACCTCAACCCGCCGTGACGCCGTCGACCAGTCGCTGATCCGGCCTGAGCGCTGGGACTGTGCGGCACTGAGGTGACGCAGCATGACCAGCGGCTTTGCGCCCACTATGGGCGCCCCGCTTCGCCCACTTTGACGTCGGCCACCGCGGCGTAGCACAACCGGCGATCGCAGTTGAGGTGCCCGGGAGCAAGTGCGAGGATCTCGGCGTGGCGCTTCACGTTTCTCGCCCTCAATTGAGGTAATGTTTCGTGAAGTAGGCCACCGACGACCGGGGAGTTGCGCGATGCAGCAGAACAGCCGAATCATCTGGGAGAACGAGAACGCCAGTTCACGGCTCACCGAACTGGGCCTCTCCCGAGAGCTTCTCTTCCAGGTCTCGCTACGCGCCGACGCAGAAGCGAAGCTGAGCACCGACCTCGACGCGCCAACCCATGCCGGCACAACGCGATTCAGCCGCACTACTCGCTTCCTTCGCGAGGCGATGATCCCCGTCGGGTGGGACTACGACAACTCAAGGAACTATTGCCGCACGATCCATCCGACCGGCGCCTTCTCGGTAGTCGTGAGCTCCGGCGACCAGGGCACTGGCGTTGTGATCCCGGGACAGAGTCCGTCGACCAGGTACCCGAAGGGCGAAGTCACCACCCAGGCGGTCGAGACCAACATGCAGCTCGTGCTAGAGCTCGGAGACGAGTTCGAGGCGCCGGAGGAGTCGTCGCCAACGACGGTCGTCTGGTACCTCCTCCAGCGAGTCACCGTCGGCGAGATCTTCCTTGAGCTCTCTCTGCCAACCGAGATCGAGAACGGCGTGATCTCCAAGTGGGAAGAGCGGATCGTGCTGGGCTCCGTTCCGCGCGATGGCGAACCCATCCTCAGCGAGGAGACCGACCACGGGGAGGACGAGTCGAACTACGACGTCGACGTCGCGATGCGCTGAGTCGGAGAGGAAGCCTTCCCCATGGCTAACACCTCGCGGCTTGCCGTCGCACGGAAGCGCCACGGCTGGACCCTTACGAAGTTGTCGAGCCTCACAGAGATAAGCACCAAGAGTCTCTCGACGTACGAGAACGGCCACGCCGCGCCGACGGAGGAAACACTGGCGCTCCTGGCGGATACGCTCGGTGTGACCGAGGAGTTTCTCCGTGGCGATGATCTCGAGGACATCCCGCTTTCTACGGTGAGTTTCCGGGCGCTCAGCAAGATGACGGCTCGGGCTCGTGATCGCGGGCTCAACTCAGCGATGATCGCGTTCCTTCTCGACGACTGGGTCCGCGGAAGATTCACGCTGCCAGACCCCGATGTCCCGACCCTCTCGGGTCGTGATCCCGAGGCCGCCGCCGTGGAGCTCCGAGTGCGGTGGGGCCTCGGCGAGCAGCCGATCCGCAACCTAGTGCACCTGCTCGAGGCCCACGGCGTTCGCGTCTACTCCCTACCGCGCCAAAACTCCGACCTCGACGCCTTCTGTCTGTACCGGCACGGCCAGCCGTTCGTTTTCCTTGGCACCGACAAGTCGGGCGAACGTGCTCGGTTCGACGCCGCTCACGAGCTGGCCCATCTAGTCCTGCACGCCGAGGAACGCGAGCCGCACGGCCCGGAAGCGGAACACGAAGCACAGCGGTTCGCGGCTGCGTTCCTCATGCCCCGGGCGTCTGTTCTCGCCCAGGGTCTGAGGAACGCGCCCGTCGATCGCATTCTTATCGCGAAGTCGAAGTGGGACGTCGCGGCCATGGCCTTGGTGCACCGCGCCAACGAGCTCGATCTGCTCACGGAGTGGCACTACCGCACGCTGTGCGTGAATCTCTCCCGAATGGGGTTTCGCAGCGGGGAGCCGGGCGGGATCCAACGCGAGTCCTCGCAACTTTGGACCAAGGTTCTTCGACAGTTGCGGGCCAACGGCGTGCGAATGTCGGACATTGCGCGTGAGCTTGGACTACACCAGCGCGAGGTGCAGTCCCACGTCTTCGGGCTCACGCCAACTGCCGTTGGGGCTGACGACCTAAGTCAGGCCGGCTCCCGGTCGATGGCGAGTGGTTAGGCATGTCTACCGTCGTCGAGCTGAACGGCGATCCGGAGATCAGAATGCGCGGCTTTTCCGCCGCCTAGGGGCACAGCCCGACCCCCTGGTCATCGGCTTGGATCTGAGATCACTCCGACCGTCCTGAGCAGTCGCACATTCCCTTCAACTCGTGGGTCAACGCCCAGCGGGTCGGAGGTACAGGGCAGCCTCTAGCCATGTCCACCGCTGAGCCCTTCGTAAACAGCGTTCGATGGCAGTACGCGACGACCATGCCTGACCGGCCACACGAGTACACCGAGCGTGGCGATCCGACCTGCTCTCCATCGCAATCACAGGGTCACCCATCCCTGACCGTTGAACCAGAACGCGCCCATGTGATTGTGGGCGAAGGGCTTCCACTCGTTCTCGATCAACACGTGCTGGCCGTCAGGCGACAGCCTGATGCCTGACGGGAGCGGTGCCCTTTGCTGCGCAGCCGGATTCGGGACATAGGCAGCTGGAGCCTGCGGCTGCACCGGTCGCACGTAAACCGGTTGCGCCTGCATCGGACGGCGAACCACGTTGATCTGCGTCTTCGGCTGTCGCGCCGCACGCCGTTTCTGCTGCTGCGCAGCCTTCTTGTTGGACTTGGCGACACGCTGTTTCTTGCTTTTGGCGTGGACCAGTGGCACACCTACGCCGACCCGGGTCCCGAGCCTCACTGTCCTGCGAATCAATCCCACTATTTTGTCCCCCGGCTCGGCGCAACCGAAGCAGCCGCGTGCCTCGATGCTCTGCGCTCTTGACTACAACAAGTTACAGTCCTGGGCGCGCGCGCTGCCAGTCCTAGCGACGTCCAGGCGCGCAACCGCGCCGCAGTCCGAAAAAGGGAGTTGCCATGTCTTACCCACCACCCGGCCAAGAGAACCCGTTTCACCAACAGTCTCCCTCCGGGTGAATCGCCCCGGGTTTCGTGGAGGCTCGGTTACTTGGAACCAGCCCCGGCTGGGACGGGTGTCTGAGGGTGGTGCTCGGGCGTGATGCTGGCCCAGTGGTTGGTCTCGAACTCGGCGGGCGGGACGAGCCCGATCTCGCCGTGAAGGCGCCTGTGGTTGAACCAGTCGACGTACTCGGCGACCGCGATCTCGACGTCGCTCACGGACTTCCAGCCGCCCTTGGGACGCATGACCGGGTTGCGGATGCACTCGGCCTTGAACAGCGAGTTGAGCGCCTCGGCCATCGCGTTGTCGTAGGAGTCGCCGCGGCTCCCGACGGACGCGACGGCCTCGGCTTCGGCGAGCCGCTCGGTGTAGCGAATCGCTCGATATTGAACTCCGCGGTCGCTGTGATGGACCAGGCCGGTGACGTCCTGGCCGGCGCGCTGCCGGGTCCACAGGCCCATGTCGAGGGCGTCGAGTGCCAGATCGGTGCGCAGCGAGGTGGACACCTGCCAGCCCACGATCATCCTGCTGAAGACGTCCAGGACGAACGCGACGTAGGTCCAGCCGGCGTGCGTGCGGACGTAGGTCAGGTCGGCCACCCACAGCTGGTTCGGGCCGGTGGCGACGAACTTCCGGTTGACCAGGTCCTCGGGCCGTTCGGTCTCAGCACCGTCGCCGATGGTGGTCTTGCGGGTCTTCTCCCGCGGGATCCCGCGTAGCCCCTCGGCGCGCATCAGCCGCTCCACGGTGCACCGGGCGACCGGGATGCCCTCGCGGTTGAGCTCGGCGTGGATCTTCCGGGCGCCGTAGACACCCAGGTTCGCCTTGTGCGCGACCTTGATGTCCTCAACCAGCTCGGCGTCGCGCACCGAGCGTGCCGAGGGCGGCCTGGTCTTGGTCGCGTAGTAGCTGCTCGGAGCGATCCTGCACCCCTGCTTCAGCGCAGGGCCTCACAGATCGGCTCGACTCCGAGCTTCTTGCCCTCGCGTCACCCCGGTCGCGGTGAGTATCGATGCATTCGACGATCACCGCGACCGAACTTCGCGTTGTCATACTTGATCTTGCGGTCGAGCTCCGCTCGCGGCGAAAACGCTGCGACGTCTTCAGGATCTCGTTGGTCCGCCTCAGCTCACGGACCTGCTGCTCGAGCTCTGCGATCCGCTGCGCCTCAGCAGTGGTCGTGCCCGGCCGCGTGCCGCCATCGATCTCGGCCTGCCGGACCCAGTTGCGCAAGGTCTCCGGATGCATGCCGAGCTGCTCAGCCACGCGCTGGATCGCGCCCAGCTTCGTCTCGGGATCCTGCCGTAGCTCCACCGCCATCCGGGTGGCCCGCTCACGCAGCTCGTCGGGGTACTTCCTGGGTGCTGCCATGACTCTCATCCTCCATGGATTGAGAGCCTCCATCAGACCCGGGGCGATTCATCGAGGCCTACGAACGTCGGTGGGAGTCCGACTTGGAGTGGGTAGACGCGGACTCCGCTAGTGGCTCGACTGTCTCGCATCAGAATGCTCTTTTGGCCTCCTGGTTGCTGGCTGGCCTGCGCAACACCGGGCCGAGCCAGTACTTCTCCGGTGACCTGCGCAGGGCGGTCACCGAGCGTGCCCTGGAGGATGTCAGCGGGCTGCACTCGCCCTTCCCGTCTTCGCTCGTGCCGAGCGTGATCGGCTGGACACTTGGCATGGTGGTGGGTGAGGTGGATGCGTCATTCCCTGTGGTGCCGTCTACCTTGCTGGGGGACCCCGAGCTGGACGCTGCCTATATAGGCCTCGTGGAGCACGCAGCATCGTTGGACGGCACTAAGGACCAGGTACCTGAGCTGGCTGGGTCGGCTACCTACATCCGGAGCGCCGGACTCGCCGAGGCGATGGCAGGGGACGGGCCAGCGAACCTCAGGCAGGCGATCGAGAAGCTGACGCTCGACAGCCGGTTCACGGCTCCACAAGAGGTACTAACCCGCATACAGCAGAACTGGGACTCGCGATTCGTCGATCACCGTAATGTGCTGACCCACCTGCGCATCGATCAAGGAGCCCTGACGTTCACGGCCGCAGCCGCGAAGGCCAGCACACTGGACCACATTCGGCTGACGCTGGAAGGGATCACGCAGTTCGTTTGCCAGGCTGTCTCGGCGCGCCTGTACGAGTCGCGCCCACGGGACCTGAACGGCAACCCGTGGGAGAGCTACTTGCTTAGAGAGCTTGGGTAGTAGCGGTTGGGTCGAGCGCCATCGATGGTTGCGCGATCCGAGGCCGATAGCAGCGCGGTCGACGGGGGTGTTCTGGCGAAACTGTCGGCTCGTTGCGGTAGATAGGTCTTATGCGCATCACCCTGGACGGCGACTACTTTGAGCTGACTCCCGAGTCGGTTCGCGCATCAGCGGCTACGTGGAGCCATCCGCCGAAGACTCTGCGACCTGACGGAATCTGCGTCGGCGACGGCATGACTCGCGTCCTATCGCCGCGGTTGCCCACGGTCCCGACGTGGGCACCCCGCCCGATCAGAGTGTGATGGGAGGCTCTGGCTCGGGTCGATGCGGCGGGCGAGAAGCACGCGGCCCGGGGATGCCGGAGTGGTGCGTGATCGCCTGACTGAGCTCCGCCCGGCTTGCCTGAGCGCTATCGGCTGACGCGAGCCGGCGCGGGCGCGATCGCAGGTCTTCACGGATCAGTTGAACGAGTTCCGCCTGATTGGCAGTGGTGATTGGCATGAACCTGTCCCGTACCTGGTGGATCACTCGGCCGTCGTTCTCCACGATCCGGGGAACCCTGATCCGAGCGAAGTACAACCGCTCATTCACGCCTCGCTCGAAGATGCTCGACAACTGCTGATCGACCGTGGTGAACAGCGAGTTCAGGTCGTGGAGGGCTCGCTCGCTTACATGAGCCTCATCGGGGAGGTGGCGCAGGCGGGTCACCGCGTTGGCGGCTTGTGCTGCCGCGTCGCCGCCGCCGCCCACGAGGCCGCCGAGGTTTCGGGCGCGATCCTGGATCTTCGCGTAGGTCCGACCTCGCTGAGTCCACGCCTTCGCCAGCTCGGGTGCATCGGCCCGAAACCGGTTCGCCGCGAGGGTCGAGACGAGGCGCTGGGAGTCGACGATCCGCTTCAAGTTGAGAGCGTTCGGGAACGTCCGAAGATGGACGAGGAGGTTGTGCTCGGCCTGGATGACGCCCGCGATCCCCGCGCGCGGCGGACCGCCGATCGTTCGTGCTGGGGGCCGCCATCCCTTGCTGTCGACGGAGTAGTCCTCGGCCGAGATGAACGCGCAGGTTCCGGCCACGCGTTCGAGCATCTGGGAGCCTCGCAACGGTTCCCACGAAGGGATGTTGGCGTAGCGGCGGTCGAGGACGAGCAGCGCGCGCACGACCTCGGCGGCGTCCTTGACGACGGTGAGGGACTGGTCCACGTCGAGGCTCCCGCGGGCCAGATCACCGCCGAAGTCGTGTTCGCCGAGCGCGGCGGCCTTAGCAGCGATCCTCCACGACTCGACCAGTGCGAACGTGTGCGCCGTGGTGAGTTCGCCGGTGGACGCCGCCGTTGCTGTCGATGTCGCGATCGTCTTGGTCAGGTACCGCAGGAGTTGTATATCGGGCGTCTCCAAGCGTCGACGGCTGTCTGAGGAGAGGTCGAGCTTCGGGCTCGCTGAGGTCACAGCGTTCTCGCACCACTTGAGGATGCTCATCCGGTAGCGCTGGATGAGCCGACCGACCTCTGCGCGCTCCTCCGCTGTGGTCGTGACCGGGATCGTGTGACTTCCCGGGCCGCCCAGCCGTTGCTGGATTCGATGCTGGCGGAGCAGTGTCGCGAGTTCGTGTCTGATCGTCCCGGCGTTCTCGCCGTACGTCACGACCAGTCTCCAGCCAATGCCGCAAGGCGGGCGTCCTCGAGCATCGCGAGGACCAGCTCCACTTGGAGGGCGTCGACGCCGTGGTCCGCGAGGTCTTCGATGGCGGACTCCGCGATCGCGTGGAGGGCCGTCTGATCGTCGATCAGGCCGTGGGGGTCGAGCGCGGCTACGTCGGCGCCGTGGATCGCGTCGAGGTAGTCCAGCGTCTGCTCGTAGGCAGCGGAGGCGGCGTCGTTCTCTGCGGCGTCGGCGAGTGCGGCGAGGTAGGTGCGTGCTTCGGCCAGGGCAATGGCGTGCGTGAGCAGCATGGTTAGTTCCTTCTAGGAGCCGGGGGAGTCAGCGTCAGCCGCCTCGCGCCGGCGCATGCGCTTCAGGGCAGTGGGGTGTGGAGACGCGGCTCGCCCACAGGTGGGGTGGAGGTCAGAGCTCTTCGCAGCCGGCCCAGTTGGGTTCCCTGCGGCTGACGTCGTCGACGACGAAGGCGACGAAGTCTTGATCGCGGTGGGCGATGACCGATTCGGGGTCGGGTTCACGCGCCGGTTCGCCGGGCCAGACGGTCTGGCGGGTGGGGCGGTCTCGGTCGAGCTTCGTGCCGCAGGCCGACACCCACTCGCGGAGCCGGTTTCGGGTGTCGGCGAAGTCGCGGTGCCACGCGTTGGGTGCCGAAGGCGACGCCGCTGGGTCGTAGGAGAACAACCAGTGCGTGTGCAGAGCTGAGAGCTCCCAGATCAGCTCGTCGTGCCGGTGCCACAGCGGCGGGATGACGGTCGGCGGGAGCCCGTAGGCGCACCTGAGCCAGTTCACCCACTTGTTGAGATCGAGATACGCGGCTTCAGCTTCCTGAGCGGGCAGGGTGAGCCAGTTGATTGGGCCGAGATCGTCCTCCGGGTCGGGGACCGGGTACGGCGGCACGAATGCCTGAGAGTCGTCGTGCTGGACGTCATGAGTCGTCCACATCGGCGCGCTCACATCCCGACAGCCGGCACCTGGGACTGGATCGCGGGGCTGGGCGGCGTCAGATCCCGGCGTCGTACGTCGTACGTAGTGCGGGCCAGGTCGTGGCCGATTCGACGGGCGACGAACTCTTCGCGGATCTCGCTGGTGCCGTTGCGGTCGACCTCGTACTCGTGGACGTAGCCGCTGGCGACGAAGGAGTCGCCCTTGCGCAGCCGCTCATAGGCCCGAAGTGCGGTCTGGTCGAACGCGACCAGGTCATGGAAGGTGGGCTCGAGTTTGGTGAAGCTGCCGTCGACCTCCTTGCGGTGGTGCTCGCAGCCGATCCGGACATCGAACCGGGGCGCACCGGCCTTGGTGTGGTGCAGTTCGGGGACCGTGGCAATGAAACCGCTGAGGCTCATCTGGCTGGGGATCGACATCCTGACTCCCTGAGACGCGCGGGGCCGTGGTCTGGCGGCCGCTGTTGGGACTCAGGTGCGCGGCGCGCTCCAAGGTCGGAGAGACGTGGTGGATTCGCCTAGCGGGTCGGTGGAGAGGAGGGGCGACGCAGCGCGTCCTCGACGGCCGCTCGATCAGCGGCGACGGCATCCCTATCCCTCCGCGCGGTCCACGGGCGAAGGTCCGTGACCAGTGGCGGAGCGCTCCTGAGGAGAACCAGCCCAGTGCCGAACGGGAGCGTGCGAATCGTCTCCGGTGGCATGACGGGCACTCGACGGGTCGAGCGCTGCATCGACCGAACGCCGTCGCCGCCGACCGAGATCGAATCGGTGCGCTCGTCGCGTTCGCCGATGAGGGCAGAGAGATCCTGCAGGTCGCGGGTGGCGGAGGCGCCTCCGAGAATGACTTTGACGATTGAGGCGTCCCAGATGGATGAGGCGGCGTGGTCGCCCCATTTGGCGCGTGCCTGTGCGAGCGACTGGAGGATCGGCATCGTGGTAATGCCGGTTCCGCCGCCTTCGGCCATGAGGACCGGAAGGGACGGGAGAGGTGAGAGGTTGCCGATCTCGTCGAGGGCGAGGAGGAGGGGCGGGTCGAGCCGGGCTCCTGGAGAGGCGGCTGCGAGGTGGCGTGCGGTCTCGACGAGGTCCTCGATGAACGCCGCAACCAGCGACCACGAGGCGCCGGCGCCTGCGCCGGTGGCCATCAGGTACAGGGTGCCCTTGTTCGTCAGGAATCCGGTCGGGTCGAAGTCCTCACCGGGTTCAGGGCTGACGGCTCGGAGCACTCGCGGGTCGGCCAGGCAGGACAGGGCTAGCGAGACACCCATCCAGATCGAGTCCCGGGTACGCGGGTCGCTGTGGATCATCAGGTCGAGTGATTCGCCCCAACCGGTCGCGGCGCTCGGGTTGCTGGCGAGGATCGCGACGGCGTCGACGGCCGCGGACGGTGAATGGGTCCAGCCGAACAGGTCGCGGGGGCTGCGCCGGTCGAGCGCCGCGGCATGGAGCAGCGACTGGAGTGCGGTGCGGGTCTTGCCCTCCCAGAACCCACCGGCTTCCACGCCGCCGCTGGAAAGACCAGTCGCGGACGCGAGCCCAGCCGCGCGGATCATCGCCGTGAGCGGATCCTCACATCCCCGCACTGGGGACCAGCGCAGTCCGGCGGGGAGCCCTTCGGCAAGGCCCTGGGGATCGAACACCGCGACGGGGCCGATCCGGCTCCTGGCGCGGATCGTGGCTGCGATGTTGTCGGGGCGGGTCGCGGTGGTGATGACGGCGCCGGGCGCATCGAGGATGGCATTGATGACGATGTGCAGGCCCTTGCCCGAGCGGGGTGGACCCAGCACCAGCGTCGAGTCCTCGACCGAGCTCCACACGCCCCGACCGCGTGACCTGCCGAGCAGGTAGCCGACATCCTTGGCTCGCGCGTCCGTGAGAGATGGCCGCAGAGTCTTCGCTCTCGAAAGGAGGGCCTTCTCGGAAGCGCTTGTCTTCACGTCGTGGGCAGTAGCGACGCCGTCGAGGCGCCGCGGGTCGCGGGAGGTACGGCGTCGTACGCCCATCGCGATCCGCCAGGCCAGCCAGGTGAAGCCCCCCACGAACGACAGCAGCGCCGCAACGGTCACCCAGAACATGACCGCGGACATCCCCGTCGAACCGAACGCCACGTCGGGCCGGGCCGGGTCTGCCAACACTTTGATGCCGGAGCCCAGTCCCACTCCGGGTTGGGACGAATCGCAGAGCCAGGCTGCGCACGTGGCCGCGAGGCGCAGTGAGACGGCGAGCGCGCCGAGGCAGCCGACCAGGATCAGCGCCAGATTGACGAGTTCGTCACCGGACCCGCGGCCCGGCGCATTCATGTCAGCCCGCTGGGGGTCACCGTGCCCGACGCGCGTCCGATGAGAACGACGACACCAGCGTGGCCAGCCAGCAACGCCGGCGGAACTCGCACCCGTGCCGCGCCGGCGGAGTCGGCCTTCTGACTGGCCACGACGACCGCGACGTCGACAACCTCGTCGGGGAGGAATCCCTCGCCGACGATCCCCGGCGCCGCTGCGCTCTGATCCTTCGGTGAGGCATTCGCGGCGGGCGGATCAGGCACGATCACGTCGGTGAACTCCGACCCGTCGCACTCCGTGACGTGCACCCGCACTGGCCCGTGCTCGTCGGCGATCGTGTGGAAGACCTCTTCGAGGGTGGCCCGTTCGATCGGGGCGGAGGCGTCGTACGACGAGCCGTCGACGGTGACGACTGCGGTGCCGGCCTGGCCGAAGGTGACCTCGACCAGTGGGAAAACGACCGGGACTTGGCACGAATCGGTAGCAGCGGCCTTCCTAGTTGGTCGTCGGATGCTCGTCATTGGGCACCGCGCGCTCGGCGGCCGGTGTCGAAGAGTTCGAGCTCGGCCGGGTGGAGCTGGTGTTGGACGACGAACGAGCGGTGCTTGATGCGCCACAGCCCCTGGCCCGTCCCGAACGTCGGGAGGAGCTGCTGCTCGGTGCCGGTGAGCCCGAGCGCGGCGGCAGTGGGGCCGAGCTGGTCCGATTCCTGTCGGTAGACCACCCGGGTCTCGGCGTTCGCGAGCAGCGAGGACGCGAGAGCCCGGCTGGCGGAGCCCTGGTCACCGACGTTGTCGAGGTCGGAGAGCTTGTGGAAGACCAGCATGTTCGCGATCCCGTAATGCCGTGCCAGCCGCCAGTGCGCATCCATCCGCCGCAGCAACGCGGGATGCGACATCAGCCGCCACGCCTCGTCGTACACGACCCACCGCTGCCCACCCTCGGGGTCGAGCAGCGCCGACTCCATCCACGCTGATGCGCAGGTCATCAGCACCGAGATCAGGGTCGCGTTCTCGGTGACCCGCGACAGGTCGAGTGAGATCATCGGCAGGGTCGGATCGAACCGGACCGTGCTGGGTCCGTCGAAGAGCCCGGCCAGGTCGCCGGCGACGAGCCTCCGAAGCGCGTGACCGACGAGTCGCCCGTCCTCGATCAGGTGGCCGTCGAGGTCGTCGGACTTCTCCGGTGCCAGCAAGCGATCCACGACCATCGGGAGCACAGGGGTATCGACCGACCGGACGGCGCCGCTCAGCGCGATGTCGACGGCGGTGTGCTCCAGCGGTGTGAGTCGGCGGTCGAGGACGGTCTCGGCGAGTGCGCCGATCAGGTCGCGGCGCCGCGACCTCAGCTGGCCGGCCCACTGAGCGTCATCGATCCCGGTCGGGCGATGGCCCTCGTCGAGAGGGTTCAGCCGTGCCGACATGCCATGACCCAGGGCGATCGCCCGGCCGCCCACTCGCTCGGCGACGGCGGTGTGCTCGCCCTTGGGGTCGCCCGGCACGTAGACCCGACGGCTGAAAGGGATCGACCGCGTGTAGAGGCTCTTCGCCAGCGACGACTTGCCTGAACCGACGATGCCGGCCAACACCACGTTCGGTGCGGTGATGAAGCCCCGCGCGTAGAGGACCCACGGGTCGTAGACGAACGAGCTACCGCTGTAGAGGTCCTGACCAACGAACACGCCGTCGCTGCCTAGTCCGCCCTCGGCGAGGAATGGATATGCGCCGGCCAACGTGGCTGAGGTGTCCTGATGTCGGGGGAGCCGCAACTGCCCAGGCGTCCGCAAAGCGGCAGGTCCGGGTTCACCCGAGCTGGGGAGTACGACGGTCGCGCGTCGTTCGGCCGCAAGTTCCTCGGACTTCGCCTTCGCCGCCGCGCGACGGCTCTGTCGGTCATCGCTCATCAATGCTCGCGCCGCACCCTTCCGGGAGCGACGGTCACGGCGCTGCTCGCGGCCCGGCGTGACTAGGACAGTCGATAGCAGCCGGCTGTCGTCTCCTCGCGTCACAGAGACAGTCCCGAAGCCGGGGGAGTGTTGGTCGACATCGAGCTGTCCTTTCGTCGGCGTGCTCGCCGACGAGGTGTGCGACGGCCTCCGAGCGATCACTCAGACAGTGCGGCCGAGCGGTAGTGCTGCCGCGGTGAAGGCTTGTGCCTGCTGACCCCAGAGGCGTCGCGTCTCGCAGGACGCCTGGATTGCGGCCTGCTCGATGGCGGCCACAGCACGCTCGAGCTCGTCCGGGTCGCCGGCGCTGATCGCGATCAGCCCGGTCACGCGCAGGATGCCGTGGCCCGCGGTGAGGTCAGCTTCTTGCTGGAGCACGTCCTGATACTCGGCTGACTGCTGGGCGTCCTCGATCTGGCCGATCCGCTGGCGTTGCGCCGCGTCGGAGATGTACCCGGTCTTCTTCTTCCGGATGTCCCGTGCTGCTTGGTCGGCACGGACGGGCGTGTAGAGCAGCGAGAAGGTGCGTCGTACGCCGGAAGACAGGAGCACCGGTGCGAGGAAGCCGGGGAAGACAAGCGACCGCGGCCACTCGCTGATCCACAGTACGCAGTGGTGGGCGGAGTCGCTGCGCATACTGCCCCAGCTCTCGGTGACGGCTACCGGTCCGGCGGTGGCGAGGTCGCGGCCGAGATCGCCGTGCCGTTCCAGGGCGCTCGTGACGGCGGGGTCGTACGCCGATCGCAGGATGATCGCGAGGTCACCCGGTTCCAGCCACTCGGATGGTGCGAGGTCCGCCGAGCGGAGCGCGGCGGCGAGCGTTGTCATCTCCTGTCGGAGGACCACCGCGGCGCCGCGGTTGCCGCCGCCGGTGACCCGGATGGCGCGTGCTGCGGTCTTCATGTCGAGGGTGAGCGAGATGGTGCTTGCGTGCCGTTCCCCGGCGGGACCGGCGCGGTCGACGAGCTCGCCGTACGTCGCCGCGGCCCAACCGGCGTCGGGTGAGCCATGGCGGGCCCACCACTCCGCCAGACCCTTCCCTGAGTCGGGGAGCGTGCGCTCCATGATCTGAAGCGAGGCGAGACGGCCGGATCGGCACGCCGTCGCGAGGACCCGCCCCCAGCTCGCCACGCGCCGCTGCTGTTCGCCGGGATCGAGGAGGACGAACGCTGGATGCGTAACTCCGACGATGGCGGTCAGGGTTGCGCGGTGCGGGTCGTGGACCATGACCGCCCCGCTTTCGGGATCGACCCACTGGCGAAGGCATGCAGCGTCACCGGGCAACGCGAGAGTGCCCGCCGGACGCGGCTTCACGACGCGGCGACGGAAGACGAGCTGTCCGCCACCAGAGCGCCACAACCACCGCGAACCGACGGGGATCCACTCGACCAGCTTGCGTCCGCCGGCGGCCACCGTGGCGAGCGCAACCGACAGGACGATCACGGGTGCTGTCACGAGGAGCGCGGGCCAGCCGGCGTACAAGCTGACCACGAGCGTCGCGGCGCCGATGCCCACGCAAGCCAGTTGGGCTGGCGAGAGTCCGAGGATGACTCCGCGGCGGCTCAGCCGGGAGAACTTCACCGGGTGCAGGTCGCCATCGGTCCTGCCCGGATTGGTCTGCATCATCGTCGGTCATGCGTCCTTCGGGTTCGGAGGCGATGGGAGCATCGGCTGCGCGACATTCGGCGGGGCCGGCGCGGCTCCGTCCGCTAAAGGTTGGTCTGGCTGCGCCGGTTGAGCGGCGTCGGACTGAGCGCCGGAAGTGCTGCCGACGAAGCCGCCCAGTCGCGGCCCCGCAACCGCCGCTTCCTTTGCCGCGACGGCCCCTGCCGCGATGCCACCTGCAGCGGCTCCCGCGCCCGAAGCGCCGCCTCCCCCCGACCCGATAGCCGCAGGTGTCCCCCCGCCCCCCGAGCCGCTCGAGGTCCCCGCCGCTTCGAGCACCTTCGGCGGAGGCGTCATGCCGCCCCGGCTTCCGACCGGGATCGGCAGGGGGCGATTCAGCGCGTTCTTGGCTTCCTGCTCGGTCGACATCGCGTGGTAGGTGTCGAAGCCCATGAAGCTGATCGCCTTATAGGCCATGTAGGGCGCGAAGCCGGCGATGAGCATGAGCACGACTCCGGCGAGTGGCTCGCTGATCGACTTGAGGTCGGCGTCGATCGGCGCGGAGACCTGGGCGGTCGCGAGCAGGAAGATCACCACGACCACGACTTTGGACAGGATCATCGCGATCACGAACGACGCCCACTTGCTCACCCAGCCGCGAGTGTGGTCCCAGCTCGCGCCAGCCAGCGCGATCGGCGCGAACACGATCGCGATCAGCAGCAGTGCCTTGCGTACGAGCAGGCTGATCCATACGAGGGTGGCCGCGGCGATCGCCAGCCCACCCACGAAGATCGTGACGATCGCGCCGGCACCCGGTGCGGCGACGTTGAGGCCGGAGAGCCCGGCAGCGAGGACCGCGATCCGTCCGCCCATCTCCTCCATGTCTGTTCCGGCTGCGCGCACGATCCCGACACAGAGCTGGTCGGTGATCTCGAGCGCCGCGGCGAGGAGGGTGAGTACGACGAACGACCCGAGCACCGACTTCGCGAGCCCAAGTGCTGCGCGGCTCAGCGCGGCGGGCTCTCGCCGGATCATGCCGCCGATCACTTGGAGGACGAAGAAGGCGACCATCACGAAGACCGCTACGCCGAACAGGATGCTGTACACGCTGGTGAACTCGCTACTGGTGATGTCGACGAAGGTGGTGGTGTCGAAGACCTTCCACACCGTCACGAACATCCACTCGGCAGCGTTGCCCATCGCTTCCGCCAGCCAGTCGAACGGCGCGGTCACCAGGCTCGCGGCCGCCTCGCCCGCGCTGTCACAGACTCCTGAGATGACGGGAACGTCGCAGACGTCGACCATCAGACGGCCTGACCGACGTTCCAGAAGAAGTTCACCAGGGCGACCGAGGCGCCGCAGATCACCGCGGCGCCCAGCGCGATCAGCACCCCGACCTTGCCGCGGCCCGCGAGGTGCGGGTTGGAGGAGTTCGCGCCCAGAGCCCACACGATGGCCGACACGATCAGAGCAAGGACGGCAAGGGTCAGGCCGACCGTCATCGTCGCCCCGACGATCGACCGCAGCTGGGCGATCCCCGGCAGACCGCTGGAGTTCGGTTCGATCTCGATGTCGAGCGGGATCAACGCGGGGAAGCTTCGCGGCGACATGGAGGACTCCTCGATCGGACTCGGCTGGGTACGGGGGTGAGGTGTGCTCACAGATCCCGGTTCAGAGCGTCGCGCCGAGGTCGAGCAGCCAGTTCGCCCAACCGAGTGCGCCACCGAGCAGCACCGATCCTGCGAGCGCGACGAGGACGCCGCTCTTCGCGCGGGCTGCGGCCTGCCAGCTGCCGGTGGCCGATCCCAGAGCCCACCCCGCCGCGCACACGAGCAGCATCAGGACGGCTATCAGGAGACCGTAGGTCAGGAGTGCCCCGACGATCTCTGTCAGATCGGTTGCGCCGGCGACGACGTCGAAGTCGGGCCCAGGCGCTGGTGCGGATCGATAGCTTTCTGCCATGCGCCGTAGGTGAGTGCGGCCGACCGAACGTGTTCCTGTGAATGTCGAGTCGGCGTCAACGGATGCCGCAGGTGCCTGTTCCGGCGTCGCCGGCGACGCTGACGTGCACGTGATTGAGGTGCCTGAGGGTTGGATCCGAGGTGGGACCGTTGGGGTGTGTGTACGGCGACCAGCGCCGGTCGCCGGTGTTCCAGATCCGGTCGCGCCAGATGATGTAGGTGACGCCGAGCTCGCGCGAACGGGCTTGCACCCAGGCGGCGATCCGGTTGCCTTCGGCGACCCCCGCGGGATCGCTCCAGTTCTCGATCATGACGTCGACCGCGCGGCCGAGCGGATGGTCGGACCGGTTGGGCCGGTCGCCGATTCCGGCGTAGGCGTGGGGGCCGAACTTGGCGTTGACCGAGCGGAGGAGCATGAGGGCGTCGGGGGTTAGGCCGCGCTCGGCCGGCGAGTCGGTGGGTGGACAGCTTCCGGTCGAGCCGAGGACCGTGGCGACCACGAGCGGGTGGTCGCTGATCTTGCGGGTCTGTGTCGACCGGTCGACCGTGGCGGACGCGAATCGGATGTTGGCTCCGAAGATGTGGTCGATCGGCGCATCGTCCGTTGGGGACCTGCAGGGCGACGTACCGCCGGCTCCGAAAGCGTTCGTGAGTGTCGGGGTCAGAGTGCAGTGGGCGGAGTTCGCGCCGTCTCGGCCATCGTTGAAGTCACCGACAATGAGGACCGGCAGCCCGCTGTTCTTGATTGCGTCAAGGGTGTCGAGCTCTCGGTGAAGGGCTTCGATGCGATGGGTGCGGGCGTTGCCGCGGGTGCTGGCCGGGTTGTGGATCGACCAGATCCAGATCGCTTGACCCGTGGCCTGCGAGCGGAGCTGGACCAGCGGCATTCCGACCTCGTGGCCGTGAAAGTACGGGATGCCGACGGCGCGAGCATCGATCAGCTGCCACGCGCGGCGATCCCAGAGCACACGGTTCTGGGCGTTGCCGTGCTCGGGCCACATGCGCCAACCGTCGGAGTAGGTGGTCGCCAGGGCGTGGGCCTGCGAGCGATGGACCTCCTGGATCCCCACGACCGTTGCTCCATGGTCGCGGAGGGCTTGCAGTGCGCGTGGGAGTCGTTGAGACCAGGCGGGAAACCCCCGTGCTGTATGCCCGCCGCCCGGCCGGCTATCGGTGTGCCCGGCTCCGAGCAGGTTCAGGGTGCCTACGGTGTACGGCGCGAGTGTGCCGTTGGCGGCAGTGCACCCGACGTCGGGCGGCTGGGCGTTATGGGGCAGTTCCCTGCCGAGTACGCCGGCGATCTGGCTGGCGGCCTCCTCCCATTGGGAGTACGCATCGGGGTGGCGGGAGATCTGGACAGCCTGGGCCGCCGCCGTGAGGTCCATCTGCTGCCACCCGGGCAGGTCAAGCAGGCCGGGATTGCCGGTGTGATGGGCGCGGCCGAAGAATGCCAGCGTCGCCAGCCGCGGGTTGGTGACCTGATCGACGGACCCCCATCCGGCCGACGGTCGCTGCTGGAAGAGCCCCTGGGAGTCGGCATCGCCGCTGTGGAGGTTGACGAGCTTGGACTCCTGGATCGCGGTGGCGATCGCGATCTCGAGGCCGAAACGGGGGACGCCGAGCTCGCGGGCGACTCGCGCGATCGCGATGGCGTTCCTGGCCTGTTCGGCGGACATCCTCGGGTAGGAGGGGTCGAACCTGACCTGCATCAGCCGAGCCACGACGCTCGGGGAGGTCGGGCCGTCGATCGCGGGTGAGAGGGAGCCGAGGCGCAGCGTGTCGACGTCTGCGGTCCGCAGGCAGGCACCCTCGACCGCTGGATTCAGCACGGTCGCCAGCCCGAGCAGGACCGTAGCGGGGCCGAATAGGAACCCGAGCACGGACAGGCCGAGAGTCGCCGTCTTGAGCAAGGATCACTCCAGCGGTTCGTCAAGCCGGGACAGCCGTAGCAGGTGGCAGGAGGGGTAGGTCGGTCCGCAGACGATGAACACGGTGAACGCCACGTCGTGCGCCGAGCTGACGTCGTCGCTCTCCCAGATGCCAGTCCGGTGCCGGACACCTTCGATCGTGTACGCCGCCGTGCCCGGTGCGAATCCTCCTGGTCCGGCCTCCTCGAGCGCCTCTGCCCACAGATCCGGGACGGTGACCGACTCGATCTCAATCCACTGCCGTGTGTAGTAGCGCTTGAGGTACGCCCAGGCCTCGTCCGTCGGCAGGTACGCCGCAACGTCGGCGATGAGACCCTGAGATTCGGCCCCAGTCGGATCGGCAACGGTGAGCAGTTGATCGACGTGCTCGCTGAGTTGCGGCGCTGCCGCCGTGTCCCAGTCAAAGAGCGCGCGGGCGACTGCGCTGGCGAATGCCTCTGGGTCGGAGTTGCCGGCAAGGGAGCGACGATCAGAGGTGCGGTTCGTATCGCTCGCAGGGGAGCCATCGGCGTACTGCGGGGGCGAGCCCGCTGGACGCTCGGCCCCGTCGGGTCCGTGCTGCCCTGAGGACAGGGCGAGGCATGCCCCGACGAGACACCCGGTCAGCGAGAGGCCAACAGCAAGGCCGACCAGACGGTGTCGCCTGAGGGCGGGATTGGAGGATCGCGCGAACATGGATGGTCCTTCCGAGGTCAGACGATGTGCAGGTGCGCGTCGTCCTCCGACTCGTGGGCGACGGGGACGGCCCGCTCCCGTGCCGATCGCGCCGCAGCGTGGAAGGACGTCGTCTCGGCCAGCACGCGTTCGAAGAGCGCCCATTCGTCATCGTTCAGACCCGGCCCGACCTCGGTCGCGTCGTACCTCGTCGACCAACCATCCATGTCGGTCCAGGTGTGGACGAAGGCGCGGTTCGATCGCTTGCGCCGAGGGGGAGTCGTCGACTTCGTGCGCCGCGATCGCGGTTGTTTGATCCGCTCGAGTGCCTCCTGCGCGAGCCGGTCGAGCTCGTCTGCGTCAGCCTGGCGCTTCACCGTCATCACGTGCTCGTGGACGCTGCTGACCGGCTTCCCCTCGCGGATCTCGTCGAGGCCCGCGCGGGCCAGGTCGCGGACGGCTTCGGGCTGGTTCAGGTCGTTGGCGAGATCCATGAGATCGCCGACTCTTTCGAGCCGCTGGTGTGAGTCGGCCCCGGTGACGATCTGCGAGGCCCGAACTCGCGTTTTCCCAGGTCCGGACGGTGGTGTTGAATCAACACCACCGTTGCCTTCCTCGGTTTCGTTGGCCCCGAATCGCGTCAACCGCTGCCGCCGAGCGGCGTCCTCAGCGAGGACGACTTCGAGCTCCCGGTAGAGCGCGGTTGCCTCGACGAGGGATAGCGGCTTGTGCAGGGTGTTCTCGTCCTGCCAGGCGAGCAGACTGTTGAGCCGATCGGAGATCCCGGACCGCACCCACACCTTGACTGTCGGCCACTGCAGCTCGCGGATGGCTTCGAGCCGGCGCCGTCCGCAGATCAGAGTTCCGTCCGGCGAGATGGTGATGGGCTGCAGAAGTCCGAGTCGTTCGATCGACCTCTTCAGCGGTCCGAGGTCGCCGAGGTCCGTCCGTTGCCGCACACCGACCACAATCGAACCGATCGCACGCTCGAGCTCGATATGCCCAGCGTCAGGCATTCGCCCTCCCGGTGAAGCGCGGTGCCGTTGAGCTGATGGCCGCGACCAGGTGGTCGTCGGCGAGCAGGTCAGCGGGAGACTCATCGATCATGAGTCGCAGGAGCAGTCCGCGGCCGGTGCTCGTGTGAGCGAGATCGGGATTCGGGCTTCCCAGGATGATCCGCAGCAGTGTCGACCAGGAGCGACGATCGAGATCGAGGAACGCCCGCGCGTGGTGATCGCGGCGGAGGACTTCGTGGGCGTTGCCGCGTGTCCCGGCATCGCTCAGCCGAGCACAGATGTACTCGAGCGCAGAGCGCGCCGTATCGCTAGGCCAGCCGAGCACAGCGAGGAGTCTGACGGCATGGTCGAGCGCGTGATAGGCGCTGGTGGGCGTCGACTCGTCCGCCGTCTTCTGCAGATCGATGCCGACCTGGTCCTGGGCGGGCGGGATGCGGAACGCCGGGTGGTAGTCGTACACCGGGGTCTCTCGCTCGGAGAACCTCTCGGCGTCGTGGAACGCGGACCCTCCGCTACGCCGAGCCCGGCTAGTCGAGCAGAGCAATCCGTTCGCCCGCTCCTCGGCGCCCATCGTGATCTGCACGGCTCGCGTGACGACGGCCCAGGGATCTTTCGCGGTACGGACAGCGCGGGTCCGCATCACCTCGAACGCCGCAGCGACAGCGTCCTCCGGCTCCAGTCCATGCTTGCGGGCCAAGGCGGCGTACTTCTGCATCGTGAACGCCATGAGCTCTGCCGCTTCGGGGTCGTCGCGCCACGCTCCGGGCCCGGCGGAGTCCAGCCGGACCAGCAATGCACGCAGTCCCTCGGACCGCGCGAAGTCGCCCGTCACAGCCCGAGCCCTTCCGTGCTGGGCGCCGCCCGCACGCTTCTGACGATCGCGGAACGCGTGAGTCGTGGCAGCGCGGGGCTCGCCGTGATAGTCGCCGCGAGCTCGCTCGGCCGCACCCAGGTGACACCACGTCCGCCCCCACCCGGCGGCGACTCGGGTCCGAACTTCTTCGGAGCCCGCGCGTCCGTCACCGAGGGGTGGGTCCGGCGCCGGTACTCGTAATCGGTGTTCACAGGCGCACCGACCCGGTGGATCCCGCAGGGGGGCGCGGGCCGGGGGAGAGACGGGAGGCGTTCCGGTACGCCGAGCGGATTGTCGTCTCGCTCTCGCGGTCGGGCAGCCCCGCGGCCCGGGCCGCGTTACCGAGCACGGTCAGCGTGGCGTCGTACCCATGGCCGCCCTCGGCCATCCGGCACGCTGCCCAGAACAGCCCATGGTTGCGGGAACCTTCGGGGCGGCCGGCAACCCAGGCCGCGAGCCTGTTCGGCCTCGCGCCCAGCGTCGGCATCGACCGTGGGGGCGGGCCAAGTCGTAGCGGGTCCAGGAACCGGCGAAGCGCAGCTGCGTCGAGCGGATGCGGCGCGTGCTGGGCGACCGCGATGACCTCGTACCCCCTGTGTTCGCTGTCGACGATGACCCGCGAAGGGGGTGCGATGACGTACCCGCCGTCACCGCGGAAGTCGATGTGTTCACCCGGCACCTGCCAGCAGCGCTGCTCGACACCGCGGATCGCGGGGAAGTAGGCATGCAGCCCACCTGACGGCGTGCGCGTCAACCACCCCCACGCGTCGACAAGGCCAGCGGACCAGGCGCGGTCGAAGGCGCCGAACCCGTTGCGCGCGCCGTGAACGTCGACGTCGACCACGACGAGCCCCGATGGTTCACCGGTCGGAATGCCGATGTTGGATCCAGGACTTCGACGCCACCACGCCCGCACGCGATCCACGTTGATCGACGCGTCGTGGAATCCACTGCGAGTCACCGGCTGCTTGCCGCCGGGCACACAGGGGAAGACCGGAATGCTCAGCCGCGCAAGTCTCATGGCGGCTCTCGCTAGGTTGGCGTCGGCGCCTGCTTCAACCATCGGCGACATTGACCAGCGCGGTGTGTCGTGACCGGAGTTCATGCGATCGAGCCTGGGCGGCACACATCACCGCTTCCGCACCTCCTCGACGGCCGCTTGAGAGGGGGTATGGCCCGTTTTCCCAGGTCAGCGGCATCCCCCCATCGAGGTTGCAGAACTGTAGCCGCCCAATGGTGCTGATGTGCGAGGCAGGAACGTGGAGAGCGGTTCGCGATGGTGAGTGGCGGTGGCGAGGGAGGTGCGGCCAGCAGTCCGGCGCGAACTGTCCCATCGATGGGTGGCGGCACTGTGTTCTGGCTTGTGAGTGCGTCGCGGCGATCGTCGTCGGGACCTCGGATCGAGGACCTGGGGGCGGGCGCCAGCGAGCACCGCGGTGGCAAAGCGCAGGCCGGTCGGGCCCGCGCCCGGGAAGCCGGCTGAAGGCGGCGCGGGAAGCGCAGGAGTCAGCTGAATCCGGAGCAGCTGGACCGGGAGCGCGGATCGATGAGACCTCCGTCGACATCGGGGGTGGCGGTGGAGGGCCAGGTCAAAGCTGAGCGCGCCATGGAAGCCGCGGAACATCCGTCCGCAACTGCCGTCGAGCGCCTTCTGAGCGAGCGCAAACCGATCACCGATATGACCGGCGACGCCGCCCTTCGGATTGCGCGCCGCCGATTTGGTCGACGACTATGGCTTGCGCCTCCTCCGTTGTGTAGCCTTCACTACATAACAATTGCTACGGAACGGCCCGACCCGGAGAGAGGCATTATGAGTGCGAGCGTTGCGGCGGGCCGGCTTCTCTGTCGGGATGCTGCTGGTCCCATGGCATGGGCAACGAACTCCGACCCGCTCGAGACGGCGGAGGTGGCCCTCAGTGGGGACGGGAAGATCGGACTCTGGGAAGCCGGACCTGGTCGCGACGTGGACGTCGAAGTGGATGAGGTGTTCGTCGTTCTGGCGGGCGCGGGGACGGTCTCCTTCGCGGACGGCAGCTCGCTCGACCTGCGACCTGGAGCTGTAGTCCGGCTTCTCGCGGGCGATGCCACGCAGTGGGTGATCACAGAGCGTCTTCGCAAGCTGTACGTCATTGGTCGCGCATGAGTAGCGTGAGGAAGGGGCAAATGTGAGCGCGAGAGTGCTGAAGGCAGCCACCAGCCACGAGCATAGAGAAGTGATCGTGGAGTCTGGGGCGGCGCGCGCGACAATCGGCAAGTTCGACCAGGCCGGGACCGCAATGTTCTTCGGTCTTCGCGGCGGTGGCGACATCCCGGCAGCCTCCCGGCTGGCCGACCGGGGTTGGTGACGAAATCTCATGCGCGCCGGCCCGCTCGTTTCGCTCGCCAATCCACCCACCGTCGCCGCGATTTGCCGGTACCCGGTGAAGGGACTTGGTGGCGAGCGCCTCGAGTCGACGTGTCTTTCCGAGATGGGCGTTGACTTCGACCGGACATTGGCGCTCCCCACCGGAGCAATCCCGCTGCGGCCGTCTGGAACGTGGACGACGTACGACGCGTTCCACACTCTCATCGGTAAGGCGGAACTCGCGCGCAGCACGGCGAAGATCGTCGGCGATCCGGCCGGACCAGACGGACGGGTTGACGACTTCGTCGAGATCGCGCATCCCGACCAGGGCGTCGTTCGGATCCCGATCTACGATTCCGAGCCGCGGCCCGATCGTGCCGCCGGCACCTGGGCCCCGCTGAGTGACGCCGATACCGAACCTGTGCACTGCGGTGTGCCCTTGTGGGACGTTGCCGAGGCGTCGGTGTCGATCATCAACCTGGCCACGATCCGTGCTCTCTCAGAACAGGTCGGCGTCGAGCTCGACCCGACGAGGTTCCGCGCCAACATCTACCTCGAGGGCCTCCCTGAATGGCATGAGTTCGACCTCATTGGTCGGCATCTCCGAGTCGGAGATGCCGAAGTTGCGGTCTTCGCGCCGATCGAGCGTTGCCGCGCTACCAGCGCCCGCCCCGGCGGCAGTGAATGGGACGTCAACGTCCCGGGCGCTCTTGCAAGCCATTTCGGCCACATCTTCTGCGGACTCTACGCACGCGTGACACGGCCGGGCTTTGTGTCTATGGGAGACCCGATCTCGTGGGTTGGCGATCGACCCCTACTGACCGTCGAGGACGGCTTGCATCTCGACTCAGCGGCTCCTCGTCGGGCCGACGTTCTGTCGGTCGCAGTTGCGGCCACCGGTATTCACTCGCTTGTCCTTCGAGATCCCACGGGCCTGCTCGCGCAGGCGCGTGCTGGCCAGTACCTACGCGTCCACGGGGCCGGAAACCAACCCATTGGCGCAACTACACCATCTCGAAGGAGTCGACGAGCGGCGACAGAATCACCGTTCGGCACGAGAGTGACGGACGCTTCTCGCCGTGGCTGACTCTCGGCGTGCTGGAGACCAACTGTCTGGTCAGCGGTCCTTACGGGGTCGCGACCTTCCCGGATCCGTCCGCACCAGTGGTGCTTGCTACCGCCGGGATAGGTATCACGCCAACCGTCTCGTTGATGAAGGCGCTGGCGGAACAACGCCACGCGGCCCCCGTGACGGTGCTCCACGTCGCGCGAGCGACAGACCACATCCCGCACTGGGATGAGATCTGCGCGGCTGCGGGGAAGCTAGATGACTGCTCGCTAGTCCTTTTCCTGACGCGAGGGATCGTCGGGAAAGCCACGGCGTGAGTGCGATCCCATCCAATGGCGGGGCGGCAGATAGTCAGCCGACCGATCGGCGACTCGTTGACTCAGGTCGGGCGCCCTCGCCTCAAGGACCTCGAGGCGGCCATCAGTGGCGGCGCTGACCGTGTCTTCATCTGTGGGCCAGACTCATTTGTCGCTCAGGTCAGACGTGCCGCGTCGAATGCCGGCGTGGCCCCTACACAAGTCCACGCGGACCCGTTCTACTCGCCGCCCGATCCGGATCAGGCGCGGTCGCCGGCGCCCTCACCCGGGCCCTTCCAGGTCACGTGGGCCGATGGGTCGCAAACGACCTGGGTCGAAGCGGATGGCACGCTCCTCGATCACGCCGAGAGTCGCGGGATCCCTGCCCCGGCCGCGTGTCGCTCCGGCGTCTGCGGTACCTGCACAGCCCGCGTTCGTGGTGGCACCGCCGTTGTGTTCGCGCCCTTCGCCGAGGCCAAAGCACCCGACGAGCGTCTGCTCTGCTCCGTCGTGCCGACCGAGGACGTTTGCGTGGGCGTAGGTCCTGAGGCGGCCAGCGCCGCGCCATCCTGTGATCGAGCCGGGCTATGAGTGGTAGGTGGACGGTTAGCGCGGCCGCGCCGGTCGACGAGCGCGCCACATCGCATCAGGTCTCCATGCATGACGGTATCCGCCTCGCGACGGACGTCTACCTGCCGCAGCAGCTCAAGCTAGGACAGATGCCGACCGTCCTGGTCCGGCTGCCCTACGACAAGTCGGGTCGGTACACCTTCATGCCCGCACTCGCTGCCAGGCTGGTTGAACGCGGCTTCGCGGCGGTCGTCCAGGACGTGCGCGGCAAGTTCCGATCCGAGGGTGACCCCGTCCCCTTCGTCAACGAGGCCGCCGACGGTGCCCGAACCCTGGACTGGATAGCCAGCCAAGCCTGGAGCGACGGAGTCGTCGGGATGATGGGCGACTCCTACTACGGCTTCACCCAGTGGGCCGCCGTCTCGACCGGACACCCGGCTCTGCGAGCGATCGTCCCTCGCTTCACGGGTTCGGAGTTCTTCGAGATGTTTGCCCCCGACAAGCCGCCGAAAGATCCCTTTCTACGAGTGGGTGGTGGAGACGTTCTCCGCCGCCGGGCAGGTCGACTCACCGGATCGTGTCAGCAGTCGAAACGGCAGCTGGTGGAATGTGCCAGACCTGCCGCAGGCCGCGCGACACGTCAAGGCCCTCGAGCGGCAGGTTGCCGAGTCGGAGATGGAACGACTTGCGTTTCCCAACGGCACACCAGTGCCGGATCTACGGCTCCCGGCGCTCCACATGGGTGGATGGTGGGACAACCTCCAACGATTCCAGATCGATGATTGGCACCGGGCCGGTCGATCACCGGCTAGGGAGCACCAATTCCTCCGGATGTCGGCTGCGGACCATGAGGACTTCCACTTGCATGAGGACGACGAGCCGCACCACGACCACGCCACCAGCGACGACGACCTGGTCACCTACCTCAACCGGATGATGGTCGATCCGCTCGACTTCTTCGACCACTACCTCCGAGACCAGCCTGGTGTCTGGCAAGCACCACGGGTCTGTTACGAGGTCGCCAATGCGGGGTGGAGAACGAGCGATTCCTGGGAACCTGCCGGCGCCGTGGAGCGTGCCTACTATTTCGAAGGCCTCGAGGTGGCCACCGAATCCGCCAACGGGGGCACTCTCATCCTCCAGAACCACGGCAGCGCCTCTGCAGTTGATTGGCGCCACGACCTCACCAACCCAGTTCCGTACCTCGGGGAGTCTGAGTGGGGGCAATGTGCCAACTTGCCCGATGAGTCGGTCCTGCACGCCCGCGCCGACGTTGTCACCTTCACTTCTGCTGCCTGCCACGAACCCATCGACCTCATCGGCCCGGCGGAAGTCGAGCTGACCTTCACCGCCACCAGCCCGCGAAGCCATGCCATCGTCCGACTGCTCGATGTCTACCCATCGGGCCGTTCGAGGGTCATTCTCGAAGGGGCCTCGCTCGTGACCACCTGTGGGGAGCCGACGCGGTTGCGCGTCCGCCTCGGCGACACCGCGTACCGGCTACGGCCGGGTCACGCTTTTCGGGTCGCAGTCAGTGGGTCCTGCTTTCCGCTCTACCCGGTCCTCCCCGGCAACGATGACGGTGAGTCGTCGGCCGCACGGATTGTCCACCGACTGACGTCCACCGCGGATGCACCATGTTTCGCTACGCCTCCGGGTCGCGCCGCACACAGAGCGTGCCCAGTAATCGAGCACCCTCGACTCTTCGCACACAGGACCATCTGCCACGACCATCGGACGACGAGGTGATGTCATCCGTACCGGAAGGACCACAATGTCTGACGAAATCGTATGGATGCCCGGCTACGAGCTTGCAGCGCTCATCCGCAACCGCGAGTTGTCCCCGGTCGAGGTCACCGAGGCCGTCTTGGCCCAACTCGAGAAGGTCGAGCCGCAGCTCAATGCGTTCGTGACTGTCGTCCCTGAACTCGCATTGGAGGAGGCAAAGCGAGCCGAGACGGCTGTCATCCGCATCCCCGCCGATGAGCTTCCGAAACTTCACGGCGTTCCGTTGACTGTGAAGGATCTCTCCGAGACTGCGGGGGTTCGCACGACATACGGGGCGGTCGCCTACCGGGACAACGTTCCTGAGTATGACGACATAGGCGTCGGCCGTCTGCGGAGCGCCGGGGCAATTCTGATCGGTAAGACCACCACCCCCGAGCACGGGATGCTCGGCATCACTGAGAGTGCGTTGACGGGGATCACGAACAACCCCTGGGCCACTACCCACACCTCCGGTGGCTCCAGCGGGGGGGCGGCTTCTTCCGTTGCGGCAGGCGTCGCCCCCTTTGCGTGGGGGTCCGACGGTGGCGGTTCCATCAGGGTGCCGGCGGCCTGCTGCGGCGTAGTCGGCCTAAAAGCATCTCCAGGCCGGATCCCGCTCGGTCGCGGGTTCGACATGGTGTCAGTGGTTGGGCCACTGACCCGCAACGTGCGAGACGCGGCGCTTCTCCTCGACGTTGCGTCCGGCCCACATCGTCGCGACGCGATCTCGTTGCCGAAGAGCCTCGGAAGCTTTGAGGAGGCGACCATCGGGGCAAGTGTCACCGGACTTCGCATCGCTTACTCATCTGACTTCGGAACGGCCGAAGTGGACTATGAGGTGCTGGACGTGGTCGCCGCAGCCCTGCGTGACCTTGAGAGTGCTGGCGCGCACATCGATAGCGTGGACCTGAACCTGCCTGACCCGATCGATTTCTTCGAGCACTTCTGGGCTCCCGGATTCGCGGCACACCTTGCCGAGCAGACCCCCGACGGCGCGTTGGGCGACACGCCTTTGCATCCGGTGATGCGTGAACTTGCCGAGCTGGGAAACAGGCTCACGGCCCTCGAGGCGTATCGAGCCGCCACAGAGACCAAGAGTCAGATCTTGGACGGCTTCCTGGGCGCACTATCGGACCACGAGCTAGTGATCAGTCCGACGATGCCAGTCACCGCCTTTCCTCACCCTGGACCCGCGGCCGGGCCCACGCACGTCAACGGCAAGCCAGTCCGACGTCCGATGCTCGACTTTCACCGCCTCACGGAGCCACCCAGCCACGCAGCTCTTCCGGCGATCACGGTCAACTGCGGGTTCACTGCCGAGGGTCTCCCCGTCGGCTTGCAGATCATCGGTCCTTTGAGAGGAGACGCGGCGGTTCTCGCCGCCGCTGCTGGGTTCGAAGCCATCACGAGCTGGTCCCAGCGGCGGCCGCCGGCGTCGCTTGAAGGCCCACCACGCCGCACGAAAAAGGCCGTTCGGCTCGCGACAGCATTTCCTTTACATAGTGATCGTTATACAGTGCTCACTACTTGTAAGCCGGGTCACATCCTTGTGACCGAACACCAGGAGGATTCATGACGCTGACCTCGACGCGCGACGGCGCCAAGTCAGCCGGCAGCCGGCGCGCGGCCCGCCGGGCGGCGGTCATCACGATCGCCATGCTGGCAGTAGCCGCCTGTTCCAGCTCTGAGGGCAAGCAGGACTCCGACACGGTTGATGTCGAGGGTCGGCTCATCGCTCAGATGCCCGCAGCGCAGGGCGACGTCGAGCAGGTCGTCTGGAACCTCACCGATGGTGAGCCCGACGTCCTCGATCCTCGGAATGCCGCCACCTACAGCGGGGGCCAGGTCGTCAACAATCTGTGCGAGCCGCTGGTCACTATCGACGCCGAGTACAACCTGTCGCCCAACCTGGCCGAGTTCGAGCAGGTCTCGCCGACCGAGTTGCGCTACACCCTCACGCGGACGCCACCTTCTGGGACGGCACACCGGTGACCGCGGAGGACGTCGCGTACAGCCTCAACCGGGCCGCGGACGCCGCGAGCATCGTCAGCTTCATCTACGCCAACGTGAAGTCGATCGACGTCACGGGTGACCGCGAGGTGACCGTCAGCTTCAGCAAGCCCGACGAGATGTTCAACAGCGAGATGACCACCATCGCCGGGTTGATCGTCGAGAAGGAGTTCACGAAGACGGCGGGAGACGACGCCGGAACTCCCGGGAGGTGGCCTGATGTGCAGCGGCCCATTCGAGCTCAAGTCGTGGACGAGTGGCGACAGCATCGAGATGACCCGCAATGAGAGACTACTGGAACCCAGACCGTCGGCCGTTCGCGAAGAACGTGAAGTTCACGTTCGTGACGGACACGACAGCGGTGACGCAAGCGCTGGAATCAGGAGAGATCGACGGCGCCTATGAGCTCTCCGCGTCTTCGCTGGGCAGCCTCGGCGGATTCCCCAACGGGCAACCTGGTGTTCGGTCCATCGACGCAGTCGGTCCGCTTCGACGTGGCCGGACCCGAAGGCCCGCTTGCCGACCTGAAACTGCGTGAGGCGCTCGTGCACGTTGTCGACAGAGAGGCCATCGCTGAGGCCATCTTCAACGGCGCCGCGACGCCGCTCTACACCTACGTGACCCCGACCACATGGCCCAACGCTGAGTAAGACGCTGTACCAGGCGGAGTACGACAAGTTCGAAGCTGCTCGGACCTACGACGTCGAGAAGGCGAAGTCACTGGTCGATGAGTCCAGCTACGACGGACGAGGAAATCGTGATCGCCATCGCCGCCGGCGACGAGACCCAAGGCCGCGTTGCGCAACTGCTTCAGCAGGAGGCCAAGCAGGCCGGGATCAACATCAAGATCCAGACGCTGCAGCCGTTGGTCATGGCCCAGGCCGGCTACGACGCCGAAAAGCGCAAGCGGCATCGACCTGATGTACAGCGAGTCGTTCAATGGCGTGCAGGATCCGCTGGAGCCCACGGGTTTCACCTTCTTGCCCGACGCGTTCTACAACTACACGGAGCTTCTCCGACCCGACGGTCACCGAGAACCTCGAGACTGCACGGCAGACCTTCGACGGGCCCGAGCGCGCGGAGCTGTTCCTGGCCGCGCAGGAGGTCTACGAGGCTGCCAACGCATCCATTCCCGGTGGTCAGCACGAACACGGCGACGTTCCTCTCCAAGGATCTGACCGGAGCGATCACGTCGTTCGCCTACTGGGCAATGCCGCAGATGGCTTACGTCGGCAGCGCCGACGGCTGACGCTCGTCGCCGATGAGCCGCTTCCTTCGCCCGGCGCTCCACGTCGCCCGCACTATCGCCGCAGCGGCGGGGACAATGCTGGTGGCGTCGTTCGTCATCTTCGTTGCGCTGTCGCTCGCGCCGGGCGACCCGGTGTCCCAGATCTTGGGACCCAGAGCGTCCGACCGCCAACGAACGCGCACATGCGGGAGCAGCTCGGTCTTGATGACCCGTTGCTGGTTCGGTACTGGAACTGGCTTACGGGTGCCCTGCACGGCGACCTAGGTACGTCGCTCACCTACAAGGGCGAAGACGTCAGCGCGCTGATCGAACCGCAGGATCGTCACGACCGCGCTGCTCGTCCGTCGATGGCATCGATTCTGATTCTGCTGGTCGGGCATTTCCTCGGGACGTTCGGGGGCACCAGCGATCGTTGGCGTCCCGCCGTCAACGCCCTGGTCGGGCTCGGGATCGCGATCCCCGGGTTCATCGCTGGTAGCGCACTGATCAGCTTGTTCGCCGTCGCGGCTCGGCTGGTTCCCGACGTACGGGGCGGGATCCGGGTTCGCGGACCGGATCTGGCACCTGACCCTCCCGGCGATCGCTCTCGCGATGGGCTGGAGCGCGTACGTCGCCCAGATGACCAGCGCCGCGCGTCTCCGAGGAGAACCACCGTGAGCACGTCCTGACGGCTCGCGGCCGGGGCATCGCCCGCGGCCAGGTGTTCCGCCGCCACGTGCTGCGCAACGCCGCCATTCCCGTGCTGACGGCATCGGGGCTGACCGTCGCCGGGCTGGTCGCCGGCTCAGTGGTGGTCGAGTCGGTCTTCGCCATCGACGGGCTGGGGTCGCTGCTGGTCAAGAGCGTCTCGAGCAAGGACTACGCCACCGTCACGGCCATCTCCATGATCATCGTCACCGTCTTCGTCGTCGTGACGACGACCATCGACCTGGCGCAGGTCGCACTCGACCCCCGACTACGGAAGCAGGCCTCGATGACCACACTCACCATTGGGCAGGAGGTCGTCGTCGTGCCAACGCGCGCCGATGGAACCTCGACGTCTTACCGTCGTCGCCGCCACGGTCTGCTGCGGCACTCGTGCTCCTGGCGATCGTCGGGCCCCTTCTGGCGCCCTACCCGCCGGAACAGACCGACATCCTCGCCGCCTCGCAGGGTCCGAGCGCCCAGCACCTGCTCGGCACCGACGCCCTGGGACGAGACATCCTCTCCCGGTTGCTCACCGGTGCCCGACTCAGTTTCGCTGGCCCCGGCCTGATCGTGCTGGTCTCTACCTCGGTCGGCACCTGATCGCTATCTGGTCGGCCTGGCACGGCGGGCTGCTCGACAAGGCCATGAACCGGGTTCTCGACGTCATGTTCGCCGTCCCGGGAATCCTCGTCGCGGTGCTGGCGGCGGCGGTGTTCGGCTCGGGCTTCTGGGCACCCGTGGTCGCACTGTCGGTCGTCTACATCCCCTACGTGGCCCGGGTCGTTCGCAGCGCCGCGGTCCGCGAGCGACACCTGCCCTACGTCGAGGCGTGCCAGCTCGCCGGCATGCGGCCTTTGCGGATCTGCAGTCGTCACATCCTGCGCAATGTCGCGCCCGATCGCCCTCGCGCAAGGGCACGATCGCGTTCGCGAGCGCCCTCATGGACTTCGCGGCCATCTCGTTCCTCGGCCTCGGCGTGCAGCCGCCGGCCTCGGAGTGGGGCCTGATGGTCAGCGATGGACGATCGGAAATGCTCGACGGCAGCCCCCAGCAGAGTCTGTCGGCGGGCGTGATGGTCGTGCTGACCGTCGTCGCCTTCAACGTGCTCGGCGAACGCGTGTCCCGCAGGATCGGAGGGACCCGATGAGCGCGACGATGCCGTCCCGCGCGCGGCTCTCGGGCAGCTCCGACGCGACCAACCGTGCCACCGTCGAGGCCTCCGCGGTCGCACCGGTCGGCGCTGCTCCGATCGACCAGCTTCGGGTGAACTCTGCGCTGCGCCGCGACGCGGCGAGGCGCCCCGCACGGTGATCCACGACGTCAGCCTGACCATCGCGCCAGGGGAGTCGCTCGGCGTCGTCGGTGAGTCGGGCTCGGGGAAGTCGATGACCACCCGAGCGGTCATGCGGCTGTTGCCGCCGGCCGCGGTGGCGACCGGACGTCTGGAGTTCGATGGTCGCGACGTGATGGGCATGTCTCGACGCGAGCTGGCGGCTACCGCGCCACGCAGGTCGGCATGATCTACCAGGACCCGCGAGCGCACACCAACCCGCTGCGCACCATCGGCGACTTCCTCATCGAGGGCGTCGCCTCGACCGGTCAGATGCGGCGGAAGGAGGCGGAAGAGCTGGCCGTGCGACCTGCTGCGTCAGGTCGGCGTGGGCGATGCCGGGCACCGTATGCGTCAGTACCCGCACCAGCTCTCGGGCGGCCTTCTCCAACGCGTCATGATCGTGATGGCACTGATGTCCTCGCCCGCGGCTCGTGCTCGCGGACGAGCCGACCACGGCGCTCGACGTCACCATCCAGTCCGAGGTGATGGCGATCCTCGGTGAGCAGATCGAGGAGCGCCACTGCGGCCTGATGTTCATCACCCACGACCTGGATCTGGCCGCAGCGGTCACCGACAGCCTCGCCGTCATGTACGCCGGCGTCATCGTCGAGACCGGTCCATCGGAGCGTCTGTACGCGTCTCCTCGGCACCCCTACACCGCGGGACTGCTTGCGTCGCGACCGCACTCGAAGCGGGTCGAGAGACCCACCGCGATCCCAGGGCGATCCGATCTCGGCGTTCGAGGCCGGACCGGATGCGTGTTCGCATCCCGGTGCCCGTTCGCCACGCGAGCAGTGCCGCGAACGAGCGACCCCTGCTGCGCGAGGTCGACGGCCGCCAGCGTGGCCTGCCATCGCGTCGAGGAGCTCGGCGTCGACCTGACCGAGCGAGCTCCAGGAGGCCCAGTGATGCATCACGACAGCCGAACCGCCGCACCTGCTCTCGGTCCGCGACCTCGGCAAGACGTTCCGCCTTCCCGGCGGCCACGATCTTGTCGCGGTCGACGCGGTCAGCTTCGACCTCGACGCGGCGAGTCACTCGGCATCGTCGGCGAGTCCGGGCTCGGGCAAGACCACGACCGCCCGGATCATCGCCGGGCTGGAGAGCGCCACGACCGGCGACCATCGACTTCGACGGGCGCTCCGTCGGCGGCAGCCGGCGCGGCTCGCGCGAGCGCCCGCGAGATCCAGATGGTCTTCCAGGACCCGTTCGGCTCCCTGGACCCACGTCAGCGCATCGCCGCCGGGATCGAGGAGCTGCTCGAGCCTGCACTTCCAGCTCGAGCAGAACCGCCCGCCGCAGCCGCGTCGCCGAGCTGCTCGAGCAGGTTGGTCTCGGCGAGCGGCACGCCAATGAGTTCCCGCGCAACCTGTCGGGCGGGCAGCGGCAGCGGGTCGCCATCGCTCGGGCGCTCGGCACTGGAGCCGAAGCTCCTGATCCTCGACGAGGCCGTCTCCGCACTCGACGTCAGCGTCCAGGCCCAGATCCTCAACCTGCTCATCGACATCCGCGAGCGCACGGAGATCGCCTACCTGTTCGTCTCCCACGACCTGGCGGTGGTTCGCCAGGTGTGCGATCGCTCGATCGTGATGCAGCCACGGCCGCGTCGTCGAGGCCGGGCCCACCGCCGACATCCTCGACCGTCCGACCGATGCCTACACCACGACAGCTCGTCGACGCGATTCCGCGGCCCGGTTGGCGTCCCAAGCGACGCCTGGTCGCCGGCAGCCGACCGTCACGGATCGCCATCCGAGACCGCAAGGGCAGCCATCGGCCGCCGCCCGGAGAGGATCACATGCGCACCCGCAACCCCGATGGACAGGCTCATTCGGCCAGACCGGATCGCGGTCATCGGAGCGTCTGCCACCCGCACGGACGCCGGTGGGAACCAAGTTCTCCGGAATCTCGAGCGGTCCCGCTATACCGGGATCATCGACGTCGTGAACCCCCGGGGTGGCGTCATCGAAGGGCGTCCGGTGACCAAGGCCATCGCCGACCTCATACCGCCCGACGTCGCGTTCCTGGCGGTGCCGGGACCGGCGGTGGCTGGCGCGCTCGAGCAGCTTGCCGCCATCGGTTGCGGGGCAGCGGTCGTGCCTTCTGCGGGCCTGACCGAGACTCAGCACCAACACGTTCGGGCACTGGCTGCCGAGACCTCGATGCTCGATACACGGGCCCAACTGCATGGGTCTGATCAACGCCAACGACGGAATCCCGCTGTGGCTCGACGAAGGGAATCTCGTAGACGTGCCGGTCGGCGAGATCGCCCTCGTCTCCCAGTCCGGATCAGCCGCGATCTTCGTCGCCAGGTCAGCGGCGCCCGCCGGGTTCTCCAAGATCGTTTCCACCGGCAACGAGATGTCTCTCAGTTCGGCAGACTACGTCTCCTGGCTCGCCGAGGACCCGGACACCGCGGTGATCGGCATCGTGATGGAGTCCATCCAAGACGTCGCCGACTTCCGCGCTGCCGCTGCCAAAGCTCATTCTGCAGGCAAGCCGATCGTGGTGCTCAAGGTCGGGCGGACCGACAGCGGTGCCCGAGCCACCACCGCGCACACTGGCGCGGTCGTCGCGCCGAGCGCTGCCTACGAGGCTCTGTTCGACGAGCTCGACATCCCCACCGTTGCTGACTATGACGAGCTCGCTACAAGCCTGCAGCTGCTTGCCCAGTTGCCGGGGCGGAGGCTACGAGGGCGGAGGCTCGGCGTGATCACCATTTCCGGGGGCCAGGCCGCCATGGCCGCGGACCTCGCCGAAGACGTAGGCTTGGAGCTGCCGACACTCAGCGCCGAGATCGCCGCCGCCATGGCTCACGTGCTGCCAGACGTGGCGATCAACAACCCGCTCGACGCGGGCGGCAGCGTCATCGGCTCCGAGACCTCATACGAGGAGGCACTCGACCTGATGGCCTCGGCCCCTGACCTCGACGCAGTCATGGTCCTGCTGGATTGCCAGTCCACCCTCAACGACGTCGAGATCGCCTACGAGGATGAGTACGTCGTCGCCGCCCGCAAGGTCGCCGGCCGCACCGACCGGCTCCCCGTCTTCGTCGTCTCCAGTTCTTCGGTCAATATTCACGAGCGAACCCGCGCGCTTCTCGATGGTCAGCTCCCGGCGCTGCGCGGGGTACGAAACGCTCTCGTGGCGACCAAGGTCGCTAGCGGCAATGCCGGGCGGCGCGCCACCACTTCGCGGCCCGCAGAGCCTGCCGTCGGTAGACCAGGTTGCGACGCTGCGGTCCAGGATCGCCGCGGCCGTCGTCGTCTCGGCCGACCTGACACGCGAGGTCCTGAAGCGCTACGGGATCTCATTCGTCGCCAGCGCCTCGTCCGCCGACATCGGCGCGGCCGTCGCCGCCGCGAACGAGATTGGATACCCGGTCGTGCTCAAGATCGACTCGCCCGACATCGCCCACCGCTCTGATGTCGGCGGCGTCGTCGTCGGCATCGGCGATGCAGCCGAGCTCGCCGCGGCAGCAACAGGGATGGTGGCGACCGTCGGTGCCGCGTGCCCGGACGCCGCCCTGACCGGCTTCGAGGTTCAGGAACAAGTTGTCGACGCTGTCGAGGCCTTCGCCGGCTACATCTCGGACCCGGTACTCGGGGCCACCGTCGCGCTCGGCTCGGGAGGCGTCCTGGTCGAGCTCCTGGACGACGCCGCGGTAACCACCTGCCCGGTCGATCCCGAGACAATCAAGGAGGTCATCGCAACGACTGCCCTCGGCAAAGTCCTCGACGGCTACCGCGGCCTCATCCCTGCGACTGACTCCGGACCCTTGGCGGACTTGGTCTGCCGCCTCTCGTGGCTTGCAGCCGACCTGGGCGACCTCATGGTCGAGGCTGACCTCAACCCCGTCCTGGTCGAGCCCGGCACAGGCCGGGTCCGCATCGTCGACGCACTTCTGGTGAGGAAGGAACAGCAGTGACAACCAGCGTCGCGCTCAAGTGGGAAGACCTTCCTAACAGCGCCGGGGCCGAGTTCGTAGGCCCCTGGTTCAGCGTCGAGGAGGACCGCCTCCCGATGTTCGACCGCGCCACCTACGTCGATGCGAATCCAGTCGAGCTGACCGGCACCAACTTCCCCGATGGATTGATCGAGGGCTTCCACCTCCTCGCACTCCTGGATCACCTGACGAACGAGGTCCTGCACGTCGACCACCCAGGCTGGACGGGCTGGAACTATGGGCTGGACAAGGTGCGCTTCGTCAGCCCCGTCACGGTCCACGACAAGATCCGCGTCGCCGGCTCGATCGCCGAAGTCACCCCGCGCGGAGAGGACTCGCTCGTCCTGCTCCGCTGCACCATCGAGGTCGAGGGCCGCGACAAACCCGGGATGGTCGCGGAGTGGCGAGTCCTGTGGACGGTGGGGGACTAACACCGAACCATGAGTGTCCTCATCCGCCGGACGGGGACCGCCGGGGGATCATCTGGCGACAACCTCGTCGTGATCTATGCCCAGAGCGCTGAGCGCGGTGTCGAGCACGCGCTTCTGGAGCTCGTTCGGCCACAGGTCCGGATGCTCGATCGCGCTGAGCGTCACGCCGTTGGTGGTCGCCCGCAGGAAGGACGTCGCGAAGTCAAGGTCGGTGTCGATGCCGATGTCCGCCAGGTGCCCGCGGATCAGACTGCGCATCCGTGCCTCCATGACCTTGAAGAAGTTGTCGATGCTTTCGTGGTCCCCTCGGTGGGGGATGAGGGCGACGCGACCGGCCTCGGCCTCGATCCCTTCGGCATCCGCGGCACCATCCACTGCAGCAGGATCCGCAGCCGCTCGACCGGGCTCGCGCCGGCCTCCATCTCCGCGAGCTCGTGGTCGTAGCCTTCCGTCAGCTCCTGCACGACTGCCGAGAACAGGTCCTCGCGGTTGGAGAAGAAGTGCGTCACCAACGTGATGGAGCCGCCAAGCTCCTCTGCCAGGCTCTTCAGGGTGAGGCTCCTCGGTCCACTTCGCGCCAGGATCCGGACGGCCGCGACGGTGATCTCGCGACGACGCTGGGCGGGGTCGACGTGGCGGGGCACGGCAGCACTCCTCAGCATTGAGTTCGGACAGCGTTGTAAAGCGAATACTATACGACGCTCCGCACCTTCGCTTGCCCGCACCTTCGCTTGCCCGCGCGATCGGGTGCACGGCGCCGCAAGAACCCTCTTCCCAACCCGCACTGCGCCGGTCTATAGTATGTGGTTGTATATCGATTACTACACAAAGGACCCGCGTATGAGCCAGCCGGACGTCGCGAGCGTCACCTCTCCTGGTCTCCCGCCGGACCAGCCGGTGGGGCTTCCGCCGAGCTTGACCGTGGACCGCGAGGGGGGAGTGGCAGTCGTTCGGGTTGCGCGACCGCACAAGCGCAACGCCCTTGATGACGACACGGTGCGCGGCCTCGGCTCCTTCTTCGGCGCCCCACCTTCGTGGGCACGCGCCGCCGTTCTCACCGGAGACGGGCCTCACTTCTGCGCGGGGCTCGACCTCGGGTGAGCTGTCCCAGACGTCGACGTTCGAGGGCGTGCGGCATTCGATGATGTGGCACCGCGCATTCGCCTCCATCGAGGGGGGCGAGCTGCCGGTCGTGGCCGCGTTGCACGGAGCGGTGATCGGCGGCGGGCTCGAGCTCGCTCTCGGCTGCACACGTGCGGGTCGCCGACGAGACGGCCTTCTACGCACTGCCGGAAGGGCAGCACGGGTTGTTCGTCGGTGGCGGAGCCTCGGTGCGGCTCCCGCGGATCGTCGGCGTGCATCGGATGGCTGACCTCATGCTCACTGGACGTCGCCTGAACGCGGTCGAGGCGCAACAGCTGGGCATCTCGACCTACCTCACCGAAGCGGGCCAAGGGTTGGGCAAGGCAATCGAGCTGGCGGCCCGGATCGCGACCAACGCCCCTATCACCAACTTCGCTGTCCTGCATGCCCTACCCCGGATCGTCGAGTCGCCGACCGCCTCGGCGTACCTGATGGAGTCGCTCATGGCCGCCGTGGCTCAAGGCAGTGACGACGCGAAGGATCGAATGATCGCCTTTCTCGCCGGCCGACGGGAGAGAAGAAGTGACCGCGGACGGCGAGAGCGCCGGAAAGTCCGGCACTTGCACGTGCTGCCGAGGGGATCGACGGCTCCTCCCGGCTTGCGGACTTCGTCGAGATGGCTCGCGTCGGACGGTCGGGTCGACGTCGGAGGGTACGACGAGCTCTGGAGATGGTCGACGACCTCGTTGGAGGATTTCTGGCAGGCGGTATGGGACTACTTCGGAGTTCGCAGCAGCGCCGACTACGACTGCGTGCTCGCCTCCCGCGTCATGCCAGGGGCGCAGTGGTTCCCCGGGGCGCGCATGAACTACGCCGAGCACATGTTCGGGTCCGCTGCCGACCCGACCCGCACGGCGATCATCGGCCGGTCCCAGACTCGCGGCGGAGGTTCGTCTGACCCATGCCGAGTTGGCAGAGGCCGTCGCCCGCGTCCGAGCGGGGCTACGGCGCCTCGGTGTGGGTCGTGGTGACCGGGTCGTCGCATATCTGCCCAACATCCCCGAGACCGTCGTCGCGTACTTGGCCACCCTCAGCCTGGGCGCAGTCTGGGCAAGCTGCGCGCCTGAGTTCGGGGCGCACAGCGTCATCGAGCGGTTCGCGCAGATCGAACCGACCGTGCTGCTCACAGTCACTGGCTACCAGTACGGCACCAAGCCGATCTTGCGTGAGCAGCAGGTCGCCGAGATCCGCGAGGCGCTCCCCACGCTCCGAGCCACGGTGCACGTGCCCTACTTGGGCGGCGGCGCCGGAGGACTCGGTGAGCTGGGCGGACCTGCTCGCGGAATCCGGACCGCTCGAGTTCGAGCAGGTGCCATTTGACCATCCGATGTGCGTGCTGTTCTCCTCCGGCACCACCGGGCGGCCGAAAGCCATCGTGCACTGCCACGGAGGCTTGCTGCTCGAACACCTGAAGAACCACGCCCTGAGCTGGGACCTCGGCCCCGGGGACACCTTGATCTGGTTCTCCACGACTGCCTGGATGATGTGGAACATGCTCGCCGGGGGCCTCCTGGTGGGTGCCGAAATCGTCACCTTCGACGGCAACCCCATGTGGCCCGACACGTTGAGCCAGTGGCAGCTGGCCGAGGAGGTGGGAGCCACCGTCATGGGCGCCAGTCCCGGGCTGATCATGGCAACCTGCGCGGAGGGCCACGACCTACGCGCCCGGGCCGGGCTGCACCGGCTGCGGGAGATCGGGGTGGCCGGCAGCCCACTGGCTGCCGAGGGCTACCGCTGGATCACCGAGCAGTTCGGGCCCGATGTTCTGCTCAACGTCGGTAGCGGCGGTACCGACGTCTGCACCGGCATTCTCCAAGGTAGCCGTCTGCAGCCGGTGTGGGTGGGGGAGATCTCCGGACCTTGTCTCGGCGCCGCTGTCGCCGCCTGGGACGACACCGGACGTCCGGTGGTCGGCCAACGAGGTGAGTTGGTCATCACCGAGCCCATGCCATCCATGCCGGTTGGGCTCTGGGGGGACCTGGACGGATCGCGTTACTTGGCCTCGTACTTCGAGCACTTCCCCGGCATATGGCGACACGGGGACTGGGTCCGCTTCAGCGAGGTCGGCAGCTGCCAGGTGATCGGCCGCTCCGACGCCACCTTGAACCGTGGCGGCGTGCGACTCGGCACCGCGGAGTTCTACGACGTCCTGGTGGGTGTCCCCGAGATCGCCGAGTCGTTGGTCGTGCACCTCGAGGACAGCGCAGGCGGAATGGGGACGCTGATCCTGTTCGTCGCCCTGCGCGGAGACTTGCCCGTCGACGATGAGTTCGACGGCCGCGTCGCCGGTGTGCTGCGCGACGCTCTCTCCCCTCGCCATGTCCCCGACCAGGTTGTCGTCGTGCCCGCCATCCCGGTCAACCGCACCGGCAAGAAGCTCGAGGTCCCGATCAAGCGAATACTGGTCGGGGAACCGCCGGCGAGTGTGCTGTCTCCCGACGTCCTGCCCGACCCGGCGGTCCTCGAGCCATTCATCGAGTACGCCCGCGAGCACGCCGCCGCTGCCCAGACCACGCGCACCTCGCAATGACGATCCCGCCCCCGAGCGACGCGACCGTTGATGACGGCGAGCGTGTCGTCTTGATCGGTGCCGGCGTCATCGGCGGCGGGTGGGCGGTGCAGATGCTGGCTCACGGGCGAAGCGTCGCTGTCGTCGATCCCGATCCTCGTACCCCAGACCTCGTGCACGACCTCGCGGAGCAGGCCGCACCCGCACTGTTGCAGATGGGCCTGACGGGACTCGCGCACGACTGGGTGGACCGGCTCACGGTCTACAGCTCACCTGCAGAGGCCTTCGCGGCGGTAGGCCCTACCTGGGTCCAGGAGAGCGGTCCCGAACGCTCCGAGATCAAGGCCGCCATGCTCGCCGAGCTCGATGACCTCCTCGATCCCGAGGTCGTGATCGCCAGCAGCACCTCCGGACTCCTGCCAAGCCGCCTCGCGTCGTGGTGCCCCCGGCACCCCGAACGCGTGATCGTCGGTCACCCGTTCAACCCTGTACACCTCGTCCCCCTCGTGGAGGTCGTCGGAACCGCCTCCACCTCACCTGAGACCATCGCCCGGGGCCTCGCCCTGTACCGGTCGTTGGGGAAGCGCCCCATCCACCTACGCCACGAAGTGCCTGGGCACCTCGCCAACCGGCTCCAGGCGGCACTGTGGCGCGAGGCATACTCACTCGTCGAGCGAGGCATCGCCAGTGTCTCTGACATCGACGCCGCGATCGCCCACGGCCCGGGTCTGCGCTGGGCGCTCCTCGGGCCGCTGGTCAACCAACACCTCTCGGGCGGTAGCGCCGGCCTCGCGCACGTCTTGGAGCACCTCGGCCCGCCCGCGCAGGAATGGATGGACGATCTTCGCGATGTGCAGCTGACCCCGCAGCTCGCCGCGCAGCTCGTGGCAGGTGTCGCCGACGAGCTTGCCGGCATCGACGAGACCGCGCTCGCCGTACGTCGCGACCAGTTGCTCGTGGATCTCCTCGCCGCCAAGGCGGCCGCTCCTGAGCTGCCGTGAGACCTCCACGCGGAACCTGCGAAGTATCCGACCCTGACCCAGAGGACGAGAACATGCCGACGACCTACCGACCCGCCATCGACGTGGACGCCTTGGTCGCCATCGATGTGCACACACACGTGGAGGCTGACGGCCACGGCCACCACTCGCTCGACCAGGAGCTCATGCAGGCCTCAGCGGCCTACTTCAAGGCCGACCAGCTCCGCACACCCACACTTGACCAGATCGCGGAGCACTACCGCGCACGGTCCATGGCTGCGGTCGTCTTCACCGTCGACGCGACCACCGTGACCGGTCACCCGGCGCTCTCGAGCGAAGAGATCGCCGAAGGCGCCGCACGCAACAACGACGTGCTGATCCCCTTCGCGTCAGTCGACCCCCACCAGGGTGCGGAAGCGGTGCGTCGGGCTCGTCGCCTCATCGGGCAGTACGGAGCCCGCGGCCTGAAGCTGCACCCGAGCCTGCAGGGCTTCGAGCCTAACGACCGCACGTACTATCCGTTGTACGAGGCGATGGCCGAGCTCGGGGCAGTCGTGCTGTTCCACTCCGGACAGACCGGGATCGGCGCCGGCTTGCCCGGGGGCCGCGGCATCAAGCTGCGCTACTCCGACCCCATGCTCGTCGATGACGTCGCGGCGGACTTCCCAACCCTGCAGATCATCCTTGCCCACCCGGCGGTGCCGTGGGCTGACAGCGCAATCTCGATCGCGACCCACAAGGCCAACGTTTTCGTCGATCTGTCGGGGTGGCTACCGAAGTACTTCCCGCCCCAGCTGACGCGGCAACTTTCGACACTGCTGCGGACCAAGGCGCTGTTCGGGAGCGACTTCCCGGTGATCACCCCGGATCGCTGGATGGCATCGTTCGCGGAGTTGGGGGTGCGAGAGGATGCCGTCCCGCTCATCCTGAAGGAGAACGCGCGGCAGCTCCTTCGACTGTAAGAGGCGATTGCGGTCCCCGACTACCCGGGGTTGTGGCGAGCCAGTTCCATCCCGTGTTCCCGCACCTTCGACGAGACCGCCTCCGCGCAAAGGAGATCCAAAGCGCGCGCTGCAGAGTCGTGACGCGGCGACGTGGTCAGCACGGCACCGGCGAATGTTGATCGGATCGCCGCGCCGCCCGGGAGCGGCCCGAGGACGGCTACGCCGGGCAAGCCCGCAAGCTCACTGCGCTGCTGGAACCCGAGGTCGGCTTCCCCATTGGCAAGGAGCGAGCCCACCGGCACACCCGGCGCTGCCTGGACCAAACGGTCGCCGACGGTCGTCGCCAGCCTCCAACGCTCCACGAGCTCCAGCAGAGCAGTCCCGCTCGGCCCGGTCGAGTAGGCGATCCGCACGGCGGACTCCAACAGGGACCTCAGGTCGACCTCAGACTCCAAGGGAGGAGGTGTTGAGGTGGCCGGCACGGCCGCAACGACGTCGGAGACATACATTGCGCGCAGCGTCCCCGGCACAAGGAGACCGTCGGTACCGAGCGCGTTCATAGTGCTGGCCCCGAGCACGACCAGATCGGCATCGACACCGTCGCGGACCCAACCGGCCACCTCCACGCCGCCGGCCGATCGGAACTCGACCGCCGTGCCGTGGTGAGCGCGGAGCATGTCAGCCAGATCGGTCAGCAGGTGACTGGTCGCCATCGACGAAATGCCACGGATTCCCTCTGCCACGGGCAGAAACACTAGGGGCACAGGGTCGGCCCGCGCTGCCACACTGTCGATCATGGTCACCCCCAGCACTCTCCAGACGTCGGCTGCGGGCAAGGTCCTTGCCGTACTGGGCACGTTCACTCGGGACCGACAGAGCCAGACCCTCTCCCAGATCGCCCATCGGGCCGGGCTTCGCATCAGCACCGCGCATCGGGTGGTGAGCGAACTAGCGCAGTGGGGAGCGCTCGAGCGAAGCGTCGGCGGCACCTGGCACGTCGGCCTGAGGCTCTGGGAGGTGGGATCCGTCTGCCCTCGCGGCCAGATCCTTCGCGATGTCGCTCTGCCCTTCATGCAGGACCTCTACGAGGTGACCCACGAGAACATCCAGCTCGGTGTCCGCGAGGGCACCGAACTCGTCTTCGTGGAGCGGATCGCCGGCCACCGATCAGTCGAGCTCGTCACCATGGTCGGCTCCCGCTTCCCCCTCGCCGTCACGGGGATGGGCCGGATTCTCCTTGCCCACGCGCCCTCTGAGATTCAGGAAGCCGTGCTGGAAGGACCATTGCTCGCCGCCACCCCGCACACAGTGACCGACAGCCGAACGCTGCGTGCGCAGTTGAGCCGGATCCGCCGCGAGCAGACGATCGTGAGCGACCGGCAGCTCTCCGAGACGACGGTCGCCGTCGCCGCGCCGGTGCGTATCGGCGACGGCGGACCGGTCTACGCAGCGCTCGGCATCGTCATCGCTGCCACCAATGTGCGGCGAGCACGCAGTCTCCGTCACCTGTGCCTCGACGCCGCCCGAGGGATATCAGCCGAACTAGGTCGTCGGGTGGGCTACTTCGGAAACGAGTGATATTTCCGTCTGACGGAAAAGCCGCAGACAGCCCCTAGCGACCGCTGTCAGCGTGGCACTCCTGACCCAGGAGGAGCTATGGCGGCACCCGGTCGACCGACCGACGTCGACACGATCTGCGACGTCCCAGTCGCGATCGTCGGCGGCGGACCCGCTGGTCTCATGCTGGCCCACCTCCTGGGACGGGCAGGGATCGAGGCCGTCGCGATCGACACCCGGACCCGGCAGCAGATCGAGACGACGCAGCGCGCCGGCATCCTCGAAGCGCAGGTGGCTCGGGCGCTGGTCGAGACCGGCGTCTCGGACAGGATTCTCCGCGAAGGTGACCAGCACAACGGCATCGAGCTGCGATTCGGCGGCCGCGGACACCGCATCGACTTCCAAGCGCTCGTCGGCGAATCAGTGTGGCTCTACCCCCAGACCGACGTCTTCATCGATCTCGCCGACGCTCGCGCACGAGACGGCGGGGTGGTGCACTTCGGGATCTCGGACCCCGAGGTGCTCGACGTGGGCACGGACAAGCCGAAGGTGCGCTGGCGCGCCCCCGACGGCACCCGGCACGAGCTTCGCGCGAGGTACGTGGTGGGAGCGGACGGCTCGCGGAGCCAGTGCCGGAACCTTGTGCCGGACATCTCTCGCAGGCAGTTCTTCAAGGAGTACCCGTTCGCATGGTTCGGCATCCTGGCCGCGGCCCCAAAAAGCGCCCCGGAGCTCGTCTACGCGCACTCCCAGCACGGGTTCGCCCTCATCAGCCAGCGCACCGAGACGGTGCAGCGGATGTACTTCCAGTGCGACCCGACCGCCGATCCCGAAGCCTGGTCCGACGACCGGGTCTGGGAGGCCCTGCAGAGCCGGTTCGCAGGCGAGGACGGGCACGTGCTGTCAGAAGGGCCGGTCATCGAGAAGACCGTGCTCCGATTCCGCTCCTTCGTCCAGGAGCCGATGCGTTGGGGGTCGATGCTGCTCGCCGGAGATGCCGCCCACACGGTGCCGCCCACCGGAGCCCGGGGACTCAACCTTGCGCTCCACGACGCCGCCGTGCTTGCCGACGTGATCACTCGCGCCATGGCAGACGAAGCAGATACCGCTCTGGACGAATACCAGCCCAGGGCGTTGCGCCGGGTGTGGCGGGCCCAGAACTTCTCGTACTGGATGACGCAGCTCCTCCACACCGCGCCCGACGGTTCGGCCTTCGACCTGCGGCGGCAGCTCGGAGAGCTCGACAACATCGTCAGCACCCACGCCGGCCGCGCCTACCTGGCCGAGCAGTACACCGGATGGCCCACTTCCGCGACCGATCGGCAAGCCAGATGATCATCGACTGCCACGGCCACTTCACCACCGCGCCGCTGCCAACTGGCCGCTTGGCGCGAGCGCCAGATCGCCTCCGTCGGAGGCCCTGCGAGCTCGCCGGACCCGTCCGGCCTGGTCATCACCGATGCCGACCTACGCGAAGCGATCGAGGACAACCAGCTGCGCCTGCATGGACGAGCGCGGCACCGACCTGACGATCTTCTCCCCGCGCGCCAGCTTCATGGCGCACCACATCGGCGACTTCCAGGTGTCCTCGACCTGGGCGCAGATCTGCAACGACCTGGTGCACCGGGTGAGCACGCTGTTCCCCGACCGCTTCGCGATGGGGGCGATGCTGCCCGCAGTCGCCTGGCGTCGATCCGGCGACCTGCTTGCCGGAGCTGCGGCGTGCCGTGGAGCAGCTAGATGCGGTCGACGGTCAATCTCAACCCGGACCCGTCCGGCGGACGGTGGACGGCGCCGCCGCTGACCGACCGCAGCTGGTACCCGATCTACGAGGCACTGGTCGAGTACGACGTGCCAGCGATGATCCACGTCAGCACCTCTTGCAACCCGGCCTTCCATACCACCGGCGCGCACTACCTCAACGCCGACACGTCCGCGTTCATGCAGCTCGTGCAAGGCGATTTGTTCGCCGACTTCCCGACGCTTCGGTTGGTGATCCCGCACGGTGGCGGCGCAGTGCCCTACCACTGGGGCCGGTTCCGCGGCTTGGCGATGGCGCTCGGCAAGCCCGACCCCCAGGTGCTCCTGGACAACGTCTTCTTCGACACCTGCGTCTACCACCAGCGGGTATCGACCTCCTCACCTCGGTGATCCCGAGCCGACTCGATCCTCTTCGCCAGCGAGATGATCGGCGCGGTCCGCGACATCGATCCGGACACCGGCCACCACTTCGACGACACCCTGCGCTACGTGGCCCTGACACCGAACCTCTCCGACGAAGAGCGGGACGCCGTCCACTCCGGAAACGCCCTCCGCGTCTACCCACGCCTCGCTGCCCGCCTCGCCGCCAGCGGCGACTGAACCGAGAGGAAGAGTCCTTGGACCCCACACAGCTCGGTGTCGTACACACCGGAATCAGCCGGCCTGCCTCCGACGTGGTCGCCGCGCTCTCGACGTACGGTGTCGCTACCGTTCACGAGGCCATGGGACGCGTCGGACTGATGCGGCCTTACCTGCGACCGGTCTACCCGACGGCTCGGCTCTGCGGCCCGGCCGTGACCGTGCTCCTCCAACCCGGCGACAACTGGATGCTGCACGTCGCGGCGGAGCAGGTCCGCGAAGGCGACATCGTCGTCGCCGCCTGCACCACCGAGAGCGAGGACGGCTTCTTCGGAGAGCTGCTCGCCACGTCGTTCCGCGCCCGCGGGGCCCGCGGACTGGTCATCGACGGCGGCGTCCGCGACGTGACAGACCTGGAAAAGATCGACTTCCCAGTGTTCTCCCGCGCGATCAACGCCAAAGGCACGGTCAAAGCCACGCTCGGCTCGGTCAACATCCCGGTCGTCTGCGCCAATGCCCTGGTCCGCCCCGGCGACGTCGTCATGGCCGACATCGACGGGGTGGTCGTCGTTCCACAGGAGCTGGCCCGGGAAGTAGCCGACGCTTCGGCGAAGCGGGAAGCGAGCGAGGAGTCCAAGCGCGCACGGTTCCGGGCTGGCGAGCTCGGACTCGACATCTACGGCATGCGCGAACCTCTCGCCGCGCTCGGGCTTCGCTACGAGGACCGGGCACCATGACGACGACATACGACAGAAGCCCGGGCTGGCTGGACTGGTGCGAAACACCCAGCCGTCCCGAGTTCCAAGCGCCCGACGGGTCCGTCGACGCACACTGCCATGTGTTCGGTCCGGGCTCGCACTTCCCCTACGCCCCGGAGCGGAAGTACACACCGTGCGACGCGTCGAAGGATCAGCTCTTCGCGCTGCGCGACCATCTCGGGTTCGCCCGCAACGTCATCGTGCAGGCCACCTGCCACGGCGCCGACAACAGCGCGATGGTCGACGCGCTGCGTGCCTCCGGCGGACGCTCCCGCGGGGTCGCGACGGTACGAGCCGGTGTCTCCGCCGACGAGCTTGACGACCTTCACGCAGCGGGCGTGCGAGGAGTGCGATTCAACTTCGTCAAACGTCTGGTCGATGTCACGCCGCAAGCGGAGCTCCGGGACGTCGTGGACCGGATCGCGCCGTACGGATGGCACGTGCTGGTCTACTTTGAGGCCGCGGATCTCGCTGAGCTTCGCGACTTCCTCCTCACGATCCCGGTGCCCCTCGTGGTCGATCATATGGGTCGCCCAGATGTCACGAAGCGCCCGCACGGTCCAGAGTTCGAGGCGTTCCTCGACTTCGTGCGCGGACGGCCGGACATCTGGACGAAGGTCAGCTGCCCGGAGCGGCTGTCGGTCACCGGCCCGCCGGCACTCAACGGCGAGCGGGCGCCCTACCGCGATGTCGTGCCCTTCGCCCGCCGAGTGGTCGAGGAGTTTCCGGATCGAGTGCTGTGGGGCACCGATTGGCCCCACCCGAACCTCACGGACCACATGCCTGACGACGGGCTGCTGGTCGAGCAGATCCCGCACATCGCGCCGACACCCGACCTGCAGCGGCGGCTGCTCGTCGACAACCCGATGCGCCTCTACTGGGGCGACGCATCCGACGCAGGTGCGAGAGAAGGGCGAGCGCGACCATGACCCTGGACAAGACGTACAAGCTGGTGCCGGGGACGACCATCTTCGATGCCGAGCAGTCGGCGAAGGGCTATCACCTCAACCAGTTCTGCATGTCCTTCATGACCGCGGAGAACCGCGAGGCCTATCTCGCCGACGAGCGCGCCTACATGGATGCGTGGCCGCTGACCCAGGCCCAGAAGCAGGCGCTGCTCGATCGGGACCTCAACGCCGCGATGCGTGAGGGCGGCAACATCTACTTCTTGGCCAAGTGGGGCGCGGTCCTTGGGCTGTCGTTCCAGCAGATGGCGGGATCGATGACCGGGATGACCGAGCAGGAGTACCGCGACAATGATGGTCTCCGGCGGTCGTCCCATCGAGGGCAACCGGATCGACCACGCGGTGCTCGAGGCGGCGTACGCCGCCTCGCAACCGCCCGCGGAGCACGCGATGATCACGGGCGCGGTGTTCACCTCGCACGTTCCGGCCATCGGTGCGGCGATGGACCACCACAAGACCGAGGAGCCCTATTGGCGGCCGGTCTTCGAGGGCTACGAGTTCGCCAAGGAGTATGAGCGGGACAACGTGCCCGATGTCGTCTTCCTGGTCTACAACGACCATGCGACAGCGTTCGACCTGTCGCTCATCCCGACCTTCGTGCTCGGCACCGGGGCGGCGTACCCGGCGGCGGACGAAGGGTACGGGCCTCGTCCCGTCCCAGGTATCGAGGGCGACCCCGAACTCGCGGCGCACATCGCTCACTCGCTGATCCGAGACGACTTCGACCTCACCCTGGTCAACGAGATGGCGGTCGATCACGGTCTGACCGTGCCGTTGTCGCTGATGTTCGGCGACGTCGCCGAATGGCCGTGCAGGGTCATCCCGTTCCACGTGAACGTCGTCCAGTACCCCATCCCCTCGGGAGCGCGGTGCTTCAAGCTCGGCCGAGGCGCTCCGGAGGGCCATCGAGTCCTACGACAAGCCGTTGAAGGTCCAGGTCTGGGGCACGGGCGGGATGAGCCATCAGCTCCAAGGCCCCCGGGCCGGTCTGATCAACCGCGCCTGGGACAACGCCTTCCTCGACAAGCTCATCGAGGACCCAGCAGGGCTCGCCGAGGTGCCCCACCTCGAGTACGTCGAGGAGGCCGGCTCGGAGGGCATCGAGCTCGTGATGTGGCTCATCGCCCGCGGGGCGCTCAGCGACGTCAATGGGGCGGGCGATGTCGAGGTCAAGCACCGCTTCTACCACGTGCCGGCGTCCAACACCGCGGTCGGCCACCTCATCTTGGAGAACCAGCCGCGGACCGACGCGCCCGCGAGGAAGGAGTGAACATGAACGACCAGACGCTTCGCATCGCCCTTGCGGGAGGCGGTGCTTTCGGCGCCAAGCATGCCGCCGCGCTCAGACGGATCGACGGCGTCGATGTGACAGCCGTCGTCAGCAGCACACTTCAGAGCGCCCAACGATTCGCTGAAGAGCACCGAATCGGTCGCGCCGCCGCGACCCTGGATGACGTCCTGTCCGCCGACGACGTCGACGCCGTCATCCTCGCCACCCCGACCCCGATGCATGCCGAGCAGACGTTGGCCTGCCTGCGCGCCGGCAAGCACGTCCAGGTGGAGATCCCGCTCGCGGACTCGCTGGGCGACGCCGAGGCATGTCTGGCCGAACAGGAACGCACCGGCCTGGTGGCCATGGTCGGCCACACACGGCGATTCAATCCCAGCCACCAGTGGATCCATCAGAAGATCAGCGCGGGCGACTTCCACATCCAGCAGATGGATGTCCAGACCTACTTCTTCCGGCGGAGCAACCTCAATGCGCTGGGCCAGCCGCGGTCCTGGACGGACCACCTGCTGTGGCACCACGCCGCGCACACGGTCGACCTCTTCGAATACCAGACCGGTTCTCCGGTCGTGCAGGCGAATGCACTGCAGGGACCGCTCCATCCTGAGCTCGGCATAGCGACGGACATGTCGATCCAGTTGGGCGCCGAGAACGGTGCGATCTGCACGCTGTCGCTGTCATTCAACAACGACGGGCCCCTGGGCACCTTCTTCCGCTACATCGGCGACTCCGGCACCTACATTGCCCGGTACGACGAGCTGCTGAACGGCAAGGACGAACCCGTGGACGTCAGCGATGTCGCCGTTGCGATGGACGGCATCGAGCTCCAGGACCGTGAGTTCATCGACGCGATCCGCGAGGGCCGTGAGCCGAACGCCTCGGTGCGTCAGGTGATTGCCTGCTACCGGACGCTCGCCGAACTGGAGAAGCAGCTCCCCAAGGAAACTAGGAGAACGTCTTGACCACGATCATCGCCCACTTCGCGGCCGGTCAGCGATACAACGGCACCAGCGAACGTTGGTCCGACGTTACCAATCCGGCCACGGGCCAGGTGAGCGCCCGAGTGACGCTCGCGTCACGGGAGGACGCGGACCACGTCATCGCTGTGGCGGACGCCGCTGCTAGAGACTGGGGACGCACCTCGCTGGCCAAGCGGACGAAGGTGATCTTCGCGTTCCGCGAGCTGCTGAACGCGCGTAAGAACGAGCTCGCGTCGATCATCACCGCTGAACACGGCAAGGTTCATTCCGACGCCCTCGGAGAGATCGCCCGGGGGCTGGAGGTAGTCGAGTTCGCCTGCGGCATGGCCCACCTGCTCAAGGGCGGTCACTCCGAGCGCGTGTCCACCGGCGTGGATGTGCATTCCAAGCGCGACCCGCTTGGAGTGGTCGGCATCATCTCGCCGTTCAACTTTCCCGCAATGGTGCCGATGTGGTTCTTCCCGATCGCGATCGCCGCGGGGAACACCGTTGTTCTGAAACCGAGCGAGAAGGACCCGACCGCGGCGGTGTGGTTGGCCGAGCTGTGGCGAGAGGCCGGCCTGCCGGACGGTGTCTTCAACGTGCTACAGGGCGACAAGGTCGCGGTGGACGCCCTGCTGGACAGCCCGGTGGTCCAAGCGATCAGCTTCGTGGGGTCCACCCCGATCGCGCAGTACGTCTACGAGCAGGCGTCGCGCAACGGCAAGCGGGTCCAGGCCCTGGGTGGGGCGAAGAATCACATGGTCGTGCTGCCCGACGCCGACCTCGACATCGCCGCGGACGCAGCGGTCAACGGCGGGTACGGCAGCGCGGGTGAGCGGTGCATGGCGGTGAGCGTGCTGGTCGCGGTGGGTGGGATCGCTGACGAGCTCGTCGCGCGTGTGGCCGACCGGACCCGGACCATCGTCACTGGCGACGGGCGTGCCAGCAGCGAGCGCGAGCCTGACATGGGCCCGCTGGTCACCGCGGCCCACCGCGACCGGGTCGCCGCGCTCATCGACGCCGGTGAGCACGCCGGTGCCAAGGTCGTGGTCGATGGACGCTCGGCCCGGCCGCAGGGGCCGTCGGACGGGTTCTGGCTGGGGCCGACCCTCTTCGACCACGTCACACCCGCGATGGAGGTCTACCGGGAGGAGATCTTCGGCCCGGTCCTCTGCGTGGTTCGGGTCGAGACCTACGACGAGGCCGTGGCGCTCGTAAACGACAACCCCTACGGCAACGGCACCGCGGTGTTCACCAACGACGGCGGTGCAGCGAAGCGGTTCGAGGAGGATCTGCAGGTCGGCATGATCGGCGTGAACGTGTCGATCCCGGTGCCCGCGGCGTACTACTCCTTCGGCGGCTGGAAGCGGTCGCTGTTCGGCGACACCCACGCGTACGGCACCGAGGGTGTCCACTTCTTCAGCCGCGGCAAGGTGGTCACCTCTCGGTGGATCGACCCAGCCAACCGGCCAGAGGGCGGCCTCGAGCTGGGGTTCCCTCGCAATGTCTGACTCCAGACTGACCCACGATTCCCGGATCACGCCGGATCCGCAGCAGACGTACGAGCCCAAGACCGAGGCACCCTCATGACCAACAGCGTCGGCGGCAGCGACGAGAAGGTCCGTGCCTGGCCGGATGGTGCCCTTAGCGGCGCCCGTCGGTCGCCGCTGTGGCTGGACACCCCGGACCGCCCTGCCGCACGTGCCTCCCTGACCGGCCCGACCGAGGTCGACCTGATCGTCGTCGGCGCCGGCTTCACAGGGCTGTGGACCGCGCTCCGAGCGGTGGAGCGCGACCCGACGAAAAGCGTTCTCATGATCGAGGCGGACCGGATCGCCGAGCACGCCACCGGCCGCAACGGCGGGTTCTGCGAGGCCAATCTCACCCACGGCGAACAGAACGGCAGGTCTCGCTGGCCGGAGGAATACGACCGGCTCCGCGAGCTCGGCCTGCGGAACCTCGACGAGATCGAGGCGACCGTCCATCGGTACCAGATCGAATGCGGGTTCGTCCGCGGGGGAGTCCTGGCGGTGGCGACCCGACCCCACGAGATCGACGGACTCTCCCCAGAGGAACCGGGCTTCCTCGACACCGACGCTGTCCGGCGAATGGTCGACTCCCCGACCTACCTCGCCGGCCGCCACCAGCCGCGCGAGACCGCCCTCGTGGACCCTGCCCGGCTGGCGTGGGGTCTGGCGGATGCTGCGGAGCGGCGCGGTGTGCGGATCGTCGAGCAGACGCGGCTGACCGGACTCCGCCGGCGTGGCGCCTGGGTGGAGGCGGCCACCGATCACGGGCTCGTGCGCGCGCGCCAGGTCGTGCTCGCCACGAACGCCTTCCCTAACCCGTTGCGACGACTGCGCTGGTCGACCGTCCCGGTCTTCGACTACGTGCTGGCCACCGAGCCGCTGACCGATGCGCAGCTAGCCGCCCTGCGCTGGGATCCGGCGATCGGCGTCGCTGACAGCGGCAACCAGTTCCACTACTACCGGATCACTCCGGACGGCCGGATCTTGTGGGGCGGCTATGACGCGATCTACCACTACGGCCGCTCGATCCGCCCGGAGCACTACGACCGACCTGAGACCTTCGCGACGCTCGCCCGCAACTTCGCCGCTACCTTCCCCCAACTGCACGGCATCCGGTTCAGCCACCGCTGGTCCGGTGTCATCGACACCTCAACCCGCTTTGCGCCTTCTACGGGACCGCTCACCGAGGACACACCGCCTACGCCCTCGGATTCACCGGACTCGGAGTCGGAGCATCCAGGTTCGCAGCGGATGTGCTGCTCGATCTGCTTGCCGGCGAGAAGACGGAAAGGACCGAGCTGGAGATGGTCCGCAAGCGGCCCGTCCCGTTCCCGCCGGAACCACTGGCGTCGCTCGGCATCAACCTCACCCGCCGATCGCTCGCCAGCGCCGACTGGACCGGTCGGCGCAACCTCTGGCTTCGCCTGCTCGACCGCGTAGGGCTCGGATTCGACTCTTGACAGCGGCCACGCAGCGAATCCTCAGCACCGACGTCGTTGCCGAGGAGCCGGCCACCGCCCGGGTGATCGCAGGTCCCCTCGACAACCGGTACATCCCACCCGCAACAGGAGAACGAGAATGAGTGTCTACGCCGTGATCGACCCCGCGACCGGTGAGCGGGCGCGGTCGTATCCGTCCGCTACCGATCCCGAGATCCTCGACGCCCTTCGTGCGACCTCGGAGACCGCACGAACGTGGGCCCGCAGCACTGGCATCGCCGAGCGCACAGCACTCGTCCGCCGGGTGGCGGAGCTTCACGAGGAACGCCGGGAGACGCTGGCGGCGATCGTCGTCCGCGAGATGGGCAAGCCCCTCGTCCAAGCGCTCGCGGAGGTTGACTTCAGCGCCCAGATCTACCGCTACTACGCCGACCGCGCCGCGCAGTTCCTCGCTGACGAGCCGATCGAGCTGCTCGACGGCGAGGGGAGCGCTCTCATCAGGCGCAGCCCGTACGGCGTTCTGCTCGGCATCATGCCGTGGAACTTCCCGTACTACCAGGTCGCGCGCTTCGCAGCACCGAATCTGTGCGTGGGTAACACCATCATCCTCAAACACGCACCGCAGTGCCCGGAGTCAGCGGCTGCCATCCAGCAGGTGTTCCGGGATGCTGGTCTTCCCGAGGGTGCCTACGTCAACGTCTACGCGTCGAACGAGCAGGTGGCAGAGATGATCGCCGACCCCCGGGTCGGCGGTGTGTCATTGACCGGCTCGGAGCGGGCAGGGTCAGCCGTGGCGGAGATCGCCGGACGTCACCTGAAGAAGGTCGTCCTCGAGCTCGGCGGGTCTGACCCCTTTATTCTGCTCTCCACTAACGACCTCGACAGCATTGTCGAGGCCGCGGTCGCGGCTCGACTGGACAACACCGGCCAGTCCTGCAACGCGGCGAAGAGGTTTATCGTGCACGAGGACCTCTACGACGCCTTCGTCGAAGCGTTCACCGCCGCTGTTCTCGCGCAGGCAGAGACCCTCGCGCCGCTGTCCTCCCAGGCGGCCGCTGAGCGGCTCGGACTCCAGATCGACCGTGCCGAACAGCAGGGTGCAAGGGTTGCGCGCTCAGGGAAGCAGGACGGCGCCTTCTTCCCGGCATGCGTCATCACCGGAGTAGCCCCCGAGGACGACGTGTTCCACGAGGAGCTGTTCGGGCCGGCCGCGATGGTCTTCAAGGTGGCCTCCGAGGAGGAGGCCGTGGCGATGGCGAACGACACCCCCTACGGACTCGGCTCCTACGTGTTCACCACCGACCCGGCCCAGGCCCTCAGGGTCGCCGACCAGATCGATGCCGGAATGGTCTTCGTGAACGGAGTCTCGATGGACGGACCCGAGCTGCCGTTCGGCGGGATCAAACGATCCGGATTCGGCCGCGAGCTCGGTCGCTCCGGAATCGAGGAGTTCGTCAACAAGAAGCTCATCCGCATCAACGGCGGGGAGTGAACCGATGAACCCCCGCGCACCTTCCCACGACCTGGCGCGCCTCCAGCAGTCCGCCAAGGACCACCTCTGGATGCACTTCACCCGCCACTCGATGTACGACGACCACGAGGTGCCGGTCATCGTGCGCGGCGAGGGTGCCTACATCTACGACGCTCACGGCAAGCGCTACCTCGACGCCCTGGCCGGGCTGTTCGTCTCGCAGTTGGGGCACGGCCGCACCGACCTGGTCGAGGCCGCGGCCAAGCAGGCGGGCGAACTGGCCTTCATGCCGCTGTGGTCCTACGCCCACCCGTCGGCAATCGAGCTCGCCGAGCGGATCGCCGCCCACGCGCCGGGTGACCTGAACCGCGTGTTCTTCACGTCCGGTGGCGGCGAGGCGGTCGAGAGCGCGTGGAAGCTGGCGAAGAACTACTTCAAGCTCGCCGGCAAGCCGATGAAGCACAAGGTGATCAGCAGGGCGATCGCCTACCACGGCACCACCCAGGGCGCGCTCTCGATCACCGGCCTGCCGGGGCTGAAGCAGCAGTTCGAGCCGCTGGTGCCATCAACGTTCCGAGTGCCGAACACCAACGTCTATCGCGCCGACTCGATCACCGGCGGGCTGCTCGACGGCTCCGATCGGGAGGCGTTCGGGCGCTGGGCGGCCGACCAGATCGAGGTCGCCATTCTCAACGAGGGCGCGGACACGGTCGCCGCGGTCTTCCTGGAGCCGGTCCAGAACGCCGGCGGCTGCTTCCCGCCGCCTCCGGGCTACTTCGCCCGGGTGCGCGAGATCTGCGACCGCTACGACGTACTCCTAGTCTCCGACGAGGTCATCTGCGCCTACGGCCGCCTCGGCGAGATGTTCGGCGCCACCCGCTTCGGCTACCACCCCGACATCATCACCTCCGCCAAGGGCCTCACCTCCGGCTACTCCCCACTCGGGGCGATGATCGCCAGCGACCGGCTGTTCGAGCCGTTCTCCCGCGACGGCGCCATGTTCGCCCACGGCTACACCTTCGGCGGCCACCCGGTCTCCACCGCGGTCGCGCTCGCGAACCTAGACGCGTTCGAGAAGGAGGGCGTGCTCGAGCACGTCCGCGCCACCGAGGCCTCCTTCCTCTCCTCGCTGGAGAAGCTCAAGGACCTCCCGATCGTCGGCGACGTCCGCGGCGCCGGCTTCTTCTACGGGATAGAGCTGGTCAAGGACAAGGCCACAAAGGAGTCCTTCTCCGACGACGAGTGCGAGCGCATTCTCTACGGCTTCTTGTCCAAGGCCCTCTTCAACGCCGGCCTCTACTGCCGCGCCGACGACCGCGGCGACCCGGTCATCCAGCTCTCCCCGCCGCTGATCTGCGACCAGGAGCACTTCGACGAGATCCACCAGATCCTCGACTCGGTGCTCTCCGAGGCCGCCACCCTCCTCTGACCATCCACCACCGACGAAGAATACGGAGCAAGCTGATGCGCATCGGCATCCCCAAGGAAGTCAAGAACCACGAGTACCGCGTCGCGATCACGCCGATCGGCGTGCATGAGCTGGTCGCCCACAGCCACGAGGTCGTGATCGAGACTGGCGCGGGCGTGGGTTCGTCTATCTCCGACGCCGAGTACCTCGGTGCCGGAGCGAAGATCCTCGACACCGCGGAGGACGTGTGGGGTACCGCGGAGATGGTCCTGAAGGTTAAGGAGCCGGTCGCCGAGGAGTACTGCCGGATGCGGGAGGGCCAGACCCTGTTCACCTACCTGCACCTGGCTGCCGACAAGCCGCTGACCGAGGAGCTCTTGGAGCGGAAGGTCACCGGCATCGCCTACGAGACCGTGCAGCTGCCCTCCGGTGGTCTGCCGCTGCTCTATCCGATGTCGGAGGTCGCGGGCTGCCTCGCGCCCCAGGTCGGTGCGCACGCGCTGCTCAAGGCCCAGGGCGGCCGCGGGGTGCTGATGGGCGGTGTCGGTGGCGTGGCGAACGCCAAGGTCGTGATCATCGGCGCGGGCGTGTCGGGCCAGAACGCGGCCAACATCGCGCTGGGCATGGGCGCCGACGTGACCATGCTCGACACCGATCTCGACAAGTTGCGGATGTCGTTCTGGCGCTACAACAACCGGGTGCACGGACTGGCCTCGTCGAAGCTGGCGATCGAGCAGCAGGTGATGGAGGCCGACATGGTCATCGGTGCGGTGCTGATCCCTGGTGCGGCCGCGCCCAAACTGGTCTCCAACGACCTGGTCGCGCAGATGAAGCCCGGGTCGGTGCTCGTCGACATCGCGGTCGACCAGGGTGGCTGCTTCGAGGACACCCACGCCACTACGCACGCCGACCCGACGTACGCGGTGCACAACTCGATCTTCTACTGCGTGGCCAACATGCCCGGCGCGGTGCCGAACACCTCGACCTACGCGCTGACCAACGCGACGCTGCCGTACGCAGTCGCGCTGGCCGACAAAGGCTGGGCCCAGGCGTGCCGCGAAGACCGCTCGCTCGCGCTCGGGCTCAACACCCACGCGGGCCGGCTGACGAACGTTGCCGTGGGCGAGGCGATCGGCATCGAGGCGCACGCACTCGACGTAGCGCTGAACTGACCATGCCAACCTGACTGTGGCGGGCTTCGAGCGACGGCTTACCCGCACCTTCGCCGTCGAAGAACCCGCCACGCTGGAGGTGCTGGAGCACGTCCGCGACCACGATGTCGAGGACGCCCTGGCAACGGTCGACGCCGCAGCAGCGGCGTTCCGCGGGTAGGCCGGCGACACAACCACGGGCGCGCTCGGGCATCGGTCGTCGCGCATTGTCTTGCGACGAGGGACAGGGCCGATGATCCGATGGGCCCCGTGCCCTCTACAGCCGATTAGTGCTTGCCGGTGCGGGACGTTGCGTCGCCAAGGTTTCGGTGGGCTCGGATCTCGTCGTGGTGGTCGGCAGCCCAGCCGATGAGTTGGATCACGATGTCGTACAGCCCGTTTCCTGGCGGGGCGAGTGCGTACTCCACGCGTGGTGGGACTTCCGCATAAGCGGTGCGGGTGATGAGGCCGTCCTGGTGCAGCAGCCGGAGGTTGTGGGTCAGCATGCGCTGAGAGATGCCGGGTATCTGGCGCTGCAGGTCGGTGTAGCGCACGGGCCCGTTCGCCAGGGCGGCGATGATCAACATGCTCCACTTGTCTCCGACCCGATCCAGCACCTGCCGGACGAAGGGCATGCGGTCGGCAGGGATCCTTGAGCACGGCCCGGTGGCCGCCGCCATCGCCAGGTCCGCGCTGTCTTCCTCGTTCGCCATCGCTGCCGTCCTTTCGGTCACGCACACGGATGTGCCTTTTGTAGCGCCTCCGATACTCGCGCATGATGTGGTTACGAACAAGAAGTAAGGATCACCGGTGGGCGTCGCTCACCTGATCCTCCTTCTCCATCACACTGCAGAGAGAAGAGACTCATCATGTCCACCATCGCCATCATCGGCGCAGGCCCCGGTATGGGTCTGGCCATCGCCCGTACGTTCGGCTTGCGCGGCTTCGACGTCGCGCTGATCTCCCGGACCCAGGCCAAGCTCGACGAGCTGGCCGCGCCAGCTCGCCGCTGAGGGGATCACCGCCGAGGGCTTCGCCGCCGACGTGATGGACCGGGCCTCGTTGACGGCCGCGCTGGAGGCCGCTACGTCGCGCTTCGGCGCCATCGATGTCCTGGAGTACTCCCCGGCCCCGCACAGTCCTGTGCCCGGCATCACCCTGGCGGCGCCGTCCGAGGTGACCGTGGAGAACCTGCAGCAGCAGCTCGAGTACTACCTGTACGGCGCCCTGCATGCGGCCCAGGTGGTGCTGCCCGCGATGCGAGAGGCAGGGGCGGGGACGCTGTTGTTCACGACAGGTGGTGGCTCTATCGACCCCGTCCCGATGCTGGGCAACGTCAACGCGGCCGCCGCCGCCCTGCGCAACTGGGTCCTCAACCTGAACAAGGAGCTGTCCGGCACCGGTGTGTATGCCGGCCACGTCGCGATCAGCGTGTGGATCGGCAACGAGGGCCCGGAAGGCATCCCCTCTGCCGAGCCTGACCAGATCGCCCCCCTGTACTGGGACCTGCACGAAGCCCGCGACCGCGCCGAGCTCGTCTTCACCGGCTGACCGGCGGCAGAGCACCCGCTCACGTGAGCCGCCTTCCTCGCGGCGGGGCTCCGGGCCTTGATGGGTGCGGCGCTCAGCGGTGGCACGAGGCAGTCAGGTGCGAGCGAAGACCGCAGCACCTGATAGGCGACTGCGACGACGCGGGCGATGGCCCCGGGAAGTCCCGGGGCCATCGTGTTACCGAATAGCCGTAATTCGCTTAGTTTACGACCTAAATTTGGTGATAGAGCTCGAACCCGCCCGCGGCAGACAGGCGCTCTTCGCCACCTGTTCCGTGCACGTTGTCCAGCTTCCGCCCCGTCAGTTTGCGCGGCGACCTGTGCCGCGTCGAACCCGGTTGACGACGTCTGCCGTGCGATTCGGAAGGTCGATCGGTCCCAATCCATCGTCACTGCGGTTGAGAACCCCATCATCAAGCTGCCGCTGCGCGAGTTCAACATGTCCGGTTGCGGCGGCGACCTTGACCAGATCGAGTCGACACACGTCGTCGTACGGCGCAGCAGCGATGCTCTTCTCCGCCGACCATCGTGCGAGGTCGAGGTCGTCGGATGCGAGTGCGTGTGTGGTGAGGATGTGGCCGACGTCCGCGACGGCGCAGGTCATGATGTGGTCAAGTCGATCGCCGTCGAGGAGCCAGCTCCACCCCGCCGGGCGAAGGCGGCTGAAGGGCTCGCCGGCTACCAAGTCGAGAGCGCACTTGAGGTCCTCAATTCCGTCTGATCCGTTCGCCTGTGCGCGAGTGCGAAGCCTCCGGAACAGGTCGACATCCACGAGCAGTCCTCGAACCTGGTACCGCTGCGCGCCGTTGCCGCTGACGGTTGCGGAGTTCGCGCTCGGGAGGTGCGGCTCGCCGGACCGAGAATCGGTGCCCAGCCACGATCGGACGACGCCAATGTCGGTCCGAGCGCGCGGCACGGTCAGTCCGAACGCGTCGGCCAAATCCCGTGAGGAGACGCCGCCCGGGTGCAACGCGACGTACGCGAGCATCTCGACATAGAAGGGCTTTCGCTTCGCGACCGCGCGCGGGTTGCCGTACGCGCGGGCGTCGACTGGACCTAGCAAAGTCAATCGCGGGACGAGGGCGTCGGGATTGGACCAAAGGGCTAGGTCCTCGTCGAGCGTGGCGTCGGCTGCCCGGAGTGCGTCCCGGGTTGATGGCGGCACAACGGGCGCGAGCTGCTCGAGGTCCTCGGTGGTGGTCGCCGCGGACTCCACGTAGTCGGCCGTCGCGAGCGGAAGAAGCGAAGCTGGTCCCGCTGGCCCGTCTGGTCGAGGGTGGGTCTTCTCTGGTAGCGCGGCGCCGGCGACGTCGGTCATCGACTGTTGGCCATTCGCAGTCCGGACCGGTGGTGCCGCTTGGTCGTCCGCCGCACGGGTGAGGTCGACGATTGCCGCGCAGGCCGCTGCCTCGGCGGAGCTCAGGCCGGCAGCCCTGACGTCGAGCTCGAGTTCGTCGACGACCAGGCGACCCTCGGGCGTCAGTCGGAAGACCTCGTCACCGGGTTGGGGTTCGTTGTTGACCGTCAAGATCACGACTCCCGAGCGCGTTAGGCATTCGGCGATGGCTTTGACGATCCGCCGGAGAGGCTCGCCACCGTGCTCGCCTGTGGCCAACACGGCTCGGTAGGGGTCAGGGTCACCACCGGATTCGGACTCAACTGCCGTGGCAACGTGCTCAACGAACGCGGTGTCGTTCGCGTCGTGATGACGCATGCGAACCGGGTCGATGGATGCGAGCTCGGCGCCGATGCCGAGCAGGTCGATCTCGACAAGGCTGGACCAAGGATTCAAGGCCAGCTCGGCGGCGAGGTGGCGCCCGAGATCCTCGGCAGCGACAGTCTCTCCCGCGAGAGAGACGGACCCCAGTTCCTCCAGGTTGATCAGGACGAGGTCTGAGTCAGTGCCCTGGCCGACACTGACGAGAAGCGGATACGGCGCGATCTGATCGGGTTCCCCGGAAGGGTCCGCGGATGTCTCGACGGACCAGTTGCAGCCACTGCCGGTCCACGGAGCCGGAAGGTCGGCCGGCTGAGCGAGTTGCACGCCAATGCTCGCCTTGTCGAGCCGGACTACGAGCACGCGCGGGGGGTTCGCACACCTGGCTGCGAGGTCGCGGAGTGCGAGGTCGAGGGCGGAGATTGCCGGCGCGGTGACCGACCCCACCAGGTACGCGGTCTTCTCAACCGGTCGGAGTTCGGGCGTCGGCGGGCCGATCACCCTGCCGGGTCGGCGGTAGCGCATCTGCGTGCGGCGGTGCTGACGCAAGACCAGCAACAGCGCGCCAGCAAGGGCCGCCCCCGCTCCCGTCAGCCCGGGGAGTGCCCAGGTCGGAGGAGACGACCCTTCGTCGTCCGACTCGGCGTTGTTCTCGACGTCAGGCTTCAGGACCGGATCGGGGTCCGCTGCTTCCTCACGGGGTTCTATTGGATCGGAGATGACAGGCGTGTGGTGTGGTCGCCGAGGAGGAGGCGGGTTGACCTTCGGCCGCCGGTGGACGGTATGAGGTTCTTCAGAATGAGGAATCGTCAGCCGCCAGCCTGGGAGGATCAGATCGGGATCGTCAAGGTAGTGGCCATCGGGCTGTTCAGCTGCACGCGATGCCTCGTAGATCCGCGGATAGAGGCTTGTCTCGCCGAGTTCTTCTTCGGCAATTCCGGACAACGTGTCGCCAGGTTGGACGAGGTACCCGTTGTTGGGTGCATCGTCGGAAGGCCGCTGCTCGACCGGAACTCGGAGCACCGTGCCCGGAGTGATGAAGTCTGGCCGGCCGCCGAGGACCGAAGAGTTGAGCGCCACGAGCTCGCCGTACCTCCGGCCGTCCCCCAGGTGGGTCTCGGCGATCTTCCAGAGACTGTCCCCACGCTTCACCGTGTACGGCGCCGACGGTTCTGAACCAGCGTCGCGCAGCTGCACCTCCGGTGCGAGGGGTGGAGGTCGCACCGTCGAGGCCTGCGGCTCGACATGGGCGGGCGGTTCCAACGTCGCCGAATCAGGGGTGACGGCAGCCGCGCGGGACGACCCCACAGCGTGTGCAGCAGCGGGGACCGCGACGAACAAGAGGGAGGCGAGTGCGATAAGGCGGCCGGCCGTCAGCTGGGGGAGTGCGAGACCGGGCAGGCGAGGCGGTCGAATCCCGCGGACGCGCGCGACAAGTTCGACGGTCACGGATGCGGTGAACACGAACCACGCCAGCCAGGCGACTATGCCGACAACGGCCACAGAGAGGGTGCCGTCGTCCGGGCCCGTCAGACGCGACCAACTGACGTCGTCAGGCGTCGGGATGGCGTCGATCGCCAGGAGAATGGCCGGGAACCCGACAATCAACGCGGCCAGGACGAGAAGTGCCGCAAGTCCGACGGTGCGCGATCGCGCGTTGGTCATTGCTCGGTCCCTCCGGCCGTGCGGACCAGCCGCGCGGACGCTTCGCCGGTGACGCGGATTCGCTTGCCGAGGAACGAGAGGAAACGTGGTTTGTAGTCGGTGGTGACCGCGACCCTGATGGTGTCACCGTCAACGATGTGCACCGTGCCGTCCACCCCTGCGGCGTCGAGATAGCTCTCGGCTGCAGCGCGCGCGGCGCGTGTGTCGATGGCGAGGTACCGGCCTTCGATTGCCGGTGCTGCCTGGACCTGTTCGCCTCCAGCGCGTGCGGCCTGGGCCGCGAGGTCATGTGCCTGTTGTTGGGCGTGAACCTGACCGCCGAGGTCGACGGCGAGGCCGACCAGCATGATCATGACGAAGCTCGCGAGCGCTATCCAGATCGAGATCGAGCCGCGGTCGTCGTGAGTAGGCGTCATGACCTCTCCCGCCAGGTGTCGATAGGGCTGCTCGTTGACGCACTCAGGACCCGGCTTCCTGGCACTCCGGGGATGGAGAGGTCCGACAGGTCGAGGCGGCAGGTGACGATGACGTCAACGGAGGAGTCGTGACCGACCCGGGTGCTGAATCCGTCGGTGTCCACGTCGACGTTGACCGCCAAGCAATCGATGTCCTGATTGGAGAGGCTCGACCGTGCCGCCTGTTCGGCCGCTGCCTCGGCTTCCGTGGCCGAGCGCTCCAGGGACGCGGAGCGGGCAGCGTCGGCGGCGGCCGACTCAAGTGCTTGGTGTGCGGTCGCCGTACGGCCGCCGAAGATGATCAAGCCGATGAACAGCACGAATGCGGGTACGCCGACTGCTGCCTCGAGCGAGGCAGATCCTCGTTCCCCACGGTCCCGCGTCACGGTTCGGTGAGTCTCTCGACGGGCACCGTGGCGCTCTGGCGAACGACGGGCCTCCACCCTGGTATGACACTGAGGCTGAAGCCCTCGACCGTCACGGTCGCCGACGTCGCGGTTCGCTCGGCAGAAGCCTTTGCACCCTCCAGGACACCGTCACCGCCTTCGTCCAGGAACGCCGACGCCGCGGAAGTCCCATCAGCGGCTCGGCCGTTCTCAGCGCCTGCAGCACGGGCACCCTCCTGAGCTGCAGCGATCGCGGTGGTCCGGGCGTGGTGGTAGAGCGCGGCCTGCATCCCGAGGAACATCACGGCGAACACGGCGGGGAGCAGGATCGCGAGCTCGAGCGACACCGAGCCGCGCTCACCGCGGCCGCGGCTACTTGATGTTGCCGGACTGCGTCTTGACATACGCCTTCACCGCTGCGACGACGATTGCGACGATTGCGATGACCGCGACCGCCCACAGCACGTGCTCCGTCGTGACGGAACCGCGCTCGCTGCGACGGAGTCTGTTCTCGATTGCCAGCTTCACGGCCAGGAGCAAGGTGAGCAGTCGGATCATGATGGTTCCTTCCATTGTTGAGCCGTTCAGCGGGGTCAGCTGCTGGTGAACATTCGGAGCAGAGATGGAGCGACGAGCAGCGCCATGAAGATCACCCCGAGGAGCGATCCGGGGATGGTCATTCGCTCCCCGATCGCGTTGGCCTCGGCCACCTCGTCGTTCAACATCGCCGTACGCATAGCAGCGGAGCGGGCACGCAGGGTGGCGTAGACGCGGGCGCCTTCCTCGCCGGAGAGGCGCATGATGTCGGCGAAGTCATCGAGCTCCGGAAGCCCGAGCTCTTCGGCGAGCGCGTGGAGTGCGTCCCAGGGCGGGACTCCCGACCAGCGGGATCGTGTGAGCTCCTCGCCCAACCGGGTGAAGACCCAGGAGTCGCCGATTTCGGCTGCGGTTTCCATCGACTGGCGTACGCCGGCGCCGTTGTTCCGCTCCAGTGCGACAAGCTCGATGTACGCGCCCAGAGCGCGAGCGAACTCGATCCGTGCTCCGCGCGCGTCGCCGATGGCGTTGAAGTTGGGCAGGAAGAACATCGCCGCTGCGAGCCCTAGCGACGCGATTGCAGGGATGGCGACCGGCAACCCGACGCCGAGCAGCCCGAAGAACCAGTTGAGGAGCGGTGGGATCACCAGGCCAAGCGCCGCGAATGTGAGCTTCTCGCCGTAGAACCGCGCAAGCGGGATGCGCAGCAGGGCGAGCTCCCGGTGTGGGGTGCGGACCCACAGACCTGGTGGCAGCGCCCGCATCGCCCAGACGCCGACCTTCTCCTTTCCGGTCATCGCAGCGGGCACCGTCGCGGTGTTGTTAGTGCGCGATGGCGTGAGCCGGGCGAGGACGTCGCCCAGGTCGGGCTGGGCGGGGACCAACCGGATGGCAAGCAGGGCTGCGCCGAGGCCAAGCAGGCCGCCGGAGACGAGCATCAGCTGGAGCCCGGTCATCTCGCGGGCTCTCTCCGTGTCGAGGAAGCGGGGGAGTGGTCGTCCGATTGCCATCTGCCGCATCCACACCAAGGTGGAGATGTAGGCGGCGAGGAGTACGACCAGGATCACCTGTCCCAGCGGCGTGCGGTACGGCTCGACGTACGACCCCGACAACGCGAGCAACACAAGGACCGACGCACTTATGAGCGTCACCCAGCGTGCGGTCGACCGAGGCTTCTCCCGATCCGCTTCGACCTGCCGTCGAGCTCGTGCGTCGGCCGCGACCGACTCCGCGAGCCCTTCGAGGACGTTCGCCAGGCCAGCCCCTCGCCGGCGGGCTCCGAGGATCAGGTTGGCGGCAACCAGGTCACCGGTCGAGTCGTGCAACTCATCGGCGAAAGCCCGCAAGGCGTCCTCGGTGCTCCACCGTGCGCGGAGCCGCGCGACGAGTCGGCCGACCTCGCCGGCGATCGGGGCGGGGGTCGATCGAAGGGTCGCGACCAGGGCCTGCTCAAGACCGACACCGACCGTGAGCACGCCGGCTAGCGCCCGCGTCCACTCCTCCATCGCCTCGAGCCGCTTGATGCGGGTCGCCTCGGGGGGAGCCGACAACAGAACGGGAAGTCCTACGGCGGCGACCGGCACTAGGACCACCGCGAGGATCCAGCCGGTCGCAAGCCATGCGATCAGCCCGGCTCCGAGGCCGGCCACGACCAGCACCTTGGTACGGCGCGAGACGGCCTGGGCTCGCGCGAACGTGCCGGCCCTTTCGCGAGGCGACGGGGAGGTAGGTGCTGGACGCAGGCCAATGACGGCGCCGATGAGGCCGGCGACGACCAAGGCACCGGCGAAAGCCGGGACGACGATCGTCACTGCCGCACCTCCTGCGAAGTGAGGTAGCCCGCGAGATCGAAGCCGTGCGCGGTGAGTGAGCGGTAATCGTCAGGCAGCACTGACGGCACCGCTACGTCGGCGCCACCCGTTCGAAAGACGTGGGTCGTCGCGTACCCGGTCTCCCGCTCGCCCGGCGCGAGGGCAACGATCTCCTCGACTCGGCGGTGCCGCTGGGAGGTGCTGCCGCTCGCCTTCGTGCCCAGGTCGAGGTGGACGATCAAGTCGACAGTGGCCGCGAGCTTGCTGGTCGCCAAGCCCTGGGTGATGTGCGGGCCTGCCTCCATGGCGCAGGTGACCAGTTTGCGAACGGCGGCTACCGCGTCGGATGCGTGCGTTGTGGAGATGGAGCCGGTGCCGGACTCCATCGCCTTGATCATCGCCCAGATCTCCTTACCGCGGACCTCGCCGACGATCTGGCGAGAAAGATTGAAGCGGAAGGAGTCCACCAACGCCTCGTCGAGGCTGAACTCGCCAGCCTGCGTGCCGTCGGCGGCCCGCTCGCCGGAACCGGGGCGGGCCTCCCACGCGAACACGATCTCGTGTCGACCGAGTTGGTGCAGGTGCAGCTCGTACTCGGTCTCGAAGGTGCCGAGAGCTTCAAGCGGACCGATCTCAGCGCACAGCGCGCGGACCAGCGTGGTCTTCCCAGCGCCCTGACAGCCGGAGACAATGATGGACTTGCGGGCTCGCACGGCGGCGCGCAGGAACGAAGCCGCGACAGGCGACAGCATTTCGCGGTCGACGAGGTCGTCAAGCGTGACCTCCATCAGCCGGTGCCGGCGGATCACCACCGACGGCCGCGGGGTCACCCAGGCTGCAGCCGCCAGTCGCGCACCGCCGTCAAGACGCATGTGGAGTCGTGGCTGAGCCTCGGAGAAGCCGCGGGCGTTGACCTCGCTCCGGGAGGCGAGGAAGACCAGGAAGTCGACCAGCTCGTCGTCGGAGTCGGCCACCGGGGGACCAGGCGTGAGCGAGCCGTCGATGAGCTCGAGGCGCACCTTGTCGTGGCCGGCGATGATGATGTTCTCGACGCGGTCGTCATCGACAAGCGGTTGCAGGCGACCCAGGCGAAACAGGGAGTCGAAGACGGCGCGGGCGAGCGCATCCTGCTCGGCGCGGTTCCACGCCGCTCCGCCGGCGTTGACCGCCTCCGCCATCGATGACTCGATCAGGTCCAGGACGATCGACCGGCCGAGCTCTTCTTGGGCGGCCTTGTCGAGGCGCCCGTGCTGGGCGGCGACGGCCTGGCTGAGCTGCTCAGAGGCCTGCGCTCGCAGAGTCGCGACAAGCGGCCAGTCGACCTCGGTCGTGACGAGGGTCCGGGCGCCGCTGGTGGCGTTCGGCGGGCCTGTCCCGTTACGGGAGCCAGACGATTCCGGAGCGTCGACGAAGAGCGGCAGCGTGGTCAGGTCGCTCCACTCTTCCCACCGTCCATTGGTCACGTCGTGACCTCCGTGAGCAGTGCGGCACTGCTGCGCGCCAGCTGGGCTTGGATCGAGGCGATGGTCGCTCGCAGTCCGCGGAGGAGCGGCCCTGCGTCGAAGCTCCGAGTCGGCGCCGTGCCTCGGGCAAACACCGCGGCCGCCTCGGGGTCGTCTGACATCGCCGCGATGACCGGAATCCCGAGCACCTTGGCTACCTCGTGCGCCCGGTAGGGCTGGCCCTCCCCGACAAGTACGACCGCCGGGCTACGCCACTCGCGGTCACGACTGACTCGCTCGGCCCACGATCGCGCCGCCGCCAGCGCAGGAAGTGACGAGCGCGTCATGAGCACCGTCAGATCAGCCGACGCCAAGAGCGGTTCGGGCGACCCCACCAGTCCGAGTCGTCCTGCGTCGACGATCACGTCTTGCCCTTGCCTGTCGAGATCAGCCAGTGCATCGGCCAACGGTCCCCACAGGTCCCGCAATCCGGCGGCCTGGGCGTGAGATCTGGCGCCGGCCACGAACGACGCATTGGAGCCGTCGATCGTGCGCGCGACGCTCGGTAGAGCCTCGGCTACGTCAACCGGCGACAGCGCGAGCTCGATGAGCCCGGCGTCGTACTCCCGAGCCCCGCGGAAGTAGCCGGCGAGGATTCCGGATCCACCGGTGGGGTCCGCCTCGACGAGCAGGACGGGACGGGGCCACAGGAGGGCCAAGCCAACGGCAGTCGTCGTGACGCCGGGCGAGCCCGAGGCCGACGTCAACGCGATGACGGCCATCATCGTTCACCGGAATCCAGGACCAGCGCGACGTTTCCTGTCGCGACGCGGGCTGCCAGGGTGGAGGCGTCGCCGTGGGGGACGAGCAGATCGACAACGAGCTCGCCGGTGGCGTCGTCGACATGGCTTCCGACTACTTCGGCCTCGCTGAAAACTGGGGCGCCGGCTGGAGCGTTCTCACCCTCCCCGGGGGTCGCTATGACCCGCACCCGGTCGCCACTCTGAAGGGGTAGGCCAGGGGCCTGCGCCGGTGTGAGCGCGACTCCGACCACCGACATCCCGTCGGGCGGAATCAACTCGTCGGACGTTGAGGTCTCGGTGAGCAAGGAGCCGGCGGCGATATCGAGTGCCGCACGCTGGCCGACGATGTCGTCGTAGGAGGACGCAGCGACCGGAGCGAGCGCCGGGTCGGCATTGATGCGCACGCGCTCGAGGTCGTCGGCCTCGATGATGGCTCCTCGAGGGATGGTGTCTCGCGCCGCGAGCACCTCCTGGGTGTTCGTGGTCGAGGTCCAGGCCCAGCCGCCGAGCAGCGCGCCAAGGCAGATCGCTGCGACGGCGCCGGCGACGAGTGCCGGGTGGCGGCGCAGCTTGGGAGGCGGCGCGAGAGGAGACGTCGTGGGCGCCGACCCGCGGTCGACCAACCTGTCGTCTCGCGCAACTGTGTTCGTCATGCTCCACCTCTCGTCGCCGTACCGTTTTCGCTACTCCACGAGGACCTGCGCCTCCCCGATCGTGATCTGCGCCGAACGCACCAGCCCGTTCAGCCGGATCGTCCCGGCTTGGCCGGCGCCCACCCAGTTGATGACCCAGTCCGAACTCGCGGTGACGGTGTACTGCCCGCCCGGCTCATGACCGCTCGTCCGTTCGTAGACGTGCCCGCAGTCGGGGGACTGCCGACTGCCGAAGCTCGCCCGGTACGGCTTCCCCGCCGATCGGCACACGACCTCGGTCCCGTCGCCCATTTCCCAGGTGATCTGATGCACCCGAGCCGTCGCGGTCACGGAGATCCCGCCCGCGCTGGCGGACGCCGTCGCCGGACCAAAGGTGTGCTCGTCGGGATTCGCCGCCCACATCCACACCGGCATCCCCACGATGCCGACACTGTCCGGCCCGGGCTCGGGTGCGATGCCGATGTCGATCGCCCGCAGCGACATCGAGTCGATCGCGATCTGGGCAACCTCCCGTGGCGTCGGCCCGGCCCCGGAGTCAGCAGGCGGGTCTTGCGCCCAGACGGAGATCAGGATGCCGGTCTGAGGCTGGTAGCAGAAGTAGACGGCGCCGTCGCCGGGCTCATGCCCTTGCCAGGCTCGGTCGCCTGCCGGCGGCTGCGGGACCGCGGGTGAGATGTAGCAGTTGTACGCGTTCGACCAGTAGCCATCCCTCGTCGTGCACGGCACCGGTCCGGCAGGCGGGCCGGCGAGCCCCTGCTTGGCAGGGTCCCAGTAGCAGCCTCGTCCAGAACCTGTGTCGGCCGGGACGTCGTTCGCGCCGTCTCCGGGCTCGTTGGGTGTCGGAGGTACCTCGACCCAGATCACGCACAGACCGGTCTGTGGGTCGGTGACTTGGCACTCGGTGTCGGCTTGGGCCGCCGGACCGCTGAGGACCGTGCCCGCGGTGGCGAGCAACGCGATGACGGCACCGACTACGAAGCTGCGCATGGCGTCTGCTCAAGGTCCTGGCTGGTGGCTACGCGCCACCCTTCGTCCGGATCGGTGTGCCAGTTGTAGTTCGCGACCGTGTAGCGGATCCAGCCTGTGTCAGGACGATCGGGAGTCACGACCGACGTACCGTCTGCATCCAGGATGTCGACGTCGCTGACATCCCAGCAGATGTCGACCTGGACGACCGGCACCTCGCCCGCGTCAGGATCACGGCTGTCGAGATTGACGGACTGGACCTCCAGTTCGCCGATCCGAGTGTCGCCCGTCTGTCGAAGCCCCCGCTCTCGCTCCCCCTCGAACAGGGTCCGCTGCGCCGTCAGCTCGGTGCTGGTCGCGACAGTCTTGAGTTGCGCGAGCGGCGTAGTCGGCTTCTGTCGTAGCCGATCGCGGACGACGTAGTACTCACGTAGGAGCTCGGACGCGGACTGCGAAGCGAGCTCCGAATCGGAAGGGGGTGCTCGTCGTCGGAGTCGTCGGAGTCGTCGGAGTCGTCGGAGTCGTCGGAGTCGTCGGAGTCGTCGGCGCGTGGCTCGACGGCTCTGCGGCCGACGGTTCGGTCTCGCCGTCCGCTTCGCATCCGGCACCTGCGGCCAGCAGCAGAGCCGCTGCCGCGAGCGCGGTCTTACCTTGGTTCGTCATTCCCGAGAGTCCTGTCCGTTCCTGGGAACCTGGCCATGAAGGACGTAGACGACACCACGAGACGATCCGAGACACCGTCTGCGTCCTATTACCCACCGAATCCCCGCCACCGCAAACACTTATCCACAGCGCCTCCCTCGCCTCCTCGCTCTCTTCCCTCTTCAGGTACCCCCGACCTCCCGACTCTCCCGACCTCCATTCCCCGCACCCCATCTCCTCGTCACACGAATGGCAGATCGAGGCCGGCGGCCCGGAATCGGTGGGGGAGCCGGCGCACCTTGGTTGCCGTAGGGAGGTGTCCTGTGACGGTCTCGATGCGGAAGATGTCGCCGGGAGACGGCTACAGGTACCTCCTCCGCAGCGTCGTGGTCGGCGACGGCAACCGCAGCCTCTCGACGCCGCTGACGCGTTACTACGCCGAGGTCGGTACGCCGCCCGGGCGGTGGATGGGTGGTGGGCTCGCCGGAGCTCGGCGCTGGTCAGCTGGAAGCAGGAACGCAGGTGCATGAGTCCCAGCTGGCGCTCCTGATCGGCCTTGGTCGGGACCCGATCACTGGGGACCAGCTCGGTCGCGCCTACCCGGAGTACCACGGTGCCGAGTCGCGGATTGCGGCCGGGATCGCCGCGATTTCGACCGAGGTCTGCGGCGAAGAACGCGACGCCGAGATCGCTCGGATCGAGGCCGAGGAGGGTGCCGTGACCGATCAGCGAGCGGTGGCTGGGTTCGACTTCACCTTCAGCGTCCCGAAGTCGGTGTCCGTGCTCTGGGGAGTCGCCGATGCCGACGTTCAAGCCATGATCGTCGAGGCCCATCACGCCGCCGTCGCCGAGGTGATCGACTACCTCGAGCGCGAGGTTGCCGCGACGCGTACGGGCGTGAGCAATGGCAACGGAGCCGTCGCCCAGGTCGGTGCGGTCGGCGTCATCGCCGCCGCCTTCGACCATTGGGACTCTCGCGCCGGCGACCCTCAACTCCATACCCACGTCGTGATCTCGAACAAGGTCAAGACCGTTCTCGATGGTCGCTGGCGCAGCCTCGACAGCCGACCGATCCACGCTGCCGTCACTGCCATCTCGGCCCACTACGACGCCGTGCTCGCGGACCGGCTGACCGGGACCTTCGGCTTGGGCTGGGAGTCGCGGGATCGCGGCGCCGACCGGAACCCGCAGTGGGAGATCGTCGGTGTCACGCGAGGAGCTGATCCGCGAGTTCTCCAGTCGCACTCGCGAGATCGAGAAGGAGAAGGACCGCCTGATCCAGGAGTACGTCGATAGGCACGGCCGCCGCCCGTCGAACTCGACCATCGTGCAACTGCGCGCGCAGGCGACGCTCGCGACTCGACCGGAGAAGAAGGTTCGCTCGCTCGCCGATCTGTCGGGGGAGTGGCACGAACGCGCATCGGCGCTGATCGCCGAGGACGCGACGCGCTGGGCACGGGCCGTCGTCTCGGCCGGCGTGCCGCAGGTTGTCGACGTCGACCAGATCCCGCTGCAGCTGATCGTCGAGCTCGGCTCTCGCGTGGTCGACGAGGTGAGCACCACGCGGTCGACCTGGCGGCACTGGAACCTGTGGGCGGCGGCGTCGAAGCACACCATGGGCTGGCGGTTCCGTACCGCGCATGAGCGCGAGGCGGTGGTGGCGATGATCGTCGAGGCCGCCGAAGGTCACTCTGTCGCTCTGACTCCGGCTGAACTCGCATCGAGTCCTGTCGACTTCCGCCGAGCGGATGGCACGTCCGTCTTCCGGCCGCGGCACTCGACTGTCTACTCCTCGGCTGAGGTGCTGGCAGCCGAGGACCGACCTCTTGGCTCGCGCGGAGGACTCGACGGCGGCCGCCATCCCTGAGGTCACCGTCGGAGAAGGCGTTCGCCGAGCCGTTGATCGCGGGCGTCTCAGGGCCGACCAGGCAGCGGCGATCGCCCAGGTCGCGGCCTCCGGCCGCCGGTCGACCTGCTCGTCGGTCCCGCCGGCGCGGGAAGACGACGGCCATGCGAACGCTGAGGAAGGCCTGGGTCGACCAGCACGGTGCCGGGAAGCCGTCGTCGGTCTAGCGCCGTCCGCCGTGGCGGCCAAGGTCCTCGGCGATGATCTCGGCATCAAGTGCGACAACACTGCGAAATGGCTCCACGAGCACGCTCGCAACAACACCACGTTCAGCACTGACCAGTTGGTCATTCTCGACGAGGCCACCCTCGCTGACACCCGAACGCTGGACCGCATCACAGCGATTGCGGCCGACGCTGGAGCCAAGGTGGTGCTGGTAGGAGACGACGCGCAACTCCAGTCAGTTAACGCCGGTGGTGTCTTCTCGATGCTGGTCGCCGCGCGCAGCGACGTACCGACCCTTAGCGAGATCCACCGCTTCACCCACGACTGGGAAAAGATCGGCATCCATCGCTCTCCACGATGGCGAGAGCGAAGTGGTCGCCACCTACGCGCGCCACGGCCGCCTCCGCGAAGGCACGACGGACCAGATGCTCGACGCGGCGTACGCCGCCTGGCGAGCCGACACTGGGTCGGGACTCGACAGCGTGCTCGTGACCGAGTCGTTGCGTGCTGGTCCACGCACTGAATGCGCGCGCCCGCGCAGAGCGCATCGTCGCCGCCGGGGACGACGAGCGCGGCCGTGAGGTCGAGCTGGCGGAGGGGGCCCGAGCATCTGTCGGTGACCACGTGATCACCCGCCAGAACGATCGGCGACTCCGCGCGCTCAGCGGCGGCTGGGTGCGCAACGGTGACCGGTGGGTGGTCACCGACGTCAGGCGCGACGGCTCGATTGCTGTAAGGCGGCGCGGGAAACGTATGGCGGGCGCCGTCGTCCTCCCGCCCGAGTACGTCGAGCGACACGTCGACCTGGGATACGCCGTCACCGCCCACCGTGCACAGGGGGTCACCGTCGATACCGCCCACGTCGTCGTCTCGGCGAGGACGACTAGGGAGAATCTCTACGTCTCAATGACTCGCGGCCGTGAATCGAACGTCGCCTACGTTGCGCTTGATGAGGCCGACGACGTCCATGCACCTCCCGAGCCGGACGACGTGACCGCACGCACCATGCTCTATGGCGTACTACGGCACTCCGGTGCCGAGCTGCTCCGCCCACGAGGCGATTGCTGTTGAGCAGGAAGCCTGCTCGTCGATCGCCCAGCTCGCAGCGGAGTACGAAACCATCGCAGCTGTCGCCCAGCGCGATCGCTGGACCGCTCTGCTTCACAGCTCTGGTCTCACCCAGGACCAGGTGAAGACGGTTGTCGAGTCGTCATCGTTCGGTCCGCTGACTTCGATACTCCGCCGGTGCCGAAGCGAAAGGTAACGACGTGGACCGGCTGCTGGCGAATGTGGTCGCGAGCCGCTCGCTCGCCGACGCGTCCGACATCGGAGCCGTGCTGCACAAGCGAATCCGGTTCGCGGCCGGCGGACGCCGGCGCGGGCGAGCCGATCTCATCGCGGGACTGATCCCTGCTGCGCGAGGTGAGATGGTCGAGGAACACCGCGCTGCCTTGGCCGAGCGCGAGACGCTCATCGAACGCCGCGCGTACTACGTCGCCAGGAAATCCGTCGAGGGTGGAGACCGTGGGTCAGCATCTCGGCGCCGTTCCCGTCGATCGTGTCGAACGCGAATCCTGGATGAAGGATGTCGCCGTCGTCGCGGCCTACCGGGATCGGTACGGCGCCGACGGGCGAAGCCCGCTCGGAGCGTCGCCCCGGTCCGAGGCCCAACGAGCCGACGCGCAGGTCGCCCGCGCTGCACTGCGCCGGGCTGCATCGATGGCGTCGAGTCGCGGGCCTGCCCCGCACTCGGTGGGACGAGATCGTTCGCTCGTCGGCGTCTGATTCCGGTCCACCGATGCCGTCAGGGCAGGGCCCATCCACAGCCCGTTGACGATGACGACCCACTTGGTCGGAGGAGCGGCAGGCTTGTGGTGACCGAATGAAGGAGTCGCCCGATGCTCGCAACTTTCTGGCGCTTGAGCGCCGCGATTCGCCACTTTCTGCGGTCGCGCGCGCCTAGCAACCGACTGATCGCGGACTTCCGGACCCGGCGTCGAAGCCATGGGATCGCCATGGCCGGAGTCGCGGCCATGATCTACGTGGCACTGGCCATGCTGTGCTCTGCGTCGGACGGTGGACCTGCATGGCTCAGCGCGGTCGCCGGGCTGCTCATCTGGAACGGCTTCAAGCTCGCCTGGGTTGCGGTGCTGCCCGCCCGGACGGACCTACGCCAGCCGGCGCAGACGAGGACCTGCGCGTGAGAGTCAAACGAAGTCCTTGATACGTAGGCGGCCCCGGCCGGTGCGCTAACACCGACCAGGGCCTAGGACCGAGTGCACTGGAGGCACCCAGACCATGAATGCATCTTCCATCGCCCGCTTGTCATCAGGCCAGCCGTCTCGGCCGGGCGGCGCCGTCGCCGCGGCCCCCGTGCGGGAGTACCGCAGAAGCCGACAGCACCTCTATCCGCTCGACGCCTTTCAGGCCGCGCTCACCCACGGCGGGACGATCAGGACCTATTGCGGGCTCGAGACGACGTTCAAGCGGGGCAATCCTGACGATGCCGCGGAGGTCGTCCAGCCCGCAGCCGACGACTGCGTCACCTGCGTCGACGTCTGGCGCGGCGCACGGTGGGTGCGACTGTGACGGCCGACGGTCGTCGGGCCCGCAACCGCGCTCTGTGCTGCCGGTGCGGAGAACTCAGGACGGTGGCCCAGGGCTACCGCGGTCGGTGTCCCGACGGCGAAGCTAACAGCGACGCGGCGGCTGGCCGGTGGTGCACCTGGCTGAGGTGCTCCCACTGCGGCGCGACCACGGTTCACGCCCTCATCGTTGACGTCCTCGCCGAAAGTTGGCGGCGCGATGGCTGCGATCGGGAGCAACACGATCGGGGTGTCGACCGATGTCGTCGCCGGATCGAGCGACGTCTCCTCGCGCTGGCAGCCGATGGCGTCACCGTCGTCCGAGAAGGGTCCTCTGAAGCGATGAGCCTCGACGATGCGGTGGTGGAGGTCATCGAGTACGCCGACGGCCGAGGCGTCCTGGTGCGTGTGCGCGTAACGGACGAGCCGGGTCGGCTCCTAAACGGCCTCGACCTTGCCGAGGACCTGATCGACTCGCCTGCCCAACTCGGCGCCTGGGCCGACGGTCCCGACGGCATCTGGCGAGGCCTGGCGGTCCTTGCCTCGGCACTCTGAGCGGCGGTCCAACGACTCGCCTGCCCGCTGCATTGCGCCCACATGGACGCAGGTGCACGATGCCCAGTCCGCCTGTGACCGCGCACAGGTCTTGCGATCCTCCGGCGACCCTGTGAAGCGGTGCGGTCTTCGGGCGTCATCCGGATGTGTACCGGGATGGTTCTGAGTATCAGATCGGTGGCAGGCCGAGGTGCTTCCGGATCGCTTCGTCGGCGCCCCCCGATGCAGCGTTCCACAATGATAGACCGGCATGAAGAACTCTTCCACGAGGATCCCTCCAGCCGAGGTACTTCTCCAAATGGCCGCCCAGACCTGCAAAGGCGATGAGTGCGGGCATGGCGTGGAATCACGGAATCGACTCGGTCCGCATTGCGGGAATTTGCTTTTCTCGAGGCGAATACTCATCCAGAAGCATGAGGCCCGACGACTTAGAGTGAGCGATATCAGACAGCCCTTGCCACATCGACTTTCCGATTGAGTGATTCGAGGTGCTGGATGTTGAGCGTCGAGATCACATCGATGCCGGCATCGAGCAATTCTTCGACGTCTTGCCATCGCTTGTCGTTCCGCGATCCTGGTGCGTTGCCGTGGGCGTACTCGTCAACGAGCACCACCCGCGGTCTGCGCTGCAGGACTGCGTCGACGTCCATCTCTTGCATCGTTGTTCCGCGATAGGCGACCTCGCGGGTCGGGACGACTTCGAGCGCACCGATCTGTGCGGCGGTCTGGATGCGGCCGTGAGTTTCGATGATGCCGACCACCACGTCGGTCCCGCGACCCATCCGCCGCACGCCTTCACCGAGCATCCTGTAGGTCTTGCCGACACCCGGCGAAGCGCCCAGATAGATACGCAGAGACCCGTGAGCCATGTCGTCAGCCGTTCCGGATCGTGTGCGCGATCATCACGGCTCCAGTGTGTCGAGCGCGAGGTTCAGACGCACGACGTTGACCCCCGGCTCGCCCAGCACCCAGAGGTCTCTTGCGTCCGTGTAACGATCGACCATGTCGAGGACGACGGCCACGTCGAGACCTCGGATCTGGGCGACACGCGACGCCTGGATCTGTGCGTTGGCGATGGTGATGTGCGGATCGAGCCCCGAGCCCGACGCCGTCACCGCATCGACCGGAACGAGCGCGTCGGAGGCGAGATGATTGGCTTTTCGATAGGCGGCCGCACGTTCCTCGATCGCGGCGAGGAGGTCGGGGTTGGTCGGGCCGAGGTTCGATCCCGAGCTTGCGAAGCCGTCGTAGCCGCCGCCGGCTGCGGATGGTCGCGAGGCGAAGTACTTCGGCTCCACGAACATCTGGCCGATGAGCTCGCTGCCGACCACGACACCGTTGCGCTCGATCAGTGAACCGTCGGCCTCGTCGCCGAAGATTGCCTGCCCGATCGCCGTGCTGAGCAGCGGATACCCGAGGCCGAGGACGACGGTGAACACTGCAACGGTGAGCACCGCTGGGCGCAGTTGACGGATGAGCGCCCGCATCACTTGACTCCTAGGCCTGAGACGATCAGGTCGATGAGCTTGATGCCGGCGAACGGCACGACGATGCCGCCAAGTCCGTAGATCAGCAGGTTGCGGCGCAGAACAGCTGAGGCTGACTCGGCGCGAAACGTGACTCCTCGCAGCGCCAAGGGCACGAGCGCCACGATGATCAGCGCGTTGAAGATCACGGCGGAGACGATTGCCGAGCGCGAGCTGGAGAGGTTCATCACGTTGAGTGCGTCGAGCGCTGGGAGTACGCCCGAGAACATCGCCGGGATGATCGCGAAGTACTTGGCGACGTCGTTGGCGATCGAGAACGTCGTCAGCGAGCCACGGGTGATCAGCAGCTGCTTGCCGACCTCGACGATCTCGATCAGCTTCGTCGGATTGCTGTCGAGGTCGACCATGTTGCCGGCCTCCTTGGCGGCCTGAGTGCCGGTGTTCATCGCCACGCCGACGTCGGCCTGGGCCAACGCGGGTGCGTCGTTGGTGCCGTCGCCGGTCATCGCCACCAGGTTCCCGCCGGCCTGCTCGCGCTTGATGAGCGCCATCTTGTCTTCCGGTGTCGCCTCGGCCAGGAAGTCGTCGACGCCGGCCTCCGCGGCGATCGCTGCTGCGGTGAGCGGGTTGTCACCGGTGATCATCACGGTGCGGATGCCCATCATCCGCATGTGCTCGAACCGCTCGCGCATGCCGGGCTTGACCGTGTCCTTGAGACGGACGACGCCGAGCACCCGCCATGTCGTCGCGCCGGCCGGGCGGTCGATGACGACGAGCGGGGTGGCACCATCGCGCGAGACCTGCTCGACGATCGGGCCCAGCTCGAGCGGCACCTGGCCGCCTTCGGCCTGGACGTAGCGTCGGACCGAATCCGCAGCGCCCTTGCGCACCTGACGACCGGACGTCAGCTCCATGCCGGACATGCGGGTCTGTGCGGTGAACGGCACCAGCACAGCGGCCGGGTCGTCAAGGGGGGTGAGGGCGAAGCGGCCGACGGCGAGCTCGACGATCGAGCGGCCCTCGGGGGTCTCGTCGGCCAGCGACGAGACCAGTGCGCCTTCGGCCAACTCTGCTCGTCGACGTCGTGCACCGGGATGAACTCCGCCGCCTGACGCGAACCGAAGGTGATCGTGCCGGTCTTGTCCAGCAGTAGCGTGGTCACGTCGCCGGCGGCCTCGACGGCACGCCCGGACATCGCCAGGACGTTGCGCTGCACGAGCCGGTCCATGCCGGCTATGCCGATCGACGACAGCAGCCCGCCGATCGTCGTCGGGATCAGGCAGACGAGCAACGCAACGAGCACGATGATCGACTGCTCGGCCCCCGAGTAGACCGCGAACGGCTGCAGCGTGGTGACCGCCAGCAGGAACACGATCGTCAGACCGGAGAGGAGGATCGACAGCGCGATCTCGTTCGGGGTCTTCTGCCGGTTCGCTCCCTCGACGAGCGCGATCATCCGGTCGAGGAACGTCTCGCCCGGCCGGGCAGTGATCCGAACGACGATCTCGTCGCTCAGCACCCTCGTGCCGCCCGTGACGGCCGATCGGTCACCGCCGGACTCGCGGATCACGGGTGCCGATTCGCCGGTGATCGCCGACTCGTCGACCGTGGCGATGCCCTCGATGATCTCGCCGTCGCCGGGGATGACCTCACCTGCGGTCACCACACAGAGGTCGCCGAGTTGTAGCAGCGACGACGACTGCGTGGTGATCGTGCCGTCGGCGCCACGGACACGTGCGCTCGTTTCCGCTCGTGTCTTTCGCAGCGACTCCGCCTGCGCCTTGCCGCGTCCCTCGGCCATCGCCTCGGCGAAGTTCGCGAACAGCACGGTGAACCACAACCATGCCGTCACCAGCCCGGCGAACAGGTTCTCCTTCGACGTCGCGTGGCCGAGGTCGCGGATGAACAAGATGGTGGTCAGCAGCGAACCCACCTCGACGATGAACATCACCGGGTTGCGCACCATCGTGCGCGGGTTGAGCTTCACGACGGCGTCGGCGATCGCGGTGCCGACCATCGATGGGTCGAAGATCGACGATCGCCGAGGCGGCTTGGTCCTCTGCACCTTCGGCGGGCGTTCGCTGATGGGTGTGAGTGCGGGGGTCATGGTCATGTGGACCTCACAGTGAGAGGTGTTCGAAGATGGGGCCCAGTGCGAGGGCGGGGAAGAACGTCAGACCGGCGACGACGACGATGACACCTGCGACGAGGACGCCGAACAGCGGCGTGTGGGTCGGCATGGTGCCGATCGTTGCTGGGAGTTTCGGTTTGCCGGCGAGGGAGCCGCCGATCGCGAGGGCGGGGATGATGGTGAAGAACCGGCCGATCAACATCGAGATGCCCTGCGTGGTGGTGTACCACCGGGTGCCGGTGCCCTGGTAGGCGAACGCCGAACCGTTGTTGTTCGCAGCTGAGGCGTAGTTGTAGAGCACCTCCGACAGGCCGTGCGGGCCGGCTTGGAACGTCGCTGCGCTCTTCAACACCACCGCCGCTGCGGCGAAGGCCAACAACGCGATCGGCAGAGCGAGGATGTACAGCGTCACGAGCTTCATCTCGGTCGCCTGGATCTTCTTGCCGAGGTACTCGGGCGTGCGGCCTACCATCAGACCGGCGATGAACACCGCCAGCAGCGCGTTGATCAGGATGCCCATCAAACCGACGCCGACGCCACCCGGTGACACCTCGCCCAACATCATCGACGTCATCGGGGCAGCACCGCCCAGCGGCGTGAACGAATCGTGCATGCAGTTCACCGAACCCGTCGACGTTCCCGTCGTGGCGCCGGCGTAGAGACCGCACGATGCTGCACCGAAGCGCACCTCTTTGCCCTCCATGTTGCCGCCCGACTGGGTGGTCGAAATCGACTGGTCGATGCCCAACGTGGTGAGCAGCGGGTTTCCATTCTGTTCGGCGAACATCGTGAAGGCGGAGAACAGGACCAAGATCCCAGCCATGACGGCGGTCAGTACCCGGGCTTGGCGCTGGTCTTCGACGAGTTTGCCGAAGGCGACCACCAGCGCCAGCGGGATCAGCAGGAGAGCGTAGATCTGCAGCAGGTTGGTGAAACCGTTCGGGTTCTCGAACGGGTGCGCCGCGTTCGCGTTGTACGGCCCGCCGCCGTTCGTGCCGAGTTCCTTGATCGCTTCCTGCGAGGCGAATGGCCCTCCAGGGATGAGCTGCTCGGTGACCTGCGTGGTCTGGTCGATCGTCGTCGCAACCGTGTTGCCCCGAAGCGTCTGGATAGCTCCCTGCGAGATCAGCAGGACCGACATGGTCAGGGCGAGCGGTAGCAGGATCCTCACCAATGTGCGGGTGAGGTCGACCCAGAAGTTGCCGAGGTTCCGGGTGCGGACCCGTGAAATGCCACGGATCAAGGCAACGGCGACCGTCATCCCAGCGGCGGCCGACACGAAGTTCTGCACCGTGAAGCCGAGCATCTGCGTCAGATGGCTCATCGACTGCTCGCCGGAGAACCACTGCCAGTTCGTGTTCGTCACGAAGCTGATCGCCGCATTGAACGACCCCATCGGGGACACCGAGGTCCGGTCCGTCGGGTTGAACGGCAGGTTCCCTTGCAGCCGCTGCAGCCCGTACAGCACGAGGAACGACGACGATGCTGAACGCGATCAGACTGAGCGTGTAGACGTTCCAACGCTGCTCGCGCTTGGCGTCGATGCCGCACATTCTGTAGATGACCCGTTCGACCGGGCTGAAGACGCGGTCCCCGGGCGCAGAGCCGTCCTTGCGGGCGCCGTACACGTTGGCCATGTACGTGCCCAGCATTGGAACGGTGAGGATCAGCGCTGCGGCCAGCAGCAGTGCTTGAACGATGGCTTGCCAACTCATCAGAAGCGCTCTGGGAAGATCAACACGATGACGAGATAGAGCACTCCGAGTCCGGCCAAGATCAGGCCGACCCAGTTGTCGTAGCCAGCGGCCGCGATCATGCCGCCATCTCTCGGAGCGGTTCCTCGCTCACGCCCTGCGGAGCGGATGTTTCGAACACGTCGGGACCGATGATCCGGTCGCACCAGTGAATGTACAGAGCGCACAGCGCAAAGAATGCGAGCGCGACCGCAATGAAGATTGCGTCAGCCATTGGTTGCCATTTCGCTCGGGGACGAGGTTCGACCAGCTCGTGCTCGTGGCGCTCTCGAGATGTTCATGCGTCGGTTGTACCCCGGGCCTGAACGATGCGCAGCGACCTTCTCGACACCTTCACGGCTTTCGCCAACAGCTTCACGACTTCTCAATGGAGGTGGCATCGGTCTCAGTGGTGGGAGCCCCGGATCGTCTGTGGCCGAAGGGCCTGACGACTGGCGAGGTCGAACCACAATTCAGTATCTGCTCTGGGTGACGCCTGCTGTGGTGGGATGCCGCCCACCGACGTAACGACGATGCCGCCCCCTGACGCAGCGGGTCGCTCGCGTACCATCCCGCGGCCATGTGGCCGAGGCCACCGATGCCGGCGACACCATGGACGTGCCCCTGCCCGATGTGCCAGTGCCGTAGCGGAGACCGTGTGGCGACACCGGAGCACAGCAGCGGCGCGGCCTCCTCCATGCTGAGTGCGTTGCGGATGCGGAGCACGAAGTGCTCGTAGACGACGATCTCGTCGGAGTAGCCACGTAGGTCGGCCTCCCGGTGCGAGGGCGCTTGGTCAATCACCGACCTCGCTGACGACGCCGGTGATTTTCGTGGCGGGACACGTCCGCGACCTCGATTGGATCGAGCGAGTCGAACGGCGTACAGGCGTACAGCGACAGCACGCTCGCCCTCGCCCTCGCCCTCGCCCGAGTGCCTCGTCAACGCGGTCGAGCCCGGTTGGGTCCCGACACGGATCGGTGGCCGCGCGCGCCGGGACCGCCGCGAACCGCGCAGCCATACCGTTCAGGAGGTCGCCTGCTCGCCCTCGTCGTTGTCGTCAACATCGGTGCCCCCGTCCTGCTGGGGGACGTCGTCAGGGCTGAGTAGCGACGAACGCGCTCCCATCAGGGCCCCACGGAACGTCAGAGGCCCTTCCCGGTTTCTCGGAAAGGGCCTCTGAAATGGATTTTCTCTTGGTGGCGAGGACAGGATCTGAACCTGTGACCTTCGGGTTATGCGCCGCCTCAAGGCCCTGACGGCTGGTGCCGGACTATGCCGGATCATGCCATCTAGCTGGGCTTTCTTGTTCAGCTCCTGTCATCATGTGCTTGTGGATAACGCTGTGTATCGGCTCGTCCATTAGAAGATCCATGAGAAGTTTTCCGGAAATCATGGTGTTCCGGACGATCCGGAACACCATGATTTCCGGAACAGCGGGGAGCGGTCAGTCGTCGCCATAGTCGACGGGCGTGCCGGTGCGCATCGCGGTGATCACATCCTCGATGATGCGGGTCCAGTCTCCCCACCAGAACTTCTGGCCGTCGTAGAGCTCGTCGCACCAGCCGAGGAGTGTCGTGCGGATCGCGGCCTCCTGCTGCTCAGGGCTCGGCGGCACCGTCTGCACGTTCATGTCGCGGACGTTAGGCACCTCGCGCCGGAGGATCGACCCGATTACGCCCTGCACGTCCCGCCAGCGTTCGCACGGGCCACTGTTCCAGAAATTGCGCCGTTTCGCATGATCCGGAACATGTATCGTTCTGGAACGTGGAAGGAGGACTAGCGATGCTCGTCGAGCGACAGCTGACCGGCGCACGACTTACCAAGCAGATCGAGACCGGCCTCCGCGCCATCCTGCCGTCGGACTGGAAGGTCAAGTCGCAGCCCGAGAGACGGACCGCCGGCAGGCGATTCGACCTGCAGATGGCGATCAACGCTCCCGACGGGGCCGACACGACGATGCTCGTGGGGGTGAAGACGAGTCGGTTTGCCGGCGGCGTCAGGGAAGCGGTGAACCAACTTCAAGGCTTTGCCGGCGACCTCGCTCTGGACGACCCGATGTTGGTCGTGGCCGCTCCCTACCTCAGCCCCACCGCAAGACGACAGATCGCCGACCTCGACGCGGGATACTTCGACCTCACGGGCAACGCGCTGCTTCGTTGCCGACGCCCGGCGCTCTACATCCGCCAGGACGGCGCGTCGAAGGACCCGTGGCCCTCCGACGATGCGCTGCGCAGCCTCAAAGGCCGCGGCTCGGCACGCGTCGTGCGAGCGCTGCTCGACTTCGCTCCGCCCTACGGAGTCCGGGAGTTGGCCGAGAAGGCCGGGGTGCCGCTCGGCTCGCTGTCGAGGACGATCGAGCTCCTCGGCAAGGAAGGGCTGCTCACCCGTGACGGTCGCGGGCCGGTGACCGAACTCGATTGGGAAAGAGTCATCCAGCGTTGGGCCGAGGACTACGACGTCACGTCGTCGAACCAGGTCTCGACGTATCTCGAGCCCCGGGGTCTGACCGCCCTCCCGGTGAAGCTGGAGAAGGCGTCGGGATACGCGGCCACGGGATCGTTCGCAGCTCAGCGGTTCTCGCCGGTAGCGCCGACCCGTCTGGCGGCGATATACACCGATGACGTCGACGCCATGGCGAAGCGGCTCAAGCTCACCCCGACCGATGCAGGCGCCAACGTGTGGCTCCTGGCCCCCTACGACAACGTGGTTTTCGAACGAACCTCGAGGCGCGACGGGCTCGTGTGCGTCAGCCCTCCTCAACTCGCCGTCGATCTGCTCACGGGTCCCGGCCGCGACCCCGCCGAAGGCGAGGAACTGGTGACGTGGATGAGGAGGAACCCCGATGAATGGCGACGTTGACGAGCAGTACGTGCGAGCGCGAACGGCGCTGTTGGACGCGGCGGACGTATTGCGCCCACATCTCGATGCGATCGTGCTCGTCGGAGCACAAGCGATCTACCTCCACACCGGCGACGCCGATCTCGCCGTCGCCGAGTTCACCACCGATGCCGACTTCAGCGTCGAGCCCACGCTCCTCGGCGACACGCCGCTCATCGATGAGCTGCTGCTGTCGAGCGGGTTCAGCCAGCGCGAGCATCCCGGTGGCTGGCTCTCCCCGTCTGGGGTCTACGTCGACATCATGGTTCCCGAATCGCTAGCGGGTGCCGGAAGCCGCAGCGCACAGATGGGTCCCCACGGACGTCGCACCGGCCGCCGTGCTGCCGGACTCGAAGGCGCGCTCGTCGATCGCTCCCTCCACACGATCCACTCGCTCGACCCGTCCGACCATCGCTCCGTCACGATGAACGTCGCCGGACCCGCTGCACTCCTCGTCGCGAAGCTCCACAAGCTCTGGGAGCGGACCACGGCGTCCGACAGGGTCAAGGCCAAGGACGCGCTCGACGTCGTCCGGATCCTGAGAGGGATCGACACCGACGACCTCGCTCGAGATCTGACGATGCTCCGAGGTTCACCGGAGGCGGGTGCGGCCGCCGAGGCCGCGATCGAGCACCTGAGCGAGTTGTTCGGCGCTACCACAGGCGCAGGCGTCGTTCTCGCCCTCGAAGCGAGCCGCTTGCTCGTCGATCCTGACGAGCTCTCGCTTGCGACCACCGCTCTCACGCTTGCTCTTCTCGACACGCTCGGCGCCGATGGCTGACGAGATCGACGCACTTCTCCGACAGGTGCTCGTCGACGCGGAAGACGACGACGAGCAGTTGAATGCGTTCACGTACGCGTTCGAGGATCAGGCCCGGCTCCCGTTCACCGCGCTAGTCGTCGGGGTCGAGGTACAGGTGGTCGCCGTCGACTACCAGGGTTGGGAACGGCAAGGGCTCTCAGCGATCTGCCGGCGAGACGGCCAGTTCCACCGAGTCGGCCTGCTCGACCTGACGCCCGTGGAGCCGTTGGACCGTTCGACGCGCCAGATGGTCGACGCCTACCGCCGCTGGATCGGCGCACCACCACTCCCGGCGCCGACGCCCACCTCGCCGCCTTGGACCTACCCGCGCTTCGCAGCGATCCGCACCTTCGGTATCGACGAACCGTTGCGACTCACGGCGTACGGCATGTGGGACCCCAACGACGAGTACTGGGGAGAGCCGGGCGAGGAGACACGGCATCCGCTCCTCACCGAGATCATCGCCCACGGACCCCGCCCGATGTTCGAGATGGAACAGGTGATCCCCGGTATCGGTCCCGACGACTGGGATGACGACGACCCGATCACCAAGGCCGCCGACCTGCTCCGCGCCGGGCTCCGCAAACGGGCCGTCGATCAGCTCGACCGCCTCATCGAGGACGACCCGCGCTGCGTCGACGCCTGGGCCCACCTCGGCCTGGCCGAATTCGAACACCGAGGTCCGGGACCGGCTCGCCGGTTCTACGAGTTCGGCATCGCGGCCGCCGAGACTGCGCTCCCCAACGGGTTCAACGGCGTCCTCCCTCGAGGGCTGGTCGACAACCGACCGTTCCGGCGTGCACTCCACGGGCTCGGACTGTGCGCTTGGCGGCAACGGCGATGGGACGAAGCCGCATCGATCTTCGAGTCGCTCGTGTGGATGGACCCCAGCTCGTCGTGGGATGCGCTCTCGTGCCTCGACGAGGTCCGAGCCCACCATCGCTGGGTCGGCGGCGACGACTGATCAACCCAACGACTCTGGGTCATCGGGTTGGATGTGTCGCTCTACGCAACCGTGGTTGCGTTCCGATTCGCCAAGGAGTGGCGGAGCTATCCGACTCGCCTCGACAGATGGGCCACGGGCCATTGTTCCGCGATCTACGCGGCGGGGCTTCTCGTGTCGCTCATCGACATGGTCTGAAGACACGCACGCCTCGCTGATCGAAACGAACTCCGTCCTGCTGAGCTTGTTGCGCGTCCTGGTCGCTCGATGTGGCGCCGCACACTGGTGTGGTTAGGGCGCCTTTCGCAGCCGACCATTAGAAGATCCATGAGAGGTCGGCCCCGACAACGACGAAGCCCTGGCCCGCCGTAGTGGCTGACCAGGGCTTCTTTGGTGGCGGGGACAGGATTTGAACCTGTGACCTTCGGGTTATGAGCCCGACGAGCTACCGGACTGCTCCACCCCGCGTTGAAGTTGCGATGCCACGCTAGCGAGGTGGACACTCACTCGCAACCCTCCGTCGGTCGACTGGCGGAGGCGAGGATGGCGAGTCGGAGACGGTCGCTCGACCGCCGACCTGTCCACCCCCGCAGAGGCTGTCGCCGGGCACCGACCGCGTATCCCAGCCGACCGCCAGTGGGGAAGTACCCTGCCTGCGGCGGGATCGACGACGCGAGGGAGGTGCGGCAGGTGGGTTGGTTCGGGCGAAGCGATGGGCTCGCGGCCGAGATCGCCGAACTCCGCGTTCGCGATGATCGAGCTGCGCGAGCGACTGGCCGCCGAACAGAAGATCTCGGCCACCCTCCAGTACCGGTTGCACGACCTCGAGCGCCGCAACCACGAGCTGGCGATCAGATCCCGCCCGATCCCCGATCCGTTGCCGAACCAGCACGCGCCCCAGCCCCAGCCGCAGCTCCAGCCGCAGCCGCAGTACTACGCAGTCGATCCGCAGCAGTACGCGCCCCCTGCCCAGCAGCAGCCGCAACAGTACGGTCCTGCGCCGCAGCAGTGGGGCGCCGCACCGGACCAGCCGTACCCGGCGAACTTCGCTTCCCGATCCGGCCGGCAGCCGTCCGAGCCCTACCAGGACCCGGACCGGTCCTCTCCGTTCGCCACTCCACCGCGCCGGCGGTCCGAGCCCACGCAACAACGGTACGCACCGCCCGTCCCGCCCCCGGTCGAGGACCATCAATCGGGCGCGATCAGCGAGCTCCGCTCGACCCTCGAGCGCGTCAGCATCCGGCTCGACGCACTGGCGACGACCTTCCAGTCCCAACTGCAGGACCTCGGCTACGAGATCGAGCTCGCCTCGAACTCGACCAGGGCCACCGCCGCGGTCTCCGATCTGGCGCAGGAGCGACAGCTCGAGGCGTTGCGCGAGGCGCAGGTCCGCCTCGCCGGGGAACAGGCTCGCTACGAGATCGCGCTGCGCGCCGAACTCGCCGGGCTCGCCGACCAGCTCCGCCAGCTGCACTGAGCTACTTCGGGTCGTGCCGATGTCCCGCCGTGGACATCGCCGATGCGCTCATCCTTGGCCCGCAAGGTGCTCTATGCACCGAATCCGACAACTCCTGTCGTTTCCGGTGCCAAGAGCACTGCCCCGACCGGGGTCCGGAGGGTCCGGGATCCGGGATCCGGGATCCGGGATCCGTGGTCCCGCACGTGGTCTTGGCACCTAACCCGACAACTCCTGTCGTTTTCGGTGCCAAGAGCACTTCGGCGACCAGGCGGGCGACGGGCGAGGGTGCGGGGTCGGGGTTCGGCGAGAGGGGTCCGGCGAGAGGGGTCAGGGTCGGGGTTCGGCGAGAGGGGGTGGGGTTCGGCGGCGGACCTGCGGCGCGGGGTCAGGCGGCGGGTTCGGTGGTGGTCGGTTCGTCGGTCGTCGTCGGTTCGTCCGAGGCGGTCGGCTCGTCGGACGTGGCCGGTTCGTCAGAGGTGGTCGGCGGGACGGTCGTCGTCGGCGTCGGTCCGACCGTGATCGGGCCGCCCGTCGCCAGTTCCGCCGCCTGCCGGGCGTAGTCGTAGGCCTCGTCCATCTTGACCTTGTAGGTCAACGAGTCGAAGTCGGCGAGCGCTGCCTGCGCTGCGTCGTACGCCACCTGGGCCTTCGTCAGCAGACTCTCGACCGTCTCGACCTCGCCCGCCGGCGACGTCGGCTGCTCCCCTGTGCCACCCTCGGCCGGCGGAACCGTCGGCGTCACCGAGATCCCCGACGGACGATCGCCGAGGTCGAGGTCGACGTCCGGCCACAGCTGACGGATCGCCGCTCCGAGCGTCTTGCCCCGCACCGACGAGTCCTCGTAGGTGACCGTCACCGAATCGAGGGTGGCGATCTGGTTCGTCTCCGTCTCGGGCACCAGGAACCACGGCCGGACGTAGATCAGCCCCTTGCCGAGCGAGACCAGCTGGAGGTCGCCGAACTCGACCCGCGTCCCACGCGAGTCGAGCAGGGTCAGCTCCTCGGAGAAGTCCTGGCTGATCTTGGTCGCCACCGTCGCCGGGCCGTCGGGCGGCGGGGTCACCCGGTAGGCGGTCATCTTCCCGTACGACTCCGGCTCGCTGGAGACGGTCAGGAACGCCTCCAGCTCGCGCCGTTGGTCGTTCGGTGAGAACGGCACGAACGGGCGGAGGAGGACGAAGTCCGACTCGCTCTGCCCCGGCCCGCGGAACAGCGTGTAGTACGGCTCGAACCGGGCCGTGTTGGCATCGCTGGTCCGGCCGGTGTTCCCGGTCGCCGTCGTGTCCGAGGTGGCGTCCTGGGTGGCCGCCGGGGCGGTCGATGCGAGCTGTGAGGTCGGCGCCGCCTGGGCGACGCTCCATGCACCGCTCTGGGAGTAGAACGCGTTGGGGTCGTCGAGCTGATAGCGCCCGTAGAGATTGGTCTGCACCCGGAACAAGTCCTCCGGATAACGGAAGTGCTCACGGAGCAACGGCGGCACCTCGCCCGCCGCGTCGAACAGGCTGGGGAACGCCTTCTGCCAGGCGGCGATGATCGGATCGGTCGGGTCGACGACGTACAGCGTCACGGTCCCGTCGTAGGCGTCGATCACCGCCTTGACCGAGTTGCGGACGTAGTTGAACGAGCTGCGCAGCCCGCTCCCGCCGGCGATCTGGCGGGTGTCGGCCGACTCGGCGTTGGGGTAACGGCTGGTCGTGGTGTACGCGTCGAGCACCCAGACCAGCTTGCCCTCGTAGACCACCGGGTACGGGTCGGCGTCGAGCTTGAGGAACGGGGCGACCTTCGACACCCGGGTGCGGATGTCGCGGTAGTAGATGATCCGCGAGTCGTCGTCGATCAGCTTCGAGCCGAACAGGTTGTACTCGCCGTAGTAGATCGCGAACGCAGCCCGCCGCAGGCTGGAGGACAGCTCGACCCCACCGATGCCCTCGTACGACGTGCGGGTCGGGTCGAGCGTCTCCTCGCCGCCGACGCGCTCGGTGCCGACCACCGCGTAGCTGCCGAGCCCGTCCCCGAAGTACACCTCCGGCTGGACCAGATCGAGCGCGTTGTCGGTGCTGGCGACGTCGACGTACAACGGCCGACCGTCTTCGTCGGCCTTGCTCGCCGGGGCGAACGCCAGTCCGTAGCCGTGGGTGTAGGCGAGGTGCTCGCCCTCCCAGGTCTTCAACGGGACGCTGTCGAGATCGAGCTCGCGGGCAGCGAGAACGACCTGCTGCAACTCGCCGTCGATCACGTAGCGGTCGACGTCGATGTCGCCGGTCGCCCCGCCGATCGCGTAGCCGGTGCGCAGTCCCTGGTCGATCCGCATCGTCGAGGCGATGATCCGCGGATTGAGCAGGCGCACGTCGGCGATCGATCCCTGGTCGGCGATCACGTCCTCACCGGTGATCGGGGCGAGCGGCATCTCGACCCGTTCGACCTCGCCGATGTTCATCGCCGCCCGGGTCGCCCGGATGTTGCGCTCGATGTACTCGGCCTCACGGCTCGACTCGCTCGGCTCGACCTGGAACCGCTGGACGATCGCCGGATAGGCGGTACCGGCGATCACCGCGACCACCAGCCACAGACCGACGGCGATCACCGGCAGTCGCCAGCCGCGTTGACGGACGTTGACGAACAGCAACACTGCGGCGAGCACGGAGATCAGCATCAGTAACTGCAGCGCAGGCAGCTGGGCGTTGACGTCGGTGTAGGTCGCACCCTCGACGTAGCCGCGGTTCGACGTCGTCAGCTCGTAGCGCTGCAACCAGTAGTCGGCCGCCTTGAGCAGGGCGAGCACGGCGAGCAAGGCGGAGAGGTGGAGCTTGACCTGCGGCGTGACGTGTCGTCCTCCGGGCTGGAGCCGGATGCCTCCGTTGAGGTAGTGGGCGACGGCGGTGAGCAACAGCACGACGACGAAGGCAGCGAACAACCAGTTGACGAGATAGTTGAGGAACGGGAGCCGGAAGACGTAGAAGCCGACGTCGGTGTTGAACTGCTCGTCGCGCACGCCGAAGTCGACGGCGTTGCGGAACAGCGTCCACTCCTGCCAGTGGGCCGAGGCGGGGACGCCGGCGACCAGGCCGAACAGCACGGCAACGACCACGCGCAGCAAGCTCTGGCGATTTCCGACCACCTCGCGGTAACGCTCGAGCACCTGCTCTTCGGGTCCGGCCGGGCGCACGATCGGCGCCAGTCGGTCGGCGACGGTGAGGCTCGCCAAGGTCACGGCGACGAAGCCGGCGGTGAACGACACGGCGAGCAGGATCTTGGTCCGCAACACCCCCCAGAACACCCCGGAGTGGCCGACGGAACGGAACCAGAGCACCTCGATGTAGAACCCGGCGAGGCTGCGAGCCGAGACGAACAGCACGACCAAGGCGACGAACAACACGATCAGGGCAACGCGCCCTCGATTGGTGAACCGTGATCGACGAGGTTCGCGCCTCCGACGGCGCGGCAGATCGGAAGGGACCCTCACCCGGGCGACGCTACCGGCCGGTCGTCGGAGCCAGACGTCGCCACCAACAGGCAGCGGCAGTCGAGATGGGCGGGCGGACTGAGGTCACCACTGGGGAACGGCTCGCCGGCGCGCTGGGCGCGAGCGGCGATGTTGTCGGGAACTTCCGGGCACGCCCTGGAGCTCGGATCGGCGACCCAGCGCACCGGCGTGCCGGGGGCGATCGCAGCGAACGCACCACGGGCATACGCGGCGCGGGCGAGCGCACCGGCGAGGTCGTCGAGGACGACCGTCTTCCATTCGCGGTAGATCGCCCGCACGTCGTTGCCGATCGCGACGTTGTCGCCATCGGCGCGCGTCACCGATTCGGTCAGCCGTCGACGAAGCGGGCCGACCAACTCCTGGGCGACGGCATCGACCGAGCGGGCGACGACCGACGCCTCGAGCAACAGCTCGCTCAACTGTTCGGTGGCCGTCGCGCCGGCGATCGAGCGGGCGCCGGACAACCCGGCCGCGGGGAGCTCGTCGTTGGCTGCACCGAGGTACGGCGCGAGGTGTGCCGCTGCGTCGGGGAGCAGCGCGTCGAGTGAACGCACTGGCTCCTTGCGTCGGAGCACGTCGAGCACGTCGTTCTGCTCGTCGGCCAGTGCCCGCTTGAACTTGCGGGCGAGGGCCAGCTCGATCGGCGCCAGCGCGTCGTCGCGCGCCCCGAACGGTGATTCGTCGGCCCACTCCCCGTCCTCGGCGACGATCGGCTCGGCGGCAGTCGGCCGTTCCGCGGCGGTCGGCCGCTCGGCGACGGTCGGCGTCGGCGGCGGTCGGCTCGACCGATCCCGATTCGACCGGCGCGTCCTGCTCGACCGCACCGGTCGGGGCGACCTCGACCTCCTCGGCGATGTCGCTCGCCCGTGCGGCACGCAGGCGGGCGAACAGGTCGTCGACCGATGCCTTCGCTGCTACCGGCTCCTCGACGGAGACCTCGGGTCGATCGCGCAGCTCGCCGGCGAAGAGGGTGACGACCGACGCGATCGGTTCGGTGCTCGGCGGTTCGACCGCCGGCTGCTCGATCGATTCGTCGGTGGCCTCGTCGGCCGGCTGCTCGATCGATTCGTCGGTGGCCTCGTCGGCCGGCTGCTCGGCATCGATGTCGGGCCCCGGTTCCCCGAGCTCGACCGGCGCCTCGACCGCGGTGGTCGCCGAGGGATCGGACGGCGCCTCGGACGGGTCGGCGGGCGACCCGGAGCCGTCGGACGGCTCGATTTCGAGCTCGGCATCGCTCGGCGGCGAGTCGACGACGGGTACCTCGGCGGTGTCGAGCGAGCTGCGCGGGGCGACCGACGCCCGGGTCGGCAGCACCGGGGACGGGCCGCCATGTCCGGCGCCGATCAGCTCGTCGGGGTCGGTGTCGAGCGCAGCGAGCTCGGCGATCACCTCCTCGACGACGCGGCGGGTGTGGTCGAACGCCTGCGCCAGCCGTTGGCGGCCTCCGGCGTACTCGAGCAGTTGCGACCGAGCCTGCTCGCGGCGCTTGGCGATGTCGACCATCACCCGCTCGCGGTACTCGCGCGCCTCGGCGACCATCTGCCGACCTTCGGTGCGAGCCTGCTCCCGCTCGCTGTTGGACTCGCGCTCGGCCTGGTCGCGCCATCGGGCGAGCTCGAGCTCGGTGTGCTCGCGCAGCTTCGTCGCCTCCTCGTGGGCCTCGCGCAGCAGACGCTCGGAGCCTTCCTCGGCTCGCTGGCGGATCTGCCCGGCGGCTTCACGAGCGGTGGACAGCACCCGTGCGGTCTCCTCTCCGAGCATGCTGGTCACGGTCGCCTCGTCGAGCTGGGCGACCGTCGGCGCGTTCGCGCCGCTGCGCGCCCGCTCGAGTTCGGCAGTCAGTTCGCGCTCGCGCCGCTGCAGCTGTTCGACCTGTTCGGCGACCTGCTGGAGGAACGCCTGGACCTGGGCGGGGTCGTAACCCTTGCGCGCCGTGCCGAAGGCGGCGGCGGCGATTCCGGCCGGTGAGCTCGGATCGGAACGAGCGTAGGAGAGGGCCATGGCCCGAGCGTAGGGCTGATGGCCGGGCCGACCGTGGCAATCGGCGGCGAGGCCGAGGCGGCATCGCCCGCCTCGACGATCGTCAGGCCTGGTAGTCGGCGCCCGGCGTCCCGAGCTCGTCGGCGTTGCCGCCGAGGGTAGCGAGGGCAGCGAGCGCCTCGTCGAGCGTGCCGACGGCGACCACCCGCTCGTCCCCGAGCGTCTTGCGCACCGCGGCGAGGTCCTCGTCGCTCTGGGTCGCGGGAACGATGAACAGCTCTGCCCCGGCCTGGTCGACGGCGACGGCCTTCTGCCGGATCCCGCCGATCGCGCCGACGTTGCCGTTGACGTCGATCGTCCCGGTCACCGCCACCTTGCCCCCGCCGGTCAACTCGCCGGGGGTGAGCTCGTCGATCAAGGTGAGGGTGAACGCCAGACCGGCGGACGGCCCACCGATCGATCCGGTGGCGATGTCGACCGGGAACGGCAGGTCGACCTGGGTCGTGTCGGCGAGCTCGATCCCGATGAACGGTTGGCTGTCGTCCTCCGGGTTGGCGATCAGCTCGACCTCACCGGTCTCCACCGCCCCCGGCGTGCCGTCGGAAACGCCGACCCGACGAACGGTGAACGACACCAGATCGCCCGGCTCGTGCTCGGCCAGGGCTCGGGTCAGATCGCCGCGGGTGGTGATCGGCAGTCCGTCGACCTCGATGATCGTGTCGCCGGCGTCGAGGAACGAGTCGGCCGGCACGTAGCGCAGGCAGGTCGAACCGGCGTCGTCCGCCTCCATGCACAGCACGGTGTTGATCAACACCTCGCCGGGGACCAGCTCGGTCGGGTAACCGAGCTTGGTCAACGCGACGTACGGCGCGTCGTTCTTCGAGTCGCGCATCAGCTGGAGGTTGCGGGTGCGGTCCTGCTCCGGGGTGACCGTCCCGTAGCGCTCCTCGTAGGTCGACTCGTCGACGTCGGGATCGAGCCAGCCGACCAGCGCCTGCAACCCGGTGAGGTGCGGCCCGGAGACCGTGACGAACAGGATCTCGCCCGATGCCGGGTACCGCTCGACCGCATCGAAGGCGACGCGGTTCTCGACCGAACTGGCCGAGCCGGGAGCCTCGGCGTAGCGATCGACGAGGATCACCGACGAACCGAGGAACGTCACGGCGAGCAACAGCCCGAGCACGGCGACCGGTACCGCCCACCGCCGATGCCGCCGATCGGGAAGTCGTGGAGCCGCCCACGTCAGGCCGTGAGCGGCAGGTACGCTGTCACTTGTAGTGGTCGCATCGGAAACGTTCACGACGGACATCACCTTACGGGCTGCGTTCGTGGCTGCGGCTGCGCTCGTGGTGTTGATCCTGGCGTCGAGCAACAAGCCAGCGCGGGCCAGGGCGTGGATCCCGGTGTCCCGCCGCCGCCCGTTGCCGCCGATGCGACTCGAGCGGATGCCGGTGCCGTTGTACCGCCCGCCGCGATGGTGGGAGCGGTTCGCCGCCGCGACCGGGTTGACCGTCGTCGCCGCCGTGGTCGGTGCCGTGGTCGCGGCCGTGGTCGGCGCACTGTTGATCTACGCCGTCAGCACCCTCACCGGCCTGCTCCAGTGACCCGCCGGCGCGAGATCGCGCTGGCCGGCTTCTCCGGCGATCAGGACCTCGCCCGCAGCGCGTTGGCCGACGACGACCCGATCGTGCGCGCCACCGCGCTCGGGGCGCTCGCCCGGTGCGACGCGTTGGACGAGTCGACCGTCCGCCTGGCGCTGCTCGACCCGGCGCCGGAGGTGCGCCTGCGCGCCGCCGAGCTCGCCGCCCGTTTCCCGCGATGCCCGGTCGGTGCGCTGCTCGCCGACGACGATCCGTTCGTCGCCGAGATGGCCGCATGGGCATGCGGTGAGCACGAGTCGGTCGACGAGGCGACCCTCCAGGCACTGATCGAGGCGGCGACCGGTCACCCCGAACCGTTGGTGCGCGAGGCGTCGGTCGCCGCCCTCGGAGCGATCGGCGACGACCGCGGTCGACCGGCAGTCGTGGCGGCGACGACCGACAAGCCGGCGATCCGCCGGCGGGCGGTGATCGCCCTGGTCGCGTTCGACGGCGACGACGTCGATGCCGCCCTCGAACGGGCGCTGAGCGACCGCGACTGGCAGGTGCGTGACGCCGCCGAGGAACTCCGTCGGGAACCCTGAGGGTCCCGTCGATCAGCGTGGTGCCGCGCCGACGGCGGCGGCGATCACGGCGGTGCGGGCCCGCTGCCCGGCGCTGGTCAGATGGACGCCGTCGACGGCGAGGAACTCCGGGTGATCGACGATCCAGCCGGCGTAGTCGACCACGTCCAACCGACCGGCGGCGTCGAACTCTGCGAGCGTCGCGTTGAACACCGCCGCAGTCTCCGGCAGCGTTGTCGAATACACGTTGACCCAGACGATGCGGTGTCCGCTGCCGATCGCGCCGAGCATCTCCTCGATCAGCCGTCGGTAGTAGGCGGCCGAGGACGAGCCCGCATCGTTGGTCCCGAGCGCGACCAGCCAGACGCAGGCGTCGGTGCCTGGCGGATCGCATCGAGCTCACTGCACGCACGCCCGACAACGGTGCGGCGACGCTCGACGGGATCCTGCGCGACACGTAGGCATCGATCGTCGGCACCCAGCCCAGCCGTTCGAAGGCGCCGTCGAGGTCGCCCTGCTGGACACCGCCGACCGTCAGCGAGTCGCCGACGACGGCGAGCGAGATGCACCCGTCGGCCGGGTCGGTCGGCGGGATCGTGACGACCGGGACGAGGCGGTCGACCGGCGCGCCGAGGAACCAGCCGGAGAGATCGAGGAGCAGATGGGTCCCGGCTGCGCTGTACACCGCCACCCCGCTGGTCGACACGCTCGACACCACCAGATTGGCGACCGTCTGCCCGCTGCGGTCCTGGTTGAGGGTGGATGTCCCCGGCCGCGTGGTGTCCGCAGCCCAGATCGTCTGATAGCCGCCGGCCTTCGGCTGGGTGGCGGTGAGCGTGCCGATCATCGTCGCCCCGCCGGCGACTGCGACCTTGACCACGCCACCGGCCGAGACCGCTGCACGCTGCCGGGTGTCGAGCACCCTCACGATCGTCGCCGGGACGAACAACCCGACCGACGACGGGGCGGACCCAGGCCCGGTGAAGTAGCCGATCACGTCGACCAGGACCTGGCCGCCGGCCGAGGCGAACAGCGCGAACGTCGCCGAGGAGAGCGGGACGACGACCGTCGCCGCTCTCGTCTGACCGGTGCCGTCGGTGTTCAGCGCCGATGCGTCGGGCCGGGCTGCACCGCCCGCCCAGGCGGTGAAGTAGCCGCTCCCCGGCGACTCGGTGGTGGTCAAGGTGACGATCACGGCGATCGCCTCGCTCGGTACGACGGCAGCGACGTCGACCGTGCGCGTCGTTCCCCGGGCCATCGGCGTTGTCGCACGGGTGTCGAGCACGCGAGTCGGCGCGACGGCGACGTATCGCCCCTCGGAAGCCTCGGTCGAGGGCACGAAGGCAGCGGTGACGTCGATGATCACCTGCCCCCCGGCGGTGACTGCGACGTCGATCGCGCCGCTGTCGCCGAGGGCGACGAACGCCGTGTTCGCCCGCGTCTCACGCCCGGCGGCGTTGACGTTCGACGCCTCCGGACGAACGGAGCCTGCCGGAAAGGCGGTGACGAAGCTCTCCGCGCTGCCGGCGACGAGGGTGACGGTGAACACCGCCGCGGTCGCGCCGTCGGCCACCCCGCAGCTCCCGGCGACCGTCACCCGGATCGTCGCCGGATCGATCCGTTGGTAGCCGGCGCCGGTGCGTGTGTCGGCCAGCCGGCACGGGGTGACGGCGCGCAGCGCCGCAGTCGCCGGTTCGGCGGCGGCGGTGGCCGATGGACGGATGAACGCCGCACACGTCGCAACGATCAGCACGGCGAACGCGAGGGCGACGCCGACCGATCGGCGTCGGTCGAGCGGGTGTGCGTTCGTCGGGCGAGTGCGCATGATCTCCCACGGGGTCGTCGAATCCGCCACCAACGCCGCCCCGGCCGGGCGGCGACACCCGGTCACCGCGGACGCGAACGATAGTCCGATGACCGACCGTGCCGGCCGCGGGGCGGCCGTAGCCTGCCACCCATGACGCTTGAAGGTGAGTACGTCCCGAGCTCGATGTCCTGGGTCCGCGATCAGGTCGAGGCCTACGAGCGGTCCGGCGGGACCGAGGCCAACACGCTGATGGACACCGGCATCCCGGTGATCATCGTCACGATGCGCGGGGGCAAGAGCGGTGCCGTCCGCAAGATCGCGCTGATGCGCGTCGAGCACGAGGGTTCCTACGCGTTGGTCGCTTCCTACGGCGGCGCGCCGAGCCATCCGGTCTGGTACCACAACCTCTTGGCCGCACCGGACGAGGTCCTGATCCAGGACGGACCCGAGCCGTTCGCGGTCACCGTCCGCGAGGTGTCGGGCGACGAGCGGGACGAATGGTGGGAGCGCAGCGTCGCCGTGTACCCGAGCTACGCCGACTATCAGGCAAACACCGACCGGCGGATCCCGGTGCTCGTCGCCACCCCCCGCTGAGAATCAGTCGCCGGAGTAGCGATAGACGTTCGTCTCGCGCAGGACGAAGCCGAGGCGTTGATAGAGGCGGTTCGCCGCCTCCCGCGAGGGGCGGCTGGTCAGGTCGACCGTGCGCGCACCGCGGCGGGCGGCCTCGTCGATCGCCGCCCGGTTGAGCAGCTCACCGACACCGGCGCCGCGCGCCGCGCCGTCGACGACGACGTCCTCGATCCACGCCCGCAGGCCGGTCGGGATCCGGAACAGGGCGAGGGTCAGGCTGCCGACGATCTGACCGCCGAGGCGGGCGAGGAACAGCACCGTCGCCTCGCCGTCGACGATCTCGGACAACGCCTCGGCCGACGGCGGCGGATTGGAGGACGACAGCTGTGGGATCAACCGGGCGAAGGCGGCGACGAGCTCGTCGTCGACGACGGTGGCGATCTCGATCGAGGGGGTATCGCTCATCGCCCGCGACCGTACCGGCCGGGCCCGAGACGTGGTCCGTCGCCTCGTGGCGCCGCAGGTGAGCAGATAGGGTCCGGGACGTGGAGCACGTCCGCTGGCACCGCGAACCCGAGGTCCACACCCCGACGATCGTCGCCGCGTTCACCGGGTGGAACGATGCCGCCGATGCCGCCTCGAACGCAGTGCGCGCCCTGATCGGGGCGTGGGACGGGCAGCTCGTCGCGTCGGTCGATCCGGAGGAGTTCACCGACTTCGCCACCACCCGACCGCACGTCCGCCTGCGCGACGACAACCGCCGCGAGTTGCTCTGGCCGCAGGTGTCGGTGTGGAGCGCCTCGACCCCCGGCGGCGACGTGTTGCTGATCCTCGGCCCGGAGCCGAGCCTGCGCTGGCGGACCTTCGCCGAACAGATCGGAGCGATCGCCGAGAAGTGCGAGGCGACGCTGCTGGTCACGCTCGGCGCACTGCTCGCCGATGTTCCCCACACCCGGCCGGTGCAGCTGATCGGCACCGGCAGCGACGACGACGTGATCGACCGATTCGACCTCCAACGTTCGACCTACGAGGGTCCGACGGGGATCGTCGGTGTGCTCCAGGACGTGCTCGGCGGCAACGGCCTCCCGTCGGCGTCGCTGTGGGCGGCGACGCCGACCTATGCCGCCCAGGTCCCCTCGCCGCGCGCAGCTCTCGCCCTGCTGCGTCGGGTGACCGAGATGATCGGTGCGCCGACCCCGATCACCGATCTGCTCGGCGAGATCGCCGAGTACGACGAACGGGTCGGCGCGCTGGTCGAGGGCGACGACGATCTCCCCGACTACATCCGCCGATTGGAGGCTTCGGTCGGCAGCGACGAGGACGACGAGCCGATCGACACCGGCGAGGCCGGGGAGAGCTTGATCGAGGAGCTCGAGCAGTTCCTCCGCGACCAAGACGGCTGATCGCCGCTCCGGCCCTGAACACCGATGCTGCGACGGCCGCGTGCGTCAGTCGGCACTGCCAATTCCTGAGACTCAGGCGAGCAGTGGCGCCGGGAGCGGACGGGCATGGACCACCGTCAGCCGTTGGGTCGAGCGGGTGAGCGCGACGTACAGCGCGCGCAGGCCCTGGATCTCGCCCTCGACGATCGATGCCGGTTCGACGACGACCGCGCCGTCGAGCTCCAGCCCCTTGACCACGCTGACGGGGACGATCGACACCGAGCCCTCCAGACCCGTGCGCGTCGCCCGGCTGTGCTCGACCCCGGCGGCGCTCAGCGAGGCGGCGACCGCCTCGGTCATCGCGTCGGGCACGATCACCGCCACGTTGCCCTCGCCGACGTCGGCGACGAGGTCGGCGACAGCAGCGACGATCTCTTCGCCGAGCGCAGCCTCGGTGGTCGAGACGAAGGTCGGAGGATGCCCCCCGGCGCGCACCGAGGTCGGCGCACGCAGGTCCGGTGTCGCCGCCATCATCACCTTCGTCGCCAGGTTCATGATCTCGCCCGGGATCCGGTAACCGATGCTCAGCCCGACGATGCGCGAGCCCTTGCGATCGGGGAGGTGTTCGAGGACGTCGTCCCAGTCGCCGGGGGCCAGTGCGCCGGTCGCCTGGGCGAGGTCGCCGACGATCGTCATCGAGCCGTTGAGCGAACGGCGGGCGGCCATCCGCAGCTGCATCGGGGTGAGGTCCTGGACCTCGTCGATCACGATGTGGCCGTAGGTGCGGATCTCCTCGGACTCGTCGACCTTGCCGTTGCGTCCCGGGCGGGCACCGAGCATCTCCCGTGCCTCGTCGAGCAGGGCGGCGTCGGCCTCGGTCCAGCGGACCTCGCTGACGTCGGCGGAGCGAGGGCGGTGGAGCGACATCCATTCGGCCTCGGTGAAGGAGTCGCCGGCGGCCAGGCGGAGCAGCGCCTTCGAACCGAACAGGTCGTGGATCAGTTCCGCCGGGCTGAGTACGGGCCACATCCGCTCGAATGCGACGCGGACCAGCTCGTGCTGCCGTAGCGCGTCGCGCACCTGCACCGCGCTGACCTCGTCGCGCGAGCTGGAGGCGAGGGCGGCGTAGACCTCGGACTCGACCCATCGGCGCGCTGAGTTGTGCCGGCGGAATCGGCGGCGGGCACCCTTCACGATCCGCACCGACTCGGCGACCGTCAGCCGCAGGTAGGTCACCCCGAACGGGACGACGAGGTCCTCGCGCAGCGGACGCTCCCGGTCCCGGGCGGCCTTGATCACCACCGGCCCCATCCGCGCCTCGCCCTTGACCCGGGCGGCGAGCGGTGTGTCGTGCCCACCGAAGCCGACGTCGCTGACGAGGTCGGAGAGCACGATCTGCTCGACCCCTGCCTCGCCGAGCGAGGGCAGCACCCGCTCGATGTAGCGGAGGAACACCCGGTTCGGGCCGATCACGAGCACGCCCTGGTCCTCCAGCGGGAACCGGTGGGTGTACAGCAGGTAGGCGGCGCGGTGGAGGGCGACGACCGTCTTACCGGTCCCCGGTCCGCCCTGGACGACGAGCACGCCGGCCTGTGGCGAGCGGATGATCTCGTCCTGTTCCGACTGGATCGTGGCGACGATGTCGCCGAGCTGTCCGGTGCGGCCGCGTTCGAGCACCGAGATCAGCGTCGAGTACCCGCGCAGCCCGATCGGCGGGGCGTCCCCGTTCGTCTCGAGGCCCTCGTCGTGGCCGATCCCGAGGTGTCCGGCGCCGAACAGCTCGTCTTCGATCCCGAGCAGTTGGCGGCCCTTGACGGCGAAGTGCCGGCGACGGACGAGACCCATCGGCTCGCGTCCGGTGGCCCGGTAGAACGGCTCGGCGACCGGTGCCCGCCAGTCGATGACGACCGGATCACGGTGCTCGTCGGAGACCGCCAGCCGGCCGATGTGGAAGCTCTCGACCGCGTCGGGTCCCTCGGCGGCCCGGTCGATGCGGCCGAAGACGAGCGCTGCGTCGCCGAGGTCGAGTTGGGTGAGCCGGTTGAGCAGTGCCTCGTCGAACACGTCGCGCTCGAACCGGGACTGGAGCGTGCCGCCGACGCCGATTCCGGCCTCGGTCAGTCCACGCAGCTTCCACGCGTCTGCCTTCGAGGTCTCGAGGCAGTCGTACGCGTGGTCGACGTATGCCTGTTCAGCGGCCAGGTCGGGGTGTTGCGAGGTCATCGGTGGTTCCGTTCGCCTGCACCGGGACGCCGCCGCGACCCGAATCCAGGGCTTGTCCACTTTAGTGGTTCGTCGCCCGATTGACGACGGACGCTGATCGGTCGAACGCAGAGGCGGGGCGCGCGGCCGCTACCGTCGAGCGGGCGATGACCGACACCCCGACCACTGCGCCGGCCGATTCGGCCTTCCTCGCTGCCTGCAACGGGCGCCCAGCCGTGCACACCCCGGTGTGGTTCATGCGTCAGGCGGGCCGCAGCCTGCCCGAATACCGCGACATCCGCGGGCCCGGGAGCATCCTCGACGCGATCAAGCAGCCGGAACTGGCGACGGAGATCACCCTCCAGCCGGTGCGACGCTACGGCGTCGACGCAGCCGTGCTCTACAGCGACATCGTCGTCCCGGTGCATGCGATCGGGGTCGGCGTCGACGTCGCTCCGGGCACCGGACCGGTGGTCGAGCAGCCGTTCCGCAGCGCCGCCGACCTCGCCCGGCTGCGACCGTTCGAACCGGCGGTCGACGCGCCGTACGTCGCCGAGACCTGCCGGATGTTGGTCGAGGCCCTCCCGGTGCCCCTGATCGCCTTCGCCGGTGCGCCGTTCACCGTCGCCAGCTACCTCGTCGAGGGACGTCCGTCGCGCACCTACGAGCACACCAAGTCGCTGCTCCACACCGACGAGGCGACCTGGCACGAACTCGCCCACCGGTTGGCCGAGATCGCCGTGGTCTCGATCGCCGGCCAGCTCGACGCCGGGCGCGCGCCTTCCAGCTGTTCGACTCCTGGGCGGGCGCGCTCAGCCGCCCGGACTACGAACGGTTCGTCCAGCCGCATTCCCGCCACGTCTTCGAACGTCTCGCCGCCAGCCATCCGGGTGTGCCGGGGATCCACTTCGGGATCGGCTGCGACCATCTGCTGGAGGCGATGTACGCCGTCGGCCCCGCCGTCATCGGGCTCGACTGGCGGACCTCGATCACCGACGCCCGCCGGCGTCTCGGTCCGGACACGCGGGTACAGGGGAACCTCGACCCGGCGTTGGTGCTCGCCGGGTGGGAGGTCGCTCGTCGCGGCGCCGGACAGGTCATCGACGACAACATCGGTCACCCGGGGCATGTGTTCAACCTCGGACACGGGGTACCACCCAACGCTGATCCGGGCGTCCTGGAACAGGTGGTCGCCTTCGTCCACCACGAGACGGCCCGGATCGCCGCCACGGTGCAGCCGTGACCGCCGAGATCGGCGTGCTGCTGATGGCCTACGGATCGCCGTCGAGCGTCGCCGAGATCGAGCCGTACTACACCGACATCCGCCGCGGACGCCCGCCGACGCCGGAACAGCTCGCCGATCTCACCGCCCGCTACCAGGCGATCGGTGGGCTGTCGCCGTTGATCGAACGAACCGAAGCGCAGCGCGAGCGCCTCGCCGCCGCGCTCGACCTCGCCGCGCCCGGTCGGTTCATCGTCCGCCTCGGGCTGAAGCACGCCGCCCCCTCGATCGAGGAGGGCGTCGCCGGTCTCGCCGCCGCCGGCGTGCAGCGGATCGTCGGACTGGTCCTCGCACCGCACTACTCGGCGTTGTCCGTCGGCCAGTACCTCGGCCGGGCTCGCGCCGCATCCGAGCTGGGCGAGCTCCCGTTCGACGGGATCGAGTCATGGGCGACGGAGCCGGCGCTGGTCGAGTTCCTCGCCCGCCAGGTGCGGCTCCAGCTCGCCGAGCTACCGGGCAACACCAAGGTGCTGTTCACCGCCCACTCGCTGCCGGAGCGGGTGTTGGCGATGGGCGATCCGTACCCCGACCAACTGCGCGCCACCGCCGAAGCCGTCGCCGAGGCGGCCGGGCTGTCGCCGTGGAGTTCGTGGAGCATCGCCTGGCAGTCGGCCGGGCGGACCCCCGAGCCCTGGTTGGGACCCGACGTCCGGGCGGTGATCGCCGAACTCGGCTCGACGGAGGCAGCCGACGGGGTGCTGGTCTGCGCCTGCGGGTTCGTCGCCGACCATCTCGAGGTGCTCTACGACCTCGACCTCGAGGCGTCAGCTGACGCCGAACGGGTCGGCCTGGCGTTCGCCCGGACCGCCTGCGTCAACGACGACCCGGTCGTTCTCGGTGCCCTCGCCGCCCGCCTCCGGGCGCTGGTCGACGGTTGAGCGACGGCCGACGGGTCGCCGTCGTCGGTGGGGGGATCACCGGGCTGACGGCCGCCCGACGCCTCGCAGCCGACGGTCACCGGGTGAGCGTGTTCGAGGGCGGCGACGCGCTCGGCGGCAAGATCGTCAGCGGGCCCTTCGCCGGACTCGACCACGTCGAGGCCGGGCCTGATGCCGTACTCGCCCGCGTCCCGTGGGCGCGCCACCTGGCGACCGAGCTCGGGATCGGTGACGACCAGCTCGTCTCGCCGGCGTCCGGCCACGCGTTCGTCGCTCACGACGGCGAGTTGCACCGGATCCCCGGGGGCCTGATCCTCGGCGTGCCGGCGGGGATCGGTGGGCTGGCCACCTCCCGGCTGCTGTCCACCCGCGGCAAGCTGCGCGCCGCGCTCGACGTCGTCCTTCCCCGGCACTCCGTCGACCACGACTCGCTCGGCCGTCTGATCCGCGACCGGTTCGGCGACGAGGTGCTCGAACGACTGGTCGATCCGCTGGTCGGGAGCATCAACGCCGGCGACGCCGACCGGCTGTCGCTGACCGCATCCACCCCCCAGATCGCGCCGACCGCCTCGACCTCGCGCAGCCTGCTGCTCGGATTGCGCGCCCTGCCGCGGCCCCCGGCGTCGCCGTCGGAGCCGGTGTTCGTCACGCCTCGCGACGGCCTCGGTGTGCTCGTCAGCCGCCTCGCCGAGGAGCTCGGCTCGGCCGGCGTCACGGTCCACCGGGCGACCCCCGTGCTCGGGATCGAACCGGGTCGCGACGGTGGCTGGCAGGTCGCCACCGTCGCCGGCGCCGATCGGTTCGACGGCCTGCTGCTCGCCTGTCCGGCCTCGGTCGCCCACCGGCTGCTCGCCGTTGCGGCTCCGGAGGCGGCCGAGGGGCTGGGCTCGATCGTGCACGCCGGGGTGGTGATGGTCACCCTCCACCTCGACGACCGCCGGTTGCTCGCCCGGCTGCCGGAGGGCAGCGGGTACCTCGTCCCCAAGCCCGAGCAGCTGCACGTCACCGCCGTCTCGTTCGCCTCGCGCAAGTGGGCGCACTGGCGACCGCCCGGAGGTGGGGAGATCGTGCGGATCTCGCTCGGCCGGCTCGGCAACGAAACCCCGCTCGGCTTCGACGAGGCGACCTGCGCCGAGGTCGCCCTCAAGGAGCTGTCGATCCATCTCGGGTTCTCCGGCGAGCCGAGCGCGGCGTCAGGTGCGGGTCACCCGCTGGCCCGGCGCGTTCCCCCAGTACGAACCCCATCACCTCCGCAAGGTGGCGGCGATCGAGGCGGCGCTGAACAGGCAAGCCCCGGGGATCATGCTCGCCGGTGCCGGATATCGCGGGGTCGGCATCCCTGCCTGTATTCGTCAGGCGGGTGAGGCCGCCGCCGCCATGACCAGCTGGCTCGAACTCGGCGCAGCGGCCGAATAGGTCGGTGGGCGACGGTCGGGGCGGACCAGCAGCGCCCAGAATGGGAGACGTGACCTCTCGCCGATCGTTCATCGCCTGGCTCGCCGCCGGCGCGGTGACGCTCGTCGCCTGCGGGGTCGACAGCGACGCCGTCGGCGATGCGGCTGCCGAACCGTCTCCTTCGCTCGATCCGACGTCGACCTCGCCGCGCTCGACCACCAGCCGACCGACGGCATCGTCGACGTCGACATCGACCAGTACGACGACCACGACCTCGACGACGACCAGCACGACGACGGCGGCGACGACCACCGCTGCGCCGACACCCAGCGCCCCACCGGAAACGCTCCCGGCAGAGGTCCTGCCGACCGCCGCGCCGGTCCCGGCGGCGAACGCCGACGAGCCGATCATCGAGGTCGGATCGATCGAGATCGCCAAGTTGTTCGTCGCCAAGACGATGTACGAGGGCGTGTCGTTGAAGGTCCTCGACTACGGCCCCGGTCATTGGCCGGGTACGGCGATGCCCGGGAAGAACGGGAACATGGTGATCGCCGGGCACCGGATGAGCCATGACCACCCGTTCCGCGACGTCGATCTGCTCGTGCAGGGGGACGAGGTGCTGATCGGTGACGGTTCGACGACCTACACCTACGTGGTCACCGGGACCGAGATCGTGACCCCGAACGCGATGTGGATCCTCGATCCGACGCCGACGGCGACGGCGACGCTGTTCGCCTGCCACCCGAAGGGTTCGACCCGCGAACGGATCGTCGTGCGACTCGAGCTGGCCTCCGCCACCGCCTGACCGTCGGTCGGCGCTCACGTCTGGGCGGGTCGCCCCGCGTCGGATCGAAGACGGCCCGATCGACCTGCGAGCCGCCACACTGTGCTGATGCCATCGGACGGGCTCTCCACCGGGACGGACGATCGTCCACCGATGCTGCCGGACAGCGACGAGCCGGCGGATCGCAGCGGCCGGCTCGTCCGCTGGCGCGGCGCCCTCGGCGCGATCGGCGCCGGCCTGCTCGTCGCCGCCTCCCTCCCGCCGTGGGGCTGGTGGCCGCTCGCCTTCGTCGGCATCGCCCTGCTCGAACGACTCACCGCCAGACGCCCGGCCGGCAGCCGGTTCCGGCGGGGCTGGTGGTTCGGGATCGGCTGGTTCGCCCCCGGCATGGCCTGGATGTGGTTCCTCACCGCCCCCGGATATCTGTTCGCCAGCGCGCTGTACGCCACCTTCATCGGCGTTGCGTTGGCGGCAGCGCCGGGTGGCGACCGGCGACTGATCGGCCTCCCGGCGGCGATCACGGTGGTCGAGGCGATCCGGTTCAGCTTCCCCTTCGGCGGCGTCCCGCTCGCCAGCCTGGGGATCTCACAGGTCGCCGGCCCGCTGGCGGGTGCCGCCCGGATCGGCGGCGTCATCCTCATCACCTGGCTCACCCTGCAACTCGGGGTGACCCTCGGACAGCTCGCCGGTCACCGGCAGCGAGCGACGCTCCGAACAGCCTCGATCGGGGTCGCGGCGGTGGTACTGGTGGTCGTCGCCGCAGCCGTCGCCCCCGCCGGGACGCCGACCGGAGACGCCGTGCGGGTGGCGATCGTCCAGGGCGGCGGACCCCAGGGCACCCGCGCGGTGAACACCGACAGCCGTGTGGTCGTCGAGCGACACCTCGAGGCGACGAGGACGATCACCCCCGATGACGGCGTCGAGCTGGTCGTCTGGCCGGAGAACGTGATCGACGTCGCCGATTTCGCCGCCAGCGCTGAGCACGACGAGGTCGCCGCCGAAGCCGCCCGCCTCGACGCACCGGTGATGGTCGGGATCACCGAGGATGTCGTCGGGGTCGACGGCTTCCTCAACGCCGAGGTCGTCGTGCTCCCCGACGGGACGATCTCCAGCCGCTACGACAAGGTCCGGCGGGTCCCGTTCGGCGAGTACATGCCGCTGCGCTCGCTGCTCGATTCGCTCGGCGCCCCGGTCGAGCTGGTCCCACGCGACGCGATCGCCGGCACCGGACCCGGGTACCTCGACACCCCTGTCGGGCGAATGGGCGTGGTGATCTCGTGGGAGGTGTTCTTCGGCGGCCGCGGGCGCGACGGAGTCGGCAAGGGCGGGCTGGCGATCATCAACCCGACCAATGGCTCGAGCTACACCTGGACGATCCTCCAGAGCCAGCAGGTTGCCTCGTCGAAGCTGCGTGCCCTGGAGAACGGGCGATGGGTCGTCCAGGTCTCGCCCACCGGCTTCTCCGCCTTCATCTCGCCCGACGGCAACGTCGAACAGCGCACCGACATCAGCGAGCGGGCGGTCCGCCTCGGGACGATCGAGCTGCGCGACGGCCGGACGATCTACAACCGGATCGGCGACCTGCCGTTCATCGCCCTCGCCGCTGCGGGCCTGCTGGCGGTGCGGTTGCTCGACCGCCGCCGGCCTGCGGTCACGAGTCCCGGTGTGCCCGCTTCATCCGGTACATGACGTCGTCGGCCCGGGCGACGAGCTCCTCCAGGCCGGTTCCCGGGCTCGACAATGCGCAGCCGACCGAGGCGATCAGCGGCAGCACCAGCTCGCCGACCTGGACCGCGCCGTTGACCAGCTGGAGGACCCGGTCGGTCAACGCGTCGAGGTCGGCCTGTGTCCGCAGCCCGGGGAAGACGACGAGGAACTCGTCGCCGCCGAATCTGCCGACGATGTCGCCCGGGGCGCGCACGCTGCGCGCCAACCGTTGGGCGACGGTGCGCAGGACGGTGTCGCCGACCGCGTGGCCGTGGACGTCGTTGATCTGCTTGAACTGGTCGAGATCGACGAAGACGACGCCGGTGGCGTGACCGCGATCGTGGTCCTCGGCGACGGCGAGGGTCATCAGCCGCATCGTCGACGACCTGTTGTGGCAGCCGGTGAGCTCGTCGAAGGTCGCCAGCAGCTCGAGCTCGCGCCGCAGCCGGGCCCGGTCGGTGACGTCGTTGACGCACATGATCAGCCCGCCGCTGCCCGACGGGCGGACGGTGATCGCACAGGTCGGTGGCTCGATCCCGTCCTCGCCCGCCGGGCGGACCTCGACGTCGCGGCCTTCGTCGTTCTCCCACGAAGCGGCGACGGCGTCGACGAACGCGGCGCGGTCGTCGGCGACCAGTCGTTCGGTCAGTTGCTCCAGCGATGCGATCGAGGGACCGAGCACCCGCCGGGCCCGTTCGTTGGCGTAGACCAGGCGACCGTCGGCGCCGTACTGGCCGATCCCGACGGGTAGCGCCTCGGTCAACCGGCGGAGGAACTCCTCGTTCTCGCGCAACGCCTGATGGGCCGCGATCTGTTCGGTGATGTCGACGATCAGGCTGACCACGCAGGGACGGGCGGGATCGTCGAGCCGGTTGATGTTGGTCGTCTCGACCCAGAGCAACTCGCCGTCGGACCGGCGGTAGCGGCCCCGCCAGTGGGACGTCGCATTCGGCGTCGAGAGCATCTCGAGCCAGCTCGCCACCGCCGCCGGGTGGTCCGCCTCGTCGACGAAGTCGAGCGATCTCCGCCCGCGGCACTCGTCGGCGGTGAAACCGAGCATCCGCTGCGCCGAATCGCCGATGCTCAGGATCGCGCCGAGTTCGTCCTTCTCGATCTGGCCGATCCTCGGTCGGGTCATGTCGACCGAATCCGCTCGGCGCACCTCCTCGGCACCGCCGAGGACCACCCCGAGCACGACGCCGTGATCGGCGCGCAGATCGAAGAAGTGGACCTGCTTGAGTTGACCGTCGACCTCGGTCGACAGCAGCGAGACGCCGCGCCGGCGAGCCTCGAACAGGGCGGCGATGATCTGCCTGCCGTGCTCGTTCGAGATCAGCTCGCCGTTCGAGGTCGGCCGGTACTCGCCGAACCGCTCGAGCCCGAGCGCCGCAGGGATCGGGCACCTGACCAGCTCGTCGGAGATCGCCAGCACCGTCGCCTGCGGCTGCTGCCCGAGGAGGGTCACGGCAGAACGCGCTGATCGTTTCGGCGTCGAGGCGCGCCTGGTCCTCCATGCCCACTGTGATCGGCGCGGCCGCCGCCGGCTTCAAGGTACCGAACCACGGATGGGTCGCCCGAGCCCGCTGCGTCAGGGGAGCTCGATCAGCAGTGTGACCGGACCGTCGTTGACCAGCTCGACCGCCATCTCCGCCCGGAACCGGCCGGTGGCGACGGTCGCCCCGAGCTCGCCCAGACGGGCGACGACGGTCTCGATCAACGGCTCGGCGACCTCCGGCCGGGCCGCCGCGATCCAGCTCGGGCGCCGCCCACCGGTGGTGTCGCCGTAGAGCGTGAACTGGCTGACGACGAGCACTTCGCCACCGGTGTCGGCGAGCGACCGGTTCATCACCCCGGCGTCGTCGTCGAACACCCGCAGATGCCACAACTTGTCGGCGAGCTTGACCGCGGTCGGCTCACGGTCGCCGTGGGTCACTCCGACCAGCACACACAACCCCGGCCCGATCGCGCCGACCACCTCGCCGTCGACCCGGACCTCGGCCCGAGTGACCCGTTGGACCACTGCTCGCATCGCGGCATCGTCGCGCACCGCCCGGCGACGGAGCAGACTTCGCCGCGTGCTCGAGTTCGCCGCCGGATCCGCCCTGGTCACCGTCGATCCCGAAGCCGGCGGGCGGATCGTCGGCTGCCGGATCGACGGCCACGAACTGCTCACCGCGCACGACCGAGGCGGCGACCCGATGCTCGGCGGCTGCTTCCCGATGGTCCCGTTCGCCGGCCGGATCCGCCGCGGTCGATTCAGCTTCGACGGTGCCGAGCTGCAGCTCCCGATCGGGCTCCCACCGCACGCGATCCACGGGTTCGGCTACCTCCGACCGTGGGAGGTGATCGGGCCGACCGAGCTGCGCTGCGAGTTCGGGCCGGACTGGGCCTTCGGCGGCCACGCCACCCAACGCTTCGAGCTGACCGAGCGACAGCTCGTCTGCCGGATGGCGGTGCACGCCGGGGAGCGACCGATGCCGGCGCAGCTCGGTTGGCACCCGTGGTTCGTCAAGCCGGACGAGGTCGGGTTCGCCGCAGCGGCGATGTACCGCCGCGACGACGACGGCATCGCCGTCGAGGAGTTGGTCACGCCTCCCGCCGGTCCATGGGACGACGCCTTCGTCGGCGTCGTCCAACCGGTCACCGTGCGGTGGGGCGAGCTGGTCGTCGAGCTGCGCAGCGACTGTCCGCTGTGGGTCGTCTACGACCGCCAGGCCGACGCGACCTGCATCGAGCCGAGCACCGGACCTCCGGACGGGTTCAACCTCGGGCCGCTGGTCCTCGCGCCCGGCGACCGGCTCGAGCGATCGTTCATCTGGCGATGGTGAGCGCTGTGTGAACGCCCGGTCAGCCTCTGCGTCAAGTTACTGAAGGGTAGTAACCCCGGGTAGGCTCGCCCGCCATGCGTTCCGCCCTCGATCCGGACGCGCCGCTGCGCCTCGCGTACCTCACCTACCGAGGCAAGCCCCACGTCGGGGGCCAGGGCGTGTACACCCGACACCTGACGAAGGCGCTCGCCGACCTCGGTCACACGGTCGAGGTCTACGCCGGCCAGCCCTACCCGGTGCTCGACGACCGGGTCGAGCTCCACCAGCTGCGCAGCCTCGACATCTTCAACGACCAGTACCCCGGTCGGTTCCCCGGGTTCTGGGAGGTCAAGTCGCTCGGCGACCTGGTCGAGGTCGGGCAGTATGCGACGGGCACGTTCTCCGAGCCGCTCGCCTTCTCCGTGCGCGCCTATCAGGAGCTCAAGCGGCGGGTGGCCGACTTCGACCTGGTCCACGACAACCAGTGCCTCGGGTACGGCGTGCTCGGAATCGAGCGGATGATCCCGACGATCGTCACCCTCCACCACCCGATCACCAAGGACCGCGAGCTCGAGGTCGCCCACGCCAAGAACTGGCACCGCAAGTTGTCGGTCTCGCGCTGGTACTCGTTCGTCGGGATGCAGGGTCGGGTCGCCAGCCGGATGCCGCGGATCGTCGTCGTCAGCGAGAACTCGATCAAGGACATCAACGGCGACATGGGCGTTCCGCTCGACCGGATGCGGCTGGTCCCGGTCGGTGTCGATCCGGATCTGTTCAAGCCGCTGCCGACGGTCACCCGCCAGCCGGGCCGGCTGATCACCACCGCCTCCGCCGACGTCGCCCTCAAGGGGCTCTCGCTACCTGCTCGAGGCAATGGCCAAGCTCCGCACCGAACGCGACGACCTCCGCCTGACGATCATCGGCAAGCCCCGTCCGGGTCACTCCAACGACCTGATCGACTCGCTCGGGCTGCGGCCGCACATCGACTTCGTCTCCGGCGTGCCCGACGAACGGATCGTCGAGCTCTACGCCGAAGCCGAACTGGCCGTCGTCCCCTCGCTCTACGAAGGCTTCAGCCTGCCGGCGGTCGAAGCGATGGCGACCGGCACCTGCCTCGTCGCCACCGACGGCGGCGCTCTGCCGGAGGTCACCGGACGCGACGGCGAGACCGTGCTCGGTTGCGCCGCCGGTGACGTCGGCTCGCTCGTCGCCGCGATCCGCCGTGGCCTCGAGCAGCCCGAGCTGCGCCGGCGGATCGGCGACGCCGGGCGGCAGCGGGTGGTCGAACGGTGGAGTTGGAGGCACTGCGCCCAGCTCACCGTCGAGCAGTACCGCGAGGTGCTGGCGATGCCGAACAACGTCGAGAAGTTGCGCAGGAACGGACGGCTATGACGCCGGCTCGGCAGGTCACGTCGTGCTGACGGTTCGCTACTCGAAGCTCGGTCTCCGCCCCGGAGACCTGTTCCTCGACGCCGGCGCCGGGTTCGGCCGCCATGCGTTCGAAGCGGCCCGGCTCGGAGCGCGGGTGGTCGCCCTCGACTACGCCGCCGACGAGGTCCTCGGAACGCGGGCGACGTTCGGTGGGATGGTCGGCGCCGGCGAGATTCCGCTCGACCGGTTCGTCGGCGTGTTGCGCGGTGACGCGACCAAGCTCCCGTTCGCCGACGACACCTTCGACCGGGTCGTCACCTCCGAGGTGCTCGAACACATCCAGGCCGACGTCGAGGCGATCGCCGAGCTCGCCCGGGTACTCAAACCCGGTGGGACGCTCGGGGTGACGGTCCCGTCGTGGTGGCCGGAGACGATCAACTGGATGCTCTCCGACGAGTACCACGCGCCGAAATCGGTCGGCGGGCACGTCCGGATCTACTCGCTGACCGAGCTCAAGGCGAAGCTGCGCAGCGCCGGCCTCGACGTCTACGGGTCCCACCACGCGCACGCGCTGCACTCGCCGTACTGGTGGTTGAAGTGCGCCGTCGGACCGCACAAGGCGGATCACCGGGCGGTCAAGGCCTACCGCCGGTTCCTCGAATGGGACATCGTCCGCGGGCCGCGCAGCACCCGCCTGGCCGAGCGGGTGCTGTCGCCGATGCTCGGCAAGAGCGCGATCGTCTATGCCACCAAACCGGCGATCGCCGCTGCCGCGCCGAAGCACTTCGTCGCCGAGGACGTCGCCGCATGAGTCGTCTGCCCGAGATCCCCGGCGTGCTCAGCGCCGACGAGATCGCCGAGACCGCCGAGTCGATCGCTGCCCTGCAGCTCGACGACGGGATGATCCCGTGGTTCCCCGGCGGCCATTGCGACCCCTGGAACCATGTCGAGACGGCGATGGCGCTCGACGTCGCCGGCCTCCACCGGCCGGCGGAGCGAGCCTACGAATGGCTCACCGCCACCCAACGACCGGACGGGTCGTGGTTCAACTACTACCTCCCGGACGGATCGATCGAGGACGCCAAGCTCGACACCAACGTCTGCGCGTACATCGCCACCGGGGTCTGGCACCACTGGCTGTGCACCTGGGACCGTGGCTTCCTCGACCACCTCTGGCCGACGGTCGAACGTGCCCTCGACTGGGTCGTGTCGATGCAGCTGCCGGACGGCGCGATCCTCTGGGCCTGCGAGGTCGACCACTCGCGTCCGTGGGACTACGCCCTGCTCACCGGGTCGTCGTCGATCTGGCACGCGTTCGATTGCGGCGTGCAGCTCGGCGCGTTGGTCGGTGAGGAACGGCCCGACTGGCAGGTCGCCGCCGACCGGATCGCCGAGGCGATCCGCCACCGGCCGGAGGCGTTCGCGCCGAAGGAACGCTGGGCGATGGACTGGTACTACCCGGTGCTCGGCGACGTGCTGCTCGGCGAGGCGGCCAAGGCTCGACTGGCCGACGGCTGGTCGACGTTCGTGATGGAGGGGCTCGGCGTACGCTGCGTCAGCGACGAGCCGTGGGTGACCGCGGCGGAGACCGCCGAGTGCTCGATCGCCCACGCTGCGATCGGTGACCGCTCGACGGCGATCGATCTGCTCCAGTGGACCCGCAGCCACCGCCGGGCGGACGGCTCCTACTGGACGGGTCTGGTCCATCCGGAACGGATCACCTTCCCGTTCGAGGAGACCACCGCCTACTCCGGCGCAGCGGTGATCCTCGCCGCCGACGCGATCGTCGGCAGCTCCCCCGCGAGCCGGATCTTCCATCCGACCGAGATCCCCGACTGACCACGGCTCAGACGCGCAGCGCGTAGCCGCGGCGATGGACGGAGGTCACCGCCGCCCCCGGCCCGCCGAGGCGACGGCGCAGACGTCCGATCGCGACCTCGACCGCGTGCGGGTCGAGGTCGTCGTTCCCCCACACCGAGTGGAGCAGCTCGGCTTTGGTGAACACGGTGTTCGGGCTCGCCGCGAGCATCGCCAGCACCCGCGCTTCGATGTCGGTGAGGGTGACCTCGTCGCCGCCGACCGTCGCGGTGGTCCCGGCGATCGTCACCGGCACACCGCACAGCTCGAGCGTGACGGTCCGCTCGACGAGCCGATCGGCGACGGCGCGGACCAGTGGACCGAGCCGCCAGGCGGCCGGTACGACGAGTTGGCAGGCCGGTAGGCCGGCGGCTACCGCTGCCTCGGCGGTGACCGGACCGACACACCCGACGACGATCTCGCCGCTCGCCAAGGCGTCACCCAAGGCCTGGCCGAGCCCGGCGTCGGCGGCGATCGACAACCAGGTGCGCACCGCTGCTCCGGTGGTGAACGTCACCGCATGAACCCGGCGGGCGACGACCGCCTCGGCCAGGCGCAGCGCCGGGCGACGGTCGTCGGGTAGCCGCCATTCGTACACCGGCAGCTCGATCACCCTCGCCCCGGCATCGTGCAGCCGGATGATCTCCGGGGATCCCCCGCTGCCGTCGACCTGGACGGCGACGACGTCACCGGGACGGATCTCGCCGAGGGCGATGTCGACGATCTCGCGCATCCGCTCGCCCGGGGCGTGGGCGGCGACCTCCAGTCCCATTGAATGGATCGCCCCGGAGGCTTTCGGACCCCGGGCGTAGATCGAGGTGGTCGCCAACGCATCGGTCAGGCCGGCGCCCAGTCCCCAGGACTCGGCCGCACCGAACCAGGAACGGATACCGAGCGTGGTATTGGCGATCAGCACCTTCGGCGGTCGGGCGAGGACGGCCTCGGTCGCCTCCCGCAGCGGCGCATCGGAACCGAGCGGGAAGGTCCGGATCGACGGTCCGTGGACGACCGTCGCCCCCGCGTTGTTCGAACAGCGACGCCTGTTCGTCCCATCGGCGGTCCGCGGTGATCCCGACGGTGAACCCTCGCAGCACCGGAGCAACGGTCGCCGGGGGACGTGTCGCAGGTGTTACGTCGACGTGACGGCTCGGTTCATCGAGGTCCGGCGACGCTCGACCCGCACGGCGCACTGCTTGTAGTTCGGCTCGCGGCTGATCGGGTCGAACTCGTCGACGGTCAACCGGTTGGCGCAGCGATCTTCCCAGTGGAACGGGATGAACACCTCGCCACGACGGACGATCGAGGTCGTCCGCACCCTGATCCGTTCGATCACTCCTCGGCTCGAGGCCACCCGCGCCCAGGCGCCGGAGCGCAGTCCGAGCGCCGCCGCATCGTCGGGATGGACCTCGATCCACGCTTCCGGTGAGAGTCCTTCGAGGATCGCGATTCGTCCGGTCTTGGTCCGGGTGTGCCAGTGCTCGACGGTCCGGCCGGTGTTGAGCAACAACGGGAACCGCTCGGATGGCGCGGTCGCGGATCGGGATCGGTTCGACCGGGAACACGCGGGCGGTCCCTCCCGGCCGGTGGTACGCGCCGTCGGTGTACAGCCGCGCCGTTTCGGCGAGCGGGACGTCATCGCCGGGCGGGCAGGGCCATTGCACCCCGCCGGCGGCGTCGATCCGCTCCCAGCTGATCCCGCTGTAGTCGCACGGGCGGCCGGCGGAGACCCGCCGCCACTCCTCGAACGCGTCGAGCGGGGTCCGCCAACCAGGGAACAGTTCGGCGGCGCAACCCCACCGGCGGGCGATGGCGAGGAAGATCTCGAAGTCCGACTTCGCCTCACCCGGGGGGAGCACCGCGGCGCGTACCCGCGACACCCGACGCTCGCTGTTGGTCATCGTCCCATCCTTCTCGCCCCACATCGCCGCAGGGAGGACGACGTCGGCGAGGGCAGTGGTCGGCGTCTCGAACGCGTCCTGAACGACGAGCAGATCGAGGGCGCGGAGGGCGAACTCGAGCGTCTCCCGGTTCGGATAGGAGACGACCGGGTTGGTGGCGATGATCCACAATCCCTTGATCCGCCCGGAGACGACGGCGTTGATGATGTCCGGATAGGCGCGGCCGCGCTCGGCCGGAAGGCGCCGCTCGTCGATCCCCCACAGTGCGGCGAGCTCGGCCCGCGCCGCCGGGTCGTCGTAATTGCGGTAGCCGGGCATCGACGCGGTGAACCCGGCTTCGCGGGTGCCCATCGCGTTGCACTGCCCGGTGATCGAGAACGGCGACGCGCCCTCCCGCCCGATGTGACCGGTGAGCACCGCCAACGTGTTCAACAGGGTGACGGTGTCGGTCCCCTGCACCGAATGGTTGACACCCATCGTCCAGGCGAGCACGCAGCGTTCGGCGGCGGCGATCCGCCGGGCGAGGTCGCGGATCGTCGACGCGTCGATCCCCGACTCCTCCGCGGCGCGATCGGCCGACCATCCCTCGAGGGCGACGAGCAGTTCGTCGAGACCCTCGGTGCGGAGGCGGGCTGCGTCGAGATCGACGAGTCGTTCCTCGACGAGCACCGCCAGCACCCCGTTGAGCAGGGCAACGTCGCCTCGCGGCCGGATCGGGAGGTGGAGATCGGCGAGCATCGCCGTCTTCGTCACCCGCGGATCGACGGCGACGAGGTACGCCCGGTCCGGTCCGAGCACCCGCGGGGCGAGCAGCGGGTGGTTGTCGGCGATGTTCGCCCCCCACAGCACGACCAGATCAGCGTGCTCGAAGTCCTCGTAGCACCCCGGCGGGCCGTCGGTACCGAAGCTGCGCTTGTAGCCGGCGACGGCGGAGGCCATGCACAAGGTGGTGTTGCCGTCGTAGTGCTCCAATCCCATCCCGAGCCGGGCGAGCTTGCCCAGCGCATAGAACTCCTCGGTGACCAGCTGACCGGTCGACAGCACCGCGACCGACCCTGGGCCGTGCTCGGCGATCAACGCCTGGAACCGTTCGACGACGCGATCGATCGCGGTTTCCCAGCTGCTCGGGCGGCCGCCGACGAGCGGGACGGTCAGCCGACCCTCGGCGGCGATCGCCTGATGTTCGCTGAGTCCCTTCGGGCAGAGTCGGCCGCGGTTGACCGGATGTTCCCGATCACCCTCGACCGCCACCGCTCGGCCGTCGCGCACGCCGATGTGCATCCCGCAGCCGACCGAGCAGTAGCCACAGGTGGTCCGCACCCAGCGGTCGACCGCTCGGCTCTCGCTGACCGGTCCTCGCCGCGGGTCGTCGACGTAGCGATAGCGGTCCCCGCCGTGATCGACGCCGAGCAGGGTGCGGATCGCACCGACGACCGTCATCGGTGGCTCCCTGCGGTCCCACGCCAGAAGGCGCCGGGCATGTTCAGTGGGACGACGGTGACGAAGAACAGCCACCGTCCGATCAGCTCGCCGATGCCGAGGGCGACCAACCCGACGAGGGGTAGCCCGCCGAGCACGGCGGCGATCCCGATCGCAGCGAGCAACCATCGGCTGACCGTCCAACGCAGGCACCAACGCAGCTCGAGCCGCACCGCACCGCGCCACGGCTGGCGATCGGTGCGCCACAGCCGGGCCCAGTTGAGCGCCGTCGCTCCGAGCGCCACCGCTGCGCCGCCGACGGCGAGCAGGCCGCCACCGGTGAGCAGCGGGCCGAGCGCGAAGGCAGTGGCGAAGAAGCGGACGACGGTCAGCGGGCTGTTCCACGCCGGCCGTCCGGGAACGACGTACAACCGGGCCGAGGCGTACACCCCGGCGACCCCGGCGACAGCGGCGGCGACGGCGAGGACGGGGAACAGCACGGCGGCGGCGGCCAGCGCGCCGTAGAGCGAGAGCAGTGCGACCTCGCGGCTGAGCCACGACCGACGGAGGTTGGCCATCGCCTTGTAGGCGGCGATCGGACGCCCGAGATGGCCGAGCGCACCGATCAGGGCGCTCGCCGCCAACCCGGCGGCGATGAGCCGCTCGGCGTTGTCGCCGGCGGTCAGGCTGGCCCCGACGGCCAGCTGACTGAGCAGGGTCAGCCACACCAGCGGCCAATGGGGGTGTTCCGGGCGGAGGTTCCAGTCGCTCGCGGCGTAGGTCTCCAGCGGCACGTCGCGAGGGAGGGTGATCCGCGTGGTCGAGACGGTGATCGCCGAGCTCGGCAGCTGAGGGGCATCGGCTGCGGAATGATCGGCGCGCCAGTCGGCGACGACGACCTTCTCGACGGTGATCGCGTTGGTCGGGCAGGCGCTGACGCAGGCCGGGGCGAAGCCCTCCGCGAGGCGCGGCTGGCACATGTCGCACTTGGTCACGATCCGCCGGTCCGGTTGGAACGCAGGGACCGAGTACGGGCAGTTCCAGGTGCAGTACTGGCAGCCGATGCAGTCGTCGGCGTGATGGGCGACGACACCGCTGGCCAGCTTCTCAGTACGCGTTCGTCGGGCAGCCGGTGAGACAGGCCGGGTCGAGGCAGTGATTGCACGACATCGAGAGGTGGAACCGTCGGGTGGTCGGATGCTCGCCACCTTCGATCTCACCGACGCGCCGCCAGGTCGTCCCCGCCGGTAGTCCGTTCTGCTCGGCGCAGGCGACCTCGCAACTGTGGCACCCGATGCAGGCGTTCATGTCGAATCCGAAGCGGTACTGCTCACCGGCGTCGAGGGCGAGCAGCTCGGGACCGTGGGCGGAGATCCCCTGGTGGCGCGGCGGCTTGCTCCCGATCGTCACCGGCACGGCGAGGTCGACCATCGAGTCAGTCCGGACTGCCGACGGCGCTGAGGGCGAGCTCGACGCAGCCCTCGAGACCCGCGCCGAATGGACCCGCACCGAGCGCTCCGGATCGTCGAGGCAGCCGCCGGTGCGCAGATCGAAGCGCTGCTTGTACATCGGCGAGGGCGACGGTGGCGATACCGCCGGCATCGCCGATCAGCCCGCGGCTGCAGGACGTTCGCCCCCGAGCACGGATCGACGTTGTCGATCGCCGCCAGCTCGCCCGAGGCGAGCAGGAAGACGCGCGATCGGGACACCGTCGACGAGCGCAGCCACGCCGAGCGTCCTGGTGTCAGCCGGTCGAGCCGGCAGATCGTCGTCCACATCAGATCTCGGTGAGTGCCGGTGGCGGAGTCGGCGATGGTCATCGGGAGGCTCCTGTCGGGAGGCGTTGACCACGAACTCGGACGTGGGTGATCGTCGCGTCGGGGTCCGTCGGTGTTGACGTAGGAGACGAACCGCTCCAACCGGCTCGGTTCGGAAAGTGTCTCGGTCCACTCGCACCGATAGGCGTCGACATGGCGTTCCATGTCGGCCTCGAGCTCGGCGCCGATGCCGAGCGCGTCGTCGAGCACGACCCGGCGGACGAACTCGATCCCGCCGGGGAGCTTGCGTTGCCAGGTGGCCGTCCGCTCGAGCCGCTAGACGCGGCGAACGACACGCTGGTTGGGTTCGAACGGCTGGTCGGCTCCGGCTTCGACGATGCCCTGATCGGCAGCGCCGGCAACGACGTGATCCTGGGCCTCTCCGGCGACGACTTCGTCATGGGCGGCGCGGGCGCCGACCACCTCGATGGCGGCGACGGACCGGACACGGTGAGCTACGGAACGAGCGGCTCTGGCGTCTCCGTCAGCCTCGCCTCAGGCCGGGGCAGCGGGGGCGACGCGGCGGGCGACCTGCTGCTGAACTTCGAGCGGCTGGTCGGCTCCGGCTTCGACGATGTCCTGATCGGCAGCGCTGGCAACGACGTGATCCTGGGGCTTGCGGGCGATGACTTCGTCCAGGGCGGCGCAGGCGCCGATTACCTGGTTGGCGGCGCCGGACCGGACACGCTCAGCTACGCGGCGAGTTCCTCCGGCGTGTCCGTCAACCTGACCTCCGGCACGGGACAAGGCGGCGACGCGGAAGGCGACGTCGTGCTCGACTTCGAGCGGCTCGTCGGATCCGGCTTCAACGACAGCCTTGTCGGCGGCGTGGGCGGCGACGTGCTGCTGGGCGGAGCCGGTACCGACACCCTGACCGGCGGCGCGGGCGCCGACGTTTTCGTCTTCGCTGCGATTGAGGACAGTCGCGCGGGAATTGCGCAGGACGTCGTGGCCGACTTCTCGCGCGGCCGAGGGGGACCTGATCTGGCTCTCCCCGATCACGCAGGCGGGATACGCCTTCGTCGGATCGGCGGGCTTCTCCGGCGGGGGTGCGGCCCAGGTGCGGACGTCGACGCTCGACGCGAACACGATGCTGGTGGAACTCGACAGCGGGGACGGGACGGCCGACTTCGCCATCCTGGTCGCGGGCTCCGATATCGGCGTGCAGGGGCTCGTGGCAACGGACTTCGTGCTGTAGCGGGGGCGGCCCCTACCAGTAGGGCCGGAGGAACAGGAACGGCGAACGGCAGCCTGCACGGGGCAGCGGCACGGCCGCTCGCGGCTCCGTGGCGACGTCCTGCGCGCCCGGGTCCGCCGGAGCATCGTCTCCGGCAGACAGGCTGGCACCCCGCGGCCAGGGGGATCGTTCTTATCGGACGCGGCGGTGCCACGTGCCGTTGAACCTTTCCTCAGGTGGGGTCGCGATCATTCAGGGGCTGCGACGGCCGGGAGGACTCCGATGCGGGCGCGGCGCGACCGGGATCCCCCGACGGGCCTCCCGAAGCGTGGAGGGAGGACCCCGCCACGCCCGACATCCCGATGGCGTCGCATGTGGGCCGGGGACGTGATCTCCGGTCGCGCGTCCACCGGGTTCAGCCCGCTTCGATCAGCGCGGCGATGCGGTCCAGGCCCGCGTCGCGCACGCCCAGTTCCTGCAGATGGGACACGGTGTTCAGCAGATACTCTCGGTTCGGTCCCATTACCCCCTGCCCGCGCGCGATCACCGCGGCACAGGCGTCCGGCGGCATTGCCCCGCAATAGGCCCCTGCCCGGCGATCAGCCACAAAGGTCACGGCCCGTCGCGTCCCGCCGCCATCCAGCAGGCGCACCGGCAGCAGGCGCCGGTGATAGACACCGCCGGTCATTTCCCGCTCCTCCAGATAGGCCATCACCTCGGCCGCGCGCGGTGCCGCGACCCGGAAGGCCAGCCCGCGGCAGGACCCGCCGCGGTCGAGGCCCAGCACAAGGCCCGGCACCTCGGGCGTGCCGCGATAGCGTTCGGAGCGAATGCAGAAGCGACGGTGGAAGCCGCGCAGCAGTGCCGGGTGCACCGATTCATGCGCGAAGCCGGGCTTCCAGATGAGGGAGCCGTAGCCGAAGACCCAGAGCGAACCGTCCGGGTCGAGGAAGGGGGCGGCGTCGGCCGGCAAGGCGGGTTGGTCGCGCGGGGTCATGGCCGAGCCCATCCTACATGCCCTCCTAGGGGGCTGGAACCGCGGACGGCCCCAGGCGCCGGTCAGGGGAGATCCAGGGCATGGCGTCGCCACCCCGGGGATCGCGGCGCCGACGACAGGCCCGCCAGCGGTGGCACCGCGGTGGACTTGCTGCGCCACCCCGCCAATATCGCCACCGTGACCTCCTCCTCCCTGCCTCGTCGGCGTGCCTGGCTGCGCCCCGGCCGGATCCTGCTGCTCATCGCGGTCCTCCTCGTGCTCCTCGGCGCCGCGCACACGGCGCTGTGGAACACCATGGCCTCCCGCCTACAGGCCGGGTTCGACGCTTGGTCCACCGCACGCCGAGCACAGGGCTGGCGGGTCGAGCACGCCGCCCCCGTCCGTGGCGGCTGGCCGCTCGCCGCGACGCTGCGCCTGCCGGAGTTCCGACTTTCCGGCGGCGGAGTCACGGTGCCGGGCGGCGTGGAGTGGTCCGCGCGCGCGGTCACGCTGCGCGTCGCGCTGCCCTGGCTGGATACGCTGCACGTCACCACGGGCGGCCCGCAGCGCCTGCGCCTGGGCGGTGCGGACATTCCCTTCGCGGCGGATCGCCTGGCCGCGACCCTGCCCCTGCAACCGCATGTCCTGCCCCGGGGCGGCCGGTTCGACGCACTCCGCCTGCGAATCGGCACCCCCGCCGGCGGTGTGGAGGTCGGCTCCGTCACCCTCGAACTCGACACACGGACGACCGCCATCGAGGGCGAGGCGGCAGTGCGGCTGGAGGCGGACGCCCGGGATATCATGCTGCCCGTGGCCGGCCCGCTGGGCCGTCAGGTGCGGGAGGCGGCGCTGGAGGCAAGCCTGACTGGGCCCCTCCCCTCCGGTCGCAGCCCCACCGGCCGGGCGGAGGCATGGCGTGACGGCGGGGGTACGCTGGAGGTGCGCCGACTGGACCTGCGGTGGGGACCGGCGGATGCCCGCGCTGCCGCGACCATCGCGCTCGACGACGCGCTGCAGCCCATGGGCGCCGGCACCTTGCGGCTGAGTGGGGCGGAGGCGGTGCTGGACGCCCTGGCGGCCGGTGGGCTGGTGCCGGCCCGCAGCGCCGCACTGGCCCGCCGGGTGGTGGGGATGCTCGCCCGCCCACCGGAGGGCGGCGGCCCGCCCGAGGTGGAGGTGCCGCTGACACTGGAGGGGCGCAGCCTCGCGGTCGCGCGCATCCCGGTGGCACAGCTGCCGATGATCACCTGGCCGGCGCGCGCCGAGGCGCCGGGACCCGGCCCCTGAACTCCGGTCCCTCGGCGCTTCAATCCGGTGGGGCGAGGCTCTTGATGAGGTCGAAGACGCGCTTGCGGACCCGGGCTCGGTGATCCGGTAATAGGCGCGGACCAGTTCCAGCGTCTCCCGGCGGTGCAGGGTGTCGTCCTCGAAGCCGTCCTGGCTGTCGGCGAAGCCCATGGCGCGGCGCGGACGCCCGCTGCATGGCGCCGCCGAGGCATCGGGCATGTCGTCGAAGAAGAAGCCGATCGGCACGTCGAGCACGCGGGCGAGGTCGAACAGCCGGCTGGCGCCGATCCGGTTCACGCCGCGCTCGTACTTCTGCACCTGCTGGAAGGTCAGGCCGAGCGCCTCGCCGAGCTTTTCCTGGCTCATGCCGAGCAGGGTGCGGCGGAGGCGGACCCGGGTGCCGACATGCACGTCGATCGGGCTGGGACGGGGTTCCGCTCGGGCCGTGCGTTCGAGGGCGTCGTCGCTCGGCATGTCCCGTCCATTCCTATGTCAGGCCACCATTCCGGGGCAAGACGGCGACCGCGAGCCGCGGCAAGGCCGACGTGCCGCTGCGTGGCCTGATCCTCATCTCCGTTACCGCTTTTACGGGCCGGGCAACGAAGCGTCAATACTTTTAAGATTTCTCAATAAAGATCAGCACTCGCGTCATCCCGGCGTAAGAGCTTATCCGAGTTACAACCAACTGTCGCCGCATCCAGATCGCCAGCGGCGCCAGGCAGGACAAGGCCGAGCAGGGCCGGGACTGCCAGCCCGACGCGGGCGAAGGGCGTCGGCGCCCCGGCCCCGGCAGGGCCAGGGACGAGCGTGCCCGTCTCGCCCAGCGGCATCGCCGCCAGTCGCCGGCCCCGGCGCATCGAAGACCGCCGAGATCCCGGTCTGCGCCGCGCGCACCAGCGGCAGCCCTTCCTCGACCGCGCGCAGCCGCGCCGCCGCCAGATGCTGCCAGGGACCGGCCGAGATGCCGAACCAGCCATCGTTGGTGATGTTCACCAGCCAGTCCGGCCGCGGCCGCGGCACGACGGCGCCGGAGAAGATGACCTCGTAGCAGATGAGCGCGCCGAAGGGCGGCAGGCCGGGCAGCGCCAGGGCCACCGGGCCCGGGCCGGCGGAGAAATCCATGCCCCCCGTCACCAGCCGGATCGGGCAGCAGGCCCGACAGCGGCATGTATTCGCCGAAGGGCACCAGATGCGCCTTGTCGTAGATCGCCGGCCACCTGGCCGGCCGGCGTCGAGCGCCACCAGGCTGTTGAAGACCTGCCGCAGCGTGCCGTCCGGCGCCCAGTCCGCCCGCACGCTGCCGGCCAGCAGCATCGCCGCCGGGCGGCAGGGCGGCGGCGGCCATGCGGCCGCGCCTCCGGATCCTGCGGCCAGCAGGAAGGGGCTGGCGGTCTCCGGCCAGACGACGACGACCGCGGGACGCCGGCGGCGGCCGCCGCGCGCGTCGCGCGCGGCCCCGGCGGTCAGCTCCAGGTAGCGCTGGAAGATCGGCAGCGCTTTCCTCGGGGCGCCACTTCACCTCCTGCGGCACGTTGCCCTGGACCAGCACCAGTTGCACCGGCGGGCCGGCGGCTCCGGCCGGCGAGGCGCCAGGCGCCGAAGCCGCCCAGCCCGGCCAGCAGCAGCGCCGCCCCGGCGAGGGGCCGCCGGCCGGCCAGCAGCGGCAGCCCGGCCAGCAGCAGGGTCAGCAGCGACAGGCCATGCACGCCGATCGATGGCGGCCGCCTGCAGCGGCAGGGCGTCGAAGGCCCAGACCGTGCCGAGCAGGTTCCAGGGGAAGCCGGTGAAGAGGAAGCCGCGGGCCAGCTCCGCCAGCACCCAGGTGCCGGCGAAGCCGAGCAGCCGCGGCCAGCCCGCCGGGCCCGCCAGGCGATCACCGCGGCGAGGCGAAGAGGCGCCAGCGGGATGGCCAGCGCCGGCGCCGCCAGGGGCACCAGCCACCAGAAGGTGGCGACATCCGTGAGGATGGCATGGGTCACCCAGTAGAGGCCGGGGACATGGCAGCCCCAGGCGAAGCCCAGCCAGCGCCGCGCGCCTCCAGCTCGGCGCGGCCCCGCAGGATCAGCAGGCCGGGGAAGGAGAGCAGCAGGACCGGGATGGCATGCACCGGCGGCAGGGCCAGGGCGGCGAGCAGGCCGAGGCCGAAGGCGGTCAGCAGCTGGCGGCGCCAGCCTGCCAGGCGCGCGAAGTGCCGGATGAAGCGGTCCCTGAAGGCGAAGGGCGCGGCCTCGTCGGAGCGCAGCGGCAGGGGCGGGCGCTCCGCGCGCCGGAGGGAACGGTCCATGGAGAGGGTTCTACTCCGCCGCGTGTGCCGGCGCCCCGTCCGACATGCTCCCGGCGGGCTGGGCTCCCGGCTGCGCAGGACGGCGGACGCGCAGGCGGCGGATGCGACGGGGATCGCTGTCCAGCACCCGGAACTCCAGGCCGGATGCGTGGGAGACCAGCTCCCCCCGCGCCGGCACGCGGCCCGCGAGGGTGAAGACGAGGCCGGCCACTGTGTCGATGTCCTGGCCGCGCTCCTCCGGCGTCAGCACCTCGCCCAGGCGGGCCTCGAAGGCCTCGACCGTCATGCGGCCATCCAGGTCGAGGGAGCCGTCCGGGCGCTCGGTGACCTGGGGGGCCGTGTCCTCGTCGTGCTCGTCGGAGATATCGCCGACGATGGTCTCCACGAGGTCCTCGATGGTGACAAGGCCGTCGATGCCGCCGTACTCGTCCACGACCAGGGCCATGTGCGTGCGGGCCTCCCGCATCTGGAGGAGCAGGTCGAGGACCGGCACCTGGGGCACGACGAAGAGGAGGCGGCGAAGGACGGCCTCCAGGCTGAACGGCGCGTCGCGGCCGACGGCCGCAAATACGTCCTTGATGTGGACCATGCCAAGGATGTCGTCGAGGTTCTCCCGGTAGACCGGAAAGCGGGAATGGCCCTCGCGCTGGATGAGCTGGATCGTCTCGTCGAGCGAGAGGCCGACGGGCACGGCGATGATGTCGGCGCGCGGCAGCATCACGTCCACGGCGGTCTTGTGGCGCAGGCGAAGGACGTTGCCGAGGATCGCCTTCTCCTGCGGGTCGAGGGCGTGCTCCTCGGCGGCCCCGGGATGTTCGTTGCCCTCGACGAGCGCCTCCACCTGGTCGCGGACGCTCTCCGCCTCCTTCTTGCGGAGGAAGCCCTGGAAGCGCCAGAGCAGGCCCTGGCGGTCGAGCGGCTGCACCCGCTCGCTCATGGCGTTGCGCTCATGCCGCGCCCCGCCACGGATTCGGCAAGGACAGGCGCCGCATGATGCGGGCCTCGG
>CAWJWK010000008.1:0-910795 GCA_963846535.1 uncultured Actinomycetota bacterium
CCCCGACCGGATTCGAACCGGCGCTACCGCCGTGAAAGGGCGGGGTCCTGGGCCGCTAGACGACGGGGGCCCGCCACGCCGGACAGGCCGGCGCAGCCCGGACAGCATAAAGGTGGAGGTGGGTCCGGGGCCTAACTGCCGCCGCCGCTTTCGTACGACGGCCAGGGCTCCGGTAATGTATGGCACTGCTCGGGCAGGTAGCTCAGTTGGTACGAGCGATCGCCTGAAAAGTGATAGGTCGGCGGTTCGACCCCGCCCCTGCCCACCGAGCACCGGGTCAGGCCCGGAGGTCGGGCCCCGCCGCTTGCGGCGGGGCCCGATGCGCTCGTCGTCCATTATGGTCGGCAAATGACCGTTGTCGAGAAGCTCAACGCCACCCTGACCGGGCCGGCCGACGCACAGCCGATGGTCTTCGCGCACGGCTTCGGGTGCGACCAACACATGTGGCGGCACGTCGCACCTGCGTTCGCCGACCGCTTCCGCGTGGTCCTCTTCGACTACGTCGGCTGCGGCGGCTCCGACGCGTCCGTCTGGGACCCCGCCCGCTACGCCTCACTCGACGGCTACGCCGCCGACGTCCTGGATCTGGTCCGCGAGCTCGACCTGCGCGATGTCGTCCTGGTCGCACACTCCGTCTCCTCGATGATCGGGGCGCTCGCCATCGCCGAGGAGCCGGACCGGTTCGACCGCTTCGTAATGATCGGACCGTCGCCCCGCTACATCGACGACGAGAAGGCGGCATACGTCGGGGGGTTCGGCGAGGAGGACATCAACGAGCTGTTGGCGTCGCTGTCGAGCAACTACCTCGGGTGGTCGGCTGCGATGGCGCCGGCGATCATGGGCAACGACGACCGACCGGAGCTCGGCGACGAGCTCACCCAGAGCTTCTGCCGGATGGATCCGAGGATCGCTGAGCAATGGGCCCGCGCGACGTTCCTCTCCGACAACCGACAGGACCTCGCGCGGGTGCCCGTTCCAACCCTGGTGGTGCAATGCCGGCAGGACGTGATCGCTCCGCTCTCCGTGGGTGAGTTCGTCCGTGACGCGCTTCCGGACGGCGAGCTGGTCGTGCTGGACGCGACCGGCCACTGTCCCAACCTGAGCGCGCCGGAGCCGACCGTGCGCGCGATCGCGGCGTTCGTCGGAGCTTCGGAGCTGGCGTGACGGACGCAGCGGACGAGGCCTTCATCGCCGCTCTGGTGGAGGACGACCCGGTCCAGCTCTACGACCAGGCTCCTTGCGGCTTCCTCTCGACTACGCCGGAGGGCGTCATCGTCAAGATCAACTCCACCCTGTGCCGGTGGCTCGGCGCGGACCGCGCGGAGCTGGTCGGGGAACGTTCGTTCGTCGACCTGCTCGCTCCCGGCGGGCAGATCTACCACGAGACCCACTATGCGCCGATGCTCCGGATGCACGGGTCGGTCCGCGAGCTCGCGCTCGAGCTCCGGCGACCGGGCCGGAGCCGGCTGCCCGTGCTCGTCAACGCCACGCTCGTGCAGGACGACCACGGCGAGCCTCGCACGATCCGGGTCGCCGTGTTCGACGCCAGTGAGCGACGGCGTTACGAGCAGGAGCTGCTGGCCGAAAAGCAACGCGCCGAGGCGTCCGAGGCCCGAGCGCGAGCCCTCGCCAGGACCCTGCAGCAGACGCTCATCCCGCCCACTCAGCCACGGGTCCCCGGTCTGGAGCTCGCGGTTGGCTACCGCCCCGCGGCCGACGACCTGCTGGTCGGCGGGGACTTCTACGATGTCTTCCAGCTCGGCGCCGAGGAATGGGGCGTCCTCCTTGGTGACGTCTGCGGCAAGGACGCCGAGGCCGCGACCGTCACGGCCCTCGCCCGCTGGACCGTACGAGCGGCCGCCGTGGAGTCGCCTGGGACGGCGGACGCGTTCGCGAATCTCAACGAGCTGCTCTGCGGCCACGACTCCGAGCGGTTCTGCACGGCCGTGTTCGTCCGGCTGCAACCGGACGGTGCATCCTGGCGGGCGGTGCTGAGCGTGGGCGGGCATCCCCCGCCGTACCTGGTCGACCCCGATGGGTCGGCGATCGCGCTCACCACGTCGGGGCCGCTGGTCGGCGTGATCGACCGGGCCGAGTTCCCGGAGACGCAGCTCACGCTGGATCCGGGACAGGGCCTGCTCCTCTACACCGACGGCGTCACCGAGGCGCGCCGCGGCCGCGAGCTGTTCGACGAGGAAGGCATCGTCGCGTCGGTCCGCGAGCACGGTGCCGAGCCGCGCCGGCTGGTGGACGGCCTGATCTCCGACGTCGATGCCTTCCAGGACGGCCCGGGTGCCGACGACATCGCCGTACTGGCGCTGCGGGTTCCCGAGATCTGACAACGCGATCCGGGACTTCTGCGCGCGCCCGCAGGGGGTACCTCGAGATCGATGCAGACCTTCCTGCCCTACGCCGACTTCTACCGGTCCGCGCGTGCTCTCGACCCGAAACGGCTCGGCAAGCAGCGGGTCGAGACGATCCAGGTGGTGCGGGCCTTGACCCTGGATGGCTACGGGTGGGCAAACCATCCCGCGGTGCTGATGTGGAAAGGGTTCGAAGAGGCGCTCGGACGCTACGGGTTCGCGTGCTGCGAGGTCTGGTGCGAGCTCGGGTTCAGCGACACGTGTGCGGCGACGATCCGGGCCGACCTCCGGGCCGCCGGGGTCGCCGACGTGCGCACTCAAGACGAGCTCGCAGCGGCCGGTGAGCTGCCGCCGTGGCTGGGCGATCCTGAGCTGCACCGAAGCCATCAGTCCGCCCTCGCCCGCAAGGACCCCGTCCACTACCGGTCCCAGTTCGCCGACGTGCCGGACGACCTGCCCTACGTCTGGCCGGTGCGCTCGGAGGCGGTCGTCGCCGCGGAGCTGAAGAAGGCCGAGATCGCCGAACGCCGCCGTGTGCGCGCCCTCGAGCAGCGCGCGCGACGACGCAACGCCTCCCGGCCCTAGGTCGGACCCTCCTGGCTTGCGCGAGCAGCAGGGACTTCTTCATCGTGTCCGGCAGTACCCACCCTCCACCCGTCCACCAGCTCGCCGGTCGCCTTGACTTATTGGTAACTAATAGATTACCAATTGCTTCATGGACCCGTTCGCCGCGATCGCCGACCCGGTGCGACGTGACCTGCTCCGGCAGCTCGCCGGTGGCCCGGCCCGGGTGGTCGACCTCGCGGCAGCCCACCCGATCAGCAGGCCGGCCGTGAGCAAGCACCTGCGCGTGCTCGGGGAGGCCGGTCTCGTAGCCGCGACCGACCACGGGCGCGAGCGCCACTACCGGCTCGACCGGGACGGGCTGGCCCCGGTGGCGACGTTGCTGCGCGAGCTGGCTCCGTCACTGCCGATCCCCGAGCACGTCCTGGACGGCTTGGACCTCGAGGTCCGCCGCACCGGCCGCGAGCGCCGGGCAACACGCCCGCCCCACCACCAGGAGGAGACCGCATGACCACCGACCCGACCACCAACGCGACCACCAACCCGACCGCCACCGGTCGGCGTGAGGAGCGTGACGGGAGCATGTACGTCGTACTAACCCGCACTTTCCGCGCACCCGTCGAGGACGTGTGGGCCGCGGTGACCGAGCCCGAGCGGCTCTCGCGCTGGATCGGCACCTGGTCCGGCGATCCGAAGCAGGGCGAGGTCGAGTTTCAGATGCTGTTCGAGGGCGAGGGTCCGTCGGAGACGTTCACCATCGATGCCTGCGAACCGCCGCACCACCTGCGGATCACGACATCTATGCCACAGGAGGGCAAGGAGCCGGAGTCCTGGCGCCTCCAGGTCGACCTCGCCGAAACCGACGGGACCACGACCCTCACCTTCGCGCAGGACGTGCCGGACCCCGTGATGGCCGAGAGCGTCGGCCCGGGCTGGGAGTACTACCTCGACCGGATGGTGGAGGCCGAGGCCGGAGCGGACCCCGCGCGTCTCGAGTGGGACGACTACTACCCCAGGATGTCGGCGCACTACCAGGCGGCGTTCGGCACCGGGTCGAGCAGCTAGCGAACCGGGACCGTCCCAGGACGTTGCCCCGGGAGCTCTCCGTCGTTGAAGGTGCAGGTACCCGACCCTGCCTCCAGGAGGCCACCACCATGGCTGTCAGCGACATGGCGATCTACTTCGGCTTCGTGATGGCGGCCGCGGGAGGCATGACGGCGTGGCGCCTGGCCGTGGCCGAGGTGAACGTCCGCACCCAGGTCGACGGCCTGCTCGGCGCCTGCCTGGTCCTCTCGACGGGTCTCTTCGTCCTCGCGATGCTGCCGGGAGCCCAGCTCTCCTGACGGTCCGGCGGTCACACGTGACCGGCGAGCTGTCCCATCCGGGCCTCGAGTGCGGCGAGATAGGTGTCGCGTTGCTTCGGCTTGACCGCACTGCCCGGAGCCAGCTGGCTGCACGCCGGCAGGACGTCGATGGAGAGCTTGGCGCCGCCGGCGAGGGCGCGGAGCTCGTCGAGCCGGTCACTGAAGGGCGTGCCGCTGCCGGGTGAGTACGACCGCACCACCGCCTCTACGTCGTCGGGGTAGAGGTCGACCTTGGTCACGACCACGATCAGCCAGGTCGGATGGGTGCGCCGGACCGCCATCGAGGCGATCCGGTGCGCGGTGACCGTCCAGTCCTCGAGCTCCCGCGCCAGCTGTTCCTCGCGGAGCGCGTCGACCGCGCCGGTCGTCCCTGCCGGCCGGCGACCGGTGGCGTAGCCGTTGGCCACCACGTGCAGCACGCCGTCGACAGGATCGTCGTGGAAGACCTCGTCGAGCGCGCCCAGCCGGGTCGCGGCGTTCTCCCCGGGCACGACCCGGAACCGGAAGCCGCGCAGGCGTGGGTCGCGTCGTACCCGACGCTCCATCACCGCCGAGCCCGAGTCGGGTACGCCGTCCGCCCGTGGCCGTCCGCTGAGGTGCTCGACCAGCTCGCTCTTGCCGACGCCCGTCATGCCGGTGACCGCGACCGTCGGGTAGCGATGCTGGAACACGCCGGTCAGTCGGTCGCGGCCCCTGCCGATCGCAGCCGGCACGGCCCGGAGCCCCGATCGGCGCGGTCGGTCGGTCATGCGCCGAACGTACCCGAGACGCTATCGGCGAGGGTCAGGTCCTCTCGACCGAACCCGCGGGTCAGGCGCATAGTGGCTGCATGCGCACCGCGACCCGCTCCCTCTTCGCCCTGCTCGCCGCATCCGTGCTCGCCGTCGTCGGACCGGTCCCGAGTCCCTCGGACGCCAAGCCGGCCGGACCCGCCCATCGGGCCTCCGCGACGGTGAAGATCGGCGCGGCGCACGTGCGGGTCGACCCGCCACGACGGGTGTCGCTCACCCGGACCGACGACGGTTACTACTACTCCGCGTGGGGGTCCAACAACAAGGTCACGGTGACCCTGGTCGACGGACGTCTCCGCTTCCGTGACCCCCGCCCCATCGGCTGGGATCGGCTCGGACGGCAGTGCCGCCGTGAGACGGTCGCCCGCGGCGTCGCCGCGAGCTGCCGGGTGCCCGGCAGCGTGAGCGTCGCCGACCCGATGAAGCTGTTCCTCGAGCTGCGGCTGGGCAACGACTCCGTCAACATGACGACGCTCGGCGCCGAGTTCTACGGCTACATCCTCGCCGACCAGGGGACGGAGACCATCCGGCTCGGAGCCGGTGACGACTTCGTCAACGGCTTCCTCGGCGTCGACAAGGTCTGGGGCGGCGACGGCAAGGACTTCATCCGGGGCGGCGAGGGTGACGACGAGCTGCACGGCGAGGGTGGCAACGACGAGCTGGTCGGCCTCCAGGGCAACGACAAGCTGTACGGCGGCGACGGCTCCGACAAGATCAGGTGCGGCGACGGCAATCACGACCTGGCGGAGCCAGACGACTCCGACTCCATCGTGGCCGGCTGCGAGGGCACCACGGTCTAGGACATGACCCCCACGTCCTCGGGCGTGAGGCCGGGGAAGAGCTTCGCCCGGTCGCCGCTGATCGCGGGGAACCGGTGCGACATGACCTCCCACAGCACGCTCCGGTAGTCCTGCCTGATGGCGAGGTCGCCGTCCTCGAGGTCGTCGTCCGCCAGCCCCGGCCAGCCGCCGTGGACCTGGCCCCCTGCGACACCGGCGCCGAGGACCAGCATGGCGTTGCCGTAGCCGTGGTCGATCCCGCCGTCACCGTTCTCCTCGAGCCGCCGCCCGAACTCGCTGATCGTGACGACGGTGACCCGGGAGGCGGCCGAGCCGAGGTCGGCGAAGAAGGCCTTGAGGGACGCGGCGAAGTGGCCGAGATGGTCGTGCATCCAGCCGCCGTCGACCGCGCCCACGCCCTCGTGCATGTCCCAGTCGCCGTAGTCGACCGCGACGATGCGGGTGCCGACGTCGGCCCGGATCAGCGCGGCCGCGTTGGCCAGCACCTCGGCCAGCGGACCCCCCGGATAGGCCGAGACGTGCACGGCGTTGTCGGCGTCCTCGACCAGCGGCGCGAGCACGGTGGTCGACCGCAGAGCGAGGCGGACCCCGTCGCCGAGGACGGTCTCGTCCGCGCCCCACATGGTGTCGAGCGAGCCACGCCGGACCCCCTGCGGCGTACCGACGTCGGCGATGGAGAAGTCCGTGATCCGGTAGGCACCGAGTGCCGGGGCGGGTCCGATCATCGAGGTCGGCAACAGGCTCGAGCCGAGCATGACGGCGTCCTGTGGCGCTGCCGAGGTGTCGAGGCCGATCATCCGGTTGATCCAGCCCACCCGTGCCGTCGAGCCGGGGTCGGCGTCCTCCATCTCCTCCATCGCCTCGAAGTGGCTCCGGTTGGGCGCCGGCATGCCGATCGCGTGCACTGCGCCGAACGTGCCGGCGTTCCACATCGGCATCAGGTCGCCGAGCGCGGGGTGCAGGCCGAAGCGCGGGTCGGCGCCGAGGAGGGCGCTCTCGGGCACCACGATGTTGGGACGGTACGACGCCAACCGGTCGTGGTCGGTCCCGCGCGGCACCACGATCGACAGCCCGTCGGCGCCACCCCGGAGGCTCAGCACCACGACGACGTTGCCGCCCGGAGCGCCGCCGTACGCGACCTGGAGGAACGCGTCGCCGACCAGCTGGGCGCCGACCAGCGCGCCGGCGCCGGCGGCCGTCGTACCCAGCAGTCGGCGGCGGCTGAGCCGGGCCTGCGAGAAGTCCGGGCACCCGCAGTGTCCGATTGTGCCGAGCGCGTCTTCGTCGTCGATCATCGGTGGCTCCTTTCTCGATCCGGGCTAGCGGTGCAGGTGCGTCGGTGAGTCGAGCAGGGACGAGAGGATGCCGCGCAGCGTCCAGTACTGGAGCGCGTCGTCCTCGGTGAGGCTCTTGGTGAGCGGCATCCCCAGCAGCTGGACGATCCCGTTGCGCACCGAAGCGGGCGGCTTCTGTCCGAGCATCCGGACGCCGACGTGGTCGATGACCTTGCCGAGGGTCGCCGGCATCGGCGGCAGCAGCGACGCCATCTTCGGGAACCGGGCCTGGTCGGTGGGCCACCAGCGCGCGGCCAGGTCGCGGTGCGCCATGAAGCTGGTCAGCACCCGCCCGGCGCTCGCCCACGCCCGGTCGTCCTCGGGATAGCCATCCGGCGTCGACCACTCGTACGGCGGCTGCCCGGCCTCGCTGTACTGCCAGTACATCGCGTTGACGAACGAGTCGCCGGCCGTCGGAGCGAGCGGCTTGATGCCCAGCGCCCGCACCGTGGCGACGTAGTCCTCCGTCGGGGTGCGGACCTTCCGCCCGGCGCCCACGACGAAATCCGGGTGGTCGACGAGGGCCCGCAGGGTGGGCCGGATGGCGGTGCCGTTGTCGCGGTAGGCCTTGGCCACGGCCGCGACGATCGCCGGCGTCGGCTGGTCCGACACGAACTTGACGCACAGCCGCTGGGCAATCCGGTTCGCCGTCGCCGGATGCTTCGCGAGGTACGACAGCAGCTCCAGGGTGGCCGCGCGGCCGTCGGCCGCGGCGTTGGCGTGCTGGAAGCCGAGCACCTGCACCGGCTGGGTGTCGTGCCAGGACTTGTCGTAGAAGGCCCGGAACTCGGGGTCCCAGATGTCGACGCGGTACCCGGTGAGCATCCGGGCCGACGCCTTGACGTGGTCCTCGGCGTAGCCGCCGTCGACGCCGACCGTGTGCAGCTCGAGCAGCTCGCGGCCCAGGTTCTCGTTGGGCGAGTCCTTCGACGAGTACGCGTTGTCGAGGTAGAGGCCCATCGCCGGATGGGTGATGGCGGCCCTGAGGAGCTCCTCGAACGACGTGAGTGCGTGGGCGCGGATCATCCGGTCGTAGTCCATCCGCCAGAAGATCGCCTCGTCGTGGAAGAGCGAGACGTTGAGCAGGTTCGACCAGAAGTCGACCATGACCTCCTGGAGCTGGCGGTTGCTGAGAATCCGGCGCGCCACCGTCCACCGACTGAGGTCGGTCGCGACCTCCCACGAACCCATGTCGCCGTTCCGGTCCGCGGTGAAGACCTGCTTCGGCGTCAGCCGGAGGCTCGGGAACCAGGTGTCCACCGCCTTGCCGGGAGCATCGGCTACCCGCCCGGGCCGCAGCTGCTTCTCGAACCAGGCGCGGCCGCCACCGGCCCGCTTCACCTGGGAGGCCAACGCCGGAGTGAGGCCCCCGCTGAAGCGCCTGACCAGGTGGCGGCTGGCCGCGTCGAGCACGACCGGGCGCTGCGACTCGACATAGGTGACCACCGGCCGGCCACGGCGGCGGGCCGGGCCGGAACGGTTGGGCGCGAGTGTCACGACGGCTCCAGGGGTTGAGGCACCGGGAGCGTTCACCGTAGGCGCGGCCGACGGGGGCGCGGCAGAGCCACGCGACCGTCACGCCTGGCCCGATGTGACTAGGACTAGCGTGGCGCCATGGCTCTGCGACTCGCGGGCGTGACGCCGTCCCCGCTCCTCGACCAGCCGGCCTTCGGGGTGGACGGCGCGCTGGCTCGGCTGCGCACTTACAGCGGCGAGATCTCGATCGCCCAGGATTCAGGGATCATCATCTATCGCTCGGGCCAGATCGACGCCGTACCGATGAGCTTCGTCCCGCCGGATGCCGAGGCGCTCAGGGCGGGAGCCGAGCCGGCGCTGACGGCGGAGGTGACGATCGCCCAGATCCTGCAGACGGGGAGCGCCGACCACTTCAGCGGTGCCGGTGCCGCCGCAGTCTCGGTGGCGCTGCAGCCGGACCAGAGCGATCCGGCGTGGCGCTGGCCGCACCTGACCTTCCACGCGCTCGGCGCGCGACCGATGGTGCTGCGGTACCGGCTGACGGTCCTCACCCCGGCCGATGATGTGTCGTGAGACACCCGTCCATTGCGGGTGAATTGCCGGTGAACCCCGGCCGGACGGCGTAAATTTCGTCTGTGCTGTCGATCCCCCTGCTCCGCTGGCTGTGGACGACCGCCGGCGTGATGCTCGCGGGTCACGTGGTGGTGCTGTATCTGTACCTGGAGCACGGCGTCAGCCGTGACTGGGGCATCCCCCGGCACTTCGACCTCAACGCCGAGGCCAACTTCGCGGCGTTCTTCCAGGCGTCCCCGTTGCTGATCTCGGCGCTGGTGACGGTCGCGCTCGCAGCGCACTACCGGGCGCGGAAGGCACCCCTCGCCGGTCGCTGGGCCGCGATGTCGGGCCTCTTCCTGTTCATGGCGATCGACGAGCTGGCCCAGCTCCACGACCTGTTCACCGGCCCGATCCGCCGCCGGCTCGACATCGACTTCGGCGTCTTCTACTTCGCCTGGCTGCTGCCGGCGGTGGTCTTCCTCGCCCTCTGCGCGTGGTACTTCGCGCCGCTCGTCCGCTCGCTGCCCGCGGCGATCCGAGTCCGCCTGGTAGTGGCCGCCGGTGTCTACTTCGGCGGAGCCGTCGTGGTCGAGATGCTGAGCGGGTTCGTCGCCGAGGGCGGCCGGAGGTCCACGCCGTACCTCATGGTGCTGACGGTCGAGGAGGCGTGTGAGATCGGTGGCATGCTCCTCGCTCTCGGCGTGCTGCTCCACCTGCTCCGCTCGGTCCAGCCGCGGACGACGTTCGAGGTCCTCGATGGCGCGATCGGGGTGTCTCCCGCGGCCTCGTCCAGCACCTCTCTAGGGCCGAAGGTGGAGGGAAGGGGCTTACATGGCTGATCGAGACAGAATCCTCGAGACCATCCAGAGCTACATCGACTTGGTCGGCAAGGGCACCGCCGACGAGATCCTCGCGCTCTACGCCGAGGGCGCGACCGTCGAGGACCCGGTCGGCACCGACGTGCGCACCACGCGAGAGTCGATCCATGAGTTCTACGCCGCGATCGAGCCGCTCGAGCAGGAGAGCCGACTGGTGTCGGTGCGCGTGGCCGACGGGCAGGCGGCCTTCCAGTTCGAGCTGGTCACCCGGGTCGGCGACCAGACCTACACCCTGGCGCCCATCGACGTGATGACCTTCGACGACGACGCCCGGATCACCACCATGCGCGCGTTCTGGAGCAACGAGGACATGGAGATCGCCTGACGGGCTACGCCTGCCGGCGCAAGCGCGCGGCCCCGACCGCGAGGCCGGCCAGGATCGTGGCACTCGACGCTCCGATGACGACGCCGGGGTGGCGCTCGAGGGTGCCGTTCGGTTGCGTGCAGCGTCGGGAACATGGGCGTACCGGCGCGTAGGTCCTATCGTTGGTCACACCGGTGCGCACCACCCCCGCGCGCCGGTGACACCCCGCCACAACCACCCCTCGTGGCTGACCAGAAAGTGCAACCCATGTCCGAGCACAGCAGCACCCCTACCGTGCCCGCCACATCCGCCAGCGACCTCCTCGAGCACGATCTCGAGCATGAGCAGGTCGTGTTCGCCAACGATCCCGCCAGCGGCCTGCGTGCGATCATCGCGATCCACTCGACGGCCCTCGGGCCCTCCCTGGGCGGCACCCGCTTCCACCCCTATGCGTCGACCGCCGACGCGCTCTCCGACGTGCTCGCGCTCTCGCGCGGGATGTCCTACAAGGCGGCGGTCGCCGGCCTCGATCTCGGTGGCGGCAAGGCCGTCATCATCGGCAACCCCGCGACCCAGAAGAACGAGCAGCTGCTGCGCGCCTACGGGCGCTTCGTCGAATCGCTAGCCGGCCGCTACATCACCGCGTGCGACGTCGGCACTTTCAGCGAGGACATGGACATCGTGGCCCGGGAGTCGTCGTACGTGACCGGTCGCACCGAGGCACACGGCGGCGCGGGCGACAGCAGCGTGCTGACGGCGTACGGCGTCTTCTGCGGCCTGCGTGCCGCCGCCGAGGCGGTCTGGGGTAACACCGATCCCGAGGCAGTGCTGTCCGGCCGGACCGTCGGCGTCGCCGGCGTGGGCAAGGTCGGACGTCACCTGGTCGGCCACCTGGTCGACGTCGGCGCCGACGTGGTGATCACCGACGTCTCCCCTGCCGCGCTCGCCCGGGTGCGCGACGAGCACCCGACCGTGCGGGTGGTCGAGTCGGCGGGCGAGCTGGTCGCCTCCGAGCTCGACGTCTATGCCCCGTGCGCGCTCGGCGGGGCGCTGACCGACGCCGTCGTCGGCACCCTCACCGCCCGGATCGTGTGCGGCGCCGCCAACAACCAGCTCGCGCACCCCGGTGTCGAGAAGCTGGTGGAGGACCGCGGCATCGTCTATGCGCCCGACTACGTGGTCAACTCCGGTGGCCTGATCCAGGTCGCCGACGAGCTCGAGGGCTTCAACTTCGAGCGGGCCAGGATCCGGGCCGCCCGGATCTACGACACGACCCGCAACGTGCTCGAGCGCGCCCGCACCGAGGGCGTGCCGACCGCGACGGCGGCCGACCGAGTGGCCGAGCAGCGGATGCGCGAGATCGGCCGCCGCGGCATCTGGCTGCGCTAGTGCGACACGCTCGCGCAATTAAGGTGCGCGGCAGCGTGGCGCACCGCGGGCGAAGCCCGCAGCGTGCGGTGCCCCTAGGTCGAGCTTGCGAGGCCGGGGCGGTGCCGCACGCTAGTGCGACACGCTCGCGCAATTAAGGTGCGCGGCAGCGTGGCGCACCGCGGGCGAAGCCCGCAGCGTGCGGTGCCCCTAGGTCGAGCTTGCGAGGCCGGGGCGGTGCCGCACGCTAGTGCGACACGCTCGCGCAATTAAGTTCAGTCCCGTGGGCCCGAGTAGTCGGACCACTTCTCGAGCTCTTCGGAGTCCACGACTGCTTCGGACTCGCCCTCGTCACCGTGGAGCTCTCGCGCCAGGGCACCGAGATCAGTCTCGTGAGTGCGGTACTTGAGGTCGCGCGCGACCTTCGTCTGCTTGGCTTTCGCTCGGCCGCGGCCCATAGGGTCCAGCCCCCTCGCACACTCGGCCGGAACGCACTGTGACGCCCCGGACTGCTTAGTCAGAGTCTTCGTGGTGCTAACGCTACCTTCTCGGTGGCTGTTCCCGCACACCGAGGCACGAAGTGTTCGGCAGATCACCAACCGGGGTGCTGGCCGACCAGTTCGACGGTGCCCTTCTGGTGGGGGTCGACGTCCACCTGCCCCGCCACCCACGCGTCGACACCGAGCTCGCCGAGCCGTTCCAGGGCCTGGTCGACGGCGTCGGGGTGGGTCAGCGAGACCATGCCGACCCCGCAATTGAGGGTGGCCTCGAGGTCGGGCTGGCTGACGGACCCGACCTGACGGACCAGGTCGAACACGGGAGCCGGCTGCCAGGTGCCGCGGTCCAGGGTCGCCCGCAGCTCGACCGGCATCACCCGGGCGAGGTTGTTGGCCAGGCCGCCGCCGGTGATGTGGGCCATCGCGTGGGTCCGGGTCTCGCGCGCCAGCGCAAGCCCCGCCTTGGTGTAGATCCGGGTCGGCTCGAGCAGCTCCTCGCCGAGCGTGCGGCCGAGCTCGTCGACGTGCCGGTCGACGGTCCAGCCGGCCTCGGTGAAGAAGACGTGCCGCACGAGCGAGTAGCCGTTGGAGTGCAGCCCACTCGCGGCCATCGCGATCACCACGTCACCCGGTCGCACCCGTCCGGGGCCGAGCAGGTCGTCGGCCTCGACCACGCCGGTGGTCGCGCCGGCGACGTCGTACTCATCGGGCGCGAGCAGCCCGGGGTGCTCGGCGGTCTCGCCGCCGACGAGCGCGCAGCCGGCCTCGACGCATGCCTCGGCGATGCCCTTGACGATCGCCGCGATCCGCTCGGGCACGACCTTGCCGGTCGCGATGTAGTCGGTCATGAACAGCGGCTCGGCGCCGCAGACGACCAGGTCGTCAACCACCATGCCGACCAGGTCGAAGCCGATGGTGTCGTGCTTGTCCATCATCTGCGCGACGGCGACCTTGGTGCCGACGCCGTCGGTCGAGGTCGCGAGGAGCGGCCGCTTGTACGACGTCAGCGCGCTGGCGTCGAAGAGGCCGGCGAAACCGCCGAGCCCGCCCAGCACCTCCGGCCGCCGGGACTTCTCGACCCAGGCCTTCATCAGGTCGACCGCCTTGTCGGCGGCGTGGATGTCGACGCCGGCGCGAGCGTAGGCGTTGTCGGGGTCTGACAAGGCGCGATCCTTACGGGTTGTTGAAGACAGGCAACGCCTCACCATGGATCGGCGAGGTCAGTGTCGCCTCCAGGAGGTGCTTGCCGAGGAGGCTCTCGTCGGGCAGCGCGATCGGGTACTCGCCGGTGAAGCAAGCGGTGCACAGACTCTGCTGCGACTGTCCGGTCGCCTCGATCATCCCGTCGAGCGAGATGTAGCCGAGGCTGTCGGCCCCGACGCTCGAGGCGATCTCGTCGACATCGAGGCCGTTGGCGATCAGCTCGGCGCGGGTGGCGAAGTCGATGCCGTAGAAGCACGGCCATTTCACCGGGGGACTGGAGATCCGCACGTGGACCTCGAGCGCGCCCGCCTCACGCAGCATCCGGATCTGGGCGCGCTGGGTGTTGCCGCGGACGATCGAGTCGTCGACGACCACGATGCGCTTGCCACGGATCATGTGGTCGAGCGCGTTGAGCTTCAGGCGGATGCCGAGCTGGCGCAGCGTCTGGCTGGGCTGGATGAACGTCCGCCCGACGTACGCGTTCTTGACGAAGCCCTGGCCGAACGGGATGCCGCTCTCCAGCGCGTAGCCGGACGCCGCAGGCGTGCCGGACTCGGGCACCGGAATGACCAGGTCGGCCTCGACCGGGAACTGCCGGGCGAGCTCACGGCCCATCTCGACCCGGGCCTCGTGCACGCTGCGGCCGGCGATGTGGGCGTCGGGACGAGCGAGGTAGACGTACTCGAACACGCAGCCCTTGCGCCGCGGCTCGGCGAACTTGTAGGAGCGCAGCCCGCCCTCGTCGATGACGAGCAGCTCGCCGGGCTCGACCTCGCGGACCACGCTGGCGCCGATCGTGGCCAACGCGGAGCTCTCGCTCGCGACGACCCAGCCACGGTCGAGGCGGCCGAGGACGAGCGGCCGGATGCCCTCCGGGTCGCGCGCGGCGTAGAGGGTGTCCTCGTTCATGAAGACGAAGCAGAACGCGCCCTTGACCTGGGGCAGCAGCTCCATGGCGCGGGCCTCGAGCGACTGGTCCGGGTGGTGCGCGAGGAGCGCGGTCACCAGGCCGGTGTCGTTGGTCTCGGCCTCGAGCTTGCGGGCGTGGATGTCGAGCTCGTCCTCGTCGCTGGGCAGGTCGGCCACCAGCTGGGCGAGGTCGGCGGTGTTGATCAGGTTGCCGTTGTGTCCGAGCGCGATCGAGCCGTGACCGGTCGGCCGGAACGTCGGCTGCGCGTTCTGCCAGGTGCTGGCGCCGGTCGTCGAGTAGCGGCAATGGCCGACGGCCAGGTGGCCCTGGAACGAGTCGAGGGTGGTCTCGTCGAAGACCTGCGAGACCAGGCCCATGTCCTTGTAGACCAGGATCTGACGGCCGTTGCTGACCGAGATGCCGGCCGACTCCTGACCACGGTGCTGGAGCGCGTAGAGCCCGAAGTAGGTGAGCTTCGCTACGTCCTCACCGGGGGCCCAGACGCCGAATACGCCGCACACGTGCGCGAGCCTACCGGCCGGGTGCCGTCATTCCCGCTTCGGCGTCGGCGTGGGATGGGCCACTCGTGGGTTAGATGATCCCGGCGGCCGATTCGGCGCCCAGGTTCCTCAGCATGAGGGCCTCGGCGACCAGGACCTTCTCGAACTCCGCGAGGTGGAGGCCTTCGTTGGCGCCGTGGGCGCGGGTGTCGGGGTCCTCGACACCGGTCACGAGCACGCTCGCGCTCGGCATCGCGTCGAGGAACTCGGCGATGAACGGGATCGACCCGCCGACGCCCATGTCGACCGGCTCGGTGCCGTCCCACGCCTCGGCGAAGGCGGAGCGGGCGGCGTCGTAGGCCGGGCCGGTCACGTCGAGCGCGATCGGCTCACCGGTGTCGACGACCTCGACCGAGAGCTGGGCGCCCCAGGGGACGTGCTTCTCGAGGTGCCGGCGCAGGCAGTCGATGGCGTTGGCGGAGGTCTCGCCCGGGGCGGTGCGCAGCGCGAGCCGGGCCCGGGTGGCCGGGATCAGCGTGTTGGACGACCCGTCGACCTTCGGCGCGTCGAGCCCGATGACGGAGAGCGCGGGTTGGGTCCACAACCGCTCGACCTTCGGGCCCGAGCCGATCCACTGCACACCCGGCCCGACGCCGGACTCGGCACGGAGTCGCTCCTCGGGGTAGTCGACGTCGGCGGCGGGACCGCTGGCCAGGCCTTCCACGAGCAGGTTGCCGTCGTCGTCGTGCAGGGACGCGATCAGGCGGGAGAGGGTGATCACGGCATCCGGCACCAGTCCGCCCCACATCCCCTGGTGCACGGCGTGGGTCAGCGTACGGACCTCGACGTTGACCCGGACCAGGCCGCGCAGGCTGGTGGTCAGGGCGGGCACGCCGATGTCCCAGTTGCCCGAGTCGGCGATCACGATCACGTCGGCGCGGAGCTCGTCGAGGTTCTGCTCCAGCAGCTGCGGAAGGGTCGCACTGGCGACCTCCTCCTCGCCCTCGATGAACAACCGGACCGTCACCGGGAGGTCGTCGCCGAGCACCCGCAGCGCAGCGATGTGGGCCATGATCCCGGCCTTGTCGTCGGCCGCACCGCGGCCGTAGAGGCGGCCGCCGCGCTCGGTCGGCTCCCACGGCGGGCTGTCCCACTCGGCCGGGTCGTTCTCGGGCTGGACGTCGTGGTGAGCGTAGAGGAGTACGACGGGCGCGCCCTCGGGGCCGCGCTTCTCGCCGATCACCGCGGGCGGCGCGCCGTCGTACGCCCGCACGATGCGCGCGTCGACGCCCTCGGCCCGGAACAGCGCGACGGTCGCCTCCGCGCTGCGCTCGACCTCGCCCAGCCGTTCGGGATCCGCGCTCACCGACTGGATGCGCACCAGGTCCTCGAGGTCCTTGCGCACGCCCGGGAGCACGCCGGCGACCCGGGCCCGGATTTCCTCACTCGCCATCGTCATGCCGCCACGTTAACGCCTCGGTTTCGAGGCTCGGCCGCAGGAGGCCTCGCACCTCAACCAGCGGGAGTCAGGGGAAGGTACGGCGAGAGGTCGGTGCGCTCGCCGCTGGCCTGCGCCCGGCCGCTCGCGAGGGCGTCGACCCAGGCGATCTCGCCGGTCGCGAGGGCGATCCAGGTCTCGGCGTCGGTCTCGATCACGGCGGGCGGGGTGCCGCGGGTGTGTCGGACGCCCTCGATGACCTGCACGGCAGCGTACGGCGGCACCCGGACCTCGACCGACCGGCCGGGCGCCCGCTCCTCGAGCACGGCGAGGAAGTGCTTGACCAGCAGCCGCAGGTCGGCTCGTCCCGGGTCACCTTCCGCAAGCCGGGCGCGCGCATCGGCGACCTCGGTCGGGTCGGCGGCACGGAGTCGCGAAGGCACGACGTGAGCCTACAAACGGCGACCGACACCGGTCAGACACAATGTGGCCATGCGTGCACGAGTTGCCATCGGGCTCACTCTTCTCCTGCTGTCGCCTCTGATGGTCGCGTGCGCCGCCGAGAAGGACATCACCGAGCCCGGCGACGTGATCCGCGCCCGAGTGAGCGACCAGTTCAACGACGGCGACGAAGTCACCGTTGTCCTCCCGACCGGGAGGTTGCTGGTCAGCGCCGCTGACCCGGTCGACTCCGCCGGTGCCGACCAGACCCGCGAACGGGAGACCGTCGACGCGCCGGCCGGCGCAGTGCTCGTCCCGATCACGTGGCAGTACGACCCCTGGGCGTCCGACCGGCTCGACGGCATCTTCGACACTGACGACACCCCGATCGTCAACCTGGCCAGTGACGGTCAGGACTACCGGCTGCCGCCCCCGGACAGCGACGCCGTGGCCGGCGAGTCCTTCTATGTGGTCGTCGACGGCGATGGTGAGGGCCGCGAGCTGGAGCTCGAATTCGACGGCGTCACGCAAACGGTCGATCTCGAGTCCGGAGCGCTCGACGAAGGTGACGCGGAGGCGCTCTACAACATCGACGACAAGCGCCTCAAGACGACGTCGTGCGATGAGGCCGGGAAGTGGTTCGACAAGGCCACGGTGACCGCCGAGTTCGGCTGCGACATCGTCGGACCGATCCTGACGCCGTACGCCGCCGACGAGTGGGCACCCGTGGGCAGCCTCTTCCTGGTGCTCACGCTCTCCACCGAGCTGCGGGCCGTAACGCTGAACAACGGCATCGGCGGTGCCGCTCGCTACACCGCTAGGAAGGCCCGGGTGAAGACCTCGATCGATGAGCGGAGTCCGACGAGCTCCCTTCGGAACGACGACGGCAGCAACACGTGCCCGATCCTGGCAACCGCCGTGTGTGGTTGGTCCCGTCACCTGATCTTCGAGGTCCCAGCCGATGACGGCGAGCAGGGTCCGCTGACAACGAACGTCGTCTACGATCTCGTGTTCATGGCCGCCTACGGCGACTGGGACCCGCCGACGCGGCCAGAGGTCGACGCGGAGGAAGAGATCAAGCTCTGGGACGAGTGAGCACGTCGGCGACGACGACGAGCCCGGCCGCGACCTCGGCGAACGACGTGCTCAGTGGCGACAGGCCGATCCGCAGGCCGGACGGCGGGCGGAAGTCGGGGATCACGCCGCGCCGCCACAGCTCGGCCGTCACCGCCCTGAAGTCAGGATGCTCGAGCGTCACGTGGCCGCCCCGGACATCCGGGTCGCGTGGCGACGCGAGGCGCACGCCGTACTCGGCGAGCAGCGCGTCGGCCACCTCGATCGCGAAGGCCGTGAGGGACACCGACTTCCGGCGTACGGCGGCCATGCCGGCCCGGTCGATCAGCGCCAGCATGTCGCGCATCGGCAGCATGCCGACGATCGGCGGCGTCCCGCTGATGAGTTGCCGGATGTCGTCGGCCGGCTGGTAGCGCTCCGCCATCGCGAACACGTCGGCGGCGCCCATCCACCCTTGGATCGGCTGCCGGAGGCGGCCGTGATGGCGTCGCGCGAGGTAGGCGAAAGCGGGGGCTCCGGGGCCGCCGTTGAGGTACTTGTAGGTGCAGCCGACCGCGAGGTCGACCTGGTGCTCGTCGAGGGCGAGCTCGACCGATCCGACCGAGTGGCACAGGTCCCAGAGCACGAGAGCCCCGGCGTCATGGGCGATCTCGGTGATCGCCGGCAGGTCGGCGATCTGGCCCGAGCGGTAGGCGATGTGGCTCAACAGCACCAGCGCGGTGCGATCGGAGACGGCGGCGCGGACCTGGTCGGCGGTGACGCCGACGTCGGGCTCCGGGGTGATCCAGTGCAGCTCGAGGCCGCGCTCGGCGGCGATCCCCTCGACGACGAACCGGTCCGTCGGGAAGTTCTCGGTGTCGACCACGACCTCGGTGCGACCCGGCTCTGCCTCGGCCCGGGCGTCGACGGCGGCCCGGACGAGCTTGTACAGCAGCACCGTGGTCGAGTCGGCCACGACCGTCTGACCCGGCGCCGCTCCGAGGCAGCTCCGGGCGATGGTGTCGCCGAGCTCTGTCGGAGCGGCCATCCAGTCCTCGTCCCACGCGCGGATCAGCCGATCGCCCCACGGGGCGTCGACGAACCGCGCCAGTCGCTCCCTGGTGGCGTGCAGCGGACGGCCGAGGGAGTTGCCGTCGAGGTAGGCGACGACCTCCTCGGAGCCGACGAACGCGTCCCGGTACGACGCCAAGGGGTCGGCGGCGTCGAGCCCGGCGGCGCGGGCCATGACGTCGGCCAGACCGGCGAGGTCAGCCGTCACGGCATCCCGATCTCGGTCCGCACCGTGATCAGCTCGGGGAAGAAGGTGAGGTCGAGGGCCCGCCGGAGGAACGCGACCCCCGACGAGCCACCGGTGCCGGGCTTGAACCCGATCGTGCGCTGCACGGTGCGGAGGTGCCGGAACCGCCAGAGCTGGAAGGCGTCCTCGACGTCGACCAGGTCCTCGGAGGTCTCGTAGAGGTCCCACAGCCGGGTCGGGTCCTCGTAGACCTCGCGGAACACCGACACCAGCTCGGGCTGCTCGACCCACGGCCGGCTGACATCGCGCTCGAGCACGGCGGCGGGCACCGGCAGCCCACGCCGCGCGACCAGCCGGAGGAAGGCGTCGTACACGGTGTGGCTCTGGAGCACCTCCTCGAGGAAGTCGTGCGCAGCCGGCTTGCCGGCGAACACCTTGAGGACCTGCGGGTTCTTGTTGCCGAGCAGGAACTCCACCGCGCGGTACTGCACCGACTGGAACCCCGAAGCCGGCCCGAGCACGTGGCGGAACTCGGCGTACTCGCTGGGCGTGAGCGTCGCTAGCACCGACCACTGCTCGGTGACGGTGCGCAGGATGTGCTTGACCCGGGCCAGGCTCTTGCGCGCGCGGGAGAGGTCGTCGGCGTCGAGGAAGCGACGCGCACCGACCAGCTCGTGCACCATCAGCTTCAGCCACAGCTCCGTGGTCTGGTGCTGGATCACGAACAGGAGCTCGTCGGGGTGCTGCGGGTCGCTCAGCGGGTGCTGCGCCGAGAGCAGCGTGTCGAGATGGAGGTAGCCCGCGTAGTCGAGCTTCTCGGTGAAGTCGGTCTCGACGCCGGGTTCCAGGGGCCGGTATCCCTCCTCGATCGACACCTCGTCAACCTATCCCCTGGATCACCTCACGGGTCCGGGCCCAGGCGGGGTGGGTCACGTCGATGACGCCGAAATGACCGCCGGTCACCTCGACCAGCTCTGCCGCCGCCCCAGCCGCCCTCGCTCGCTCGACGTAGGCGCGGGACTGACTGATCGGGACGATGTCGTCGTCGGGAGCGTGCACGCACCAGACGGGCGCAGCGAGAGGGACCTGCTGGAGCGGGTCGGCGGTGAGGAAGGTCTCGGCGGCCCCTCCCCCGAGTCCTTCCCGCACCGCTGCGGCGACGTCGAGGACTCCGGCCTGGGAGACGACGTGCGTGACCGCAACCCTCGGGTTCGCGCGGCCAGCCGCCCAGGCTGCTAGATGACCGCCGGCGGAATGACCGAGTGTCACGACCCGGCCGAGCGTCTCCGCGGGCAAGAGGTCCGCGAGGTGGTCGATGCCCGCTGCGACGTCGTCGAGGGTCTCGGGCACGCCGCCGCCGTTGCCGACCCGGCGATACTCCAGGTTCCAGGTCGCCCAGCCCCGGTCGGCCAGGTCCTCGGCCAACGGCGTGCCGAGCGAGAGGTCGTACTCCGCGCGCCAGAACCCGCCGTGGATCACCACCACCACGCCGCGTGGGTCGCCCTCCGGCAGCAACAGCTCGCCGAACTGGCTGGGGTCGTCGCCGTAGTCGGTCCCGGTGTCCCCGTCGGAGGCGGAGGTCGTCACGGGCTCATCCTCTCCACAAGCGGCCAGCGCGAGGGCGGCCGCCGTCACCAGCACGGTACGACGCCGCGGACCTCCGGCGGCGGCCACCGGGTTCGGCCTACGCGCCGAACGCTGCCGGCAGGGTCGACTCCCAGGCCGAGCGCAGCTCGTCCAGCGGGATGTCGAACGCACCGTCCACCACCAGCGCGTCGCCTCCGGTCGTGCCGATCTCGGTGATCGGTACGTCGTGGCGGGCACACAGGGCGCGGAGCTCATCGATGTCGTGCGCCGCCACGGTGACGATCGCGCGGGCGGTCGACTCGGAGAACAGGCCGACGAAAGCGTCTCCGTCGAGCGCCACCGTCGCACCGACACCGCCGACCAGGCAGGCCTCGCTGAGAGCCTGGGCGAGCCCCCCGTCGGAGAGGTCGTGGGCACTGGTCGCGATGCCGACCAGGTCGGCGAGCAGCCTGGCCAGGGCGCGTTCGGCGGCCAGGTCGACCTGCGGCGGCGTTCCGCCGAGGTGCTGGTGCACGACGTGCGCCCACTCGCCGCCCGACAGCTCCTCGCGGGTGGTGCCGAGCAGCACGATCCGCTCGTCCGCGCCGGAAGAGGCAGTGGGCGTGCGGCGTCGTACGTCGTCGATGACGCCGAGCACCGCGACGACCGGGGTCGGGAGGATCGCGGTCTCGCCGGTCTGGTTGTAGAGGCTGACGTTGCCGCCGGTGACCGGGATGCCGAGCTCGATGCAGGCGTCCTTGAGGCCGCGGCACGCCTCGGCGAACTGCCACATCACGTCCGTGTCCTCCGGCGAGCCGAAGTTGAGGCAGTCGCTGACCGCGAGCGGCCGGGCGCCGCCGGTGGCGACGTTGCGGTAGGCCTCGGCGAGCGCGAGCTGGGCGCCGGCGTAGGGGTCGAGCTTGGCGAAGCGGCCGTTGCAGTCGGTCGCGACCGAGACGCCGAGGTGGGTCTCCTCGTCGACCCGGACCATGCCGCTGTCGGCGGGCTGGGCCAGCACCGTGTTGCCCTGCACGTAGCGGTCGTACTGGTCGGTGATCCACGACTTGTCGCAGAGGTTCGGGCTGGCGACCAGCTCCAGCAAGGTCTTGCGGAGGTCGTCGCCGGCTATCGGCCGCGGCAGCGCCTCGGCGGCGTCGGCCTGGAGCACGTCCTGCCAGTCCGGCCGGGCGAAGGGCCGCTCGTAGACGGGACCGTCGTGGGCGACGGTGCGCGGGGGCACGTCGACGACGGTCTCGCCGTGCCAGGTGATCTCGAGCCGGCCGCTGTCGGTGACCTCGCCGATGACGACGGCCTCGACGTCCCATTTGGCACAGATCGCCAGGAAGTCGTTGATGTCGGCGGGCTCGACAACCGCCATCATCCGCTCCTGGCTCTCGCTCATGAGGATCTCCTCGGGAGCGAGCGTCGAGTCGCGCAGCGGCACCCGGTCGAGCTCCACGCTCATGCCGCCGTCGCCGGCCGAAGCCAGCTCCGAGGTCGCGCAGGAAAGGCCGGCGCCGCCGAGGTCCTGGATGCCGGCGACCACACCGGCCCGGAACAGCTCCAGCGTGCACTCGATGAGCAGCTTCTCCATGAACGGGTCGCCGACCTGGACGCTCGGCCGCTTGGCAGGGCCGTCCGCGTCGAACGTCTCACTGGCCAGCACCGAGACGCCACCGATGCCGTCGCCGCCGGTGCGGGCGCCGTACAGGACCACGAAGTTGCCGGTGCCCGATGCCTTCGCCAGGTGCAGGTCCTCGTGCCGCAGCACGCCGACGCAGAGCGCGTTGACCAGCGGGTTGCCGAGGTAGGTCGCGTCGAAGACCGCCTCGCCGCCGATGTTGGGAAGACCGAGGCAGTTGCCGTAGCCACCGACGCCGGCGACGATCCCCGGCAGCACCCGGTGCGTGTCCTCGGCGTCGAGCGGGCCGAACCGGAGCGGGTCCATCACCGCGACCGGCCGGGCGCCCATGGCCAGGATGTCGCGGACGATGCCGCCGACGCCGGTCGCGGCGCCCTGGTAGGGCTCGACGTACGACGGGTGGTTGTGTGACTCGACCTTGAACGTCACGGCGTAGCCCTGGCCGATGTCGATCACGCCGGCGTTCTCGCCGATGCCCGCCAGCATCTTGCCGACCGGGGTCTCCTGCGGGATCTCACTGAACTGCTTGAGATGCACCTTGGACGACTTGTAGGAGCAGTGCTCGCTCCACATGACCGAGTACATCGCCAGCTCCGAGCTGGTCGGACGGCGGCCGAGAATCTCGCGGATCCGGTCGTACTCGTCGGCCTTGAGCCCGAGGTCGGCCCACGGCTGCTCGCGGTCGGGGTCGGTGGCGGCGAGGGCGACGGTGTCGAGCACGGCGTCAATCTATCGGCCGAACAGCGGGGCACCGGACCTAGGTCACCCGTCGGTTCGGCGCATTACCAGGAAGGACGTCGGGAGGTGCTGTTGCTGTCGACCTACGCCACGCAACTGCTTGACCGGCCGGATCCGGAGGAGCCCAAGGGCGACGTCCATGTCCGCAGCGGACATTGCATAGACCGTGACCGACCAGGGCGCATCCGGCAGCCGATAGAAGAGGGTGACCTTGTGCGCCGCGTCAGGATCAGCGACCTCGAAGGCATGCAAGTCCGTACGCTCCATCGGCAGATCGGGTCCGACCTGATCGGCGCGGTAGTTGTAACGCATCTGGTCGAAGTCGAACCACTCGGAGTAGTGGAACTGCGCTTCTCCACTGTTGGGCAGAACAACTGCGCAGTATCGGTCGACGACACGACGGTGGAGCCCGCGTGCAACCGCTGAGCAGCCGTCGGCTCCGGATTCGGGAAAGACCCACAGCATGCCCTTGAGCCCGGTGGGCAAGGAGCAGGAGCCGAGGCCGGCCACCTTCTGGCGATCCCAACAGCCGATCGCTGCTCGGCGTCCCGGGTCGTCTGCCGATGAACCTGCTTCGTCATCGGCATCAGTCGAGACGTCCGCCTGGCCGCCGGAGCTCGTCGCAGAACTGTTGTCAGCGTCGCTCGACGGTCCAGTGACCGAATCACGTGCCTGTTGGGTCGACCGGTCGGGATCGCCGCCGCGATCAGTGGTGAGGACGACGACGGCGGCCGCGCCGAGCACGCTCGCGAGGATCAGCCCGAGCAGCGCGATCGCTACGGACATCGGACCCGGTCGTGGACGTGCAGATCGCGAGGATGGCATCGGGCGTGTGGCTCCCACAGTCGGCGAAGCCCAGGTACGAGCCGCTCGAGCCATCGATCCGGGCTGGTCCGGTACGAGGGTGGCGGGAGCCGGCGATGCCGGCGGCGCGGGCCGGAACTGGAGCACGACCTCCTCGGACACCCAACCGAGGGCAAATCCCAGGACGGCGCATGCCCAACTCGACGCCCCGGGGTCCGCACCGCCCCGGTCTCTAGCCAATCTGGCGCCAGCCATCGAAACCGCACCTGCAGGATCCGCGCCCGTCTTGAGAATCCGGGCCAGGTGGGGGACGGCTCCGAGCCGAACCGCATCGACCAGGAGGTTCAGGTCGCCAACCGTCGCGATCGACTCATCCAACACGTCGTCGAGCACTCCCCGCACCGTGCTCGCGTCATCGAGGACGGCCGGACCAATCCGGTCGACCAACTCCTTGAGAGCGACGTGGAGGTCCATCCGAGTCCCGCTTGGTGGTTGCGCCGCGGCGCCTGAGCGAATGGCAAACACGCTAGCGCGCCTGTGCCGCTGAAGGTCGAGTTCTCCGTACTCCGTCCGGCTGCGACGAGGTCGACCCCGGACCTACCGCTCAGACGACTACGTTTGGCCCCATGCCGCAGACGCCGCCGTCCCTCAGGCAGGGCGTGGCGGTCGGGACCTTCGCACTCGTCGCGCTCGTGGTGGCGCTTGCGGTGGGCGGGGTGTGGTGGGTGCAGCAGCGCGAAGAGCCGTCGTCACCGGATGCCTCGGACAGCACGGCCAGCAGCAGCGAGGACGACGACGGCGACCCCACCGACGAGAGCGCGAACGAAGGCGCGGGCGACGGCCACGGAGATGGCGACGGTGACGGCGACGGCCAGCCCGGCGACGGCTCGGACGCCGACCCGGGGCTCGGCGAGGAGGCCGAACAGATCGCCATGCAGGACTTCCCGGACGACCCGCGGCTGCTCGTGGTCTCGGTCGACGGCCTCGGCTCCCTTTGGGTGAGCAAGTCCTCGACACCGACGCTCGCCGATCTGCTCTCCCAGGGCGCGGGCACTCTCAACGCCCGCACCGAGGTCGAGAGGACGGTGACGCTGCCCAACCACACCAGCATGGTCACCGGTGACCGGGTCGCCGCGGTCCACGGCGGCCACGGCGTGACGTGGAACCACACCTCCACCAGGTCGGTGGCCCCTGGCACCGGGTCGGTCTTCTCCAGGATCGCCCAAGCGGGAGGCAGCAGCGCGGTCTATGCCGGCAAGGAGAAGTTCGAGATGTGGGAGCGGGCCTGGCCGGGCACCATGGAGCCGTTCGAGATCCGGGACCAGTCGGCCCTGGTGACCGACACGATCACCGACCTCAGCGAGGCCGACCACGACCTGGTGTTCCTCCACCTGGCGGGCCCGGACAGCGCCGGCCACAAGTACGGCTGGGGCAGCACGGAGTACCTCGCCGCGGTCGAGACCGCCGACGCCGACATCAACCGCGTCGTGACCGCCATCGTCGCGGACCCCGAGCTGGCCGAGGAGGTGGTCGTGGTCGTGACGGCCGACCATGGCGGCGTGCCCGGGACGAGGGCCCACATCGACCGCAGCCGGCCGGAGAACTACACGATCCCGTTCGTGGTGTGGGGTCCGGGGATCGCGACCGGCGACATCTACGACCTCAACCCCGACTACCGGGACCCCGGACGGGGCCAACCCGGGTACGACGGACCGCAGCCCGTCCGCAACGGCGACGTGGCCAACCTGGTCACCGACCTGCTCGATCTCGACGCGGTGCCCGGCAGCCTGATCGGCGCCGCACAGGACCTCGACGTCGAGGAGTGATCCGCGCCCTAAGCGCGCTTGCCGCGCAGCTGGCGGAACGGGCGCATCACGAGGTGGTCGAGGGCGGCGAGGTACTCCGCCTCGTCCACCGCGTAGATGGTCACCGACCAGAGCGCCATCCGGTCGTTGTAGTAGAGCGCGACCTTGTAGCCGACGGACGAGTCGCGGGAGACGACCCGCACCGCGGTGATGTCCTCACGACCGTCCGGTGCGCCGAGTGGTTCGACCTGGTTGCCGGTGTAGTAGGTCTCGAGCGCCGGCCGGGCCCGCCACTCGCTGTAGTGGAACCGCACTGCGCCACCACCGACGGCCGGCGCGCACTCGGCCTCGGTCGCCCGCTGCGCACCCGGCTCGATCACGCAGGTGCCGTCGGTCGCCGACGGGAAGACCCACACCAGCCCGTTCGCGCCGGTCGGCGGCGGGCAGGTCACGAGCCGGGTGACGGCGACGCCGCCGTTCCAGCACTGGTACGTCGACGGCTCGGCGGCGTCGGTCTCCGTCTCGGTCTCCGTCGGCTCGGAGCTGGTCGGGCCGGTGGGGCCGCCATCGGACGTCCGGTCCGAACCGTCGCGGTCCTCCGCCGTCGTGTCGGCCCCCGGATCGTCGCTCCCGAACAGCAGCACCACCCCACCGGCGCCGATCAGCGCGGCGACCAGGGCGGCGATAGCCAGCAGCACGACTGGCGCGCGCATCCGTCGGGGCGGCCGCTTGCCGCCGTACGGCGACGGCGGCGGTGTTGCAGGAGGCGGTGACCCCGGCGGCGGGAAGGCCGGGTTGGGTGGAGTGAACGGCGGCATGAAAGCGGCGGGGGCAGCGTACGTGGGCTCGCCGGGCGGCGGAGCAGGTGGCGCGGGCGGCGGCGGGCCCGGGGGCGCCGGCGGCGCGTCGTCGGCGAAGAGCGGACCGCTGATCCGGGTCGCCTGCCCGTAGACGGCCGGCGGCTCGACCGGCGCGAGGTTGGTGCCGCACTTCGCGCAGAAGCGCTGGTCGGGATGGGCGGCCGAGGTGCCGCAGCTCGGACAGTCCACGATCAGGCCGCCTCCTCTCGTTCGCGGATCCTAGTGGCATTTCCGTGAATTACGCGTCTGTAGTTCGCCGTGACCCCTGTTACCAGTGTTGTCAGTGTGGTTATCGTGATTGACCCGCGTTGCCCGCGTGTCCCCGAATCACTGGAGCCCAGATGCCTGCCCGGACCATCGCTGCTGCCGCCGCCCTGGCGATCGTGGCGGTTCTCGCCCCGTTCCGCTCGACCGCGGCTCACGCCGACCCGGCACCCAACCCGGTCACCCCGGGCGACTTCCGTGGCTACGGCTTCGACCAGTGCCTGGCACCGACCCAGAAGGCGATGGACGCCTGGCTCAACCACTCGCCGTTCCTGTCGGTCGGGATCTACATCTCCGGCAACTCCCGCGCGTGCCGCAGCCAGCCGAACCTGACACCACGGTGGATCGGCTCCCAGCTGCGCAAGGGCTGGCGGCTGCTGCCGATCACGCTGGGTCCGCAGGCCTCGTGCAGCGACCGGTTCCCTCGCTACGACGACGACCCGGTGATCGATGCCCGGCCGGGCCGCAACGGCAACTTCCGCTACGCCCGACGCCAGGCCCGCGCCGAGGCCGTGAAGGCGGTCGATGCCGCGAAGGCGCTCGGCATCGTGCCGCGCAGCACCCTCTGGTACGACCTCGAGGCGTTCGACGACGACAACGACCGGTGCCGCGAGTCCGCCCTCGCCTTCCTCAGCGCGTGGACCAACAAGCTGCACGACCTGAAGTACGTCTCAGGCGTCTACTCCAGCGCGGGCTCCGGCATCGCGGTGCTGGACGACGCCCGGGTCGAGCGGCCCGGCGCCTACACCATGCCCGACATGATCTGGCTGGCCCGCTGGGACGGCGTCGCGAACACCTCGTCGTCCTACATCCGTGATGACGGGTGGCGCCCCGGCGGTCGCGTGAAGCAGTACACCGGCGGCCACAACGAGACCTGGGGCGGCGTCACGATCAACATCGACCGCAACTTCCTCGACCTGGGCAAGGGCAGGGTCGCCGCGCCGGAGCAGCACTGCGGCGGCGTCAGCATCGACTTCCGCCGATACCCGGCCATCCGCGAGCCGGATGGCGGCTACACCCCGGCCGCCAACAAGGTGCGGGCGCTGCAGTGCCTGCTCCAGGAGCGCGGGTTCTACGACGGGAAGCTCTCGGGCAACTACAACGCGGCGACGATCGCGGCGGTCGCGGCGTGGCAGGCGAGGCGTGGTTTCGCCGTGAGCACGACGTGGAGCCCGGCCAACTGGGTCGGGGCGTTCGCCCAGGGCAGGGACTACGCGCAGAAGATCGGCTCTACCGGCCTGCACGTGCGGCGGGTGCAGCGGGCGCTCAACGCGGCCGACCCGTCGCTCCAGCGCGCGGTCGACGGCATCTTCAACCAGAAGACGGCGCGGAACGTGAGCGCCTACCAGCGTCGGGTCGGGCTCTCGGCCACCGGCATCGTCAACAAGGCCACCTGGGAGCGGTTGCGCGCTGGTCGGTCCTAGGGCGGGTAGACGCGCCCTAACGGTCAGCCGACCGGAGGACCGGCCAGCAGCGCGACCCCGGTGAGCGCGGCCACGGCGACGACGAAGCCGACGAGCGCCTGCCGGTGGTGGCCGAGCAGCCAGCAGACCGCTCGCTCGGCCGCGGTCTCACTGTCGTGACGGGAGTGCCACTGGTCGTCGAGCCCGCCGCGCATCTCGACGTACCTGTCGAACCAGACCGTCATCAGCGGCGGGATCGACGACGCGAGGCCCAGGACCAGGCGGCGCCCGGACCACTGCTGGTCGATGCCGACGACGACGGTCACCAGGCAGTAGGCGATGAACGCGACACCATGGATCGGGCCGGCGACCTGCACGCCGACCTCGGTGGTGCCGACGGCGTACTTCACGAACATCCCGGCGAGCAGGCACGCCCAGGTGATCGCCTCGGTGACGGCGAGCGCGCGAAAGACGTTGCGGGGTGTCACGACAGTACGGCGGACGCGAGGCTGGTGAAGAAGCCCAGCCCGTCGGTGCCGGTGCCGGTGAGCTCCTCGACGGCGTGCTCGGGGTGCGGCATCAGTCCGACCACGTTGCCGCGCTCATTGGCGATGCCGGCGATGTCGTTGAGCGACCCGTTGGGATTGACCGCGAGGTAGCGGGCGACGACCTGGCCCTCCCCCTCGATCCGCGCCAGCGTGTCGGCGTCGGCCACGAACCCTCCCTCACCGTTCTTGAGCACGATCGTGATCTCGGCGCCCTGCTCGTACGACGACGTCCACGCGGTGCGGTTGTTCTCGATCCGCAGCTTCTGGTCACGGCACACGAACTTGCGGTGGTCGTTGCGGATCAGCGCGCCGGGCAACAGGTGCGACTCGCACAGGATCTGGAAGCCGTTGCAGATGCCGAGGACCGGCATGCCGTTGCCGGCGGCGCGGACCACCTCCGACATCACCGGCGCGAACCGGGAGATGGCGCCGCAACGCAGGTAGTCGCCGTACGAGAAGCCGCCCGGCAGCACCACCGCATCGACACCCTTCAGGTCGGCGTCGGCGTGCCACAGCGCGACCGCCTCGTCGCCGCCGATCCGCACCGCGCGCTGCGCGTCGACGTCGTCGAGAGAGCCGGGGAAGGTGACGACGCCGACCTTCACTGCTCGACCGTCACGCTGTAGGTCTCGATCACCGGGTTGGACAGCAGCGTCTCGGCCATCTTCTCGACCTCGGCGAGCACAGCAGGCGTGATCTCGCCGTCGACGTCGAGCTCGAACCGCTTGCCCTGACGGACCTCGCTCACGCCGGAGAAGCCGAGACGGGGAAGCGCGCCCAACACCGCCTTGCCCTGCGGGTCGAGGATCTCCGGCTTCGGCATGACAGCAACGACGACTCGGGCCACGCCCGAAGTCTAGAAGGTCTCGCCGGTCAACAGCTCATAGGCCTCGACGTAGCGGCTGCGCGTCCTCTCGATCACCGCGGGCGGCAGCGGCGGCGGCGCCTCGCCCGAGGCCCTGTCCCAGCCGGACTCCGGCGAGAGCGCCCAGTTGCGCACGATCTGCTTGTCGTACGACGGCTGCGCGCTGCCGGGCTGCCACTCGGCCGCGGGCCAGTAGCGGGAGGAGTCGGGAGTGAGCACCTCGTCACCCAGCACGAGCGTCCCGTCGCGATCGCCGAACTCGAGCTTCGTGTCGGCCAGGATGATTCCCCGCTCCCGGGCGATCCCCTCCGCCCGGCCGTAGACCGCGAGCGTCAGGTCTCGCAACGCGGCGGCGATGTCAGGGCCGACAGCTGCGACCACGCCGTCGAACGAGATGTTCTCGTCGTGGTCGCCGAGGTCGGCCTTCGTGGCCGGCGTGAAGATCGGCTGGGGCAGCCGGCTCCCGTCGACCAGCCCGGCCGGCAGCGGGATGCCGCAGACCTCGCCGGTCGCGTCGTAGTCGAGCAGACCGGTCCCGGTCAGGTAGCCGCGGGCGACGCACTCCACGGGATACATCGCGAGGTTGTCGCAGATCACGGCACGACCGGCGACCTCGGCCGGGACGTCGGTGCTGACGATGTGGTTCGGCACCAGGCCCGCCAGCTGCTCGAACCACCACAGCGACGTGCGGGTGAGGATCTCGCCCTTGTCGGGGATCGTCGTCTCGAGCACGAAGTCGAAGATCGACAGCCGGTCGCTCGCGACCATCAGCAGCTTGCCGGCGTGCGCGCCCTCCGTCAGCTCGTAGAGGTCACGCACCTTCCCCGAGTGGACGTGGCGGGCGCCGGGCAGCACGGGCGCGGTCGGGATGTTCGCGAGCGTCACGACCACAGCCTATGAGAACGGGGGCGGACGAGGAGGTTTCGGCCGGTGATGGCAAGGTGTCGCCATGCCGGAGTCAGCCGAAGAGGTCTACCAGCGCATCATCGCCACGACGGGCGATGGAGCACGACTGCCGATGCCGCCCTCGGTCGAGTGGGACATCTTCCCGTGGGAGATCGTCGACGGTGCGTTGGCACCGAAGCCGGTCCAGCCGCCGGGCGAGGAGCCCGCGCGCGACGGCGAGGATCCCGAGAAGCCGTGCCGTCAGTGCGTCGGGATCGATGCGACGCGCATCGTGTGGGAGGACGAGCACTGGGTGCTCACCCACCCGGGCGAGCCGACCGGGCTGCCGCTGGTGCTGATGCTGCACACCCGTGAGCACGAGGACTACGGCCAGCTCGACGACGAGATCGCCTCCCAGTTCGGACGGATCAGCAACCGGCTGGTGCGGATCATCGAGAACTTCCCCAACATCGGCCGCGTGCACGTCAGTCGCTGGGGAGATGGCGGTGCCCACTTCCACGTCTGGTTCTTCGCGCGGACCAAGGGCCTGATGCCGGTGCTCGGCTCCCCTGCCGCCGAGTGGAACGACATCATCCCGGCCGGCAACGAGGACGTGTGGCGCGCCGACCTGAACGCCCTGGCCACCAAGCTCGCCAACTGGGGCGGCGACGCCCGGGCCTGAACCGGGCATAGCCTCGGTCGCGGCGCCTGCTGAGCGCCCGCCACGTGGTCAACATCGGCTGCTGAGGCCGCTGGTTGAGGTGCGAGCGCAGCGAGCCTCGAACCCAAGGCCCCCTAGGCTCATGCCATGTCCGTCGTGAAGATCAACGCCATCCACGTGCCCGAGGGCGCCGGCGCCCACCTCGAGGAGCGGTTCGCCGCGCGGGCCGGCACCATCGACGGTTCGCCCGGTTTCCTCGGCTTCCAGCTGCTGCGCCCGGTGGCCGGCGACGACCGCTATTTCGTCGTGACCCATTGGGAGGACGAGGCGGCCTTCGCGGCCTGGCGCGACGGCGCCGGGATGGCGGCCCATGCCCAGAAGCCCGGCGACGAGCAGAAGAAGCCGGTCTCTACCGGCGCCGACCTGCTGGAGTTCGAGGTCGTCCTGGACGTCAAGCCGACCTGACCGGCCGTCGACCCGCCACTCGCGGTCGCGCGGCTTCTCCGGGGTGAACTTCAGCCACTTGCAGTCGCCGTCGACCCCGAGGGTCCGCGTCGCCGGGGTCGCCACTCGTCACACGCCGGCCGCCCAGCCCACGACTTCCCTAGGCAGGGTCAGGGCAGGTGCCATAGGGAGAGGTCGCGTCGGAGACGCCCGGGATGCTGACGCCGCCGCGCGCCAGCAGTCGCTTCTCACCCTGCTGGACGACCTTGTAGAAGTCCTGGCTCCGGCCGCGGAACAGCGGGGTGCTCGGAAGCACGGGCACTGCGTGCGCGAGCCGGCTGGCCCGGCTGGCCGCCTGCCAGCGAGCTTCTTCCTGCAAGCCCCACCGGATGCCGTAGTGCTCGCGCACCACCGGAGGGAGCCCGCCCTGCACGACGGTCGCGAGCGCCGGTGACGTCACCAGCCGCAGCGGCAGACCGTAGCCCGAGACTCCCGCGATATGACGGCCGATGATGCGCGCCTCGTCGACGAGGTGCGGCTCGTCGGAGTGCAGCCAGGCGTCGAATGCCGCGCGGAAGTCGGCGTACGACGCCGGCGCGGCCGAGCGCGGCATGCCGAACAGCTCGGCCCAGGTCACGACGCCCTCGAACAGCTCCTCACGCTCGTGGTCACGCAGCCGGCGCACCAGGGCGTCGTACATGGACTCGACGGAGTCGAGCGTGAACGCGGCGGTCCACCACATCAGGCCGGAGTCGGCCGCGCTGTAGGGAGCGCCGGCCGGGTGCGCTGCGCCACCGTCGACACCCATCGTCCCCGTGACCGTCGCGTGCCGCTTCGCGGCGAACGCCAGCGCCCGGTCGGCTTCCTCCCGGGTGCCGAGGAAGACCGACTCGAAGAGGCGCGCGGTCAGGCCGAGGCGGGTGTACGGCGACTCGCGGTGGCTGGTGTGCTGCGCGGTGCCGACGAACAACCGCGGGTGGAGCGCCCCGATCACCAGGGCTCGCTGGCCGTAGGTGAGCCCGACGGCGCGGGCGCTGAGCGCGCGGACCACCATCGAGTCCGGAGCGAAGTAGCCCGACATCGTGGTCGACTCCTAGAGGATCGCGCCGGGCGAGTACGACGCCGCGGCGGGGTGCCGTTCGACGACCTCGGCAACGCGTCGACAGACCGCCTGGGTCTGGGCGACGGCGGCTCCGGTGAACGTGATCGGGTCGGCCACCAAGGTCCCCAGCTGCTCGGCGGTCAGACCGAGACGCTGGTCGGCCGCGAGCTTGGCGAAGACGTCGTTGTCGGCCTGGCCCTTGCGCATCGCGAGCGCGGTGCCGACGGCCGCCTCCTTGATCGCCTCGTGCGCGGTCTCGCGCCCGACCCCGTTGCGCACCGCCGCCATCAGCACCTTCGTGGTCGAGAGGAACGGCAGGTAGCGGTCGAGCTCGCGCTGGATGACGGCCGGGAACGCGCCGAACTCGTCGAGCACGGTGAGGAACGTCTGGAACAGGCCGTCGACGGCGAAGAACGCGTCGGGCAGCGCCACTCGTCGCACGACAGAGCAGGACACGTCGCCCTCGTTCCACTGGTCGCCGGCGAGCTCGCCGACCATGGACAGGTAGCCGCGGGTGACGACCGCGAGGCCGTTGACCCGCTCGCACGAGCGGGTGTTCATCTTGTGCGGCATCGCGGACGAGCCGACCTGGCCCTCCTGGAAGCCCTCGGTGACCAGCTCGTTGCCGGCCATCAGCCGGATCGTGGTGGCGAGGTTGGACGGAGCGGCCGTGAGCTGCACGAGCGCCGAGAGCACGTCGAAGTCGAGGCTGCGCGGATAGACCTGGCCGACGCTGGTCAGCACCCGCGCGAAGCCGAGGTGCGCGGCGACCCGCTGCTCGAGGTCGGCGAGCTTCTGCGCGTCCCCGCCGAGCAGGTCGAGCATGTCCTGGGCGGTGCCCATCGGACCCTTGACGCCGCGGAGCGGGTATCGCGCCAGCAGCTCCTCGACCCTCTCGAGCGAGATGAGCAGCTCGTTGGCGATGGTCGCAAACCGCTTGCCCAGGGTGGTCGCCTGCGCGGCGACGTTGTGGGAGCGGCCGGCCATCACGGTGAGCTCGTGCTCGGCGGCGAGCCGGGCCAGTCGGGCCAGGGTGGCGACGCTGCGGTCGCGGAGCAGCTCGAGGGACTGCTTCACCTGGAGCTGCTCGACGTTCTCGGTCAGGTCGCGCGAGGTCATGCCCTTGTGGATGTGCTCGTGCCCGGCGAGCGCCGAGAACTCCTCGATCCGCGCCTTCACGTCGTGCCGGGTGACCCGTTCGCGCGCGGCAATGGACGCCAGGTCGACCTTCTCGGCGACGTCCTCGTAGGCCTCGACGACGCGGTCCGGCACGTCGATGCCGAGGTCGCGCTGCGCCTTGAGCACGGCGATCCAGAGTCGCCGCTCGAGCACGATCTTGTGCTCGGGCGACCAGATCTCAGCGAGGTCGGCGCCCGCGTATCGGGTGGCGAGGACGTTTGGCACGGTCACGTGCCTGATTCTCCCATGGCCGGCCGCCCGGTCCTGCCTCACGAGTCCTTGAGGGACGCGCCCTCGACCACGCCGAGCGGTTCGGCAGCGATGTCGGTGCGGCGCTGGAGGCCGGCGAAGGAGATCAGATCGGCGGCGGCGTACGCACGGGAGCGGGCGTCGGCGATGTCGTAGCCCAGCGCCCGGACCGCGAGCACCCGGCCACCGGCCGTGACCAGGTGCCGGTGCCCCGGATCACCCGGCTCCGGTGCGTCGACGATCGCTGTGCCCGCGTGGATGACGTCGACGTCGTTGACGCCGTTGGCCGCACCCACGCCGCTGATCACGTCGCCCTTCGACGAGGACTCGGGATAGCCGGCCGACGCGAGCACCACGGTGACCGCGGCGGCGTCCCGGAAGGCCGGCGGCGGGACGTCGGCCAGCCGGCCCTCCGCCGCGGCGTGCAACATCGTGCCGAGTGGCGACTCGAGCACCGCGAGCACCGGCTGGATGTCGGGGTCGCCGAAGCGGCAGTTGAACTCGATCACCCGTGGCCCGCTCGCAGTGAGCGAGAGACCGACGTAGAGGCAGCCGACGAACGGCGCACCGCGGCGGGTCATCTCGGCCAGGGTCGGCTGCACCACGGTGTCGAGGGTGACCTGGGCCAGGTCGGGCTGCGCCCAGGCGAGCGGGGTGTAGGAGCCCATGCCGCCGGTGTTGGGCCCGCGGCCGCCGTCGAAGATCCGCTTGAAGTCCTGGGCCGGCTGGAGGGCGTACGCCGTCGTCCCGTCGCAGATCGCGAACACCGACACCTCTGGGCCGTCGAGGAACTCCTCGACCACGACCCGGCCGCACGCCGCGGCGTGGGCCAGTGCCTCGGCGCGATCGCGGGTGACGACGACTCCCTTGCCGGCGGCGAGGGCGTCGTCCTTCACGACGTAGGGCGCACCGAAGTCGTCGAGCGCCGCCGCGACCTCTTCGGACGTGGTGCACGTGTGCGAGCGGGCCGTGGGCACTCCGGCAACCGCCATGACGTCCTTGGAGAACGCCTTGGAGCCCTCGAGCTGCGCGGCCGGGCCGGACGGCCCGAACACCGCGATCCCCCGCTCCCGCACCGCGTCGGCGACGCCGGCCACCAGGGGCGCCTCCGGTCCGACCACGACCAGACCGGCACCGACGCGCTCGGCGAGGTCCGCGACGGCGACACCGGACATAGGGTCGACCTCATGCACGGTCGCGACGGCCGCCATGCCGGGATTCCCCGGCGCGGCATGCAGCGCCGTGACCGCGGGATCCTGCGCGAGGGCGAGCACCAGGGCGTGCTCCCGGCCGCCGGTGCCGACCACGAGGACGCTGAGTTCGCTGGACACGAGCGCCGATCCTACGTGCCGTGGATCGTCGCGCTGACCGTCGCCGCTGCCGTGGTCGGCGGGCTCGCCGGCGGCTTCACCGACCTGCACGTCTACCGGTACGCCGGTCAGGCGGTCCTGGACGGAGCGCGGGTCTACGACGCGGACGACCCGGTCACCGGCCTGCCGTTCACCTATCCCCCGTTCGCGGCGGTGCTGATGGTGCCCTCGGCGCTGGTTCCGTCGTGGCTCGCTGCCGCACTGTGGACCGCGGCCAGCGCGGCGTGTGTCGCGGCGACGGTCGTCGTCGTACGACGGGCCGACGGCCGGCCCGCGCCCGGCTGGTGGGTGGCCGCGGCGGCCGTCGCCGCGCTCGCCCTGGAGCCGGTCTGGCAGAACCTGGCTTTCGGTCAGGTCAACGCCCTGCTGATGCTCGCTGTCCTCCTCGACCTGCTCCGACCGGACCGGCGACTGTCGGGGGTGCTGGTCGGGATCGTGGCCGGCATCAAGCTCACCCCGCTGGTGTTCGTGGTGCTGTTGGTCCTGGTCGGCCGCCGGTCCGCGGCGGGACGGGCCGCGCTGACGTTCGCGGCCACGGTCGCGGTGGGGTTCGCCGTACCGGGAGCAGCGTCGTACTGGACCGACGGCTTGCTCGACGCCCGTCGGGTCGGCCCGCCGCAGCTGGCCCACAACCAGTCGGTGTCCGGCACGCTGGCCCGGCTGCTGGACGGCCCGCCGTCGACCCTGCTCTGGCTCTGCGTCGCGGGGCCGATCGCCCTTGCCGTCCTGGGTGTCGCAATGGCCTGCTGGCGGCGGGGCGACCCGGTGCTCGGCGCCTGCCTCGCGGCGATGGCGATGCTGGTGGCCTCCCCCATCGCCTGGTCGCACCACTGGGTCTGGGCGGTGCCGGTCGCGGTGACGCTGTGGGAGCGGAGCCGATGGGCGGCCGTCGCGTGGACCGCCGTCTTCGTCGCCCGGCCGATGCTCTGGCCGCCGTGGGGACAGAGCAGGGAGTACGACTGGGGTGTCGCCGAGCACCTGGTCGGCAACGCCTACCTGCTGGCCGCGCTGACCCTCGCCGCCGGCGCAGCAGTCCTGACGGTCAGACGTGGTCGGGCGTAGGGCCGTCAGCGCAGTGCGTGCAGGACAACCGCCTGATCGCGCTCGGGGCCGACGCCGACGACCGATATCCGCGCACCGGAGATCTCCTCCAGCGCCTTGACGTAGGCCTGCGCGTTGGCCGGCAGGTCCGCGAGCGCGCGGGCGCCGCTGATGTCCTCGGTCCAGCCGGGGAAGTACTCGTAGATCGGCACCGCGTGGTGGAACGCGCTCTGGTTGGCCGGCATCTCGTCGTACCGCTCGCCGCCGACGTCGTAGGCCACGCAGACCGGGATCTGCTCGAGACCGGTCAGCACGTCGAGCTTGGTCAGCACGAAGTCGGTGACGCCGTTGACCCGGGCTGCGTAGCGGGCGATGACGGCGTCGTACCAGCCGCAGCGCCGGGGCCGGCCGGTCGTCGTACCGAACTCGGCGCCGGTGTTGCGCAGGAAGTCGCCGGACTCGTCGTGCAGCTCGGTCGGGAACGGGCCCTCGCCGACGCGCGTCGTGTAGGCCTTCACGATCGCGATCACCTGGTCGATCCGGGTCGGCGGGATGCCGGAGCCGGTGCAGGCGCCGCCGGCGGTGGCGCTGCTCGACGTGACGAACGGGTAGGTGCCGTGGTCGACGTCGAGGAGCGTCGCCTGGCCGGCCTCGAGCAGCACCGTCTCGCCGCGGTCGAGGGCCTGACCGAGCAGGAGCGTCGTGTCGCAGACGTACGGCGCCAGTCGGTCGGCGTGCGCCAGCAGCTCCTCGACGGTCTGGTCGACCGAGGGCGCGCGGCGGTTGTAGATCTTGGCGAGCACCTGGCCCTTCAGCTCGAGGGCGCCCTCGACCTTCTGCGCCAGGATCTTCTCGTCGAAGAGGTCCTGCACGCGGATGCCGATGCGGTTCATCTTGTCGGCGTACGTCGGCCCGATGCCGCGGCCGGTGGTGCCGAGCCGGCGGCTGCCGAGGAAGCGCTCGGTGACCTTGTCGATGGTGCGGTTGTAGTCGGCGATCACGTGCGCGTTGGCGCTGACCTTGAGCCGGCTGGTGTCGGTGCCACGGGCTTCGAGGCCGTCGATCTCGGTGAACAGCACGTCGAGGTCGACCACGACGCCGTTGCCGATGACGGGGGTGCAGCCCGGCGTGAGGATGCCGCTCGGGAGCAGGTGGAGCGCGTACTTCTCGACGGTGCCGTCTTCCTGGCGAATGACCACGGTGTGGCCGGCGTTGTTGCCGCCGTTGAACTTGACCACGTAGTCCACCCGGCTGCCCAGGTGGTCGGTCGCCTTGCCCTTGCCCTCGTCGCCCCACTGGGCGCCGACGATCACGATCGCTGGCATCGGTCTGCTCCTTAGGAAAAGCGTTGAGCCCGGTCGCAAGACCGGGCTCTTGCGACGCAACGCTACCAAACGCGTCGCTGGTTGAGGTGTGAGGAGCGCCAGCGACGAGCCTCGAAACCGAGACCCGTAAGGTGGACCGATGCCCTCGACCGAGCCGCTCCTGGTGATCACGAACAGTGATGCCGGGACGGCCGACGACTCCGCCCTGGCGGCGGCGCTCGCCGTACTGCGGGGTTCGACGTCGGTCGAGGTGTGCGCGACGTCGGCGCCCGGCGAGCTCGACGGAGCCCTGCACCGGGCCGGTTCCCGGCGGGTCGTGGTGGCCGGAGGTGACGGCAGCCTGCACGCCGTGGTGTCCGCGCTGCACCGGCGTCACGAGCTCGGCGTCGACCGGGTCCTGGGCCTGATCCCGCTCGGCACGGGCAATGACTTCGCCCGCACCCTCGGCATTCCGCTCGACCCGACCGACGCGGCGGAGGCCCTGGTCGCGGGAGCCGTCCGGCCGATGGACCTGCTCGTCGACGAGGTCGGGCAGGTCGTGGTCAACCAGGTCCACCTCGGGGCCGGCGCCGAAGCCGGCCGCAAGGCCGTGCCCTGGAAGGAACGGCTCGGCCGGATCGGCGTGGGTCCGGTCAACCTGGGCCGTCTCGGCTACCCGATCGGCGCCGCGCTGTCGTCGATCGATCCGCCGGTGCTGCGGCTCCGGGTCGAGGTCGACGGCGAGGTGGTCTGCGACGTCGACCATCCCGTCCTGATGGTCGCGCTCGGCAACGGCGCCACCGTCGGTGGCGGCCTGGAGCTCACCCCCGATGCCGATCCGGGCGACGGCCGGATCGACGTCATGATCGCGCGGCCGAAGGGCACCCTGTCCCGCCTCGCGTACGTCGCCCGGCTGGGGATCGGGAAGCACGCCACCCACCAGGACGTAGTGACGCTCCAAGCGTCGACCGTCACGGTCAGCGGCACCGAGTTCTGGTGCAGCGCCGACGGGGAGCTCTACGGACCCGAGCGGCACCGGAGCTGGCGGCTGGAGCCGGCGGCGTACTCGATGATCGTCCCGGCGTCCTGACCCAATAACCTCTTCGGGTGGCACGAGGAGCGCGAGGCGCTGAGCAGGGGGCAGACCCGACCGACTGGGTGACTCGGACCGCCGACCTGGCGCTCCGGCACGCGGAGACCGTCAACGGCGGATCGCTGCCCGAGATCGTGACCTGTGCTTCCGGCATCAGCCCGTCCGGGCCGATCCACCTGGGCAACCTGCGCGAGTTCCTGACCGTGCACTTCGTGGCTGAGGAGATCCGTCGCCGCGGGATCAACGTGCGTCACCTGCACAGCTGGGACGACTACGACCGGTTCCGCAAGGTGCCCGTCGGCGTCGACCCGTCCTGGAGCGAGCACATCGGCCGACCGCTCTCGGCGGTGCCCGACCCGACCGGCGAGTTCCCGAGCTGGGCCGAGCGCTACAAGGAGCCGCTCCGCGCCGCACTCGCCGAGATGGGCTGCGAGATGGTCGAGGTCAACCAGACCGAGATGTACCGCGCCGGCGCCTACCGGGATCAGGTCCTCACCGCGATCAGCAGGCGCGACGAGATCGAGGCGGTGATGTCGCGCTACCGGACGAAGAAGTCAGATCCCGTCGAGCAGGGCGAGTCGACCGCCGAGGAGGAGGACCCTGACGACGGCGGCCACGGCGCGACCGAGGACCTCGCGCGCTTCCCCTACAAGCCGTACTGCAGGGGCTGTGGGCGCGACACCGTCACGCTGACGTCGTACGACGAGGAGACGACCGACCTCGCCTACACCTGCGACGTGTGCGGCGACTCCTACCACACCTTCGTCGCCACCCAGAACGAGGGGAAGCTGGTCTGGAAGGTCGACTGGCCGATGCGGTGGACCTTCGAGGGCGTCGACTTCGAGCCCGCGGGGGTCGATCACGCCAGCCCCGGTTCGTCGTACACCGTCGGCAAGGAGCTGATCGGCCGGATCTTCGGCGGCACCGCGCCGTCGTTCGTCGGCTACTCGTTCGTCGGCGTGGCCGGGATGCCGAAGATGTCGTCGTCCAAGGGCGGTGTGCCGACCGCGGCGGAGGCGCTGCGGATCCTGGAGGCGCCGATCCTGCGCTGGCTCTACGTGCGGCGGCAGCCGAAGCAGGCGTTCAACGTCGACTTCGGCCAGGAGGTCCTGCGGCTCTACGACGAGTGGGACGCCCTCGGCCGCAAGGCGGCCGATCCCGCCAAGCGGGACGCCGCCGTGCTCGCCTGGGAGCGGGCGTCCGCGACGGCTTCGGCCGGGAAGCTGCCGACGCCCGCCGTCGTCGTACCGTTCCGCATGCTGTCGTCGGTCGCCGACGTGACGGCCGGCTCGCGGGAGATCACCGCCCGCACCGTCGGTGCCTCCGAGGCCGACCTCGAGCCCCGCCTGACGAAGGCGGCGACCTGGATCACCGACTACGTCGACCCCGAGGACCGCACGACGGTGCGCGAGACCCCCGACGCCGAGCGGCTGCGCGGGCTGGACGAGGACGAGGAGCTCTGGCTCCGCCAGCTGATCGACCGCCTCCCCGACTCCTTCGACGACGCCGATGCGCTGACCTCCCTGATCTACGGCGTCCCCAAGCTCTGCCGCGGCATGTCGCTCGACGACCCGCCGACCGACGAGGTGAAGGCGGACCAGAAGGCGTTCTTCCGCCTCCTCTACAACCTGCTCGTCGCCGCCGAGCGCGGCCCGCGCCTCCCCACCCTCTTCGCCGCCCTCGGGCCGGACCGGGTGCGGGGGCTGCTCACGCCGCCGGAGTGAGTCAGCCCAGCAGCTCGTCGTAGGCCGTGGGGCTGGAGTCGCGCAGGAAGGCCGAGCAGCGGTCCCACTCGTCGGTCTCGCCGATCGCGCGGGCGGCCTTCGCGAGGAGGGCGAGGCAGGTCAGGAAGCCGCGGTTGGGCTCGTGCTCCCACGGCACCGGGCCGTGCCCCTTCCAGCCGTTGCGGCGCAGCATGTCGAGGGAGCGGTGGTAGCCGACGCGTGCGTAGGCGTAGACCGTCACGTCATCGGCCCCTTCGTCGACCGCCAGCTGGGCGAGTGCGGCCCACGCGACGGGCGACGCCGGGAAGCGACGTACGACGGCCGCGGGCGAATCCCCCGCGCCGAGGGACTCGGACGCCGGGTCGGCGGGCAGCTCGGTCGGCGGAGGTCCGGCCATCAGGTCCTGGTGACTCATGGCTCCAGCCTGTCAGACGCCCGATGCACGCACCGCACCGGAATCGCTGTCCACCGGAATGGTTCACTCGTGTCGTGACCGTGAGGAGACAGCGATGAATCCCTACGAACGCTACGTGCTGCCGTGGCTCATCGAGCACACGTGCGGGATCGGGCCGATCCAGAAGAAGCGGAACGCGCTGATCCCGCAGGCACGGGGGCGGGTGCTGGAGGTCGGGGTCGACACCGGTCGTCACGACGTTCACGCTGTGCTCGATCCCCGATCCGGAGGCGGCGCTGGCGGAGATGAGGCGGGTCCTGAAGCCCGGCGGTGAGCTGCTGTTCTGCGAGCACGGCGCGGCTCCGGCCGAGGGCGCGCGCACGTGGCAACGGCGCCTCAACCCGATCCAGCGCCGGATCGCCGGCGGCTGTCACCTCGACCGCGACATCCCCGGCCTGGTGGGCCAGTCGTTCTCGATCACGACCCTCGACAAGGGCTACTTCCCCGGCCCGAAGGTCGCGAGCTACCTCTACTCCGGCACCGCGACCTGAGCAGGCGCGGCGCTCAGCCGATCGACGTACCGGCCGAGCGCAGGTTCTCGCAGGCCTCGACGACGCGGGCTGCCATGCCGGCCTCGCCCGCCTTGCCCCACGCGCGCGGGTCGTAGGCCTTCTTGTTGCCGACCTCGCCGTCGACCTTGAGGACGCCGTCGTAGTTGCTGAACATGTGCGCCGCGACCGGACGCGTGAACGCGTACTGGGTGTCGGTGTCGACGTTCATCTTGACGACGCCGAAGTCGACGGCCGCGCCGATCTCCTCCGCGGTCGAGCCGGAGCCGCCGTGGAAGACCAGGTCGAACGGCTTCGAACCGGACGCCAGGCCGAGCTTCTCGACCACGGCCTCCTGGGCGGCCTTGAGGATCTCCGGGCGCAGCTGCACGTTGCCGGGCTTGTAGACGCCGTGCACGTTGCCGAAGGTGAGCGCGGTCAGGTAGCGGCCGTTCTCGCCCGTGCCGAGCGCGGCCACGGTCGCGAGGGCGTCCTCGGGGGTCGTGTAGAGGTGCTCCCCCATGCCGCCCTCGACGCCGTCCTCCTCGCCGCCGACGACCCCGACCTCGATCTCGAGGATGATGTGCGCGGCCTTGGCCTTGGCGAGCAACTCCTCGGCGATCTCGAGGTTCTCGTCGAGCGGTACGGCGGAGCCGTCCCACATGTGCGACTGGAACAGCGGCAGCTCGCCCCGGCCGACCCGCTCGGCCGAGATGTCGAGCAACGGCCGGACGAATCCGTCGAGCTTGTCCTTCGGGCAGTGGTCGGTGTGGAGCGCGATGTTGACCGGGTAGCTCTTGGCGACCTCGGCGGCATACGCGGCGAACGCGACCGAACCGGTCACCATGTTCTTCACGGTCGGACCGGAGAGGTACTCCGCGCCGCCGGTCGACACCTGGATGATGCCGTCGGCGCCCGCATCGGCGAAGCCCTTGAGCGCGGCGTTGAGGGTCTGGGAGGACGACACGTTGATCGCCGGGAATGCGAAGGCTCCGGCCTTCGCGGCGTCCAGCATCTCGGCGTACTTCTCGGGGGTGGCGATGGGCATTGCTGCACTGCTCCTGCTCACGAGGTCTGATCGGCAGCACCCACCCTAGTGCCCGCCCCAGCAACCGTTCCTTCGCCTAAGAAATCCTCGACGAGGACCCGAAGACCATCACCCGGTCCAGCTACACCTACTACTGGCTGCTGCCGACGCCCGCCCAACGTGAGGCCGGAGGCGCGTGGGTGCGATGCGAGCTCGCGCTCCGCGCCGGAGGGTCGGTTGCGCGGCTACCCCGAGGATGTCAGCCTCGGCGCCCTGCCGCCCGCGCGACCGCTGAGGAGTCGTTGGCTAGGGGGTCGTCATTGTCAGCGCGGCCGATGGGTCACTCTGGCGAGGACGACCCCCGCCACGTGGCTTCGCCGGCGTACGCGCGCACCCAGGCGTGCATCGCGATCGCAGCCGCCGCGGACGCGTTGATCGACCGGGTCGACCCGAACTGGGCGATCGAGAAGGTGCCGTCACAGGCCGCACGCGCGGCGTCGGAGAGCCCCGGGCCCTCCTGGCCGAACAGGAAGCAGACCCGGCGCGGGAGCGCCATCGTCTCCAGGTGCGCGGACCCCGGCAGGTTGTCGATGCCGAGCAGCGGCACCGGGCCCTCCTCTTGCTCGGCGAGGTAGGCGTGGAGGTCGGCGACCGTCGGGTGGTGCCGCACGTGCTGGTAGCGGTCGGTCACCATCGCGCCACGGCGGTTCCACCGACGGTTGCCGACGATGTGCACCTCCCGCGCCAGGAACGCGTTCGCCGAGCGGACGATGGTGCCGATGTTGAAGTCGTGCTGCCAGTTCTCGATGGCGACGTGGAAGTCGTGCCGCCGGGCATCGAGGTCGGCCACGATCGCCTCCATCGACCAGTACCGATAGCGGTCGACGACGTTGCGGCGGTCGCCTTCGGCAAGCAGCGCGGCGTCGTACTGTTCCCCCTCCGGCCAGGCGCCCTCCCACGGCCCGACGCCGACCTCGGCCGGACCGTGCGGCATCGGGTCGTACGGCGCCCGTCGCTCGTCAGGATCCACTGCCACGAACGGCACCCTAACCGCCACGCCGTTGGGGATCGGCCGGTAGCGTGGCAGCGTGAACTCGCTGGTCGCGACCCCGGTCGTCGTGCCAATGCTGCTCGGCATCAAGTGGCTGGATCCGGAGTGGCTCCAGCACGAGTACGGCGCTGCATTCATCTGGATCGCGCTGGCGATGGTCTTCGTCGAGTGCGGGCTGTTCTTCCCCTTCCTTCCCGGCGACACCCTGCTGTTCGCGCTGGGCCTGTTCATCGCGGGCAGCAACGCCACCGGCTACTCCGTCGTCGGCATCTCGAACGAACCGATCGAGCTGGTCATCGCGATGGGGCTGCTCATCATCGCGGCGTTCGCGGGCAACGTGTCGGGCTACGAGATCGGCCGCAAGCTCGGGCCACCGCTCTATCAACGCGACGGTCGGATCCTCAAGAAGCAGTACTTCGACAAGACCAGCGTGTTCTTCGAGAAGCACGGCAACAAGGCGCTGGTCATCGGCCGGTTCGTGCCGTTCGTGCGGACCTACATCACCGTCATCGCCGGCGTGACGATGATGGAGCGGCGCAGGTTCTTCATCTGGAGCGCGATCGGCGCCTTCTTCTGGGTCATCTCGATCACCCTGCTGGGCTACTTTCTCGGAGCCGCGTTCCCGTGGCTCGGCGAGAACATCGACTACGTCACCATCGCCATCCTGGTGTTCTCCGCGATCCCGCTCGCGTGGGAGTGGTGGCGGCACCAGCGTCCGGGCGCGAAGAAGCCCAAGGACGAGGCAACCGCCCCTGAGGTCTCCGAGGTCTCCGAGGTCGACTCGCCCGTCGACTGATTTCCTCGGACACCGCCGCGCACGGTCCGGTCATTGCCGTGCACCCCGTACGGGCGTACCGTCGAATGGCTCCGAAAGCCTCAGTCAGTGCATCGGGGGAGGCCCCAATGTGGAATTTCAGCACGTGTCGTTTCGCTGCTGGTGCTCGCGGCGGCCCTCCCAGTTCCGGGTGCTCATGCCGGGATCGTGCCCTCCAGTCCGGCGATGACCACCGCCGCGGCCGCGTTCCCGGGCGCCAACGGCAAGATTGCTTTCCATAGCTTCCGCGACAACTCCTTCCGCGCCGACATCCACGTGATCAATCCCGACGGGACCGGCCAAGCGAACCTAACCAACCTCCCGGGCTCGCATGAGACAACCCCGGCTTGGTCGGCCGATGGGACGCAGATCGCTTTCGCGAGCAACGCCGGCGGCGACGAGGAGATTTGGCGGATGGCCGCCGACGGCACGGGCCGGGTCCAGCTCACCGACGACCTCGACGGTGACCGCGGGCCGACCTGGTCGCCGAGCGGCGCCTCGATCGCCTTCGCGTCGGGCTCGGGCGGCGATGCCCAGATCTGGGCGATGATCGCCGCCGACGGCAGCGACCCGTTCCCGATCACGGATTCCTCGGGCGCCAACGCCGGCCCGGCGTGGTCGCCGAGCGGCGCCCAGATCGCCTTCGTGAGCACCCGAGACGGGAACCGGGAGATCTACACCATGGCTCCCGACGGGCTCAGCCAGGTGAACCTGACTCTTCATCCCGGTTTGGACACGACTCCCGCGTGGTCGCCGGACGGCACCCGTATCGCTTTCGCCAGTGAGCGCGACGGCAACTCGGAGATCTACGTGATGGATGCCGACGGCACCGACCAGACGCGGATCACCACCAACGGCAGCTTCGACGGCGACCCGGCATGGTCCCCCGACGGATCGATGATCGCCTTCACCCATGGCAGTGGGACCACCTCCGACATCTGGGTCATGAACGCAGACGGGTCGGGCGTGCACGCACTGACGACCAACAACTACGCCGAGGCGGATCCCGACTGGCAGCCCACCGAGCCGGAGCCGCCCGACACGACCGATCCCGCGATCACGATCGCCAGTCCCGCCGACGGCGCCTCCTACCCGCTCGGCGCGGCCGTCAGCGCCGACTTCACGTGCGCGGACGAGGCGGGCGGCTCGGGACTCGCGACCTGTGTGGGTAGCGTGGCCGACGGCGGGTTGCTGGACACATCCACCGCTGGTCCGCACAACTTCTCCGTCACCGCGACTGACAACGCCGGCAACACGGCGACGCAGACCCACGCCTACACCGTCACGGTCGTCGTCTCCGAGATGGGCAAGGTCCAGCAGGTGCGCGCGGACCTGCAGGCCCTGCTCCCGACCGGCGATCAACGCGACGATTCCGAGATCGCACATGCGATCAAGCACCTGACCAAGGCGCTCGGCCCCGGGGTCTGGACCGATGGATCGCACCTCGACGCGGACCAGGGCAAGAAGTTCTTCGACGAGGCGAAGGCGACCATCAGGGACCTCGCGAAAGTCGGGACGGTGGACGTCTCAGCGGAGCTGGACGCTCTGGTGGGCATCGCCCGCCAGCTCACCCAAACCGCGATCCACGAGATCCCGGCCGTCGCAGTCAACCCGAACCGCCAGCGCCAGGTCGACACCGAAACCAACAAGGCCAACACCGAGCTCGCGAGCGGCGACGTCAAGGTTGCGCAAGGCGATCGCGAAGGTGCGGTCGAGAAGTACAAGAAGGCGTGGCTGGACGCGCGAGACGCGACCGCGGCCGCGAACAGGCCCTGAGGATCAATCAGCCGCGGACGGCGTCCAGCTCGGCCTTGGTCAGCACCGCGCGGATCTCGAGGCCCACGTCGGCGAGGGGGTTGACGCCCTCAGGACTGCGATCGATGGCGCAGACGACGGTGTCGACGATCGCGCCGCCGGCCCGCAACGCGTTCGTCGCGTCACGGACGGCGCCACCGGTGGTGATCACGTCCTCGATGAGGGTGACCCGCCTGCCGTCGTACGCCGGGCCCTCGGCGAGCTTGCAGGTGCCGTAGGTCTTGGCCTCCTTGCGCACGAACACGACAGGCATGCCGATCAGTTGACTGATCGCGGTGGCGATCGGGATGCCGCCCATCTCCAGTCCGCCGAGCAGCTCGGCCTCGGCGGGCAGCAGCTGAGCCATCTCGCGGGCCACCCGGGCGAGCAGCTCCGGGTCGGCCTCGAACAGGTACTTGTCGAAGTACTCGTTGCTCACCTGGCCGGAGCGGAGCGTGAACTCTCCGCTCAGACGGCAGGTGGCGTCGATGTCGGCGGCGAGTTCAGGATCGGTGGTCGTCACGGTGGAAGATTAGTGTGCCTCCCGTGACCCAGCGCAGAGCCCGCCGCCTCGACGGCATCGGGACGACGATCTTCACCGAGATGTCGGCACTCGCGATCCGGACGGGAGCGGTGAACCTCGGCCAGGGCTTCCCCGACCGGGACGGGCCGCCAGAGGTGATCGCGCGAGCGGTCGCGGCGCTGCAGGGTGGCGCGAACCAGTACGCCCCCGGACCAGGGATCCCCACGCTGCGGAAGGCGATCGCCGACCACCAGCGGCGGCACTACGGTCTCGAGCTCGATCCGGACTCGGAGGTCGTGGTCACCACCGGCTGCACCGAAGGGATCGCCGCGGCCCTGCTCGCCCTGGTCGATCCGGGCGACGAGGTGGTCGTGCTCGAGCCCTACTACGACTCCTACCCGGCGATGATCACCTTCGCCGGAGGGGTACGACGCCCGGTCACGCTCCGCGCCCCTGACTTCCGTCTCGATCCCGACGAGCTCCGCGCAGCAGTCGGTCCGCGCACCAAGTTGATTCTCCTCAACACCCCGCACAACCCGACCGGCACCGTGCTCACGCGGGCCGAGCTCGAGGCGGTCGCCGCGGTGGCGATCGAGCGCGACCTGGTGGTGGTGACCGACGAGGTCTACGAGCACCTGGTCTTCGACGATCACGAGCACGTGCCGATCGCCACCCTGCCGGGGATGTGGGAACGCACGCTCACCCTCTCCAGCGCCGGCAAGTCCTACTCGTTCACCGGCTGGAAGATCGGCTGGGCCACCGGTCCGGCACCGCTGGTCGGCGCGCTGTTCGCTGCCAAGCAATGGCTCACCTTCACCTCTGGCGCGCCGCTGCAGCCCGCGGTCGCGACCGCGCTCGACGGGTGCGGCACGTTCCCGACCGACCTGGCGCGGAGCCTCCAGGATCGGCGCGACCGGCTGGTCGCCGGACTCACGGAGGCCGGGCTGACGCCGTACCTCCCCCAGGGGACCTACTTCGCCACCACCGACGTCTCACACCTCGGCTGGGCCAGCAGCCGCGACTTCTGCTGGGCGCTGCCGGAGCGGGCAGGCGTCGTGGCGGTGCCGATGGAGGTCTTCTACGACGACCCGGACGTCGCCGGCGCCGGCCGGCACCTGGTGCGGTGGGCGTTCTGCAAGGAGACCGAGGTCATCGACGAGGCACTGCGCCGGCTCGCGGCGGCGGACCTCGGAACCTGACGGCTCAGCGCCTGAACCAGGCGGTGACGTCGTTGCGCAGGAGCAGCCAGAACGTCACACCGATCGCCGCCAGCACGACGACGAGCGGCGGGCTGGCCAGCGTGGCTGCCAGTGCGACCAGGCCGGCGATGCCGGTGCACACGACGAGCGCGACCCGGGCCCAGGCAACCCGGCGGATCGTGAACACGGCAAGCACCGTCGCGACCAGGCACCAGCACACGAGGAACGCAGTCAGCACGAAGGTGCCGGTCGCCAGCTCGGCGTGCGACATGCCGCCCAGGTCGAGGTCGGGCTGCTGCCGCTCGAGCTCGTCGAAGAGGTCCTCACGTGCGACGGCCATCACCAGCGAGACCAGCAGCATGAACCCCGACACCAGGGCGGTCGACACCCACACGAGCACGCACGCCGCGAGCAGCGCGGCCGGGCGCTTCGCGCTCGACGGACCGTACGGCGACGCGGCCGCGTCCGACGTCGGCGACGGGGCGCCGTAGGGGGTGGGGTGGGGACCTGGCCGGTCGAGGACGGGTGCCGGGGGCGGCGGAGGAGCGGCCGGTTGCCGCTTCTCGGGCTCGTGGGGCTCGGACCGCGGTGCGAAGGGATCCGGTCGGCGCGATGCCGCTGCCGACGCAGTCGAGAGCCACGGCCGACCTGCGAACCAGTCACGGGTCGGGCGCAGCCAGAGCATGACGACGCCGGCGACGACCAGCGGCGCGAAGATGCCCGCGGTCGCGAAGCCGCCGATCAGCACCACCGGCGCCAGCAGCGTGAGCACAAGCCGCGCACTGGTCGACCGGCGGAGCGCATGCAGGCCCAGGATCGCCGATGCAGTCGCCGCCGCGGCGGCGACCATGCACATGACGCGGATCGTGGTCTTCAGGCCCTCGAGGCCGAGCCCGGTGCTGCTGACGGGCGGCTCCGACAGCACCCGCCGGAGCTCCTCCTGCACCTCGAGCGTGTGCAGGCTGGAGATCCGCTGCCAGGCCGTGAGCACGAGGACCACGGATCCGCCGATGATCAGCCAGGCGGCGAACGTGGCCTGTCCCGGTCGGGGCGCGTCCTGACTCATGCGTCCATTGGACCAGACGCACCGTGACGCCCTGCGGGCGGCCGTGGGCGGTCAGCTGACCCGCAGCTCCAACCCGGTGTCGGCGGCGTCGACGTCGTCGGCCCGGTCGACCACGACCTTCCCGCCGTCGGTGACGGTGCCGGCGAGGATGGCCTTGGCCAGCCGGTCGCCGATCGCCGTCTGGATCAGGCGGCGCAGCGGGCGGGCGCCGTACGCCGGGTCGTAGCCGGTGTCGGCCAGCCACTCCTTCGCGGCGTCGGTGACGTCGATCGTGATCCGGCGCACCGCGAGCCGCTGCTCGAGCAGGCCGAGCTGGATGTCGACGATGTGCGTCAGGTCCTCCTTCGACAGCGCGTCGAAGGTGACGATCTCGTCGAGCCGGTTGAGGAACTCCGGCTTGAAGCTCTGCCGCACCAGTGCCAGCACCGACTCGCGCGCCTTCGCCGGGTCCAGGGTCGGGTCGACCAGGAAGTGCGAGCCGAGGTTGGACGTGAGGATCAGGATCGTGTTGCGGAAGTCGACGGTGCGGCCCTGGCCGTCGGTCAGCCGGCCGTCGTCGAGCACCTGCAGCAGGATGTCGAAGACCTCGGGGTGCGCCTTCTCCACCTCGTCGAGGAGTACGACGGAGTAGGGCCGGCGGCGCACCGCCTCGGTGAGCTGCCCGCCTTCCTCGTAGCCGACGTAGCCCGGAGGCGCGCCGACCAGGCGCGCGACCGAGTGCTTCTCGCCGTACTCACTCATGTCGATGCGGACGATCGCCCGCTCGTCGTCGAAGAGGAAGTCTGCGAGCGACTTGGCCAACTCGGTCTTGCCGACTCCGGTGGGGCCGAGGAACAGGAACGAGCCGGTAGGCCGGTTGGGATCCGCGATCCCGGCGCGTGCCCGTCTTACGGCGTCGCTGACCGCGCGGACCGCTTCGGCCTGGCCGATCAGACGGTCGCCGATCACCGACTCCATCTCGAGCAGCTTGGCGGTCTCGCCCTGGAGCATCCGGCCGGTGGGGATGCCGGTCCAGGCCTCGACCACCTCGGCGATCTGCTGGGCGCCGACCTCCTCGCCGACCATCTTGTCCTCGGACACCTCGCTCGCGTCCGCGGCCTCGGCCGCCTCGATCTGCCGCTCCAGCTCGGGGATCCGGCCGTAGAGGATCTCGCTGGCCGCTTCGTACTGCTGCTCGCGCTGCAGCTTGTCGGCCTCGCCACGCAGCTGGTCGAGCTGGCGGCGCAGCTCGCCCTCGCCCTCGAGCGAGGACTTCTCGCGCTCCCAGCGCACTTCCAGCCCGCGCAGCGACTCCTCCTTGTCGGCGAGGTCGGCCCGCAGCGCGTCGAGCCGCTCGATCGAGGCGGCGTCGCTCTCCTTCGCGAGCGCGAACTCCTCCATCTTCAACCGGTCGACCTGGCGACGGAGCTGGTCGATCTCCTCCGGCGAGGACTCGATCTCCATCCGGAGCCTGGACGCGGCCTCGTCGACGAGGTCGATCGCCTTGTCGGGCAGCTGGCGGCCGGTGATGTAGCGGTCACTGAGGGTGGCCGCGGCGACGAGTGCGGCGTCGGTGATCCGCACGCCGTGGTGCGCTTCGTACTTCTCCTGGATGCCGCGCAGGATCTGGATGGTGTCCTCGACGGACGGCTCGCCGACGAAGACCTGCTGGAAGCGGCGCTCCAGCGCGGGGTCCTTCTCGACCCGCTCGCGGTACTCGTCGAGGGTGGTCGCTCCGATCATGTGCAGCTCGCCGCGCGCCAGCATCGGCTTCAGCATGTTGCCGGCGTCCATCGCCGAGTCACCGCCGGCGCCCGCACCGACGACCGTGTGCAGCTCGTCGATGAAGGTGATCACCTGGCCGCCGGCGTCCTTGATCTCCTCGAGCACGGCCTTGAGCCGCTCCTCGAACTCGCCGCGGTACTTGGCGCCCGCGACCATCGCCGCGAGGTCGAGGGACAGCACGCGGCGCCCCTTCAACGAGTCGGGCACGTCACCCTCGACGACCCGCTGCGCGAGCCCCTCGACGACGGCGGTCTTGCCGACGCCGGGTTCGCCGATGAGCACCGGGTTGTTCTTCGTCCGGCGCGAGAGGACCTGCACCACCCGGCGGATCTCCGCATCGCGGCCGATGACCGGGTCGAGGCGACCCTCCTCGGCGGCGGCGGTGAGGTCGACGGAGTACTTCTCGAGTGCGTCGTACGTCGACTCCGCCTCCTGCGAGGTGACGCGACGGTTGCCGCGGACGGCGATGAGCACGTCGCGAAGGCCGGCCTCGGTGAGGCCGGCGTCGGTGAGCACCTGCTTGGCGCTGCTGTCGACGGTCGCGAGCGCGATGAGCAGGTGCTCGGTCGCGACGTAGTCGTCCTTCATCGACGTGGCGAGGTCGAGCGCCTGCGCCAGGACGCGGGTCAGCGCGGCCGAGCCGGCCGGCTGCTGCACGGTCGCGCCCGACGCCGACGGCAGCGCATCGCGCTGGGCGACCGCGGCCCGCACCAGCGACGACGGGTCGGCACCGGCCTTGGCGATCATCGAGGCGGCCGTGCCGCCCTCCTGCAGGAGCAGCGCCACGAGCACGTGGATGGGCTCGATGTTGCTGTTGCCGGCAGTCGTAGCGGCGAGCTGGCCGGCCTCGATCGCCTCGCGGCTACGGGTGGTGAACTTGTCGGCCCCGAACTGACTCATGGGTGGCTGCTCCTGTGACGTCGTTGTGCCTGATCATCTCAACGACACCAGAGTTGAGTCTGTTCCACTCAACTCTGGCAATCTCCGACCGCGGCCGATCGCCCCTATTCGGTGTCGATCTCCGGCGGGGTGTCGTGCTCGGGAAGCTCGACACTCGTGGCGGTGACCTCGTCGACCAGAGCCTGCTTGACGAACTCCTCGCCGAACGGCGTGAGGTGGATGCTGCGTCGTACGACCTTGGCGAACTTCACCGAGTGCATCGCACCGAGCACGTCGGGCTGGGCCTCCAGCACCTGGTACTCGAGGTGGTCGCGCAGCGCCTCGCGGGAGAACCAGACCAGGCCGAGCCGGTAGAGGTTGTTGAGGTACGACGGCACCTGGTCGAGGTAGCGGAGACCGGCACGCGGGCCGACCATGTTGAGCCCGGGAGCGACCAGCTGGCTGCTGAGCATGCCGACGGGCCCTCCCGTGCGGATGTCGACGCTCGCCTGCGGGCCGTTCTTGAGGAGCATCACGAGGATCCGCGCCTCGTCGGGCGCCAGGTCGTCGAGGATCCGGTCGAAGGCGGGGTGCCGGTCATCGACGGCCCACACGTCGCGGGACTTCTCGAGGAGCTCCTGGCCGCGCTCGCGCAGCGACGTCGATCGGACCGAGGTCACCTCGCCGCCGACGACCCGGCCGTTGTCGCTCGAGGCCGGCCGCGACGACGTGCCGGAGACGACGCCACCGAGCTGCTCGCCCGCCTTGAGGAGGGCGGTTCCGACCGGTACGCCGTCGGCGACCTGGCGGGCGATCTCGCCCACGGTCCCGACCACCGAACCCACCTCGCGGATCAGCTGGACTGCCTCGTCCCGGTTGGTGGCAGCGCGGCCGACGCGGCGCCAGTTGCGCGCGGTCGTGCGCAAGCCCCAGCCGGTCGTGTTGATGGCGGCGGTGGCTGCGACCCGCGCCAGGCCCGGCAGCGAGTCGACGACCTGCTGGCCGTTGCTCGACACCGCGGGCAGCTTGGGCAGGCCGTCCTTGCCGAGGTTGTTGTCAGTCATCGTCACTCAAGTCTCGCCTTTCGGTGGTCACGGCGGGAACCCGGGGATCCAACCCCAGTTGAACAGCCCCAGGTGGATGAACCCGCCGGCGGCACCCATGACCGCGCCGTGGGCGTAGAGCATCCACTCGTCCTCCTTGATGGCCGAGCGCATCATCTCGACGAAGTCCTTGGGCGGGAGCTCCTTGGTGCGCCGCGCGATCAGCACCTTGATCTTCTCCGACTGCCGCTTGCTGAACGCCGGATCACGGAACGGAGTGATCGTGCGACCCACGGCCTCCATGGCGAAGGACTCGCGGATGCGATCGAACGTCTCGGCTCCCACGACCACCTTGGCCGCCCCCCGCAACGGGCCGGCAGCCTTGTCGATCGCCGGTCGCATCGCGGTCGCGATCATCTGCCGGGTGCGGTCTCCCCGCGGACCGTCCATGAGGAAGTCGCCGATCCGCTCCAGCGTGATGACGTCGTCGGCGATGATGCCGGCGTAGACCTCGGCGCACTCGGCCTGACGGCGTAGGAACAGCCCCTGCACCTTGATGCCCAAGATCCTCCGGGGCTCCGGCGGCTCGAAGATCAGCCACATGCCGAGCGCGTTGGTGGTCCATCCGACGATGACGCCGAGGAGGGGCAGCAACCACCAGATGTGCCAGGTCTGGTCGACGATCGCGACCGGGATGCCGAGCAAGAAGCCGAAGATGAAGCCGAAGGCGACCATCAGGTTGAGCTCGCGCTGACCCACGTCGCGGAACACCCGGACGACCAGGTCGGGGTTCTTCCGGAAGTGGTCGATCACCATGATCTTGGGATCGAGCAGCTGGTTGATGTGGATGCCGATCTCGTCGGTGATCGTCGTGACGACGGCCGGCAGCTGGGCCTGGACTCGACTGATCACGCCCTGCTTCAACGCAGGCGGCAGGTCGCGCCAGAGCCTCGGGTGCTCGCGCATCATGATGTCGTCGACCATCTGCGGGAGGTCGGGCTCGAACACCTTGACGATGTGCGCCGCGATCTCCTCGGGCTCGAGCTGGGCGTAGAACTCGGCCGGCGTGCCCAGCTTCGCGATCACCTTGTCGACGGCGATGCTGCCCATCTTGGCCGCGCGCGCGGGGACGATGCCCTGCCAGCCGACGCGGCCGAAGGGGATGCCCGGCACCTCCTGCAGCTTGCGCGGAATCACGGTCGCGACCTCGCGCAGCCCCGGAACTTTGAAGCCGTAGAACTTGACCGGGCTGAAGAGCATCCAGAGGCCGGACCAGTTGATCAGCCAGCCGATGATGCCCGTGAAGAACGGGATCGAGATGAACGCGAACCAGTCGACACCGTGGGATCCGGTGAGGTCACCGCTGGCCCAGTCCCGAAAGAAATCCAGCACCGCGTCCACGCATGTACCCCTGTCCGCCGATCGGGCCGCCCCATGAGACCCGAGCGTTCACCGAGAACCTGAGGGTAATGCCTGCCCCGGCGGGCGGCACGCGTATCCGCGCTACGGACTGTCGCAGATAACTCACGTCACGTTCGAGGGTGGGCTGCGCGGATCGTCACGCTACGAGTCTAGGGTCGAGGGCGGCGCTTCGACCGCATCGAAACCAACACGAGCGCGCAAGTAGAGCCGGCAATAGCGTGCGAGCTCCGCGAGCACGCCGTGCGGCATGAGCGGGCGGGATCCTCATGCAGCATGAGCCGCCGGGTAGGCCGGGGGATCATGCTCGCCGTCGTTGGCCCTCTCGATCGGGACCCCTGGGTTGGGGGCAGAGGTCCTCAAGGACATGAACCTGACCGCTGTCCTTGTCGCTCTCAGCGGCGACTTTCGTTGAGGGCCGAACCATGTGCCGCGACGGCGCTGCGGTGGCTCGGGTTTGCCGTAATCGTTCTCTCAGACATGTCCTTGCGGCAACCTGCTATGCGTGGAAGACGACACGCTGCTGGTCGGTGCCCCGGACGTTGCGATCCGGCAGGCGCTGGTAGCGCACCTGCGCGCTGCAGGCTACGACGAACGGCTGCTGCGCCAGGCGGCCCAGCACGGCCGGCTCTACGCCCTCGAAGGCGACCAGCTGGTCCGGCCCGGCGCTGTGATGCTGACCATCGCCGAGATGGCATCGCGTCTGGGGCAGGACCCGGCCGCGACGGCGCAGCTGTGGCGGGCGTTGGGGCTCGACGAGCCGGTGGACGACGAGCCGGTGGCCACGGAGGAGGAGGCCGCCGCCCTCGCGGTTTGGCCGCTTGTCGCGCAGCTCGTTGGTGAGCACCAGGCGCTGGCACTCGCCCGAGTGCACGCGTCCGCGATTGCGCGAATGGGTGAAGCGGCGGCTGCGACGATGGTCGAAGCCCTCCCCGACATCGACCTGCTGCATAGCTCTGACGAACTCGCGACGTCGCACGCCTATGCCGCGGCGGCATCTCTCATGCCGCAGGTCGTGCGCTCGGTTGAGATGATGTATCGCCACCACCTGCTGACGGCGACACGCCACTTCGAGCGGGCTCAGGCGCCCGCGGGATTCGGCCTGGGGGGTGTGCCGTGGTGCGTCGCGTTTGCGGACCTGTGCGGCTTCACGCACGCGACGGAGACGCTCGACGCGTTGACGCTGCACAGCTTCCTCGGCGTTTTCGAGAGCCTGGCGCACGACGAGGCGGCGGCGGCAGGCGTTCGTTGCGTGAAGCTCATCGGTGACGCCGCCATGTTCGTGGGCGCATCGCCCGACGGTCTCGCCCGAGCAGTGCACGGTGTCATCGTTCGGGTAGCGGAACTGGAGGCGGCGCTGCCCGTGCGAGTTGGCATGGCTGCCGGCGATGTCGTCGTCCGAGCCGGTGACTACTTCGGCCCGGCCGTGAACCTCGCCGCGCGGCTGCTCGGACTGGCCCTGCCCGGGGAGGTGCTTGCCGAGCCGGTGCTGGCCTCACGGCTCGGGCCGCAGTGGGAAGTTGAGGCGGGAGAGCCGCAGCAGGTGAAGGGCGTAGCCGAGCCGGTCGTGCCGCACGTGGTCCGGAGGGTGGGAGCTGACACGTGAACGTGTGGGTCAGTTTCCAGCGGCGACCTGTCCGTCGGCCATCGCGGCCGCCACCCCCACCCAGCGGCCGTCCAGGGCTCCGGCCAGCCGGGCATCGGCGCGCCCGGCACCGAAGTCGACACGGGTCACCGACGCCAACCAAGCCCCGGTGTCGCGGGCGAGCTCAGGTCCGCCGCGTCGCGGGCGGTCGCCACGACCCGCAGCCTCAGCTCCGAACCAGCCGGCATCAGAGGGACGCGCTAGTGCCCCCGCCGCCACACGACGATCGAGCCCGGCGTGGTGGGCGGGGGTACGGCGGGCAGGTTGCTGCCGGACGAGGGCCGGGCGGCCAGGGCCTGGCGGAGCGCCTCGTGCGCCGCGTCGAGCTCGGCGAGCAGCTCGTCGCGCTGCGCGCGGAGGATCGCGACCGCCGACTCGAGCTCGAGGATGCGGCGGACGCCCTCGATGCCGATGCCGGAGCTGGTCAGCTCGGCGATGACGCGCAGGTGCTCGATGTCGCGGTAGGAGTAGCGCCGCCCGCCGCCAGGAGTGCGCCCCGGCGTGATCAGGCCCAGCCGCTCATAGGTGCGCAGGGTCTGGGGGTGCAGGCCGCTGAGCTCGGCGGCGACGCTGATCACGAAGACCGCCGCCTCGGGCGGCGGGGGCTCGGCGCCGTACGGCTGTCGGTTCGGCATGACTACTCCTGCGCCGCCTCGAACAACCCGGCCCGGAGCGGAGTGCCGGCCGTGGCGGCGGCGTAGTCCTCGAGGGCCGCGCGCGCGTCGTCGCTGAGCTGCGCGGGCACCTGCACCTCGACCGTCGCGAGCAGGTCGCCATGGGTGCCGTCGGCCTTCGGCGCGCCCTTGCCGCGGACCCGGAAGGTGCGCCCGTTGGGGGTCCCCGCCGGGATCTTGAGCGTGACCGGCGCACCGCCGAGGGTCGGCACCTTGACCTGGGCGCCGAGCGCGGCCTCCGTGAAGGAGATGGGTACGTCGATGGTCAGGTGCTCGCCCTTGCGTCCGAAGACCCGGTCGGGCCTGACTTTGACCGTGACGTAAAGGTCGCCAGGCGGGCCGCCGCGCTCCCCCGGCGCGCCCTTGCCGCGCAGCCGGATCCGCTGGCCGTCCTTCACGCCGGCCGGCACCTTCGCCTGGATGGTGCGGTTGGCGCGGCCCCGGCCACTGCCGTGACAGGTCGGGCAGGCCTCGTCGTAGACGAGCTGGCGCCCGCCGCAAGCCGGGCAGGTCTCGTTCATCGAGAACGCGCCGCCGACCGACGCGACGACGAACCCGCTGCCTTCGCAGGTCGGGCACCGGTGCGGACTGGTGCCGGGCTTGCCGCCGGTGCCCGAGCAGGTCGCGCACGCGGTGTCGGAGGCGATCCGCAGCGAGACCGTGATGCCCTCGAGCGCCTCGGCGAAGCTGATCGTCGTCGACGTCTCGAGGTCGGCACCGCGGGACGGCCGTGGCTGCTGGCGCCGTTGGCCCGCCCCGAAGCCGAGGAAGTCACCGAACAGGTCACCGAAGCCGCCGCCTCCTCCCGCGCGTTCGCGGAGCAGGTCGTCCAGGTTGACGCCGCCCGAGAAGCCGCTGCCGCCGGCCGGGTAGCCGCCCGAAGCGAACAGCTCGCGGGCCTGGTCGTACTTCTTCCGCTTGTCCGGTTCGCCGATGACGTCGTAGGCCTCGGCGACCTGCTTGAACTTCTCGTGCTTGGCCGGGTCGTCCGGGTGCGAGTCGGGGTGGTTGGCGCGAGCGAGCTTGCGGTAGGCCTTCTTGATCTCGTCGTTGGACGCGCTCTTGCTGACGCCGAGCACGGCGTAGAAGTCCTTCGTCGCCCAGTCGGAACGGATGCCGTCGTTACTGCTCATCGCTCACCTCCGTCCGAATCAATCTTCCGCTGGATCCACCACGAGAACCTGCGCGGCACGCACCACCCGGTCGCCGAACTTGTAACCGGCCTTGGCGACGACCTTGCAGGTCGTGACCTCGACCTCCGGGTCCGTGCCGATGTGCGACAGCGCCTCGTGGATGGTCGGGTCGAACGGGTCGCCGACCTCCGCGAACTTCACCAGGCCCAGTCCGGCCACGATCCGCTCGAGCTGCTCGGCGACGGCCTTGAAGCCGCCTTCGAGCGGCTCGTGGTCGCGAGCCCGGTCGATGGTGTCGAGCACGTCGACGATCGGCGTCAGCGCGGCGTACGTCGCGTTCTCGCGCACGAGCTCCCGGTCGCGGTCGACCCGGCGCTTGTAGTTGAGGAACTCGGCCTGGAGCCGCTGGAGGTCGAGGGTCCGCTCCTCCAGCTCCATCCTGGTCACCGCGAGCTCGTCGGCCTCGACCTCCGACTCGTTCGCCATCTCCGCGGCAGCGTCGCCGAAGCCTCCCGAGGAGGTCCCGGCCTCGGCCGGGACCTCCTCGGGGGTGGTGGCGTCGTCAGTGGTGACCTCGTCGGGCGTCGGCTCGACCGGGTCGGGCGTCGGATCGCCGTCGGTCACTTGGCCTCGTCCTCGGCATCCGGCTCCTCGTCGACGATCTCGGCCTCGACGACGTCGTCGTCCGCCTCGCCCGTGGCACCGGTGCTGCCGCCGGCCGCAGCGGCGTCCGCCTCGGCGGCGGCGTACATCGCGGCGCCCATCTTCTGGCTGGACTCGCCGAGCTTGGTGATCGCCGCGGTGAGCTCGTCGACGTTCGAGTCGGCGTTCTCGAGGACCTTCTTGAGCTCTTCGAGGTCGGCCGTGACCTCGGTCGTGACGTCCTCCGGGATCTTGTCGCCGTTGTCGGCCAGGAACTTCTCGGTCGTGTAGACCAGCTGGTCACCCTGGTTGCGGACCTCGACCGCGGCGCGACGCTGCGCGTCCTCCTCGGCGTACTGCTCCGCCTCGCGGACCATGCGGTCGATCTCGTCCTTCGACAGCGCGCTGCCGCCGGAGATGGTCATCGACTGCTCGCGGCCGGACGCCTGGTCCTTGGCCGACACGTGGACGATGCCGTTGGCGTCGATGTCGAAGGTGACCTCGATCTTCGGTACGCCGCGCGGGGCCGGCGGGAGGCCGGTCAGCTCGAAGTTGCCGAGCGGCTGGTTCTGCCCCCACATCTGGCGCTCGCCCTGGGCGACCTTGATCTCGACCGACGGCTGGTTGTCGTCAGCGGTCGTGAAGATCTCGCTCCGCTTGGTGGGGATCGTCGTGTTGCGGTCGATGAGGGTGGTCATCACGCCGCCCTTGGTCTCGATGCCGAGGCTGAGCGGGGTGACGTCGAGAAGGAGCACGTCCTTGACCTCACCGGCCAGGACACCGGCCTGCAGCGCAGCGCCGACGGCGACGACCTCGTCCGGGTTGACGCCCTTGTTGGGCTCCTTGCCGCCGAGCAGCTCCTTGACGACCTCGGTGACGGCGGGCATCCGGGTGGAGCCGCCGACGAGTACGACGTGATCGATCTCGGCGACCGGCACACCGGCGTCCTTGAGCACCGACTGGAACGGCTTCTTGGTGCGGTCGAGCAGGTCGGACGTGAGCTTCTGGAACTCCGCCCGGGTCAGCCGCTCCTCGAAGTGCAGCGGGCCGTTCTCGCCATGGGTGATGTAGGGCAGGTGGACCGTGGTCTCGCTCGAGGACGACAGCTCGATCTTCGCCTTCTCAGCGGCCTCCTGGAGGCGCTGGGCGGCGATCTTGTCGGCCGACAGGTCGACGCCGTTGTTGTCCTTGAACTTCTTGACCATCCACTCGACGACCCGGTTGTCCCAGTCGTCGCCACCGAGGTGGTTGTCGCCGCTGGTGGCCTTCACCTCGACGACGCCCTCGCCGATCTCGAGCAGGGACACGTCGAACGTGCCGCCACCGAGGTCGAACACGAGGATGGTCTGGTCGTCGCCCTTGTCGAGGCCGTAGGCCAGCGCGGCCGCGGTCGGCTCGTTGACGATCCGCTGCACCTTGAGGCCCGCGATCTCACCTGCCTCCTTGGTCGCCTGCCGCTGCGCGTCGGAGAAGTACGCCGGCACCGTGATGACCGCGTCCGTCACGGTCTCGCCGAGGTAGGCCTCCGCGTCGCGCTTGAGCTTCTGCAGGATGAAGGCGCTGATCTGCTGGGGGGTGAACGTCTTGCCGTCGATGTCGTCGGTGGTCCACGACTCACCCATGTGGCGCTTGACCGACCGGATGGTGCGGTCGACGTTGGTGACGGCCTGACGCTTCGCGACCTCGCCGACGAGGACCTCGCCGTTCTTGGCGAAGGCGACGACGGACGGCGTGGTCCGCGCCCCCTCCGCGTTCGCGATCACGGTGGGCTCGCCGCCCTCCAGGACCGAGACGACGCTGTTCGTCGTTCCGAGGTCGATGCCGACAGCACGTGCCATGGTGTTGCTCCTCCGTTGCGCTCTGGATCAGACGTCCAGCAAGTTAGTTGAGTCGAGTTGACTCAAGTCTGACACACGGTGCAACGGAGTGGGACAGGGGGTTGTTCCCGCTTCCTACGGGAATGTCGGCGGGGTCTGCTGCCGCTTCCCGGTCATGACCGGGATCAGCTCGCCGTCGAGCTCGAGCGGCTCGGGCCGCGGCTCGTCGTACCACCACTGGACGCCGACCTCGACCATCGTGAGGAACGCCGGGTCCTGGGCCGCGTCGAGCAGCTCCTGGTCGGTGATGCCGGCCTGCTCGTTGCCCGAGAGCTCGTCCCACCCGAGCTCGTCCACCCGCATCCGGAACGAGACGCCCTCGTTCATCACGTGCAGCTCGGTCGCGAACGCCCAGTCCTCGGGGATGTTCTCGGGGTCGTACGGCGGGATCTCTGTCCGCTCGCCCGCGGCGAAGGACCGGTTGCCCGGAGGCAGCAGGTCGGTCGTGACGACGGCGAACCAGCCGTCGCCGAACTCGGTCTCGGCGCAGGAGTAGAGCTCCCGTGCGGCTAGGATCGCCGCGCACGACTCGTCCTCCCGGTAGCGCTCGGGGTCCTGCGACGGGTGCCAACCGGCCGTCCGGACCGCGAGCTGGAGCCGCGGATCGCCGCCGGCAGTTCCGTACATCTGGACGTCGAAATCCGTGTCGATCGGGCCGACGGCGCCGTACCTGTCCGGCAGCGCGGCGCTGAGGGCCTCGGAGACCGTGCGCTTCCACTCCTGCCCGTTCACCAGGCCGTCGGCCAGCGGGTCCCATGCCGGCGCCGGCGGCGACGCGGTCGAGTCCTCGGCGAACGGCACGTCGTTGTCCGGGCGAGCGTCGTCACCGCCGGCGAGCAGGCCGGTCGCGGCCACTCCGCCCACCACGGCCGCGACGGCGAGAGCGCCGCCGGCCAGCGCCCGGCGGCGTCGTACGACGCTCGCGCCGCGGGTCGCCGCCTCCCCCACCAGGTCCGGCGTGGGGCCCAGGTCGTCCAGCTCACGCGCAAGGTGTGCGCGCAGTTCGTCGGTCGGGTTGCTCATGACAGCTCCTCCGCTGCAGATGTGGATGTGCGTTCGGCGAAGGCATCCCCGAGCAGGTCACGCAGCTTGTCGAGGCCGCGACTGGCAGTGGACTTGACGTTGCCGGCGCTGCAGCCGAGCGCCGCCGCGGTCTGGTCGACGGTCAGGTCCTCCCAGTAGCGGAGCACGACGACGGCCCGCATCCGCGGCGGCAGCGCCGCGATGGCCTGGCGCACGGTGAGCGCCTGGGCCTGGTCCGGCTCGGCCCGGCCGGGGTCGATCGGCCGGTGGAGCTCCGCCTCGCGGCGCTCCTTGCGCCGTCCGTCGAGGAACGTGCGCACCATCGTCAGCTGCGCATAGGCCCCTGGGGTGTCGATCCGCGACCAGGCGACGTACACCTTCACCAGCGTCGCCTGGACCAGGTCCCGCGCGGAGTCGGGGTCGCCGGTCAGCAGCACGGCCTGGCGGAACAGCCGCTGCTGCGCCTGCCCGGCGTACGCCGTGAACTCGTCGACCCTGGCCCGACGTCCCATCGTGCCCATCCTGCTCCTCGCCGCTGGACCTGTTCTTGGTTTGCCTTCACCCACTTCAGAGGGCTGTCGCCGCCGAACGGTTGCGTGACAGGCTCGATGAATGGGTGTTCCCCGGGTGGGCCGGCGCGAGCTCGTCGGTGGCGCGGTCGCCGCCGCTGCCACCGTCTCGCTGGCCGGGTGCCGGCAGGCTCGCCCCGGCGACGTCGAGGTGTCGATCGCGATGGCGGCCGTCCGGCACCTCGCCGAGGACATCGGACCCCGCCCGGGCACGTCTACGTCGTTCCTCGACGCGGTCGAATGGGTCGGGGGGAGGTTCGAGCGGTACGGCTGGCAGGTCGACCAGCAAGCGTTCCCTGCACCGGCAGGCGTATCGTGGGGCGTTCCGGTCGAGGGTGGCGACTCGACCAACGTCGTCGCGCACCGCGGAGACGTCCGGCGCGGCGAACCGTGGCTCGTGGTCGGCGCGCACCTCGACACGGTGCCGCAGTCGCCGGGCGCCGAGGACAACGCGTCGGGGATCGGCGTGCTGCTGACCGTCGCGCGGGCGGTCACGTGGCGGCGCACCCGGCTGCCGGTCGTGCTGGTCGCGTTCGGCGCCGAGGAGCCGCGCGGGCCGACCGACGACGACCACCACTACGGCTCCCGCGCCTACGTCGCCGGCCTCTCGGCCGGACAACGCCGATCGCTGCGGGGCATGGTGTCGCTCGACCGGGTCGGCGTCGGCGACGCCGTCGTGATCGGCAGCGCCGAGGACGGCGACCCGCTGCGCGACGAGCTGGTCGCCGCGGCCGAGCGGGTCCGAGCGCTGTCCGTCGTCGAGAGCGGGCAGCGCTCGAGCGACCACTGGTCGTTCGTGCGCGACGGACTGACGGGTGTCCGGCTCGGGAGCACGCCGTACGCCGGCTACCACTCGCCCACCGACACCGTGTCGGTCGTCGACCGTGCTCAGCTCGAGCGCGCGGCACGGGTGGTCGTCAGCTGGCTCCGCTGAGCGCACTCATCGGTAGGGGCCGGTCGAGGTGCTCGCCACATCGCCGAGGATGTCGTCGGCCTGGGCGCCCACGACCCGACGCGGGGCGAAGTCGTCCGTGTCCATCGCGTAGGGCACGAGCCGGATCGCCTTCAGCTCGCCGCCCCACCAGGTCGCTTCCAGCACCACTCCTTCCAGCGTCTGCTCCATGAAGCCCATGTCGAAGACGAAGTTGCCGAGCGAGTGGAGCACCGGGACGTCGCCCACGGCGTCGATTCCCTGCACCCAGTGGGGGTGGCCGCCGACGATCAGGTCCGCGCCGGCCGCGACCAGCTCCCGCGCGACCTGGCGCTGGATCGGCTCGGGTGCGTGGGTGTACTGCGTGCCCCAGTGCGGAAGCACGATGACTGCATCGGCCCCGCGATCTGCGCGGCGCACCACCCGCAGCATCCGGTCGAGGTCGGCACGCACCAACGGCCCGGTGCGCGGAGGCATCCGGATCGAGAGCGCGCCGGGGGTGTCGGCCGTGGCCATCGGGGTCTCCCCGATCGCGTTGAAGCCGACGAACGCATAGCGAGCACCGTCCGCCTCGAGGATCGCCGGCCGGCTCGCCGTACGGAGGTCGGGGCCGGCGCCGAACGGCACGATCGGACTGGCGGTCAGCTCGTCGACGGTCTCCGTGAGCGCGACCGATCCGTAGTCGCCGGCATGGTTGTTGGCCAGCGAGAGCGCGTCGAAGCCCGCGCGCCTCAGCACCGGCAGCAGGGCAGGGCCGGCGCCGAAGGAGTCGTCGCCCTGGGTCGGCTCGCCGTTCGTCGACAGGGTGCTCTCGAGGTTGCCGACGGTGAGGTCGGCCCGCCGTAGCAGCGGCGTCATCGGCGCGAGCGCCGCAGCGGCGTCCGGCACGTTCCGGACGAGCATGATGTCGCCGGTCACAGTCATCGCGGTCGCGTCCGGGTGGTCGCGCACCGGGTCGACGCCGCCGACGACGGCAGCAACGACGGTCGGCCCGACCGCGGTCAGCGGTACGACGGCGATGGTCCCCGGATCACGCTCGACGGCGGTCACAGCCTGTGCGGCGTCGTCGGTGCCCATGACCACCGGGAGCCCGTTCCACCGCTGGTCGCGCCCGTCGAACAACCGGTTGGCCGCCCGCTGGGTGAGTCGGAGCTGCGGCCGCGTCGCACTGCCGATCACGGCCAGGTCCACGGACGGGGGCACGTCGGGGCTGGTCGCGGTCGGCTCGCCCGCGGAGGGCGAAGTGCCGCCCTGGACCGGGTCGTCATCGTCAGCGACACAGCCCGAGACCAGGACGAACCCGAGCGCGACGACAAGCACGCGGACGTTCGACCGCCGGGCCATCGCCCCACCGTACGGCGTGGGGCGGCCGGCGTCAGCCGACGGTCACGGTGACCGCGTTGGAGGCGTCGCCGGTCGCGTTGTCGATGACCCGGAACTTGTTGACCCCGGTCTTCGCCGACTGGACGTAGGTCACGAACGTCTCGTTGCTGACCGGGATGGTGGCGTCGAACTCGGCCCACCCGCCGTTCTCGAGCCGTTGGACCTGCAGGATCGCGCCCTCGCCGCCGGGATAGATGCCGGTGAGGTCGATCCGCTCGAAGTTGCCGACCGCCGTCTGACCCGCCTGGAGCGTGATGGCCTTGGTCTCCTTCGCCGTCTCGGTCTCGGTCGACTCAGTCTCGAGGTCGGTCCGGGTCTGCTCGGACCCTTCGGTCTGGAGAGTGACCTGGGGTCCGTTCGCGAAGGTCTTGGACGGCTTCGGGATGACCGCCGACTCCTTCTCGCTGGCGCCGGTCGACCCGGAGGCATCGCCGCTGATGCCGAGCATGCGGGAGCCCACGAGCGCGACTCCGCCGAGCACCAGGCCAACGGCGAGCGAGACCGCGAGCAGCGCGATCAGCCCGGTAACCACCGGCTTCACGGGCTTCTCCTGCTGGTCGTCGCTCACGCCGCCATTGTCACGGACCGTCCAAGGCTGGCGAAATTCCGGTCTCAGAAGCCGCGGGTCCAGACGACCTGCTCGTGCAGCCGTCGCGAGCGCCAGCCGGCTTCGGTCCGGGCGAACGTGTGGTGGTAGATCCCGCCGACCTCGACCAGCCGCTCACCGCCGGCGCCGTCGGCGCCGTCGGCGCCGTCGGCGATCAGCATCGGGTTGTGGAAGTAGGCCGTAACCCGGGCCTCGTCACGCGTGTTCGCGAACGCGATGGAGACCTGGCCGAGCGTGTGCATCCGCTTCTTCGAGAACGCCGGGAGGTTCTCGGCGAGCCAGGGCTTGACCTCCGGGAAGCCGGCGGCGATGCCACCGGACTCGGTGTAGTCGATCTGTGCGTCGGGCGTGAAGACGGTGTCGAGCCGGTCGAACTCCCCGGTGTCGATCGCGATCGTGTAGCGGTTCAGCGCTTCGTTGATCTCGGTCCGGTCACTCAGCTCCGCGATGTCCATGCCATCACCCTCTCAACGAGCGGGGTCGAGGATGACCACCGGGATCTCCCGCTCGGTCCACGCCTGGTAGTTGGCGAAGTCGGCGTAGAGGTCGATCAGCCGCGGCCACAGGGCGGCCCGCTCCTCCGGATCGGCCTCCCGCGCCTTCACCCGTCGGTTGCGCTCGCCGCGGATGCTGACCGTCGTCTCGGGTTTCACCATCAGGTTGTGGAACCACTGCGGGTTCTTCGGCAGGCCGCCCTGGGACGCCACGATCACCAGGCGAGACCCGTCCGCGAGGTACAGCAACGGAGTCGTGAACTGCTTGCCGCTCTTCCGACCGACGTGATCGAGCAGCAGCGTCGGCACCGGCTTCTTCCAGCCCGCGCCGATCCGCCACTTCGAGCCGATCCGGCCGTTGGTGAGCCGGTAGATCGGCACGTGCAGGCGCGCGCCGTACTTGATGATCTTGCCGACAACCGGCTTGTCGAGGCCCGGCGGCCGGTCCTTGAGTGGGGGCACAGACACACTCTGGCAGAAATCTAGAACACGTTCTAGTGTTGGGACATGCGCTTCTCCTTCGCCGAGGGCATGACCCACGCGGCGTACTACGCACCCCTGGCCCAGGCCTGCGAGGCAGCGGGCTACACGTCGATGACGATCGCGGACAGCCTGATCTACCCGAAGGAGTCGGACTCGAAGTACCCCTACACCGACACCGGGGACCGTGAGTTCCTGCTCGGGAAGGAGTTCATCGAGACGTTCATCTTGTGCGCGCACCTGTTCGCGGTCACGGAGAAGCTGCGGCTGACCCCGTTCGTGCTCAAGCTGCCGATCCGGCCGCCGGTGCTGGTCGCGAAGCAGGCGTCGTCGCTGGCGTTCCTGTCGGGCAACCGGCTCGGGCTCGGCGTCGGCCTCTCGCCGTGGCCGGAGGACTTCGACGCTCTCGGCGTGCCGTGGGAGCGTCGCGGCAAGCGGATGGACGAGTGCATGGACATCCTTCGCGGGCTGATGCTCCCCGGGGACGCCCCCACCTTCTTCGGCTACCAGGGGGAGTTCTTCGAGATCGAGCCGCTCCAGCAGTGCCCGGCCCCGACCGAGAAGGTCCCGCTGCTCGTCGGCGGCCACTCCGACGCCGCGCTGCGGCGCGCCGTACGCAAGGGCGACGGGTGGATGCACGCCGGCGGTGACGGCGAGGAGCTCGACCTGCTGCTCGCGCGGCTCGCCGAGATCCGAAAGGAGGAGGGCGATACGCGCGACGACTTCGAGGTGCACGTGATTTCTTTCGACGCCTACACCACTGACGGCATCAAGCGGCTCGAGGACAAGGGCGTCACGGACGCGATCGTCGGCTTCCGGGTGCCCTACATCAAGGGCCCCGACACCGAGCCCCTGGAGACGAAGATCAAGCACCTCGAGCAGTACGCCGAGAACGTGATCGCGAAGCTCTCATGAGCGAGGCACTCGGCCTGACCAAGGTCCTCTCCGACGCCATCGCCGAGGCGGAGGAGCTGATCGCGAACGCGCCGTTCATCAAGACGGAGGCCGACCGGCTCGAGGGCTACGACTACCTCAGCGGCCGGATCCGGATGGCCATGCAGAGCGCGTTCGACTACGACCTGGACCAGCCGCTCTTCGTGAACCCGACCCACCAGTTCTCCAAGCAGGGGCTCGACAACCCCGACGCGATCTACTTCAACGCCTACCTCCGCGAGGGTGTCGAGTACGTCGTCCGCGGTCGTCGTGGCACCTCCGCGGACCTGTCATTCCAGGTGATGGGCGGCGCTTACACGGCTACCTCCGCGGCGACCAGCCTGCTGGCCTTCGACGACCGCGAGCTCGAGATCGCCGACGACGGCACCTTCGAGCTCACCTACCTCGCCGAGCCGGGCGCCAAGACGATGATCGTGCGCGAGGTCTTCAACGACTGGGAGCGCGAGGAGCGCGGGACGCTCACCATCGAACGGCCGGACACCCGCGGCAAGCCCCGCAAGCCGTTGACCCGCGAGCTGCTCCAGAAGAAGTACGACGTCGCCGCCCGGTCACTGGTCGGGTCGATCCAGACCTGGTTCGCCTTCCCCCAGTTCTTCCAGTACAAGGAGCCGGTCAACACGCTGACCGTGCCCAAAGCGACGCCCGGCGGGCTGGCCTCCCAGTTCTCCTCGATCGGCCACTACGAGCTGGCCGGGGACGAGGCGATGATCGTGTCGGTGCCGCGCTGCGACGACTGCACCTACCAGGCGATCCAGATCGGGTCGGACTGGTACGCGTCCACCGACTACGAGACCCACCAGACGTCGCTCACAAAGGCGCAGGCGTTCACGTCCGACGACGGCGTGATGCGGTTCGTGATCTCCGAGCGCCCGCCTCTCGGCGGGGCGCCGATCGCCAACTGGCTCGAGACCACCGGCCACCGCACCGGACCGATCATGCTGCGCTGGCAGCGGCTCGAGCGCGACCTGACCGGGGCCGACGGACCGACCGTGCAGGTCGTCAAGGTCGGCGACGTCCCCTCCCTGCTGCCGGGGCTCACCAAGCTGACCGACGAGGAGTACGCCGCGCGGATCGCCGCCCGCCAGCGGGCCGTGGCCCGCCGGATGCTCAGCTGACGCTGCCATCCACGGGCCGGCAGCGCCGCAGTTGTGCCGGAGACGACCTTTGAGGATCGTTCACGTCCTCGTCCATACTCGGGGGGTGGCCGTCATCAACGACCCACAGATCTGGACCATGATCGCCGCGTTCGTCGGCCTTCAGGTCTACGCATTGCGCCACTTCGACCAGCGCATCGACGCCCTCCGCCAAGAGATGCTGGCGCGCTTCGAACAGGTCGACCGGCGCTTCGATCAACAGGCGGCCGTGGTGAACGAGCGCTTCGATCAACAGGCGGCCGTGGAGAACGGACGCTTCGATCACCAGGACTCGATGCTGGACCTGCGGTTCGGCGCCCTCGAACATCGGGTCGCCGCGCTCGAGGACGACATGAAGCTCGTCAAGATGCACCTGATCCCACCGGCCGCATGACCGAGCGGATCGCCCTCGACCTTCCCGACGGCCGGGTTCTCGACGTGCAGGTGAGCGGGCCGGCCGACGGCACCCTGTTCATCTGGCACCACGGCACCCCCGGCTGCTCCTACCAGGGAGCCAAGAAGCAGCGCTCGCTCCACGAGCGGGGCGTGCGCTTCGCGAGCTACAGCCGCGCCGGCGCGGCAGGTTCGACGCGCAACAAGGGTCGCTCGGTGGCCGACGTCGCGCCGGACGTGGCGGCGCTCGCCGACCACCTCGGAGCCGACACCTTCCTGACCGGCGGCCAGTCCGGCGGCGGCCCGCATGCCCTCGCCACCGGTGCGCTGCTGCCGGACCGGGTGCTGGCCGTCCTGTCCGTCTGCTCCGTCAAGCCGTACGTCGGGCAGCCCGACTTCCTGGACGGCATGGGTGCCGACAATATCGAGGAGTTCTCGCTAGCGCTGCAAGGCGAGGACGCCGTACGTCGGTTCATCGAGGAGCAGCGCCTCGGGATCCTCGAGACCGACGCCGAGGGTGTGATCCGGACCCTCGACACCCTGCTGCCGGACGTCGACCGGGCGGTGCTGACCGGCGAGCTCGGCGAGGACATCATCCGCAATCTCCAGGGCGGGGTCGAGGAGATCTACGGCTGGCTCGACGACGATCTCGCCTTCACGCGGGACTGGGGCTTCGCACTCGAATCGGTCCAGGTGCCGACGTACCTCTGGCAGGGCAGCGCGGACCTGATGGTGCCGTTCCACCACGGGGAGTGGCTCGCCGAGAACATCCCAGGCGTCGTACCCCACCTCGAGCCCGGCGAGGGTCATCTCTCGATCCAGGTCACCCACTTCGAGACCATGATCGAAGAGGTGCTGGCCCCGTTGTCGAGCTGAGACTCGGTCGGAGGTGCTCCAGATCCACGCGGCGAGCGGGAACCGGGGTTCAGGGCTAGGTTCGGGGCTAGGTTCGGGAGATGACGAATGCTCAACGGGTCCGGGACTACTGGCGTCGGGTGTGGAGCGAGGGCGACGTCGCCCACGCGCACGAGTTCTTCGCACCGCGCTACCGCGAGAACGACCGTGATCGAACCCCGGATGGCCACGCCAGGGGGGCGGAGGCGTTCCGGGAATACTTCCCGGACCTCCGGGCCGAGGTCGTCGGCCTGATGGACTTCGGCGCGGTCGTGGTGAGCCGGGTGATGTTCCGCGGGACGTACGCCGGTGGGTGGGCGGGTGTGGACAGCGCGGGAGCGACGGTCGGGGTGAGCGGCGTCGACGTCTTCCAGTTCAAGGATGATCTGGTCTTCGAGCACTGGCACGAGGCCGACCACGAGCTGCTGTGGGAGCAGTTGGGGGTCAACCTCCCGCCGGGCTAGGTCGACCGGCAGAGCGCACCATCGGGCGAACGCCCGGTGGCGCAAAACTGGAACACGTTCTAGTCTTGCCCGGTGATTCCTCTCCTCCAAGACAAGGTCATCGTCCTCTCCGGTGTCGGACCCGGCCTCGGCCGCGCCCTCGGTGAGCAGGCGGCGCTGATGGGCGCGGACCTCGTGCTCGTCAGTCGCACCGAGAAGCGTCTCGAGAAGATGGCCGCGGTCGTGCGCGAGCACGGCCGGCGGGCGCTCGTCGTACCGACCGACATCACGGACGAGGACTCGCGACGGCGGCTGGTCGACGCGACGCTCGAGGAGTTCGGCCGGGTCGACTGCCTCATCAACAACGCGTTCGGCATCCCGCCGATGGACCCGATCTCGACGCTGGAGCTCGACGGCCTTCGGGCCGCCCAGGAGACCAACGTCTTCGCACCGCTGCGGCTGTCCTCACTGTTCGCCGACGCGCTCGCGGAGACCAAGGGCTCGATCATCATGCTCAACTCGTGCGTGGTCTACAGCAGCCAGCCGGAGTACTCCGGCTACAAGCTGTCCAAGGGCACGCTCGAGCATCTCGCCTCGTCCCTCGCCACCGAGTTCGGCCCGCGCGGGATCCGGGTCAACAGCGTGGCGCCGTCGTACATCTACGAGGACGTCAACAAGGCCTATTTCGACTGGATCGCGCAGGAGACCGGCCGCACCCATGAAGAGGTCTACGCCGAGAAGGCCGAGCCGACCGACCTGAAGCGGCTCGCGACTCCCGACGAGGTCGCCAATGCCGCACTGTTCCTCGCCAGCGATCTCGCGTCCGCCGTCACCGGCGTGATGCTCAACGTCGACTGCGGCGAGTTCCACGTATGAGCGAGCCGCGACAGCGGCCTGACGTCGGGTCGTACGACGACATCGCCGCGGCCGCCGTACGCACCACCGGGCTGACCGACTTCGGCGGCACCGACCACGAGGAGGGGCTGCGACTCCTGGTCGACGACCTCGCCTCCCCCGAAGCCGGCCTGACGCCGATCGGCAACTACTTCCACCGCTCGCAGGTCAAGAGCGCGCTGGTGGGGCGACTGATGACCGAGGCCAGGTTCGCGGAGTTCCCCGAGCACGCCGACGTGCCGATCGAGCAGCCGATCTTCGTCGTCGGCCTCCCCCGCACCGGCACCACCGCGCTGCACCGGCTGCTGTGCGCCGACCCGGGACACCAGGGCCTGGAGCTGTGGCTGACGGAGTACCCGCAACCGCGGCCGCCCCGGGAGACCTGGGAGGACGACCCGATCTTCAACGCCATGCAGGGCGCGTTCCAGCAGCACCACGTCAGCAACCCCGAGTTCATGGGGATCCACTACATGGATGCCACCTCCCCCGAGGAGTGCTGGCGGCTGTTGCGGCAGACCGGGAAGTCGATCTCCTACGAGTCGCTGGCCAACGTGCCGCGCTACTCCGAGTGGCTGGCCGACCAGAACTGGACCGACGCCTACGAGCGGCACCGCAAGAACCTGCAGCTGATCGGACTGCACGACCAGGAGAAGCGCTGGGTGCTCAAGAACCCGTCGCACCTGGTCGCGCTCGACGCGCTGATGAAGGTCTACCCCGACGCCCTGATCGTCTGCACACGCCGCGATCCCGTCACCTCGATCGCCTCCGCCTGCTCGCTGTCCGCGGAAGCCACCGCCGGCACGTCGACGACCTTCGTCGGTGAGACGATCGGCCGCACCCAGCTCGGGATGCTCGAGCGGTCGTGGCAGCGGTTCACCGAGGCACGCAAGGTGTACGACGCCGCGCAGTTCGTCGATGTCGACTACCGCGAGTTCGTGACCGACCCGGTCGGCACGGTAGCCGGCATCTACGACGCGTTCGACATCCCCTGGAGGGACGGCGCCCGGTCCGAGGTCGCCCGGATCGATGCCGAGTCGCGCTCCGGGCAGGCACGGCCTTCGCACCGCTACGACCTCGCCGACTACGGGCTGACCGAGGACCAGGTGCGCGCCGCGTTCTGATAGACACCGCGCATGGCCCGGAGAACCGTCGCGCTCGCCCTCGCCGCCGCCGTGGCGCTGGTGTCGGCGTGCAGTGACGAGCAGGACCCTGGCCCGCAGCCCGAGTCGGAGTCATCGGGGCCGTCGACCTCGGAACCGGTCTCCGAGACCGCCGGGGCGGAGGCGGCCGTCGCCGGCTTCTACGAGGAGCTCGCCGCCGGCGAGCTGGAAGCGGCCTGCGACTGGTGGACCGACGAGTACGCCGCATCGTCCGTCGATGACTGGAACGAGCGCGACTACGGCCCGGAGGTCGACAGCTGCCCCGATCTGCTGCGCGAGGTCACCGAGGTGCTCGCGATCGTGGGCGACCCGGCCACGCAGCTCGCGGTCACCGACGTGCGCGGCGAGCTCACCGGCGCCGACAGGGCACGGGTGGACGTGACCCTCGCCGCCGCGGACGAGCCGGAGACCTACCAGGTCACGCTCACCCCGGCGGGTTGGCGGATCGGCGGCGACCGGGCCGGCGACCGGGCCGGCGACCTAGGCCCGAACGAGGGGTAGCGACCCTTCCCAGCGCGGTCATCCACAGCCGGGGACCGGCCGGGTTTCGCCGTACCCACCGGCGGCGCAGGCTGCCCGCATGTCTTTCAACCTCGATCCCGACGCCATGATCCGGGCCGGGCGCACGGCCGAGGTGGCCGCGGCCCGGCTGCGCGAGGCCGGTGCGGCCATCGAGTTCGGCCAGACCGCGGTCCTCGACGGGGAGGCACTTGCCCGCCTGCAGCGTCGGGTGCACCGGCTGGCATCCCGCATCGGATCCAACGGCCGCAGCCTGCAGGCGTTCGTCCACGAGGCCGAGGCGGTCGACAGCCAGGTGAGCTTCCAGTTCCTGGTCCTGTCGGGGACCAGGTGGCGGTGACCCGGTGAGCTGGTACTTCAGCATCAGGCTCCCGGAACACCCGACCGGCTGCCACCAGGCTGCGGGGTCGCTCCGGGAGGTGGCGCGCCGAGCCCGCGAGGCCGCCGAGCTCCTCGACTGCCAGGTCGCCCTGCCGCGGGAGGTCTTCGGTGGGCTGGCCGCGCAGAGCTACCGCACCGCAGCGGGCGCCCTCGCCACCGACTGTCGAGGATCCGCCGACGACACCCTCGCCCTGGCCGGCGCCCTCGAGGAATACGCCGCGCGGATATCCGACGTACGCCGGACGCTGGCGCGGATCCGCGACGACGCCCTCGCCGCCGACCTCGAGGTGTCGGCCGTCGACCTGGTCCACCAGGTCCCGGTCCCGGGCACCGAGCAGGGCACGACCTTCCGCCGCCTCGAGGCCGCCGCTGCGGCAGCGCACGCCGAGGCCGAGTCGGCGTACGCCGCCTGGTGGTGGGCGCTGCAGGAGCACACCAAGGGTCCGCTCCCGTCGAGGACCGGATCTCCGCACGAACTGCCCGCCCGCACCGAGCACCAAGGAGATCGACGATGACCGAGAACGATGTCACCCTCACGGTTCCCCGCACGTGGCACAAGCGCCGCAACCTTGCCCACGGCATCGTCCTGGCCGCCCGGCCCCGCTCCGTCCCCGCCAGTGGCGTGTCACCCGAGATCGTGGTGCGCTGCGCCCCGGTCGATCACGGCCTTGCGGCCTGGCGCGGCCAGGCCCTCCTCGACCTGCAGGCACAGCTGGTCGACTTCGCACTCGAGGACGCCGACGAGTTCGACCTCGGTGACCACCGGGTCGCCTACTGCCGATTCGCCCACCGGTTCGGCGCCGGCGACGTCCTCTGCGACCAGTGGGCCTGGCTGGTCGACGGTCTGGGTGTCACCCTCACCTGCACGGTTGCCCGCGAGGACTACCTCACCTACTGCGACCTGTTCGAGGACGTCGCCGCCACCGTCGACGTGCTGCCGCGAGTGGCATGAGGCCTGCCTCGGCGGCTTGCGGGCCGCGTCTGGTTGCGGTCAAGGGATTACCGAAAGTTACGTGGTTGCACGCCGCTGGGGTTACGGCGCGGTCCCCCGGCGCCAGGGAGGGCGCGGCGAGGCTTGAGGTGCTCGCTTTGGTTGCGGCACTAGAAGAAGGACCACTTGTCGTGCACAGGCTGTGATTGTGAATCCGCTTGTCCACAGCGGGGTCTGAGCTTCTAGGTTGTGTCGGACGTTCCATGTTGAATAGGTCTCATGGATCTCGGGACCGCACCGCTCTTCGACCTCACCGCCACCGGCGGTCGAGGCCGACGAGACTGGTGCAGCCACGCGGTCCGAGCAGTTGCTTGTGTCGATTCGCGACCGCCGGGCCGCGATCGCTGATCACGAAATCGGGTTAGTCCGAGAGATCGCTGAGTGGGCCGCCGAGCATGTCGTGGACGACGAAGCGAACGCAGCGACGTTGACCGAACGAGGTCTGGACACCGGGCTCCCGGTCGCCGGACCCGGTGCCCCGCTGATCTCCGACTTCGCGGTGATGGAGCTCAGTGCGCTTTTGGGCCGCTCGTTGGACTCGGGCCGCAGCTACGTCGGTCAGGTCGTCGAGCTCGCCTACCGCCTCCCCAAGACCTGGGCCCGGGTCCTGACAGGTGAGGTGCCGGTGTGGAAGGCACTACGGATCGCCGACTCCACCCGCCTCCTGCCCCTAGACGCAGCCTCGTTCGTCGATGCCCAGCTGGCGCCGTTCGCCGACGGGTGCACCTGGGCGCAGATCGACCGGCTGGTGGAGACCGCACTGGTCCGGTTCGACCCCGCCGCTGCGGAGGAGAAGCGTCAGGCCGCGCAGGAGCACCGGCACGTGAACACCGGCCTGGACCAGGTCGGCTACGACGGTGTCGCCGACATCAGCGCCACCCTCGACATCGCCGACGCCCTCGACCTCGAACAAGCCCTCGCCCGCCGCGCCAAGCTCTACGGCCAGCTCGGCGACCAAGACCCCCTCGACGTACGCCGCGCCAAAGCCCTCGGTGAGATCGCCCGTGAGGACCTCGCCCTCGACATCGAGGTCGCCGACCCCGACACCGGGGAGATCACCCGCACCATCCCCGGCCGCAAGACCGAGCTCACCCTGCACATCAACGCCACCGACCAGACCGTCGGCCGGCTGGGCAACACCCGCACCCCGATCCGGTGGAGCAGATCAAGGAATGGCTCACCCTGCCCAACACCAGCGTGACCGTCCGACCGGTCATCGACCTGGCCGGCTCCCAGCCGGTCGACTCCTATGAGATCCCCGACCGGATCCGCCGCCAAGTCGAGCTCCGGGACCACCACTGCGTCTACCCGCACTGCACCCGACCAACCGAGTCCTGCGACCTGGACCACGTCGTCCCCTACGCCGAGGGCGGCGAAACAAGTGCGGGCAACCTCGCCCCGACATGCCGAGGCCACCACCGGATGAAGACCGCCGGCAAAGCCGGCTACCGGATCCTCGCCCCCGGCACCTACCTATGGACCATCGGCACCCGTAAGTACCTGGTCGACCCCACCGGCACCCACGACCACTAGCTGTCCCGCCCCGAACCCCGCCACCTGAGATCCAACGGCGGGGCCATCGGCATGCCCTGGCCTTGGTTTCGAGACTCGCTTCGGGCGCAGCGGCGACGGGATCCAGGGCCCCGCGCTTGCGCCCGGCGGCAGTTGCCGAAGTGCCGCCCGCAAGTGCCGAGTAGCGCGCTCTCGGCTCTCAGCCGGTGTTCTGCTTGCCGATTCGCTTCAACACATGCTCGGACCGAGGCGTGTGGCCGTGCTTCGCCGCGTGCTTCATCCTTAGAGCGAGCAACTCGTCCTCGGTCTCCGCTGCCATCGTCTCGTCACAGTTGCGACACGTCATCGAAAGCATTACCTGAGCAGCTCTGTCATCGTGTCAATCTCCCGCTGCTGCGACGCCGCGATCGACTCCGCAAGCGCCACGGCCTCTTCGAACTCACCATCGTTTTGCTCGGCCCCGGCCATCTCGATGGCCCCGGTGTGGTGCTCGATCATCATCTCCAACCACAGGTCTTGGAACTCGGCATCGGAGGCTCCCTCCAACGCGCGCATCTCGTCTGCGGTCATCATCCCGGGCATCTCGTCGTCCATGCCTTCCATATCCGACATGTCGTGGCCAGCGTTCGAGTGGTCAAGTGAGGTTTCTGGGACCTCTTCGTCCCAGGCGGTCAGCCAGTCGGTCATGGCCTCGACCTCCGGCACTTGGGCTTCACGGATCGCCATGGCAAGGTTCTCGACATCGGGGTCGAGGGGCCGACCCTGCGTCAGCACGACCATCGCGACGGCCTGCGCGTGATGAGGGATCATGTCCTGGGCGAACTCAACGTCCGCGGCGTTGAAGACATCACCGTTGCTGGCCGTCTGGACGGCAGATGCATGCCCGTCGTGACCGCCGTCGTCGCCACACCCGGAGAGACCAAGACCCAGCAGTACGGTCCCAAGTAAAACGGCCTGGACCTTCGTTGCGGAGGACATCTCTGGAGTCTAGAGGACTGAGCAGGAATACCCTAAGGGGGTATCGAGTTGCAGCCACCAGTCCTAAAGCCGAGCAAGGAGAATCCGACGACCGAGCACATGGACCACGACCATCACCCGGCAAGCCATGCTGGGCACACGGGAAGCATCAATGCGATGGCTGCCAGCGCCACGCTGCACTGCCTGACGGGCTGCGCCATCGGCGAAGTTCTGGGCCTCATCATCGGCACCGCAATCGGACTCTCCTCGGGCGCGACCATCGCCCTAGCGATCGCCCTAGCGTTCGTGTTCGGCTACACCCTCTCGACTCTGCCGCTGGTCAAGACGGGAATGGGAGTGGTCGCCGCCATCAGCTTGGTCTTCGCTGCCGACACCGTCTCGATCGCGACCATGGAGATCGTCGATAACCTCGTAATGGCCCTCATCCCGGGCGCGATGGACGCTGGGCTGGTCAATCCGGTTTTCTGGATCGGCATGCCAATCGCGCTCTCGGTCGCATACGTAGCGGCCTACCCCGTCAACCGGTATCTGTTGCAGCGCGGCAAAGGGCACGCTCTCACCCATGAACACATGGGTGCCTCAGATCAGCCCGTCCGAGGTGCTCGGCGGTTCATCCCGACCCTCAGCACAACCACACTCGCCGCGGTCATCATCGCCTTCATGATCGGCGGCCTCACCGTCTCGATAGCCGATGACCTTTCGCAAGAGAGGGCCGAGCACGGCCAGCCGATGGGACGTTGAAGATGCCCAGGCGACGACTCTCAGCTGTACAAGAACCGCCCGCTACCGGCGCCCTGCGTGCGCGCGAAGCAGCACGACTAGAGTGCGCCTCCGTGAGCGGGACCAAGTTGGCGTGATCGCCGTGGTGGCTTCGCGCCTGGACCGTCTTGGGACGACCATTGCGATGCCGCTGTTCACCTATGAGGCCCCTGGTTGTCTATTGGGGACCGAGTCTCCGGCGGCTTCCGCGGTGGGGCTCAGCGGCCGCGACCACCCGAATGCCCTGACGCGACCGCAATTCAGGGAGCACCTCAAGCAGCGTGACGCCCGGGCAGCGCCCGGGGAACCGCGCCGCAACCAACGACGGCGCGCAACCACGTAATCCGTAGCGGTTTCGATCCGACTGCCGACGACGGCGGCCGCGCCTGCCTCAGACAGGCGGACATCAGACCCGACGACCAACCCGGACCCGGGCACCCTTGCGCGGGACGCTGGTGATGTTGCGGACCCGCGGGACGTCGTCCTCGATCGAGGTGATGTCGTAGCGGCTGAGTACCTGGCGGAGCACCTCGGCGCCTTCCATGAGTGAGAACCCGGCACCGATGCAGCGGCGGACGCCGCCGCCGAACGGGATCCACACGTGCAGGGAGGGCGCGTCGGCGCCGGACAGCTCTGGCAGGAACCGCTCGGGGCGGAACAGGTCAGACTCGGCGAAGTTCTGCTCCTGCTGGTGGCTCATCAGGATCGACGGGCCGACGGTGGCGCCGGCGGGAAGGTCCACGCCACCGACCCGGGTCGGCTTCATGAGGGTGCGCACCACCATCGGGATGATGGGGTGCAGCCGCATCGACTCCTTGAGGACCGCTTCCAGCCAGGCCAACCCGGCTGCGTCGCCCGCGTCGGCGGCGGCCTGGCTGCGGTGGAGCAGCTCGGGGTCGCGGCCGAGCTCGTACAGCGCCCACGACAGGGCGCTGGCCGTCGTCTCGTGGCCCGCGAGCAGGAGGGTGACGAGCTGGTCGCGCAGCTCGGTGTCGTCGAGCCGGTCGCTCGCGTCGCCGGCGGCCATCAGCCGAGACAGGACGTCCTTGCGGTCCTCGACGTCGGACGCCGTACGACGCTCCGCGATCTCGGCGTACATCTGGCGGTCGAGCTCGACCTGGTTGTCGACCGTCCGGCGCCACGGACCCAGCTTCTGGAGCCACGGGTATGCCCAGCCCAGCAGGATCGCGGGATTGATGTCGACCGTTGCGGTCACCCGCGGACGCAGCGCGGCGAGCCGGGCCTCGTCGGTCACGCCGAACACCACCCGGAGGATGACCTCGAGCGTCAGCCGGTTCATCCGGTCCAGCGAGGAGAACTCCTCGCCGTCGGCCCAACCGTCCACCTCGGCGGCAGCGACCTCCGCCACCATCGACCGGTAGCCACGCAGGGCGTGGCCGAGAAATGCCGGCATGACCAGCTTGCGGGCCCGATGATGCTCCACGCCGTCCTGCAGCAGCAGCGAGTGCTTGCCCATGATCGGACCGAGCACTGCGTTGCCCTTGCCCGCGTGGAAGACCGCCGGGTCCCCGGCGAAGATCTCCTTGGTGGCGTCGGGGCTCGTGAACAGCACCAGTGGGCGACCGCCGGGAATCAGCCGGACGGTGAACACCTCGCCGTACTTCCGGTGGAGGTAGGGGTGGAACTGGTGACGGAACCTCATCAGTGCCACCGTCTGCGCGAGCGCCGGCCACCGCGGCCCGCGAGGCACCGCGCCGCGCGGGATCTTGGGCTGGTTCGGGCTCCCGATGATCGACCGGCCCTGGAACCGGGTCATCGTGAGCGAACGGGTGTCGACCAGCGCGTCGTCGGTCAGCTCTGCAGTCACGTCACCGACCGTACGCCGCGCACGGGCGATGCGGTTCCTACCGTGGTCGGATCTTCGACCTAGTCCAGCAGTCCGTCGCGACGGGCAATGGCGGCCGCCTCGGTGCGACCGGCGGCGCCGAGCTTGCCGAGGATGTTGGAGACGTGGACGCTGACCGTCTTGGTGCTGATGAAGAGCTGACGACCGATCTCACCGTTGCTGCGGCCCTCGGCGACGAGGGCCAGGATCTCCCGCTCGCGGACGGTCAGGCGCTGCGGGTCACTCGGGGCGGCCCGCACGGGTGCGCTTCCCGAGGCGCGCAGCTCCTCCAGGAGCAGGACTGCGCCGAGTCCGTGTGCGGCGTCACGGGCCAGGTCCCCCTGCTCGCGGGCAGCGGCGGTGTCACCGAGCAGGCGCAGGATGCTGGCGTAGGTCGTCCGGGCACGCGCCAGCTCGGGCACGCTCCCGAACTCCGCGAACGCGTCGACGGTGGCGGCCCACGCCGCGACCAGCTCGTCGCGATCGGGGGCGTCGACGCCGCCGAGCCATCGCACCCGCAGGTGCTCGGCGGCCAGCCGCAGCGACCACGCCCGGCCCTCGAGACCCCACGTGGCGTTGCTCTCGACGAAGCGTTCCACGACCAGGTCACCGTCGGCGCGGAGCACGTCGGCGCGCTCGAGCAGACCGACCCGCTCCGTCGAGCTGGCGGTCGGCAGGCCACACGCGATGGCCCCGAGGGTCTGGGCGGCGAGGCGGACCCGGGCGGCGAAGTGCTCGGTCCAGATCCGGGACAGCACCGCCACCACGTCGTCGTACGCGCCGATCGCGGCACCCGGATCGACCGCGTGGCCGGCCGCCTCGATCTCGATGCCGGCGGAGAAGACGGCGACGCCACCCTCGTCGGACCACACCTTGCGGAGCCGCCGGAGCGCGGCGGCCACGTCGGTGCCGCGGGCGGACAGGATCGCGAGCCGGGTAGCCTCGATGATCGACCGCGGAATGAGCGGACCGCCCTCGTCGTCGGTGATCGAGACCAGCTCGAGGGCAGAGTCCCAGTCGCCCTGGGCGTAGCGGACCCAGCCCAGCTGCCAGCGCGCCTCGATGGAGTACGGCGCCCAGGGCAGGCCGGCCGCCGTGCCACGGCCGACGGCGGCCGCGAACCACAGTGCCGCCTCTTCCCACTCCGCTGCCTCCTGATGGGAGCGACCGAGGAGGAACAGCGCCCGCAGCTCGGCGGAGATCGCACCAGCGGCGCCCGCTCGGGCAACGGCATCCCGGAGGGCAGAGCGCACCGCGTCGCTGTCGGTGCCGTCACCGCGCTTGAACCGGAGACTGCCCAGGGTGGTGACGATCTCGGAGGCGAGCACCGGCATCCGCAGCCGCTCGGCGAGGGCGAGCGCCTCGGTGGCGGCGTTCTCTGCCTCGTCGAGCAGGTGGGTGCCGGCCAGGACCCGGGCGTGGGTCGCGAGCACCTTGGCCCGCAGCGGGTTCTCCCCTTCCGGGGCGAGAGCGACGGCCTGGTTGGTGACCTCGATCGGGTCGAGCGTCGTCTCGATGATGCACAGCGACAGCGCGTAGTTGCTGAGGAGCCGGGCCCGGGCGGTGTCCGGCGCGTCGGCGGGAAGCCGCTCGATGTGCTCGGCGAGCAGGCTGGCGGCGCGCTGGCTGTCGCCGGCCGCGCTGTGGGCGTCGGCCGCCCACACCACGACCTTCGAGACCTCGATGCCGAGGCGCTCGGCGCGATCGTGGTCCTCCAGCAGCTCCAGTGCGTGCTCGTAGTGGCGGGCCGCCTCGTCGGGCCCGCCGACGGACACTGCCTCGTCACCCGCCTCGATGCCGGCCGTCGCCGCCCGGTCGAAGTCCATCGCGCGCCGCGCGTGCCGCGCCATCTCCGCGGCGGTGCCGCGTCCGCCGGCGGCGAGCGCCGCGACGTACTGGCCGTGCAGCCGCACGCGCTCCCCGGGCAGCAGGTCGTCGTAGACGGCTTCGCCGAGCAGCGCGTGCCGGAAGGTGTAGGTCTTGCTGCCCGCGACCATGATGTTCATCTCGACGGCCTGCCTGATGCCGGCGTCGAGATCACCGGGCGGCAGGTCCGCCGCGGCCTCCAGCAGGCTGTGGGTGACCTTGCGGCCGGCGACGCTCGCGATCCGGACCACCTGACGCGCCTGGTCGGACAGCCGGTCCAGCCGCACGAGCAGCAGGTCCGCCAGGTCGTCGGGCACCCAGGCACCCGCGCCCGACGCCACCAGCTCCTCGACGAAGAACGCGTTGCCCTCGGCCCGGCCGATGATGCCGGCGAGCTCTCGCTCGCCGAGCCGCTCGGGGGCGAGCTCGCCGATCAGCTGGCGCACTGCGTCGTCGGGCAGTGGCGAGAGGGCGAGCCGGTCGACCGTCTGGAGGCGGGACCACTCGGCGACCTGGCGGCGGAGCGGGTGGCGGCGGTGCAGGTCGTCGGAACGGTAGGACACGACGAGGGCGACCCGGTTCGTGAACGAACGGGTGAAGAGGAAGCCGAGGAGGTCCCGGGTCGACTGGTCGGCCCAGTGGGTGTCCTCGATGACGAGGAGGAGCGGAGCCTCGGCTGCCGCGGCGTCGAAGAGCGCGTGCACGGCCTCGAACAGCTCGCCGCGGTCGGCGCCGCGCTCGCCGTCGGTCGGACCGTCACCGGCCGACCGGACGCGCCGGCCGGGCTGCAGCCGGCCGATGGCGGGATGCTGGGCCGAAATCTGCTCGACGACGTCGGGGAAGTCGGTGTCGAAGCGGCCCAGCACCTCGCTGAACGGGAGGTAGGGCAGCGCGCTCTCGCCGAAGTCGAGGCAATGGCCGGCGACGACCCGATAGCCCTCGGCGAAGGCCCGGTCGCGCAGTTCCATCAGCAGCCGGGTCTTGCCGACACCGGCATCGCCGCTCACCAGCACGACGCCGGGGCGGTCCCGCTCGTCGCGGATGCCGAGCAGGTCGGAGAGCTGCTCGAGTTCGGCGTCGCGCCCGATGAGGGTGCGACTGATGTGCGCGGCCACGGGCTCCATCATTGCGCCCAGGGCCGAAAGCGGCGCGTTGATTTCGGTCTGCGTCATCAGCCGGCGCGGATCCTCGGTCGACGAGAGCGACCGCCGGGCAGGAACTGCCCGGCGGTCGGCTCAGATCGACTTCTCCGCGGCGGCCATCCGGCGCAGCCAGGACGACCGCGAACGGCCGGACCGCTGGGCGGCGATGCCTTTGCGGGTGCGGTCCTTGCGGTACTCCATCTCGGACTGGATCAGGTACGGAATCATGGTGTGCTCCTCGAGTTCTTTGACGACATCACAGAGATTCGCCGACTGAGGTAGGCACTCACATCGGGCAACTGCCTTATCTGTGCCTGAGGTAGGGCGCCCGGAGCGTGCGCAGCTACCTCAGAAGGACCGCGGACCCGGAATCTCGGGTCGAGGTGGTGGGATAGGACCTGTGGAGTTCTCCGAGGTCGTCCGCCGCCGCCGGATGGTGCGCAGCTACACCGACGAGCCGGTGGACCCGGCGGTCGTCGAGCGAGCGCTCCAGCACGCGACCCGGGCGCCGAGTGCCGGCTTCGCCCAGGGCTGGGCTTTCGTGGTCCTCGACCGACCGGACGACGTACGACGCTTCTGGGCCGCCTCGACCGAGAACCTCGACGATCCTGACCGCTGGCTGGCCGGCATGATGCGGGCGCCGGTCGTGATCGTGCCGTGCAGCGTCAAGGCGGCCTACCTCGACCGCTACGCCGAGCCCGACAAGGGTTGGACCGACCGCGAAGAGCGGCGTTGGCCGATGCCGTTCTGGGACCTCGACACGGCCATGGCCGCGCTGCTGATCCTCCAGACGGCGACCGACGCCGGGCTGGGGGCCTGCTTCTTCGGCATCGTGCCCGACCGGGAACTGGAGGTACGACGCGCGCTCGGCCTGCCCGACGCCGGCGACCCGCACCCGATCGGGTCGATCACCATCGGCCACCCGGCCCCGCGCGGCACCGGCGCAGCAGGGTCGCCGACCCGACGTCGCCGTACGCCGTGGAAAGAGGTGGCGCACCGCGGCCGCTACGGCGCCGGCTGGGTCTCCTGATGCCTCGGCCCAGTCGGGTGATCACCCACCTGTCGGAGGAAGAGCTCACCGCACGGGAGCCGGTGCTGCCCCGCATCGCGGTGATGCTGCGCCCCTATCGCCGCAAGATCGGGCTGGTCCTGGTGGCAGTGGTGGCCTCGGCCGCCCTGACGTCGATCGTGCCGTTCCTGGTCCGTGCGGTCTTCGACGACGCGCTGTTCCCGCTCGACGGCAGTGCCCCGGACCTCGGCCTGCTGGGCTGGCTGGTGGCCGGCATGTGCGTGATCCCGATCGTGACGGCCTTCATCGGCATCGGGCAGAACTGGCTGACGTCCACGGTCGGGAACTCGGCGATGGCCGACCTCCGCGGCGACCTTTTCGAGCATCTCCAGAAGATGGAGCTGGCGTTCTTCACCGCCACCAAGACCGGCGCCATCCAGAGCAGGCTGGCCAACGACGTCGCCGGCGTGCGCACCGTGCTGACCGACACCGCGACCACGATCGTGCAGAACTCGGTGACGGTCACCGCCGCGCTCATCGCCATGGTGCTGCTGTCCTGGCAGCTCACCATCCTCACCCTGATCCTGATGCCGCTCTTCGTGTGGCTCCAGCTGCGGGTCGGCCGGCGCCGGCAGCGGCTGGCGCGGCGCACCCAGGAGTCCCTCTCGGAGATGACGGCCATCACCGAGGAGGCGCTCAGCGTCTCCGGCATCCTGCTCGCCAAGGTCTTCAACCGCTCGGCGCAGGAGGTCGACCGCTACCGGGAGGCCAACAGACGGCAGACCCGGCTCCAGGTCGAGCAGGCGATGACCGGGCGCACGTTCTTCGCCGTCGTGCAGACCTTCTTCGCGATCACACCCGCGCTCATCTACCTGGTCGCGGGCTGGATCATCACCGGTTCGTCGGTCGTCAGCGCCGACACCCTCACCGCCGGCACCCTGGTCGCGTTCACGACCTTGCAGGGCCGGCTGCAGATGCCGCTGCTCCAGCTGATGCGGGTCAGCCTCGACGTCCAGACCTCGCTCGCGCTGTTCCGCCGGATCTTCGAGTACCTCGACCTCGAGCCCGCGATCGTCGAGCGCCAGGGCGCCGTCGCGCTCGACCACGACACGATGCACGGACGGGTGGAGTTCCGGGGCGTGTCGTTCCGCTACCCCGAGCCGCGGGAGCTGTCGGGCACGATCACCCACGACCGGTTCGGTGACAGCGGCGTGCGCATCGGCACCGACGAGGATCGCCGAGAGACCAGCGGCTGGGCGCTCGAGGACGTCTCGTTGGTGGTCGAGCCGGGCCAGCTCGCCGCGATCGTGGGGCCGTCCGGGTCCGGAAAGACGACCGCCACCTACCTGGTCCCGCGGTTCTACGACGTGACCGAGGGCGCCATCCTCGTTGACGGCCACGACGTCCGCGACCTCACCCTCTCCTCGCTCGCCGACGCGGTCGGCATGGTCACCCAGGAGCCCTATCTCTTCCACGGCACGATCCGCGACAACATCGCCTACGCCTGCCCGGGTGCAACTGCCGAGGCCATCGAGCGCGCGGCCCGTGACGCCAACATCCACGACCGGATCATGAGCTTCCCCGCGGGCTACGAGACGATCACCGGCGAGCGCGGCTACCGGCTCTCGGGCGGCGAGAAGCAGCGGCTCGCGATCGCGCGGGTACTGCTCAAGGACCCGAAGATCCTGATCCTCGACGAGGCGACGTCCGCCCTGGACACCGAGACCGAGCGGCTGGTGCAGGAGGCACTCGAGCGGGCGACCCGGTCGCGCACCACGATCGCGATCGCCCACCGCCTGTCGACGATCCAGTCGGCCGACGTGATCTTCGGCCTCGCCGACGGCCGGATCGTCGAGCAGGGCACCCACGAGGAGCTGCTCGACGACCCCGAGGGCCTCTACGCCCGGCTCTACGTCGAGCAGTTCTCGCGCCCGGGCAGCCGGCGCTCGCCGTACGACGACCGCCGGGCGGACGTCTCCCTCTGACCTCGCTGAGGAGTGATCAGCCCAGCCCGAGGAACCGCGCGCACTCCAGCCGGTAGCGGACGGTGTCCACGAGCAGGCGCGCCGACTCCGGGCTGTCGGCGAGCAGTACGGCGAGCGGGCCCGCCGATGTCCGCGGCCCGGCGGTCAGCGCCGCTGCAGCTCCCACGCGGCCCGGATCGCGGCGCAGATGGCCGTGGCATCGCCGTTGAGCAGCGCCTGCACCTTGTAGTGCTTCTCGTAGCGGGGCGGGACCCCGAAGGTCTCAGGATGGTCCGCGACCAGCTGCTCGCGCCCGGCGAAGGAGGCGCGCACCACGAGCTCTCCGGGGTCGACCAGGCGCGCGACCAGCCGGCTGTCGACGTACCACGCCGGTCGCGCCGCCGTGCCCTTCCGCTTGCAGCCCGGCAGCGACCGCGCGAAGGCGTCGACCTCGTCCGGCGTCATGCGGCGAGGGTACGGCGACCCACCCCCACCACGTCTCGCCGAGAGATGCGTCATACCGCTCGTCGGTGACCCGCCGGTAGGTTGTCCAAACGTGAGTCACAAGAGTGCCAAGGACTTCTTCCGCCCGCTCGCCGTCGGTGCCCCGGCCCCGCTCCGCGAGATCCCGGCCCGCCCGAGCCGCGCCATCCACTTCTTCGATCCCAGCAACGAGAAGATGGCCGCCAAGGTCCCGGGGATGATCGGCACCGTCGACGTGCTGCTGGGCAACCTCGAGGACGCGGTCAAGGCCGACAACAAGGTCGCTGCCCGGGAGGGGCTGGTGAGGATCGCGCAGAGCACCGACTTCGGGCCGACCCAGCTCTGGACCCGGATCAACTCGCTCGACAGCCCGTGGGTGCTCGACGACCTCACCACGCTGGTGCCGGCGATCGGCGAGAAGCTCGACGTGATCATGGTCCCGAAGGTGCAGGGCGCCGAGGACATCCACTACGTCGACCGGCTGCTCGCGCAGCTCGAGGCGAAGGCCGGCGTCAGCAAGCCGATCCTGATCCACGCGATCCTCGAGACCGCGCGCGGTGTCGCCAACGTCGAGGAGATCTGCGGCGCCAGCCCACGGATGCAGGGCCTCTCGCTCGGCCCGGCCGACCTAGCGGCGGACCGCAAGATGAAGACCACGCGCGTCGGCGGCGGCCACCCCGGCTACCTGGTGCGCCAGGACCCGCCCCGCCCAGAAGACGCAGTCGAGGGCATCGATCCAATCCAGGCGCAGCGCGCGATCTTCCAGCAGGACCTCTGGCACTACACGATCGCAAAGATGGTCGACGCGTGCGCGACGCACGGGATCTACCCGTACTACGGGCCGTTCGGCGACATCGCCGACGTGGTGGCGTGCGAGGACCAGTTCCGCAATGCGTTCCTGCTCGGCTGCGTCGGCACCTGGTCGCTGCACCCCAAGCAGATCGCCATCGCCAACCGGGTCTTCTCCCCCAGCGTCGACGACATCGCGCACGCCCGCCGCGTCGTCGCAGCGATGGGTGACGGCACCGGCGCCGTCATGATCGACGGGAAGATGGAGGACGACGCCTCGCTCAAGCAGTGCCTCGTCCTCGTGGCACTCGCGGAGCAGCTCGCCGCGATCGACCCCGAGCTCAAGGCCCAGTACGACGCCATCGAGGTGGCCCCGTGAGTCGCCAAGAATCCAGCATGAAGCCGCTGCGCTCGGTCCTCTACATGCCCAGCTCCAACGAGCGGGCGCTCGAGAAGGCCAAGACCATCGCCGCCGACGCGATCATCTTCGACCTCGAGGACGCCGTCGCCCCGGCTGCCAAGCCCAGCGCCCGGGAGGCCGCCGCGGCCGCGGTGCAGTCGGGCGATTACGGCCGGCGCGAGCTGATCATCCGCGTCAACGGCATCGGCACCGAGTGGCACGACGACGACATCAAGGCGGCCGCATCGGCCGGCCCGGACGTCGTGCTCGTGCCCAAGGTGAACTCCGCTGAGGAGGTGAGGCAGCTCGTCGCCGCCCTCGAAGCCGCCGGGGCGCCCGAGAAAACCACGCTGTGGGCGATGGTGGAGACGCCGATCGGCATGCTCAACGCGCTCTCGATCGCGCAGGCCTCCGACCGGCTGACCGGCTTCGTCATGGGCACCAACGACCTGGTGAAGGAGCTGTACGCCGAGCACGTTCCTGGCCGCCAGCCCGTGCTCACCGGCCTCGGCCTCGCCCTGCTGGCCGCCCGCGCCGCCGGCATCGTGATCATCGACGGCGTCTACAACGACGTGAAGAACCTCGACGGGTTCCTCGCCGAGGTCGAGCAGGGCCGCCAGATGGGCTTCGACGGCAAGACCCTCATCCACCCCGGCCAGGTCGAGGGCGCCAACGACGGCTTCGCCCCGTCCGCCGAGGCCGTCGAGGACGCCCGCGGCCTGATCCAGGCTTGGGAGGACGCGCGCAAGTCGACCGGTTCGGGGGTCGTCACGTACAACGGCCGGATGGTCGAGAACCTCCACGTCGAGTCGGCCGAGCGCACCCTCGCCATCGCCGACGCGATCGCCACCCTGCAAGCCTGACCGGTCGCACACCGGGGCCGTACGGTCACCTCGTGACCCACCTGCTGATCCGCAACGCCCGACCGGTGCCGCTGGTCGAGGGTGCGCCCGGAGCTCCCATTGACGTGCTCGTCGAAGGCGGGGTGATCACCGAAGTCGCACCGACGATCACCCGCCCTCCGGGCGTCGATGAGTACGACGCCGCCGGTCGCTGGGTGATGCCGGGCCTGTGGGACAGCCACGTGCACCTCGGGCAGTGGTCCCGCAGCGCCGCGCGGCTCGACACCGGTCCGGCCGGTTCCGCCGAGGATGCGCTCGCCCTCGTCGCGGAACGGCTGGCAGCGGCACCCGGCAACCCCGTGATCGGCTGGGGGCACCGACCGACCCCGTGGCCGCGGCAGGGCACCGTCGCCGAGCTCGACGCGATCGCGCCGACGACGCCGGTCGTCCTCATAGCGGGCGACGGGCACCACGCCTGGCTCAGCTCGGCAGCCCAGGCGGCGCTCGGCCTGCCGGTCCGCGACGACATGGTCCGCGAGGACGAGTGGTTCGCGGTCTACAACCTGCTCGACCACCTCACGCCCGACGAGGACGAAGCGGCGACCTACCGGGCCGCCCAGCAGCGGGCCGCAGCACTCGGCGTCGTCGGCGTGGTCGACCTCGAGTTCGGCGACACTCCCGACGGCTGGCGGGAGCGCTGGTCAGCCGGCGCCGACCTGCTCCGCGTGCGCACCGGGTTCTACGAGGGCCAGCTCGACGACGTGATCGCCTCGCGGCTCCGCACTGGGGACCCGCTCCTGCCGGACGACCACCGACTCCGACTGGGGCCGCTCAAGATCATCAGCGACGGCTCCCTCAACACCGGCACGGCCTGGTGTCGGGAGCACCCGGTCGGCGAGCCCAACCTCAGCCTGGCCGAGCTCACCGACCTCCAGGCCCGCGCCCGTGCGGCCGGCCTCGAGGTCGCGACCCACGCCATCGGCGATGCCGCGGTCGGCGCCGCGCTGACGGCGTACGAACGCACGGGCGCCCGCGGCTCCATCGAGCACGTGCAGCTGGTAGCGCGCGACGACGTCGTACGGATGACCCGGCTGCCGTTGCGTGCGAGCGTCCAGCCCCACCATCTGGTCGACGATCGCGACCTCACCGAGCAGATCTGGCCGGATCGCGCCGATCGCTGCTTCGCTTTCCGCTGGCTGCTCGAGGCCGGGGTGCCGATCACTCTCGGCTCCGACGCCCCGGTCTCCCCGCTCGACCCCTGGCTCGCGATCGACGCCGCCGTCCGCCGGACCGGCGACGACCGTCCGGCCTGGCACGCCGAGCAGGCCCTCACCCGCCGCGAGGCGCTGGCGGCCTCGGTCGACGGCCGCACCGCCCTCCGCGTGGGCGCACCGGGCGACCTCGTCGCGCTCGACTCGGACCCGCTGACCGACACCCGGCCCGCGGTCGCCCTGACCGTCGTCGCCGGCGGGGTCACCCACCGCGGCTAGGCCCGGTCACCGACGGCCGGCGAAAGGTCCCCGGTTGGCGCGGCACACCGTGCCCGCCCTGGGCAGGGCGCGGTGGATCAGGTACGCCGCCATGTACGACGACACGCAGTCGCTGTCGCCGAGCGCTCCGTGGCCCCACCCGTTCATCAGCAGCAGGACCGAGTCGGCGAACAGCCGGTTGGCTGCGCGAGCACCACTGATCGGGGTCGCCGGGTCGTGGGCGTTGCCGACGACCAGCAGCGGGTACGACGTCGTCGTCGCCCACGGCCCGCGGAACGCGTCCTCGCCGGACAGTCCGGCCCACTGCGCGCAGACCGACGACGCCCAGGTCCAGCGGCGGCCGAACCACGGCTGCCGGTGGTCGGCCAGTGCACTGGTGCCGACCCAGGTGCGGGGAGTGCCGGGATTCACGGCATCGCCACAGATCACGCTCTCGAACTGCACGTAATGGCGGAACGCCGCCTGCGCGTCGCGGTGCTGGACCGGCCGAGGGACGTCGCCCCACTGGTAAGGGCCGATCTCGTCGCGCGCGGCACGGATCCGCACCAGCCGGGCCCATGCCTGCTCGGCCGAGTCCGACGCCGTCCGCGACGCCGGGTGGCCCGGGTCGACCGCGGCCAGGAACTCGGTGAGGTAGGGGATCGAGGAGCTCGAGTACAACGACCAGAGTGCCTGGCTGACCAGGTCCTGCAGGTTGATCCGCGAGCGGCCGATCCGGAGCTCGCCCGCGCGGGCCTTGCGTACGACGCGCAACCAGGTCTCGTTGGCGTGCCCCGCGATCGGGCAACGGGTCCGTCCGACCCGGTCACACTCGACCAGCGCGCTGGTGAGCGCCTCGTAGGCGCCTCGTCCGCTGCGGAGCCGGTAGGTCATCGGCAGCGAGGGATCGTTGCCGGACGTCCACTCGATCGGGTTCAGGACGCCGTCGATGATCAGCGCGCGCACCCGGTCGGGGAACATCGCGGCGTACGTCTGGCCGAGCAGGCTGCCGTACGAGATCCCGTAGTAGCTGAGCTGCTCCTCGCCGAGCGCCTGCCGGATCACGTCCATGTCGCGCGCGACGTCGGCCGTCGAGGCGTGGTCGACGATCGCCGACCGGCGCTCGGCACAGCCCTCGTTGATCGCGCGGTCCGTCCGCAGCCGGCTCCGCGTCTCCGCCCGGGTGACCGGGTAGCCGAAGAAGCGCGACGTCCCGCTGCCGACACGACACCAGGACGTGCCGCTGGTGTGCACGCCCCGGGGGTCGATGCCGACGACGTCGAAGCGTCGTTGCACTCCCGGCCCGATCAACCGGCCGGCGTACGGCGCGAACTCCGTCGCGGAGCCGCCGGGCCCGCCCGGGTTCACGAACAAGGTCCCGATCTTCTCGCCGAGGGCCGGCACCCGCAGCACCCCGATGTCCGTCGTCGGCCCCGTCGGGTCGTCGTAGTCGAGCGGCAGCGCGACCGTGGCGCACTCGACGGGAGCCTCGTGATAGGGACACTCCCCCCACTCGATGACGGGCGGGGTGATGTCGACCTGCGCAGCCACGCGTCGCGGCTGCGGACCGGCGCCCGCCTCCGCGGTCGTGGTCGCGACCACGGCGGTGCCCGCCAGGGCGAGGGTCAGCAGGACGGCGGCAGGGCCTTGGCGCATGTGCGCACCGTAGCCCCCCGGGCTACCCAGAAGACGCCGGGCCGGGCTCGACGCCGAGGGCGATCGTCAGCGAGAGCACGCTCTGCGGGTCTTCCAGCCGGTCGCCGAAGAGCTCGCGCAGCTGGGCCATCCGGTAACGCACCGTCTGCGGGTGCACGAACAGGGCTGCGGCGATGTCGTCGCGCCGGCCCTGGTGCAGCAGCCAGGCGCGCAGGGTCTCCGCCAGCTTGGCCGCACTCGCCGGTCGTAGGTCGGCGAGCGGGGCCAATGCCGCCGACCGCAGGTCGGCCAGCGCCTCGGGATCGGCGGTCAGCACCAGCTCCGGCAGGTGGACCTCGGTGTCCTCGGTGAGGCCCCGCTCCTGTGCCCTCCGGGCCCGGTCGTACGACGACCGCACCTGCAGCCAGGGTCGGGCCGGGCCCACCAGACAGCTCCGACCCTCGACGGCCCGGAGCAGCGGCGCTCGCCGACGGCCGTGGTTGTCGGGCACCAGCAGCAGCACAGTCGCGTCGAGGTCCGGCAGGTCCGTCGCCTGCAGCGTGGCCGTGTGGACCAGCTGCAGCACGGAACCCACCTGGGACTCCGGCACGATCACCGCGGTCAGCGTCTTCGGCGTCGGCCACTCGGCCCGCTCCGCCGCAGCGGCGACCGTCGCCTCGGGAGCGCCGGCGAGCAGGTGCTGTGCGATCCGGTCCAGCAGTCGCTGCCGGACCCGGCCGGCCGTGGCGGACTCGTCGCCGTGTCCGGCCGCGCTGGTCGCCGAGAGCTCGTCGATGTAGGCCCACACGGCCTGCGCGAACGCCGCCATCGTCGTGGCGTCCACCCCGTTGTCGAGCGCCACCGCCGCGAGCCGCTGCCACGCGACCTGGGCGCCGATCCGATAGGCCGAGAGCAGCGCCTCCGAGCTCCGGCCGCTGCGGGCTTCGCCCCTCCCGAGCTGGTAGGCCCCCTCGATCGCCGGCGCGGTCGGCGACCGCTGCCCGCTCCCGCGCTGTTCGGCCAACGACAGGAAGCCACCGAGGGCGAGCCGGACGGCCGACCGGATGGTCTCGCCCATCGGGCCGCTGAACGCATCGGTATAGCTGGGCACCTCGTCGATGACCGCGGCCACCACGTCGTCGGCGACGGTGGGGAGCGCGGCGCGCATCGCGACCGTGGCCTCGGGCGGCAGGTCCAGTGCCACAGATCGACGCGCCACCAGATCTCCTTTGTTCGCTACGCATAAAAACTGGGCTCAGATTCACCATCGGCAGTCATGACCTTACCGCCCAGATCAGGAAGTCTGGGTGTTGTGAGTTCCCTATCCACACCCTTCCTGGTCCGGAGCGGCCCGAGCGGCCTGCGCCGCCGCCTGCGCGCAGTGGCCGAGGCCGCGGTGACCCCGCTGAGCCTCGACGACGTCCTCGACGGCTTCCACCCGCTCCGCTCGGGCACCGACCTGCGCGGCCGGATCGTGGCCGTCCGGCCCGAGACCGCCGACGCGGCGACGATCGTCATCAAGCCGGGGCGCGACTGGCTCGGGCACGAGCCGGGCCAGTACCTCCAGGTCGGCATCGACGTCGACGGTGTGCGCCAGTTCCGTTGCTACTCGCTGACCCACGGCCCCCGGCCCGACGGCCACATCAGCATCACCGTCAAGGCGATCCCGGACGGCGTCGTCTCGAACCACCTCGTGCACAAGGCGCGCCGCGGTCAGATGGTGCACCTCCAGCAGGCCGCCGGCGACTTCGTGCTGCCGATGCCGATCCCGCAGCAGCTGCTGCTCGTCACCGCCGGCTCCGGGATCACCCCCGTCATCGGGATGCTGCGCAACCTGTTCTCGAAGGCCGCGCGGCCCGTCACCGACATCACCCTCGTCCACGTCAACCAGGCCGAGCCCGACTCGATCTTCAAGGACGAGCTGCGGGCGCACGCCGCCGCCGGCCACCTCCGCCTCGTCGAGCACTTCGACGACCGCGACGGGCTGCTCGACCTGGCCCGTCTCGAGGCGCTGGTGCCCGACATCGGCACGCGCGCGGCGTACGCGTGCGGCCCGAGCGGTCTCCTCGACGCCCTCGAGGAGTGGTACGACGCCCGCGGGCAGACCCTCAACACGGAGCGGTTCCGCACGGCCCTGGTCGCCCGCGACGGCGCAGCGGGCGCGGGCGGCATCGTCGCGTTCGCGGACGGCACCGTCGTCGACGCGGACGGCTCGACCCCGATCCTCGACGCCGCCGAAGCGGCAGGCGTCATCATGCCCAGCGGCTGCCGGATGGGCATCTGCATGGGCTGCGTCCTGCCGATGAAGGAGGGCGTGATCCGCGACCTCCGCAACGGCGCGATCACCGTCGCCGTGCCCGGCGAGACCGCTCCCGGCGGCGTGAAGATCCAGACCTGCATCAGCGCCGCTGCCGGCGACTGCCACCTCGATCACTGATCCCCATCAGGAGACACCCATGACTGCCTTGACCAAGAAGCCCGTCAACCCGATCGCCCACCTGACCCCCGAGGACATCGAAGCGATCGGCGTCCGGCTCGACGAGATCCGCCAGGAGATCCTCGACAGCCGCGGAGAGGCCGACGCCGCCTACATCCGCCGGATGATCAAGACCCAGCGCTACCTCGAGCTCGGCAGCCGCGCCGTCCTGCTCGGCAGCATCTTCCCGCCGGCGTTCGTCGCCGGCACCGTCGGCCTCTCGGTGTCCAAGATCCTCGAGAACATGGAGATCGGCCACAACATCCTGCACGGCCAGTGGGACTGGATGCGCGACCCGAAGATCCACTCCACGACCTGGGAGTGGGACATGGCCTCGCCGTCCGAGCAGTGGAAGCACTCGCACAACGAGCTCCACCACACCTACACCAACGTCGTCGGCAAGGACAACGACCTCGGCTACGGCATCATGCGCGTCGACGAGGACCAGCGGTGGCACCCGTTCTTCCTGCTGCAGCCGGCCTGGAACTTCGTCAACGCCTGCTTCTTCGAGTACGGCATCGCGGCCTACGACCTCGAGCTCGGCAAGAACCTGAAGACTCCCAAGGACAAGCGCAGCCCGGAGTTCAAGGCCGCCGCGAAGAACGTGCTGCAGAAGGTCCGCAAGCAGGCCACGAAGGACTACCTGGTCCACCCGGCCCTGTCGATCCCCACCGGCTCGTTCGTCCCCACGCTGGTCGCGAACTTCACCGCCAACGTGGTCCGCAACCTGTGGAGCCACTCGATCATCATGTGCGGCCACTTCCCGGAGGGCGTCGAGACCTTCGAGCGCACGTCGATCGAGGGCGAGAGCCGCGGCGAGTGGTACGTCCGCCAGATGCTCGGCTCGGCCAACATCTCGGGCTCCAAGGCGCTGCACGTCATGAGCGGCAACCTCTCGCACCAGATCGAGCACCACCTGTTCCCCGACCTGCCGAGCAACCGGTACGCCGAGGTGGCTCCGAAGGTGCGGGAGCTCTTCGAGAAGTACGAGCTGAACTACCTCAGCCGTCCGCTGGTCCCGCAGGTCTACTCCGCATGGCACAAGGTGGTCCGGCTGTCGTTCCCCAACGGCTGGCTCGCCACCACCAACGCCAAGAACCTGCCGCAGCAGCTGGTCGCCCTCTACAAGATCAGCACCGCCGACAAGCGGAAGCGCCGCGTGATGCTGAAGCTGCTCGAGCGCAAGGCCAAGCAGCCGGAGTACGTCCCCGCTGCCTGATCGTTCTCGAGAACGATTCCGGTCGCCGGCCGGCATGACCGACCGGCGGACCGGGGACGGTGGCGTCCATGAAGACCCACCTGCTGAAGCCGCTCCTCCCGCTTGCCGTGCTCGCGCTCGCCGCGACGGCGTGCCAGAACTCGACCGACATGAACGCCGACGACGTGGCGACGACCGACGCGCCCGTCATCTGGACGGCCCCCGTCGCGGACGACTGGGACGTCACCGGCGCCATCGCCGCGGACGATGTCGTCATCGTCGCGACGTCGTGGGACCTCGAGGCGGACTCGGCGGCGACGGCGTACGACACCGATGGATCGGTCCTGTGGCAGCACGGCCCGGGTTACGGATCGCTCGAGCTGGCCGTCCTCGACGACGGCACCCTGCAGGTCTGCGACGACCTCGGCGGCAACATCGTCGACCCCGCCACCGGCACGGTCGAGCGCGAGGCGACCGCTGAGGAGTGCCCCGAGGACTTCGACGGCCCCGGCCCCTCGGCCGATGGCACCTACGAGGTCGACCTCGGCCTGGTCGAGTACGACGAGGACGCCCACGAGATCCGCTTCCACGGCTGACCCTCCCGCGGGTGCTGGCACGCTGACCCCATGACGGTCGTCTTCCAGAACGCTCGCGTCGTCGATGTCGCTGGCGGTCTGCTGAGCCCTGGCTTCGTGGATGCCCGCGGCCACGCGGTGCAGGGCGGGCTCGAACGCATCCACTGCGACCTGAGCGACCTGGGCAGCCAGCCGGAGTACCTCGACCGGATTCGTACGAGCGGGCAGCGAGCCCTTCCTGCCCGAGCAGGCGCTCGACATCGAGACCGCGTTCGCGGCGTACACCCCCGGCTCGGCCTGGATCGGCGGACAGCAGGTCCATCCGGTGGTCGAGTAGCTCGAGCGCTCTGCGCCGGACGTATCGAGACCCGTAAGTTACCTGCGGGTAGTATTCAGCCATGAGGAACGTGTCCTGCACGACCGAGAACGGCATCGCCCACGTGCGGCTGGACCGGCCCGACAAGCTCAACGCCCTGACCCTGCCGATCCTCCAGGACCTGGCAACCACCGCGCACACCCTGCGCAGCGACAAGGACCTGCGCGCGGTCGTCATCTCCGGAGAGGGCGACGCGTTCTGCGCGGGCCTCGACTTCGCCAGCGTGATGAAGAGCCCGGCCGGCATCGCGAAGGCGTTCGTGCCGCTGCCGTGGCGGGGCACCAACCTGTTCCAGGAAGCCTGCTGGGCGTGGCGCCGGGTCCCGGTGCCGGTGATCGCCGCCGTCCACGGCCACTGCCTCGGCGGCGGCCTGCAGATCGCGCTGGCGGCGGACTTCCGGATCGCGACGCCCGATTCACGTTGGTCGGTGCTCGAGGGCAAGTGGGGCCTGATCCCCGACATGTCCGGCGTCCGTAGCCTGTCCGAGCTGGTCGGCATCGACCAAGCCAAGCTCCTGACGATGACCGCCGAGATCTTCGACGGCAGCCGCGCAGCGGAGCTCGGGCTCGTCACCAAGCTCGACAACGACCCGCTCGCCGGCGCCCAACGCCTCGCGGTCGAGCTCTCGGCCAAGTCCCCGGACGCCCTGGCCGCCGCCAAGCGACTCTTCAACGACAGCTACCACGGCTCGACCCGTCGTACCTTCGCCCGCGAGCGCTTCGAGCAGGCGTTCCTCCTCGCCGCCCGCAACACGAAGGCCGCCCGGGAGGCCGCGTTCAAGAAGTCCGACCCGGCGTACGGCCCGCGCGGTCGCTGACCGTCCGCCGGGCGGCACGAAGTTGCCGTTTCAAGCATCGTTGTGGTCTGCGCGAGTCTCCGATAGACCTAGACGTGTCGAGGCGCCCGGAGGTACTCGCTTACGCAGCCGAGTACTCCCGAGCGCCTCGTCGTTCGCGCCGGGGTGGTACTCGACACGCGGGCTGGAGTAGATCTCTCGGTGGATGCCGCCTCGCGCCACCCCGACTGCTCGGCTGACCTGACCGATCGTCAAGGTCGAGGCGGTGGTGCCACCATCTCGATGCGGAAATGCCGGTCCCCGGTCGCCGGCGCTACCCCCGCCGCCGCGGTGTGCTCCATCGTGGTTGCCGTCGCCGTGCGTTCCGCGAACAGCTCGATGGCCTGCGACACGATCCGGTCGCGGCGCGCTTCGACGTCAGGGGAGCATCGCTGTGGTCGCCGGACTCCCCCGGTGGTCCACCGCGGTCGGGAGGCACGTACGGCCTCGGATGATCGTGGTCGAGGCGCCGGTATCCGATGTTCGTCGAGTGCGGGAACGCATCGCCGAGCATTCGCAGCAGCGTGCGGTGCTTGACCAGCGCCGGATGCTCATAGCCGTTCACAGCGTGACTCTGGTTGAGGTCGATCACCGGTTGCAACGCGATCTCGCGGGTTCTGAAGGAGCTCGCCACGCGTGACGAGCTCGCGTTCTTCGCTCGTGAGCTGGTCATAGAGAGCGTCGGTGACCTCCTCGACGGTGTTGCCGAACCCCCAGGGCGGTGCCGGGCGGCAGCTGAGGGGCATCGAGCCGACAGCGTCCTACTGCGACCCGGTTTCCCGCAGCCGGCCGGCTCCCCGGGCATGGGGAGCGTGCGGAGCCCGGCGTACATGACCCGACCCTCCGTCGGGGCGCTGGTCGAGGCCGTGGCGAGAATGTCGGCGGCGCGCGCGAGCGCGGGCGTCTCGACGAGGTCACCGAGAATCCTGCGGAGCGCCGCTACACAACCCCGCTCCCGCGCGGCATGGGCAGCCTCGGGTGTCGTCGTGTCCCAGACCATGGGAGTGGCGGGCGACCTCACCCTCGGCGAAGCTGTGAAGGCCGCGTGGACCACCTCGGCCGGGACCCTGCCGAGCGGCGCAGCGCGTCCGGCGAAGTAGCCGTCCCAGTAGTTGCGGAAGCCGAGCTCCGCCATCGCCTCGTCGGGCTCCTCGGCGAAGAAGTTGACCAGCGAGATCGGCTCGGTCAGGTCGAAGAGGATTCGGGCGATCGGCTGCGGATGCTGCATCCGAGTGATCTGGCGGCTACTCGTCGTCGTAGGACAGGTCGGCCTGGGAGACCAGCCACTCGTCGTCGACGAGACGCAGGTCGATCTCCGCGGTGAAGTCCTGCTCGTCCGGCTCGTCCTCGAGCGGGCCGTCGTACTGCTGGGTCCCCTCCACCTCGACGGTGGCGCTCTCGCCACGTTCCTCAGAGCTGGTCACTTGGTAGTCCCAGGAGTACTCCTGGAAGGTCGCGCACCAACCCCCGTCGCCGAGGTCGATCCCGGCCTGGATCTCCTCCAGGGCCGGCCCAGTGCTCCGCTCCGCCAGGTCCTCGCAGGAGCGGGCGTCGAACCACTTCTCGACGCCGTCCTCCGGCGACTGGCCACGGAGCGCCAGCCACCAGGTGGCCGTGCCGGCGACGACCAGCAGCAGGACCACGCCGACAGCGACGTACGGTCGCCAGCGCCGCCGACCGGACGACCGGTCCGTGGGCTCGCCACCGGTCGTCAGGTCCCGGGTCGGTCCCAGGTCGGGCGGAGTGGGGTCGGCCGGCGCGGCCGGGGACAGCGGCGGCGGCGGCGGGGCGCCGGTGCTGGCCACCTCGGGGAACGACTGCAGCACCGCGGCGTCGATGCGGCCGACCGCGAAACCCAACAGTGCGGTCGCGCGCATCGATCGCCGCGGGTCGTCGGAGCCGCGTTCGCTGGCGAGGGCGGTCCCGGCCTCGGCCACGGCGGACCGGGGATCGCTGCCGTGGTCGAGCAGGTCGAGCAGTCGCCGTACGGCGCCCAGCCGGACCGCGTCGGTCAGCACGTTCCGGTCGCCCGGCGTGATCTCCTCGTCGGTGAGGTAGTCGTCGAGAGCAGCCCGGAACTCCGCAGGATCATCGACGACGTCGGCACCCCGGGTCGCGACCAGCTCGATCAAGCGGTCCTGCAACGTCATGGCGCGAAACTGTACGGCGACTGCCGCACCCCCGGCTACGGGTACCGGATTCCCACCGTCTCCTCGCTGATGTCCCACAGCCTCGCGGCGGCCCCGGCGTTGCGCGCGAGCGGGGTGCGACCGACGACCTGCGGCGCGCCGGCGTATTGCCCGAGCCCGCCGGGTCCGCAGTAGGTGTCGCCGGGCAGGTCGGCCGTCGCGGCCATCAGCGACGGCCAAGCACCGGCCGCCGCGGACTGCGAGACCGCCTTGACCGCGGCGTCGAGGATCGTCGCGATCCCGCCGCGGGACCGACCGGTCTGCCCGTTGGCAACCAGGTGGGTGCCCGCGAAGCCCGGGTGTGCCGCCAGCGCGCGGACCGGTACGTCAGCGTCCCGGAGCCGTCGGTCGAGCTCGCTCGTGAACAACAGGTTGGCCAGCTTGCTCTGGCCGTAGACCGGCCACCGGAAGTACCGGCCCTCCTTGGTGCGGGGGTCACCGAGCGGCGCCCCGGGCGCCGTCGTGTGCATGATCGAGGACACCGTGACCACGCGACCGTCGCCGCTCGCCACCAGCTGCGTGAGCAGCAGGCCGGTGAGGAGGAACGGGCCGAAGTGGTTGGTCGCCATCTGCAGCTCGAGGCCGTCCTCGGTGCGCGAGTACGGCGTCCCCATCACCCCCGCGTTGTTGACCAAGACGTCGATCGCGCCGAGCCGGGCGGTTGCGGCCGCCGCCTTGCGCACGGATGTGAGGCTGGCCAGGTCGAGCTGCAGGGTGTCGAGCTCGGCCTCGGGGACCTGCTTCCGGATCGCTGCGACCGTCTCGTCCACCTTGGCGGGGGTACGTCCCGCGAGCACGACCCGGGCGCCCTTTCTCGCCAGCTCGAGCGCGGTGTAGTGCCCGAGACCGCCGATCGTCGGACCCGTGACCACCACTGTCCGGCCGGTCTGGTCGGGGATGTCGGAGACCCGCCAGGCGGCCCGGCTCACGGAGTGGTCCCGAGCTTCGCGACGATCTGCTCGCCGAGGTCCTGGTCGCCCTCGATCTTCACCGCCCCCGGAGCGGCCGCACGCCGGCCACCGGCCAGCACGATGAAGCTCTCCCGGTCCATGGTCAGCCGGACGGTCGGCTGAGCCGGGATCTCCGCCAGCCGCTGGCCGCGGCCCGACTCATCGACCTCGACCGCCACGACCGGGCTGCCCTCGACCTCGAGCACCGCTGTCGTGCCGGGAGCCGGCCCGACCTTCTTGCCGACCACGAACCCGAACGACTCGCTGAGGTAGTCGGCCGTGTGCCGCGCCGGCGCGCTGTCCATGCCACCCGGAACGCCCACGGCGCGGCGGATGTCCTGCTCGTGCATCCACACGTCAAGGGGCCGGTTGCGCAGCAGGGTCCGCTGGTTCCAGCCGATCAGGCCGAACAGGCCCGGCGCCGGCGCGGCCGGGTCGGTGGGCGGGTCGGCGAGCAGGGCCTCGTGCCGGACCGTGGCGTGGGACCGGATCTCTGCCGCGATCGATGCGGGCTCTCGGTCGCGACGGGTGACGACGCCGATCTCGGTGAACTGGCCCATCGGCCCGGTCACGTGCGGCGGGTCGCCGATGTCGGCCGTCTCCTCGGGCCCGCCGGCCAGCAGGCTCTCGAGGTGCGCGACGTGGGCGGCGACCGCCTTGACGTCCCAGCCGGCGAGGTCCGTCGGCACCGACCACGCGTCGTCGGGCAAGGAGTCGAGGAGGGCGGTGAGGTCACCGATCGCCTGCCACCAGGTCTCGACGTACGTCGCGAGTCGCTCGGCATCGTTCATGCGGGCGATGGTAACGACGAGTCAGCGAAGCCGGACCCGTGCGTCCACGGTGACGGGCAGGTCGCCGTACGACATCGGCCCGCTCCACACCGGGCAGCGCCGCGAGCTCGTCGCCCAGCTGGAAGGCCTCGTCGTCGTGGCTGGTCAACGCGCAGCCGACGCAGCTCGTCGCGGCGAGGACCAGGGCGGGGAGTACGGCGATCCGGGGGCTCATGTCTCCAGCGTGAGGGTGCACCAGTCGAAGCGCCTGAGCACCGCTACTCAGGTCCGGTGGCCTCAGCGGGACAGGTACCGGGCAACGCGGGGCACGTCGTCGGCGAACCGCAGCCGGGCGCCGTAGAGGACCCGGTGCGCGTTCGGCCCGCGACCGCCGGCGACGAACGGCGGCTCGGGCGGGCGTCCGTTGTCGTCGCGCACCCAGCCGTGGAAGTAGAGGAGCGGCCGGGCGTCGGCCACCAGCACGTCGGCGCCGCCGGGTCCGCACAAGCCACCGGTCGTCGCGTGCGACAGCAGCACCCGGCGCGGCCGGACCGGCCAGGTCGCGAGGTCGGCCGACCGGCGCCAGACCGTGCGATAGCTGCACTTCGACCAGATGTCCTCCGACGTGAAGAGGTGGTAGCTGTCGCCGCGTCGCAGCACGGCCGGGTTCTCCATCACCCAGCTGGCCCGCACCAGCTCGATGCTCGTCGCGTCCTCGGCCGGCGCCAGGCCGCGGGGGCCGAGCGGCAGGAGTCGGATCGACGACGGGAGCCGGTCGGTCTTGTAGAGGAGGTACGGCGTCCCGTCGTCGTCCCGGAAGAAGGACGGGTCGATGACGCCGCGGTGCGGCAGGTTCGGCGAGTCGGGCACCGTGTCGTGGGCGAGCGGCGTGCGGGCCCGCCGGTAGCAGACCAGCGGGCGGGCATGGACCGGCCGGAACGCGCCGTACGCCGTGGGCGCGGTCGCCGTCCCGATGCACCGACCGCCCCTGCCGAGCCCGGCGACCCGGACCGCGTAGTAGAGCACCCAGCGGCCGTCGATCCGGGCCAGGTCGGCGGCCCAGACGTCGCCGTCGTCGATCGCCCAGCGCGGCAGCCGGGCGAGCGCCGGTCTGATCCATCGCCACCCGTCGCGCCGATCCCAGCGCGCCCGTCGGACCAGCGGCCCCGTGGTCACCAGGACCCGCCCGTTCCGGGTCTCGACGATGCTCGGGTCGCCGGACTTCTCGCTGGTGAGGATCGGGTCCGGGTAGGCCGCGGCGGCGGGCACCGTCGGCGCGAGCAGCGCGAGCAGCATCGCACCCACGACGAGGCAGACGCGGCGTGGCACGGGCCGGACTCTAGATCAGCTCAGGGCCAAGGAGAGGGCGATCGCCAACATCGTCAGCCCGATGAGCACGTCGAGCACCTGCCACGCGCGCGGCGTCGCGAGCAGGCGCTGGAAGGCCCCCGCGCCGTACCCGAGGCCGGTGAACCAGACCACGCTCCCCACCCCGGCGCCGAGGGCGAACCACCAACGGTCGCCGCCGCCCTGCTGGTTCGCGATCGAGCCGAGCAGCAGCACGGTGTCGAGGTAGACGTGCGGATTGAGGTAGGTCAGCGCGAGCGCCCGACCGACCGCCGACCTGCGGGAGGGGGCGCCCGCGCGGGCTGCCTCGAGGGTGTCGGGGCGCCGGGCACGCAGCAGCGACATCACCCCGTAGGTCACCAGGAAGGCGACGCCGAGCCACCGGACGACCTCGAGCACCCACCCCGCGTGCTCCACGATGGCGCCGATGCCGGTGACTCCGGCCGCGATCAGGGCCGCGTCGGAGAGCGCACACACAGCCACCACCGGTCCGACGTACTGCCGGGCCAGGCCCTGCCGCAGCACGAACGCGTTCTGCGCCCCGATCGCGATGATCAGGGACAGGCCGGTCAGCAGGCCGGCGGCAGCAGCGGTGGTCACGCATCGACCGTAGGGTTCGACCGATCATCAGACCAGCGAATGTTTCTTCGGATCCATTAGACTTGCTTCATGTCGCCGCAGCCCGCCCAGCTGGACGCGCTCGTGGCGATCGCCGACCAGGGCTCGTTCGAGGCGGCTGCCAAAGCGCTGCACGTGACGGCCAGCGCAATCAGTCAGCGGATCCGCGCCCTCGAGTCGGTCGCCGGGCAGGTGCTGGTCAGCCGGACCACGCCGTGCCGGCCGACCGACGCCGGCGCGGCGTACGTGCGGCTCGGCCGGCAGACCCGGCTGCTGTACGACGAGGCACGGCTCGCCGTCGACGACGCCGACCACGTCGTCAGCCTGGCCGTCGCGGTCAACGCCGACTCGCTGGCGACCTGGTTCCGGGACGTGCTGTCGGCCGCGGCCGGCTGGGACGGGACCCCGCTGCGCCTCCGGGTCGAGGACCAGGCGTTCACCGCCGACCTGCTCCGCAGCGGCGACGTGCTCGCCGCCGTGACGAGCGACCCGAGCGCCGTGCAGGGCTGCGCGGTCGAGCCGCTCGGCGTGCTGCGGTACGGCGCCGCCGCATCGCCGGCGCTGGTCGACCGCTGGCGGCGCGGTCGGAGCATCGACTGGGAGCGGATGCCGGTCGTGATGTTCAACGAGAAGGACGCGCTCCAGCACGAAATCCTGGCGCGCCGCGGCGTCACCGCCCGGACGGTGCATCAGGTGCCGACCTCGACCGACTTCCACGAGGCGGCCCGTCGCGGGCTCGGCTGGTGCCTCGTGCCCGAGCCGCAGCTGCTACCCGACCTGGAGTCCGGCGCGCTCGTCCGGCTGCCCGGCCGCGATCAGGACAACCGGGTCGACGTACCCCTGTTCTGGCAGCGCTGGCGGCTCGACTCCCCCGCCCTCGCCCGCCTCACCCGGGCAGTCCACGCCGCCGCCGAGTCGGCTCTTCTGACCCCTCGAAGACCGCCGAGCCGGCTCGTGTGACCCCAAAAACTGCGCCGAGTCGGCTCTACATCAGTAGAGCCGACTCGGCGATGAACTCAGACCAGCCCGGTCAGAAGGCGGACTCGTCGAGGTCCATGATCGCAAGGTTGGTCGCCTGGGCGATCGCGACGTCGGCGCTCACCTTCGGCAGCACCTCGCCCGCGAAGAACTGCGCCGCGGCGACCTTGCCCTCGTAGAACGCCTTGTCAGAGCCCGGGTCGCCGGCGAGGGCGGCCAGAGCGACCTCGGCGCTGCGGAGCAGCAGCCACGCGACGACGACGTCGCCGAGCACCATCAGCAACCGGCTGGTGTTGAGGCCGACCTTGTAGATGTTGCGGAGGTCGCCGCCGGAGTTGACGTCGGCGCTCATCAGGTCGTTGACCAGCTGGCCCACCAGGGAGTTGGCGTCGCCGAGAGCCTTGGCCAGCAGGGCGCGCTCGTTCTTGAGCTCCGGGTTGGCTGCCTCGTCGTCGATGAACCCCTTGATCTCCGCGGCGACGGCGCCGAGCGCGGTGCCGCCGTCCTTGACGATCTTGCGGAAGAAGAAGTCCATGCCCTGGATCGCCGTGGTGCCCTCGTAGAGGGTGTCGATCTTGGCGTCGCGGACGTACTGCTCGATGGGGTACTCCTGCAGGAAGCCGGAGCCACCGAGGGTCTGCAGCGACTCGGTGCCGAGCAGGGTCCAGGAGCGCTCGGAGCCGTAGCCCTTCACGATCGGCAGCAGCAGGTCGTTGAGAGCGGCGGCGGTCTTGTACTCGTCGCTGCCCTTCTCCGCCAGCAGGATCCGGTCCTGGATCGACGCGGTGTAGAGCACCAGCGAGCGCATGCCCTCGGCGTACGCCTTCTGGGTCATCAGCGAACGGCGGACGTCGGGGTGGTGGGTGATCGTCACCTTCGGCGCCGTCTTGTCGGCAGCCTGAGTGAGGTCGGGGCCCTGCACGCGCTCCTTGGCGTACTCGAGCGCATTCAGGTAGCCGGTCGACAGGGTCGAGATGGCCTTGGTGCCGACCATCATCCGGGCGTTCTCGATGACGTCGAACATCTGCGCGATCCCGTCGTGCACCTCGCCGAGCAGCCAGCCCTGGGCCGGCTCGCCGCCACCGATCTGCGGGTCACCGAAGGTGACCTCACAGGTGTTGGAGACCTTGATGCCCATCTTGTGCTCGACGTTGGTGACGTAAGCGCCGTTGCGCTCGCCGGTGAGCTCACCGGTCTCGTGGTCGAAGTGATACTTCGGCACCAGGAAGAGCGACAGGCCCTTGGTGCCCGGGCCACCGACGCCGTCGACGCCCTCGGGGCGCGCCAGCACCAGGTGCATGATGTTCTCCTGGAGCTGCGACTCGGCGCTGGTGATGAAGCGCTTGACGCCGGTGATGTTCCAGGAACCGTCGTCGTTGGCCGTCGCCTTCGCCCGGCCGGCACCCACGTCGGAGCCGGCGTCGGCCTCGGTCAGCACCATGGTCGCGCCCCACTGACGCTCCACCATGAAGCCGGCGATCTTCTTGTCGCGCTCGGTGCCGTTGTGGAAGACCACCGACCCGAAGAACGGCCCGGCGCCGTACATCCAGACCGGGGTGTTGGCGCCGAGGATCAGCTCGGCGGTCGCCCAGACGAGCGACGCGGGCGCCTCGGTGCCGCCGATGTCGGCGGGGATGCCGAGGCTCCAGAAACCGGCCTCCATCCAGGCGTCGTAGCTCTTCTTGAACGACTCGGGCACCGGCGCGGTGTTGGTCGCGGGGTCGAACACGGGCGGGTTGCGGTCGCCGTCCTCGTACGACGCGGCGAGGTCCTCGCGGGAGATCCGGTCGACCTCGGCCAGGATCTCCTTGGCGGTGTCGACGTCCATCTCGCTGTATGGCCCGGCGCCGAGGACAACCTGTCGCCCGAGGAGCTCGAACAGGTTGAAGTGGATGTCACGCAGGTTGCTCTTGTAGTGGCTCACAATCCCACCGTTCTTCATTGATAGCAGGTGCCCGAGGTGCGTAGCCGCAGTGGCCTACTCACGGGTAACTTAATGATACGGGGGGTGCTTGCACGGGGCAAGCACGGTCCCATGTGAAGTGAACCGATCAACAAATCTGAGACAATGGATCCATGCGAGTTTCCGCCAAGTCCGACTACGCGCTCCGCGCCCTGATCGAGATGGCGGGACGCGAGGACGGTCGCGCCGTCAGTGCCGAGGAGCTGGGCCGGCTTCAGGAGATCCCGCACGGCTTCCTCCAGGCCATTCTCGCCGACCTGCGCCGCGCGGGCGTCGTTATGTCCCAGCGGGGTCAGTCAGGCGGGTGGCGGATGGGACGCGCGGCGTCCGAGGTCTCCGTCGCCGACGTGATCCGTGCCGTCGACGGGCCGCTGGTGTCGGTCTACGGCCTGCGGCCCGAGGCGGTCAGCTACAACGACACCGCCCATGTGCTCCAACACGTTTGGATCGCCGCCCGGACCTCACTACGTGAGGTGTTCGAGGAGGTCTCGATCCAGCAGTTGGCCGACGCCAAGCTGCCGGCCTCTGTGACCAAGCGCACCGCCGACGAGGACGCCTGGAAGGCGCACTGAGTCCCATCAGCCACAGGAATCCCCGGTTGACCGGGGATTCCTGCAGGTCAGGCGGCGTCGGCCTTCAGCCGGCGCTTGAGCTTCTTCCGTTTCCGGTCGCTCTCCTCGCGCCAGCGCTCGAGGCTGCGGTTGCGGCGCGACAGCCGCTCGATCTCGTGGCGCGCCTCGTCGAGTGACGCAAGCGGGCGGGCACCGGCCGGGGCGGGGACCCCGGCCAGGCCGAGCGACGCCGTACCGAAGCCGACGGCCTTGCCGAAGGCCTTCCAGACGTCCATCGGCGTGGCCTCCTCGAGCCGGACGACGTGCAGCCGCTCCGGCTTGCGGACCGCGGCGCCCCAGCGGGCGACGATGTCGTCGTAGTCGTCCACATCCTGGTGCGGACCGGCAGTGAGTACGACGCTGATCTGCAGCCCGGCGAGTCCGTCGAGGAGCAGGTCGATCTCCGGGCGGCTCGCACCCGCCATGAGCGGCAGGCTGACGACGACGGGCAGCTGGCTCTTCCAGGCGCGCCGGCACAGCGTCGCCCACTGACCCTCGACCTCCTTGCGGGTGAAGCCCCAGGCCTTGTGCTCACGCAGGATCTCGACGGCGGCCAGGAACGTCTCCTCCGCGGACCGCGCCGGTACGTCGAAGCCGAGCTCGACGAGTGCGTCGCGGTGGTGCACCAGCGCGACCTCGATGACGTCTCCGACGCCGGGCATCCCCACGTGCAGGAACACCTTTCGCTTCTTAGCCATGACCCGAGGGTGAGGCTGCGGTCTGGCCGGTCGGTGAACGACGCCCCAATCAGGGGTGATGGATCCCTGTCGCCTGCATCACACCTTCGTGCAGGCGCTCGCTACTAGGTGAGGAGCCCGTGCGCCATCGCGTCGGCGGCCAGCCGGAGCAGCCGCCGCGTAGAGCTGCTCGACCGGGCTGCGGTCCGGGACGTACGCGAGGTCCATGAAACGGCGGCCGGCGTCGAGGGCGCGCTCGATCAGGGCCGCGTGCAGCCCGGCCTTGGAGCCGAAGTGGTTGTTGACCGAACCGACCGCGACGCCCGCGGTGCTCGCGATCCGCTTACTGCGTTGGCCTTCGCCCGGGTGCGCGGAGGCTCATAGATCCAGGGACTAGAACGTGTTCCAGTTCTCGTCGTACGATCGAGGCGTGATCACCTCCGACGCCATCGCCTGGAACGCACCGAACGACCCGCACCCCGCGCGTGCCGCCTCGCAGCGGTCCTACTCCGCCGTCGCCAAGGGCGACCTCGCGGAGTGGCTCACGGTCTACGCCGAGGACGCGGTGCTCGAGGACCCGGTCGGCCCCTCGATGTTCGACCCCGAGGGCCAGGGGCACCACGGGCACGCCGGGATCTCCGCCTTCTGGGAGAAGGCGATCTCCCCGATCGAGAAGTTCGAGTTCGACATCTACGACTCCTTCGCGAACCCGGGCAGCAACACCTGCGCCAACATCGGCCGGATCAAGACGTCGTTCGCCGACGGGAGCTACACGACGACGGACCTGATCATGGTCTACATCGTCGACGACGACGGTCGGGTGAAGTCGATGAAAGCTTTCTGGGAGCCGGACCGGACGATGGCCAGCTTCACCAAGCCCTGATCGCCGACTCCCGCTGGGCGCGGGTGTAACACTCGGACGGTGATCGGCGAAGAACGGTCGTGAACCAGATCAGGGACGACGAGGTCCCCCTCATCGGCCGTGACCCGGATCTGCTCGAGGTCTTCTACCGCGAGCACATCTCCACCGTGAAGGGCTACTTCGCCCGACGGGTCGACGATCCGCACCAGGTCGCGGACCTGACGGCCGACACCTTCCTCGCCGCAATGACCGCGGCGCCGGGCTACCGCCCCGACAAGGGGAGACCGGTGGCGTGGCTGCTCGGGATCGCCCGCAACCAGGCCGCCGACATGGTGCGGAGCCGAGCGAGACGCTTGCGCGCCGAGAGCCGGATCCGAGGCCGCCGGCTGCTCGACGAGGACTCCGCCGCCCGGATCGAGGATCGGATCGCGGCCGAGCGCCACACCCGGGCGCTGTACGCCGGACTGGCCCAGCTGTCGGGCCGGGACAGAGCACTGATGGAGCTGGTCGCTGTCGACGGGATGCCCGTCAACGAGGCTGCGGAGCAGCTGGGGATGAAGCCGGGGACCGCGCGGGTCCGGCTCCACCGCTGCCGCACCCGGCTCCAGCAGCACCTCGACACCCACTCCCCACCAGACAGCGTCGAGGACGCGGCTGCTGCCGTCCTCGCGCAGGAGGCACGACCATGAACAACAACACTGAGCTCGACTCCTTCGACCGGGCGCTCCTGACCGAGCTCCGCCAGGTCGCCGCCGAGCGGGCGACCGCCCCGGTTCGTCGTACCCGCAAGCGCTGGGCGTACGCCGGCACCGGCGTCGCTGCCGCGGCCGTCGCCGCGTTCGGCCTGTCCTCCACCCTCGGCTCGCCGTCGGCCTACGCAGTCGACGAGCAGGGCGACGGCGACATCGTGATCACCATCCACGAGCTCGACGACGCCGACGGCCTGGAGCAGGCCCTTGCCGAGCACGGCATCGAGGCCGATGTGGACTACCGGTCCGATGGAATCGGGGGGGTCGTCATCGATGCCCCCGACCACCCCGACGGCGCCGAGATCGGCGTCGACGGCGATGGCGAGGTCTTCAAGGGCGAGGCCGAGATCGAGGAGGGCGCCGAGGTCGACCAGGCCGTCCCCGGCGCGGTCCCGGCGGACGGCCCGTGCGGCGGCTTCGACGACATGCCGTTCACCGCCGAGCTGTTCCAGGACGACTACGTGATCACGATCCCGGCCGACTCGGTGCTGCGGGAGACCGACGCGGAGCTGCTAATCACCACGTCCGGATCCGTCGACGACCAGGTCGCCGGGCTCGAAGTGTCGTTCTCGGTCGACGACGTCCACTGCGGCTTCGGCACCGCATCGTTGGGCACGGCCAACGACGGCTGAGCCGCCTACCGCTCGAGCTGCTCGGCCATCCAGCCCACCAGGGGCCGGAGCTTGCGCCAGTCCTGGCGCACGCGGTCGAGCAGCTCGGCCGTGTGGACGAACGGCTCGAAGCCGTACTTCTTCATGCCGAGCAGGGACTTGTGGCGCAGCAGGTCGATCCGCGGATGGTCCTTGTCGTAGCCACGCGGGGCGGTCTTGAGCTGGTCGCCCCCGATCTCGAAGCCACCGCGCTCCAGGTCGCGGACGATCCGCTCGAGCACCTTGCCGGTCCGCTCCTCCGCCATCCCCTCGCGGATCAGGGCCAGGTCGGGGCCGGCCGCGTGATAGGTCCCGCCCCCGACTCGGACGCCCGCGGCGGCCACCTCGACGTACCAACCCGTCGCGGGAGCGACGCCGACGAACGCGCCCTGGTGCGTCTTGTAGGGCGTCTTGTCCTTTGCAAACCTGACATCCCTGTACGGACGGAACACCTTGGCGTCCCCGAACTCCTGGCCGAGCGCGTCCGTGAGCGCCACCATCGGCGCCTTCACCTGCTCGTCGTAGACCGCCTTGTGCGCGTCCCAGAACGACTTCGTGTTGTCGACCTCGAGGTCGTCGTAGAAGTCGAGCGCCGCGACAGGGAAGCCGGTGAAGGTCATCCCGGCACCCTAGGCGGGACACAAGTGCATAGGTTTCGCACTGTCTTGTCCTTCGAATACGCACCAGGGTTGGTGATAACGCTCGTGCCCCCCAATGAAGAGGGACTTCCGTGTCCAGCTACAGCCAGCGCATCGTTGACCGCCATCCCCCCGATCGCTGTCCGGGTTTCATCACGGCTTTGATACTGCGTTGCGCCGCAGGTGACGAAGCCGCGCTCGGTTCACTGTTCGACCTCATGTACCCGTTGGTGAACGGGATCGTCGGAAGCGCGGCGCCATCCGACTCCGACGAGACCCGGGTGGTGGCCACGTTCCACCGGTTGTGGGACCAGGCCCCGACGTACGATCCGAAGCTGTTCGAGCCCGTGGAGTGGATCGTCGCCCAGGCCCGGGCCCTGCGGGCCGAGGCGCCTTCGAAAGACGTGCCGGATGGATCGCGATACTCACCTGCTGAGCGTGGCTCGAACTGCTTCTGAGGCGCCGCTGATGGTCTCGCCCAAGTAGGTGCCAGGGGCGTGCAGGCGAGAGGACTCGAACATGAACGCATTGCCGCCGTAGAACGTGGGACAGCCCGTCTCGAAGACCGCGCGGAGAGACTCGATTGCGGCTCGTCGGTGGGTGGTGAGATGAGAGACGATGACCACGGCGGCCGGAGAGGTAGCGGCGATCGCAGCCGTGAGCACCCGTTGCGGGGTCCGCGAGCCCAGAAGCCGGCTACCAACTTCGTGATGCACGAGGAGAGCCGCGAGGCATTCGAGCCCCACGGTGTGGAGATCGCGTGGCCCGACCCCGAGCAGGACCCACCTCTCGGACTTCGCAGGCGGCGCCAACGTGGTGATCTTCGCCAACCAGCCTCGTACTACCTCGGTGGTGAAGTGTTCCTGACCGACGTCGCAGTGCCCTGCCTCCCACCAAGTGCCGACTTGCCGCACCGACGGGAGAAGCACCTGATCGATGGCACCGGCGAGGCCGAGATCAGTTCGTGCTTGCTCCAGCAGCGCGAGGATCGTTGCGGAGTCGAGTGCCGTCGAGGCAGCCATGATCGCGTCGATCCGCCCCCTAGCGGGGTTGGTTTCGTCAAGGAGCCCGAGCACCCATCGGGCGGAGTCGGACGCCGGTCGTCCGATGGCGATTTCATCGCGCATCAGGCGCAGTTGATTGAGGTCCTCGAAGGTGTAGCGACGGTGCCCACCAACGCTCCTTGCAGTCGTGGGGAGGCCATAGCGCCGTTCCCAAGAACGCAGCGTCGGCGTGGGAATGCCGAGAAGCTCGCCAGCATCCTTGATCGCCATCCCGCCACCGGGCTGAGTCGGGCTGATCTGAATCGCCATCGTGGCCTTCGTCCTATCGCGTAGTGCGACTCGGACAACGTACCGATCTAGTGACGGAAACGGTGCACCCTGGAGCTGGATCGCGTTCGGCGGGCTCGCCGGACCCGGCCCCGCAGTTCGCGATGGATCGCGAGGACGGCACCTGCACCGCCCTTCCCACGTGGCTCCAGTGGATCGGGCAGGTCTTCTCCTTCTACTGGCTCGGGCTCGGCACTCGCTCCGCACTACTGCTGGCCGACCTGGCATCCGTGGAGATCGGCGAGTTCTCGACCAAGCCGTTCCGGCGGCTCGGGGACTGAGGAGCCTCAGCCCGCAAGCCCACCTAACAGCCGCAACCACCACCGAGCGGAGCGTCGGTCCGCAAGCCGCCAGGCGGCCGTAACCGAAGAACGCGTCAACTGCGGGCCGGCAGCGCGGCGGGAGGCGTTGTCGCCGGTTGCGGTCCGCAAGCCGACGACGTTCGGTTGTTACCCGGCGACGACGCCGGAGACGCGCTCGGCCAATTGAACGAGCGGACGACGAGGTTCGAACTCGCGACATTCAGCTTGGGAAGCTGACGCTCTACCAACTGAGCTACGTCCGCATGCGCAGCGAACTGCGCGACCGGAATGCTACCCGATGGGACTGAGCCGGGGACGCTTCGGCTCGACCCCATCACCCGACGACCGGCCGGTGATCCTCCGGCGGACCCAGGGCGCCAGATGGGCGCGGGCCCACTCGAGGTCGGCCTGCCGCTGGGCCCGGCGCGGGAGGACAGGCACGGTGGGTACGGCGAGGGGGATCAGATCGTGCGGGACGCCGAGCCGGTCGAGCACGGCGATGGCGATCGCCTGGTGGCCGACGGGGTTGAGGTGCAGGCGGTCGGCGTCCATGATCTCGGCGACCTTCCAGTCGCGCATCCGCCAGCAGTCGACGAGCGTGGCGTCGTGCTTCTCCGCGATCTCGCGCACCCACTCGTTGAAGATCGCGGTGCGGCCGCGGATCAGCTTCATCACCGAGTTCATGCCCGGGTCCGCGACCGTGAACATCACGACCCGAGCGCCGGTGGCGGCCAGCCGCCCGACGCCTTCGTCGTACGTCGCCGCCAGCTCGTCGACATCGACCTTGGGCCGGAGCACGTCGTTGCCGCCGCCGTGGATGGTGACCAGGTCGGGAGCCAGGTCGAGCGCGGCACCGACCTGCTCCTCGATGATCGCCGGCAGCTTGCGGCCGCGGATGGCGAGGTTCGCGTAGCCGAAGTCGGGCGACTGCCGCGCGAGCGCCTCGGCCACCCGGTCCGCCCAGCCGCGGCAGCCGTTGGGCCGGGTCGGATCGACGTCACCCACGCCCTCGGTGAACGAGTCCCCGATGGCCACGTAGCGCTCAAACGTCATGACTCGATTGTGCACCTGACCGCCCACGAACACTGCCGGTAGGGTGCCCTGCGTGCTGCTGAGCGACCGCGACATCACCGCCGAGATCGACGCCGGACGGATCGCCATGGAACCCTACGACCCGGCGATGTTGCAGCCGTCGTCGATCGACGTCCGGCTGGATCGGTTCTTCCGGGTGTTCGACAACCACAAGTACCCGCACATCGACCCGGCGGCCGACCAGTCCGACCTGACGCGCATGGTCGAGCCCGACGGCGACAACCCGTTCATCCTGCATCCCGGCGAGTTCGTGCTGGGGTCGACGTACGAGGTCGTCTCGCTGCCCGATGACATCGCCGCCCGGGTCGAGGGCAAGTCGTCGCTCGGCCGGCTCGGCCTGCTCACGCACGCGACCGCGGGTTTCGTGGACCCCGGCTTCTCGGGTCACGTCACGCTCGAGCTGGCCAACGTCGCGACGCTCCCGATCAAGCTCTACCCCGGCATGAAGATCGGGCAGTTCTGCTTCTTCCGGCTCACCTCGCCGTCGGAGCACCCCTACGGCTCGGAGAAGTACGGCTCCCGCTACCAGGGACAGCGCGGTCCGACGCCCTCCCGGTCCTACCTGAAGTTCCACCGGACCCAGATCTGACCGGTTCGGAAGTTAGGGTAACCTAACTTTTGTGACAGCAACCAACGAGTACGTCGCAAGCCTCCCCATGATCCTCGACGAGGTCGAGGTGAGCAGCGTCGAGCGAGTGTCGCCGTCCTTCGTGCGGATCGAGCTCACCGGCCCGGCCCTGGCCGAGTGCGGCACCGCCGGCCCGCTCTTCGACCAGCGGATGAAGATCGTCTTCCCCAACGCGACGGGCAGCCTGCCGTCCTCCGCCGGCATGGACGAGTCGTGGTGGGAGAGCTGGATGGAGATCCCCGAGGACGAGCGCGGCTCGATGCGGACCTACACGGTCCGGGACCTGGCCGGCTCGGGGGCCGGGTCCCGGATCACGGTCGACATCGTGGTGCACGAGCCGGGCGACCACTCCGGTCCCGGCAACGAGTGGGCACTCCGGGCGCAGCCGGGCGACCGGCTGATCATCATGGCGCCGCGCATCGGGCATGAGTTCGGGGGGATCGAGTGGTCTCCCGGTGACGCGACCCGGCTGCTCCTCGCGGGCGACGAGACCGCCGTACCTGCGATCCGTGGCGTGCTCCGCGACCTGCCGGCCGACGCGGCCGGCGCGGCGTTCCTCGAAGTGCCGACGGCCGACGACATCCAGCGCGACTTCGCGGTGCCGGACGGCATCGAGGTGACCTGGCTGGCCCGTGGCGACGCCCCGCGTGGCGCCAGCCTGCACGCAGCCGTGATCGCGTGGCTGACCGGTAGCGCGGAGCAGGCGCCCCAGCTCGCCGACGACGAGGTCGACCCGGACCTGTGGGAGACCCCGGCCTACTCCTCGTCGGGCGAGGAGGTCGCCGAGGCCACCCAGGTGCCGGTCGACGGCACCCCGCACGCCGGGCTCTACGCCTGGATCGCCGGGGAGTCCAAGATCGTCACCGGCCTGCGCCGCCGGCTCGTCAACGAGCTCGACATCGACCGCGGCCAGGTCGCGTTCATGGGCTACTGGCGTGAAGGCGTGGCGATGCGGTCCTGACTCTTCAGCCCTGGTTGCGGGTGCCTTCCTGACGACCGGGGAAGGTGATCCGCGACGGGTGCTTCGGACCGGCGTAGAGGGTGATCGGCAGCATCTGGCCCGGGAGGTCGGGGATCGGCGCCAGCAGGTGCGGCACGTCGAAGCCGGCGACGGTGAACCGCAGTCGGTGGCCCTTCTTGATGACCGCCGTCGTCGGGAAGACCTCGACGTCGACCGGCGCGATCTGTCCGGGCTCGAGCTTCTGCCGCGCCGCCTTCGTGAACGGGTGCCACGGCTGGATCAGCTTGCCGTCGAGGTAGCGCGACTTCGACCTCACCAGCTTGCGCTGGGAGATGACCTGCCAGCCGCCGGTGAGCCGCGAGACGGTGCCGTCGGGCGCGACGTCCGAGACAGAGACCGACAGCATGCCGTCGCCGCCGATCGACGACACGTAGAGCCGCGCGTTGATCGGACCGCGGAAGGCGAACGGCTTGTTGAGCCGACGGGTCTGGAACGTGAGGCCGGTGTAGTCGTTGATGGCGTTGTCGGTCAGGCACGGGCTCTCGGGCCAGATCTGCTGCAGGATGCCGGCGGTCCACTGGTTCGTCGACCGCGTGCACAGCCCCTGCACGGGCAACGGGAGGAGCGTCGACTTCCCCTCGTAGCCGCGCTTCTTGCGCAGCCCGCCGAACTTGCCACCCTGCCTCGAGGTGCCGGACAGCAGCCGCTGGTGCACGCTCTGGCTCTTGTCGACCCAGGTGCGGCCCTTGCGCCAGCGGTCCGAGCCCTGCTCGAAGACGGTGACCGGGGCGATCTCGCCGAGGCGGCCGTTGCGGCCCTTGATCCAGTGGTCGAACCAGCGCAGCTGCAGCTCGCCGATCGTGCCGTAGCCGGCGTCGTCGACATTCGTGCCCGAGGAGCCCTCGAGGTGGTCCCACGGGCCGATGATCATCTTCACCGGAGCGCCGTTGCGCTGGATCTTCTCGAAGATCATCGGGGTGCCGCGCTGGAAGAGGTCGTACTCGCCGCCGACGAGGAAGGTCGGCACCATGACCTTGTCGATGTACTCGATCGCCGACCGCTCGCGGTAGAACGGGCCGTCGTACATCGGGTTCCCACCGAGAAGTGCCTGCAGAGCCAGGGTCATCGTGAAGGTCCCGCCGCCGATCAGGTGCTCGAGGAGCACCCCGATCGCCGACGACGGGTCGCTGCCGATGAAGGCCGGCGGGATCAGGGCGGTGCCGTTGACCAGGCCGAGCCACAGCGGCATGAAGCCGACGTCGAGCTGGCCGCCTGACGCGACGATGTCGCGGTAGACGTCGGCGCCGGGGACCTGCGGGAAGATCGCCTTGAGGCCGGGCGGGTGGTGGCCGGCGGCCATGAGCTGGCTGATGCCCATGTAGGAAGCGCCGGCCATGCCGACCTTCCCGTTGCTCCACGACTGGCGGTGCGCCCAGGCGACGATCTTGCCGGCGTCTTTGTTCTCCCGGGCGCTGAACGCCTCCCAGGTGCCCTCGGAGCTGCCGGTGCCGCGGGCGTCGACGAAGAGGTAGTTGTAGCCGCGCGTGACCAGGTATGACGGACCCGGTCCGCCGAGCCCGCCGGTGCCCGCGCCGATCACGGTCTTGTTGTAAGCGGTGATCATCACGATCACCGGGAGCTTCTTGTTGATCGCCTTGCCCTTGGCGTTCGCCGGCTGGACCAGGTCGCCACGCAGGACGACGCCGTCGTCCATCGTGATCGGGATGTCCGTGGTCTTGACGGTGCCGGGGTACTGCTCCGGGCGCGCGTGCCACTTGCTCGGTGCGACCGGCGCCGCGGTCGACACCGCAGCGGCGGTCCGCGTGGGCGTCGCGCCGGCGTCGACGGTCGGGGCGGCGAGCGCGGTGGTGGCGGCGACCGCGGCAGCTGCGGCGACGGCGAGCAGGGCGCGGCTGCGCAGGGCGTTGTTCATCGGAGCTCCCTCGAAGCGGTACTCGGTTCCAACAAGCAGTCAACGCGACGGTTATCCGCTACAGGGTGTCGCTCACGCCTCGGACACGTTCACGGGCATCGAAAATGCAGTCGGCGGGAGGGCGCCATGCCTCCCGCCGACGGACTTGGTGGCTCAGAGGAACTCGAGACCGGTGCGGTGCTCGCGGCGCCGGGCCTTCGCCCGCTGGGCGAGGCGGCGGCGGTCGGCACGGGCGATCCGCTGGGCGATCTCCTGACGGACGCGGAGCTCGGATGTCGGTTCGATCATCGTCTCTTCCTCCTCTCAAAGCACTCGTTGGGATGGTGTTACTCAAGCACTCGCCACCGACAGTGGCGGGTGCGGTCAGGCCGGGATCAGGTGGACGTCACCGGACACCGTGGTGGCCCTGACCTCGATGTAGTCGGCGCCCGGCTCGGGCTCGCCGACACCCTCAAGGCCGGAGCGGACGGTGCCGCTGACGGTCGTGATGTCGGTCCACACCGGAGTGCCGGCGGGCACGCCGATCCGGACGTCGCCGGACGCGCCCTTGCTGGTGATCCGGCCGCGCGTCGCCGTACGAATGACGGTGTCGCCGGACCCGGTCGTCATGCTGACGTCGTCGGCCGCGTGGGCAATGTCGAGGTCGCCGCTGCCGGTCTTGACGACGACCGGCGCGTCAGCGGTCTCGACGCGGATGTCGCCGGAGCCGGTCGAGACCGACGTGGCAGCCTGCAGGTGCTCGGCCGAGATGTCCCCCGAGCCGCTGCGGATCCGGACCTCGCCGGCGGCTTCGGTGAGGGAGACGTCGCCGGAGCCGGTGTCGATCGAGCCCGCACCGGCGAGCCGCTCGAGGCTGACGTCGCCGGAGCCCGACTTGACCTTGGCGGTCGACACCTGCCCGGTGACCCGGACGTCGGCGCTGCCGCTCTTCACGACCAGCCCGCTGTCGGTCGGCACGACGATGTCCATCTCCAGCTGCTGGTCCCCGAAGATGCCGCGGGCCTTGGGGGCGATCACGCTGACTTGGCCGCGGTCGTGGACGACCTGGACCTGGTCGGCGAGCTTGCCCTCGATCCGCACCTCGGTCGTGGAGACGTCGGCGGCGGTCACGTCGATGTGGCCGCTGCCGTTCTCGACGTAGAGCTGGACGGGTTCGGGGGTGTCGAAGGTGTGTTCAGGCATGGGAGTGCTCCTCGAGATGGAAGAGGGATGGGCGGTTAGAGCCAGCCGGTGACCTTGCGGTTGCCGCGCTTCCCGCCGAACGGGAAGTCGCCACCGAAGGGCACGCTGGAAAGATCGACGTCGACGTGGATGGCGCGGTCGCTGGTGGCGGAGCGCACCAGGCTGACCAGCCAGGTGTTGAGGGACTGACCCGCGGCGGCTGCCGCGTCGTCGGCCTTGTTCTTGATCGACTCGGGCATCCGCACGGTGATCCTGGCCAGGCCCTCCTCGACATCGCCGGGCGCCGGCGGTGCGGGTGGAGGTGGCGGGGGTGGCGCGGCCGGCGCGCTCGCCTGGGGTGCGTGGACCACGAAGTCGAGGTCGCGACCGTCGAGCCGCACGTCGACACTGCCGGCCGGCATCGCCGCGGTGATCTCGGCGGCGGCCTGGCTGATCGCCTCCATCAGTGCGAGCCGGGCGGACGGGTCGAGCGCGTAGCCGAGCCGCTCGGCGGTCTGCCGGGCCTGCTCTCCTGCGCTCTCCGCCGCGGCCAGCAGGTCCCGGCGGAGGTTCTCGACGTAGGGCGTGATGTCCATGTGCACCACTATGACGTCACAATGACGTCATGTCAACACTTTGGTGACGGCAGATTGCGTCACCTCGGGGGCGCCCCCACCTGACTCACGCCGTAGATCACGCCATCCGGGTCGATCCAGAGCACGACCAGGGCGTCGCAGCCGGTGTCGGTTGGAAGCGCGAGGCGCACCTGGTCCGCAGCGGCGTCGGCGAGCCATCGGGGCAACCCGCGACCGGATGCACACGCCGCACCGTCGAGTGCCCGGATCCGGCCCTCGGCGTGGTAAATCGCCGCGACCGGGTCGATGCCGCAGTCAGGGAAGCCGAGTCCGGAACAGCCGGCGTAGGTCGTTCGGTTCTCCGGCTCGTCCAACCAGGCCGGGTGGAAGCCAGACCCAACGAGACGCACCCGGGCAGCGAACTTCGGGGCCGGACCCTCGCCCCGTGCCCAGGCGACGAACCACTCCGCGGACTCCTCGCGGGCGTTGGTCAGGGTTGGCGGATCGTCGTCCGGAGCGGCCCGGTAGTCGGCTGCGACAGACTTGATGTCACGGCCGTCGAACGCGATGAGGAAGCTCGTGGCAGGACACCCGGATGCGTCTGGACCGGTCGCGACCCAGATCCGCAGGTCCCAGGCGGCGGCGGTCCCCCCATCACAGGCGCTTCCGTCGAAGGCCCAGCGAGCAAGCAGTCGAGGTGAACCTGCCGAGGTGCCGGCTAGCTCGCCCGCCAGTTGGCTCAGTACCGCATCGGTGACCGCTGGGACCGGGTCCCCGATCCCTTGCGCTGCGCGGACAACCTCCCAGACGACGTCCATCGGCACCTCGCCGACGCAGTCGATGACGGTCTGCTGCCCCACCACCCGGATCGTCACCGGCTGGCTCGGCGACACCGGAGTGCCGGCCGGCGGGCTGGTGCCCGTCACGATCCCCGCCACGTCGCAGCCGTCCGGCACGACGTGGACCTCCACCGGGTGGCCGCGCTCCTGGAGCAGCTCGATCGCCTCGTCCTCGGTGTAGCCGATGAGGCTCGGCAGCCGGTCGTCGTCACCGGGCAGGCTGGGCTGGTTCGTGGGCTGGTCGACCGCGCTCGTCCGGTCCGGCAGGTTCGTGGTCGTGGCGTCGTCGCCGCCCAGCTGTTGGGCGACGGCAACGCCACCGCTGACCGCCAGCACCACCGCGGCCGCCGCGGCGAGGACCGGCCAGCGACGTGGTCCGGGCTCGCGCAGCTCGGCCAGCCCCACGGGGACGGCGTCGTCGACATCGATGCTGGCTGCCGCTTTCGCGAGCAGACCGCGGGCTTCCTTCTCGGTGGTCATCAGGGGGCCTCCACGAGCGGGGCGAGCGCCGCGAGGGCGCGGGACGTGCGCGACTTGACCGTGCCGGGGGCGACCCCGAGCGCGGCGGCGGCGTCGCGCTCGGAGAGGTCGGCGTAGAACCGGAGCACCAGCACCTCACGGTGCTCGGGCGACAGATCGGCCAGCGCCCGCCGTACGGCGATGCCGCCGGTCGGGTCGCTGTCGTCCGCCGCCTCGGGCAGGGTCTCGGTCGGGAGCTCGCCGTTCCAGCGTCGGGCGCGGGCGTCGGCGAGGGTGGTGACCAGCACCCGGTGCACGTACGCATCCGGGTGGTCGGCGCGGGCGACCCGGCGCCAGGAGCGGTAGCACTTCAGCAACGCGGTCTGGACGAGGTCCTCCGCGTCGGCACGCGGACAGCCGAGCAGCACCGCGGTCCGCACGAGGCGAGTGCGGCGCTGAGCGACGTACGTCGTGAAATCCATCGTGATGGCCGAGCTCCTGGTCTCCGGGTCACCCTAGAGACCGCCCAGCCGCCCGATCCGGTTCCCGCGGACCCGAGTGGGTACCGCCCCGCCATGACCACCGACCAGAGAACAGGGCAGGGCGGGGACGTCACGGATGCGTCGGCCGCACAGCTGGTGTCGCGGTTGACGGCCGACGGGTCCCAGTTGATCCGCGACGAGATCGCGCTCGCGAAGATCGAGGTGACCGAGCGGGCCAAGCACGTCGGCGTCGGCGCCGGGCTCTTCGGCGCCGCCGGAGTCCTGGCCTGGTTCGGCTTCGGCACCCTGGTCGCTGCTGCCGTCCTCGCGCTCGCGCTGGTGCTCGACGCCTGGGCAGCGGCACTCATCGTGGCGGTCGTCCTCTTCGCGGCCGCGGGCGCGATCGCGCTCTACGGCAAGAAGAACGTCTCCGCGGGCAGCCCGCCGGTGCCGGAGGCAGCGATCGACAGCGTGAAGGCCGACCTCGCCGAGGTGCAGGAGGCGCGTCACCGTGAGCACTGAGCAGAAGCCGACCAAGGAGCAGCTCGAGGCCGAGATCGAGGATCTCCGCCACTCCGTGGGCGACACCGTCGAGGCGCTGACCTACCGGCTCGACGTCAAGGCCCGCACGAAGGACCGGGTGCGCGCGCTCCCGTCGTACGTGCCCATCGGCATCGCTGCGGCGGTGGCGACCGGGCTCGGGCTGTGGCTGTGGAGGCGACACGCGGATGGCCGCTGAGCAAGCCGGGCCGGGCGATTGAGCGCGCCCGCCGTGCCAGTGGAGAGAGGCGGCGCAGCGGTGGCCGTGACTCCCGTGTCGATGCAGGACCTGATCGACAACGTCCTCGCGGTCATGCACTCCGACACCGCCAGCCTGCTCCTGCTCGACGCGACAGGCTCGGTCCTCGAGCCGGCCGCCTCAGCCGGGCTCGGTGGCCGCTGGCGCGGCGCCCCGCACATCCGGGTCGGCACCGGCTTCGCCGGGAAGGTCGCGGCAGCGGAGCGGCCGGTGGTCGAAGACGACGTCAACGAGACCTCCGTCCTCAACCCGATCCTCCGCGCCGCCGGCGTGCGACGTCTCCTCGGCGTCCCCGTCTCCGGGCCGAACGGGCTGCTCGGGGTGCTCCACGTCGGCATCGTCTCCGAGGGGGAGTTCACGTCCACCGACACCGCGCGACTGGAAGTGATCGCCGGGGAGATCGGGCAGCGGCTGTCCGAACGCACCCAGGACGACGCCCACGTCGCCGCACTCATCCTGCAGCGCAGCCTGCTCCCGGCGGCGCCGCCGCTGATCGAAGGACTGGACATCGCGGTGCGCTACCTGCCGGCGGAGGGCGACCTCGGCGGCGACTGGTACGACGTCTTCCCGCTGCCGAACGGCACGGTCGGCTTCGTCATGGGTGACGTGGAGGGACATGACCTCCGGTCCGCCGTCGTCATGGGCCGTCTCCGCAGCGCCCTGCGCGCGTATGCCCTCGACCACGACGACCCGGCGGAGGTCCTGCACCGCCTCGACCGCAAGCTCTGCTACTTCGAGTCCGACATCTCGGCGACCATCGTCTACGCCGTCACCGAGCCCCCGTTCGACCAGGTGACGATCTGCAGCGCCGGTCACCCCGCGCCGCTGGTAGCGCACCCGGGCCAGTCGCAGGCCGAGATCGTCGAGGTCTCGGGCGGCGTGCTGCTCGGCATCGAGCCGGACCTACCGCGCGTCAGCGACAAGATCGACCTGACGCCGGGCAGCACCCTGGCGTTCTACACCGACGGCCTGGTCGAACGCCGCGCCGGGCCGGACCGCGACGCGGATCCGTACGGCGACCACCAGGACCTGGTGCGGCACGCGTTCACGGCCGACGACAACGCCGAGACGATCTGCAGCCACATCATCGCCGCCGGGCTCGGTGACGAGAGCGTCGAGGACGACGTCGCCGTCGTGGTCGTGCGCCGCCTGCCCTGACCGGCTGCGGGTCTGTCTACCCGACTCAGCGCGCCGGGTCGAGCACGAAGAGGGCGCCGTCGTCGAACGCTGTCGTCCACACGAGACCGTCGACCACGATGACGTCGCCCCCGCTCGTGACATCGGCCGCGATCTGTTCCGCACGCTCCTCGGTCGCCCGATCGATCCGGACCAGGAAGTCGTCCCCGTTGCGGACCCACACCGACTTGTCGTCGAGGGCGACCCACCCGTCGGGTCGGGCGCCGACATCGATCTCGGCGAGCACCTCACCCGAGCCGGGATCGAGCCGGACGGTCGTGGTCCCGGTGGCGAGCCAGACGTCCGAGTCGACAGCGATCGCGATCGGGTTCTGGAGCTCGAGGTCCTGGATCACCTCGCCCGTAGCCGGGTCCAGCTGCAGCACCCGGTCGTCCACCGAGCACGGCAGCCACAGGCCCGCCTCCCCGGCCGCCACGTCCGAGCATCGGGCCGGAAGGTCGACCTCGATCGCAATCTCGTCCGCGACCGGGTCGATGCCGATCAGATGGCTGCCGTCGCTGGTCAGCACCCAGATCCGGTCGAAGGCCCCGACCAGGTGTCCTTGCAGCGCCTGCTTCTTCACCTTGAACCTCGCGGTGACCTCGAGCGAGTCCGGGTCGACCTTGACGACGTCAGAGCCGGCGCAGGTCCAGACGGCGTCGTACGCCGAACCCAGCCCCTGGCAGTGACTTGCCACCGCCTCGACCTCCACCGAGTCGACTGGTTCGCGCGACTCGCTGTCGACCAGGAGCAGCTCGCCACTGTCGTGCTTGACCCAGACGCCGTGCTCGTCGGCGACCAGCCAGTCCGGGCCGCCGGCGAGATCGAGTCGCGCCACCTCGACCTCGCTCACCGGTCGCACGACCGGCTCCGCGGCCGGGGCGGGATCCGGGTCGTCTGCTCCACACCCGGCCGCGACGACGACCAGGCAGACCAACCCCGCCGCCCTCCTGATGATGGACGTATCCGGCATGTCCCTTTCCCTTCTCGGCGGGAGCCGGTTCTTGTCCGTCCATCGTGGCCACGCAGCCGGCCCACCGCACGGGTGTCGGGTCCCGCGGACCCAGGATATCTGCCCGGGTCACCCGGGAGCGCGTTCCCTCCTTGCGCCGGGTGCGGCGTACGTCCCCCGCCCCGTCGGCAGGGGCAGGTCGAGCGTGGTGCGGATGTCGGGGGCGGCGGCCCGGACGTCGGGGATGGCGTTCACGATCCGGCCGCAGGCGGCCACGATCGCGGCGTGGTTGTGGTCGCCGTGCGCGCATCGGTGGCGCCAGCGCGCGGATGCTGGTCGCCGAGGGCGCGCAGATGGTGATCGGCGGCCAGTTCCAGCGCTACCAGACCGCCCAGTGGCAGCAGATGCTCGACGTCAACCTGACCGGCGCGTTCTCGGGATCCGCGCCGCTGCCGACGCCCTGATCACGGGTTCGGAGTTCGTCGTCGACGGCGGCACCGTCATGCACATCCCGACGAACATCTGAGCGCCGGAGCCTAAGGGAGCCGCCGAGCCACGTGCTCGGCGAGCACCGAGAGCGGCAGCGCGCCCGACCCCAGCACGGCGTCGTGAAAGGCCTTGATGTCGAACCGCTCGCCCTGCCGCGCCATCGCCGAGTCCCGGATCCGGAGCATCTCGAGCCGGCCGATCATGTAGGACAGCGCCTGGCCGGGCGTGACGGCGTACCGGTCGATCTCGGCGGTGGCGTGGCCGCGGCTCTTCTCGCTGTTGGCGAGCAGGTAGTCGATCGCCTGCTGCCGACTCCACCCGAGCGCGTGCATGCCGGTGTCGACGACCAGCCGGCACGCGCGCATCGAGTCGGCGGCGAGCATGCCCATCCGGTCGAGCGGTGAGGCGTACAGGCCCATCTCGTCGGCGAGCCGCTCGGTGTAGAGGCCCCAGCCCTCGCTGTAGGCCGTCACGAACGCGGTCTTGCGGAAGTCCGGCAGGTCCGCGAGCTCCTGCGCAATTGCGATCTGGAGGTGATGGCCCGGGATGCCTTCGTGGTACGACGTGGACTCGATCTCGTAACGGCCCCAGCCCCCGGGGTCGGACACGTTCATGAAGAAGACACCGCCCCGGCTGCCGTCCATCGCGGGCCGGAAGTAGTAGGCGATCGCGCCACTCGTGGTCGGCTCGACCTCGCAGTCCGACTGCGGGAGCCGCCCGAACCACTCGCCCATCACACCGCGCGCCTTGGCCATCGCTGCCTTCGACGCCTCGACGATCTCGTCGCCGCTGGTGTGGTGGAGCGCCGGGTCGTCGCGCAGCGCGGCGAGGATGGTCGGCACGTCGTCGGAGCCGACGACGGCCGGCCCGAGCTCGGCGTACTGCCGCTCCAGCTCGGCCACCTGCGCCAACCCGATCTCGTGGATCTCCTCCGGCGTCAGGTCGGTGGTCGTGTAGAAGCGGGTGAGCGTGGCGTAGGCCTCCTCGCCGCCCGGCACGTGCAGGATCCCGACCTGCTCGTCCTCCCGCGCGACCGGCATCACGTCGTCGCGCAGCACCGCGCGATACGTCGCCACGGCCGGCCGGACGTCGTCCTCGACCACCTGCTGCAGGCGGGCGATCAGCGCATGACGGTCGACGCCGTCCGGTGTCTCGGCGATCCGGAGCAGCCGGTCCTCCGGCAGAGGCGAGGTGAGCCACTCGTCGAGCTGTTGGATGGTGTCGGCCACGGCGAACGCCGCAGGTGTCCGGCCCGCACCCACCCCGTCGCGGTGCCGATCGGCGAGGTCGGAGAAATAGGTCGCGATCCCCCGCAGCTTGTCGACCATCGCGTCGGCGACCTCGGGCGTGGGGATCCCGAGCTTCGGGAGGTACATGCCCAGCGACGCCTGGGCACCGAAGATCGGGTCGGCGCCGTACTCCGCGCTGGCGAGGCCCCAGTAATCGGCGGTCGAGGTCGCGTCCCAGATCAGCATCTCCCGCGACAGCAGCTCCTGCTCGTCGAGCCCGTCTGTGGAGATCGCCTCCGCCCGGGCCGCGAGCGCGCGGGCCTCGTCGACCCTCGCCGCCTCCCCCGCCGCGCTCACGTCGGAGTACGCGCCGGCGAGGGCGTACTCCCCCGACATGTGCGCCCACGTCGGTTGCTCTCGGTAGCGGAACTGCTGGTAGTCCTCGGCAAGGGCTGCGATCTCGGCGCTGTTGTCGGGCACCCCGCATTCCTATAGATCGGAGGGGATCGGATCAAGTGGGTTGATCCGATCCCCTCCGATCTTCGACTCACGGTCCGTGTCGGCGGCTCGTCGTACCGTCGAGACGATCCAGCCGACCCAGGATCCGAGATGATGACCATGCTCGATGCCCTCCCGTCCTTCGCGTTCTTCACCCACAGCGACGTCCGCGACGGGTTCGAGTCCGTTTGCTTCCGACCCGACGATCAGCCGTTCCGGCTGGAGGGCGGCACGGCAGCGGTCGAGGACGGCGTGCCCTGGTCGGTCCAGTACCGCGTCGCGGTCGACGACGGTTGGCGCACGACGTACGTCGAGGCCGCGGGGATCTCGCCGTCGGGTCACCATGCGACGGTCGCCGAGGTCCGCGATGGGCGCTGGTGGGTCGACGGAGCACTGCGGCCCGACCTCGACGGCTGTGTCGACATCGACTTCGAGAGCTCCCTCGTCACCAACACGCTCGCCGTCCACCGCACCGACATCCCCGCTGGCACTTCGGTGGAGGTACCCGCTGCGTTCGTGCGCGCCGACGACCTGCGCGTCCAGCGGGTGGAGCAGACCTACTCCTGTCTCGAGAACGATCCGACCGGAGCAGTTTTCGACTACTCGAGCACGACCTTCGACTTCGCCTGCCGTCTGGTGTTCGACGCGTCCGGGCTGGTCGTCGACTATCCGGGGATCGGCCGTCGGTCCGGATGACCCTCTGCCCTCGGGCAGAGGCGAGGTTCTGGCTGCAGGGCGATGCGCGACGAGGCGGCCGCGGGTGGGACGGGACGCACCTCGACGAGCTGACCCAGGGGGCGGGAGGTGCTCGCGCTCATCGGCCAATGCCTCAGCAACAGCGAGATCGCCGCGGAGCTGACGCTCGGCGAGGGCACCATCGAGACCCACGTCGGCCACATCTTCGCCAAGCTCGGGCTGCGCGACCGCTCCGCCGCAGTGGTGTTCGCGTTCGACCCCGGGTTGGTGCAGCCGGCCGGGGCCGCTGACGACGTCGGTCAGAGGTCGAACAGCGAGCCCGAACCGGAGATGTCGACGTCGGTCTTCGGCTCGTTCTTCTCACCGGAGGACTTGGCCGGAGCAGGCTTCGGCTTCTCCTTCTCGGCGCCCGGCTCCTCCTCGGCGGCAGGCTCCTCCTCGGCGGCAGGCTCCTCCTCGCCCTTCGAGTCCTCCGCCGACGGGTCCCACAGCGGCTTCTCCGCGACGGGGGCCGGTGCCGACTCGACGACGTCGAAGAGCGAACCGCTCAGATCGGCAGCGGCCGGGGCGGGAGCGGACTCGGCCGGGGCCGGCTCGGCCTTGGCCTCCTCCTTCGGCTCGGCGTCGGCGTCTTCCTGCTGCTCGGCCTTGGCCTCGGCCGGAGCCGGCTCGGCAGCCTTGGGCGCCTCGGCCGGGGCGGTCTCGACCACGTCGAACAACGAACCGCTCAGGTCCGCGGAGGCAGGTTCGGGCTCTGCCTTCGGCTCGGCCGGAGCCTCGGCAGCCGGCGTGTCGAAGAGCGACCCACCGGTGTCGAACAGCGATCCGCCGGCGGCAGGCTTCTCGGCAGGCTTCTCGGCAGGCTTCTCGGCAGGCTTCTCGGCAGGCTTCTCGGCAGGCTTCTCCGCAGGCTTCTCGGCCGGGGCCTCGTCGAACAGCGAACCGCCCGACGACTCCTTCGGAGCAGCCGGCGCCTCATCCACCGGGGCGGCGTCCTCGGCGGCGTCGTCGAACAACGACCCGCCCGAGCCGGACGAGGCCTTGGCGGCCGCACCGACCTTTGCGGGGTCGTCGAGCTCCTTCTCCTCGGCCTTCTTCGCCGCGGCCGCGCCGGGCTTCTCGCCCTCGCCGGGCCTGAGCTTGGTCGCGACCTCACCCTTGACCGACGCGAGCAGCATCTGCGCGACGTCGAGGACCTCGACCTCCGCCCGTGCGGTGCCGGTGTCCTGCGCCTCGGTGAGACCGTCGGCGAGCATCACCCGGCAGAACGGACAACCCACGGCGATCTGGTCGGCGCCGGTGGCGACGGCCTCGTTCGTGCGGTTGACGTTGATCCGCTCGCCGATGGTCTCTTCCATCCACATCCGGGCACCGCCGGCGCCACAGCAGAACGACCGCTCGCCGCTGCGCTCCATCTCCTTGAGCTCGGCGCCCGGCATGATCTGCAGCAGGTCGCGGGGCGGCGTGTAGACCTGGTTGTGGCGGCCCAGGAAGCACGGGTCGTGGTAGGTGATCTTGCGCTGGTGGGCACCGTCACCCTCGGCGACCGGCGTCAGCTTGCCTTCACGCACCAGCCGGTTGAGCAGCTGGGTGTGGTGGATGACGTCGAGCTCGTAGCCGAGCTGCTTGTACTCGTTCTTGAGCGTGTTCATGCAGTGCGGGCAGGTGGAGACGACCTGCTTGGCCTTGGCCTCGGTCAGCGTCTCGATGTTCTGCTGGGCCAGGCCCTGGAACACGAACTCGTTGCCGGCCCGGCGAGCGGAGTCACCGGTGCAGGTCTCGCCGTTGCCGAGCACACCGAACGAGACGCCGGCCATGTCGAGCAGCTCGGCGACCGCGCGGGTCGTCTTCTTCGCCCGGTCCTCGTAGGCACCGGCGCAACCGACCCAGAACAGCCAGTCGACCTCTTCGAGCGACTCTGGGTCATTTTCCGCCTCGCCGCCGATGACCTTCACCTCGAACGGCAGGTCCTTGGCCCAGTCCATCCGGCCGCGCGGAGACATGTTCCACGGGTTGCCGTTGTTCTCGAGCCCACGGAACAGACCGTTGAGCTCGGACGGGAAGTTCGACTCGACGAGCACCTGGTAGCGGCGCATGTCGGTGATGTGGTCGACGTGCTCGATGTCGACCGGGCACTGGTTGACACACGCGCCGCAGTTGGTGCACGACCACAGGACGTCCGTGTCGATGATCGCGCCGCCCTCGGGCTCCCACGCGAGGCCCTCGGTCGCGCCGACGAGCGGGCGTTGCGCCTCGGCGACGACCGCCGCATCCAGGCCGGCGCGCTTCTCCTCGGGCGCGAGGTTGTACGGCGCCGCGGTGAACGCGTGGTCCCGCAGGTTCATGATCAGCATCTTCGGAGACAGCGGCTTCTCGGTGTTCCACGCCGGACATTGCGACTGGCAGCGGCCGCACTCGGTGCAGGACGCGAAGTCGAGGACGCCCTTCCAGGAGAAGTCGTTGATGTTGCCGATGCCGAGGGTGGCGTCCTCGTCGAGGTCGTCGACGTCGTCGAGGGTGACCGGCTTGCCGTCGTTCATCATCGGCTTCACGGCGCCGAGAGCCACCGTGCTCTTGTTCTCCCCCTTGGCGGCGGCGTCGGGCCGCTTGAACATGACGTTGAGCGGCGCCACGAAGATGTGCAGGTGCTTGGAGTGGAGCACGTCGATGAGGAACACCAGCATGATGCCGATGTGGAGCAGCAGTCCGACGTGCTCGACGATCTCCAGGGTGTCGTGGTTGAGACCGTCGAGGAGGCTGCCGACGGCGTGCGAGGCGAACGCACCGTCACCGTAGGGCAGGTTGCCCGCGGCTGCGGCGGCCCCGCGGAACAGGAACATCGTCCAGATGACGTTGAAGATCATGAAGAGGACGAGGTATGCGCCCCCCAGGTGGGACCCCGAGAACCGGGACTTCCGGCCCAGCTTGGCGGGCTGGTTGCGCATCCGGATGAAGTAGAAGAGCACCAGTCCGACCAGGCACAGGACACCGATCAGGTCCTGACCGAATCCGATCACGTCCCAGTGGCCGATGACGGGGATCGCCCACTCCGCGTTGCGGGACAGCAGGATGCCGTACGCCTCGAGGTAGACGGTGCCGAGGATGAGGAACGCGTACATCACGAAGGAGTGCGCAACGCCGGGGATGGTCCACTTCAACAGGCGGCGCTGGCCGAGCACCTCACGGAGCTGGTCGCCGATCGCCGTCGCCGTGCGCTTCGTGACGTTCTCCACCCGGTCGGGCGCCGGCTGGCCGTGGGAGACCAGGCGGTAGAGGAACACCACCCGCCGCAGTGCCAGCGGCAGGATGATTGCGTTGAGCAGCAGGCCGATGATGAGCGTTGCGGTCGCGTCCAACGTCGTCTCCAGTCGTTCCGGGGAAATCGTGGTCAGACTACGGAATCCCGCGCCCGTTCGTCCGGTCCGGGGGCTGGTGGCCCGACTGGTGGATCTTACCGGCAAGTAACCTGTGCTTCGGCGTGAGGATTGCCTCACTCACCGGCTACGGCCTACGGAGCCGCACCACCTTGCCGGCCCTGTCGAACACGATCGAGACCATCACCCGCGCGTCCTTCGCGGTCTTCGCACACACGCCGTACGTCGAGCCGAGCCGCCGGAACGGCTGGCCGACCCGGCGCATCACCTGGACGGTCGTCAGGCCGGGGTCGATCAACCGATTGACAGCGGCCACCGTCTTCCGCAGCCCGGGGTTGCGGCACGAGTCGGCATTGATCCCCATCGCCCGCTCCCACGTCTGGAGGTACGCCTCGGTGCCGCGGGCCATGTCGTCACGGATCCTGGGTGCGTCGCCGGCGTGCTGGGTCTCGGCAACCAGGCCCAGGTCGTGGATCCAGTCGGGGTAGAGGCCGTACTGGGCGACGCCGTCGACATTGAGGTCCCAGACCCGCTCACCGGCGCGCTGCTTGTCGATCTGCACGCCGTTGATGCCGGTGAACGGATACGTCACCGGGTTGGGCACGTCGGCCCCGCGCGGGCTGCCCTGTGCGCCGAAGCCGTTGATGTCGGCCCCGAAGCCGAGACCCCAGTAGTAGCGGGGGTCTGCCCACTCGACGTGCTTGCGCCACTTGTCGACGAAGCCGGTCGAGTCGCCGGCGTACGGCGCGATGAACCCGCCTGCGCCGTAGATCCGGGGATACGTGTCCGGCGTCGACCACGAGTGGCTCGACAGCACGCCCGGGTAGTTGATGTCCTCGATCAGGTCCATCGATGCCTGCCGCGCCTTCACGCTCATGTGGTCGGGGTCGAACAGCATGTGCCGCTCGGCGAGCCCCCGGATCAGGTGGTTGCCGAGGTCGGTCAGCCCACGCTGGTTGCAGTGCGCCGGGGGCGGGTAGATCGGCAGCGCCGGCAGGTTGAGGTTGCCGAACAGCGCGAGGATCGCGCCGAAGATCGCGTCCTGGTCGGGCAGCGTCGGCAGCACGTCCTGGTTGTTGTCGTGGCTCAGCCCGTCGGCGGGCTCGCAGTGCTCCATCTGCCAGAACGACAGCGTCTCGAGGAAGTTGGCCCCGTTGACGAGGACCCCGAACTCACCCGAGTCGCCGGCGACGCCTGCGAGGGCGTTGTCGAACTTGTTGACGAGCTCCATCTGGCGCACACCGATGGCGCGCATCTCGTCGAGGCTGGCGTCGATGTCGGCCTCGTCGCAGGCAGGCAGGTCCTTGCCGAGCACGATCTTGACCGTGCACCCGAACGGGATGCTGGTCTCGATGCCCATCACCACCGCCATCTTCCCGGCGTTGATGACCCGGCGCGCTTCGAACGGCGTCTTCACGATCCGGTAGAACCCCTTGCCCGGCCCACCGAACTGCGCGTCGACGTAGTCCTGGAACTCGTACATGTCGCGTGCCTGCAGGCGGATCGAGTCCATGTCGTCACAGGAGTTCCGCTTCAGCGGATAGATCTGGCACAGCTTGTTGTTCTCGACGAGGAGGTTGACGAAGAGCCGCTGCCCACCGCGCCAGGCCCGCTCTATCCACCGGTAGTAGGTGCCCTCGTGCGTCAGTGAGTTCGGCGCCGGCCAGTCCTTGAACGTCGGCCAGCCGACCGGGTCGTGCGAGCTCTCACCGGACAGGAACGACTCGAGGATCGCGCCGTTGCCCTGGGTCAGGGTGTGGTCGGGGCAGTCGACGAGCGCGTACGGCGCGCCGTACACGTGCCAAGGGCGACCGCAGTGCACCTTGCCGCCGAGGAACTCGAAGGCCATCCCGTGGGTGTGCGCGTCGACGTAGCCGCGGACCTCCTGGTAGGACGTCATGCCGCCGTGCGGGTTGCCGCTGATGTTGATGTCGGCCTCGGGGTAGGCCGCACAGCCGCCGGCCGCGAGGCGCAGGCGGTACGACGTCGCGCCGGACAGGCTGAGCCCGTCGCCGCCCAGCGACTCGAAGCGGAACTGCCCGCTTCCTTCTCGCTCGACCGTCCAGTCGGCATCGGGGCTGGGCTCGGCCGCGACCTCGAGCGTGCCCTTGTCGCTGGCGAGCACGCCGTCGCCGGCGTGGAGCAGGTAGCCGCCGAGGCGGGTGGCCTTGAAGTAGAGACGTGCCGCGTCGGCAGCAGGCACGTCCGCGAGCCCGACCGAGGTGCCGTCACGGACGACGTAGGCACCGGACGGCGCCTGCAGCGTGTAGCACGCGCCGGCCATCGCGTAGCGGGTCGCGGGCACGGCGGTGTGCTTCGGATAGGCGGGGACGCTGGTCAGCTGCGGGTCGGGGAGCGCCCTCTCGCGCTCGACGTACGACGCCGAGGCGCGCCGCTCGACGACGGTGGTCGGGTCGACCGTGCCTGCCTCGAAGCCCGCTCGGGAGATCAGGTTCTTGGTGGCCGGGTCGCTGTGGTCGTGCGGCGGGGTGCCCGGTGGGTCGACATGGGGTACGCCCGACGCGGTCTTGTCGCGCTCGGACGCCGCGGCCAGGCCCATCGCCCCACCGCTGCCACCGCCCGGCACCGAGATCGCCATTGCCACGACCGCGGCCGCAAGGACGATCGCCAGTTCCACCCGTACCGAGTGCTTGCGTTCCACGCCGACCCCTGTCGCCTGCTCGCCACCGAAGCGCTTCCGGACGGTCGTCGCTTGACCGCCGCCAGACCCTCAACGACGTACACGCTCGGAAGGGACGGGCAGTAGGTCAACCGACCCATCAGAATCCGCCGCCAACGCCGAAGGCCGCCCCCCACGAGGGAGAGCGGCCTTCTACGTTGTCCTTCAGTTCAGCACGATCAGCGGATGATCGCCTTCTTGACCTGCGCGCGAGCGACGCCGAGGTCGATGACCGCGCCGGTGCCGTCGAGCAGTGTGATCTGCAGGGCGATCACCTCGATGCCGCCACGGACCAGGGTCGTGACGTTCTGCTCGATCTTGAGGATGCCCGGGATCTCCAGAACACCGGTGTCGGGAATGGTCTGAGGCTCCCCGTCGGCGGTGATCGTCAGGAACGACGAGCCGTTGGTATTGCGGATCAGCTTGCCGGGCCTGCGGATCACGTTGGCCCTGGCCTTGATGCCCTCGATGATCAGCTGACCAGCACCGAGCTCAACGTGCGCGATCGAGGCCTCGGTCCACGCCCGGGCCCGACGCCTGCCGTTCTGGACGCCGAAGACGTGCGCGTTGGCGGCGCCGACGTTGATCGCGCCCGGGATGTCGACGCCGACGGTGCTGAGCCCCTTGACCTCGCCGCCGGTGCCCTCACAGGGAAGGTCCTTCACCGGGGTGCGGCCGAGGGTGACGATGGTGTCGTCACCGGTGTTGAGGACCTTGCCCTTGAGGCCGGCCGCGTAGCCGCTCATGATCGAGTTGACGACCTCGTCGGTCATCCGGGCTCGCGACAGCGAGACCTTGACCTTCGTCTTGGTCGGGAGGATCTCGACGAGCAGGCCCTGGGCGCGGGCGAAGATGGAGTGCTCCTTCTTGACGACCTTCGTCTCACCGAGGGTGATCCGCAGGAGCCCTGGGATCTCGATCGGCGTGCCCGGCGTCGGGATCGCAATGACCTCCGGCTCTCCGCCCGGAGGCGTGAGCACGATGCCGGCGACCTTGGTGTCGACCTCGGAGTGGAATCCGCTGGCGTTGTGCCAAACCCGGACGCTCGAGGTCACCGCACCGAGCGACAGCGAGCCGAGCGCGGTCTCGAGCAGGGTGATGCCGGCCAGCGCGTGACGGGAGACCGAGGTGACGGTCCTGCCCTTCTTGATCGTGGCGACCTTCGTGTCGAGCGCGTCGACGGTGCCGAGACCCGGCAGCTCGACGTTCGCGACGCCGTTGGACCGGTTGAGGCCGGCCAGCGTCGTGCAGGTGATGTGGGCGAAGCCGGTGGCACCGGACGCGAGCGGGATGTCTCCACCCTTGACGGCGGTTCCGTAGCCCATCGCGTGGAGACCGAACTTTGTGGCCTGAGGGGCTGCAGCCGAAGCTGCGGCCTGGCTCGGCACCACTGGAGCGGCGTTGCTGGGGCCACCCGGAAGGAGGATCGCGGTGCTGGCCATGGCCAGCAAGGCACCCCTGAGGGCAAGACGTCGCATGACAAAGTACTCCTTTGGACAAGTGCGGCGCCCGCTCCCTGGTGAGGCCGCCGAAAGGTAGGTTAATCGTAACGTCTGGACCAGTTCCTTGTTACGCAACTAGATAACGTGGGACGGCGTGTCGAGGACACGGCCTCAGGGCATGATTACTCGGTGCATTTCCGTAGGGTCCCGCGCTCTGGTGCTGGCTGCCCTCGTTTCCCTGCTGCTGGCCGGTTGCGACGTGGAAACGGCGACAACGGCACCGGCGACCGTCGTACGACGCCGCCGCCGTCCGGGTCCGCCGGCCTCGAGACGCCGGGGACCGAGCCGCCGGACGACCTGGCGGAGGCGATCAGCGAGACCCGCGAGGACTCGGTCTACCCCGACGTCGGTGATCCGCTGGTCGACGCCCTCCACTACGACCTCTCCCTGGCATGGACGCCGGAGTCCGACGCCCTCGTCGCGACGGAGCGCCTGACCTTCCGGGCCACGGCCGACGCCGACCAGGTGCAGCTCGACTTCGACGACGTGTTGACCATCGAGTCGCTGACCATCGACGGCGAGAACCTCGCCTACCAGCGCGAGGACAAGGACCTCTTCATCTCCAACGCCGTCGAGGAGGACCAGGAGTACGTCCTCGAGATGACCTACAGCGGCACACCGGAGCCGTACGACGCGCCCACCCAGCGGGCCGACTTCGACCTCGGCGTGGGCTGGCACGTGACGCCCGAGCACGAGGTGTGGACCATCCAGGAGCCCTACGGGGCCTTCACCTGGTACGCCGCCAACGACCAGCCGGCCGACAAGGCCTACTACGACTTCACGCTGACGGTCCCGGCGCCGTGGACCGGCATCGCGAACGGCGAGCTGACCGACACCACCGAGGCCGACGGGCTGCGCACGACGACCTGGCACCTGGCCGAGCCGGCGGCGTCGTACCTCGTCACGGTGGCGTTCGGCGACTACACCCCGATCGAGCTCGAGTCGTCGAGCGGTGTGCCGATCACGATCTGGGGACCGACGGACGACCCGGACGCCATCGGCGACACGGAGTACGCCCCGGACGCGATGGACTGGTTGGAGCAGCACCTCGGGCCCTACCCGTTCGACACCTTCGGGATCCTGATCTACGACGGCAACAGCGGCATGGAGACCCAGACCATGGTGACCCTCGGCGCAACGACGTACTCCACCTCGCGGAACGTCGTCGTGCACGAGCTCGCGCACCACTGGTACGGCGACACCGTCACGCCCGCCGACTGGAGCGACCTGTGGATGAACGAGGGCATGGCGATGTACCTCCAGGGCATGTGGGAGGCCGAGGACGAGGGCGTCACCATCGACCAGAAGATGGACGACTGGGCAGACTTCGAGGACGAGGAGCGGCGCTACGCCGGTCCGCCGGGCGACTACGACCCTGCGAACTTCGGGTCCGGCAACGTCTACTTCGGCCCCGCGCTGATGTGGCACGAGCTCCGGCAGCAGATCGGCGACGCCGCGTTCTTCGCGATGCTGAAGGACTGGCCGGTCGACCAGGAGAACGGCACCGCCGACCGGGAGGAGTACCTCGCCTGGATCGAGGCGGAGACCGGCGAGGAGCTCACCGCGTTCTTCGACGACTGGCTGCTGAGCCGGAGGACCCCGCCGCGCTGACTGGCCCGGGCCGGGCCAGTGACGGGACACTAGAACACGTTCTACACTCCCGGGATGCGCACGCTCCTTGCGCGGGTCGCCGGCGTCATCGCGGCTCTCGCACTTCTGGCCGGCCCGCTGAGTGCACCGACCCCGACGGCCACGGCCGATCCCTCGCTACCGCCTCCGCTGCCGCCGATCCCCGCGGTGCCGCTGCTGCCGATCCCGTCGCTGCCGACCGACCTGCTGGTGCCCAAGTTCATCGGCGCCGAGGCCACCGCGCAGCCGCTACCGGCGCCGCCCGTGCCGCAGAACCCCTACCTGTCGCCCAACGGCACCAGCAGCATGCACAACGACGCTTACAGCACCGACGCGTACGACGTCAGCGGCCCGCTCGGGCACAAGCTCCATCTCCGGTCGCGCAGCTACGGCGTCCGCGAGTGCGCGACCATCGCCTTCGACTCCCAGGACCGGATGGTCGGTCTCTGCGGTGGTCTCGAGGGCTTCACGATGATGGTGATCAACCCGGTCACCCTCAACGTGATCGACGAGCTGCGGGTGTCGGCGCGCGACCTCACCACGGGCGCCAACCCGCTGACCGACATCTGCGGCGGCACCTACTTCTTCCTCGATCCCCAGGACCACGCGTTCGCGACCACGACCGACCAGGGGATCGCCGAGGTCGAGGTGGCCACGGACGGCACCCTCACCCGGGCCCGTGACTGGTCGATGGCGTCGTACCTCGCCGAGGGCGACTGCCTCGTCGCCACCGGCGTCGACTGGTCCGGGCGGCTGTGGTGGTTCAGCCAGCAGGGCGTGGTCGGCACCCTCGACCGCGCCAGCGGCGCCGTGCAGGTCGTGAACCTGCCGGCCGGCGAGGGCATCTTCAACTCGGTGTCGAGCGACGACACCGGCGGCATGTACCTGGTCACCACGCATGCGTCGTACCGGCTCGACGCCGACGCCGGCGGCGCGCCGCAGGTCTCGTGGCGGATCCCCTACGACCGCGGCACGATGGTCAAGCCCGGCATGCTCTCGCAGGGTTCCGGCACCTCGCCGACGCTGATCGGCGACCGCTGGATCGCGATCGCCGACAATGCCGAGCCGCGCAGCAACGTCATCGTGGTCGACCGTCGCCTCGGCGTCACCGACCGGCTGCACTGCCAGGTCCCGGTGCTCGCGAACGGCGCCAGCACGACCGAGAACAGCCTGGTCGCTGCAGGCGAGTCGCTGATCATCGAGAACAACTACGGCTACAGCGGCGTCCAGGCCACGCTGCTCGGGAAGTCGACGACGCCCGGCATGGCGCGGGTCATGATCGACCCCGACGGCTGCCACGTCGCGTGGACCAACAACGACGTGCGGGCGCCGTCCTCGGTGGCGAAGGCGTCGCTCGGCAACGGGCTCGTCTACGCCTACACCAAGCCCGTTCGTAAGGACCTCATCGACGCCTGGTACATCACCGCGATCGACATCCGCACCGGCCAGGTTGCCTGGAGCCGGCTGACCGGCACCGGCATCCAGTGGAACAACCACTACGCCGCGATCTACCTCGGTCCCGACGGCAGCCTGTACATCGCCACGGTCGCCGGCCTGATCCGCCTCGCCGACGGCTGAGGGATCCGCCGCCGCTGGTTGAGGTGCGCTCCGCCGCTGGTTGAGGTGTGAGGCGCGCTGGCGCCGAGCCTCGAAACCGAGGCGTCGGCGGCTTGCGGGCCGTGGCTGGTGACGGTCAAGGATTACCGAAAGTTACGTGGTTGCGCGCCGCTTCGGTTGCGGCGCGGTTCCCCGGGCCCTGCCCGGGCGCGACGTTGCTTGAGGTGCTCGCTGTGGTTGCGGCACCAGACTCCAGACCACTTGTCGTGCACAGGCTGTGATCGCGAATCGCGTTGTCCACAGCGGGGTCTGAGCTCTTTGGTTGTGTCGGAGGTTCCATGTTGAATAGGTCTCATGGATCTCGGGACCGCACCGCTCTTCGACCTCACCGCCACCGCGGTCGAGGTCGACGAGCCTGCTGCAGCGTCCCGGTCGGATGAGCTGCTGACCGAGATCCGCGACAACCGAGCGGTGCTGACCGACTGCCAGATCAGCGAGGTACGCCGGATCGCGGAGTGGGCCGCCGAGCATGTCGTGGACGACGAGGCTGCCGCAGCGACGTTGACCGAACGGGGTCTGGACACCGGGCTCCCGGTCGCCGGACCCGGCGCTCCGCTGATCAGCGACTTCGCGGTGATGGAGCTCAGTGCGCTGTTGGGCCGCTCGTTGGACTCGGGCCGCAACTACGTCGGTCAGGTCGTCGAGCTCGCCTATCGCCTCTCCAAGACCTGGGCCCGGGTCCTGACAGGTGAGGTGCCGGTGTGGAAGGCACTACGGATCGCCGACTCCACCCGCCTCCTGCCCCTAGATGCAGCCTCGTTCATCGATGCCCAGCTGGCGCCGTTCGCCGACGGGTGCACCTGGGCGCAGATCGACCGGCTGGTGGAGACCGCACTGGTCCGGTTCGACCCCGCCGCTGCGGAGGAGAAGCGTCAGGCCGCGCAGGAGCACCGGCACGTGGACACCGGCCTCGACTCCGTGGGCTACGACGGCACCGCGGACATCAGCGCCACCCTCGACATCGCAGACGCCCTCGACTTCGAACAAGCCCTCGCCCGCCGCGCCAAGCTCTACGGACAGCTCGGCGACGACGACACCCTCGACGTCCGCCGCGCCAAGGCGCTCGGTGAGATCGCCCGAGAAGACCTCGCCCTCGACCTGGAGGTCGCCGACCCCGAGACCGGGGAGATCACCCGCACCATCCCGGGCCGCAAGACCGAGCTCCTCGTCCACATCGACGCCGACCGACCACGACCGTCGGCCGGTTGGGCAACACCCGCACCCCGATCTCGGTGGAGCAGGTCAAGGACCTGGTTCGGTCTGACCAACACTTCGGTGATCGTGCGGCCGGTGATCGAGCTCGCCGGCACATCAGCAGGTCGACTCCTACGAGATCCCGGACCGGATCCGCCGCCAAGTCACCGAACGCGACCACCACTGCGTCTACCCGCACTGCACCCGACCAACCGAGTCCTGCGACCTGGACCACGTCGTCCCCTACGCCGAGGGCGGTGAAACCTCCGCGGGCAACCTCGCCCCGACATGCCGAGGCCACCACCGGATGAAGACCGCCGGCAAAGCCGGCTACCGGATCCTCGCCCCCGGCACCTACCTATGGACCATCGGCACCCGCCGCTACCTGGTCGACCCCACCGGCACCCACGACCACTAACCACCCCGCCCCGAACCCCGCCCCCTGAGACCCACCGGCGGGGCCATCGGCATGCCCTGGCCACCGTGCTCGCGTTCACGGCCGCAATTCAGGGAGCACCTCAAGCAGCGTGACGCCCGGGCAGGGCCCGGGGAACCCCGCCGCAACCCCAGCGGCGCGCAACCATGTAATTTCGGTAATCCTTCACCGCAACCACCCGCGGCCCGCAAGCCGCAGATGCGCTGACGCGGCTAGTTGCTGGTCGGGAAGGTGACCGACTCGAACACGCACGAGACGCTGATGCTGATGATGTCCGTGAAGACCTGGGGGTTGCTCGCCGGGTCGAGGTTGGCCACGAAGTTGAGGTCCTCATCGAGGAGCCCCTGTGCCTGCAGGCCCTCGATGCCGGACTGCTGGATGAGCTTGCGGGCGGTGCAGTCGGCGTCGAGGGTGCTGAAGTTGGAGTCGGCTCGCAGGACGGCCGCGATGTTGTCGGCGGCACGCCGCTCGTCGGCGGAGAGCCCGTCCTGACCGGTGGGTCCGGGTGACCGGGATCCCTCGGAGGACGAGCCGGACGGCGCCGGGCTCGCGTCGACATCCCGATCGTCGCCGTCACCGCCGCCATTGCTGCTCACCAGTGCGACGGCGGTGACCACCCCGATCACCACGATCAGCACCAGCGCAAGCCCGAGCCCGATCAGCAACCCGTTGCGGGGCCCCGGAGCGGAGGCATACGCCGCCGGCGACGGATCCGGCGAATAGGGCACGTACGCCCCCGGTGACGGCGTCGGCGTCGGCGTGGGTGCGGGACCAGGTGCCTGCGTCGGCGGCTCCTGGCCGCTGCCTTGCTGGACCGATGCGGGCGCCGGATGGGTCCGCAGCACCCTACGGATGTCGTCGCGCATCGCGGCGGCCGCGGGGTAGCGCTCGCCAGCGTGCTTGGCCATCGCGGAGCGCAGGATCCGGTTGACCTCGCGCTCGAACTGCCCGGTGGCCGCGAGCTGCGGGATCGGTGCCGACACATGGGCCGAGACCAGCTGGTGGTCGGTCGTGGCGGCGTACGGCGCCCGGCCGACGAGCGCCGCCCAGAGCAGGCAGCCCAGCGAGTAGACGTCGGTGGCCGTCGCGTGCCGGCCGCCCGTGTGCAGCTCGGGTGCCATGTAGCTCGGCGTCCCCACGGCGAAGCCCTGCGTGGACATCGTCTGGTGGAGATTCGGATCGATGTCCGTGCGCCGGGCGATGCCGAAGTCCGCGAGGTACGCCGACACCTCCTGGCCGCGGATCCGCAGCAGCACGTTGGCCGGCTTGATGTCGCGGTGCACGAGGCCCGTCGCGTGTGCGTCGGCGAGGCCGGCCGAGATCTGGGCGATCAGGTCGAGCGCGATCTCCGGCGGCGGTGCACCGGAGGACCGGATCATCTCGCCGAGGTCGCCGTCCGGGATCAGCTGCGACGCGATGTAGAGCGAGCCGTCGGCCTCGCCGTGCGCGAACACCTGGACCACGTGGGGTGAGTCGAGCGAGGCCTGCGCCTGCGCCTCATGGGTGAAGCGCACCCGGAAGGCCGGGTCGTCGGCGAGGTACGGCGAGATGACCTTGAGCGCGACCCGCCTATTGAGCACCGTGTCGACTGCCTCGAAGACCACGCCCATGCCACCCATGCCGAGCCGGCGGACGATCTCGTAGGGACCGATCCGCTGGCCCGGCCCCGGGAAGCCCTCCGTCGGCGTGGTCACGGGACGTTCCTACTCCTCCGGAGACCCTGCTAGCCACTCACCGTCCACAATCCCCGGCGGGACCGCGGTCTCACAGTGGTCTCAGAACATCATCGAGGTGGCGGGGTCGGCGACGATGCCGGCGACATCGGCCAGGAACTGCGACCCCGTGGCCCCGTCGATGTGGCGGTGGTCGAACGACAACGCCAGGGTCGTCACCTGTCGGACCACGATCTCGTCGTCGACCACCCACGGCTTGGGCTTGATCGCGCCCATGCACAGGATCGCCGACTCACCGGGGTTGATGATCGGAGTCCCGGCGTCGACGCCGAACACCCCGACGTTGGTGATCGTGAACGTGCCGTCGGCCATGTCGGCCGGCTGGGTGCGACCCTCCCGGGCGGTCGCGGTCAGCGCCTCCAGCTCCCCCGCCAGCTCGACGAGCCCGAGGGCGTGGGCGTCCTTGACGTTGGGTACGACGAGGCCCCGCGGCGTGGCGGCCGCGATCCCGAGGTTGACGTAGTTCTTGACGACCACCTCACCGGCCGCCTCGTCCCAGTATGAGTTGATCATCGGCGTGCGTCGCATCGCGAGCAGCACCGCACGGGCGAAGACCAGCAGCGGGGAGACCTTGACGCCCTTGAACTCGCGGCGCTCCTTGAGGCGCGCGACCAGCTCGATCGTGGCGGTCGCATCGACGGTGACCCACTCGGTGACGTGGGGCGAGGTGAACGCCGAGCCCGTCATGGCCGCGGCCATCATCTTCCGGACGCCCTTGATGGGCTCGCGGGTCTCGCGCTCGCCGGCGCCCCGGGTTTCGAGGCTCGCTGGCGCTCGCACCTCAACCAGCGGGGTGTCCCCGGCAGCGGCCTCGACGTCGGCGCGGGTCACGGTGCCGCCGGCACCGGACGGGGTCAGGGTCGCGAGATCGACCCCGAGGTCCTTCGCCAGCTTGCGCACCGGCGGCTTCGCGAGGGTGCGGACGTCGCCCCTCGCCTCGCCACCGGGGACCGGCGTCGGGGCGTCGATCGGCTCGGTCGGCTCCCCCGCCGCGCGGGCCTGGTCCTCGGCGTCGTCGACCAGCGCCGACACGAGGTGGCTGACCTTGCTGTGCTGGTCCGTGACGTTCTGGTTGAAGACGTCGTGGACGTCGGCCCGGGCCGTGCGGACGCCCGCCGCCTCGGCGAGCGGTCGCCGCGCGCGGCGCTGGGCACCGCGGTCGGCCTTGATCCTGCCGACCAGCGACTCACCCTCGCCACTACCGCTGGCGGCAGGGTTGGACAGGTCGATCTCCATCGCGTCGGGGTCGGCAGCGCCGCCGGCGGCAGCGCCGCCGGTCTCGGCGCCGATCGCGATGATCGGCGTGCCGACGAGCACGGTCTCGCCCTCGGCGGCCAGGATCGCGGTCACCGTGCCGGCGTACGGCGACGGCAGCTCGACGAGGGACTTGGCGGTCTCGATCTCGACGACGACGTCGTTGATCGCGACGACATCGCCGACCTTGACCTTCCAGGTCACGATCTCGGCCTCGGTGAGACCCTCACCGACGTCGGGCAGCAGGTACTCAGGCACTTTTCACATCTCCAGACTGCGGTCGACGGCGTCGAGCACCCGGTCGAGGTCGGGGAGCCAGTCCTCCTCCAACCGCGATGCCGGGTAGGGGGTGTCGAAACCGCCCACCCGGAACACCGGGGCCTCCAACGAGTAGAAGCACTCCTCGGTGATCCGCGCGGACAGCTCGGCACCCATGCCGAGATTGACGTGCGCTTCGTGAACGACGATGGCGCGGCCGGTGCGTCGTACGGAATCGAAAACCGGTCCCATGTCGAGCGGCGACAGCGTGCGCAGGTCGATCACCTCGAGCGACCTGCCCTCACCGGCCGCGGCTTCGGCTGCCTTCATGCAGGTCTTCACGGTCGGGCCGTAGGCCAGCAGCGTGACGTCGCTGCCCGGCCGGGCGACCTTCGACGTGAAGAGCGGAGCGGGCGTCGCGCTCTCGTCGAGATCGGCCTTGTCGGCGTGGTACTGCCGCTTGGGCTCTAGGAAGATCACCGGGTCGTCGTGGGCGATCGCCTGCTGGATCATCCAGTAGCCGTCGACCGGGTTGGAGCACGCGACGACCTTGAGGCCGGGCGTGTGCGCGAACTGCGCTTCCGGCGACTCGGAGTGGTGCTCCACGGCGCCGATGCCGCCGCCGAACGGGATCCGGATGACCATCGGCATCTTGACCCGGCCCTGGCTGCGGAAGTGCATCTTGGCGACCTGGCAGACGATCTGGTCGTAGGCCGGGTAGACGAAGCCGTCGAACTGGATCTCGACGACCGGTCGGTAGCCGCGCATGGCCATGCCGACCGCGGTGCCGACGATGCCGGACTCGGCGAGCGGCGAGTCGATCACCCGAGCCTCGCCGAAGTCCTTCTGCAGCCCGTCGGTGATCCGGAAGACGCCGCCGAGCTTGCCGACGTCCTCACCCATCAGCAGGACCTTGTCGTCGGCTTCCATCGCCTTGCGGAGGCCCATGTTGAGGCCCTTGGCGAGCGTCACCTTGGTGTTCTGGCCGGCCATCAGTGAGCCCCTTCGAACGACGCGAGGTAGTCGGCGAAGCCATCGCGCTGCGCAGCCAGCTCCGGTGGGATCTCGCTGTAGACCCGGTCGAAGATGTCCAGCGGCTTCGGGTCGGGCATCGCCTTGATGCCCTCACGGAGGGTGTGCCCGAGTGCGCCGGCCTCGTCATCGAGATCGGCGAAGTACGCGTCGTCGGCGAGCGCGTTGCGCTTCAGGTAGACGCCGAGCCGCGCGATCGGGTCCTTGAGCTTCCAGCGCTCGACATCGTCGGAGAGGCGGTAGCGGGTCGGGTCGTCGGTGGTCGTGTGCGCGCCCATCCGGTAGGTGAACGCCTCGATCAGGGACGGGCCCTGGCCGTCGCGGGCCCGCTGTAGCGCGGCCTTGGTGACGGCGTACGTCGCGAGCACGTCGTTGCCGTCGACCCGGACGCCCGGGAAGCCGAAACCGAGCGCGCGCTGGTAGAGCGGGATCCGGCTCTGCCGCTCGATCGGCTCGGAGATCGCCCACTGGTTGTTCTGACAGAAGAACACCACCGGGGCGTTGTAGGACGCCGCGAAGATGAACGCCTCGTTGACGTCGCCCTGCGAGGACGCACCGTCGCCGAAGTGGGCGAGTACGGCGCTGTCACGCTCGGGGTCGCGGGTGCCGACCGCGCCGTCGCGCTGCATGCCCATGGCGTAGCCGGTGGCGTGCAGGGTCTGCGCCCCGATCACGATCGTGTAGAGGTTGAAGCCGAACTCGGCCGGGTCCCAGTCGCCGTGGTCGACGCCGCGGAACAGGCCCAGGAGCTTCAGCGGGTCGAGGCCGCGACACCACGCGACGCCGTGCTCGCGGTAGGTCGGGAAGACGAAGTCCTGGGGCCGCAGGGCCCTGCCGGCACCGATCTGCGCGGCCTCCTGGCCGAGCAGCTGCGCCCAGATGCCGAGCTCACCGTGCCGCTGCAGGGCGGTCGCCTCGACGTCGATCCGCCGGACGAGCACCATGTCGCGGTAGAGGCCGCGGAGCTCCTCGGCGGAGAAGTCGATGTCGAACTCGGCGTGGTGCACCCGCTCGCCCTCAGGCGTCAGCAGCTGGATCAGCTCGGGGCCGCCGTCTTCGTGCTTGGGCCCGAAGACCTCTACGAGGTCGGGCCCGAATCCGGTGTCTTGATGAGTCACAGCACTCCTTCGTGTCGCCGGAACCGCGGGGTCTCCGCCGTCCGGTGGCCTGGCCAGGTAAATCCACCCGTCCAAGCACGGACCGCGGGGGTGGTGCGGCCATGTGAGCGGGGCCACAATCGTAGCGGCGCAAACGCTAGCTGCTCGATTCGGCGGCGACCAATCAGCTAGGACCTTCGATATTCGGCCGTCCTACTACTATGCATCTCGCCCAGGTCCTCGTGGTCCCGGTTCTCCCGGGCGTCAGGCCAGCTGGAACGCGCTGACCAGCCAGGTGGTGTTGTCGTCGGACGGCGCGAGGATCCACGTCGCGGTGTAGGTCGTGCCGGTGGAGTCGGTCGAGTCCGACACCGTGGCGATCAGGGTGACGGTGCCGTCACCGTTCTCGATCGGGTCCTGGACGGTCTGGTACTCGACGCTCGACATCTCCTGGTTGCCGGCATCGCGCTTGCAGGCGCGCTGGCTCCCGTAGGACGACGCCCACCACTCTGGTGTCGACAGCCCCTGGACCGCGAGGCAGTTGCCCTCGGCGAGCGAGTTCAGGTATGCCCGCGCCGTGATCTCCGGGTCCTCGGCCGGCGCGCCGCCGGTGTCCGTCGTCGGCGGCGTCGTGACGTCGGTCGGCGACGTCGTGACGTCGGTCGGCGGCGTCGTCACATCGGTCGGCGGCGTCGTGACGTCGGTCGGGGCCGTGATGGTCTGGGTGACCTTCGGGCGCTCCGAGTCCTTGTCATCGTCGCCGCGCGTGACGAGGAGAGCCACGGCCGTGCCGATGATGAGCAGGAGGATGACGCCGACGATCGCGAGGATGATGACGATCCGCTTGCCACCCCCGCCGCCGGTCGGCGGGGCACCGAAGGGCGCGCCCGGGGGCGGGAAGCCTCCGCCTCCGCCCGGCGCGGCGCCGTACGGCTGCTGCGGCTGCTGCGGGTAGCCCGGCGGAGGTCCGGGCTGCTGCGGGTAGCCCCCCGGCTGCTGCGGCGGCCCCCCAGGAGCGACCTGGGTCGGGGGCATCTGGGGGGGCTGACCGGGCTGACCGGGCTGGCCGGGGTACGGGTTGCTCACGGGGGAAGGTTAGGTGCAGCAGGGGTCAGTCGTCGCGGATTTCGCTGCGAACCGTCCTCAGGGATGAGCAGCGGGTGCTCGCCGCGGCCACAGCGAGCCGACCAGCAGGATGGCGCCGACAACGATGCCGCCGATGATCACGGCCGACGCGGTGTCGTCGAGCGACGACGCCACGACTTCGACGACCAGCCGGACCAGGTCCTGCTTCTCGGGCTCGACCTGCTCGACGATGGCGTCGGTGGTGGGTCCTGACAACAAGATGACCAGGAGGCCCCCGAGCGCGGCCCCGACCGCACAGGCGACGCCGGCGCGGAGCCGACCGCGCAGGCCGGGCGTGGCGACGACGGCGAGCGCGACGAGCGCGATCCAGAGCAGCGGCGCCCACAGCGCCATGAAGTCCAGCGCCAGGTAGGCACCCCGGCCTCTCTCTAGGTCGGACTCCCGGACCAGGGGCACCAGCACCGGGGTCGACGGCAGCTCGACCCGGACCGGCAGCACCTCGACCAGGTCGTCGAGGACCTCGTCGAGCAGGGGACCGATGTCGATGTAGACCCACCCGTCCGCGACCACGTCCTCATCGCGCTCGTGGACGATCGCGAGGAACTCCCGGTGCGCCTTGGCGTTCGCCGAGCGCCAGAACTCCGGGAACGCGTCGTTCTCGACGACCTCGCGGGTCGACACACGGATCACGTCGCGGAAAGCCCCGGCACCCGGCACGATGTCGGCGATCGCGGACGTCGCCGCCGCCGAGACCTCCTTGGCCAGCGCGTCACGCAGCTCCGGCTCGTCGGCAAGCGGCGTCACCGTGTCGACGTACCCCTCGGTGCTGTCGACCTGCAGCGACAACCAGGTCGCCGTGATCCCGATCGGGACCAGCAGCGTCGACAGCACGACCGCGAACGCCGCGACCACGTGTCTCATGCGAAACCCAGCAACAGCAGGTCAGCTGCCGGAATCGGCGTCGACCTTCCAGTCGCCGTCCTCCTTGACCAGCTCGAGCTCGGCATCGACGTCCTCCTCGTCGAAGAACTCGCCGAACTCGTCGTCGTCGCCGGTGTACTCGACTGTGTAGGTGTACTCGACCGTCGCCGTCTTCTCCTTCTCCGAGACGTCGCCGATCTCGTAGTCGTACTCGACGTCGTCGAGGAAGTCCTCGTAGCTGTCGTAGCCAGGGAGCCCCTGGTCCTCGAAGGTCTCCGAGACGGCGTCCTCGACGCTGTCGCAGTCGTCTGCGCCGACCTCCGCCAGCCTGGACTTCTGATAGTCCTCGGAGGACAGCTCGCACACCCTCTTGAAGTCGCCGTCGCCGCTGGCGTCCAGGTAGTCCCCGGCCACGTCCTCGGCACTCCCACCGCCGATGACCTTGAACAGCACGAAGACCAGGATCGCCACCAGCAGCAGGGCGCCCACGCCGCCACCGATGATCGCGATCAGCTTGCCCTTGCCGCCGCCGGAGCCTCCGGTGGGACCGAACGGGGGCTGGCCGAAGCCCGCGGGCTGGCCGAATCCCGGCTGGCCGGCCGGAGCGCCGTACACACCCTGTTGCGGCTGGTGCGGCTGCTGCGGCTGCGCCGGCTGCTGCGGGTAGTTGGACGCGAGGTTCGGAGCGACCTGGGTGGGCAGGTCGGGGCCTGGGCCCTGCGGGGCAGCGGGCGCAGCCGGAGCCGCCGGAGCGGCCGGCGGCTGGGTGTGCTCGGTCCACTGGGTGCCGTCCCACCACCGCTGGCCGCCCTGGCCGTCGGGGTACCACCCCGGAGGGGTCGAGGGCTGGTTCGGGTCCGACATCGAATCGCTCCTGGAAGTAGGGATCCGCCGCTTGGAGTCAACGAGTGGCGACGCCGGGAATCATTGCATGTCGGAGTTGCCGGCGAACGCCAGCCGGGCGACGAAGTCGAGCTTGTCGAGGACCGGCTCGGGGATGACGAACGGGTAGAGGTCGTCCTTGCCCATGCTCCGGTTGATCTGGTTCAACGCGATGGAGAGCGGGACCCACACGCCGATGACGAGATCGCGGAACCGCCCGGGCGGGACCAGGTCGACGGCGATCAGCCCCTGCTCGGCCGCGGTCTCACACGTGTCCGAGATGTGCAGGTAGTGGGCGAACGTCTCCGCGAAGTCCTCGTGGGGATGCATCGTCGCGTACGCCGATAGGTACGACGCCGCCCACCCGTCAGGCGGTCCCTCGGCGTAGTGCCGATCGATTGCCGCCTGGTAGTCGGCGGTCTCGTCCCCGAAGAGCTGGCGGAAGCGGACGAGCCGGTCGCCGGTGACCAGCCGCTGCTGGACGTAGTGCCCCACCTCGTGGCGGAGGTGACCGAGCATCGTGCGGTACGGCTCACCGAGCTCCGCCCGGATCCGCTCCCGCCGCACGTCGTCGGTCTCCGCGACGTCGATCGTGATCACGCCGTTGGCGTGCCCGATCACGACATCGTCGCCCCAGCCTCCGGTGCTCGAGAGCATGTCGAACACCAGCCCGTCGGTCCTGAAGCCGCGCGCGTCGAGCTCGACCAGCAGGTGCCGCTTGGCCGCCTCGGCCTGGGCGAACTGGGCCAGTCCGGCCAGGTCCGAGTCGGCCGGCCTGGTCCGGGTCAGGTCACAGGCTTCGCACTGGCCGCCCTCCAGCCTGGTCAACCAGGTGCAGCCGCTCAGGTCGAAGTTCCGGCAGCGGTGCCAGATCCACCGTCCCGCGTCGACATACCGACCCGCCACGACCGGCACGATCGTCCGCTCCTGCCGCGAGAACGCCAGCGCGGAGCCACACGTCACGCACGTCGAGTTCTCGAAGAAGAGCTGGCTGTCACAGACCCGGCAGCGGAACGACCTCACGCCGTGTCAGTTGGTGAGGCCGACAACGAGCACCAGGCCGGCGAAGCCGAGCAGCACGAGAACGGTGAGCAGACCCATCAGGAAGCCGATGGTGCGCTTCTGGCTGGGCGGCGGGGGCGGGAGGGCAGGGCCGTAGCCGCCGCCGACCGGGCCGCCGGTCGGCGCCGCAGCGGGCTGGCCGCCCTGGAGGTACGCCGGAGGCGCCGCCGCGCCGGGCTGCGGCGGATAGCCTTGCGGCGGTCCGGCCGGGTAGCCGGGCTGTTGCGGGTAGCCCTGCGGCTGGCCGGGCTGAGGCGGCGGTGCACCGTACGGGGGCTGGCTCATGGCACCAGCCTGTTGAGCGGAACGGCATCTGTCCACCGAATCGCGCGAATTCCTCCCAGCGACGGACGATTCTTGCGGCTCAGAACGGCACGACGTCGACCGAGACGTCGAGCCTGGCGTGCTGCGCCTCGGTGAAGATGACGCCCTTGACCGGCGGCACGTCGCCGTAGTCACGGCCCCAGGCCACGGTCACGTAGCGATCGCTCTGCCACTGGTCGTTGGTCGGGTCGAACCCGAGCCACTCGTCGCCGCCGAGCCAGACCGCCGCCCACGCGTGCGACGCGTCGGCGCCGACCACCCGGTCAATGCCGGGTGCCGGCTCGGTGGCCAGGTAGCCGCTCAGGTAGCGCCCGGCGAGGCCGTGCGAGCGCAGGCAGGACAGCGTGAGGTGGGCGAGGTCCTGGCACACCCCCGCTCGCTTGGCCAGGATCTCCGGCACCGTCGAGGTCACGGTGGTCGCGGTGCCGTCGTACTCGAAATCGGCGTGGATCCGGTGCATCAGGTCGCTGACGGCGTCACCGATGGGTCGACCGGGCGGGAGCGACTCGGCGGCGTACTCCTTGGCGGCGGGGTACGCCGGCACCGCCGCGCTGGGGAGCGCCAGGTCGGTGGCGAGCCAGGCGCCGGGCAGGCCGGGTTCCTGCAACGGCAGCACGGCGTCCCACGGCTGCTCGAGGCGGCCGGCGTCGACGACCGGCGTCGCCACGTCGACCTCGCCCGCGCCGACGATGACCAGCTCGCGGTGCGGCTCGACCACCTGGAAGTAGGTGAGCTGGTTGCCGTAGAAGTCCTCGTCGCGCGCCGTGTCGCCGGGAGCCGGCCACACCTCGACCCGGTAGTCGCCGACCTGCTGCCACGGGAGCTGTCGCGGCACCAGGTAGGCGATGCCCAGGCTGTCGGTGACGTCGTCGTCGTAGGAGTACATCGTCCGGTGCTCGACGCGATACCTCACGGCACCTCCTCGAGCGGAGGGAGCGAGCCGAACCGCCGCGGTGCCGGTCCGGTCGCGAAGTGCAGGTCGGCGATCGCCTCGCCGAGCCGGTCGAGCTGCGCGCCGAGGGAGTCGAGGAAGGTGACCAGGTTCGGCCGGTCAGCGCCGCCGATGGCCACCAGCGCGGCGACGTCCGTCTCGTCGAGATCGGTCGCCAGGGCGGCGAGCAGCCGCTCAGGGCGGGTCGACCCGGTCGATGCCGGGATGGCCGACAGGTGCTCGGACGCCCGCGCGATGCTGAAAGCCAGCGATCGCGGGTTCTCCGGGTCCTTCAGCAGCAGGTCGAGGACGCCGGCCGGGCGCACGTAGTCGCGGTAGCGGCGCCGGTGCGTCACCGAGCTCTCGGTCGCCGTGAGCACGGCACCGAGCACCTCCCGGTCGACGTCGAGCCCGTGGCGTTCGGTGAGGGCGGTCAGCAGCTGTCGCAGCTGCTGGCCGCGCTCGACGTACCGGCCGACGCTGATCATGTGCCAGCCGGGGTCGCGGATCATGTTCGCCGTCACCCCGGCGAGCGACAGCACGCCGGTGAGCATCCGGCCCGCGGACTCGGCCGCCTGGTGGCTTCCGGGGTCCTCGGCCATCGCCGACCGGGCGCGGTCGACGACGCCGAAGATCCGCCACACGTCGGCCGACCACTGGTCGCGCACCCCGGACAGCGCGTCCCGCAGCGCCTCGACCGACTGGGCGACCGACCCGGTCCGCTCCACCTCCAGCAGCAATGACCGGAAGTCCTCGTCGTAGTCGCCGGAGGCCCGCCCCGCGAGCCGTCCGACCAGGCTCATCACGATCTGCAGGCTGAGGCCACCGCTGGTGCGCGGCCGACTCCGGTAGTCCTCCACCACGACGTGCGCGGCGAGCACCAGCCGCAGCAGGCCCTCGGCCCGCTCGGCGTACCGCCCCACCCAGAACATGTCCTCCAGCACCCGCGGCACGGTGGCGGGCAGCGACCGGCCGCTGCTGACCGGCATCACCTCGGCCAGCCCCTGGTCCGGCTCGCCGGACTCGGCCTTCAGCACCCAGACGTCCTTGCTGGCGACGACCCGACCGAACCGGCCATCGGCGAGGACGTTGCCCAGCCCGCCGAGGAGGGTCCGGTACGACGATCCGTACCGCACCGTGAACGCCCGCACGCTCACCGGCCGCGGCGCGGCCACGCCCGACACCCCGCCGTCGCTCCAGGTCGGTGCCTGCGACAGCGGCAGTCGCTCCTGTGCGACGAACCGGTGAGGCGCGGCGAGGATCCGGCGGCTCAGGATGTCCGGACGGGTGTCGAGGACGGGGCTCGGCACGGTGTCGATCGCCCGGACGGCGAGGTCGTCGAGGTGGTCGAGCACGTGGGCGAGGGCGCCGGGGTCGCCGCACCACCAGGTCGGAACGGTGGGCAACCGCAGCGACTCGCCCAGCAGGTGCTCGCACACGGCCGGGGAGTAGGCGAGCAGCGCCGGGTTCTCCAGCACGCCCGCGCCGAGGCCGTTGACGACCCGCACCCGGTTGCGGCGTACCGCCTCGGCGAGACCGGCGACACCGAGCTGCGAGTCACCGCGCAGCTCGAGCGGGTCGCTCCACGCCGCATCGACCCGGCGGAGGATCACGTCGACCCGCTCGAGCCGGCCCAGCGACTTGAGCAACACCCAGCCGTCGCGCACGGTCAGGTCACTCCCCTGGACCAGCGGGAAGCCGAGGTTGCTGGCGAGCGCGGCCTGGTCGTAGGCCGTCTCCGAGTGCGTGCCGGGCGTCAGCACCACGACCCGTGGGTCCGGGAGCTCGCCGTGGGCGGACTGGAGCAGCGCCGAGCGGAAGGCCCACAGGTACGGCGTCATCCGGTGCAGGTCGGCTTCGCGGTAGAGCTCAGGCAGCACCCGGCTCAGCACCTTGCGGTTCTCGAGCGCGTAGCCCAGCCCGGACGGCGCCTGGGCGCGGTCGCCGAGCACCCGCCAGGCTCCGCCAGAGTCGCGGCCGAGGTCGGTGGCGCTGGTCACCAGCGGCCGCGGGTCGTTGCGCGACCCGTACGCCATGGTCCGCGTGAAGCCGGGGTGCGTCAGCACGGCGGCCGCGGGCACGATGCCGTCCCGCAGCAGGGTGCGCTCGCCGTAGAGGTCCACGAGGACCGCGTTGAGCAGCTCGGCGCGTTGGGCCAGCCCGACCTCGACCTCGTGCCAGGAGGCGGCGTCGACGACGAGCGGCACCGGGTCGAGCCGCCACGCGGTCGGGCGCTCGCCCGGTCGGGAGTAGGTGACGCCGTCGTCGGAGAGGAACCGGACGATCTGGTCGTCGATCCGCTGCAGGTCGTCGGCGCCGATGCCGGACACGACCGCTGCGAGCCGCTTCCACGCGGGTCGCAGCAGGCCGTCGGGACCGACCACCTCGTCGTACCGGGTCGTGCCGCCACCCAGCATCGGCTGGGTGAGCGCGGCGACGTACTCCCTCAGGACCGGCACGTCCGACCGCCTACTCGGCTCAGCCGGTGTAGGTCAGGAAGTCGGAGAAGTAGTCGGACAGGTAGGACTCCAGCTCGGACGGGTCGGTCGGGATATCGGGAAGCTCGGGAATCGACGGCGTGTCGATGTCCGGGGAGTCCGGGGTGTCCGTGGGGACGTCCGGCGACACCGTCGAGGAGTCGGTGGAGTCGGTGGGCACGTCGGTCGAGCCGGCCTCGATGATCTCGTCGACCTTCCACTCGTCCTCGTCGAGGACCATCGCGAGCGTGATCGGCGACGTCTCCGAGCCACCCGAGAACGACAGGACCACAGGTACCACCGCGGTCTCGGCCGCCTCGTCGATCGCGGCCGGGCTCACCGTGTAGGTGAACTCGGAGGGCATGTCCTCGACCTCGCAGCCGCCCTCCTCCTCGAGCAGCCGATCGGTCACGAGCTCCTCGAGCACGGCGCAGTCGTTGGCGAGCACGCCGTCCATGAACTGCTCGGCGACGTCCTCGGGCGAGGTGTCGGGCAGCGAGCCATTGTCACCGCCGTCGCTGTTGCGGTCGTTGTCGCCGTCGTCATCGCGCACGAAGACGGCCCACGACCCGACGGCCAGGACCGCGACCAGCACGATGGCACCGACCACCGCCAAGATGATGAGCAGTCCCTTGTTGCCGCCGCCGGACGACGGCGGCGGGAAGCCCGGAGGCGGTCCGCCCGGTCCGCCCGGGGCACCGGGAAAGGACGGCTGGGGCACGGCGCCGTACGCCGACCCCGGCGCACCCGGCGGCGGTCCCGACGGCGGCCCGCCGGGCGGCAGCCCGCCCTGCCAGCCGGGCTGCTGCTCGAGGTGCTGGGTCGGGTTGGGCGTGCTCGGCTGGACCATCGTCGGCTCGGAGCCCGGGACCCCGCCGCTCGCGCCCGGCTGGACGTGGTCCGTCCAGGCGTTCCCGTCGAACCAGCGCATCGTGCCGTTCTGGTCGGGGTACCAGCCGGGCTGGCTGGGGGTCTCTCCGGGCACCGGGACTCCTCGAGTATCGGTCAGCGATGGGCCAACCGTAGCCATGAGGCTGACCCGAGTCGATCAGGCGGGTCGATCAGTCGGGGGCTGGATTCCCTCCAGCAGCTCGATCCACCGGTCGGTGGCCTCCGGCTCGCCGACGCTGACCCGCAGCCCCTCGCCGGCGAACGGACGCACGGCGAGCCCGGCGTCGCCAGCCGCCGCGGCCAGGTCGGCGGTCGCGTCGCCGAGGTCGAACCAGACGAAGTTGCCCTGCGGCTCGGGGATCGTCCAGCCCGCTGCGGTGATCCCGGCGACCAGACGGTCCCGCTCCCCCACCAACGCGTCGACCCGGGCGAGCAGCTCGACCTCGTGCGCCAGGGACGCGACCGCGGCGGCCTGGGCGACCGACGAGACACCGAACGGCAGCGCGACGGCCCGGAGCGCGCCCGCCACGTCGGGCGTCGCTACGGCGTAGCCGACCCGCAGCCCCGCGAGGCCATAGGCCTTGGAGAAGGTGCGGAGCAGGACGACGTTGGGGTGGTCGCGCAGCAGCGCCGGCCCGTCGACCGGGTCGGCCATCCGCACGAACTCGAGGTAGGCCTCGTCGACGACCACCAGCACATCGTCGGGGACCCCTGCGACGAACGCGGCGACCTCGGATTGCGACAGCGCCGGACCGGTGGGGTTGTTCGGGGTGCACAGCAGGACCACCCGAGTGCGCTCGGTGATCGCGGCCGCCATCGCCGGCAGGTCGTGGCGGCCGGCGCCGGTCACCGGCACCTTCACGCCGGTGGCACCGGCGGCAGTGATGGCGATCGGGTAGGCCTCGAACGACCGCCACGCGTGCACCACCTCGTCGCCGAGTCCGCAGTAGGCGCCGAGCAGGTGGTAGATCAGGGCGACCGATCCGGTGCCGGCTGCGAGCTGCTCCGTCTCGACGCCGAGCTTGGTGGCGACCGCGTCGTAGAGCGCGGTGCACCCCATGTCGGGATAGCGGTTCATCGCCTCCGCGGCCTGCGCGGCGGCGCCGAGCACGCCGGGCAGCGGCGGATAGGGATTCTCATTGGACGACAGCTTGTACGTCGTCACGCCCGGGCGCGCCACCGGCGGCTTGCCCGGGACGTACGGCGGGATCTCCCGCACGTGCGGCAGCGGTTCGACCATGCAGCGACCCTACGACGTCAGGCCGCCGGGTTCTCCTCCGCCGGCGGCGCGATGACCCGGCCGCCGGGCACCGACGCCAGCTCGCGGCCGAGGGTGATGTCGAGCGGGTTGGTCAGGCAGCGGACCGAGCCGCCACCGAGGTGGAACTCCGAGACGTCGACGATCACGACCTCGAACCCCCAAGCCTCCAGCCGCGCGCGCACGCGCGGCGGGCAGGCCGGCATGACCACGGTGTGGCCGACGACGACCGAGTTGGCGCACAGGGTGCCGATCGCCTCGTCCTCGGTGATCACGAGCGGCTCGGGCACCAGAGCGAGCAGCGCTTCGGCGGAAGCCGGCTCGAGCGCGTCGGGGCAGACGATCGCACGCCGCTCGTCGAGCGGGCAGAAGGCGAGGTCGAGGTGGTACATCGCCGGGTGGGTGATCCGCACGCCGCGCACGATCACGCCGAGGTCGGCGGCCAGGTGCTTGAGGGCGAGCTCGTCGGTGCGCGGCCCGACGCCGACGACCAGGTCGCCCCCGAACGGGAACGCGTCGCCGGCCTCGAAGTGGGCACCCACGCCCTCGCGGCCGACGTACGACGTCGCGAACCCGTGGGTCTCGAACCACCGCTGCGCACTCGGGGTCTCGTTGCGCCGCTGCTCGAACCGCATGTGGGACAGCACGACCGACCGGCGGCCGACGCCCTCCCATTCGGGACGGAGCACCGCGAGGCCGAGGTTCATGGCGTAGACCATGTCGGGACTGTCGCCGCGGCCCGGGATCACGTCGACCGTGGAGCCGGCGGCGCGGAGGATGTCGACGAGGTGCTGCCACTGGTCCATGGCCCGGTCGCGATCGGGCTGGACGGCGGGATCCATGAACGGGTTGATCGCGTAGTCGACCCGAAACTGCGACGGCTCGACCATCGCGTAGTGACGACCCCAGTCCAGCGTCATGCCCTGCCCTCCGCTTCCCCGTGATTGTCAGACAATCTGACAATGAGATGAGCATACAGCCTCGGCGCGGATGCGGAAGAATGGCGGGATGCCGGCCCCCCAGCCACGGTTCGACTCGCTCAGCGTCGAGCACGCCTCGACCGTCGAGCGGGTGACCGCCGAGCTGCGCCGCGCGGTCTTCGAGGGCGACGTCGAGAGCGGCACCCCGCTGCGCGAGATCGCGCTCGCCGAGTCGCTGGGCGTCTCCCGTCCGACGGTGCGCGAGGCACTGATGGCGCTGGTCGCCGAAGGGCTCGCGACCCGCGAGCCCAACCGCGGGGTGAGCGTCGCGACCCCCCGCGCGGAGTCGGTCCGCGACGTCTGCTCCGCACGCTGGGTGCTCGAGGGCGCCGGGGTGCGGGCGTGGCCGACCGCGAGTGATGCCACGCGCAAGCGGGTCCGGCAGACGCTCGAGGCCTACACAACCGCGGTCCGGAGCGGGAAGGCGTCGTACGAAGAGCTCAACGAGCGGCACCTCGCCTTCCACGTCTCCCTGGTCGAGCTCACCGGCAGCCCGCGCCTCGTGCAGATGGCCGAGAGCCTGATGGACGAGCTCAAGCTCGCGCTGGCACAGGTCGACCGGGTCCGCCGCAACGCCCACGACCAGGCCGAGTCGCACGAGCCGCTGGTGCGGCTGCTCGAGGACGACGACCTCGACGGCGCCTACGAGTTCCTGCGCCGCCACATCGACGACGCGGCCGAAGAGATCGTCGAGGCGCTCGCGCTGACCTGACCGCTGGTTGACTGTCGGGCATGGTTGCGTTTCTCGCCCGGTGGGCGATCACCGGCATCGCTCTCGCGTTCGCGGCACAGGTCATGGACGGCATCTGGTTCGAGGGCCCGGCCAGAGGTCAGGCCGAGATCGAGGACAAGCTGCTGCCCCTGATCGGCGTCGCGCTGATCCTGGGCGTGGTCACGGCATTCATCAAGCCGGTGCTCACGATCCTCTCGATCCCGTTCATCCTGCTCACGCTCGGCCTGTTCCTGCTGGTGATCAACGCCCTGATGCTGCTGCTCACGGCTTGGGTCGCCGACGCCCTCGACGTCGGCTTCCACGTCGACGGCTTCTGGCCGGCGGTCGGCGGCGCGATCATCATCAGTGTCACGACCTGGATCCTGGACGCGCTCGTCGGCGTCGACAAGGACGACTGAGTGGCCGGGGGTCTCCCGGCGCCCCGGGCCCCGGGTCGCTACCGGATCGCCCTCGTCTGCCTCGGCAACATCTGTCGCTCCCCCATGGCCGACGTCGTGCTGACCGCCCGGGTCGCCGCGGCCGGTCTCGACGACCGGGTCACCGTGGCCAGCTCCGGCACCGGCGACTGGCACGTCGGCCACCCGATGGACCGTCGGGCAGCGGCGCTCCTCACCAGCGAGGGGTACCCCGATGACCTGACCTCGGCCCATCGCGCCCAGCAGGTGCTGGCGTCCTGGCTCACCGACTGCGACCTGGTGCTGGCGATGGACCGCGAGAACCTGCGCGACCTCCGTGCGCTCGCCGGCGGCTCCGCCGACGCCGCCGATCCAGCCCGGCTCCGGCTGTACGGCGACTTCGACCCGTCGGAGCCGGGCTCCGAGGTTCCCGACCCGTACTACGGGGGCGGTGACGGCTTCCGCGTCGTGCTCGCGATGGTCGAGCGGACTGCCGACGCCATCGTTGCCGCCCTGGGTGAGCGTACCGATTTGGGGTAACTAGTTGGATGTCCTACTATTTTCTAGGACGTCCAACTAGTTGAGGTGACCGATGGTCCGCACGCCCCTTCACAAGCCGAAGCACCCGATCCGACTGGTGACCGCGTCGAGCCTGTTCGACGGGCACGACGCGGCGATCAACATCATGCGTCGGATCTTCCAGACCCAGGGCTGCGAGGTGATCCATCTCGGGCACAACCGCTCGGTCGCCGAGATCGTGGAGGCCGCGATCGAGGAGGACGTCCAAGGGGTAGCCGTCTCGTCCTACCAGGGCGGGCACGTCGAGTACTTCGAATACCTCGTCGAGGAGCTGCGGAGCCGCGGCGCGGGCCACGTCAAGGTCGTCGGCGGTGGCGGCGGCGTCATCGTGCACGACGAGATCGAGCGGCTGCGCAAGTCCGGCGTCACCATCTTCTCGCCCGAGGACGGGCAGCGGATGGGCCTGCCGGGGATGATCAACTCCATCGTCCGCGACTGCGACCACGACCTGTGGACGCTCGACGACGCGGACCCCGACGACGTGCTGTCGGGCAACCGCTCCGCGCTCGCCCGGATGATCACCGGCATCGAGACCGGCGCCGTCGACGCCGCCACGCTCGCCCGGATCCGCGAGACGGCGGCCGCCCGCACGGTCCCCGTGCTCGGCATCACCGGCACCGGCGGCAGCGGCAAGAGCTCGCTCACCGACGAGCTGGTGCGGCGACTGCGGATGGACCAGCACGACCACGTGCGGGTCGCCGTACTCGCCGTCGACCCGACCCGCCGCCGCGGGGGTGGCGCCCTCCTAGGCGACCGGATCCGGATGAACAGCCTCGACCTCGACGGTCCCGGGCTCGATCGGGACCGGGTCTACTTCCGCAGCCTCGCCACTCGCGGCGCGCACGAGCTGCCCGAGCACCTCACCGACGTCATCGCCGCCGCCAAGGCCGCCGGCTTCGACCTGGTCGTCGTCGAGACGCCCGGCATCGGTCAGGGTGACGCCGCGGTCGTGCCGTTCGTCGAGACCAGCCTCTACGTCATGACGCCGGAGTACGGCGCGGCGTCGCAGCTCGAGAAGATCGACATGCTCGACTTCGCCGACGCGGTGGCGATCAACAAGTTCGAGCGGCGCGGTGCCGCCGATGCGCAGCGGGAGGTCGCGCGCCAGCTGGTGCGCAACCGGGAGGCGTTCGGGCAGCGGCCCGAGGACATGCCGGTGTTCGGCACCTCTGCCGCGACGTTCGCCGACGACGGCGTGACCGCGCTCTACCAGTTCCTCCGCGACCAGCTGACCGAGCACGGGCTCGCCGTCGGCGACGGCGCCCTGGCGCCCGTCGAGGGCAAGACGTCCACCCGGATCCAGGAGGTGCTGCCGCCCGACCGGGTCCGCTACCTGTCCGAGATCTCCGGCACCGTCCGCGACTTCCACGAGCAGACCGAGACCCTGGTCGAAGCGGCACGGCGGGCGCAGTGGTTCACCGCCGTGGCGGCCGAGGTCACGGTCCAGGAGGTCGAGGAGCTTGCGCAGCAAGCGTCACGAGACCTTCCTGAGGGGGTGCGCAGCCAGCTCGAGGAATGGCCCGCCGTCGTCGAGAAGTACGCCGCCGACCCCGGCCGCGAGTCACTCTCGGGCACCCGGGTCCCGCGCGTCGCCGTACCCCGGATCGAGGACCACGGCGAGCTGGTGCGGTTCTGGCGCCGCGAGAACCTGCCGGGCCACTTCCCCTTCACTGCCGGCGTCTTCCCGTTCAAGCGCGAGAACGAGGACCCGGCGCGGATGTTCGCGGGCGAGGGCGACCCGTTCCGCACCAACCGCCGTTTCAAGATGCTCGCAGAGGACCAGCCGGCGACGCGCCTCTCGACGGCGTTCGACTCGGTGACCCTCTACGGGCGCGACCCCGCCGAGCGGCCCGACATCTACGGCAAGGTCGGCACCTCGGGCGTCAGCGTCGCGACGCTCGAGGACATGAAGGCGCTCTACGACGGCTTCGACCTGAGCTCGCCGACCACCTCGGTGTCGATGACGATCAACGGCCCCGCACCGACGGTGCTCGCGTTCTTCCTCAACACGGTGATCGACCAGGCGCGCGACAAGGGCGTCGACCCCGCCGAGGCGCTGCGCTCGGTGCGCGGCACGGTGCAGGCCGACATCCTCAAGGAGGACCAGGGCCAGAACACCTGCCTGTTCTCGACCGAGTTCTCGTTGCGCTGCATGGCCGACATCCAGGAATGGTTCATCGAGCACGGCGTCCGCAACTTCTACTCCGTCTCGATCTCCGGCTATCACATCGCCGAGGCCGGGGCGAACCCCATCAGCCAGCTCGCCTTCACGCTCGCCAACGGCTTCACCTACGTCGAGTCGTACCTCGCGCGCGGCATGGACATCGACGACTTCGCGCCGAACTTGTCGTTCTTCTTCTCCAACGGCATGGACCCGGAGTACACCGTGATCGGCCGGGTGGCCCGCCGGATCTGGGCGGTCGCGATGAAGGAGCGCTACGGCGCCAACGAGCGCTCGCAGAAGCTGAAGTACCACGTGCAGACCTCCGGCCGGTCCCTGCACGCGCAGGAGATGGCCTTCAACGACATCCGCACCACGCTGCAGGCGCTGTGCGCGATCTACGACAACGCCAACTCGCTGCACACGAACGCCTACGACGAGGCGGTCACCACTCCGACCGACGAGTCCGTACGCCGCGCACTCGCGATCCAGATGATCATCAACAACGAGTGGGGCCTGGCGACCAACGAGAACCCGACGCAGGGCGCCTACATCGTCGACCAGCTCACCGACCTGGTCGAAGAGGCCGTGCTCGCGGAGTTCGACCGGATCTCCGAGCGCGGTGGCGTGCTCGGCGCGATGGAGACCGGCTACCAGCGCGGCCGGATCCAGGACGAGTCGATGCTCTACGAGCACCGCAAGCACGACGGTTCGTTGCCGATCATCGGCGTCAACACCTTCCGGATGCCGACCGCCGAGGACGGCACCCCCGACCATGTCGAGCTCGCCCGCGCCACCGAGGACGAGAAGCGCTCCCAGCTCACCCGGGTCGAGGCCTTCCGCTCCGAGCACGCGACCGAGGCCGAGGAAGCGATCGCCCGCCTCAAGTACGCCGCCACCAACGGCAACAACGTGTTCGCCGTACTCATGGACGCCGCGCGGGTCTGCTCCCTCGGCCAGATCACCGAGGCCTTCTTCGAGGTCGGCGGGCAGTACCGCAGGAACGTCTGATCGGTGCAGGAGTGACTATTCCTGCTCGACGAGCACCCGGATGCTCGGAAGCAGCGCGAGGGCGTTGATGACGACCGAGAAGGCGAAGAACATGATCGCCCAGGTTTCGTGGCCGGAATCCCACAGCGCGAGGGTCGCCAGCGAGAAGACGAGCACCTTCGCGACCGGGCGGACGACGGTGCCGCCGTACTTGGCCTTCGGCGAGGCGAAGTAGTACCAGGCGAGCATCCCGGCGAGCGGCAGCGCCCAGACCAGCAGCCAGCGCGGGTCCTGCTGCCATCCCCAGATGCCGAATGCCGCCATCACGAGCAGCTCATCCAGAAACACCAACGCCAGCACGGTCCACCCGAAGATCGCCACGTGCAGATCATTCCATTCGGAAACTAGTTGGTTGAGGTGCGAGCGCAGCGAGCCTCGAAACCGCCGTGCTGGGCACTGTGCGGATCGGCGTGGTGGGAGCGGGCCTGGCGGTGGCGCGGGACTGGCTGGAGTCGCCGATGGGCCGGCCACGTGGGTCCGGCACCTCACGGCGCTGCGCCCTGACCTCGAACTGGTCGCCGACGAGCACGCCGCCGGCCCGCACTCGGGGACGATGGAGGGCGCGGTCGCGAGCGGGCTCCGCGCGGCCCGGTCGATCACCGGCTGACGGCTGCCTTCGACTCGGGGACCGCCCGCTCGACCACCTCGTCCACGAGGTCGAGGAAGACCGGCTTCCACCGCTCGAGGTCGAAGACCAAGGATGCGTGCCCGCCCGGCGACTCCCGCACGATCGCGCCGGGGATCCGCGCCGCCAGCTGACGCTGCCGCTCGGTCGGGATGGCGTGGTCCTTGGCCGTGATCAGGACACCGGTCGGCACCTGCACGTCCCCGATCCACGCGGTCGCGTCGAACCGACCGAGCTCGGACATCACCACCGGCAACGCCCACAGGCTGGTCGAGCGCAGCTCGGACATGCACCACGCCCGGAGGCCGACCTCGGCGGCGTCCTCGGCGGGCAGCGGCAACGCCTCGGCGTGGATCCGCACCTTGTCGGCGGCAACGGACAGCAGGCCGACGTTCGCCATCCGCAGCATCAGGAAGAAGACCCGCTCGCCGAGATGCCCCTGCCAGCGCGCCGACGTCGAGCAGAGGACCAGCCCGGCGACCCGCCCGGGGTGCCGGTGCCAGAGCACCTGGGCGCTGGCGCCCCCCATCGAGTAGCCCACGACGACGGCACGGTCGATGCCGAGGGCATCCAGTACGGCGACCCCGTCGTCGGCACAGTCGTCGAGCGTGAACTCCTCCGACCTGATCCCGCGGCCGTGCCAGCGCTGGTCGAACGTCACCACCCGGTAGCGCTCGCTCAGCTCCGCCAGCACGGAGAACCACGTCAGCGGCCCCGTCGTCGCGATCCCGTGCATCAGCAGCAGGGTCGGTGCGTCCGGAGTCGGTCCCGGGATGTCGAGCACGTACGTCGTCCCGCGCTCGGGCAGGTCGATGGCTCGGGCGCCGGGCGGCACCGCCAGGTCGGGCATCGCCTCATCGGTGGTCGCACGCAGCACCCGGATCAGCACCCGCCCGCCGAGGCGCGCGGACTTGCGCCCGGCCTTCGCGGAGAAGCGGCCGATGCTCTGGAACGTCATGCAGACTCCTGGTCTCCGTTGGTGCGTTGCGTGTCGGGCGCGGGCTCCGCCGCCGCGCCGGGTTCCGGCTCGCCCCGAAGCTCGGCGAGTGCGGCCGGGAAGTACGACGCCAGCACCTCCACGTCGGGCAGTAGGTCGGGGCAGGCGAGCAGCGAGAAGTTCATCCGGTCGACGTACGACCAGACGGTGACGTTGAGCCCGATCCCGTCGACGAGCGGGCCGACGCTGAAGATGTCGGTCAGCCGTGCGCCGCCGATGCTGATCAGCTCGCGCGGTCCCGGCACGTTCGAGACGATCGCGCTGAACGCGGCCGGGTGGAACCGAGCGGCACGGAACCGGCTGTAGAGCCGGGTGCCGAGGGCCATCAGCGACGGCGGGGCGAACTGGTTCCAGTCCGCGAGCATCTGGCTCCCCAGCCGACGGTTCATCTCCTTGGCGTGCCCGGCGGTGCGGGAGATCCGGTGCAGGCGCTGGATCGGGTCGACGGTGTCGGTCGCCAGGGTCGTGAACAGGTTCGACACGTTGTTGCCGAGCAGGCGCGGGTCGCTGTCGGCAGCGTCGAGGCCGACCGGTACGCCGGCCGTGAGGGACACCGATGGCCGCTCACCGTGCTCGTCCATCCACCGGCGCAGCGCTCCCGCGGTCAGTGCGAGGACGACGTCGTTGAGCGTCACGCCATGCTCCTTGCGCACGTCCTTGAGGTCGGCAAGCCGGAGGGTGACTGTCGCGAAGCTGCGCCGGGGGGTCAGCGGGCCGTTGAACGAGACGCGGGGCGCGTGCGCGATCGGCAGCGGCACGCCGGTCTCGTTGTCGCGCCGGTAGCGCAGCATGGAAGTCAGCCCCCGCGCGGTCGCGAGCAGGAGCCGGGGCAGCAGCGCGACCTGGAGGATGGCGTCGCGCAGCGCCTCGACGGCCAGCCGGCCGCGCGACGGCAGCTCCACGTCGTCGGTGGCGTCGCGAGTGAGGGGCGTGGACCGCTCGGCGGAGCGGATGTCGGTGAGGTTGCCGAGCATCGCGTTGGCGGCGTTGCCGTCGGCCAGCGCGTGATGGATCTTGCCGACGACGACCCGCCGGCCGTCGGAGAGGCCCTCGATGATGTGGATCTCCCAGAGGGGAGCGCTCCGGTCGAGCGCGTTGCCGGCGATCCGTCCGATCTCGACCTCGGCGTCGCGCACGGTCGCGTCGCCCCCCAGGTCGTGCCGGAAGAAGTGCCGTTCGGGATCGATGCGGCGTTGGGTCACCAGTAGGGGGTGGTTGAGCGCCCACGGGATCGGGACCACCCGCCGCCGGAGAGCCGGCATCCGGCGCAGTCGGGCGAGGGTGCCTCTGACCAGGTTCTCGTAGTTCAGGTCGCGGTGCTCCTCGATCACGGCGATCTTCAGCGTGTGCATGTGGACCGACGGCGTCTCCATGTAGAGGAAGCTCGCGTCGGCGCCCCGCATCCGGTTGACCATCAGCGCACCGCCGGCAGGTCGCGGACGACCACCTTGCCCGACGCATTGCGCGGCAGCTCGTCGAGCAGCACCACGTCGCGCGGCACCTTGTAGCCGGCCAGCCGCGCCTTCACGTGGGCTCGCACCTCGTCGGGGTCGACGGCCTCCGGCCGCGCCGGTACGACGTACGCCGCCAGTCGCTGCCCGAACGCCTCGTCGTCCACTCCCACGACCACGACCTCGCGCACGTCGGCGAGCTCGCCGATCGTGCGCTCGACCTCGACCGGGTAGACGTTCTCGCCGCCCGACACGATCATGTCGTCGTCGCGCCCGACCACGTAGAGCCGGCCTGCTGCGTCCAGCCGGCCCACGTCGCCCGACACCATGAAGCCGTCGAGCGAGGCCTTGCTGTCGCCGGTCGTGTAGCCGTCGAACTCCGACGCGCCCTTGATCACGATCCGCCCGACCTCGCCGACCGGCACCTCGCGGCCGTCGTCGTCGACGAGCCGGAGCGTCGTCCCGGCGACCGGGTGGCCGGCGGTGTCGGAAGCGTGCCGCAGGTCGGCCGGCGTCGCGATGCTGATCTGCCCGGCCTCGGTCGCGTTGTAGCTGTTGTAGACCTTGTCGCCGAACCGGTCCATGAACGCGGTCACGGCCTCGCCGCGCATCCGCGATCCGCTGGCGGAGACGAACCGGACACTGTCGAGGCGGTAGCGGTCGAGCGTCTCGGCCGGCAGCTCCATGATCCGCTCGAGCATCACGGGGACCAGGCCGATCCCGGTCGCCCGGTGCCGGTCCGCGAGCTGCAGCGTCGCCTCGGGGTCGAACTTCCGGCGCAGCACGATCGTGCATGCCATCGTCGCCGCGATGACGAGCTGTCCCATCCCCCACGCGTGGAAGATCGGTGCCGCGACCACGACGGTCTCCTCACCGTGCCACGGGATCCGCTCGAGCATGGCGGCCAGCTCGGCCGGGCCGCCGCCGCTGCGGTTGGCGCCCTTCGGAGTGCCGGTGGTGCCGGAGGTCAGGAGGACGACCCGCCCGGGCTTGCAGGTCGGCGGCTGCTCGCCCCGATGGGCGTCGATCAGCTGCTCGGCCGTGACCTGCTCGTGGGACGCGGACTCGTCGTCGACCCAGCTGAGGACCTCGACGAGGCCGGGGATCCGCGACCGCGCCTCGGCGACCAGGCCGGCGAACTCCTCGTCGTAGACGATCAACGTCGACTGCTCGCGCTCGAGCACGTCGGCCAACTGGGGTGCCGAGAACCCGGTGTTCAGCAGCAGGGCGGGTACGCCGAGCCGGCCGGCGGCCACGAACACGTCGACGAAGCCGCGGTGGTTGCGACACAGGATGGCGACCGACGTCGGAGGCTGGTCGCTGGTCGTGGCGAGCCCCACGGCGAGCGCCGCCGCGCGCTCCTCGAGCTCGCGCCAGGTGAGCGAGCCGCGGTCGTCGATCAGTCCGATGCCGTCGGGCCGGCGATTGGCCGAGAGCGCGAAACCGGTGGTGGCGTGGGGTCCGTAGGAACGCAGGATCCGGGTCATCCCGACGTACTTGCGAGGGCTCATGGGCGCGATCATCCGGCTGCGGAGCAGGTGCCCCGTCGCCCAGAACTGCGTGCGCAGCCGACCGCGAGTACTCATCCGAGCACCGGGAACCTTCGCTCCCGAGCCAGCCGGTCGAGCGCCTCCTGCATCCGCGCCCGCACGATCTCGTCGACCGCGGCGACGACCTCATCATCAGCGTCGGGCCCGAACTCCTCCGCGATCTTGTCCGGGTGGATCGGGTCGAGCACCTGGGTGACGATCTTGGTCGGCAGCGGGATGTTCGGCACACCGGCCGCCGTCAGACCGAACGGGAAGCCGACCGTCAGCGGCATCAGGTCCGTCCGGAAGGCCTTGCGCAGCGGCGAGAGCCGACCGAGCCACTGTCCACGGGTGAGGTGGAACTGGGCTTCCTGCCCACCGATCGACACGACCGGCACGATGGGGACACCGGCCTTCAGGGCGGTCCGGACGTAGCCCCTGCGTCCTTCGAAGTCGATCACGTTGGCCTGGAGGGTCGGGCGGAACACGTCGTAGTCCCCTCCGGGGAAGACGATGGTGACCGCGCCTGAGGCCAGCACCGCCTGCGCGCTCTCCCGGTCAGCCGGCACGAACCCGAACCTGCGCATGACCGGCCCCGCGACCCCGGTGAAGAGCATGTCGTGGGCCAGGCAGTAGAGCGGGCGCTCGGCTCCGAAGGTCTCGGCGAAGGCTACGGCGATGATCGGCACGTCCATCGCCATCAGCCCGCCGGAGTGGTTGCCGACCATCAGCGCACCCCCTGCGGGCACGCGGTCCATGTCCCTCACGTCGGACCGGAAGTAGCCCTTCATGGCCAGCTTGAGGAGCGGGAGCGCCTTGGCGACCGAGACCGAGTCGCGCTCGCCGAGCAGGTCGTCGCTCATGGCCGAGCCCACTTGCGGGTGAGCGCGGTGCGCCAGGAGAACTCCTGCCAGTCCGCGGGGTCCTGGCAGAGCCGGTCGACGACGACATCCAGCACGAGCGGGTTCGCGACCATGCCGACGTGGCTGCTCGGCACCATCACGTTCTCTGCCCGCGGGCTGATGGCGTCGTCCACCGCACAGCCGCGCCACGGCACGATGCCGTCGGACCTGGAGTAGACGGCCGTGCACGGCACCGGCACCGGTCCGCGCAGCAGCTCGATCATGGGCCGGGCGCGGTCGGACACGCCGTGCTTGCGGCGGGAACGCTCGAACATCCCCGTGGCGCGGGTCCGCTCGCCCTCGGCGCGCCAGGGCGAGCCGAGGCAGACGATCTGGCGGACGTCGCCCGGGTAGGTGTGCGCCAGCCACCGGGCCAGTACGCCGCCGAAGCTCCAACCCACGACGCTGACCGGCTCGTCGTACTGCTTGCGGATCCCTTCGAAGCGATCGATGAGCCCATCGATGCGCCGGTCGGTGAGGCCGATGTTGGCGCCCTGGGCCCAACCGTGGACCCGGAAGTCATGCCGCTTGAGGTGGCTCCGGAGCCGGCCGGTCATGCCGTCGGTCGCCTGGAACCCGGGGATCACCAGCACCGGCCGGCCGTCGCCCGACGGTCGGCGCGGCGCGACCAGGTCGACGGCGTGCGAGGCGGCGAGCTCACCGACCACCCGCGGCAGCTCGAGGAACATCAGGGCACGGTGCGGGCCCGCACCGCCGGGGTGGCCGCCCGCATTCGCAGCGGCCCTATCGCCTTCGAAGTCGTACACTCAATGCCTCGCAATAACTAGAACACGTTCTACCCTTGATCGAGTATGCGGCCCGAGACGACCTCGCGCCAACCCCTGGGCGTGTGACCTCGCCCTCAAGTGTCGGTTTCGGTCATCTCGCGAATGTAATGACAATCACTGGCCGTGACACCGATCTGTAACCGCCGGTTCGTTGAAACCGTCATTTCGCCGGGCAGGCTTGCCGACATGAACGAGCCGAACCCGACCGACGCCGTCGACCGCAGCCTCGCCCGCCGCGCCGCCCTCCGCGACCGCCACGCCCGGGGCGTCGCCCGGCTGATGACAGAGCGGTCCGAGCTCCGTGGCGTCCACGCCCTCGCCGACTTCGTCGACGACGCGGTGCGCTGGACGGCGTGATCAGCTAACGCCGGGCGGCGCCGAACGCTCCCCGCACGATCTCCCGGGCAGCAGTCCGCATGAAGTCCTTGAACGCCGACGACTTCACGACGTCGCTCACGACGCCGCCGGACTTGCTCGACGACTTCGAGGATCCCGACGACTTGGTCGACTCCTTCTTGGCTTCCTCGGCCTTCGCCTCGGCGGCGGCCTGCTCCTCGGCCTTCCTGGCGCCCTCCTCGAGCCGCTTCGCGAGCAGCTCGCGGGCGGACTCACGGTCCACGACCTGGGAGTACGTTGCAAAGCGGGGACTGGCCTTGACGGTCGCGTCGACCGACTCGGGCGAGCTCGGTGCCATCAGCGACTGCGGGGCGCGGAGCCGGGTCCACGCGACCGGGGTCGGCGCCCCACGCTCGCCCATGACGGTCACCACGGCCTCGCCGATGCCGAGGTTGGTGATGACCTCGCCGAGATCGTCGTACGCGCTGTTCGGGTAGGTGTTGACGGTCGCCTTGAGCGCCTTCGCGTCGTTGGGCGTGTGTGCCCGGAGCTGGTGCTGGATCCGCGAGCCGAGCTGCGCGAGCACGTCGTCCGGGACGTCGGTGGGGCTCTGGGTCACGAAGAACACTCCGACACCCTTCGACCTGATCAGGCGCACCGTCTGCGCGATCTGGCCGAGGAAGTCCTTCGACGCGTCGGCGAACAGCAAGTGGGCCTCGTCGAAGAAGAAGACCAGCTTGGGCTGGTCGATGTCGCCGACCTCGGGCAGGTCGTGGAACAGGTCGGCGAGCAGCCACATCAGGAACGTCGAGAACACGGCCGGCCGGTCCTGGAGGTTCGGCAGCTCGAGCAGCGAGATCAGGCCCCGCCCGTCGGGCGCGGTCTGCAGGAGGTCGGCCGAGTTGAACTCCGGCTCACCGAAGAAGGCATCCGCGCCCTGGTCGGAGAACGCGATCAGCTCGCGCAGGATCACGCCCGCGGTGGCGCTCGAGAGCCCGCCGAGCGACTTCAGCTCCGGCTTCCCCTCCTCGCTGGTGAGGTGCTGTACGACGGCGCGGAGATCCGCGAGGTCGAGGAGCGGCAGCCCCTGCTGGTCGGCGTAGTGGAAGACCAGCGCGAGGCTTGATTCCTGGGTCTCGTTGAGACCGAGCACCCGGCTGAGGAGGATCGGACCGAACGACGAGATTGTCACCCGGATGGGGATGCCGGCGCCCTCACCGCCGATGGCGTAGAACTCGACGGGGAATCCGGTCGCCGTCCACTCCTGGCCCACGGACGACGCCCGCGCGGAGATCTTCTCGCCGCCCTCGCCCGGAGTGGCGAGCCCCGAGAGGTCGCCCTTGATGTCGGCAGCGAACACCGCGACGCCGGCTGCGCTGAGCTGCTCGGCGAGCAGCTGGAGCGTCTTCGTCTTGCCGGTACCGGTCGCCCCGGCGACCAGCCCGTGCCGGTTCAGCATCGCCAGCGGGATCCGGATCCGGGTCCCCGTCAGGGTGTCCGGGTCCGTCATGAGACCGCCGAGCTCCACGGCGGGGCCGTCGAACGCGTAGCCGGGTGCGACCTGCTGCTCGATCGAGCTCTGCTCCGTCATGGCGGGAACTGTAGAAGGAAGTCCGGCGGCCCGGCATCCCCTGCCAGCCTCGACCTAAACTTCGCTCGTGATCTTCAAGCGTGTCGGGGACAGCCGTCCCTACCCCGACCACGGCCTCGGCTCGAAGGAGTGGGCCTCGGTGCCACCGCGCCAGGTGCGCCTCGACGAGCTGGTCACGACGAAGGACACCTTGCAGCTGGCCGCCCTGCTCGACGAGGACTCAACGTTCTTCGGGGACCTGTTCGCGCACGTCGTGCTGTGGCGCGGCGAGATGTACCTGGAGGACGGGTTGCACCGCGCGCTCCGGGCGGCCCTCCAACAGCGGAGCGTCCTGCACGCCCGGGTGATCAGGATGGAAGACTGACCGGGTGGACACCATGGTGCGCACCCGGTCGGCCGTGACGCTTGCCCTGCTCGCGGTGCTGTTCGTGACCGGCGCGGCCTGGGCCTGGTCCACCGTGACCGAGCCGTTCCCCGAGAAGGAGGAGCAGCCTGCCTGCATCGAGTCCGCGGTCGCTGTGGGCGACCGGATCACACCGGGCGCCGTGCTCGTCAACGTCTTCAATGCGAGCAGCACCGAGGGGCTCGCCGGCGAGACGATCGACGCCCTCGTGCGCAAGGGCTTCGCCGAAGGCACCACCAGCAACACGTCGGCCGAGGTCGGCGGGAGCGGCGCCGTGATCTGGGCCCCCGAGCCCGACGGACCCGCCGCCAAGCTGCTCAAGACCTACTTCGGCAGGGACACCGAGATCGTCGGCCAGGCGACCGCCGAGCCGGGCATCACCGTCGTCGTCGGCGAGGGCTTCCCGGGCATCAGGGACGGCAAGAACGGCATCAAGACGGCGGTGGACAGCACCGTCTGCAGCCCCCCGATCTCTTGAATTGCGCGAGCGTGTCGCAGTCGACGCGGTCACTGGTGACGGTCGTCTAGCGTCCGCGCGCTGGGCGCTCATCTCCTAGCCACCAAACGCTCGCGCAAATCAGCTCAGTGCAGGCCGCCCGACCACGTCGCGCCCTGGGCCAACGAGGAGGCCGACCGGCTGATCCGGAGCATCATCGCGGCGGACGGAGTCACCAGGCCGTTGACGTACGTCGACAGCCGGGACGGTGAGGTGCCGATGTACTGCGCGAACTGGCGCTGGCTGCAGCCACTGATCGCGACCAGGCGCCGGATCTCCTTGGCGACCTCGAGCCGCTCGGCCTCCTCGAACCTCTTGCGGTAGACCTTCGCGCACCACTCCAGCGCCGAGGCCGGGCCGGGCAGCTCGGCCTCGCGGGCCAGCTCGGCGAGGCGGACGACCTCGGGCCCCCAGGGGTTGCCGGCGATGATCGCGAGCACCTTCCGCCACTCGCGGGCGCCCCGCTTGTCGACGATCTGGGCCAGCTCGACGGCGTCGCGCGGCATCCGGGCCGGGTGGTTGGGGTCGACCTCGGCCATCAACAGCCAGAACGCCGTTCCGTAGCACTTGGCCGCCACGGCTGCCGCGTCCTCGTCGGCCAGGTCGGTCGCGGCCAGGGCGCGCTCGATGTGGGTGCGTCGAGCGAGCTCTCGGCAGGTCGCGGTCGTCAGCGGCAGGTCGGGCCCGACCTTGATCAGGTCGTCGAGCTCGTTCTGGAGCTGAGCCACCTGCTGGTGGCCGAAGCGGCGCACCAGGGTCGCGGTGTGCTGGTAGTCCTCGGCGTCGCCGAGCGCCACCACGCTGAGCATGTTGGTCAGCACGGCCGCCTTGAGCGCACCCTCGGGCGTGCTCGGCAGGAGGGCCAGGACACCGACCAGCCGACGCCACGCGGCGGCATATGGCCCGGACTCGAGCCGGTCGATGCGTTCGAGGCCCGACAGGACGGCGGCATGGAGCGGGGCATGACCCTGGTCGGAGTCGCCCTGCATCGCTGTCAGCAAACGGGCAAGCTCAGGACGCTGCCCGCGCAGGGCGTCGATGCGCCCGAGCACTGTGGTTCTAAAAATAGTTTCGATTTGTCTGATCCCCCTCGGGCGGTCGCGCTTGGAGCAACGCAACTCCCTGCCTGTCCAAGGTGGAGCCCCTCGACAGGTACGTCACCGACTTTACAGCACATGTCGGCTTCGTCGAGCCTCACAATCTCACGCCGAGCCGCCGGGCACAACGTCTTACGGCGCGTCGCCCAGCCACTGGGCCAGCCGACCGCCGGCACTGACCCGGCGCAGCCGCTCCTCCGTGGCATCGCGCACCTTGCGGGGCGTCACCACGAGCAGCTCGTCGCCGTGCCGGAGAACGGTCCGCCGCTCGGGCACGAGCGCCTGCCCCTCGCGCACGATCAGCGCCACCGACGCGCCGGGCGGCAACCGCAGCTCACCGATCTCGACGCCGTGCATGCGCGACCGCGGACTGATGGCGACCTGGAGCATGTCGGCGGCGACCCGTCCCAGTGGCGCGACCTCGAGCTCGAGGTCGCGAGGCTCCGAGCGGCGGGCAACCCGCAGCACCTTGGCGACCCAGGGCAGCGTCGGTCCCGTGAGCACCGTGTCGATCACCACCAGCACAAAGACGATGTCGAAGAGCAGGTCGGCCTGATCGACGCCCGCGGCGAGCGGGATGGTGGCCAGGACGATCGGGACCGCCCCACGAAGGCCGGCCCACGAGATGAACGTGAGCTCCGGCCAGGACATCCGCTGGACGAGCGAGCTGCCCAGCACCGACAGCGGCCGCGCCACCGCGGTCAGGATGAGGCCGGCCCCGAGCGCCATGGCGACCGTGTCCCACGTGATCTGCGACGGCGACAGGAGCAGGCCGAGCATGACGAAGAGACCGATCTGCGCGAGCCACGCCAGCCCCTCGGAGAAGGACCGGGTGACCAGGCGGTGCGGCAGGTCGGCGTTGCCGAGCACGAGGGCGGCGGCGTAGACCGCGGCGAAGCCGCTGGCGTGGACGAACGCCGCGGCGCCGTACCCGAAGAGTGCGAGGCAGAGCACCGCGATCGGGTAGAGGCCCGAGGACGGGAGCGCGGCGCGGCGCATGATCCAGGCGCCACCGAAGCCGGCGGCAAGGCCGATCAGCACACCGGCCGCCAGCTCGAAGACGATGATCCCGGCCAGGACGAACGGGCCGTGGTCGGCCGCAGCGCCGCTGGAGATCAGGGTGACCAGGACGACCGTCGGGGCGTCGTTGAAGCCGGACTCCGCCTCGAGGGCGCCGGTGATCCTGCGGGGCAACGGCACGACCCGGATCACCGAGAAGACGGCGGCCGCGTCCGTCGGCGAGGTGACCGCTCCGAGGAGTACGGCGAGCTCCCACGGCAGGCCGAGCAGGAAGTGCGCGCCGATCGCGACCACGCCGACCGAGATCGTCACACCGATCGTCGCGAGGGCGAAGCCCATCCGGACCGAACCGCGGGTCTCCCGCCAGTTCGTGGTGAGACCACCCTCGGCCAGGATGATCGCGAGGGCCCCGAAGCCGATGGCGTGCGCGGCCTCGGCGTCGTCGAACGGGATGCCGATCACGGCCTCACCGAGGAGCACGCCCATCAGCAGGTAGACGAGCAGGCTCGGCAGGCCAACTCGGGACGAGACGCGCACCGCGAGCACCGCCACAAGAATGACCGCGGAGCCCACCAGCAGGAACGTGTCGAGCTGATGGACGTCGAAACTCATGTCACCTCGGCTGCTGTCGTCGGGGCGCGGGTACGCAGTCTATCGGCCCGTCGCCTGACCCAGACCTCGCCCCAAACTGGAACGTGTTCTAAATTGGGCCCATGACCGCCGCACCGGGCCTGACCGTCCCCGACACCGTCGCCGCGCGTGACCTGCCCGCCGACGCCGCGACGTACGACGTCGTGGTGGTCGGGTTCGGCATCGCCGGCGGCTGCGCGGCGCTGGAGGCCGCGCGCAGCGGAGCACGGGTGCTGCTGCTCGAGAAGGCTGCGGTGCATGGCGGCACGTCGAGCATGTCCGGTGGCCACTTCTACCTCGGCGGCGGCACCGCCGTGCAGCAGGCGACAGGGCACGAGGACTCCGTCGACGCGATGGTCCGCTACCTGATGGCCAGCACCAAGGACCCCGACGAGGACAAGATCCGGGCCTACTGCGAGGGGTCGGTCGAGCACTTCGACTGGCTCGAGGCGCTGGGGTTCGAGTTCGAGCGGTCCTACTTCCCCGGCAAGGCGGTCATCCAGCCGGGCACCGAAGGGCTGATGTACACCGGCAACGAGAAGGTGTGGCCGTTCCGCGAGGACATCCCTCCGGCACCGCGCGGACACAAGGTGCCCGTGCCCGGCGACACCGAGGGCACCAAGATCGTGATGGACCTCCTCAGGGAGCGGGTCGAGGAGGCCGGGGTCGAGGTCTGGTTCGAGACCGGCGCCACCAACCTCGTGGTCGACGATGACGGCGCCGTGACCGGTGTCGCGTGGAAGCGCTTCGACGAGACCGGGGCCGTGCGGGCCGGCGCGGTCGTCATGGCGGCCGGCGGCTACGTCATGAACAACGACATGCTCGATGTCTACACGCCCGCCATGCGGCACAAGCTGTTCGTCCTCGGCGGCACCTACGACGACGGCCTCGGGATCCGGCTCGGTCAGTCGGTCGGCGCGGCGCTGGAGAACATGGACGAGCCCTTCATCACCGCGCCGTTCTACCCGCCGTCGTCGCTGGTGAAGGGCCTGATCGTCAACAAGCAGGGGCAGCGGTTCGTCGCGGAGGACAGCTACCACGCGCGGACGTCGTACTTCGTGCTGCAGCAGCCGGACTCCGTGGCGTACCTCATCGCCGACAGCGACCACATGGAGGAGCAGCGGATGCCGCTGGTCCCGTTGAAGGACGGCTACGAGACCGTCGAGGAGATGGAGGCCGCGCTCGGGCTGCCGGAGGGTTCGCTGGTGGCCTCGATGGCCCGCTACAACGAGTACGCCGCTCGCGGCGAGGACCCCGACTTCCACAAGCACCCCGACTGGCTGGCACCGCAGACCACCGGGCCGTGGGGTGTCTACGACCTCACCCTCGGCACCGCGCTCTACGCCGGCTTCACCCTGGGCGGCGTCCGGACCGGGCTCGACGGCGAGGTGCTGCGCGAGGACCGCTCGGTGATCCCGGGTCTCTACGCCGCCGGCGCCTGCGCCTCCAACATCGCTCAGGACGGAGCGGGCTACTGCTCGGGCACCCAGCTCGGCGAAGGCAGCTTCTTCGGAAGGCGAGCTGGCCGAGCAGCAGCGCGCGAGCGCAGCGAAGCGCGGTAGCCGAGTCGGCGGATTTGCGGCTCTCCCGACCCTTCCGTGGGTCGCGGACGGCGTGGTCTGAGTTCGCGGCCGCGTGTTCCGGGCCGTGGGTGGTTGCGACCGAAAGGCATCGACGCAGAGGCAGGCGGAGAGTTGCGGCAGGCTGTCGACTCGCCGGGGCGGCTACCGCCGTGCTGTTGCCACTATCCGGGTGGTCGACCACCCGGATAGTGGCCACACCACCGAGGTAGTTCTCGGAGGAGTTGGTCACAAGAGCCGACTCGGCGGGCGCGAGCAGGTCATTCGAGCCGACTCGGCGGCTGCTTGAGAGACTGAGTCCGTGAGCTCCCGCCTGGCCGCCGCGCAGCGCGCGAACGTGCCGCCCTTCCACGTGATGGACCTGCTCGCGCTCTCGGCCGAGCGGCAGCGCACGCATGGCGACCTGGTCAACCTGCTGGCCGGTCAGCCGAGCAGCGGGGCGCCGCAGCTCGTCAACGCCGAGGCCGTCCGGCTCCTCGGATCGGGCGATCCGCTCGGGTACACACCGGCGACCGGGATCGTGGAGCTCCGGGCGGCCATCGCCGACCACCACCGGCACCGCTACGGCGTCGATGTGTCCGCCGACGACGTCGTGGTGACGACCGGTTCGAGCGGCGGTTTCCTGCTGGCGTTCCTCGCCGCGTTCGAGGTGGGCGACCGGGTGGCGATCGCCCGCCCCGGCTACCCCTGCTACCGCAACGTGCTCGCCGCGCTCGGCTGCGAGGTCGTCGAGATCGCGACCGGCCCGGACACCCGGTTCCAGCCGACCGTCGAGCAGCTGCGGGAGAGCCACGCCGCCACGCCGCTCGCGGGCCTGATCGTCGCCAGCCCGGCCAACCCGACCGGCACCATGCTGCTGCCCGACGAGCTGGCGGCGATCGCGCGCTGGTGCGAGGAGGCCGGGGTCCAGCTGATCTCCGACGAGATCTACCACGGCATCGAGTACGCCGATCCCGCTCTAGCGAGGTGCGTATGGGAGACCAGCCGGGAGGCGGTGGTCTTCGGCTCGTTCTCGAAGTACTTCTCGATGACCGGCTGGCGGCTCGGGTGGATGCTGGCGCCGGCCCGGCTGCTGCGCGCGGTCGACGTGCTCACCGGGAACTTCAGCATCTGCCCGCCGGTGCTCGCACAACGGGCGGCACTCGCCGCGTTCGAGGCGGCGTCCTACGACGAGCTCGACGGTCACGTCCAGCGCTACGCGCAGAACCGGGAGGTGCTCATCACCGGACTCCAGCGGCTCGGCGTCGACCGGCTCGCACCTGCCGACGGCGCGTTCTACGCCTATGCCGACGTCGGGCACCTGACCGACGACTCGATGACGTTCGCGCGTCAGCTGCTGGCCCGCACCGGCGTGGCGGTGGCCAGCGGCATCGACTTCGACACCGTCGACGGTGGGCGCTTCCTGCGGTTCAGCTTCGCCGGTACGGCGGCCGCCATCGAGGAGGCGCTCGACCGGCTGGACGGCGCCCTCACCTCTCGTTAGCCGGCGCTGTCCGGCCGCCGGTTCTGCACGAACTCCGACACCCGGCGGATGCGCACCATCATCGTCGCCGACGGCGTGACCAGCCCGTTGACGTACGTCGACAACCGCGACGCCGAGGTCCCCGCCATCGCGGCGAACTCGCGCTGGCTGAGTCCACTCACGGCGACCAGCCGCCGGATCTCCCGCGCCACCAGCTCGCGCTCACGGCGCTCGAACCGCGACCGGTAGACCTTGGCCGCCTCGTCGATGGCGTGGACGGGGAAGACCCGATCGGCAGCGACGGCCAGCTCCTTGACCTCGGAGCCGTACGGCGCCCACGGGTTCGACGCGATGATCGCGATCTGCCCACGCCAGGCCCGGATGCCGCCGCGGTCCCAGGTGCGGGCGACGTCCTCGGGGGTCGTGAGGTAGGGGCCGGGTCGGGTCGGGTCGACGTCGGTGAACATCAGCCAGTAGGCCATCTGGGAGCAGCGACCGGCGACCTCGGTCGCCTTGTCCTCGTTCCACCCCGCGCTCTTCACGAGGTCGGCGATCCGGTCCGTCTTGGCGAGGATCAGGACCGCCCGGGTGGCGACCGGCATCTCCGGACCGGTGCCGAGCAGGCCGTCGACCGTGGTCTGGACCAGAGCCATCTTGCGGTGGCCGTAGCGCTTGACCAGCCGGCCGGCGGTGACGAAGTCGTCCGCGTCGGCAAGGTCGACGATGCCGACCAGGCTGGCCATCACGCCGACCTTGATCGCCCAGCGGTCCTCGCCCACGAGCGTGAGCGCCGCATCGGCGAACAGCTCCCAGACTTCCGGGAGGTTGCCGGTACCGGCACGGTCGACCCGGTCGAGCAGCTCCAGGGTGGCGGAATGGGCGACCCGGTGGTTCGGGTCCTCGTCGGCCTCGACGGCACCGCGCAACTTGTCGAGGCGCACCTCGAGCGGAGCGGGGTTCTGCCCCCGAGATCCCGGCCCGGACGCGCCCTCGCCGCGCACAAACGAGTTGTGCATACCGTCCTGACCTCCTCGCGCGAGTCCAGCCAGGCTAAATCGACCAGCGGATCCGCGATGCCGAATCAGATAATTCCTTGGCGTGTCGGCAATCACAGGAGGTCGTGCACGAACTCCTGGAGCTGGGTCAGGTTGCGGCACTCGACCATCGACACGATCTCCCGGTAGGTCTTCGCGGCGGAGTCGCCAGCGCCCCAGCTGCTCTCGGGCTCGGGGTTGAGCCAGTACGAGCGCCGCACCGAGTCCGCAAGCCGGCGGAGGGTGGCGTCCTCGAGATCGCTGTAGTTGCTGCGGGCGTCGCCGAGGATCAGCAACGTGGTCTTCGGGCCGAGCGCGTCGAAGTGCTGCTCCTCGAACTTGGCGAACGCGCGGCCGTAGTTGGTGCGGCCCCACAACGCGGCATAGCTGCTGGCGGCCGCGAGCCGCTCGAGCACCTCCACGGGGTCGGAGCCGGGACGCAGGTGCTCGGTGACCTCGTGCACGTGGTCGATGAACGTGAACGCCCGCATGCTCTGGAAGACCTCGCGCAGCGCGAAGACGAACAGCAGCGTGAACTGCGCGAAGTTGGCGACCGAGCCGCTGACGTCGCAGAGCACGACGAGGTCGGTGCGGTGGGGTCGCTTGGGCCGGTGGTGGGTCGTCAGGGGTACGCCGCCGGTGGCTATCGATGCGCGGACGGTACGGCGGAAGTCGAGCGCGCCCCGGCGATGTGCGTGGTGCTCCTTGGTCAGCCGGGTCGCGAGCCGGCGGGCTAGCGGGAAGATCTGGCGCCGCATCTCCTCCAGGTCGGTGCGCCGGGCCGCCGTGAACGCGAGCTTGTCGATGCTCGGGCGGATCGCCACGTCGGCGACGTGGTCGGGCCCCTTCTCCTCCGCGATCCGGCGGCGGGCGTCGTCCTCGACCATCGTCGTGAAGGCGCCGACCCTGCGGTTGGCGAGGCGGCGTACCTCGGTCTCGCGGCTCTCGTCGCCGATCTCGCCGAGCAGTCCGGCAACGATCCGGTCGATCAGCTCCTGCGGCGCGACCCGCTGGATCGCGGTGTAGGCCGACCAGGACGACAGTCCGGGGCCGCGCCCCGGCATCGCGCCGAAGGTGCCGACCATCTGCGCCGCGAGCTGCCGGAGCCGCTGGTCGTCGCCGCTCTCGAGCGCCTCGGCGAGCTGGTCCCGGAGCGCCTGCAGCGCGGCGGCGTTGTCGCGGACCCCTGCCGAATCGGCCGGCTCGCCGTCGCCGGTGGCGCCCGGGTCGCCGCCCCCACCCCGCACCCCGTCACCGACCAGAGCCGGGAAGTAGACGTCGAACAGCGCGTCGAACGTCGGGCGCTGGGCCTGCTTCTTGACCAGCGTCGCCGCGAGCACGTCGCGCACATGACCGCGATCGCCCCACCCGACGGAGCCGAGCGCCGCCACCGAGTCGAGGTCCTCGGCCAGCGACACGGACATGCCGGCGCCCCGCAGCGCCTCGATGAAGGCGAGGTGCCGGTCGAGCAGGCCGGAGGTGTCCTTGGTCATTTCTTCAGCCGGAGCTCCTTGACGGCACGGTCCTGGTCGGACGCGTGCTTGAGGACAGCGCCCAGGGTGTCGGCGATCGCCTGGTCGTCGAGGTTGCGGATCTCGAGCGCGATCAGGGTGCGGGCCCAGTCGACGGACTCGGCGATCGACGGCGCCTTCTTGAGCTCCAGATCGCGCAACCTGCCGACCGTGGCGACCAGCTGCTCGGCGATCCGCTGGTCGAGCTCCGGCACCTGCGCCTGAAGGATCTGCCGCTCGCGCTCTGCGTCCGGGTAGTCGAGGTGGAGGTACAGACAGCGTCGCTTGACCGCCTCGGAAAGCTCGCGGCTCGCATTGGAGGTGAGGACGACGTAGGGCCGGCGGGTCGCCGAGACCGTGCCGAGCTCGGGGATCGTCACCTGGAAGTCCGACAACACCTCGAGCAGCAGCCCCTCGACCTCGACGTCGGTCTTGTCGACCTCGTCGATCAGCAGCACCGTCGGCTCGTCCTGGCGGATCGCGGTCAGCAACGGCCGGGTGAGAAGGAACTCCTCCGTGAAAATGTCGTCGTGGGTCTGGTCCCAGTCGACGCCCTCAGCCGAGCCGGTCTGGGCCTGGATCCGCAGCAGCTGCTTCTTGTAGTTCCACTCGTAGAGCGCCCGCGCCTCGTCGAGGCCCTCGTAGCACTGCAGCCGCACCAGCTCGGCTCCGGTCGCCCGCGCGACGGCCTTCGCCAGCTCGGTCTTGCCGACGCCGGCCGGTCCTTCCAGCAGCAGCGGCTTCTCCAGCGCGCCGGCCAGGAACGCGGTCGTGGCGGTGGCTGCGTCGGCGAGATAGCCCGCCTCGGTCAGCCGATCGGCGGCCTGCGCAGGGGAGGAGAACCAGGTCATATGTCCCATCCTGCCTGGGTTTTCCTGGCACAGGTCACATGTGTCGCTTCGTGACCCGCGGCGTTCCTGTTCGTTGAGGGGGCGTCGATGGATATCGGGCGCGGTTGGGGCCGCGACCGGTCGACGCACCTTGTTCGGCGACGCTCCAGGCTTAGGGGGATTGACGTGGACGTACGCGTTCGCAGGCTGCGTACAGCCGTCACGTCGGTCAGTACGGCGCTCACCGCCGGCGCCCTCACGCTGCTGGTCGGGCTCGGCGCGCTGAGCGTGCTCTCCGCCCCGCAGCCGCCGGCCGAGCGCCTCGGCCTCTCGGTCCAGGACGAGGCCACCAGCCGGATCCTCGAGCGCAACAACTGCTCGACCACGGGCTTCGCCCCTGACGTGATCCCCGCAGCAGCAGTCATCCGCGATGCGGCCGGACGTACCCGGGTGGTGTCGTTCGACCACGGCTGGGCGGTCTTCAACAACGAGCGGCCCGGCGAACTGATCGCCGTGTGCCTCGGCCGCCCGCGCGCCGGCGGCTGACCATGGGTCGCTAGGACCCGGCGCTCGCGAGCCGGTCGATCGGAACAGTCGGGTCGAGCACCAGGTCCATCTCGCGCGCCTGGCCGTCGATCTGGTACCAGATCCATCGGCTCAGCATCGAGGTGAGTCCGCGCGGGCTGACGGTGCGCTCGGGGCGTCGTACCCACTGGTTGACGCTGCCTCGGACCTGCCCGAGCAGACCGACGACCAGCAGGTCCAGCGTGTTGGTCTGCTCCTCGTTCAGCTCGTGACCGAGGAGCGCTGCGCCCGATTGGAAGAGCGTCGACACGTCGGTGCCCAGCTGGTCGACCGCACGGTCGAGCTCGCCCGGCTCTCCGTCACCGAGCGCCCGCTGCGCCATCTCGTGGAGGTGGGGGTGCTCGGCGACCCACCCGACGTACCCGCCGACGATGGAGCGGATGATCTCGTTGATGCTGCCGGAGAGGATGAGGGTGGAGTCGAGCCGTTCGCGGATCATCCCGACGATGTGCAGCTGGACGGCGCGGTTGAGGTCGACCCGGTTGCTGAACAGCCGGTAGACGACGGTGCGCACCAGCCCGGCGCGCTCCGCGATCTGCTGGACCCGCAGCTCACTCCCGAGCGGCCGCTCCTCGATCAGGTCGATCGCCGCGTTCAGCACATGCAGCCGCCGCTCCTCGTTGTGGCCGGCCCAGCGCAGCTGCCGGCCGTCGAGGCCGGGGACCCGGGGCACGTGCGGCATGCCCGCACTTTATCTGTCACCGCTGGACGAGGTGCGGGTCCTCATCCGTCGGCGCACGGGTGGCTCCGCTGCCGCTCGCAGCGCCACGCGGTCGGTGAGCTTCACCCGCGGCCGACCGGAGACGGCGCCGAGAGCGCGCTCGGCACGGTCGATGGCGCGCCAGCCGCTGCCGTCGATCTCGTGGTCGAAGGGCTCGACGACGGTGGTCGGCGCGGTCAACAGGCCCGCGTCGAGGTCGTCGAGCAGGCGCTCGACGGTCTCCTTCGAGCACGACTTGTTGGTGCCGAGGAACCCGGTGGGGCCGCGCTTGATCCACCCGGCGACGTACAACCCGGGCTCGACGCGGCCGCCGTCGTTGGGGACCAGGCCGCGTTTCTCGTCGAAGGGCAGGCCAGCGACCGGGCGGGCCCGGTAGCCGATCGCGCGCAGCACCAGCCCGGCCGGGATCACCTCGACCTCACCGGCGCGGTCCACCTCGAGCCCGACGACCTGCTCGTCACCGAAGATCCGGACGGGAGTGGTGTGAAACCGGAGGACGATCCGCCGCCGCCCCGCAACCGGTGTGCGGCTCGAGAGCTCGGCGAGGATCTCGGTCTTGTCCGTGGTCACCTCGACCGCGCCCTCGACCACCACGTCGACTTCGTCGAGCGTGGCCAGGCCGATCAGCTCGGGCAGGGTGAACGCCGCTTCCGCCGGTCCCCGGCGGCCGAGCAGCACGACCTCACGGATCCGGCTGTCGCGCAGCGCGAGCAGGGCCCGGTCGGAGATGTCGGTCGTCGCGAGCCGGTCGGGATCGGCGGTGAGGATCCGCGCGACGTCGAGGGCGACGTTGCCGTTGCCGATGACGATCGCGCGTTCCGACGACAGCGGGTAGCGCGCTGAGTGGTCGGGGTCCGCGTCGGGATGCCCGTTGTACCAAGCGACGAAGTCGGTCGCCGAGACACTGCCCGGCAGGGTCTCCCCCGGCACTCCCAGCCGGCGGTCGGTCGCGGCGCCGACGGCGTAGACGACGGCCTGGTACGACGACCGCAGCTCGTCGAGGGTCACGTCCGTGCCCGCCTCGATGTTGAGCCGGTAGCGGAACCCGGGCTCCTGCTCGATCTTCGAGAAGAGCTCGATCACCTGCTTGGTCTTCGGGTGGTCGGGCGCGACGCCGTAGCGCGCGAGCCCGTGCGGCGTCGGCAACCGGTCGAAGACGTCGACCTCGACGCCCGGGAGCCTGAGCAGCTCGTCGGCGGCATAGAGCCCGGCCGGGCCGGCCCCCACCACCGCGACCCGCAGCCCGTCGGTCGACGAGGTGCGGTGCTTCTCGAGCAGTGCCAGCGGAGTCCGGTCCTCGTGCGGGTGTTCGCGGTAGTAGGCCGTGTTGATCTCGATGAACGGCAGCTGCTGGTCGGTGAGCTTGGTGTGCGGGACCAGCGCGTCGACGGGGCACGCCGTCGCGCAGGCGCCGCAGTCGACACAGGACACCGGGTCGACGTACAGCATCTCGGCGGTGGCGAACCCCGGCTCCCCGGGTGCCGGATGGATGGCGTTGACCGGGCACGCGAGGACACAGGCCGCGTCGCTGCAGCAGGACTGCGTGACGACGTACGTCATCAGCTACGCCGCCTTGGGAGCCGGCTCGCTGCGGTAGCGGGCGGGACGGCCGTCGATGCCGAGCCGCTTCCAGAGGACGCGGGACACCGGGTTCATCAGGTCGCACTCGTCGGCCAGGGCGCGGACGTCGGCGAACAGGTCGCGCAGCAGCTTCTCCGACTCCGGGGTGTCCCAGTAGAGGTCATTGATGACCTGCTTGGGGATGTCGTACTGCTTGACGAAGGCGTTGGTCGGCGTGGCGATGACGTCGCACAGGACGCGCATCACGACCGGGTAGAGCACCGAGAGCAGCGCCTTGCGCGGGCGGCTCAGCGTCGGCACCTTGCGGGCGAGGTACTCGTGCGCGAACGAGATGTGGCGCGCCTCCTCGGCGACGTGGATCTGCATGATCCGCACCATCAGCGGGTGCAGGTTCTCGCCGGAGCGCAGGATCTGCTTCTGTAGGTGGTCGATCGGCTCCTCACCGGCGAGCACGCCGGTGAAGAAGACCTCGGGCAGCAGCCGCCCGAACACCGGCAGCACCGACTGCACGGCACGGAACCAGAGCGCCCCACCGGGGACGTCGGCGCCGATCCGGTTCACCAGCTCCTGGAACATCTGGATGTGGTGGGTCTCCTCCGTCACCTCGTGCATGAGGTAGCGGAACTCGGGCGAGCCGTTCGGCACGTCCATGAGGTACTCCATGACGCCCTTGATCAGGACGTTCTCGAACTGCCAGCCGACCTTCGCGATGTTGGCCATCCGGGCCATGCCGATCTCGATCCGGCGCTCGCGCGGCAGCGACCGGTACCACTCGTGGCCGCCCAGCGGGTCGACCGTCGGCAAGATCCAGCGGTCGTCGTCGGGGACGACGGCGTACGCCGGGTCGTCCCACGGGATGTCCTTGAACGCGTTGAACGACAGCCGGACCGAGCCCTCGCTCAAGGTCTGGAGCTTCTCTTCGTAGGTCTGCAGTGCGGTCATGCCAGAACTTCCCCTCAGACGGCGGCCGCCGCGGGGGCGACGGTCGATCGGGTGGTGCTGAACCGGAGGACCGGGTCCGCCACGGCACCGCGGCGCAGCACGGGCGCATCGCGGAGGTAGTCGTTGCGGATCCGCCACGGCAGTCGCTTGCCCTGGCGGGGCATGACGGCGTCGCCGCGCTGGATGTAGCCGGAGCGCATGGAGTCGCCCATGACGGAGACGTCGGTGCGGTCGTCGGCGTCGGCCAGCGGCAGCACCTGGTCGTGCCCGTGCGCGTCCATGTGCTTCACGAGCCGGCAGAAGTACGCGCTCGCCAGGTCGGCCTTCAGCGTCCAGGACGCGTTGGTGTAGCCGATGACGAACATGGCGTTCGGCACGCCCTCCATCAGCACGCCCTTGTAGAGCATCCGGTCGCGGGTGTCGACGGGCTCGCCGTCGACCTCGATCGCAGCACCGCCGGCGAGCTGGATCTGCAGGCCGGTCGCGCTGACCACGATGTCGGCCGGGAGCTCCTCGCCGGACTTCAGGCGGATGCCCGTCTCGGTGAACGTGTCGATGTGGTCGGTGACGATCGATGCCTCGCCGCGGCGCAGCACCCGGAACAGGTCGCCGTTGGGTACGACGCACAGCCGCTCGTCCCACGGCTTGTAGGACGGCGTGAAGTGCTTCATGTCCACCCGACCGCGCAGCTGGGCCCGCACGCCGGCGAGCAGCACCCTGCGGGCGAGAGCCGGTTGCGCACGGCAGAGCTTGTAGAGGGCCTGCTGGAGCACGATGTTGCGCGCCCGGCCGCTCCTGTAGATCAGGCCCGCAGGCACCTTCAGCCTCGCCAGCTGCGACGCCACCGGGTCGTTCTCGGGGACCGGCAGGATGTAGGTGGGCGAGCGCTGGAGCATGGTCACGTGTCCGGCCGCGTCGTCGCCGGTGGCCATCGCGGGCACCAGGGTGATCGCGGTCGCGCCGCTGCCGATGATGACGACGCGCTTGCCGCCGTGGTCGAGGTCGGCGGGCCAGAACTGCGGGTGCACGACCTGGCCACCCGCCCCACAGAAGTCCGCCTCGCCCGGGAAGGCCGGGCGGAAGCCCTCGTCGTAGTTGTAGTAGCCGGTCGCTCCGACGAGGAACCTGCTCGTGTAGGTCTCGCGGGTCCCATCGGCGTCGACCTCGACGGTCCAGCAGCCGGCTTCGGTCGACCAGGCGGCCTTGACGACCCGACGTCCGAACCGGATGTGCTCGGCGACGCCGTACTCCTCCGCCGTGTCGGCGACGTACTGCTTGATGCTCGGACCGTCGGCCAGCACCTTGGTGCCGTTCCACGGCCGGAAGTTGAAGCCGAAGGTGAGCATGTCCGAGTCGGAGCGGATCCCGGGGTAGGTGAACAGGTCCCAGGTGCCGCCGACGGCGGCGCGGCGCTCGAGGATCGCGAACGACTTGCCCGTCTCCTCGCGGACGAGGTGGCAGGCCGCGCCGATGCCGGAGAGGCCGGCACCGACGATGAGGACGTCGACGTCTGTGCTCTGCGCGGACGGGGTCATGGTCGGCTCCCCGTCACGCGACGTCGACGTCGCCGACGGTCGAGCGCAGGCCGCGCGACGAGCCTTGGAGCAGTACGTCGACGACCCCCTCGACGTCATCGGACATGGGGACGTGGCCACTGCCCTCGAGCCAGACGTGCTCGGCCTCGGGGAGCTGGCGACGGGCGCGCTCGGCCTGGTAGGGCAGCAGCACCCGGTCCTTGGTGCCCCACGCGATGGTCACCGGGATCTCCGCGGCGATCTCGCTGTCGAAGGGAACACCCTCCTTGATGATGCGCTTCAGGGCGGGACGCGCCTCGACCATGCAGTTGAGGTCGCCGACGACGTGGTCGGCGTCGAGACGTTCGCCGTGCGTCATCAGGGAGCTCATCATCAGCTTGCGGGCGGTGGCCGAACGGGCCAGCGTCGGCGCCACCGGCCGGGCCAGCCGACCGGAGGTCTGGAGTACCGCGAAGTGCGCGCGGATGTAGAGGAAGTCGAGGTCGCCCTTCCAGAACCCGGCCGGCGAGAGCCCGGTCGCGCTGCTGACCAGTCCGTCGGCCGCCGCCTCGAGGGCGATCCGGCCGCCGAGCGAGTTGCCGGCGATGTGCGGGCGGTTGAGGTCGAGCTCGAAGAACAGGGCGAGCAGCTCGTCCTGGAGGACGTCCTTCACGTGCCGGCCGTCGTCGGTCAGCGCGGGTGACTCACCGTGACCGGGGAGGTCGAACAGGATCACCTCGCGGTGCTCCGCCAGCCGCTCGGCCACGGGGTACCAAGCCTGTCGGCGATGGCTGATCCCGTGGACCAGGACCAGGGGCTCCCCGGCTCCGAAGCGCTCGTACGCCAGCATCCGACCTACCACCTCACGGGCAACGCTGCCCATTGTTAGCACAAGTTAGCTGTACACGTTGTACAGGTTTAACGAGATGTCTACAGGGTCGTTCGGGCGCCTGCGAGGGAATGTGATCCAGGCCACGTGGCGCCTGGGTCACACCCGCCAGTCGCCACCTGCGCGACCCCCATGAACCCAGGCGAGGAACTCCTCGTCGGGGTGGAGTCCGATGACGCGGGCGTCGTACGCCTGGAGATCCTCGGCGGTGAGCTCGTGCACCCAAGCACCCATCCGGCCGGCCCGGAAGAACTCGGTCACCGACTTCCAGCCTCCGTGCTGGACCTCGGGCGCGAGCTGCTCCGCGCGTTCCCGCATCCGGCCGAAGGAACTGTGACCGGCAAGCTCGCGGATCCGCGCGTCGGACTGCGGGAATCCGAGCGTGCGGGCGAGGGTCGCCATCTCACCGATCACCTCGGACCGCAGGTCGGCGTAGTGCATCAGCACCACGTTGTCCTGGGCGCGGCGGTCCCACCCGGTGCGGAGGTGGTGCAGCACGTGGGCGGGATGCGCAGCCGTCTGGGAGCTGCCCGCCGGCGCCGCGACCGCCTCGGCGAAGCTGTCGTACGGCAAGGACGCCGCCGCTCGCCGCGCGAGCGCCTCCTCGCCCAGGTTGGCGGCGACGATCGAGACCATCCGCTGGAGGTCGAGGTTCTCGCCGTGCTCGCGCATGGACAGCCACACGTCGCGCGGGTCGCGCCCGACCACGACGTAGGTCACCCGATCGTCGAGCGGCAGCCCGTCGAGCGGTACGTGGGTCTTGATGAACCGTCGGTGCTCCTGCCCAGCCAGCCGGTCACGGATCACGGCGATGGGCGTGAAGTCCACATCCAGCCAGGGCGAGATCATCCCGAGCCGATCGGGAAAGTCGGGCCCGTCGAAGACCAGCAGCGCGACGAGCATCTGGGTCCAGGTGGTCCCCGCCTTCGACGGCGTGCTGATCACGATGTCACCGTCGCGATGCTCGAACCCCTGCCAGCGCCGCGAGTCCGCGACGGGCGAGAGGTAGGTCCGCACCCGGCTATCGAACCACCGGCTGGCCCGGGTCGTTGCCGATCGGCAGAACGGCGGCGCACAACAGCGCCAGCTCGAGCTCGCGGCGGCGCTCGGTGACCGGCCGACCCAGCAGGTCCTCGGCCTGGCGCAGCCGGTAGCGGACGGTGTTGCGGTGGATCGCCAGCCGGGCGGCCGCACCGTCCATGCCGGCTTCGAGGTAGGCCAGGACGGTCTCGCGCAGCCGCTGCGCCGCATCGCCGGTCGCCGCCAGGTCGCCCAGCTCCCGTCGTACGAAGGACTGCATCGCGGGGCGGTCCCGCGACAGCAGCGAGACCACCTCGACCTCGGCGTACGCGATCAGCGCAGCGGGGACGATGTCGGCGAGGTCCCGCGCCGCGACCGCTTCCCGGTGCGAGTCCCGGAAGCCGTTGACACCCGGCGCGGTCACGCCGACCGCGACCCGGACACCTGGCGTCACCTCGGCTACTCGCACCTGGTCGGGGTCGGGCCGTTGGTCCGTGGCCAGCCAGGCCCACACCTCGGCGGGCCCGGACGGTACGACGAGCGGCCGTGGCGCTCCGAACCGGGTGGCGAGCCGGACGGCCTCGGCCTCGAGCCGGGCGACCGGGTCGCCGCCGGTCTCGGGCTCGGCCTCCCACAGCACCAATGCCGTCTGCTGCCGCCGCAGCGAGTGACCGAGTCCGCTCCCGGCGTCGTCGACGACCACCCCGTCGCCGGCGAGGATCGTCGCCACGAGCTGGGTCCGGCGGGTGAGTGCGCTGCGCAGCCAGCGCTCCCGCTCCTCGCCGTACGCCCCGATGAGCTGCTCGACCGAGTGGGAGAACCACTCGATCGCCTGGCCCCACACCGTGATCAGCGCACCGGACACCAGGTCGGGACTGATGTCTGCCTCTTCGGCGACCGCGGTGACGTAGGCCAACGCGGCCTGCTGCCCGGACCGGTAGACCTCGAGCAGCGAGGCCATCTCGACGCCGCGGGCGGCGAACTCGCGCGCCAGCAGGAACGCTTCCTCCGGTGGCCGGAGGTCGCCGGGGTTCACCAGGTGGGTGATGAACGACCGCAGCTGCGCTCGGGTGCTCGCGTCGAGGACCGCGCGCAGCTCCCGGTCGCGGGCGATGACGGGCACCTGGTCGGCGATCTGGTCGTTGAGCAGCCGCATCACCCGCTCGGTCTCGTCCGACGCCAGCGTCTCGACCGCGAAGGACCTGACCCACGCGGCGACGGCGTCTTCTCGCTCACCCACCTGGTGATTGTGCGTCATGCACAGTCCGCGCGGCCAGCATTGGCCGATTCCGGCCTTCCCGGTGCCTCAGTGCGCCGGGCAGGATCGGGAAGGATCAAGCCCCGTGCACCAAGGAGCAGTTGTGAGCGTCGACACCACCCCCGCCGTACTCGAGGTCCGCAACCCCGCCGACGGCAGCCTCGTCAACAGCGTCCCGGTCATGGACGCGCGCGCTGTCAACGAGGCGGCGGCGGAGCTGCGGATGGCGCAGGCCGGCTGGCAGGCGCTCGGCCCGAACGGCCGGGCGAAGTGGATGCGCCGCTGGCGCGACTGGATCCTGGCGCACGCCGACGAGCTCACCGACCTGCTCCAGGCGGAGACCGGGAAGGCCAGGCCGGACGCGCTGATCGAGCCGGTCGCGTCCTGCGAGTTCCTCAGCTACTACGCCGACAACGCCGCGGCGTTCCTCGCCGACGAGAAGGTGAAGCCGGCCGGGCCGATGACGCTGCCGAAGCGCCTGACGAAGGTGTACTCGCCCTACCCGGTCGTCGGCATCATCACGCCCTGGAACTTCCCGATCACGCTGTTCCTGATGGACGCCGCGCCGGCGCTCGCCGCCGGCTGCGCGGTGCTGTCGAAGTCGTCGGAGGAGACCCCGCTCGCGTGCGCCCGGATGATCGAAGGCTGGCACGAGATCGGCGCCCCGCCCGTGATCGCCAACGTCACCGGCGCCGGCGAGACCGGCGCGGCCGTCGTCGACGCCGCCGACTTCGTGCAGTTCACCGGATCCACCGCTACCGGCCGCCGGATCGGCATCAAGTGCGCCGAGCAGCTCAAGCCCTACAGCCTCGAGCTCGGCGGCAAGGACCCGGCGATCGTGCTCGATGACGCCGACCTCGACCGCGCGGTCAACGGCATCGCGTGGGGCGGCCTCTTCAACTCGGGCCAGGTCTGCATCTCGGTGGAGCGGGTCTACGTCGCGGAGCAGGTCTACGACGAGTTCGTGTCCCGGTTGGCAGACAAGGTGTCCGGCCTGTCGCAGGGCGTCGCCAAGGGCGACGACGTGGGCGCGATGGTGACCGCCAACCAGGTCGACATTGCCGACCGGCACGTGCGCGAGGCCGTCGCCGCCGGCGCGCGGGTCGTGACCGGCGGCCGGCGCGGACCGGTCGGCAACTTCTTCGCACCCACCGTGCTGGTCGACGTCGACCACTCGATGTCCTGCATCACCGAGGAGACCTTCGGCCCCACCATCCCGGTGATGAAGGTGGCCGACGAGGACGAGGCGGTCCGGATGGCGAACGACTCGCCGTACGGCCTGTCTGCATCCGTGTGGACCCGCGACGTCGAGCGCGGCGAGCGGGTCGCCCGCCGGCTCGAGGCCGGCGCGGTCAACGTCAACGATGTCTTCAGCAACCTGTTCGCCGCGCCGCTCCCCCACAACGGGTGGAAGGAGTCGGGCGTGGGCGCCCGGCTGGGCGGGGCGTACGGCGTGCACAAGTACTGCAAGGTGCAGGCGGTCACCTCGCCGCGCATCCCGACGATGAAGAACGAGCTCATGTGGTACCCCTACTCCGCACGCCGTACGGCGATCGCCGGCGTCGTGATGCGGGCGGTGTCCGGCCGCGGCCTTCGGCAGCGACTCGGGCTGGGCAGGAAGGGGGCGGACCGATGAGCGGCAAGGTCGTCGCGATCACCGGCGGCGCGCGGGGCATCGGCTTCGCGACTGCCAAGGAGCTGCTGGCGCGCGGCCACCGCGTCGCCATCGGCGACATCGACGAGACCCGGCTCAAGGAGGTCGCGCTGGAGCTGGGCCTCGACACCTACGCCCGGCTCGACGTCACCGACCCGGAGTCGTTCCGCGCTTTCCTCGACCTGGTCGAGTCCGAGCTCGGCGACCTCGACGTGCTCATCAACAACGCCGGCATCATGCCGACCGGGCACACCCACGACGAGGAGGACGCCGTCACCCGGCGGCAGGTCGAGATCAACATCCTCGGCGTCATCTACGGCACCAAGCAGGCGCTGGGGCGGATGCTCCCGCGCGACCGCGGGCACATCATCAACACCGCCTCCCTCGCCGGCGAGCTCCCCACCGCGGGCCTGGCGACGTACTGCGGCACCAAGCACGCGGTGATCGGCTTCACCGAGGCGGCTCGCCTGGAGTACCGCAAGACCGGGATCCGTCTCTCCACGGTGCGGCCGACGTTCACCAACACCGAGCTGGTCGCCGGCACCGCCGGCGTCAAGGGCTTCCGCAACGCCGAGCCCGAGGAGATCGCCCGGGCGACCGCGGCCCTGATCGAGAAGCCGAAGCCGTTCGTCCGGGTCACCCGGGTGGCCGGCGGCATGGTGTCGGGGATGAGGTTCGTGCCGCGGCGGGTCGCCGAAGGGCTGAGCACCGCGCTCGGCGGCGACGACGTCTTCCTCGACGAGGTCGACATGGCGGCGCGCAAGAGCTACCTCGACCGGATCCGCGGCAACTGACCGGGACTCGGTTCCCGCTAGCGGCCAGCTCGGGCAGTGTCTCGGCCGGGTGCGACTGAGGTGCTCGTCCCCGCGGTCGAGTCCGAGCCGGCGTGGCCGAACGGGAATCGGCCTCGGTCCACCCACGATCGAGTCCGCGCCTTCCCCGCCGAGCAGCAGGTCGCTGCCGCGGCCGGAGCAGGTTGCATTCTGTGGTTCCGCGACGTCATGGAACGTGTTCTACTTTCGTCGTGACCGCTACTCACGACATCCTCGGCCAGACCGTGACCATGCCCGTCGACGTGCGCGACGGCTCGAGCGCCACCGTGATCTTCGACGTCCACCTCGACGCCGCCCGCGCGCTCGCGCCGGCCGGGTTCGAGGTCGTCGAGTCGGCGCCCGGGCGGGCGCAGTTCGCGCTGGCGCTGATCGACTACCGGGACAACGACCTCGGTTCCTACCTCGAGGTCGGCACCATCCTGTTCGTCCGCCCCGCGGGCGGCGGCGAGGACGGGACGTTCATCACCCACCTGCCGGTCACCGAGGAGTTCACCTGCGTGGCGGGCAACCAGATCTGGGGCTTCCCGAAGTCGGTCGAGCAGATCGACGTCACCAACACCGTCACCACCAGTCGCTGGGTCCTGACGATGGACGGCGAGCTCGTCGTCGACGTCACCGTGCCGCGCGGAGGCTCGGACGAGATGCCGCCCATGCCGCTGGCGGCGTACACCCTGATCGACGGCCGCCCGCACGTCACCCGGTTCACCCAGGGCGGCACCGGCAGCGGGCTGTCGATGCCGGCTGAGGTCGCGCTGACCCTCGGCTCGCACCCGATCGCCAAGGAGCTCGCCTCCCTCAGCCTCTCGCCCGAGACGGTGGTGCTCAGCACCTGGACCGAGCACCTGCAGGCGCGCTTCGAGGAGCCGGCGGCAATCTGAAGGTGGAAGCACGAAGCTCCGCCCAGAACGATCTGGACGGAGCTTCCGTGGCGGTGGCGGTGGGATTTGAACCCACGGTGGGTTGCCCCACACATCATTTCGAGTGATGCACCTTCGGCCGCTCGGACACGCCACCGCCGGGAAGATTACCGGAGCACGTTCCCGCGGTTGAAATCGAGCGACGGCCCATCGCAACGGGGTTGCAACGTCCGACGAGCGACGGTCAGGACCGAAGACCCTGTACGCCGCCGGGAGCGCCGATGTCTACTGAAGTCATGACCGAGGACCAGCACCCGGCCCTGATGCGGGCCGAGGTCGTCGCCTCCTGGGAACGGTCGGCGGCGGCCGGGGTCGACGTCGAGCGACCAGAGGCCCCCATCGCGCTCGACGACTCTGATCTGCGGGGTCAGCGCGAGACGCATCCGCTGTCGCGGGTCTTCCCGCTCCTCGACGACGTGCTCGGCCAGGAAGTGCGGGCGTGCGGCGCGGTGATGGCGCTCGCCGACGCCGACGGCAACCTGCTCTGGGTTTGCGGCAACTCGGAGGCGCTGCGCCAGGCCGAGCGGATCGGGTTCGTCGAAGGAAGCAACTGGGACGAGCGGCTGGCCGGCACCAATGCACCGGGGTTGGCACTGGCGACCGGTCGCGACGCGATCGTGACGCGCGACGAGCACTTCCGGTCGAGCGTGCGTTCATGGAGCTGCGCGGCGACGCCGATCCACGACCCCGGCACCAGCCAGCTGCTCGGCGTGCTCGACGTGACCGGCGGCGACGAGGTCGTCGTACCCCAGACCATGGCGATGGTCCGTGCCGCCGCCCGGCTGGCCGAGGCCGAGCTGGCCCGCCACCGGCCGCGTCCGGACATCGCGCCCCAGTCGTCCGGCCTCCAGGTCGTGCTCGAGCTGCTCGGTCGCAACGAGGCGCTGGTGAGCGTCGCGGACGGACGCGACCGGGTCGGCAAGTTCCGGCTGTCGCGCCGGCACAGCGAGATCGTCGCACTGTTGGCAGCGGCGCCGACCGGCCTCAGCGGTGACGAGCTCGCCGTGCTCCTCTACGAGGAGGACGGCGGATCCTCCACCCTGCGCGCCGAGCTCAACCGGCTTCGCGGCCTGCTCGGCGACGACCTCCTTGCTTCACGTCCCTACCGGCTGACCGCGCCGGTGACCGGCGACTGGCTCGCCGTCGGCGCGCAGCTGGCGGCCGGCGACCTCCGCTCCGCGATGAGAGGGTACGACGGACCGGTCCTGCCCCGCTCGACGGCGCCCGGCGTCGTACGGCTCCGCGACGAGCTCGAGTCGTCGCTCCGGCACGCGCTGTTGCGCTCGGGCGCCGGCGACCTGATGTCGGCGTGGACGCGGTCGAGCTGGGGCCGCGACGACTACGAGATGTGGGTCGCGCAGCGCCAGGTGGTGGCACCTGCATCGCCGATGGGGGCGCTGGTCGACGGGCAGATCGCCCGCCTCGATCGCGAGCTGATCTAGCCCGACCGCCTCGGTTTCGAGGCTCGCTTCGCTCGCACGTCAACCAGCGGCGGCAGCGCAACGTCGGCGCAACATAGCGCTTCCTAACGTGTGATGACCGTCACCAAGCAGCTCTAGGGAGCACCCATGACCGTCTACTCAGCACCCGGACAACCGGACTCGCTCGTCACCGTCGACAGCCGCTACGGCCACTACATCGGTGGCGAGTGGGCCGACCCGGTCAAGGGCGACTACTTCGAGAACATCTCGCCGGTCAACGGCAAGCCGTTCACCGAGATCGCCCGCGGCACCGCCGAGGACATCGACGCCGCCCTCGACGCGGCGCACGCTGCCTTCCCCACGTGGGGCAAGACGTCAGCCACCGAGCGCGCCACCATCCTCAACAAGATCGCCGACCGCATCGAGGAGAACCTCCCGATGCTCGCGGTGGCAGAGACCTGGGAGAACGGCAAGCCGGTCCGCGAGACCCTCGCCGCCGACCTGCCGCTCGCCGTCGACCACTTCCGCTACTTCGCCGGCGCGCTGCGCGCCCAGGAGGGCTCGATCGGCGAGATCGACGAGAACACCGTGGCCTACCACTTCCACGAGCCGCTCGGTGTCATCGGCCAGATCATCCCCTGGAACTTCCCGATCCTGATGGCCGTGTGGAAGCTCGCGCCCGCGCTCGCGGCGGGCAACTGCGTCGTACTCAAGCCTGCGGAGCAGACCCCGTGGTCGATCCTCAAGCTGATCGAGCTGGTCGGGGACCTGCTGCCCGCCGGCGTGCTCAACATCGTCAACGGGTTCGGTGTCGAGGCCGGCAAGCCGCTCGCCTCGAGCAGCCGGGTCGCGAAGGTCGCGTTCACCGGCGAGACCACGACCGGCCGGCTGATCATGCAGTACGCCAGCCAGAACATCATCCCGGTCACCCTCGAGCTCGGCGGCAAGAGCCCGAACATCTTCTTCGAGTCCGTCGCCGACCAGCGCGACGCCTTCTACGACAAGGCGCTCGAGGGCTTCACGATGTTCGCTCTGAACCAGGGCGAGGTCTGCACCTGCCCGAGCCGGGCGCTCGTGCAGCGCAGCATCTACTCCGACTTCGTCCACGACGCGGTCGCGCGGACCGAGCAGGTCAAGCAGGGCAACCCGCTCGACGACACCACGATGATCGGCGCGCAGGCGTCCAACGACCAGCTCGAGAAGATCCTGTCCTACATCGACATCGGCACCCAGGAGGGCGCGAAGCTGCTCACCGGTGGCGAGCGCAACATCCTCGACGGCGACCTCGCCGAGGGCTACTACGTCACCCCGACCATCTTCGAGGGCGACAACTCGATGCGGATCTTCCAGGAGGAGATCTTCGGCCCCGTCGTGTCGCTGACCGGCTTCGACGACGAGGCGGACGCCCTCAAGATCGCCAACGACACCCTCTACGGCCTCGGCGCCGGCGTCTGGTCTCGCAACGGGTCGCAGGCGTTCCGTGCAGGCAAGGAGATCCAGGCCGGCCGGGTCTGGACGAACTGCTACCACGCCTATCCCGCGGCCGCGGCGTTCGGCGGTTACAAGCAGTCCGGCATCGGGCGCGAGAACCACAAGATGATGCTCGACCACTACCAGCAGACCAAGAACCTGCTCGTGTCGTACGACGACAACGCGCTCGGCTTCTTCTGATGGACACACGGGACTTGGAGCCGTCCCGTGTCGCGGTAACCGATGAGGCGGCGGACCTGCTCCGCCGCCTCGTCGCCGCCAGCGGCCCGGTGATGTTCCACCAGTCCGGCGGGTGCTGCGACGGCTCGTCGCCGATGTGCTACCCCGACGGGGAGTTCCTGCTCGGCGACGCCGACATCCATCTCGGCGACCTGGACATCGGGCTCGAGAAGCAGGTGTCCGTGTGGATGTCGCGCTCACAGTTCGAGTACTGGTCGCACACGCACCTGACCATCGACGTCGTCCCCGGTCGCGGAGCGGGCTTCTCGCTCGAGGCGCCCTACGGTGTCCGCTTCCTGATCCGGTCGCGGCTGTTCACCGACGACGAGGCAGCACTCATCACCTGACGCAGGCCGGGGGCAGCTCGAACCAACGCAGCTGCTCGAAGTCGTCCGAGACGATCGTCCGCTCGCCGTCGAGCTCGGGCGGGGTGGCCGCGCGCAGCAGCGCCGCGCCGTCGTCCAGGTGCTGCTCGAGCAGGCTCTCGGGGGCCGTGTGGTCGTGGTGCTCGTAGTGCATCCGCCCGTCGGGGTCGTACGTGATCTGGCGGAGGCCGAGCGGCGGTTCCACCGGTCCGTCGCGATGGGTCCACAGCCCGCGGGCCGCGTCGAAGTCGTACAGGTCGAGAAGCCGCCATCCGTCGCGCGCCACCAGCCGCACGGCGTCGATGACGTAGTCGACCACGGCCTCGGACAGGAAGTAATTGAAGTTCACGCGCACCCACCCGGGCTTGATGCCCTCGCAGCCGCGGGTTATCTCGCGCTCGAACTCGTGCGACCGGTCGAGGTCGATGCCGAGCAGCAGGTGGCCGTAGGGGCCGGCGCAGGAGCAGCCACCGCGCGACTGGATGCCGAACAGGTCGTTGAGCAGTGCGACGACGTAGTTGTGGTGCAGGTACTTCCCACTCGGGGTGTGTACGACGAACGACACGATCGAGAGCCGCTCGGCAGCGAGGTTGCCGAGGATCTCGATGGCCGGCTCCGCCTGCCACCGCTCGACCGCACGCTGCAGGTAGGCCGTCTCGTGGGCGCGGATCACGTCGACCCCCACTGCGTCCTTGAGCTGGAAGACCAGGCCGGCCCGGATGGCCTCGACGATCGCCGGGGAGCCGCCCTCCTCGCGCTGCGCGGGGTCGGACAGGTACTGGTGGTCCGCGGAGTTGACGTAGGTGACGGTGCCGCCGCCCGGCACGTCGGGCACCCGGTTGGTCAGCAGCTCGCGCCGCACCACCAGCACCCCGGGCGTGCTCGGACCGCCGATGAGCTTGTGCGGGCTCAGGAAGACCGCGTCCTTGTAGCACAGGGGATCCTCGGCGTCCGGCCCGTACATCTCGATCGCGATGTACGGCGCCGCCGCCGCGAAGTCCCAGAAGGACAGGGCGCCGTGCCGATGGAGAAGAGTCGAGATCGCCGCGGTGTCGCTGAGGATTCCGGTCACGTTGCTCGCCGCGGAGAAGCTCCCGATCCGGAGCGGCCGGTCGGCGTACCGCTCCAGCTCGGCCTCGAGCAGCGCGAGGTCGATGTGCCCGTTCGCGTCCGCCGGGATCGGTACGACGTCGGCGATCGACTCCCGCCACGGCAGCTCGTTGGAGTGGTGCTCGTAGGGGCCGATGAAGACCACCGGTCGGCGATCCGCCGGGATCTGATCGCTCAGGTGGAACTCGTCCTCGAGCACCGACGGGATCCGCAGGCCCATGACGCCGATCAGCTTGTCGACCGCCCCCGTGCACCCGGACCCGGCGAAGATCACCACCGTCTCGTCGTCGCCGCCCACCGCGTCGCGGACGATCGCCCGCGCGTCCTCGCGGAACCGGGTGGTCTGCAGGCCGGTCCCGCTGGACTCTGTGTGGGTGTTCGCGTAGCGCGGCAGCACCTCGTCGCGGATGAAGTCCTCCAGGAAGGACAGGGCGCGACCGGACGCGGTGTAGTCGGCGTACGTCACGCGACGCGGTCCGAACGGGCCGGCCATCACCTGGTCGTCGCCGATCACCGACTCCCGGATCCGGCGGAGCAAGGGCGTCTCGACGGGCAGTGCTGGTCCAGCAGCATCCATGTCGCGACGTTAGACCTATGTCCCTGAAGCGAGGGGCGAACGGCCCATCATCCCGAGCAGCTTCTCCAGCGGGGAGACGTCGTCCCTCGTCGACACGACCGGGCCGAACGCGTCGCCGCGCATGTCCTCGGTACCGGGGCGCCGAGAACGGCTCGGCGAACGCCATGCAGGCCGAGACGTCCTCGTCGCGGACCTGGAACGGGCGGCCGAGCGCGGGCCGTGCCCGTTGAGGACCGGCGCCGGGCGTCGTACTCATCGGTGGGTGGCGAAGAACTCCTCGAGCAGGGCCGCCGAGTCGTCGGCGAGCACCCCGGCGACTACCTCCGGCCGGTGGTTGAGACGGCGGTCGCGCACCACGTCCCAAAGCGAGCCCACCGCGCCGGCCTTCGGGTCCCAAGCACCGAAGACGACCCGGTCGACGCGGGACAGCACGGCGGCACCGGCGCACATCGTGCACGGCTCGAGGGTCACCACCAGGGTGCAGTCGTCGAGCCGCCACTCGCCTCGACCGCGCGCGGCGGCGCGGAGGGCCACCACCTCGGCGTGCCCGGTCGGGTCCTTGTCCGCCTCGCGCACGTTGCGGCCGGTGCCGATGACGGCACCGGCGGCGTCGACGACGACGGCACCGATCGGTACGTCGCCGGTGGCCAGGGCGGCGCGCGCCTCGACGAGGGCGGCGAGCATCGGCTCGCGCCACCGGTCGAGCTGGCTCACGCCGACGTGAGGTCGATCGCGTCGTCGAAGAGCTCGCCGAACCCGAGCCGACGCGCGACGTCGGACAGCATCTCGTCGGGGTAGAGCTCCTCGTCGTCGAGCAGGGCAGCGAGGTCCATCGCGTGGAGGCCGAGGTCGCCGAGCAGGTCGAGGTCTCCGGCAGCCTCGGGCTCGTCCTCGTCCTCGGGCATCGGCAGGTTGAGGAACTCGACCGCGGACGCGGCCAGCTCCCACTCCGCGGCAGCCGTCACGTCGGACAGCAGCACCCGCGTGTGCTGGCCGGCGACCCGGACCACGACGAAGAAGTCCTCGTCGATCGCGACCAGGCCGACCGCCCCGTGGTCGCCGGGAAAGCGCCGCAGCGCGGCTGCGAGCGTCTCGACGTCCTCCACGTGGTCGTGGGTGAGCTCGGCGACCTGCCAGACGCCTTCCTCGCGGTAGGCGGCCAGGGCGAAGTCGACAGCATCGGATGCGGTCACCACTCCAGGGTGACACCTGCGGCGGCATGAGACCAGAGGGTTAATGTTCCGCCCATGCGCACCCTCGTCGTCGACCACCCGCTGGTGGCCCACAAGCTGACCGTTCTCCGCGACGAGACGACCGACTCCCCGACGTTCCGCAACCTCGCCGACGAGCTGGTCACGCTGCTCGCGTACGAGGCGACCCGCGACGTCCGGGTCGAGGACAAGGAGATCGTGACGCCGGTCGCGCCGACCACGGGCACCAAGCTCGCGTCGCCGCGTCCGCTCGTCGTCCCGATCCTGCGCGCCGGCCTGGGCATGCTCGACGGGATGATGCGGTTGCTCCCGACCGCCGAGGTGGGCTTCCTCGGCATGGTCCGCAACGAGGAGACGCTCGAGGCGTCGACGTACGCCGAACGCCTGCCCGACGACCTCAGCGGCCGCCAGTGCTACGTGCTCGACCCGATGCTCGCCACCGGCGGCACCCTGGCGGCGGCCATCCGGTTCCTGACCGACCGCGGGGCCGACCACATCACGGCAGTCTGCCTGCTGGCGGCACCCGAGGGCTGCGCGCGCCTGGAGGAGGAGCTGACCGGGCTCGACGTGCCGGTCACCGTCGTCGTCGCGGCCATGGACGAGCGCCTCAACGAGAAGGGCTACATCGTGCCCGGCCTCGGCGACGCGGGTGACCGCCTCTACGGCGTCGTGGGTTAGGACATGTCCTAGATCACGCTGCCTATCCGCCGATCGACTGGTTTCCGGACAACCCCCGATACGCGGGTCCTGGCCTGTGTAGGTTGACCTGCGCTGGATCCACGGAACCCCAGCCGGAAGCGAGGCAGTGATGCGCATCGGAATCCCCCGCGAGTCGAAGGCCGGCGAGACCCTCGTCGCCGCGACCGCGAAGACGGCCAACCAGCTCCAGGGGCTCGGCTACGACGTCGTGGTCGAGACCGGCGCGGGCGCCAACGCCGACCAGGCGGACGAGGCCTTCGCAGAGGCCGGCGTGACCGTCGGGAGCGCCGAGGACGTCTGGTCCTCGGACGTCGTCGTCAAGGTCAACGCGCCGACCGCCGACGAGATCGGCCGACTGCGTGCCGGGGCGACGATCATCTCGATGATGGCGCCCGCGCGTAGCCCCGAGCTGGTCGAGCAGCTGGCCGCGCAGGGCGTCACGGCGCTGGCGATGGATGCGGTTCCGCGCATCTCCCGTGCCCAGTCGATGGACGTGCTGTCGTCGATGGCCAACGTCGCCGGTTATCGCGCCGTGATCGAGGCCGCACACGAGTTCGGCCGGATGTTCACCGGCCAGGTCACCGCCGCCGGCAAGATGGCGCCGGCCCGGGTCTTCGTGGTGGGTGCCGGCGTCGCCGGGCTCGCCGCGGTCGGCGCGGCAAGTGCGATGGGCGCGATCGTCCGCGTGTTCGACGTGCGTCCCGAGGTGGCCGAGCAGGTCGAGTCGCTCGGCGGCCAGTTCGTCGAGGTCGACTTCGAGAGCGAGGTCAGCACCGACGGCTACGCCAAGGAGATGACCGCGGAGCAGGAAGCGGCCACGGCCGGGATGTACGACGAGGAGGCGCGCAACGCCGACATCGTCATCACCACCGCCCTCATCCCCGGCCGCCCGGCACCGAAGCTGGTCCACGAGGACACCGTTGCGGGGATGCGCCCGGGCAGCGTGATCGTCGACATGGCCGCGGCCAACGGCGGCAACTGTGCCGGCACCGAGACCGACCAGCGCGTCGTCACCGACCACGGCGTGACGATCCTCGGCTACACAGACCTCGCCGGCCGGCTGGCCGCGCAGACGTCTCAGCTCTACGGCACCAACATCGTCAACCTGTTCAAGCTGCTGACGCCCGAGAAGGACGGCGAGCTCACCCTCGACATGGACGACGTCGTGCAGCGCGGTGTGACCGTGGTCAAGGACGGCGAGTCGATGTGGCCGCCGCCGGCGGTCAAGGTCTCCGCGACCCCGAAGGTCGTCGACACCCATCCCGCGGGAATGAAGGAGGAGAAGGCGCAGCTCACCGCGCGCGGCCGGCTGACGCTCGTCGGCGGCGCTGCCCTGGTGCTGTTCGGACTGCTCGCGATCTCCCCGCCACCACTCCAGGAACGGCTCACCGTCTTCGCGCTGGCGATCGTGATCGGCTACTACGTCATCGGCAACGTGCATCACGCGCTGCACACGCCGCTGATGTCGGTGACCAACGCGATCTCCGGGATCATCGTGGTCGGAGCTCTGCTCCAGCTCGGCGAGGACAGTACGGCGATCATGCTGATCGCCTTCGTCGCGACCCTGCTCGCCAGCATCAACGTGTTCGGTGGCTTTGCGGTGACCCGCCGCATGCTCGGACTCTTCACCCGGTCGTGACGGCCAGAGATAGGGAATGAACCAGATGATCTCGCCTCTGCTGACCTCGATGCTGGTCTCCGTCGAGACCGCATCGACCGCGGCCTACATCGTTGCCGCACTGCTCTTCATCCTCGCCCTCGCCGGCCTCTCGCACCACGAGACAGCCAAGATGGGCAACACGTTCGGCATTTTCGGCATGGCGATCGCCCTGGTCGCGACTATCGCGCTGGCCTTCGACAACGACATGGACGGCCTGGCGGTCGCGCTGCTGGTCGTCGCGATGGCGATCGGTGCCGTGATCGGCCTCTGGCGGTCCCGCGTCGTCGAGATGACGGGCATGCCCGAGCTGATCGCACTGCTGCACAGCTTCGTGGGTCTGGCCGCCGTGCTCGTCGGCTGGAACGGCTACCTCGAGGTCGAGGACGACCCCGGCAGCCACCACGCCGCCGTCCTGGAGGCACAGGACCTGCTCGGTGTGCACAGCGCCGAGGTGTTCATCGGCGTCTTCATCGGCGCGGTCACCTTCACCGGCTCGATCGTCGCGTTCCTCAAGCTGTCGGCGCGGATGTCGTCGTCCCCGATGGTGCTTCCGGGCAAGAACTTCCTCAACCTCGGCGCCCTTGCGGCATTCGCCGGCCTGACGGTGTGGTTCGTGCTCGACCCGCAGCTGTGGCTGCTGGTCCTGGTCACCCTGATCGCGCTCGCCCTCGGCTGGCACCTGGTCGCCTCGATCGGCGGCGGGGACATGCCGGTCGTGGTTTCGATGCTCAACAGCTACTCGGGCTGGGCCGCGGCCGCGTCGGGCTTCCTGCTCGAGAACGACCTGCTGATCGTGACCGGTGCGCTGGTCGGCTCCTCCGGTGCCTACCTGAGCTACATCATGTGCCAGGCGATGAACCGGTCGTTCATCTCGGTCATCGCCGGCGGCTTCGGGATCGCGGCGCCGACCTCGGGCGACGAGGACTACGGCGAGCACCGCGAGATCCAGTCCGTGGACGCCGCCGACCTGCTCGCCGACGCCCGATCGGTCATCATCACGCCGGGCTACGGCATGGCCGTCGCCCAGGCGCAGTACCCCGTCGCCGAACTCACCTCCAAGCTGCGGGCGCGGGGCATCGACGTCCGGTTCGGCATCCACCCGGTCGCCGGCCGGCTCCCCGGCCACATGAACGTGCTCCTGGCCGAGGCGAAGGTGCCCTACGACATCGTGCTCGAGATGGACGAGATCAACGACGACTTCCCGCAGACCGACGTCGTCCTCGTCATCGGCGCCAACGACACCGTGAACCCGGCCGCGGCCGAGGACCCCACCAGCCCGATCGCCGGCATGCCGGTGCTCGAGGTTTGGAACGCCAGCGAGGTCATCGTCTTCAAGCGCTCGATGGCGACCGGGTACGCCGGCGTCCAGAACCCGCTGTTCTTCCGTGAGAACAGCCGGATGCTGTTCGGCGACGCGAAGGCCAAGGTCGACGAGATCATCCACAACCTGCCGGACTGACCCGCCGCTGGTTGAGGTGTGACGAGCGCGGCGAGTAGCCCCGAAACCAAGGCGGAGCGTCAGGTTCCGGTGACCATCGGGGCCCGCCAGCCCCGCCGGATAGCGAACAGCCGCCAGGTGATCGTGAGCGCAGCGGCGGGTACGGCGACGAGCGCGGTCGGGGCTTCCAGCTCGAAGCCGATCGCGGCGATCGCCGACCCGGCGATGGCCGGGATCGCATAGAGCTCGCCGCTCTTCAGCACCGCCGGCACCTGGCCGGCGAGGACGTCGCGGATCAGGCCGCCACCGATGCAGGTGACCATGCCGAGCAGCGCGGCCGGCACCGGGCCGAGTCCGTGCTCGGCCGCCTTGAGCGCGCCGGCGACGCAGAACAGTCCGAGCCCGAACGCGTCGAACACGTTGACCAGACGGTCCATCCGCGCGAACGCCGGGTGGAACCAGAACGTCAGCAGACCGGCGGACACCGGCACCAGCAGGTAGCGCCAGTCCTCCAGCGAGGCGGGCGGCGATTCGCCGATGAGCACGTCGCGGATCCACCCGCCGCCCAGCCCGGTGACGGTCGCCAGCACCAGCACCCCGACGATGTCGAGCCGCTGCCGGACAGCGACGAGCCCGCCGGAGACGGCGAAGACGGCGATCCCGAGCAGGTCCAGGACGAGCAGCAGCATCGGCGTTCCTACTGGCCCAGCGGGATCTCGGCGAGAGTCTCGTAGCGCGGGCGGCCGCCCGGCCCCTCGCCCAGGTGGGAGACGATCACGGCCGCCTCGAGGACCGGCCACTCCGGGCCGGTGTAGGTCTCGAGCAGGCGCACCCAGTTGGTCGTGTCGGCCCGCTGGCGGAGCCGGGCGATGGTGAGGTGCGGCCGGAACCGCCCGCCGTCCACCTCGGTGCCCACGGTGACCGCGGCGTTGCGGGCGCGCCCCGCCATCCGCTCGAGCACGACGTCCGCCCCCTCGCTCTCCGGCATCACGCCGACCGCGAGAGCCCGGGTCTCATGGGCGTTCGGGAACGCCACCGGGCCGGCCAGGCGCAGCACCGGGATCGGTGTCCGGGCCAGCCCGTCGGCGAGCCGGTCGACGTACTCGTCGACGATCAGTTCGGACACGTCCGGCATGAACGCCAAGGTCACGTGGAACTGCTGGGCGAGGGTCCACCGGAGTCCAGACCCCTGCCCGGCCGCATCGCGGCGCGGGTCGAGGAAGTCGTCGAGGTGCTCGACGACGTCGGCCGGCGGCACGATCGCTGCGAAGAGACGGGCCACTAGATCTGGGTCCCGACGGCCTGGCCGACCAAGTGGGTGACAGCCATCGCGAGCAACCCGCCACCGATGTTGCGGAGCACCGCCCGGCCCGCCGACCCGTAGCCGAACCGCGCGCTCGCCCAACCGGTGAGCGCGAGCGCCGCGGTCACCGCGGCCACGGTGACCCACACCCGCAGGTCCGGGGTGACCAGAAGGATGGTGAGCAGCGGCAGCAGAGCACCGACCGTGAATGCGAGCATCGACGCGACGGCCGCGTTCCACGGGCTCGTCAGGTCATCAGGGTCGATGCCGAGCTCGACTTCCGCGTGTGCCCCGAGCGCGTCCCTGGCGGTCAGCTGCCGGGCGACCTCGAGGGCGAGATCGTCGTCGAGGCCCTTGTCGGCGTAGAGCCCGGCGAGCTCGGCGAGCTCGTCCGCCGGGTCGTCCCTGAGCTCGCGCCGCTCCTTCGCGAGCAACGCCTCCTCGGAGTCGCGCTGGGTGCTCACCGACACGTACTCGCCGGCGGCCATGCTCATCGCACCGGCGACCAGCCCGGCCACGCCGGCGACGAGGATCGCCGTTCGGTCGTCGGTCGCTCCGGCCACGCCGAGCACGATGCCGGCCACGGACACGATGCCGTCGTTGGCGCCGAGCACGCTGGCGCGGAGCCAGTTCAGGCGGTCGTTGAACCCCTCCTGGTGCGGCTCGTCGGGATGCCCGCCGATGTCAGGCGGATCCTCGGCGGCAGCGCCGGGGCCCAGCGCGGACGTGTCCATCGTCCTATCATCCCTGGTACGGGCGACCCCCGTGGAGTGACACCGACGAGAGTGGAGCATCCGATGGTCACCGTCGCCGCCGTACAAGCAACTCCCGTGTTCCTCGACCGGGAGGCGACCGCGGACAAGGTCAGTGTTCTGATCAAGGAAGCCGCCGGGCTGGGCGCGGAGCTTGTCGTCTTCGGCGAGTCGTTCATCCCCGCCTACCCGGACTGGGTCTGGCGCACGCCGGCGTGGAGCGACACCGAGTTCGTGTCGCGCCTCTACGCGAACGCCCTGAGCGTCCCGGGCCCGACCCTGCAGCGGATCGGGGAGGCGGCGGCGGAGGCGGCGGCGTACGTCGCCCTCGGCGTCACCGAGATCGAAGGCGGCACGCTGTACAACACCCTGGTCTACTTCGGGCCCGACGGACAGCTCCTGCAACGACACCGCAAGCTCATGCTGACCGGCGGCGAACGCACGATCTGGGGCATGGGCGACGGCTCGGAGCTCGGCGTGGTGAGCACCCCGTTCGGCGTCGTCGGCGGGTTGCTGTGCTGGGAGAACTACATGCCGCTGGCGCGCGCGGCGATCTACGCGCAGCAGTGCGACATCTACCTCGCTCCGACCTGGGACACCAGCGACACCTGGGTGGGCACCTTGCAGCACATCGCCAAGGAGGGCCGGCAGTACGTCATCGGAGTTGCGCCGCTGCTCCGCGGCTCCGACGTACCCGAGGAGCTGCGCGGAACGCTCTACGGAGCGGAGGACGACTGGATGTCGCGCGGCATGGCCACCATCGTGGCGCCGGGCGGCAAGGTGATCGCCGGGCCGGTCATGGACCGTGAGGAGATCCTCTGCGCCGACATCGACATTGCAGCGGTGTGGGAACAGAGGCGGATGTTCGACCCCGTCGGCCACTACGCGCGACCGGACGTCTTCACCCTCCACGTCGACACCCGCGCCAAGAGCCCGGTCGTCTTCGACGACTGAGCGCGCGGCTCACGAACCGCGTCCGCGGCCGACCTGGTCGCGATCGCGAGCACTGCCGGACATCACGAACGGATGACTATCGGCCACACCGGTTGAAATCCCGAGATTTTACGGCGATGTGGGGTTCCAATAGAAGCAAGCGGTCGGAAGACACCACAGTGCCGAACGGCCGACACCAGCAAAGCCAACATGGGGGTCAACGTGGACCTGTCGAAGAGCAGCCTCGCCGATGTGGCGGCCTGCACGATGGCCGCGACGCACCGGCGCGATCACGCGCACGGGACCGACGAGTGCTGTCACCCGCATGTCGTCGAGGTCGTGCACCTCGGGTCCAGGGCCGTCTGCGTGTGCCACGACTGCCGGCTCGACTCCGGTTTCCTGTCCCGCCGCGAGGCGGAGGGTCTGGCTGCCGACCACCGGCACCTGACCCGCGAGGTCAGCGTCGTTCTGCGGACCGCCTGACCACACCGAGCCTCGGTCTCGAGGCTCCTCCCTCGTCGCACCTCAACCAGCGGCAGCGTCAGAAGCCGAGCTCGCGGCCGATGATCTCCTTCATGATCTCGTTCGAGCCGGCCCAGATCTTGGTGACCCGGGCGTCCCGCCAGGCGCGGGCGACGCGGTACTCGTTCATGAACCCGTAGCCACCGTGGATCTGGACGCAGTGGTCGATGACCTCGTTCTGCATGTCCGATGACCAGTACTTCGCCTTCGCGGCCTCGACCGCGGTGAGCTCGCCCCGGGTGTGCGCCTCGACACACTTGTCCGTGTAGGCCTCGCACACCTCGACCGACGTGACCAGCTCGGCCAGCAGGAACTTGATGTGCTGGAAGCGGCCGATCGACTGGCCGAACGCCTCGCGCTCCTTGGCGTACTGGATGGTCTCCGCCAGGATCTGCTTCGCGTGGGCGGTGTTGGCGACCGAGCACGAGATCCGCTCCTGCGGGAGCTTCTGCATCATGTGGATGAAGCCCAAGTCGAGCTCGCCGATGATGTCGTCGTCGGTGCACCGCACGTTCTCGAAGAACAGCTCGGAGGTGTCGGACTCCACCATCCCGACCTTGTCGAGCTTGCGGCCGCGGCTGAAGCCCTCCTTGGTCGCCTCGATGCCGAAGAGGGTGATTCCCTTCGAGCCCTTCTCCGGGTCGGTGCGCACGGCGGTCACGATGAGATCGGCCGAGAAGCCGTTGGTGATGAACGTCTTGGAGCCGTTGATGACCCACTCGTCGCCGTCGCGGACGGCGGTGGTCTTCAGCGCGGCGAGGTCGGACCCGCCGGACGGCTCGGTCATGCCGATGCCGAGCAGGATCTCGCCGGACGCGACGCCCGGGAGCCAGCGCTTCTTCTGCTCCTCGGTGCCGAGCTCGACGATGTACGGCGCGGTGATGTCGACGTGGATCCCGACGCAGGTCGGCATCCAGGCGCCGACCTTCGCCATCTCCTCGTTCAGGACGGCGTTGAAGCGGAAGTCATCGGCACCGCCGCCGCCGTACTCCTCCGGGATGCACAGGCCGAGCATCCCCTGAGCACCGGCCTCGAGCCAGAACTCGCGGGGCAGGGCCTTGTCCTCGATGTACTTCTCGGCGTTCGGAAGGACCGACCGCTCGATCCAGGTGCGGGCCGACTCACGGAACGACTCGTGGTCCTCGTCGTAGATGGTGCGCTTCATGCCGCTGATTCTACTCGCTGGTAACCCCGGGCAAATCGTGCTCAGGCACAACGCGAGACGGCATCATTAGTGCACTGAACACAAGCAGCAGCGCACATCCGGCGACGGTGAGGAACACCGCCTGCAGCGCAGGATCGAGTACGCCGACCGGCAGCTGGTCGAGGTCGACGGAGCCGGCGGCGGCCGCTCCCCCGAGCCGGTCCGCGACGACGGCGTTGGCGATGGCACCGAACATCGCGACACCGACCGCGCTGCCCACCGAGCGGGCGAACATGTTGGCGCCCGTGGCGACCCCGCGGCGGCGGAAGTCGACCGCCGACTGCAACGCGACCACGCTCGGACTCACGACGTAGCCGAGGCCGAGACCGAGGACGAGGCACGCTGCCGCCAGCAGCAGGATCGAGCTGCCCGGACCGACGAGGGTCAGGATCGTGGCGCCGAGGGCGCCGAACCCGGCGCCGAGCAGCAGGCAGGCGCGGAAACCCCAGCGCAGGTAGATCCGGCCCGACGTGCTCGCGGCGAACGGCCAGCCGATCGCCAGGGCCGCGACGGCGAAGCCCGCCGTCGTCGCGCCGGCGCCGAGCACCCCCTGCGCGTAGACCGGGACGTAGGAGGTGACGCCGAGCATCACCATGCCCGCGACGAAACCGCCGACGGTGGCGGCGTTCAGCACCCGGTGCCGGAACAACCAACCGGGAAGCACCGGATCCGCGACGCGCGACTCCACCCGGACGAAGAGAATGGCGAGGGACGCCGCGCCGGCGAACACGACGCCGCTCTGCCAGGACCACCAGGCCCACCGGATGCCGCCCTCGAGCAACCCCAGGAGGAGCAGCGCCGAAGCCGCGGCGACGAGGAACGCGCCCCACCAGTCGATCGGCTTGCGCACGTGCGGCCCTGCCAACGACGCCTTCTCGTCGAACCGGATCCACAGCACGGCGGCGGCCAGCAGGCCCAGGGGGAGGTTGATCCAGAAGATCCAGCGCCAGGACAGATGATCGGAGAAGAGGCCGCCCAGGGTCGGCCCGATGACGGCGGACATCGCCCACACGCTCGCGATGTACCCCTGCGCGACGGCCCGCTCGGCGACCGAGTAGATGTCGCCCATGATCGTCATGCCGGCCGGCTGGATGGCTCCGGCGCCGAGCCCCTGCAGCGCCCGGAACGCGATCAGAGCGCCCATGCTCCAGGCCACGGCACAGAGGACCGACCCGAGCACGAAGGTGCCGATGCCGAAGAGCATCAGCGGCTTGCGGCCGAACGTGTCGGCGAGCTTGCCGTAGATCGGCGTCGTGACCGCCTGGGTCAGCAGGTAGGCCGAGAACATCCACGGGAACTGGGTGAAGCCGCCGAGGTCCCGCACGATCGCCGGGACGGCGGTGGCGAGGATGGTCGCGTCGATCGCGACCAGCGAGATCGAGAGCATCACCGAGCCGAGGATCGGCCCACGCTCGCTCCGCAACCCGACCGTGGCACGGGTCGGGGCGGAGGTCGTCACACCTGGCCGCAACCGGGGTTGCCCGCCGCGCATTCCCTGATCCGCTGCAGAGTCAACCCTCGCCGATCTCGGAGTCCTTGAGGATGTCGCTCCGAGGGGGCAGGTCGATGTCGACGTCTTCGTCGAACGCGGTGTACGCGAACCAGGCGTTCTCGGCCTCGTCGATCCGCAGCAGGTCGGGCGGCTCCTCGACCATCATGTAGTGGGTCTCCATTGGGTGAACTCCAGCCACCGGCCGTCGAGGTAGGTGAGGAACCGCTGCGGGTTGTCGATGTCGAGGCCGGCCAGGAACCCCGCGTCGGGTCGGACCATGATCCGGTCCTCCGTGCGCAGCACCTCCGCCCCACCGCTCCCGAGGTAGCTCTTGGTGCCGGCGCAGTCGCCGTCGGCGGTGATGGTCATGGCGATCGACACGTTCTGGTCGCCGTCGGGGAACTGCCCCTGCACCTGCACCGAGCTGAGGACCTTCATCTCCTTCTCGGAGTCGCGCAGGATGTCCTCCGGCGCCATGGCGAGCAAGGACGGCTCGGTGGTCGGGTCCGGAGTCGGGTCGCTGACGAAGCTCGCGGCTGCGCCGCCGTGCAGCTCGGCGCCAGGTAGTTCGGCATTCCGACCGCCGACGAACCGAACCGGGTCGAGGCGCCTGGGCGCGGGGCTCCCGCCTGAACCGTTCGCGGAACTCCGGGTCGTGGTCGAAGAACGGCTTGACGATCTTGAGCGCGACCTCACGACTGAGGTTCTCCTCGACGGCTCGGTAGACGACGCTGCCGCCCTGCCCGAGCTGCTCCACGATCCGGAACCGCCCGATCCGAGCGCCAGGGACGGGATAGCCGCCTGCCGAGCCAGGACCCACGCGGTCGTTTCTACCCCACGGGCAAGGGTTCCTCGCTCTTGGCGTCGGGTCGACCGCCCTCCTCGCGGAAGCCGTAGCGCTCCCACCAGCGAGCCAGCGGGGCCGGAGCCCACCAGTTCCACTTACCGAGCAGCTTCATCGTGGCGGGCACCAGCAGGGCCCGGACGACGGTCGCGTCGACGAGCAGCGCGATCAGCATGCCGATGCCCATCATCTTCATGAAGACGACGCCGCTGAGGCTGAAGGCGCCGATGACGACGGCCAGCAGGAGCGCGGCGCTGGTGATGATCCGGCCGGTCTTCTGCAGTCCGGTCGCGACCGCGAGGTCGTTGTCGCCGGTCGCGTCCCACTGCTCGCGCACCCGGCTGAGCAGGAACACCTCGTAGTCCATCGACAGCCCGAACAGCACGGCCAGCATCACGATCGGGTTGGTCAGGTCGAGGAATCCGGAGCTCTCGAATCCGAGCAGGCCCGACAGGTGGCCGTCGCTGAAGATCCACGTGACGACGCCGAAGGACGCGGTGATCGAGAAGAAGTTCATCGCCACCGCCTTCAACGGCAGCACCAGCGAGCCGAAGGCCAGGAACAGCAGCAGCAACATCACCGAGACGACGATCAGGCCCATCCACGGGAGGTGCGACCTGACCGACGACGAGAGGTCGACGGTGTCGGCGGTCAGCCCACCGACCAGGGCGGTGGCGCCGTCGGGACTCGGCACGTCGCGGAGGTCGCGCACCAGGTCCTGGCTCTCCTCGCTCTGGCTGTTGCTCTCCCACGACGCCCGCAGCAGCGTCGTGTCGCCGGCGGAGTCGACCGGACGTACGTCGACCACGCCCGCCACCTCGTCGAGGGCAGTGGTGTAGGACGACACCGCGGCCTCGTCGGCGCCCTCGACCACGATGTTGGCCGTCGACCGCTCGGGACCGAACTCGGTGTTGAGCCGCTCCGCCGCCTGGTGCGCATCGGCGTCCGGCGGGAGCACCCGGTAGTCGACGCTGCCCCACTTCACGCCGAGGAACGGCGAGGCGACGGCGAGCAGGACGACGATGACGCCGGCCGCGACCAGGATCGGGCGGCGCATCACGCCACGGGCGAGCCGGGACCACGCGCCGTGACCGTCGTCGACGGCGCCGGCCCGCTGGAGGAACGGGATCCGGAGGGAGTCGACCCGCTTGCCGAGCAGCGCGAGGGTGGCCGGCAAGACGGTCAGCGCGGCCACCATCGCAACCAGGACGGCCGCGATGCCGCCGTACCCGATCGACTTGAGGAAGGCCTGCGGGAAGACCAGCAACGAGCTCATGGCGGCGGCGACGGTCAGTGCGGAGAACATCACGGTGCGGCCGGCGGTCGCCATGGTCCGCGCCAGCGCGTGCTGGGTGTCGCCCGGTGACAGCGCGATCTCCTCGCGGAACCGGGACACCACGAACAGTGCGTAGTCGATCGACAGGCCCAGGCCGATCAGGGTGATGATGTTGGGCGCGAAGATCGACACCTCGGTGATCTCGTTGAGCCCGGCGATCGCCGCCCGCGCACCGACCACGGTGACCACGCCGACGAGGACCGGCAGCAGCGCCGCCGTCACGCTCCGGAAGATGATCAGCGACAGCAGGAGGACGATCGGCAGGGAGACGATCTCCGCCATCAGCAGGTCGTCCTTGGTGTGGTCGTTGACGTCGGAGTAGACGGCGAACGGACCGGCCAGGTCGACGTCGAGAGCCGAGTCCTCGAGGATCGGCCGGATCTCCCGGTACGCGTCCTGGTAGTCGTTCTGGTAGCTCTCCTGGTTCGGGCTGTCGAACGAGATGTAGACAGCGGTCGCGTGCTCGTCGTGGCTCACCATCGCCGGGTCCTGGGTCTCGTAGAACGTCGCCATCGACGACACCCGCTCCGCGGGCACCGATGCGAGGGTCGCCTCGAGCTCGGCCTGGAAGGCCGGGTCGGAGACGACCTGGTCCGCGCTGGTGAAGATCGCGATCGCGTCGATCGACCTGTTGCCGAAGGCGTCGCGCTCCTTCGTCAGTTCCTGCGCCGACTCCGACGACGGGTCGTCGAAGCCGCCGGAGGACAGCTTGTCCTCGAGACCGACGCCGGCGAACATCGCCGCGGCCGTGATGCCGAGACCTACCAGCAGCACGACGACGGCCCGCCGTACGACCATGCGACCCCAACGCTCGATCATCCTGAACACCCTTCGCGACACTTCTTCATTCTGGTTAACGCTGTTAACCGTAAACGGTGTAAACTCGCCGCGTCAAGGTCGGTCGAAAGTGATCCAGGTCCCAAGGAGACACGTGCCCGCACTGCACCAGCCCACGCGACGCGAACGACAGCGGGAGGCGACGTACGACGAGATCGTGCGGGTCGCCGCCGAGCTGCTGACGTCGGGAGCCGAGCTGTCGCTGCGCGCAGTGGCGGGCCGGATGGGCCTGACCGCGCCCGCGCTCTACCGCTATGTCGCCAGCTATCAGGAGCTGGTCGACCTGGTCGCGTTCGAGCTGGACAGGGCGGCGACGCAGGACTTCATGAGGGCGGCCGAGAAGTACGACGCCGACGACCCGGCCGCGCGGCTCTGCGCGGCCTGTGTGGCGTTCCGGCGCTGGGCGCTCAGCAAGCCGCGGGAGTTCGCGCTCGTCTTCGCCAACCCGATCGGCAGCGAGGACTCGGACCGGCGCGAGACCCTCACCCTGTCGACGTCGGGTCACTACTTCACCGACCTGCTCTACGAGATCTGGGAGCGCTACCAGTTCGCCTACCCCGCGCTCGAGGAGCTGGACCCGATCGTGCGCGACGCCGTACTCAACCCGCTGATCCCGGCGAAGGCGGCCCACATCGCGCCCGAGGACCGCGGCCTCCTCTGGATCTACATGCGGTCCTGGTCGTCCCTCTACGGCGTGGTCACGCTCGAGTCGACCGGCCACTGCGACCCCCGCGTCATCGAGAGCGCCGCACTGTTCCGCGCCACGATGGGCGACTGGTTCGAGCCGCTCGGCCTCGGCACCGAGAAGGAGCGGCTGGTCGAGCTGATGGACCACGAGCTCGCGCGCCCGTCGTTGGTCGAGTAGCCCGAGCGCTCTGGCGCGAGGGCGTATCGGGACCCGTCAGATGAAACGCGGCAGCGCGGCGGACACCTCGACCGGATCACCGAGAGCGGCCAGGAGGGCGAGCAACAGGATCCGCCCCTGCCCGGCCCGGAGCGTGCCGAGCGGCACGGCGCCGGCCGCGACCAGGTCGGCGCCGCCCCCGCCGCCGCCGTAGATCCCGGCCACCGGGCCGGTGTCGACGCGGGTGGTGAGGCCGACGACCACGCCCTGCCGGGTCAGGTCGGCGACGGCCGCGACGATCTCGGGATTGGCGTTGCCCGCACCGGTCGCGACGAGGACGACGCCGCGCGCGCCGGCCACCGCGAAGGCACGAAGCGCGGTGCCGTCGACGCCGGGGTAGACCGCGGCGATGTCGACGCGTGGCGCTTCGAGGTCGGCGGCCCCCAGCTCGAGGTGCTCGCGATGGGTAGGCACGCCGTCGACGACGAGCCGCCCGTCGACCATCCGGCCGAGCGCGCCGCCGTCCGGCTGCGCGAAGGCCGCGGCCTCGTGGGTGTGCACCTTGCGGGTGCCGCGCGCGGCGAGCACCAGTCCGTCGAAGACGACGAGCACACCGAGGCCGCGAGCCGCCGGATCGGCGGCCACCCCGAGCGCGTCGCGGAGGTTCCGGGGGCCGTCCGCATCGGGGGCGTCGGCCGACCGCTGGGCACCGGTCAGCACCACCGGGCGGTCGTCGCGGTGGACCAGGTCGAGGAGGTACGCCGTCTCCTCGGCGGTGTCGGTCCCGTGGGTGACCACGACGCCGTCGACGGCCGGATCCGCCAAGGCAGTGCGCACCTCACGGACGATGAGCGCCTGGTCGGCGGGGGTCAGCGCGGAGCTGTCCTTGACGAAAAGGTCACGCGCGTCGACCACCAGCTCGCTCACGTCCAGGCCGGCCACCAGCCCGCCCACGCGATCGACCGGCTGCGCGGCGCCGTACGCGTCGATGCGGCTCGCGATGGTGCCGCCGGTGCCGAGCACCACGATCTTGACGGTCACGGGTCGACCAGCTCGGCCACCCAGGCGGGGACCAGGTCGCCGGCGCGGCCGTGCCGGGCCTCGTGGAAGAACCGGCTGCCCTCGCTCGGGACCAGGTTGAGCTCCAGGGTGCGGGCGCCGAACGCCCGGGCCTGCTGCACGAAGCCGGCGGCCGGGTAGACCGCACCCGACGTGCCGACCGAGACGAACAGGTCGCACTCGACGAGCGCGTCGGCGATCGCATCCATGTGGTAGGGAATCTCGCCGAACCAAACCACGTCGGGACGCAGGTCGCCCTTGCCGCAGGACACGCACGGTGGCGCGCCGAGCATCGGTCCGTCCCAGGCGGTGCGGCCGCTGCACCGGGCGCAGCGCGCCGACAGCAGCTCGCCGTGCATGTGCACGACGCGCTTCGATCCGGCGCGCTCGTGCAGGTCGTCGATGTTCTGGGTGATCAGGGTCAGGTCCTCGCCGAGGACCTGCTCGAGGTCGGCGAGCGCGACGTGAGCCGGGTTCGGCTCGACCATGGCGAGCGCGACACGGCGGGCGTCGTAAAAGTGGTGCACCAGCTCCGGGTCGTCGTGGAACCCTTCCGGCGTCGCGACGTCCTCGATCCGGTGCCCTTCCCACAGCCCGTCGGCGTCACGGAACGTCGGCACCCCGCTCTCGGCGGAGATGCCGGCCCCGGTGAGCACGACGACCTTCACGGCGGTCAGCCTAGGACCGCTACCCCTTCGACTCGAAGGAGGCCACGAGCGCCTCGATGGTGGCAGTGCGTTCCTTCACCGCGATCCTGCGGAGAACCGGCGTCGCCAGCCGGTAGCTGCCATAGGTGTGCATCTTCGCGTGGTGGCGCACCACCGTCGCGCCGGGACCGTCGGAGGTCAGCGTGTAGCCGGGCCAGCCCTCGTACTTGACCTTTCCCTTCTTGGTGCTGTCCCACCAGTGGAACACCAGCTTGTGCGGCGGCTCGAACTCGCTGATCTCGCCAGGGGTCGCGCCGTAGGACGTGTCGTCGAGGTACGTCGTGCCGAGTCCCGGCTCTCCAGGCGATGTCAGCTCGGTGGCCTTCAGGATGCTGCCCTTGTCGGGCATCCAGTCGCCGTACGCCGTGATGTCGGACAGCCGGGCGAAGACCGCGTCAATGGGTGCGTGAACGGTGCGCTCCAGCTCGAACTCGACGGCACCCATGGATCGATCATGGGGCTCGTCGTCGGCTTCAACAAGAGCCAGCCGGTCAGTAGTACCAGGGGTACGGCGACCAGTCGGGCTCGCGCTTCTCGAGGAACTGGTCCCGGCCCTCCTGCGCCTCGTCGGTCATGTACGCGAGACGGGTGGTCTCACCGGCGAAGAGCTGCTGGCCGACCAGGCCGTCATCCGGGAGGTTGAACGCGTACTTCAGCATCCGCATCGCGGTGGGGCTCTTGCCGTTGATGGTCCGGCCCCATTCCAGCGCGGTGGCCTCGAGGTCCGCGTGCGGGACCGCGCGGTTGACGGTGCCCATCCGCATGCCGTCCGCGGCGTCGTACTCCTCGGCGAGGAAGAAGATCTCGCGGGCGTACTTCTGGCCGACCTGGCGGGCGAGGTACGCCGACCCGTAGCCGCCGTCGAAGGAGCCGACATCGGCATCGGTCTGCTTGAAGCGCGCGTGCTCGGCGCTGGCCAGGGTGAGGTCCGAGACGACGTGCAGTGAGTGGCCGCCGCCGGCCGCCCAGCCGGGCACGACACAGACCACGATCTTCGGCATGAACCGGATCAGCCGCTGGCACTCGAGGATGTGCAGCCGGGCGAGCTTGGCCTTGTCGATCGGGCTCGGTTCCTCCGCGCCCGTGTCAGCGGCGCCCGCGTCGACCGCCTCGTACTGGTAGCCGGCCTTGCCCCGGATCCGCTGGTCGCCACCGGTGCAGAAGCTGCGCTTGCCGTTCTTCGGCGAGGGACCGTTGCCGGTGAGGAGCACGCAGCCCACGTCGGCCGACGTGCGCGCGTGCTCGAGCGTGCGGAGCAGCTCGTCGACGGTGTGCGGGCGGAACGCGTTGAGGACGTCGGGCCGATCGAACGCGATCCGCACCGTGCCGTGCGCCTTCGCGCGGTGGTAGGTGAGGTCGGTCAGGTCCTCGAAACCGGGCACCTCGTCCCACGCCTCCGGGTCGAACGTCTCCGACACACCCTCGATCGCGCTCATGAGCGCGAGGCTATCGAGTCGGTCGGGTGAGAGTGACCCAGAGGTCGCGCTGACTCGGCCGACCGAGGTCAGGCGTCGATCTTCTCCAGCAGAAAGACCGGGATCTGGCGGTCGGTCTTCTCCTGGTAGGAGGCGTACGTCGACCAGGTGGCGACCGCGTGGTCCCAGTACTCCTGGCGCTCGTCGCCCTCCGCCAGCCGGGCGCGGTAGAGCGCGGGCTCCGGGCCGTCCTGGACCTGTACCACCGGGTCGGCCTCGAAGTTGGCGACCCAGGCTGGGTTGTGCGGAGCCCCGCCGACGGAGGCGATCGCCACGTAGACGCCGTCCTTCTCGACCCGCATCACCGGGTTCTTGCGGAGCTTGCCGGACTTGGCGCCACGGGAAGTGATCACGACGATCGGCCAGTCCGCCCGGCCGCGGAGGATGTTGCCCTCCTTGCCACCGGACGCCTCGTACGTCGCGACCTGGTCACGCACCCACTGCGCCGCGCTGGGCTCGTACTCACCTTCAAGCAGATCGGTCATACCAGTGCCAATGCCCGCCGACCCCTGCGGCATTCCCGCGGGGGTTGTCAGCCCTTCCTGCGGGTTGTCCGCTTCTGCAATGCCGGACAACCCGTGGAATACCCGGCCGGCCGGGTATTCCGCGCCTCGCTCAGTCGCCCGCGATCGTGACCGCGAGGCCGGAGAGATGACCGAGCCGGGCGATCTCGGAATCGACGAACTCCGGGCCGCCCAGCCTGCCGACCACCACGATCTGGTTGCCGTCGAGCCGGGCCGCGGCGTAGAGGGTGACGTCTTCCTCGGTCTCCGGCTCGAGCCGGCTGGGGCCCTCGAGGTCGACGAAGTCGAACTCGTCGGGCGCCGCGCTGGTGCCGTGGACGACGCCCTTCGCCCGGTGCACCCGCGCCGCCCAGTCGGTCCGGAACGTCCTCGGCAACAGCTCGACCAGTCGGTCCAGGGCGTCTGCAGGCTCGGCGGTCAGCTCCTCGACCGCTTCGAGGTCCAGCGTCAGGTTGCCGCCGGCCGGGTAGCGGCTGATCCACACCACCTTCACCCCGTCGAGCGCGTTGCACGCCGACACGATCGAGTCGGGCATCGTGCCCTCTGAGGCCTCGAGCAGCACGTCGTCGAGCGCGGTGCCGTCCGACCGCTTCTCGACGATCTCGATCGCCTCGATGTCGCCACCCGACATACCGATCGCGGTCGCCACCCTTCCCAGTGACCCCGGGACGTCAGGCAGCTCGACACGCAGGAGGAACGGCATGTCTGTGAGGCTAGCCGCCCGGCATTGCGGACTCGTTTCGGGTCCAGGCGGCCGGAGGCGTCAGTCCTGCCCCAGGCGTTGTGCTAGCCCGGTCGCGCGCTGGGCCCGCCGCTCGACCGCAGCGACCACCGCCTCCGGGGTACCGACCACGTGCACCCGCTCCTTGGCGCGGGTGACTGCCGTGTAGAACAGCTCGCGGGTGAGCAGCGGTGAATCCTCGGGCGGGAGCAGCAGGGTCACCTCGCCGACCTGGCTCCCCTGGCTCTTGTGGATGGTCATCGCGTGCAGCGTCTCGACCGCGCCGAGCCGGGCGGTCGCGAGCCGCAGCTGGTTCCCCACGCCGGCGATCACGCCGCGCAGCCGGTCGCCGTCGCGCACGACCACCCCGGTGTCGCCGTTGAACAACCCGAGGCCGTAGTCGTTGGCGGTGACCAGGATCGGCCGGCCGGCGTACCACTCCTGCCAGACGGCCTGGTCGTGGTCGGACAGGAGCCGCTCGGTGAGCCGGTTCCAGTGGGCGACACCGTAGGGGCCGTCGCGGTGGGCACAGAGCAGACGGTGCGTGTCCATGGCGGCCAACGCGGCGGCGGCGTCGCCCGCCACGGCGGCAGCGCGTACGGCGAGCGCGTGCTCGAGCAGCCGGGTGCGGAGCGTCTCGGCGTGCTCGACGGGGTCGCGCAGGCTGACCCGCTCCTCGCCGCCCGTCAGCAGCGTCAGCACCCGGTCGGCATCGCCCTCGCGCAGCGCCTCGGCGAGGGCGCCGATGCTCTCGCCGAAGCGGTGGGTGGTGCGGAGCCCGGTCACCGCGTCGGGCGCGCGATCGGCCAGCCCCTGGACGAGGTCGGCGAGGACGGCTCCGGCTTCGACGCTGGCCAGCTGGTCGGCATCGCCCACGAGCACCAGGCGGGCATCGGGACGCACCGCCTCGAGCAGCCGCGCCATCATCGTCAGCGAGACCATCGACGTCTCGTCGACCACCACCACGTCATGGGGCAGCTTGTTGCGGCGGTGATGACGGAACCGGTTGCGCGAACCCGGCATCCACCCGAGCAGTCGGTGGAGGGTCGACGCCGTGAGCCCGCTCAGCCGGGCGCGGTCGGCGTCGGTGAACCGGTCCTGCGCCTGCGCCTCCTCGACCGCCTGCTGCAGCCGGGCCGACGCCTTGCCGGTGGGCGCGGTGAGGGCGATGCGGAGCGGGCTACCCAGCTGCACCGCCTGCTCGGTCAGGAGCGCGAGCAGGCCGGCCACGGTCGTGGTCTTGCCGGTGCCGGGACCGCCGGTGAGCACCGTGGTCCACTGCCGGGCGGCGGCGAGCGCGGCTGTCCGCTGCTCGTCGTAGCCCTCCGGGAACAGGCGACCGGCCGTGGTCGCGAGCGCGGCCTCGTCGACCGAGGGCGCCGGCGCGGCGAGCCGGCGGAGCAGGTCGTCGCGGACCTGCCCTTCCTCGCGCCAGAACCGGTCGAGGTAGAGGAGGGCGCCTTCGCGGCGAAGCACCCCGACACTCGACAGCGGGCTGGTCGCAACGGCGAGCTGCCAGTCGTCCTGGTCGGGCCACGGCAGGTCCTCGGCGCCGTCGCTCGCCGCCAGGTCGGCGAGGTCGACGCAGACCGATCCGTGCCGCGCGGCGCGCACGGTCACCGCGACCGCGAGCGCGACCTGCGGGTCGTCCTCGCCGCCGAGGGCACAGATCCGGGTCGCCGCGTGCACGTCGGCCGCCGTCAGCAGCCCACCGTGGTTGAAGGTAGCGAGCAGACCCGTGGCACCGGCGGCGATCCGGTGGTCGTGGCGCTCCTCGACCTCGAACAGCTCGGTCATCGCACACCGTCCAGGAGGTCGGAGAGGGCGAGCACCAGCGCCGTCGACGGCTGCCAGCTGAACACCCCGCACGGCACGCCGTCGACCTCGGGGGTCTCGGGCCCGCACATGCCGCGTACGTAGAGGTAGAGGACGCCGCCGAGATGGGCGGCCGGGTCGTAGCCGGGCAGTCGCCAGCGGAGGTATCGATGGACGACCACCGAGTAGAGCAGCGCCTGCAGCGGGTAGTGCGAGTGGAGCATCGCATCGGCCACCCGGGCCGGCGCATAGTCGGCGGCGGTCACCGGACGGCCCACCTCACCGAGCCGGTTGGTCTTGTAGTCGACGACCACGAACCGCCCGGTGGGGAGCCGCAGCACGACGTCGATGCTGCCGGACAGGTAGCCACGGAGGGTCTGGTCCGCCAGCGGCGGCAGCTCCAGCTTGTCGGCGTAGCCGACCATCGGGTCGCCCGTCGCGAGATGGGCACGGAGCACCGGCGCGAGGTCGCGCAGCCGCACCTCCTCACCGCTCGGCATGCTCCGAGTGAGGTCGCCGCCGGCGAGTGGGATCTCGAAGTCGAGCTCGCGGAGCCGGTCGCGCAGCGGGATCTGGGCCAGCGTGAGCCCGTCCGCGAGCGGGCCGAGCGAAGTGGCGTTCAACGGCAGCAGCGCCTCGGCCAGCTCGTCGGGCGTTGCCTCGGATGGCCACCACCTCAGCTGCTCCGCGGCGCGCTCCCGCAGCTCGGCCCGCAGGTCGGCCGCTTCCGGGTCGGCGTGCTCGAGGATCGCGTGGACCAGTGACCCGAACCCGGCGCCGGCCGGTAGGTCTGACATCGGCGACGGCAGGTCGGCGATCTCTGCCTCCTCGGTCGCGGTGTCGGTCGGCAGCTCCTCGGCGTCGTCCTCCCCCGGCTCGTCGTCCTTGCCCGGCACCTCCGGCTCGCTGGTCGCGATCGCCTGCTCCTCGACCCGGATCAGCCCTGAGTACGACGTACGGCGCCACTCGGTGTCGATCGCCCTCCCGAACACCCGGGCCGCCAGCGGCTGGTCGTCGCTCCGGGGCGCGGCCAGCCGGGCGGGGGCGGCCTCGGCGAGCTCGGCGGCCGGACCGCCGTACTCGGTCTCGATCAGCCCGAGGATGTGCTCGGCCCGCTCGTCGGGGTGCACGGGGGCCGACTGCAGCACCTCGCGATCACCCGGGCGGCGGCCGAAGAGGATCCGGTGCAGCGCGCCCCGCTCGGTGCCGTCGGCCGGAGCCCACCACGCCACGACCTGCGACTGTGCGCGGGTGAGCGCGACGTAGAGCTTGCGCAGGTCCTCGCCCGCATCCTCGGCCCGATGGGCAGCGAGGTTCTCGGCCCACTGTCGGCCACTGCCGCCGACGTCGATGACCCGCCGCAGGACACCCGCGACCGAACGGTCGTGGAAGAGCGCGGTCGTCGCCGGGCGCTCGTAGTAGTTGAAGGCATAGGGGAGGTAGACGATGGGGTACTCGAGGCCCTTGCTCCCGTGGATGGTGACGATCTGCACCGCCTTCGCGTCGGAGTCGAGGCGGCGCGGCCGTTCGCCGGCGGCCGTCCGTAGCCGCTCGTCGCGGAGCCACTCGAGGAGCGCGGTCAGCCCGAGCCGCTCCCGGACCGCGCGGTCGTGGAGCACCTGTCCGAGGTGGCGGATGTCGGTGAGCAGCCGCTCGCCGCCGCGCTGCCCGAGGATGCGGTTGCTCATGCCGCGCTCCTCGAAGGTCTCGACCAGCGCAGCAACACCGCGCGTGCGCAGCAGGATCGCGCCGTCCCGGAGCTCGTCGGCGACCTCGCCGGTCAGGGTGTCGCCGCCCGCGACGATGCCGCGCACGTCGTGACCGAAGAAGCAGGTGAGCGCGGCGGATCGGACGAGCGTCGGGCGGTGCGGGGCGTCGAGTGCCTTCAGCAACGTCAGCCACTCGTCGGCCGCGGGGGTCAGGAAGATGTCTCCACCACCGTTGAGGACCACCGGTACGTCGCGCCGCTGAAGGGCCGACTGGACCCGCTCGCCCTGGCCGCGGTCGGAGACCAGCACGGCGACCTGATGGGCCTCCAGCGGCGCGTCGCACCAGGTGGCACCGCTGCCGAGCAGCTCGGCGACGTCGCCGGCGAGGTCGTCGGCGATCCGGTCGCGAGCGGCCCACCACGACACCACTCCGTTGTTCAGCTTGAGATCGCCGCGGGGCAGCCGCCGCACCCGGAACGGTGCCGGGTGCGGCGCTCTCGACAGTCGGGACTCCTCGTGGAAGGCGACGACCGGGTGCACGACGATGTCCGCGCTGCCGAGCCCCGCGTTGCCGAGGGCCGCGTCGAGCCGGGCGACCAGACCACCGTCGGAGCGGCGGTTGGTCGCCAGGGTGTAGCGGCTGCCGGCCTCGGCTGCCGCGGCGAGGTAGGTATCGACGTCGCCGCCGCGGAAGCCGTAGATCGCCTGCTTCGGGTCGCCGATCAGGATCAACGCCCTTCGAGACGGCTCGTCCCTCGCCTGCTCAGGAACCGCAGTGTGGAACGCCCGATACAGGATCTGCCACTGCACCGGGTCGGTGTCCTGGAACTCGTCGACGAGCACGATCCGCCACCGGTTGCGCATCCGCGCCCGCGCCGGCGCGTCGTCGTGGGTGAGGGCATCGGCCAGCCGGGCCAGGAGGTCGTCGTAGGACTGGATGCCGAGGCGCTCCTTGCGCCGTTCCACCTCGGACCGGGCCCGGCGCGCAAAGTCGGCGCGCGCCGCGGCGACCGGGTGGGACTCGTCGGCGGGGGCGAGGTCGACGTTCTGGTGCGTGACCACGTCGCGGGCGATGGCCGCGGCGGTGGCGCGGTCGATGAGCGGGACGCCGTCGCGGCGGCCGTTGTCGGCGAGGAAGAGGTCGTCGACCACCTCGAGCACCAGCTCGTCGAGCGACTCGACCAGCGTCGCGGACGTGTCGCTCTCGCTGGCGACGCCGAGGGAGCGCAGGACCACGTGACAGAACTGGTGGGTGGTCGCGATCGTCGCGCTGTCGAACGCGGCGAGCGCGTCGCGCAGCCGCTCGTGGCGGGCTGCGAGCTCGCGGGGGTCCGTGTCGAGCAGGTGCGCCAGCAGCTCGTTGTCCGCCACGGCGTCGCCGGTGGCGAGCTGCCGCGCGAGGACCCGCTCGGCGGAGGTGAGCTGCTCCCGCACCCTCGCCCGCAGCTCCTGGGTGGCGGCGCGACTGAAGGTGATGACGAGCATCTCGCCGAGGGTCGCGACGCCCTCCGCGACGTAGCGCGCCACCAGTGCTCCGACGGTGAACGTCTTGCCGGTGCCGGCGCTCGCCTCGAGAAGAGTCGTGCCGGTCGGCAGCGGCCCGGTGAGGTCGAAGGGGCGCAGCTCGTCGCTCACCAGCTCCCCACCTCGCTCTCGAGCAGCGGGTCCCAGACGCGCATCGCGAGGGCGCCGAGCCGCGACCCCTCGGCACCCTCACCCGGACCGGACGCGCCCGGCAGTGGTGAGCGCTCGCCCCAGACGAGGACGTGCTCGGCGTCGGCGACCTCGCCCGCGAACTTCCCGTCCTTGCGCCAGAGGAAGCCGGCCTTGTCGAGCGCGACCTCGGGCGCCATCTGGGTGCGCCGGTGGCGGGCGTACTGCAGCGACGTCTTGAGCGGCAAGGGCAGCGGCGCGACGAGTCCTTCGTCGCGGATCGCGACCAGGTCGCGCAGCCACGCGTGCGCCCGGTGGTCGAGCGGTCCGAGCCGGGACGCGTCGAGCTCGGCACGTCCCCAACCCTCCGGCCGGCCGAGCGTCAGGCTCCGCCACGGGCGGTCCTCGTCGCTCGAGACCAGCGCGAGGAGCTTGACCCACGACTGCAGCCGATGCTTGGGACCGAGCCGGGAGTAGCTGACCCGCACCAGCAGGTCGCCGTACAGCTCGGGGACCGTCCCCCGGAGCCGGCGTCCGTCCCCGAGGTCGACGTCGACGTCGACGGCCCTCGGTGCGGTGCCGATGCTGGCGAGAGCCTCGGCCGCGAGCGGTCGCACGCGACCGACGACCTTCTGCAGGGTGCGCTCGCCGAGCTCGCCCGGGGGTACGACGCCGCGGCGGCGCTCGCGCTCGACGGCTGCGTCGGGGTGGTGGCCGCGCATCAGGTCGCCGAGGATCCGGTCGCCGACGGCCCACTCCTCCAGCGGATCGAGGGTGATCGGGATCCGGTCGTCGACCGGGTCGTCCTCACGAGGAAGCGCGATCCCCAACCGCTGCTTGAGGAAGGCCTTGACCGGGCCGCCGAAGAACTCGACCAGGTCGTCGAGGGCGACATCCCCGGGAGCGGGCGGCTCCAGCGGGCCGGCGAGGAACGGCGGCACCTCGTCGCGCTCCCGCTCGACAGCGCGCGCACCCGCCAGGGCGAACCGGTCGAACGCGAACGGCACGTCAGGCACCAAGCCCCCGGCTGTGAGGTTGCGCCGGTCGAACGGCTGCAACGGGTGGGCGATCGTGATCGCCTCGGAGACCTGCCGTCGGTCGCCGGTGGTGGCGGTGAGGTCGAGCGCGTCGAGCAGCTCCCCGACGGGCACCGCCGGCGACCGGCCCTGGCCGGTGTACTCGTTGGCGCCGGTGTAGGTGATGACGAGGGTGTCGGTCGCGGCGAGCACCGCGTCGAGCAGCAGCTGCCGGTCCTCGCTGCGGGGGTCGCGCTCGCCCGTCAGCGGCCGCCGGGCCAGGACGTCGTCGCCATCGGTCACGCCGACCCGCGGGAAGACCCCGTCGTCGATGCCGAGCAGGCAGACGACCCGGTGGGGCACGGACCGCATCGGTACCAGCGTCGAGACCGTCAGCACTCCGGTGCGGAAGTTCGCGCGGGTGGGCCTGCCGGCGAGCCGGTCGGAGAACATCACCCGCACGTCGTGGAGCCGGAGTTCCACGTCGACACCTGCGGCGGAGCGCAGCCCGTCGAGCTCGCGCTGCACCTGCCCGAGCTGCCAGGAGTCGGTCGGCCGGACCGCGGTCAACGCGCCCATGCCGTCCTCGATGGCCTGCAGCCAATGGTCGAGCGAGTGGGTGCCGACCAGCCGGTCGGTGACCGCCTCGAGCCGGGCGACCAGCTCCGTCAGCCGCCCGATCAGGTCGACGTCACCGCTGCCGACGTCGTCGAGGGGCAGCGTGCCGCCGAGCATGGTGCCGCTGTCGTCGGACAGCGCCACCCCGGTGAGCAGCCGGTCGAGGCCGGCCCGCCAGGTGTTGTCGTCGTAGTCGTCGAGGCCGAACTCGGCCCGGTGCGCCGCGTCTAACCCCCACTTCACGCCAGCCTGCTGGACCCACGTCGCGAGCAGGTCGAGGTCGTCGTCGCGGAGGCCGAACCGACGACGCACGGGCTCCGCGTGCGCCAGGTCGAGCACGGCGCCGACGCCCGCCCGGCCGCCGGCGAGGTCGAGCAGCCGGGCGAGCACGGCCAGCAGCGGGTTGGTCTGGTCGAGCGCGCGGTCGGCGAGGCTCACCCGCAGCCGATGGGCCGGATGGCCCTCGGGCCCCACCACGTCGGCGAGACCGAACGCTGCCGACAGCAACGGGGCGTAGCTCTCGATGTCGGGGCACATCACCAGCACGTCGCGCGGCTCGAGGGTCGGGTCGTCGGCGAGCAGGCCGAGCAGCACCTCGCGCAGCACCTCGACCTGCCGGGCCGGGCCGTGGCAGGCGTGCAACTGGACGGACCGGTCGCCCGGCCGCAGCTCGCGCGCCGCGGCCGCACCCGGGGCGTTGGCCCGGAGGTCGGCCTGGAGCCAGCCGAGCAGGGTGTCCTGACCCGCTGGTTGGGGTTCGTGCGCAGCGAGCCGCGAAACCATCGGCTCGTCGAGGTAGGACACCGTGGCCAACGTCCGCTGCAGCTCGCGGGTGTCGCGGCCGAGAGTGGCGAGGAGCGGATGCCCGACCTGCAGGTGGGAGCGGTCGTCCGCGCGCGGCACCACACCGGCCACGTCGGTGAGCCGCGACCACAGCGCGGCCGAAGGATGCGGGAGCCAGAGATGGACGTCGCGGTCGGTGGCGAGCGCGTCGAGCAGGACCAGGTCGCCGGTGGCGAGCCGCGTGTGGCCGAACAGGCTGACCCGCGCAGGCAGGCGGACCGACCCGGGGTCGACGCGCAACCGGGCGACGGCGTCGGCCTGCCGGCGCGTCGGGTCGGGCACCGCGACCTGGTCGGCGACGCGTCGCCAGAGCTCCGGCTGCCAGGCCAGGTCGGCGGGGATCGTCCTGCCCGCGCCGTCGGTGTCGCGACCTGCGGCCCAGTCGGCGATCAGCGCCGGCCGCTGCGCGGCGTACGACGCGAACAGGCCGGCCAGCCGGCGCGCTGTCGCGAACCGCCTCCCCCTGCGCACCTCCCCGGCGTCGCCGGTCAGGTCGTGGCCGAGGTGCCGGGCCAGGGTTGCGGCCCAGGGCTCACCGATGCTCGCGTCGATGACGCGCAGCAGCGGCCAGGCCAGGGCCTCGGCCGCCCACGGATCGTCGTCGGGCCGTCCCGACACCACGGCGAACAGCGAGCGGGGGCTCCGGAAGTCGACCCCGGCACACACGCCGTCACCGCGCCCCGGTGCGGTGCCGAGCCGGTGCGACAGCCGCTGGGACAGCCAGCGCTCGACGCCCTTCGCCGGCACCACGACCACCTCGGACGCGAACGGATCAGCGAGCGGCGACGCCAGCAGCTCGCCGAGCTGATCGGCGAGCTGGTCGGTGCGCGCTGCGCGATGGAGATGGAGGGCCATGGCGGACCGACCTTAGTAGCGGGGTACGACGAGTCGGGGCGGGTTCGCCCTACGGCCCGGTCTTCCCGTGGTGGCGATGCTCCTCGAGCTCCTCGTCGGCCTCGTCGATCTCCTTCTGCAGTGCAAGGACGGCCTCGGGCTTCCCATGGAACCGCCGGTAGGAGTAGACGATCAGCACCAGCGCGAGGAACCCGGAGACGATCTGGGTGACGCCGGTCCAGAGGCCGCCGGGCAGCCACCAGTCGTCGTCCACCGGCCACCACGACGGTGCGTCGGGGCTGACGATCCACAGCACGCCGCAACCGACCAGCCCGAGCGAGAAGATCGTCGACGCGATGATCCGCGGCCAGGTCTCCACGCTCTCCGCCGCGCCCTTCAACGCGCGGAACTGGACCGGATCGACCCATCGCTCGGCCCACTCGTACTGGTGCGACAGCACCGCCAGACCCGCGAACATCAGCAGCAGCCCCGGCCCCGGCAGGACGAGCGCCGCGATGCCGACGACCAGCAGCAGCCAGCCGACCACCTCGAGCAGGAGTCGCTTCGCCGCACCGGTCATGACGTCATCTTGTCCTACCCGCCGAAACGGTCGAGATAGGCGAGGACGTCGTCGTCCGCCCGACCGTGCTCCTTCGCGATCCGGGCCCAGCCCATCGCCATGGTGTGGAAGCGCAGCGGGTTGTAGACGTCCTCTTCGTACGAGAAGAGGCCGTCGCCGGCGTACGTCATGACCGTGATGTTGGGCTCCTCGAGCATCGTGCCGTCGCCGGGGTCCGGCATCGGGTTGCGCACCTCGCACACCAGCCGGGCCGCATCGGCGTCGACGACCTGCCAGCTCAGGGGGAACCCGGTCATCACCCGGCCCGGGTAGGTCGTCATGGTGCGCACCGACCACGCGCGGATCTCGTCGCGGCCCCGGAAGGTGCCCATCGCGCGCTCGACGTAGACCGCGTCCGGCGTGAACAGGTCGGCGTAGCCGCCCCACTCCCCCGCGGCCACGAATCCCGAGACCTGGTCGTGGAAGGCGGCATAGGCATCGGTGATCTCGGCAGCGGTGAAGTTCACGTGCCAGATCCAACCACTAGCCTTGCGGGCATGCCGCGCCCGAGGTCCAGAGGAAAGCGGAGCCCGTTCGGCTCGCGCATCCTCGGGCCGGTCCAGCAGGGTCCGCGCCAGCTGCGGATCCGGATCCAGGTGCTGCTCACCCTGGTCCTGGTCAGCACCAACCTGCTCGGTGCGGGAGTCGTCTTCCTGGTGACCAACTTCGCGGTCCCGGCGCCGGAATGGTCAGGAGGCGACCTCATCGCCCTGGCCATCGCGGTGCCGACCTACGTCGTGTCGGCCGCGGTGATCGGTGTCATCTGGGGTACGGCGACCAGCCTGCGGGCGCTGCGCTGGGCAACGCGTGACCCGGCCGCCGTACCGGACGACGCGGAACGCGCCCGCGCCCTCAAGGTGCCGCTCCAGCTGACGCTGATGCAGCTGACGCTGTGGGTCGCGGGCAGCGTTGTCTTCACCGTGCTCGCCTTGTTCCTGGAGCCGGAGCGCGCCGTATCCACGGGACTCACCGTGGCCATCGGCGCGCTCGTGGTGGCCGGCATCTCCTACCTGCTCACCGAGTTCACGCTGCGACCGGTCGCAGCGCGCGCCCTCGCGGACACCGACATCAACCGGCGAGTCCGCTTCGTCGGCGTCGGGCCGCGGATGGTCCTCTTCTGGGCGATCGGCACCGCGGTCCCGCTGGTCGGTCTCATGGTGGCCGCGCTGCTCGCCCTCGTCGACGACCGTCGCCCGCGGGACGGCGGCACCAGTCTCGACCAGCTCGCGATCGTCACGATCGTCGTCTGCGCGGCGGTGCTCCTGTTCGGGTTCATCCTGACCGACCTGAATGCCCGTTCGGTGGTCGCGCCGATCACGTCCGTCCGTGAGGCGCTCCGCTCGGTCGAGGCGGGTGATCTCGACGCCGACGTCGTCGTCTACGACGGCACCGAGCTCGGCGCCCTGCAGAGCGGCTTCAACCAGATGGTCGGCGGGCTCCGGGAGCGCGAGAAGCTGCGCGACCTGTTCGGCCGGCACGTCGGTCACGACGTCGCCGCGGCCGCGGCCGCCGTGGAGACCGGCGAGGTCGAGCTAGGCGGCGAGACCCGCGTCGCCTCGGTGCTGTTCGTCGACCTGGTCGGCTCGACGGCGTACGCCGCCGACCACGAGGCGGTCGAGGTCGTCGACGTGCTCAACCGCTTCTTCGGCGTCGTCGTGGACGAGGTCGACCGGCGCGGCGGGCTGGTCAACAAGTTCATCGGCGACGCGGTGCTGGCGATCTTCGGAGCGCCCGTCCCCGACGAGGGCCACGCAGCCTCGGCGCTGGCGGCCGCCCGGGCGATAGCCATCCGGCTCGAGGACGAGCTGCCCGAGATCGGCGCCGGCATCGGGGTGGCGACGGGGAGCGTCGTCGCGGGCAACGTGGGGTCCGCGTCGCGCTATGAGTACACGGTGATCGGCGACGCCGTGAACTCCGCGTCCCGCCTCACCGAGCTCGCCAAGGACGTGCCCGGCGGGGTCCTCGCCCTGTGGGACACCGTGGTCGCCGCGGTCGAGCGCGGCGACGCCGACGCGGCCGCGCACTGGGAGAAAAGTGGCTCCAAGGTGCTCCGCGGGCGCACGGAGAAGACCGCGCTCGCCGTGCCCGTGTGGGACTAGCCGAGCGCGTCGAGCACGTGCACCACCCGGCGCAGGATCGAGTCCACGTCGACCTCGGGGTAGAGCACCGAGACGATCAGGTCGCGCTGCAGGACGGCGAGCCCGTGCACGGCCGCCCAGCCGAGGACGGCCAGCTCTGCGGTCGGCACGTCGGTGCCCCAGCCCCGCTCCTGCGCGCTGGCGATGTTCGCGAGCGAGAGGTCGCGGTGCGCGAGCCGGGCGGCGATGAGGTCCTCGTCGTCGTTGCGGAGCAGGTCGGGCCGGTACATGAGGTCGAAGAGCGCGGGGTGGCGCCGCGAGAACTCGACGTACGCTGCGCCCGCGGCCGCGACCCGCTGGCCGCCTTCGGCGAGGGCGGCGTCGATGGCGGCCTCGGTCTCCTGCAGCAGCAGCTGGTGCCCCTCGAGGGCCAGCGCCGTGAACAGGCCGGCCCGGTCGACGAAGTGGTGAGCGGTCGCCTGGTGCGAGACCCCGCACCGGCGGGCGATGGCGCGCAGGCTGGCCCGGGCCGGTCCGGTCGCCGCGATCTCCGCCTCGGCCGCACGCAGCAGCCGGGCCCGGAGGTCGACGGTCGAGGCGCGGCTCATGTTGTCGCCGCGTCCTTCGCGGTAGAAGCGCCGCCCGGCCACCAGAGCCGGGGCCCCAGCAGCGTCGCCGCGGCGGGCACCAGCAGGGACCGGACGACGAACGTGTCGAGCAGCAGACCGGCCCCGATCGTGAAGCCGACGTGCGCCATCGTGCTCACGCTCCCGGACATGAGCGCGAACATACTCGCCGCGAAGATGACGCCGGCCGACGTGATCACCGAGCCGGTGGCCGCGGTCGCCCGCGCGATCCCCTCGCGGGATCCGTCCGGCGCTTCCTCGTGCATGCGTTTGGTCAGCAACAGGTTGTAGTCGGCGCCGACCGCTACCAGGATCGTGAAGGACACGGCCATCACGGTCCAGTCGAGCTCACTCCCGAGGACCACCTGCCACAGCAGCACGGACAGCCCGATCGCCGAGGCGTACGACAACACCACCGTCGCCATCAACACCGTCGCGGCGACCAGGCTGCGCAGCAGCACGAGCAGGATCAGGAAGACCGCGATCAGGGCGGTCAGGGCCACGACCCGCATGTCCGACCGGGAGTAGTCGGCGAGGTCGGCGTTGGTGGCAGCCATGCCCGTCATGCTCACGTCTGCGTCGTCGAGCCTCGTGTGGCGGAACGCCTGCACCACGGTCTTCTCGATCTCGCGGGTCCGCGCGGACGCCTCGTGCCCGAACGCGTCGGACTCACCCAGCACGGCCATCCTCGCGGTCCGACCGTCCTCGGACAGGAACAGCCGGATGGCGGCAGCGAACCGTTGCCCCTTCAGCGCAGCCGGCGGCAGGTAGAAGCCGCCGATGGCGGGGTCGTGCGCGACCGCCTCGGTCCGCCGGAGGTACGTCGCCGCCCGGCTCAGTCCCTGACGCAGCTCAGGCAGGGAGGACGCCACCTGCTCGGTCCCGCCTTCGAGCTGGTCGGCTCCGTCGGCCAGCTGGCCCGCGCCGTCGGCGAGCCGGTCGGCTCCGTCGGCGAGCCCGCCGAGCTCGTCGGCGAAGGTCTGCTGTCCCTCAGCCAGCAGGTCGGCGCCCCGGCGGGCCCGGCTCAGTCCGTCCCGGATCCGGCGGAGCCCGTCCTGGAGGCCGACGGTGCCGTCGGCCAGCTGGTCCGCCGCGCGTGCGGCCTCGCGCAGGCCGGGTAGCAGCTGGTCTCGCTCGGCAACCCAGATCTGTCGGATCCCCTCGCGAGCCTGACGGCATGCGGGATCGATGTTGCAGGTCAGGCTCTTGGTGCGGAGCGCGTCGTAGGCGAGCCCGAGGCCATCCACCGCGAGCTGCACCTGGTCCGCCCCGGTGTCGAGCCCCTGGGCGAGCTCGCGCATCCCCGAGCTGAGCCGCCCGGTGCCGCCGACGGCGTCCTCGGCACCGGCCAGCAGCCGCCGTACTCCTTGCTCGAGCTCGGCGGTCCCGCTGACCAGTCGGTCCGCGCCTCCGACTGCGCGCTCCGCCCCGTCGGCGAGCTGCCCGGTGCCCTCGCTGAGCTGCTCGGCGCCGTCGCCGAGCTGGCCGGCGCCGTCGGCGAGCTGCTGCGCGCCGTCCGCACCCTCGACGATGCGGTCGGACGCACGGTCGAGGCGTACGCCCACGATGCCGGCCTGACGGGCGACCGAGGCGTCCGTGATCGGCTCACCGAGCGGCCGGGTGATGCTGCGGACCAGGACGACGCCCTCCTCCTGCGCCACGGCCGATGCCGCGCGCTCGAGCAGGGCCAGGTCACGCGGGTTGCGGAGGTCGTGGCCGGCCTGGATGAGCACGTAGTCCGGCAGGATCTCGTTGACCGGGAAGTGCCGGTCGAGCAACGCGTAGCCCCGGTTGCTCTCGGTCTCCTTCGACTGTGAGTCGCGGGTGTCGTAGCTGACGTTGACCAGCGGGGCGAGCGCGGCGAGCGCGAGCAGCGGGACCAGCGACACCAGGAGCATGCGGGCCGGGTGCGCGACGACGATCCCCGCCAGGCGCGGCCAGAACTTGTCGGCCTTGGTCGGCCGCGGATCGCACCAGCCGCGGCGGCCCGCGAGCGCCAGCAGGGCGGGCGTCAACGTGATCGCGACGAGGAGGTTGATCGCCACACTGACCGCGATCGCGGGGCCGGTGGTCGAGAAGAACCCGAGGTCGGCCAGCAGCATGCAGCCGCACGCCAGGACCACCGTCAGCGCGGAGCCGACGATGACGCTGGTGATCCGCGCCCCGGCGGTCGCGGCCGCCTCCTGCGGTGGCACGCCGGCACGGCGCAGCTCCTGATAGCGGCTCACCAGGAAGATCGCGTAGTCGGTGCCGGCGCCGAGCACCACGGCGGTGAGGAAGGTGCCGCTGAAGGTCGAGACGGTGAAGAGCCCGACCTCGCCGCACAGTGCGGTGAGGGCGCGCGCGAGGCCGAGGCCGATCCCGACGACGCTCAGCACCAGCGCCATCACCGCGAACGAGCGGTAGATCAGCCACAGCAGCAGCGCGATGAGACCGATGCTGACGACGGTGATCCGGACGACGCTGTGCTCGGTCTCGGTCGCCAGGTCGGTGATCGTGGCCGTGGGTCCGGTGACGGCGACCTCGAGCCCGTCGGGTGCGAGGTCGGCGGCGACGGCCCGGACGGCGGTCACCTGACGGATGGAGGACGGGGCGCCCGTCTGGCCGGTGATGCCCACGAGGAGGTAGCGCGCCTCGCCGTCCTCGCTGGTGAGCGCGCTGACCAGCTCGGGGTTCTCGCGGATGTCCTGGACGAAGGAGACGTTCTCGTCGTCCCGGGTGAGGACGGCGGCGAGCCGGCCGGCGTACGTCTTGTCCCGGGCATCGAGGCCGCCGTCGCGCTCCATGGCGACGACGACGAAGCTGTTGGCGGTGGCGTTGCCGAATGCCTTGCCCATCTCCTCGACCGCGACGATCGAGGGCGCCTGCTCGGGTACGACGGCCGTGGAGTCCCGCGCCGCGACCTCCTCGATCTGCGGCACGAACACGTTCAGCGCGGCGGCGAGCGCCAACCAGGCGACGACGACCCAGGCCGCCCGGCTGGCGGCGAGTCCTGCGACTCCCGAGCCACGTCCGTTGTCGGCCATCGGCCCCCCATGTCAGCGCTGTCCGCTCCCTTGCCAGCGGCAAGGGAACAGGTGTTCACCGAAACTAGGGCCGTCCGCTTGCCAGTGGCAAGCAGATGTGACCCGGCCCACGCGGGGGTCAGACGGACGCGATCTCGCTGGCCGGGTCGACGAGGATCTTCGCGTGCTTCTCGGGGTCGCCGAGAGCGGTGAACGCCGCGGCCACGCCGCCGAGCCCGACCGTGCCGGTGATCAACGGGGCCACGTCGACCTTGCCGGACGCGACCCACTGCAGGGTCTGGTGGAACTCGCTCGGGTCGTAGGCGAAGGCGAACCGCAGCTCGATCTCCTTGTTGATCGCCATCGACGGTCGGAACGAGTCGGTCTCCATGCACACCCCGACGACGACCACCCGCGAGAGGAGCGGCGCCGACGACACGATGTGCTCGATCATCCCGGGCACGCCGACGCACTCGAACACGACCGGACCCCGCGGCGTCGCGCCGGCCTTCTCGGCGGCGCGCATCACGTGCGCCCACGGCAGCAGGGGTACGGCGCGCAGCTTGTCCATGGCGTCGAGGCCGAGCTCGGCCAGTGCGATCGGATTGGTCAGGTAGCGCTTCGAGTCCTCGAAGGAGCTCCACGGCGACTCGGTCGACGGGTCGATCACGACGTCGGCGCCGCACTGCTCGGCCAGCGCGCGCCGGCCGGGCGAGAAGTCGCTGGCGATGACGTGCCGGACCCCGGTCGCCTTCAGCATCAGGATCACGGCCAGCCCGATCGGGCCGCAGCCGATCACGACCGCCGTGTCCTTGGCCCCCACGTGTCCGCGCCGTACGGCGTGCAGCGCGACCGCCATCGGCTCGGTCAGTGCGGCGCCGTCGGCGTCCAGCCCGTCCGGCACCCGCATGGCCATCGACGCGGTGACGAGCACCTGCTCGGCGTACCCGCCCGAGGCCTGCTCGCTGAGGCCGGTCAGGTGCACGGAGTCGCCGGCCCGCAGCACCGGGAGCGCCACGATCCGGGTGCCGACCGGCCACGACTTCTTGGTCTTCGGGCCGTAGTCGGCCACCGTCCCCACGAACTCGTGCCCCATGACGACCCGCTGGTGCGACCGCATGAACGCGTCGTACCCGAGCGCCGCCACGTCGTCCGCGGTCTCGTCGCAGTGGGTGCGCGCGTGCAGGTCGGAGCCGCAGATCCCGCACCGCTCGACGTCGAGCAGCACCTGCCCCTTGGTCGGGCTCAGATCCGCGACGTCCTCGACCGCCAGCTCTCCTTCATGACAGGTGACGGCACGCATCGGACGTCAGGCCTGGTCGAGCGCCTCGGCGACCCGGCGGTGAGCCTCCCAGATCTCCTCGGGCAGACCGTCGAACTGGTTGAGGTGCTCCTCGCGGAACTTCATCTCCTGCTGCCAGCGGTCGACGTCGATCGTGAGGATCGTGTCGAGGTCGGCGAGTGCCTGCTCGTCGAGGCCGTCGAGGTTGAGCTCGTCGCGGGCCGGGATGACACCCACCGGTGTCTTGACGCCCTCGACCTCTCCGGCGCGGTACTGCATGAGCCACAGCAGCGGGCGGAGGTTCTCGCGGTAGCCGGGCCACAGGAAGCGACCGTCGTCTCCCCGCTGGAACCAGTTCACGTGCGCGAAGACCGGCGGGTTCTCGGCGGCACCGATCACCTTGAGCCAGTGCCGGCCGTAGTCGGCCTCGGGGTAGGACATGAACGGCCGCATCGACATCGGGTCGTAGCGGAGCACGCCTTCGAGACCGTCGGCGGCCGCCGTCGCCTCGGCACCCAGGGTGAGGCCGTCGTAGACGCCCTCGGCGATGTCGTCGATCGCGCGGATCAGCGGCTCGCGGTCACGGGTACGCCCACCGAAGATGATGCCGTGGATCTCGACGCCGGCCGGGTCCTCGAAGTCGGCGGCGACGTTCGGGACGTTGGCCAGGGTGGTCGTGAACCGGCTGTTCGGGTGGGCCCACGGCGCCTCGACGTTCTCCGGCGCACGGTCGGCGATCTTGTCGCCCTTCCAGTCGAGCCAGCCGTCGAGGTCGGTCGGCTTCTCGCCGCGCCCTTCCCACCAGACCTGCTGGGTCAACTCGTTGTAGGCCACGTTGGTGAAGATCGAGCCGGTGCCCGGGACGATCGACTCGATCGCCGTCGGGTTGGTCTTCTCGTTGGTGTCCTTGGCGACGCCGAAGACGCCGTTCTCCGGGTTCATCCCGTAGAGCTTGCCGTCGTCGCCGACCCACAGCCACGCGATGTCGTCGCCGTAGAACTCGACGTAGTAGCGGTCACCGAGGGCGTCGGGAGCCAGTGTCATCGCGAGGTTGGTCTTGCCCGAGGCGCTCGGGAAGCCGCCGCAGATGTTGTACTTCTTGCCGGTCTCCTTGTCGGTGATGCCGAGCAGCATGAACTGCTCCACCAGGAAGCCGTTCTTCCAGCCGTCGTAGGAGCCCTGACGCAGACCGTGGGCGATCTTGCCGAGCAGCGCGTTGCCGCCGTACGACGAACCGAAGTGCAGAATCGTGCGCTCGTCGGCGACGGTCACGAAGTAGCGCTTGTCATCGGGCGTGCCCTGGCCGAGGTTCTCGAGATCGCCGGTGACGTGGACGGCCTTGACGAACGCGTCGCCCAGGTGGTTGATGAACTCCACGCCGACCCGCGACATCCGGATCATCTGGAGCACGACGTTGCGGTTGTCGGTGAGCTCCACACCCGCGGCGAAGTTCTCCAGCGGGGAGCCCGGGGGCGCCATCAGGTAGGGGATGACGTACATCGTCTTGCCGGCGGACGCGCCGGTCATGAGGTCGACGAGCAGCGGCTTCATCTCCGCTGCGGGACGCCAGTTGTTGTAGGTGCCCTTGTCGGCCTCGTCGCTGGTGGCGACGATGGTGCGCTCCTCCGCGCGGGCGGTGTCCTTGAAGTAGGACCGCGAGTAGTACAGACCTTCGCCGGCCGGCAGCAGCTCGCCCGCGGCGAGTGACTCCTCCACCAGGCGGGCGTCGTCGGACGCAGAGACGACCTCGACCCGCTCGGCGCCGGTGACCCCGGCCCAGTGAGCGACGTACTCACGCACATAGGTGTTGGTGAGCCCCGCTTCGTCGAGAACCCGCTCCACATCGACCATCGTTCAACCCTTTCGCGTCCATTTGGGGTGTCGGCACGCTACCTCACGCTCAGGTACCCGAAATCCCAGGTGGCGTTATGCCTGAACCGTGGACACCGTCGTCCGCGACCGGGTCACCATGACATCGGTCGGCGGCTGATTGCACATTGGGGCCGATTGGAACGTTCGAACGGGGCTACTCCCCGAAGTAGGACATGACGTGCTTGATGCGCGTGTAGTCCTCGAGGCCGTACATCGACAGGTCCTTGCCGTAGCCGGAGTGCTTGAAGCCGCCGTGCGGCATCTCGGAGACGAACGGGATGTGGGTGTTGATCCACACCACGCCGAAGTCCAGCTTGCGGCTCATCCGTAGCGCCCGGCCGTGGTCGGAGGTCCACACCGACGAGGCGAGGCCGTACTGCACGCCGTTGGCCCAGTGCAGCGCCTCGGCCTCGTCGGCGAAGCGCTGCACGGTGATGACGGGCCCGAAGATCTCGTTCTGGATCTGCTCGTCGTCCTGCTGCAGGCCAGAGACGACAGTCGGCTCGTAGAAGTAGCCGGAGTCGCCTCCCTGGATGGATGGCCGGCCGCCTCCGGCGTCGAGGGATGCGTGGTCGGGCAGCCGGTCGACCATCCCGGCGACCCGGGCCAGCTGGTCGGCGTTGTTGAGAGCGCCGTAGAGGATGTCGGCGTCTCCGGGCATGCCGGTCTTCGTGTTGCGGGCCTGCTCCGTGATCGCGGCGACGAAGTCGTCGTGGACGCCGGGCCCCGCGAGCACCCGGGTGGCTGCGGTGCAGTCCTGGCCCGCGTTGTAGTAGCCGGCACCGGCGATCGCCTCGGCCGCCTTCGCCACGTCCGCGTCGTCGAAGACGATGACCGGCGCCTTGCCCCCGAGCTCGAGGTGGACCTTCTTCAGGTCGGTCGCGGCACTGCCGGCGACCTCCATGCCCGCCCGCACCGATCCGGTGATGGCGACCATCTGCGGCGTCGGGTGGGCGACCAGTGCCCGGCCGGTGTCGCGGTCACCGGTGACGATGTTGAGGACACCCGGCGGGAGGAACTCCTGGCAGATCTCGGTCAGCAGCGTCGAGCTGGCGGGAGTGGTGTCGCTCGGCTTGAGGACGATCGTGTTGCCCGCCGCCAGCGCCGGCGCGATCTTCCAGATCATCATCATCAGCGGGTAGTTCCACGGCGTCACCTGGCCGACGACACCGACCGGTTCCCGGCGGACCCAGCTGGTGTGGTCGGCGAGGTACTCCCCTGCCGACCGCCCCTCGAGCACCCGGGCAGCACCGGCGAAGAACCGGAAGTGGTCGGAGCTCGGCGGCATCTCGTCGTCGAGCATCGCCTGGGTGGGCTTGCCGGTGTCCTTCACCTCGACGGCGGCGATCTCCTCGGCGCGCGCGTCGATCGCGTCGGCGATCTTGAGGAGTGCGGTCGCTCGGTCCTGGGGGGTGGTGTCGCCCCAGGACTCGAACGCGGCACTCGCGGCGGCGTACGCCCGGTCGACGTCCTCGGCGTCGGACAATGGCGCCTGCGCATAGATGGCGCCCGTGGTCGGGTCGATGACGTCGTACGTCGCTCCGTTGGCGGCGGCGACGAGTTCCCCGCCGATGATGTTCTTGAAGGTCAGGTCGGCCATGGACGGACTCTAGCCCCGAATGACGACGAAATCAGCAGGCTATTTCCGGTCAAAACTCACCGAATCCGCGGTTTCGTCACCTTTCGTCCACGGATTCACTTGCAGCGCCGAAACTGTTGGATCACCATGGGGGTATGGACGACTCCGCACTGCAACGCGCCGCGAAGAACAACCTGTGGCTGCACTTCTCCCAGCACGGCCGATACGACGGAGACGGGCCGGAGCACGACGTACCGATCATGGTGCGCGGCGAGGGCGTCTACCTCTATGACAACAAGGGGAAGCGCTACCTCGACGGCCTGGCGGGCCTGTTCGTGTCGCAGCTCGGGCACGGCCGGCGCGACCTCGCCGAGGCCGCAGCGAAGCAGGCCGAGACGCTGGCCTTCATGCCGTTGTGGTCCTTCGCGCACCCGCCGGCCATCGAGCTGGCCGAGAAGATCGCGTCGTACGCCCCGGGCGACCTGAACCGGGTGTTCTTCACCTCCGGCGGCGGCGAGGCTGTGGAGTCGGCGTGGAAGCTGGCCAAGGACTACTTCAAGCGGGTCGGCAAGCCGATGAAGCACAAGGTGATCAGCCGTGCGATCGCCTACCACGGGACGACCCACGGAGCGTTGTCGATCACCGGGCTGCCCGGGCTCAAGCAGCAGTTCGAGCCGCTGGTGCCGTCGACGTTCCGGGTGCCCAACACCAACATCTACCGGGCGCCGATCCACGGCGACGACCCGGTCGCGTTCGGTCGCTGGGCTGCCGACCAGATCGAGGTCGCGATCAACAACGAGGGCGCCGACAGCGTGGCTGCGGTCTTCCTCGAACCGGTCCAGAACGCCGGCGGCTGCTTCCCGCCGGCTCCGGGCTACTTCGAGCGGGTGCGCGAGATCTGCGACGAGTACGACGTACTCCTCGTCTCCGACGAGGTCATCTGCGCGTACGGCCGGCTGGGCGAGATGTTCGGTGCGACGGCGATCGGCTACCAGCCCGACATCATCACCAGCGCCAAGGGCCTGACCTCGGGCTACGCGCCGCTCGGCGCGATGATCGTGTCGGACCGACTGTTCGAGCCGTTCGCGAAGGGCGGGGCGATGTTCGCCCACGGGTACACGTTCGGCGGGCACCCCGTGTCGACAGCGGTCGGGTTGCGCAACATGCAGATCTTCGAGGAAGAGAAGATCATCGAGGGCGTCCAGGCCAAGGCCCCGGCGCTGCGGGCGACGCTCGAGCGGTTGCTGGACCTGCCGATCGTCGGCGACGTGCGCGGCGAGGGCTTCTTCTACGGCATCGAGCTGGTCAGGGACAAGGCGACCAAGGAGTCGTTCAGCGCCGAGGAGTGCGAGCGGATCCTCTACGGCTTCGTCTCGAAGGGCTTGTACGACGAGGGCCTGTACTGCCGCGCCGACGACCGCGGCGACCCGGTCATCCAGCTCTCCCCGCCGTTGGTGTGCACGCAGGAGCACTTCGACGAGATGGAGCAGATCCTGCGCTCGGTCCTCGACAAGGCATACACCCTGATCTGACCCAGGCTGCCGGACGCCCGCCGTACCAACCAAACGTGCGCGCGTGCGGCCTGTGGACAACCGTCGGGCCACCGTCGCGGATCGCGCCTTCGCGGCCGAACTGTGCGACTTCGCGCTAGACGAGCGCGCGGGCCCGACGGCGGGAGTTGAGCTCGCCGCCGAGCACGATGACGAGGGAGATGACCAGCATCAGGGTGCCGACGACGTTGACCTGCATGGGGAGGCCGACGCGGGCGACGCCCCAGACGTACATCGGGAAGGTGACGTCGCTGCCGGAGTTTAGGTTGGTGATGATGAAGTCGTCGAACGACAGCGAGAAGCTGAGCAACGCGGCGCCGAGGATTCCGGGCAGCACCAGGGGGAAGGTCACCCGCCAGAAGGTCTGCGCCGGCGTCGCGTAGAGATCGGCCGCCGCCTGTTCGAGGGTGTCGTTCATGCCGGCGAGGCGCGCGCGGACGGTCACGACGACGAACGACAGGCAGAACATCACGTGGGCGATGAAGATCGTCCAGAAGCCGAGCTGCCCGGCGAAGCCGCCCTGCACGAAGAGGGTCAGCAACGAGGAACCCATGACGATCTCGGGTGCCGCCATCGGCAGGAAGATCAGCACGTTCGACGACGACCGCCCGAAGAAGTCCCAGCGGACCAGGGCGAACCCCGCGAGCGTGCCGATGATCGTGGCGACCACCGTCGCGAGCAGGCCGACCCGGATGCTGAGCCCGAGGGCGTCGCACATGGTCGGGTCCTCGCACGGATTCAGCCAGTTGTGCATGGTGAAGCCGTCGAACTTGTAGACGTTGCGAGTCGCCGGGTCGTTGAAGCTCATCAGCACGACCACGAAGATCGGCACGAACATGTAGACGAGGACGATGAGGCCGATGAGGAGCACGGCCCGCTCCTTGAGCCAGGTCATCAGAGCAGCTCCTCGGTGCCGGCCTTGCGGATGTAGAACAGCACCATCGCCAGGATGCCGACCATCAGGATCATCGACAGCGCCGCAGCGGTGTGCGGATGGTTGGCGTCGGTGGCCTGCAGCTGGATCACCGAGCCGATGACCGATGTCTCGGTGTTCCCTAGCAGCTCGGCGTTGATGTAGTCGCCAGCCGACGGGATGAACGTGAGCAGCGTGCCGGAGACCACACCCGGGAGCGACAGCGGCCAGGTCACCTTGAAGAACCCGACGACCGGGTTGGAGTAGAGATCGCGCGACGCCTCGATCAGCCGGTGGTCGATCTTGTCGATGCTGGCGAAGAGCGGCAGCACCATGAACGGCAGGAAGCCGTAGGCGAGGCCCATGATCACCGCGAAGTTGGTGGCGAGCAGCCGGTCGTCCGCCCCGAGGATGTGCAGCCACTGGAGCGTGTTCACGATCCAGCCGTCGTCGGCGAGGATCAGCTGCCACGACAGCGTGCGCACCAAGAAGCTGGTGAAGAACGGCGCGATCACCAGCACCAGCAGCAGGCCCTTCCACCGGCCGGACTTGAACGCGATCGCATAGGCAAGGACGTAGCCGAGAACCAGGCAGATCAGCGTTGCCGCGGCGGCGTAGAGCAATGACCGCACCAGCGGTCGCCAGTAGAGCTCGATCGCGTCCCAGTAGTTGCTGACGTGGTAGGTGACCTCCCAGCCGTTCTTGTCGGACCCACCGGGCTCGTAGAGGCTGGCGGCGAGGAGCGAGTAGAACGGGATGACGAAGAACAGCGCGAGCACCACCACGGCAGGCGCCATCAAGAGGTACGCCGTGAGCCCGCGCCGTCGCCCCGTCTCGGCCATCAGGCGTCTTCCTCCTGAGCGCCGGCATGGACGTCCTGGGCGTGGTCGAGGAGGAACGCGTACTCGGGTCGCCAGGAGAGCTCGATGGCGTCGCCGTACCGGAAGATCTGGTCACGGCCGGTGTTCTGCGCGAACACCGTCAGCTCCTGTCCCCACGGCATCTTGACGAGGTACTGCGTGCTGACCCCGATGAAGCTCACGTCGGTGACCACCCCACCGGGGATGGTGTTGCCCGGGGCGTCGAGCTCGGCCCCGGGGGCCCCGATCAGCACCTTCTCCGGGCGGATCCCGATCCAGCCCTTGCCGCCGTCGGTGTGCGATCGTCCGACCGGCACGGAGACGTCGATGCCGTGCATGTCGACGGTCACCAGGTCGGCAGACGTGGACTTGACCGTGCCCTCGATCAGGTTGGACTGGCCGAGGAAGTTGGCGACGAACGTGCTGCGCGGGTTCTCGTAGAGCTCGGCCGGCGAACCCTGCTGCTCGATCAGTCCGGCGTTCATCACCGCGACCGTGTCGGCCATGGTCATGGCCTCCTCCTGGTCGTGGGTGACGTGGATGAACGTGAGCCCGACCTCGGTCTGGATCCGCTTGATCTCGATCTGCATGCCGCGCCGCAGCTTGAGGTCCAGGGCACCCAGCGGCTCGTCGAGCAACAGCACCTCCGGCTTGTTGATGAGCGCGCGGGCGAGGGCGACGCGTTGCTGCTGGCCGCCGGAGAGCTGGGCCGGCTTCTTGCGCGCCTGCGGTCCGAGCTCGACGAGCTCCAGCATCTCGTCGACCATCTTCGCGACGTCACCGACCTTGCGGCGGCGCAGGCCGAAGGCGACGTTCTCGTAGATGTCGAGGTGCGGGAAGAGCGCGTAGTTCTGGAACACCGTGTTGACCGGCCGCCGGTAGGCCTTGGTGCTGGTGATGTCCTTGCCGGACAGCAGGATCGAACCCGACGTCGGTGTCTCCAGGCCGGCGGCCATCCGCAGCGTGGTGGTCTTGCCGCAGCCCGAGGGGCCGAGCAGTGCGTAGAACGATCCCCGTGGCACGTCGAGGTCGAGCGACCGGACCGCGTGGAAGTCGCCGTACGACTTGCTGAGCGCGCGCAGCTGCAGGCCGTCGTACGACGCTCCTGGCGCCGGCGCCGCCTCCTCCTCCGAAACCTCAGCTGGAGATGACATCGGCCCACTCTCCTTCGTACTTCGATTGCTGCTCGTCGCTGAGGGTCATGAAGTCCCAGGTGTTCGACAACATGTCGGAATCGGGGAAGATCAGCGGGTTCTCGGCGAGGTCGGGATCGATGTCGAGCATCGCCTCCTGAGCCCCCTGGACCGGGCAGATGTAGTTGACCCAGGCGGCGAGCTTCGCCGCGACCTCGGGCTGGTAGTAGTAGTCGATCCAGGCCTCCGCGTTGGCCTGGTGGGTCGCGAAGTTCGGCACCATCATGTTGTCGCTCCAGAGGGACAGGCCCTCCTCGGGGACGATGAACTTGAGGTTCGGGTTGTCGACCTGGGCCTGGATGACGTCGCCCGACCATGCCTCGCAGGCGAGGAGCGTGCCCTGGGAGAGCTGCTGCAGGTAGTTGTTGCCCGCGAACTGGAGGAGCTGACCGTCGGACTTCACCTGGCGCAGCCGGTCGATCGCGTCGGCCCACTCGTCGTCGTCGAAGTCGACCGGGTCGGCTCCGGTCACCTTGAGGAAGAAGCCCATCGTGTCGGCCATCTCGCTGAGCAGCGTGATCTTGCCGTGCAGGTCCTCGCGGGTGATCAGCTCCTCGAAGCTGCCGACCTCCGGCACCAGCTCGGCGTTGTAGGCGATGCCGGTCAGGCCCGACTGCCACGGCGCCGAGTACTCACGATCCGGGTCCCAGGGCACGCCCTGCAGCGACGGGATCAGGTTCTCGTCGACGTTGCGGACCTTCGACTTGTCGAGCGGCTGGATGAAGCCGAGGCTGATCATCCGGGCGGCCATCCAGTCGGTCATGACGATCATGTCGCGATCGATGGGCTCGCAGGCCCGCATCTGGTTCTTGACCTTGGCATAGAACTCGGCGTTGTCGTTTATGTCGACGTTGTAGGTGACCGCGATCCCGGTCTGGTCCTGGAATTGCGCGAGCGTGCTCTTGGGGTTCTTGCGCGGGTCGATGTAGCCGGTCCAGTTGGAGATGATCAGCTCGCGCTCGCTGGCCGACACGTCCTTGGCGCGGCCCCCGTCGGGGCAGGCCTGGACCGGGTCGATCCCGAACATCGGCAGCTTGAGCGCGGCAACGCTGAGACCGGCGAAGGCGGCGAAGCCACCGCCTTTGAGCACCCCGCGTCGCGACAGCGTCGTACGACGCGCGGGCTGATCTGGAGCCATGCCGGAATGTTTGCACCGGAACCCCGGTACGGCAAGGGATCCAGTCGCAATGAAACACGCTCGCAACGGAATTCGCACTTCCGGGTCCCAAAGAACACGAATGCGTGGCACGATCCGGGCATGGCACGCAGTTCGCTGACCCAGCTCGACGGCGTCTCACTCGCGATCATCGAGCAGCTCCAGCAGGACGGCCGCAGGTCCTACGCGTCGATCGGCAAGGTGGTCGGCCTGTCGGAGGCGGCTGTGCGCCAGCGGGTGCAGCGGCTCATCGAGTCCGGCGTGATGCAGATCGTCGCCGCGGTGACCGATCCGCTCCAGCTGGGCTTCGCCCGGGCCGCGATGCTCGGGATCCGCGTCTCCGGGCCGACGGCTCCTGTCGCCGACGCGTTGGTCGCGATGGACGAGGTCATCTACGTCGTCGTCACCGCGGGCAGCATCGACATCGTCGCGGAGGTGGTGGCCAGGTCCGATGCCGAGCTGCTCATCGTCTCGGACCAGATCCGGCGCATCGAAGGCGTTCAGTCGACGGAGACCTTCGTCTACCTCGAGACGCGCAAAGAGATCTACAACTGGGGGCTGCCGCGTCCGGAGGACGTCGACCCCAGGTAACCATCGAGCCAGGCCGGGAACTGGCCGAGGTCGTCGAGCACGACGTGCGTGCCCGCGTCGTACAGCTCCTCGCTGGTGCAGCCGCCCGTGAGCACCGAGACGCTCAGGATGTTCGCGGCCAGGGCGCCTTCGACGTCGTGCACGTGATCACCGACGTAGATGCTGGCGCCCTCGCGACGCAGTACGTCGGCCTTGCCGATGCCCCAGACCTTGCCCTCGAGGTGGTCGACGTCGAACGCCAGGTGGTCGACGTGCAGCTGGGCGTTGGGCGTGTACTTGCCCGTCACGACGACGACGCGGCCGTCGTGGCGGCGGACCGCCGCGAGCGCGTCGTGCGCGCCTGCCATCGCCGCGACGCTCTCGATCGCGTGGTCGGGATAGAGCGCGCGGAACCGGTCGACGGCCGGCTGGATCGCCTCCTCGGCCAGGTGCGGCCCGAGGATCAGGTCGAGCGGCGGGCCCAGGATCTTCGTCATCTCCTCGACCGGCAGCTCGATGCCGAGCTCGGCGCCGAGCGCCCGCAGCACGTCGCGAAAACCCGGCACGGTGTCGATGAGGGTCATATCAAGATCGAACCCCACGCACAGCCTCGGAGCATCACGAGTCAAAGCCGAGCCCCAGCCGGTCGAGGGTGCGCAGCCAGAGGTTGCGACGCCCGGTGACGTCCGCGCGCGCCAGCGCCCGACGGGTGAGCTCGATGCCGGCCCACGCGACCGGCTCCGGCGGGAACGGCACGGCCGGCCGCCGCACCATCTGCAGCCGGGTCCGCTCGGTGTCCTCGCCGGCGATCAGGTCGAGCATCACGTCCGCCGCGAAGCGGGACGCACCGACGCCGAGACCCGTGAAGCCGAGGGCGTACGACGACCGCCCGCCGTGCGCCGTACCGAAGCTGGCGCTGAAGCGGGTCGAGGTGTCGATGACGCCGGCCCAGCGATGCGTGAACCGGATCCCGTCGAGCTGTGGGAACGTCTCGTGGAAGTGCTGCGCGAGGATCGCGAACGTCTCCTGCCGCTCCTCGTGATCGGGCTCGATCGAGCGCCCGAAGTGGTAGATCGCGTCGTAGCCGCCCCAGAGGATCCGGCGGTCCGGGGTCACCCGGTAGTAGTGGAACTGGTTGCCCGAGTCACCTACGCCGACCGCGGGGTCCCAGCGCAGAGCGGCGAGCTGCGCCTCAGCGAGCGGCTCGGTAGCGAGGACGTAGTCGTAGACCGGCACCGTCGTGTAGCGGAGCCGGCGCAGGAGCGGGCGGAACACGTTGGTGGCCAGCGCGACCCGTCGGGCGCGCACGGTGCCGTGCGGGGTGGAGACGGTCATGACGTCGCCGTCGCGCTTGATCCTGGTGACCGGCGTGCGCTCGGCGACCCGCACGCCCTGCTGCTCGGCCGCGTCGGCGAGGCCCCAGGCGAGCCGGGCCGGGTCGACGACGGCACCCTCCTCCGGGTCGGACATGCGGCCGGCGAGATAGGTCGGCGAGTCGACGAGTCGGCGCACGGCGTCGCTGTCGAGGAAGCCCGGCCGGTCGGGCTCCAGGTCCGCGATCTCGTGCGGGCGGGTGGCGACCCGGAGGGAGCCACCGCGGAGGAAGCCGCAGTCGATGGCGTAGCGGGCGACCGCGTCCTCCAACCCGTCGAGGTTCTCGATGCCGAGCCGGTCGAGGTCGTCGTACTCATCGGGCCAACGGGCCCGGCCGTTCGGCTCTCCGTGGGTCAGCGACGCCTCGCAGAAGCCGCCGTTGCGCCCGGTCGCGTGCTCGGCGATCCGGTCGCCCTCGAGCAGCAGCACGTCGCGCCCCGGCTCGCGCTCGACGGCACGCAGCGCCGTCCAGAGCCCGCAGAAGCCCCCGCCCACGACGACCAGGTCGACAGCGGTGTCACCGTCGAGTGCCGGCCGCGCCTGGGGGCGGAGCGGAGTGTCCAGCCAGAGCGGCTTGTTCACCGAATCCGCAAGGGAATGCACGCCTGGATGCTAAATCAGTCGTCAACGGCACGGACAATTGTCGACATCAGCCGACGGCGGCGTCGCAGTGCTCCGGGTGGCCGAGCACGTCGTCCAGGTGCGACTCGGCCCAGTCCTTCAACGTGAGCATGACCCGCTTCCGCGAGCGGTACGTGCCCCGGCCGTGAGACCGGTCTAAGGGACGAGGACGACCTTCCCGACGTTGCGGCGCTCGGCGAGCATCAGGTGCGCGTCACCCGCCCGCTCGAACACGAAGGCCTCGGCCACGACCGGCTGGACGATGCCGTCGGCGATCAGCGACCGCAGCGGGGCGATCCAGGACTCGAGGGTGCCGGCGTCGTCCCACAGCGCCAGCATGTTGAGCCCGATCACCGCCTTCGAGACCGACATCTGCTTGACCAGGTTGAACCTCGGCATCCGGAGCATCGTCTTCGCCGCCGCCGCGGCGACCTCCTACGGTCGGAACTCAGTCGGCGTGCGGAGCCGACTGGCCGCGGATGGCCGCGGCGACCGCGCCGGGCACGTCGGGGTGGAACACGCTCGGGATGATGAAGCTCGCATGCAGCTCCTCGTCGGTCACCACCGACGCGATCGCGTGGGCGGCGCGGAGGAGCATCTCGGTGGTCACCTGGGAGGCACGGGCGTCGAGCAGGCCGCGGAAGACACCGGGGAACGCCAGCACGTTGTTGATCTGGTTGGGGTAGTCGGACCGGCCGGACGCGACGACCGCGGCGTACTGGGCGGCCTCGGCAGGGTCGACCTCGGGATCCGGGTTCGCCAGCGCGAAGACCACGGCTCCATCGGCCATGTCCTGGATCCACTCCGGGTCGAGCACCCGCGGCGCACTCACCCCGATGAACACGTCGGCGTCCTTGAGACCGTCGTGCAAGGTGCCGCGGATCCCTCGTGGGTTGGTGATCTTGGCCAGGTTGCGCTTGGCCGGTGAGAGCGAGGTGTCGTCGTTCGACAGCAGGCCCTCGCGGTCCCACACCACGACGTCCTCGGCTCCGTCCGCGAGCAGCAGCGCGACGATCGCCGAGCCGGCCGCACCGCCGCCGGCGACGACGATCCGGGCCGCCGACAGCGACTTGCGTACGACGCGCAGCGCGTTGTGGAGCGCGGCGAGGACGACGATCGCCGTACCGTGCTGGTCGTCGTGGAACACCGGGATGTCGAGCGACTTCCGCAGCCGGGCCTCGATCTCGAAGCAGCGCGGCGCGGCGATGTCCTCGAGGTTGATGCCGCCGAAGCCGGGGGCGATCATCTCGACCGCGCGCACGATCTCGTCGACGTCCTGGCTGGCGAGGCAGATCGGCCACGCGTCGATGTTGGCGAACCGCTTGAACAGCGCGGCCTTGCCCTCCATCACCGGCATCGCCGCGCCGGGGCCGATGTTGCCGAGGCCGAGCACGGCGGAGCCGTCGGTCACCACCGCGACCGAGTTGCCCTTGATGGTCAGCTTCGCGACGTCCTCGGGGTGCTCGGCCAGCGCCATGCTGACCCGTCCGACGCCCGGCGTGTAGGCCATCGCGAGGTCGTCGCGGTTCTTCAGCGGGACCTTGCTGGCGACCTCGATCTTGCCGCCGAGGTGCAACAGGAACGTTCGGTCGCTGACCTTGTGCACGGTGACCCCGTCGATGTCCTCGACCGCCTGGACCAGTCGCCCGCTGTGGTCGGAGTCGGTGGCGCTGCAGGTCACGTCGAGCACCAGCCGGTCGTGCTTGGAGTCCGCGACGTCCATCGCCGTCGTGATCCCGCCGGCCTCCGCGATCTTGGTCGCGACCCGGCCGACCACCGCGAAGTCCGGCTCGGCGTGCAGGCGCATGGTGATGGAGTACGACGACGGCGTGACGCTCATGCTTGTGGGGTCCCCGCCGTGTTGTTCGCGGAGGAGCGAAGCGGGGGAAGCGAAGAACATGGTGGGGTGTTCATGTTGTCTACCTAAGACCCCTGCGCGGGCTACTCACAAGTACGCGTGAGGTCGATACGGGTTGTGGTCGTTGATTTCGCGCACGTGCCTGTGCCAGCGGGTTGCGGGCCGTTCGTGGTCGCGACCGAAAGGCTTGGGACGGGCGGGTACGGCGTTCCGCGCCGCCGCCGGCTTCCGGCGCCCTTCGTTGGTCGAGTAGCCCGAGCGCTCTGCGCGAGGGCGTATCGAGACCCCGACAATCCGAGGAACTCCGTGCCCGATAGTGTTCCATTACGAACATGTGTTCGATAGAATCAAGGCATCCCCCCACCACCGCCCTCGACACCGCCGCTGCCGCGCTCACCGGCACCGACTGGGCGACGGTCACCGGTGACGACCTGCTCGCAGCCTCGGTGGCGCTGGGCCGGCTGAAGGCGATCGTCGACGGCGCGCTGGTCGCCGCGGCCGAAAGGCTCGAGGAGACGGGCGGTGCCGACGCACTCGGGTGGGCCTCGACCAAGGACTTCCTCACCCACGTGCTCGGCGGCCGCAAGGGAGCCGGCGGAACGGTGGTGCGGGTCGCCGCCAAGACCGCCGCTCTGCAGGCGGTCCGGGCGGCGCTGTCGGCCGGTGAGATCTCCCTCGCCCAGGCCGGGGTGATCGGCAGTCGGGTCGCCACGTTGCCGCAGGTCCCCGAGCTGCGCGAGCAGGCCGCGGACAAGCTGCTCGGCCTGGTCGCCGACCACGGATACGACGCCACCGACCTCGATCAGGCGTTCCCCGCCGTGGTCCGAGAGCTCGACCCCGACGGGTCGCTACTGTCCGCAGACCTGGACAAGGACAAGGCCGAGCGCGGCGCCCACCACGCCCGGTTCCTCTCCGGCACCGCCGACACCCTCGGCGGCGTCCGGATCAAGGGCTACTCCACCGTGGAGGAATGGGAGCTGGTCAAGTCCGTCCTGATGCCCCTGGCCGCGCCGGTCCTCACCGAGCCCGGCGCCTGCGGCGGCGACCCCGACCAGAGGTTCGAGCTCGACGAGCACGGCCACCAGGTCGGACGAGGATGTCCGGCCCCCGGCTGCGGCCACACCGGCAAGGACCCCCGCGACCACGGCGCGCGGATGTGGGACGCGCTCGTCGAGGCGTGCCGCCGCCTCCAGGCCACCGACTCCGTGCCGCACGCCCACGGCACCACCGCGCGGATCACCGTCACCATCCCGCTCCAGCAGCTCCTCGACCAACCCGATGGCCACCTCGACGACGGCGGACACCTGCCCACCGGGGACCGGCTATCGGTCGCCGCCGTCCGCCGGCTGGCCTGCGACGCCGAGATCATCCCCGCCGTCCTCGGTGCTGAGTCCCAGGTCCTCGACGTCGGCCGCAGTCAGCGGCTGGTCACCACCGGCATCTGGAACGCCCTGGTGCTCCGCGACCGGCACTGCGCCTTCCCCAGCTGCAGCCGGCTCCCCATCGCCTGCGACGCCCACCACATCCACCACTGGGCCGACGGCGGTCCCACGTCGCTCGACAACCTCATCCTGCTCTGCAGGAAGCACCACACCCTCACTCATCAGACGCCTTGGCAGGTCCAGATCGATCCCGGTTCTCGGAGACCTGTCTGGATCCCACCACCCAAGGTCGACCTGCGCGGCAGGTCACCCACAGCCCGGCCCGACCGCGACCACCCCTCGTCGCCTAGTCGCGAGACTCCTCCCTGATCCCGAACCGCTCGTGGAAGCGCCGCAGCGGTCCCGGCGCCCACCAGTTCGCCTCGCCGAGCAACCGCATCAGCGCCGGGACCAGCAGGGCGCGGACGATGGTCGCGTCGATGAGAACGCCGAGCGCCATCGCAATGGCGATCTGCTTCATGAAGAACACCGGGCTGACCGCGAACGCCAGGAACACCACCGCGATCATCACGGCGGCGGCGCTGATGATGCGGCCGGTGCGTGCCACGCCCTCCGCGACGGCGTCCTCGTTGGAGAGGCCGCCGTCGTGCAGCTCCTTGATCCGGGCCATCACCAGCACGGCGTAGTCCGTCGCCAACGCGAACGTGACGGCGAAGAGGAATACCAGGCTGGTGACTTCGACGGCGTACGGGCCCGGGTAGTCGAGCAGCTGGGTGCCGACCTTGCGCTCGAAGACGATCACCATGATGCCCAGCACCGCAGACAGGGTCAGCGCGTTCATCAGCAGCGTCTTCAGCGGCAGCAGCACGGACCCGGTGAGAAGGAACAGCAGACCGACCGTCAGCACGACGATCAGCAGGATCACCGGAGGCGCGTTCGAGAGCAGGCTGCTCTTCTCGTCGATGAAGCGGGCGGTGTTGCCGGACACCAGCAGGTCACCGTCGCCGGGGACGGCGAGGTCGCGGATGTCGCGGACCGAGTCCTGGGAGCTCGCCTCCAGCGCCGGGTCGGTGAGGCCCGCGGTGGTGAAGGCGACGCCGTCGTCCGCCCTCTGGAACGGGGCAACGGCGCGTACGCCGGACACCTCGCCGATCGACGACGCGAGCGCGGCCAGGTCGGTGTCGCTCGGGTCGCCGGTGACCACCAGCGAGACCCCTTCGGTGAGCGACCGGTCGTAGTGGTCCTCGACGTACTTGTTGATGTCGTAGGACTGCTGCCCCGGCGGGACCGCCTGCGCACTCGGCCCGGTCAGGGTCGTCGCCAGGAGCGGTGCCGCGAGCGCCAGTAGGAACGCCGACGTCGCGACCGCGACGACCACCGGCCGGCGCATCACGCCACGGGCCAGGCGGTGCCAGCGGTCGGACGGCGCCGAGACCGCCGGCCCGCGGCGGATCGAGAGGGCATCGATGCGCGGACCGAGGACCGCCAGCAGGGCCGGTACGACGACGACCGCCATCAGCGCCGACAGCACGCCGACGGTCGCGCCCGCGAAGCCGATCGAGTAGAGGAAGCGTTGTGGCATCAGCGTGAGTGCGGCCATCGCTCCGGCGACCGTCAGCCCGGAGAACATGCTGGCGCGGCCGGCGGTGCGGACCGCCCGCAGGTGCGCTTCGCGAGTCCGGCCGTGCGCGTCGACCTCCTCGCGGTAGCGCGAGACCAGGAGCAACGCGTAGTCGACCGCGAGGCCGAGACTCAGCGCGGTCGCGATGTTGAGTGCGAACAGGGAAGTGTCGACGAAGGCCGACATCACCCGCAGCGCGAACAGGGTGCCGAGGATCGACAGCACGCCGAGGACGAGGGGCACGGCTGCCGCGATCACGCTCCGGAACACCAGCAGGAGCATCAGCCCGAGCAGCGGGAACGCGATCAGCTCGGCCTTCGTCAGGTCCCGCCGGGTCTGGTCGTTGACCTCGTTGAAGCTGGGCGCGAAGCCGCCGTACCCGACGTCGACGATGTCGGACCGCACCCGCTCCTGGACCGACTCGTCGGCGAGCCCGCCCTTGTCCTCGAGGTCGGAGGTCGTCAGCCGGGCGGGTAGGACCAGCGAGCGGCCGTCCTCTGCGATGAGCCCCGGGACCTGCTCCTCGAGCGGGTTGGTCACCTGCCCGACGTAGTCCGAGCCCCGCAGCTCGCCGGCAAGCCGCGCGACCTCGGCCTGGATCTCGGGGTCGGTGATGTCGAGGACGCCGCCGTCCTCCGCCCGGATGAGTACGACGAGGCCGGGCTCGGCGCCGTAGCCGAGAGCATCGGCCAGCACCTCGCCCGCGTGCTCGCTCTCGGAGTCCGGGTCGGTGAAGCCGGCCGCCTTGAGGTGGTGCTCGACGTCGTGCCCGAAGAAGCCCGCGACGGCTGCGAACAGCAACGCACCCGCCAGGACCTTGCGGGGGTGCCGCCAGGTGAGCCGACCGATCGCGTCGAGCATGCCCGCACGCTACGACAACCGGCCCGCTCAAAAGTCCAGTGATTCGAAATCGCGACCCCACCCTGCGGGGCCCGGTGCGGATGGAGGCGCGGATCACCGACGAGACCGATCGCAAGATCACCGTCACGGTCTGCTGGACAACGGTCCGGGAGAGGCCGCTCCTTGCTACCGTCGTAGTAGTACGCCGGGGATCGAGTCCCCCGAACACCCGGCGTCAGAGCCGCCCTCCAGTTGGAGCCTGGGGGGCGGCTCGTCCTTTCTCAGGCGCCGCGACCCAGCCGGGGGTGCGCCTGACCCGCGATCAACGGCAAGCCTTCTCCGCCGAGTGCACCCAGCAGCCCACGAGCTCGAGCTCGGGATGGGCGAGAACGCCCTCGATGGCCGCCCGACCGACCCCGCCAGTGGCCCACTGGACGACGCGGAACCGCGGGCGTGTGCTCGTGATGGCTCGCACACTAGAACAGGTTCCACACAAGAAGCGGCCCCCGGGGCAGTCGCTTTCTACCTCGGAGGCCTCGGCAGACCCGAAGCTGCAGCTTCGTCCCACCGTGCTGGGGCGATACCCGAGACCGCGCTGCACACACGTTGACCCCCGTCCTTTGCGGGATCGGCCACCCGTCCGACGGGCGTGATGTCAGACTTCCCGCATGAGCAAGCGGGGACAGGACGCCGGCACCGGACGGTTCTCGTTCGACGTCGCGGCGGACCGGTGGGAGTGGGACGACGAGGTCTACCGCATCCATGGCCTCGTCCCGGACGAGGTGCGACCGACGACCGAGCAGGTCCTCAGTGCCGCCGCCGCACCGGACGCCGGCCGGGTCCGGGAGCTGCTCGACAAGATGATCGCCACGACCGAGTCGTTCAGCGTCTCCTATCGGCTGAAAGGTCGGGACGACACCGAGCGCACGGTCGTGCTGGTGGGTGAGAGCGCGCTCTGCGACCCGGACCAGGTGTCGGTCATCGAGGGCTACTTCGTCGACCTCACTGCCGATATGGCGGAGGTGGTCGACGAGGCCACGCACGCTGCTGTCGAGGCGAGCGCCGAGCATCGCGCGATCATCGAGCAGGCCAAGGGTGCCCTCATGCTGGCGTACGGGTTCGACGAGGACGCCGCCTTCTCGATGCTCTCCTGGTGGTCCCGCAACCGGAACATCAAGGTCCGCGACCTGGCGACAGAGCTCATGCAGGCCAGCGAGGAGGGGGCCGCGACCGGCCAGGAGTTCCGCACCCAGGTCGACCGCCTGCTCCACGACGTCACCGGCCGCGACTGATCCGGCGCGTGGCACCGACCGACGGGCTGGCGATCCAGGTCCTCAACGGCTCGCCACACGTGTCGGTCACGCGGATGCGCGACGTGCTCACCGACTTCCTGCGGGAGCAGCTGTCCTCGACGAACCGTTAGGTGATGGTCATTCCTCCGTCGACCGGGATCGTCTGACCGGTGATGTAGCCGGCCGCGTCGCTGGCGAGGAAGACAACGGTGGCAGCAAGCTCACGCGGGTCGCCCTTGCGTCCGGTGGGGATGCGCGCCTGCTGGGCGTCGAGGTAGCCCGGCGGGTACTGCTCGGTCATCTCGCTCTCGAAGAACCCGGGCGCGATGGCGTTGACCCGGATGCCCTTGCGCCCGGTCCACTGCTGCGCGAGATCGCGGGTCATGCCGATCAGCCCTGCCTTGGACGAGGCGTAGGCCGCCTGCGGCAGCCCGGCCGTGGTGAGGCCGAGGACGGAGGAGATGTTGATGATGCTCGAGCCGGGCTGCATGACCCGGCCGCACGACTGGGCCATCCAGTAGCAGCCGTTGAGGTTGACGTCGATGACCTGACGGAACTGCTCAGGAGTCTCCCTCGTCGCCGGGACCGCCGTACCGACGCCGGCGTTGTTGACCAGTACGTCGACCCGGCCGAACTCCTCCATGGCCAGCGCGACCAGGTTGTCGCAGGACGCCGGATCGGCCACGTCGGTCGCGACCGTCAGCGCCCGCCGTCCGGCCGCCTCCACCAGTCGCGCCGTGTCGGCAAGCCGCTCTGCTCGGCGGGCGCCGAGAGCGAGGTCGGCACCGGCCTCGGCGAGCGACTGCGCGAACGCGACGCCGAGACCGCTCGAGGCGCCGGTGACCACGGCGACCTTGCCGTCGAGGCGGAACAGGTCAAGAACGGACTCGGCAGACATGGGAGGAACCGTAACGGGAAACCGGTACGGCGGACCCTCGCATGGACACCTGAGCGGTACCGGCTCGGAGGGTGGGGATTCCTAGTCCGACGACGAAGTGAGCGCGTTGTAGGCGTGATAAGCGTCCGGTGCATCCGGCCAGGTGCGCCCGGCCACCCGCAGGTCCTGGTCCAGCTCGTGGTTCCACAGGCCGGTGTCCCCCGCGATGAACCAGCGGTCGATCTCGTCCCACCACCGGACGCGGAGATCCGCGTAGCGGGACTCACCGGTGCGACGCGAGAGCGCGGCTGCGGCCTGGACCGCTTCGGCCATCACCCAGTGGAACCGTGAGGCCATCACGACGTTGCCGTCCCAGTCCGTGGTGTACGGCAAGCCCGGGGTCGTCGTAGACAAGCCGTCGGTGACGGCCCGGTCGAAGAGCGCACGGGCGCCGTCGAGCAGCCAGGGCGGGGGCTCCGGCAGCCGTGATTCGAGCTCGAGCAGCAGGCGGGCCCACTCGAGGCCGTGCCCGGGGGTCGCGCCGTACGGCCGGAACGGGTCGTCGACCTTGTCGGCGTTGTAGGCGAGATCCGGCTCCCAGTCCGGGGTGTAGTGCTCCGGGATCCGCCACGAGTTCTGACGAGCCTGGACGTCCACGAAGAAGCGAGCGATGTCGGCGGCGCGGTCCAACCAGTCGATGTCACCGCCGACCTCCGCGGCGGCCAGGTAGGCCTCGAGGCTGTGCATGTTCGAGTTGGCGCCGCCGTACGACGAGGTCTCGGCCCAGTCCCGGCTTCTCTCGTCGAAGCAGCGGCGGCCTGTCTCGCTCCAGAAGAGCTCGCTGTGGATCTGGCCGGCCTGCTCGAAGAGCGCCCCGGCGCCAGGGACCTCGGCCCGGTGCGCGGCGGCAGCAGCGAGCAGGACGAACGCGTGGTCGTAGCAGCTCTTGGCGGTCGAGACCGGATCACCGTTCGGTCGGACCTCGCTGAACCAGCCACCGTGGGCCTGGTCCGCGAACACCGAGGTCAACGCTTCGACCCCGTGCGTCGCCAGCGGCAACGGATCGCTGTCCCCTGCGCGGAGGGCGTCGGAGAACACGTAGGTCATCCGGGCGTTGATCCACAGCTCGAGCGTGCCGCCGTGCGGATGGCCATTCCGTCCCAGCCGACCGAACCCGCGATCGAGCCGGGCACCGCTGGCGAAGTCCAGCAGCTGGGCCAGGCGCTCCTCGCGCCCCTGCGATCGGGCCGACCGTTCGATGATGCGGGTCACGCGGGACAGTATTGGCCGAGGTAGGTGGAGAACGCTGCGTCCTCGGTCGGCCCGGGTTCGTCGAGAGCGTCGACAGCCGACCGGTCCAGACCCCGCCCGATGGAGCTGTAGATGCCTTCGAGGACCGTGTGGTAACCGCCCCGAGCTGGCAACGACATCGTTGTTGGGACGCCCAGGTCCAGCAACTCGTCGGCGGCGGCGCGCAGCAGCTCGACGGCGCGGGCGTCCGGGGCGGCGGCGTACTCCGACTGCGTTGCGGCGAGCTTGCGAAAGCCGGCGCAGAACTCCTCCTCCGGTGGCGTCGGCAGGATCGAAGTTGGCGCGCTGCTCGACTCTGCCGGGTCGGAGGTGTCGGAGGTGTCGGAGGTGTCGGAGGTGTCGGAGGATCGTCCGGCGGCGTCATCCTCGCCCGGCCGTGCGAGGAGCACCACCGCCAGCACGCCCATGATCAGCAGCACCAGCAGCGCGACCGATCTGCCGGCCCGCCGGTGGACACCGCTCATTCGTACGGGTGTTCCGGCTCGTCGACCTCGTCGACCTCGGTTGCCGTGATGGTCGGCGTGTCACCCAGCCTGGTCCCGGTTCCTTCGACCCACGTCCCGACGACTGTCACCCACTGCTCCTCTGGCGGGGCGTCGGCGTCCTCGATCCGCACGCGGAAAGCAGCACCGTCCGCCGCGCAGCACGAGATCGCCAAGCGCGTGACGTACCACCCAGTGCTGTCGGCGCTGACGAAACCGGTCAGCCGGATGGTCACGTCGGCGAGCGCTTCGCGGTCGTAGGAGGCACGAGCGACGAAGCTGGACACCGGCATCTCGTTCTCGCCGGTCTCGCTCAACGGGGGTACGGCTGCGTCGGCGTAGGTTCGCGCGTCGGCCTGGTTCGCCCGACGGTCCGCGACGTACGCCCCGAGGGCGGGCGGTTGGATGACGAAGCCGATCACCACCGGCAGAACGAGAAGCCACGGCACGAACGCGCTCGCGCGGTCGTGGTCGTGCTCGTGATCGCCGACCGGGGTCAGGACGACGACCAACGCAAGGGCGATGAGCAGCACCCCGCTGGCGACAAGTGGCCATCTCATCCAGTCGTTGACGTAGTTTGCCCATTCGTCGGTCGCGCCGACGCGGAGCGTGACACCACCAAGGGCGCTGAGCACCAACGCGCGAGCGGTGTGGTTCACAGGATCACCCAACCAATCAGGCACGCCGCTGACGCGGCGACGACCAGGACCAGGGGGACGAACTGCTGAGCGAATTGTCGCCCGAACTGGCCGGCCTCCATCGCGGCAAGCTTGATGTCCATCGCCGGACCAACGACGAGGAACACCAGCTTGGCGGTGTCGGAGAATGCGGTCAGGCTCGCGGCGACGAACGCGTCGGCTTCTGAGCACAGCGCGATGACGAAGGCGAAGAGAGCCAGTGCGAGCACCGCGAACAGCGCGTTGTCGGCGACCGCTTCGACGATGCGGATCGGAACCCACACGTTGATGGCGGCGGCCACCACCGCGCCGAGGACCAGGAAGCCCGCGGCAGGCAGGAAGTCGTGCCAGGCGGCTGCGGCGAACCGTGCCCAACGACCGCCCTCGTCCTGGTGAAAGCGCTCGCGTATGTCGGGAAGGTGAAGCGCCGGAAAGCGTGCGGAAGCCCACACGTAGATCCAGCCGATGACCACCGCGGTGAGCATCGACGCGAGGAACCGAGCCGAGACCATGTCCATCCGGCCCGAGAACGCGACCGCCGTCGAGACGAGCACCGCCGGGTTGACCGCCGGCGCGGCGAGCATGAACGTCAGCGCGACGGCTGGCGGGAGCCCGCGCCGGGTGAGGCTGTTGGCGATCGGGACGACGGCGCACTCGCAGGCCGGGAGTCCTACGCCCGCGAGGCCGGCGACAGGTACGGCGAGGGCCGGGCGCTGCGGGACTACCCGAGCGACGAACCGCTCCGACAACACTGCGGAGATGATCCCCGAGAGCGCGACGCCGAAGACGAGAAAGGGCACCGACTGCACGACGATCGCCAAGAAGATCGTGGCCCAGGTCTGGAACGCGGGATTGTCGAGCGTCGGCGCGAGCAGGTTCTGCAACGGGAACGCTGCCGCCAGGAGGCCTACGACCAGCCAGGACTGCCAGCCCACGCCGACGTCGCGCCGGGGCGGCGCCTCAGTTGTCATCCGCGCTCGCTCCTGTGGCTCGTGGGTGGGTGGCCCATCTGCCGAGGGTCCACCAGCCCGGGGCCGTCACGTCGCTTCCCTCAGCCGCCGGCGACCGATTGCTTGAACGCCGAGGCCGGCTTGAAGGCCGGAGTAACCGTCGCGGCGATCTCCAGGGGCTCACCCGTCTGGGGGTTGCGGCCGGAGCGCGCAGCGCGAGCTCGGCCCTCGAACGTCCCGAAGCCGGCGAGTGAGACCCGCTCGCCAGCTGCGACCTCGGTCTTGATCGCGTCCAGCACAGCGTCGACGGCCGCTTCTGCACGACCTACTTCGAGGTCGGTCCGGTCCGCGACTCTTGCAGCCAGGTCCTTGCGGTTCATCCGTGCTCCATTCGGTTGGGGAATGAGAATCATACTCAGTGGAGTCGTCAGTGCACCACCGGCGCGGACAGCGCACTGCTGCTGGACCCTCGTCAGGATCCGGTATTGAGAATGGTTATCATTCTGACTGTGCCTCATTCTCACTCACCTCTTGAGCGGGCCGCGCTCGTTTCGGACCCCCCAGGGCCTTCCGAAGGGCGCCGGTCCCCGCGGCGGCGACCGATGCCCTTCTGGTTCGTCGTCACCGGACTTGGGGTGGCACTGGTCATGGCGACCGTGGCGAGCATTGGGCTGGGCTCGGTTGGGGTGCGTCCAGGGACGACGTTGCAGGTTCTCGGCGCTCACCTCCTGCCAGGCGATCACGTGGCGACCTGGAGCATCGTCGAGGACCGCATCGTGTGGTCGTTCCGGACTCCGCGTGTGTTGCTGGCGGCCGTCGTGGGCGCGGCGCTGGCGGTGGTCGGCGTGATCCTGCAGGCGGTGATCCGCAATCCGTTGGCTGACCCCTATGTGCTGGGCGCGTCGTCCGGGGCTGCGCTCGGCGCAGTGATCGGTCTCGTGCTGGGCGCCAGCGTGCCCGGTCTGTTCGTGACTGGGTCGGCGTTCGGCGGCGCGGCGCTGGCCAGTGTGCTCGTCTACCTGCTGGCGTCCCGAGGTGGCCGAATCGAGTCGCTGCGGCTGGTGCTCGCCGGGGTTGCCCTGTCCTACCTCTTCAGTGCGATCACGAGCTGGCTGACAGTGACCGCGGAGCACGGCAAGCTCCCGAGCATCCTCTTCTTCCTGCTCGGAAGCATCTCCTCGGCCGACTGGACGACGCTTCCGCTGCCGGCGCTGACGTTGGGGGTTGGCGCGGCGTACGCCTTCTGGCGAACCGACCATCTCAACGCGGTGATGACGGGCGACGAGGCAGCGACGTCGCTGGGTGTCGACGTCAACCGGTTCCGAGTTGAGACGCTGCTCGTCACCTCGCTCCTCGTGGGCAGCGTCGTCGCCGTGGCCGGCGGCATCGGCTTCGTGGGGATGGTGGTGCCCCACGTGTGCCGCCTGCTCGTCGGTGCCGACCATCGTCGGCTGCTGCCAGTGGCCATGATCGCCGGCGCCCTCCTGCTCGTCGCGGTCGACACGATCGCGCGCACCGCAGCCGCACCGCGTGAGCTGCCGGTGGGCGTCGTCACGGCCCTGGTGGGCGCGCCCTTCTTCCTGTGGCTGTTGCGACGCCGCCCGATGGGGAGCGTGGCATGAGCACCGCTGCCGCGCTCGAGTTTCAGGACGTCGATGTCGTGCTGGGTGGGACCCGGGTCGTGCACGGCGTTTCCCTGCGGGTAGCCGTCGGCGCGGTCGTGGGGCTGCTGGGTCCGAACGGGAGCGGGAAGTCGACCGTGCTCCGCACGGCCTACGGCGTGGTCCGGCCGAGCTCGGGCACGGTGCGGACGGCCGGCCTGGACGTTGCGACCACCCGACCGAGGGGGCTCGCTCAGCGCTGCGCCGTTGTCACCCAGGACCATGCGGTGGATCTCGAGCTGTCGGTGCTCGACGTCGTTCTCCTCGGCCGCATCCCCCACCCTCGGCCGGCGGGCGGGCGTCGGAGCGACCTCGAGCTGGCCAGGGCCTGCCTGGCTCGCGTCGACGGCACACACCTCACCGACCGCGCCTTCCCCACGCTGTCCGGTGGCGAGCGCCAACGGGTGCTGCTCGCCCGGGCGCTGTGCCAGGAGCCCCAGGTGTTGCTGCTCGACGAGCCCACCAATCACCTTGACGTGAACCACCAGCTCGAGCTGCTGGAGCTGATCGCCTCGCTCGACATCACCTGCGTCATCGCGCTCCACGACCTCACGCTGGCGGCCACCTATTGCGACCGCATCGCGCTGCTTGCCGAGGGTCGGCTCGTCGCCCATGGCCGACCCGCCGACGTACTCACCCCGGCCCGCATCGAGGAGGTGTACGGCGTCGCCTGCGACGTCCTGTCCCACCCCCGCACGAGCCGACCGCTGATTGCGGTGTCTCGCCGCACACCGGCCGCCGCCCACTGATCCCGATCAGTCCGCACCCTCACTCACCTTAGGAGCACCACCATGACCCGACCCGTCCCGCGCGCACGCCTCGCGGCCCTCGCTTCTATCGTGGCGTTCCCGGTGCTGTTGACCGGTTGCGGCAATGTCACCCAGGACGACGATGCCGAGTCGGTGACGAGCGACGCGTCATACCCGGTCACCGTCACCAACTGCGGTCGCGAGGTGGCGGTCCCTGCGCCACCCGAGCGCGTGGTCAGCCTCCACCCCAGCATCACCGAGCTGCTCATCCAGCTCGGCGTTGGCGACCGGGTCGTCGCCCAGGCCCAGCACACGCTGGGCGAGCCCAGCCCCGAGCTGGCCGAGCAGGTCGACGCCATCCCCTCGATCAGCAGCGACACCCCGCCCGACAAGGAGACCCTCATCTCGCAGGCTCCGGACCTGGTGCTCAGCGGCACCGAGTACGAGTTCAACACCGAGATGGGCTTCGCCGGCTACGACGACCTCGAGGATCTGGGTGCCGCCAGCTTCGTCGCGACCGGTGGATGCGTCGAGCGGCGTTCGGAAGGCTCCGTCGAGGACACCTTCACGGACCTGGAGTTCCTCGGCCAGGCGTTCGGTGTGGAGGAGCGCGCCGCAGAACTCGAGGCCGAGGCCCGTGCGGAGCTCACCGATATCGCTACGTCGATCGCCGACGAGGCCCCCATCAGGGCAGCCCAGGTGTACGTCGAGGGCGGGAAGCTGTACGCGATCGGCGGCGCCATCGAGATCGACGTGCTCCGGCTCGCCGGCGGCGAAAGCGTCTTCGACGACGGTGACGGGCTGTTCTCCGACTTCTTCGCAGCCGAGGTCGGTCCGGAGGCTGTGCTGGCCGAGGACCCCGACGCCTTCGTCTTCTCCGTCAACCACCCCGAGCACGAGCAGGAGACCATCGACTACCTCACCTCGACCTTCGCCGAGACCACCGCGGTCCGCGAGGGTCGCCTCGTCGCCGTCGACAACACCTTCGTCCAGCCAGGCACGCTGGCCGCGATCGAGGGCGTGCGCGTCGTTGCCGATGGCCTGCACGGGTGAGCGCTCCGGCTCCGGCCACTGCTGCTGGACTGCACCACGACCGTGCGCTGCTGCTGTTCACGGCAGCGCGGGTCGTAGCGGTCGCGGGTTCGGCGGTGACCGGAGTCGCCATGCCCTTGCTCGTGCTGCAGCTGTCAGGGTCGGCCTTCCTCACCGCTCTCGTCGCGGCCGGACAGGTGGCGCCCTACCTCGTGTTCGGACTCCTCGCCGGCGCCGTCGCCGACCTGGTCCCGCGACGGCGACTGATGGTCACCGCGCAGCTGACCTCCGCGGTGGCGCTCACCACCGTTCCGATCGCCCATGCCGCTGACCTGCTGACCCCCTCGCATGCACTGGTCGTGGTGCTGGTCGTCGCGACCTCGTTCGTCTGGTTCGACGCGGCCGCGTTCGGTGCCCTGCCCGCGCTAGTGAGTCGCGACCGGATCGTCGCCGCCAACAGCCTCGTGTGGACAACCTCCACGCTCGTTGCCATCGCCGCGCCCGCCTTCGGCGGGCTGTTGGTGGCGTGGCTCGGCGCCGCCCACGCGCTGAGCATCGACGCCGCGGCGTACGTCGGCGCAGCCGCGCTGATGCTGGCCATTGCCGCCCCGATGGGGCCGCTCGCGCTCGCGACGCCGGCCGGCTCCCAGGCCGCCCGTCGCAGCCTGGGAGCCGACATCGGGGAAGGGCTGCGGTTCGTGCTGCGACAGCCCACGGTGCGCGACCTGACCCTTGTCGGCGTCGGCAACTCCGTCACCGGTGGTGCGGTCACCGCTCTCCTGGTCGTGCTCGCAGTCGAGGAGCTCGGCATCCCAGGTGACGGTCGGAGCTACGGCCTGATGCTCGCGGTCGTCGCGGCCGGCGGCTTCGCGGCCGCGAGTGCTCTTCCCTCGCTCTCGCGCCGGGTCCCCATAGGCTGGCTCACGCTGGGAGCGTTGGCACTCGGCGTCCCCTCGGTCGCCCTCCTCGCTGCTACCCCGCACTACGGCTTCGTGCTGATCCTGTTGTTCTGCTGGGCGTTCTCCAACACGCTCGTCATCCTCAACGGCATCGCCACCCGCCAACGGGTGACCCCCGACCATCTCCAGGCGCGGGTCAACACCACAGCCCGGATGATCGCCTGGGGCGGCACCCCGTTCGGCGCCGTCCTCGGCGGCACCGCCGCCGAGCTCGCCGGCGTACCGACCGCCTTGGCCGCGGCGGCCGCTGTGCTCACGGTCGGCCTCGGGCTGGCGATGACCACCGGCCTGCGCCGCCGCGACTTCGGCCGTGACCGGCTCCCATAGCCGGCACGACGCGGGAGGCCCGCCGTAACCGGATCTCAAGGGTCGTGCGATACTGAGAACGATTCTCATTCGCATCAGAAGGAGGCAACAGTGCATCCAGGGATCCACCCCGCGTACGGACCGGTGGCCTTCCGGGACCGGGCCACCGGCCGGGTGACGCTGACCGGTTCGACGTTGGTCGACCGAAACCACGACAAGGTCATCGAGATCGACGGCACCACCTACCCGGTCATCGACGTCGACATCTCCAGCGACAGCCACCCGTTCTGGACCGGCACTGCCCGCACGCTCGATAGCGAGGGCCGCGTCGAGAAGTTCCAGCGGCGCTACGGAGCCACGACATGAGGACGCCGCTACTGGTAGTGACCGGAGTGGACCCGGTCGCCATGGACAGCACCCTGATGAGCCTGGCGTGGGACCTGCCCCGCGCGGTCTCGGTGCGCCACCGGATCGACCCGCACTCCCAGGTACTCACCCGCACCGTGAGCGACGCCACGGGCGTCATCGAGCACGAGCAGATCCACCTCGAGCACGCCTGCGTCAGCTGCGCGCTGCGCGAGGACATCATGCCGACCCTCGAGCGGCTGGCCCGCGACGACCGTTGGAGCGCCATCGTCTCCGGGTTGCCGACCGCCACCGAAGCCGGCCGGCTCGTCCATATCCTCGCCGGCGACAGCCGGCTGGCACGCCACCTCAAGCTGAGCGCGGTCATCGCCGCAGTCGGCACCGGCGACGTCGTACGGGACCTGCTCAGCGACGACCTGCTGCGCGACGGGGACGTGCACACCAACCCCGACGACGACCGCGGCGTCGGCGAGGTCGCCTGCGCCCAGATCGAGTACGCCGATCTCGTGGTGCTTGACGCGGACCCCGGTGCCGAACCCACCGACCTGGTGGCTGCCTTGAGCCGCCCCGGGGTCCCACTCGTCGTGGGCGCGGACCAGCTCGAGGCGAGCACCCTCACCTCCCAACGACACCAGGGCAGCGTCAGCAACGCCTGGTGCTCCCCGGAGCTCGACGTCGACCTACCGCCCCTGGGCAACAGCCACGCTTGGCGGCTCGACCTCTTCTCCCCCCGCCCGTTCCACCCCGACCGGCTACTCGACCAGATCGAGCGACTCGGCACCGGCCCCTATCGCTCCCGCGGGTCCTTCTGGCTACCCACCCGACCCGGCGATCTCCTGCAATGGTCCGGCGCCGGCGGCCAGCTCAGCATCGGCAGCTACAGCACCTGGGGCCGTCGTACGCCGATGACCCGGCTCATCTTCACCGGCCTCGGCCAGGCGCCGACCGACCTGGCCGTGGCGTTCGAGGACACGCTTCTCACCCCCGCCGAGGCCCTGCTCGACCAGCGCAGCTGGGACGTCCACGAAGACGGCCTCGAGCCCTGGCTCGGCGACATCCGCGACGTCGCCTGAGCAACCCGACCCACCGCCCACGACGGACCCCAGGAGGAGCACCTATGGCCGTACCCAAACGCCGTACCTCACGCAGCAACACCCGACACCGCCGCGCCCAGTGGAAGGCGACACCTACCGACCTCGTCCCGGTGACTATTCACGGCGAGACCTACCGCGTCCCGCGCAACCTCCTCCGCGCCATCGAGCGCGGATACGTCAACCCCGTCACGCAGAAGGACGAACGATGAAGGTCCGCAACTCCATCCGGTCGGTGAAGAACCAGCCCGGGTCCCAGGTCGTCCGCCGGCGCGGACGGATCTACGTCATCAACAAGTTGAATCCCCGACTCAAGACCCGCCAGGGCTGATCCGGAGTCGAGGAACACATGTCACGCGTCTGTCAGGTCACCGGGGCCAAGCCGGCCTTCGGCCACCACGTCTCCCACTCCCATCGCCGCACCAACCGGCGCTTCAACGTCAACGTCCAGTCCAAGCGCTACTGGGTCCCCAGCCTCGGCCGCACGGTCACCCTCACGCTGAGTGCCCGGGGGATCAAGATCATCGACCAGCGCGGCATCGACTCCGTCGTAGCCGGGATCCTCGCCCGAGGGGGCAATGTCTGATGGCCAAGAAGTCCAAGATCGTCGCCAACGAGCGGCGCAAGCAGGTCGTAGCCCGGTACGCCGAGCGCCGCGCCGAACTCAAGGACGCGGTCCGCACCGCGGCGACGCCCGAGGGCCGCGAGGCGGCCGTCCGCGCGCTGGCCCGGCTCCCACGCGACGCCAGCCCGGTGCGGGTTCGCAACAGGGACCAGGCCGACGGCCGCCCCCGCGGCTACATCCGCAAGGTCGGTCTGTCCCGCATCAACCTGCGCACCCTGGCACACCGGGGCGAACTGCCCGGCATCACCAAGTCCTCCTGGTAGAACCGGGAACGCGCTCGATCCTGCCGTCGATCTGCCCGCCCGGCCACGCGCAAGTCTGATAAGCAAACAAAGCCCCGGCACCAGTGGCGCCGGGTGACGACCTCACCGGCGAAGCGGCCACGATCACTGTCGGCGGCCAACGCGCTCACGCCCCGTGCCACGTAGGTCGGGGACTCCGAGATCCCGAAGCTGGGTTCCTTGTGACAGAACTCAGGCCAGGTGTCCTCTGTGACCCCGAAGCCCTCCAGCATGCGCTCCGATCGCAGCCAGCCAGGCGTCACGCCGACCGCGTACCAGCCGGTCGACGCCGGCTTTCACGAAGTCGTAGTAGAACCCAACGCCCGGGCGGTCACCGGCGTTGGCCTCACTGGTCCCGTCCGTCATTTCCACGATCAACCCGCCCTCGGTATCAAGCATGAGCGGCAGGGCCAGCGCGGCGGTAATGATGTGCGTCTCGACCCCCATGCGCAACATCTTCAGCCCGCTATCCAGATCGTGATCCCAGATTGGCGTCGCCCATTGCGCGTATCGGTCACCGCCGAAGATGTCATTCACGACCGACCATTCGATCGAATCCTCGCCACCGCCAACGACAAGACCGCCGCAAACCTGCAGGTCAGCGACGGCCGTCTGCGCGCCCGTAGGGATTCGAACCCCAAACCTTCTGATCCGTAGTCAGATGCTCTATCCGTTGAGCTACGGGCGCATGCCACTCTCGCGAGCGACCGGTCGAGAATAGCCGAGGGCACATTCGGATGCCGAATCGGCCCGGGTCTGCAATTATGTGCAACGACACGACGTCCCGGGGCGGGGGAAGTCCGGGAGCGCAGAAGAGCAGGAGGGTCGTGTTGTCCGGACCAGAGCCCGATGACCGCGAGCTGTTCGAGAGCGACGCGGTCGAGCTGTACGACCTGATCGTGCAAGAGGGTGGGATCGATCCAGATGACCCGCGCTTCTCAAGCGGCGAGCTGAAGAAGGACGCGCTGGACCTGCTCATCGAGCTCAACCTCGTGCAGATCGACAGCCGGGTCGGTCAGTGGCGGGCCCTCGAGCCGGCCAACGTCCAGGCGCGGATCGTGACGCCGCTCAGCACCGAGGGCGTCCGGTTGCTCGACGAGTCGGCCCGGTGGGCCAAGGCCTTCCAGGCGCTCAGCCAGAGCTGGAAGCGATCACCGCAACCCGAGTCCAGCGAGGCCTTCACCTACCTGCACGGCCAAGCGATCAGCCCTTACCTCACCGCACTCCTCGGCGACGCCGAGCACGAGATCCTCGCCGCGCAACCGCAGGCCGGCCGGGGCGGACCCTCCCTGGCCACCGCTGCGCTGCGGGACATCCAGGCACTCGAGCGCGGCGTCGCTATGCGCACGCTCTACCAGCACAGCGCCCGACGGCACGGCGTCACCCGCGAGTACGTCGCGAACGTCACGCCCCGCGGCGCGGAGGTCCGCACCCTCGACGAGTTCTTCAACCGGATGATCATCGTCGACCGGCAGGCGGCGGTCATCCCCTCCAGCGAGGACTCGAACGTCGCGGTCATCGTGCGCGAGGCCTCGGTCGTCACGTACCTGATCGACGTCTTCGACCGGGCGTTCGCCCGGGGACGCCCGTTCACCAGCAACGCCGACCGCGACACGAACGCGGTGGCATCCGAGCAGCGATCCATGACGATCCGGATGTTGGTCGACGGCCACGCCGACGCGGTGAGTGCCAAACGGCTCGGCGTGAGCCCGCGGACGTACGCCGGCTACGTCGCCGACCTCAAGAACCAGTACGACGTGCAGTCACGGTTCCAGCTCGGCTACTACATGGGGAAACGCGGTATTTCGGGCAGGGAATTGCCCGACGACACGGCGGAGTGACCGTGGGTCAGTGCTGAGTCTTGCCGGTCTTGCAGGCCGAGCACGGCCAGTCCGACAGAGCGTTGCTGGGGGCGGGCGCAAGCGCGACCATCCCCATTGCGACCGTGATGGCCGCCACACCCAAACTCACACGACGAGCGAACTTCTTCATGTTTCTCCCCAAACGCAGTTGCCCCGGAAGACCACATCTTGCACGAAATGTCCGGATAAGGAAACGCCTGGGCCGGGTGGTCTAGTCAAATCGAGGAGCCCGGACCCGAAATTCATGGGCCCGGGCTCTCCTGATGTCCTGGACATCACAGCGGCGGAGGCGGAGGGATTTGAACCCTCGATGGGGTTGTAGCCCCAAACCCGCTTAGCAGGCGGGCGCCATAGACCAGACTAGGCGACGCCTCCCTGCCGACCGGCGCGCCGGTCGGCGGGGACAGGCTACAAGGCCCGGGCGGACCCGACCGAATCGGCCCTCAGCGCGCCGCGCGACTCAGGTGGTCACGCACGTCGCGCGCGAAGTCGTCCTTGTCTGCGGCCAGTAGCTCGACGGGGATGGTGGTCGATCGGCCGTCCTTCAGCCGGAGTACGACGCACGCCACGTCCTGCGGTTGAGTCGCGACCGCGTCCTCGACCTCGCTCCACCGGGCTTCGGTCACCCCCGCCCCGCGCACCAGGCGGACCCGGTAGCCGACGGGGGTCAGCCGCACCACGCTCACGCGGGTCCGCAACCACCAGGCGAGGGCAACGAGTCCGAGCAGGCCGGCGGCGAGCAGCACGACCAGCAGGTCCGGTCCGATGCCGGCGAACGCCACCACCACCGTGGCCACGAGGATCAGGACCGCGAACAGGATCAGGTACGCGCCGACGAACCGGGCGACCACCAGCGGGGCCATCCGGTACTCGACAGAGTCGGTTTCCATGCAGCCGCCTCCCCGGCCATCGCCCCCTCTGCAGGGTTTATTCGGCGGTTCGCTTGAATCAACCATGCAGAGGGGGCGGGATTCGAACCCGCGGTAGGTCTCCCTACGACCGCTTTCAAGGCGGTTCCGATCGGCCACTCCGGCACCCCTCCTCGGGGACCAGGTCCCCGGCGGACGAGTCTAGATCAGGCGGCTCGCCGGACCCGCCGGCGGAGGTGGCGTCGTTCGGCCGGGTCGAGCCACCGCAGCCGGTCGCGCAGGACGTCGACGTCGACCAGGAGCTCGACAGCGGCCTCCTCCAGCGAGAGCGCCCACACCAGCGCCTCTCCGATCTCGCGGATCGACGGCAGCAGCAGCCGGGCGGTCTCGCGGCGTACGCGCAGCTCCTGACGCTCCGCGAGCACCCCGACCAGGGTCGGGCCCCACTCCGCGTGGAGGCACTCGTGAAGGGCGGTGCACCGACGCTCCTCCCAGGTCAGGTCGGTGCGCAGGCTGATCACCTTCTCGTCGAACAGGGCGAAGCCCTGATCGGGGTCGTCCTCGGGGCGGTGCCACCGCAGCTCCCAGCCAGGGAGCGCGCGGAGGCGGCGCCAGGGATCGATCACCTTCGGCACGCTAGCCGCGACGCCCGACGGTTCGGGTGGTCCTAGTCGCCGAGCTTCGGCTTGCGCGCCTGCCCGCGGGCCGCCCGGTTCTGGACCGTCACCATCGAGCTCTTCGAGCCGCGGCGGCGTTCGAGCCGCTCGAGCTCGTGCACCCAGTCCCGCGGGTCCACTCCCATGGCCACGGCGATCCGGATCATCTGCCCCACATGGACCACCCGGGGCGCGGCCGTCGGCGACAGCATGTTGGCCAGGGTGCTCCGCGGGATGCCGCAGGCCCGGGTGAGCTGGTCCTGGGTCATGCCCGAGTCGGCGAAGCTCTGGCGGATCAACCGAAGAGCTTCGACGTTGATCGGCGAGGTCGCCTGCGGTGTCTGTCCCACCTGCACGACAGTATCCCAATCTGAACAGGCCGTGCGACCGTTCTTGCCTGCTGTTCCAATATGAACTAGCGTCTGACGCGTGTCCTACTCGGAGGATCTCGCGCATCAGATCAGCGAGCTGACCGTTGCGCAGCTCGTCCAGCTGGCGGTCGCGGTCGACGTCCCGGCGGCCGACCTCCTGACGATCGCGGTCGAGGGCGTCACAACAGGGCCGACCTACGAGGCGGCTCGGGCCGTACGGCGGCCGCCTGCTCGGCCACCCGGCTCCGCCGGCCGGCGTTCCCGGTGAGGGCCAGGTCCAGCCGGATCACGACGAAGGCCAGCGCCAGGCCGACCACCAGCCCGTAGACCTCGGACAGCACCACCTCGCTCAGCTCCACCGCGGGGTTGCCGAGCGAGGTCGCGACCGGGGACGTGGCGGCGACGCCGAAGGCGCAGACCCACCACCCCTGCCGCCGGCGGGCCCGCATGTGGCAGCCGTAGGCGAGCGCCGGCACGCCGAGCACGGCGACGATCGGGCGCGGGAAGGCACCGAGATTCTCCCGGCTCCAGTCGACCCGGGCGAGCAGCCAGTCGACGAGCCCGGTGGATCCGTAGCGGCGCAGCAGCTCGGCGTAGAGAAGGGTGGCCAGCAAGAGGGCCGCACCGATGGCGACCACGGCCACGCCACGTCGGCCGAGCCCGTGCAGGCCCGCCCCGAGCCGGAAGACCAGGATCTCGGCACCTACCAGCGCCAGCCCCAGACCGAGGTACTCGAACCGGGTCACATCGATCGCCGGCTCGAACCCGACCGCCGCCATCGCGCCGACGCCCGCAAGGCTCATCCCGACCAGGCACTCGCGGACGGATGCGAAGAACGACTTCGCCGGCACCGTCGCCATGACGCCGAGGACCGCTGCCTCCACGGTCATCAACACGGCGGCGCCGGTTGAGATCACGTCCTGATCGGCCCAGACCGCCAACAGGGCGATCCCCAAGGCGAGCGTCCCGAAGATGACCGGCCGCCCGCCCGTCCGCGCGGCCAGCGCCCACCCGTACGTCGCGCCGATCGTCACTGAGCCCGCGGTCCCCAGCCAGTCCGGCCCGGCCGACGCCATCGCGCAGACGAGCAGAGCGGTACCAGCGACGACCAGCACGGCCCAGGTCGCCAACGGGAGCGGCGATGCCGCTACGCCCGCAACCCGTTGCTGGAGCCCGCTCAGGACGGGGGCCGCAGCGGCGCGGGTGGCGTGACGGGACACGGGCGGTGAGCCTAGGGCCTCAAAGACGCCGGTTGGCGAGCGAGGGGTTGGTACGACGCGCCTCCACCAGCGTCGTCCGGTCCAGCTCAGCGGTGAGCACCACCGGGTCCGCGGCGTCGCCGGGACCGGTCTCGGCCACGACCTCGCCGAGCGGGTCGACGACCATCGAGTGTCCGGTGTAGCGCGGTGCCGGCTGACCGACGGCGGCGACGTAGACGGTGTTCTCGATGGCGCGCGCCGTGACCAGGGTCCGCCAGTGGTGCACCTTGCGCGGCCCCGCGACCCACGCGGAGGGGACGACGACGAGCTCGGCTCCTGCATCGACCAGGCGGCGGGTGAACTCGGGGAACCGCAGGTCGTAGCAGGTCATCAGACCGACCCGCCAGCCGCCGACCTCCACCACCAGCGGCTCGATCGGTCCGGCTGTCAGCCGATCGGACTCGCGGTAGCCGAACGAGTCGTAGAGGTGCACCTTCCGGTACGACGCCGCGGCGCCGCCGCGCACGACCAGCGTGTTGTAGGGCCGGGCGGGGTCGGCGCTCCGCTCGAACATGCCGGCGACCAGCGTGCTCCTGCGGTTGCCGGCCACCCTGGCCACCTCGGAGGCGAACGGACCGTCGAGCGACTCTGCGTAGGGGCTGACGTCGGAGCCGGCGTCGCCGAAGTCGCGGGCGAACGCCTCCGGGAAGACCACCAGGTCGGGACCCTCCGGCGTCAGCCCGTCGAGGGCCGCCCGGTTCTCCTCGGGCTCGAGGCCGGAGGCCGCCTGGACCAGCGCCAGGCTCAGCCGCTCCGGTTCGGTCTGCGTGGTGTTGCTCACGCCACCAGTGTCCTCCGTGGCGTCGCGCTTCCGGGGCGGCGGGGGGTTTGCGAGACTCGGAAGGTGATCGAGCCCGGGCTGACCAGCTTCGCCGCGATCGTCCTCGCCGGCGGTCAGGCGGCCCGTCTCGGCGGCGCCGACAAGGCGACGATCGAGATCCGCGGCCGCTCCCTGCTCGAGCGCGCCCTCGACACTGTCATCGATGCCGCCGAGGTCGTCGTCGTCGGTCCGCAGGTGCCGACCGAGCGGCCCGCGACGTTCGTCGTCGAGGACCCGAGGTACGGCGGTCCGGTGGCCGGCCTGCTGACCGGGCGCGACTCACTGCTGCGGACCTTCCCCTGGCTGGCGGTCCTCGCCGTTGACATGCCGTTCCTGACCGCGACCACGATCCGTCGGTTGCACGAGGCCGCGATCGGCCACGACGGCGCGGTCCTGGTCGATCCCGGACTCCGGCGTCAACTTGCGTTCGTCGTCGACACCGCCAGGCTCGCGGAGGTGGAGCCGGACTTCGAGGCACGGCACGGCCACCCGGTCTCGACTTTGCTCGACGCACTTGACCTGGTGGCGGTCCCGGCCCTCGGCCGCGAGCACCGCGACGTCGACTCCTGGACCGACCTTCGCGACTTGGACGAGTAGGTCCCTGTCAGGTCTTGTCAGCGGGCGTCTGAAAAGTCACTCTGGACCGGTGAACCTCCACGACTGGATCGATGAGTTGTGCGACCTGCTCGATGTCGACACCGAGGCTGACGAAAGCCTGCTGGGCGACCTCGCCGAGCTCGCCCACGACAACGTGCACCCGACGGCCGGACCGGTGACCGCCTTCCTGCTCGGAGTGGCTGCCGGGTCGAAGGACGCCGGACCGGACGCGGTCGAGCGGATGGCCGCCCGCGTGCAGGCGCTCGCCGAGGCATGGGACCGGCCGGCCGGCGCCACCTCCGACGAGGACAACGACACCGAGGCCGACGACGAGATCGCGGAGGAGCTGACCCACCTCGACGAGATCGACGAGGAAGTCGAGGAGGAAGAGGACCTCCTGGTCTGAGTGCCACGCCCCGGTCGGCAAGATGGGCACATGCGTGCCGTCACCACGACCGAGCCCGGCGGGCCCGAGGTCCTGACCATCACCGAGCTGCCCGACCCGGAGCCGGGTCCGGGCGAGGTGCTCATCGACGTCGCCGCGACCGCCGTCAACCGCGCCGACCTGCTGCAGCGGCAGGGCTTCTACCCAGCGCCGCCGGGCGCCTCCGGCGTGATCGGCCTGGAGTGCAGCGGCACCATCGCGGGGGTCGGTGACGCGGTGAGCGGGTGGACCGTCGGTACGCCGGTGTGCGCCCTTCTCGCCGGTGGCGGCTACGCCAGCCGGGTCGTCGTACCGGCGGGCCAGGTGATGCCGATCCCCGAGGGCATCGACGTGGTGACAGCCGCGGCACTGCCCGAGGTCGCGTGCACCGTGTGGTCCAACGTCTTCATGATCGCGGGGCTGCAGCCCGGCGAGACCTTCCTCGTGCACGGCGGAGCCGGCGGCATCGGCACGATGGCGATCCAGCTCACCACGGCCCTCGGTGCGCGGGTGTTCGCGACAGCGGGTAGTCCGGAGAAGCTGGAGCTGTGCCGGTCGCTGGGCGCCGAGGTCGCGATCGACTATCGCGAGGAGGACTTCGTCGAGGTGGTCCGCGCCCACACCGACGGACGCGGCGCCGCCGTGGTGCTGGACAACATGGGAGCGAAGTACCTCGAGCGCAACGTGTCCGTGCTCGCCGACGAAGGCCGGCTCGTGGTCATCGGCCTCCAGGGCGGCGTGAAGGCCGAGCTCAACCTCGGCCAGCTGCTGTCGAAGCGCGGCGCCGTGATCGCGACCGCGCTGCGATCACGTCCGGTCGAGGGGAAGACGGCTATCTGCGCGTCGGTCGTCGAGAACGTGTGGCCGCTGGTCGCCGACGACCAGGTGAAGCCGATCGTGCACCAGGTGCTGCCCTTGGCGGACGCCGCCGAGGCACACCGGATCGTCGAGGCCGGCACCCACACCGGAAAGGTGCTCCTGGCGCTCTGACTACTGTTGAGCCATGAGCGAGCAGTCTCCCGACGCCCCCGAACAGCAGATCGTCGTCATCGGGCCGGACGGACAACCGGTCGGTTCGATGCCCGCGAGCGCCCTTGCGGCAGCCCAGGCGGGCGACGACGACGGCGACGGCGACGGCGACGGCGCGCTGACCGACCTGGTGGAGCAGCCGGCGAAGGTCATGCGCATCGGCAGCATGATCCGGCAGCTGCTCGAAGAGGTGAAGGCCGCGCCGCTCGACGACGCCAGCCGCCAGCGGCTCCGCGACATCCACCAGGCGTCGATCAAGGAGCTCGAGGCCGGGCTGGCCCCCGAGCTCGTCGAAGAGCTGGACCGGCTGTCGCTCCCGTTCACCAACGACACCACCCCGTCCGACGCCGAGCTGCGGATCGCCCAGGCGCAGCTCGTCGGCTGGCTCGAAGGGCTCTTCCACGGGATCCAGACGGCGATCTACGCGCAGCAGATGGCAGCGCGCGCCCAGTTCGAGCAGATCCGCCGCGCGCTGCCGCCGGGCATGCACCCGGAGGCACCGCCGCAGGCGGCGGCCCAGGACCAGTCGCAGGAAGAGGGCCGCGGGGGCCTGTACCTCTGACGGAGATCAGGTACGTCGGGAGCCGACCCGCGCGAGGACGAGGAGTCCGAGCACGCCGATGAGGGCAACTGCCGCGCCCGGAGCGGCGAGCCGGCCGAGTGCCGGCGTCGAACGGGCGCCGTCGGCAGGAGTCGAGAGCGAGTACGACGGCACGGTGTCGGCCGGCTCGGCGAAGGTCACGTCGAGGAAGTCGCGCAGCCGGGCGCCGAGGCCACGCTGGAGCCGCTGCGTGCCGGAGCACGCGGCCACGTGGAAGCCCTCAACCCCCACCTTGACGGTCGCGAAGAAGAGGTAGACCGCACCTTCGTCGAGCCGGCCGTAGCCGTCGTCCGCAGAGGGCTCGGTGACGACCTGGACCCGGTCGCCCGGCCGCACGCTGCTGCGGAACGAGTCCTTGACGACGACCGTCTGCTCGAACGAGCTGACCCTCGCGTCGGGCTTCTGTGACGGCGCATCGTTGCCGCTCTGGTTGGCCTTGCCCTCACCTCCGCCGACGCTGGTGACCGGCACGACCTCACGTACGGTGCCGGCGAAGACATCCGTGACGCCATCGGCGCTCTCGAGGACGGCGGTGGCGTTGTCGAGGTCGAGAGGGGGGCAGTCGACGGCCGTGGAGGTCGAGCGTGAGGCCGCGGCACTCGTGGTCGGCACGCCCCAGCAGGCGAGGACGGCAAGCACCATCGCCAGGGTCATCCGCAACGCTCCAGTCACCGGAACAGCCTAGCGGCGGCCGTCAGGGGTCAACCGAACCACCGGTCGAGCTCGACTGCGGCGCCGTCGTCGTCGACCGGCGCGGTTACATGGTCGGCCGCGTCCTGGACCTCCGGCACCGCCTGGCCCATCGCGACGCCCCTCCCGGCCCAGGTCAGCATCTCGATGTCGTTGCGTCCGTCGCCGATCGCGAGCACGTCGGCCCGGGCGATGCCGAGCCGTTCGGCGACGTGCTGAAGGCCGGACGCCTTGGACACACCCACCGGCGACAGGTCCATCCAGGCGGTCCAGCCGACGACGTAGTCGGTGCCGTGCAGGCCGAGCTCGGCAGCCATCGCGACGAAGTCGTCGGCGGTCGCCTGCGGGTCCCGGATGATCACGCGGCTCACCGGGGCGGACACCAGGTCGTCGAGCTTCGTGACGATCAGCTCACCGCCGAGCTCGCCGGGAGGGAAAGGCGCCGACACCCGGTAGCCGATGCCCCGCTCCTCGATGGCGACCAGTGCGTCCGGGTGGCGGGCGAGCACGGCGTGCACGGCCGGTGCCGCGTCGAACGTCTCCTCGTGCACGATCTCCGTCGGTGGGTGCCGCACGAGGACCGAGCCGTTGGACGCCACGATCCACAGCCGCCCGTCGGGCGTCAGCGGGTCGCGCAGGTCGAGCTGCTCGGCGATCGCGGTCATGCCGTGCGGGGCTCGTCCGGACGCGAGGACGACATGCGTGCCGGCGTCCAGTACCCGCTGCACGGCGGCGTGGATGGCGTCCGGCACGACCTCGTGGGTCGAGCCGCCGTTGCCGCCCGTGACCCACTTGAGCAGGGTGCCGTCGATGTCGAGCGCGACCAGCTGCGGCCGCCAGGCCCCGTCGGGCATCACACCGGCTTGAGCTCGTCGAGACCGCCGAGATAGGGCCGCAGCGCTTCAGGGACCCGGACGGATCCGTCGGCCTGCTGGTGGGTCTCGAGGATCGCGACGATCGCGCGCGGGATCGCGGTGAGCGTGCCGTTGAGGGTGGCGACGGGACCGGTCTTGCCGTCGTTGCGGACCCGGATGTCGAGCCGCCTGGCCTGGAAGTCGGTGCAGTTCGAGGTCGAGGTCAGCTCGCGGTAGCGACCCTGGGTCGGGATCCAGGCCTCGCAGTCGAACTTCCGGATCGCGGACAGGCCCAGGTCGCCGGCAGCGGTGTCGATGACGCGGTAGGCGAGTTCGAGCTTGTCGAGGAACTCCTTCTCCCACGCGAGCAGCCGCTGGTGCTCGGCGGACGACTCCTCGAGCGTCGTGTAGACGAACATCTCGACCTTGTCGAACCAGTGCACCCGGATGATGCCGCGGGTGTCCTTGCCGTGCGAGCCGGCCTCCTTGCGGAAGCACGGGCTGAACGCCGCGTAGCGGCGCGGCAGCGTCGAGGCCTCGAGGATCTCGTCGGAGTGGTAGGCCGCCATCGCGACCTCCGAGGTGCCGACCAGGTAGAGGTCGTCGTCTCCTGCGATCCGGTAGACGTCGTCGGCGGCCTGGCCGAGGAACCCGGTGCCGTCCATTGCCCGCCCGCGAACGAGCGCGGGCGCGATCACCTGGGTGAAGCCGGCCGCCCGGGCCTGGTCGAGCGCGAGGTTGACCAGTGCGAACTCCAGCTGCGCTCCCACGCCGGTGAGGAAGTAGAACCGGCTGCCGCTGACCTTGGCGCCGCGCTCGATGTCGATCGCGCCGAGGATCTGTCCGAGCTCGACGTGGTCGCGCGGCTCGAAGCCCTCGGCCGCGAAGTCGCGCGGGGTGCCGACGTGCTCGATCACGGTGTAGTCGTCCTCCCCACCGGCCGGCGCCTCGTCGGCCGCGAGGTTCGGGATCTCCTTGAGCGTCCCGGTCCACTCGTCGTCGGCCGCGACCCGCGCCGCCTCGGCTTCCTTGACCTCGGCGGCGAGTGTCTTGGTCCGGGCGAGCAGCGCCTGCTTCTCGTCGGGGGAGGCCTTCGGGATCTGCGCACCGAGCGACTTCTGCTCGGCCCGCTTGGTCTCGAACGTCGCGATCGCGGAACGGCGCGCGGTGTCGGCGGCGAGCGCGCGATCGACCACGTCGTCGGAGAGCCCGCGCTTGGCCTGGGCGGCTCGGACGCGGTCGGGCTCGTCGCGGAGGATACGCGGGTCGATCATGCCGCTGAGGCTATCGGGATTGTTGATTCGACCCTCGTGGCGGGTTGATTCGACCCTTGTGGGCGGTCGCGGACACCACGAAGGTCGATTCGACTCAGAAGGGGGAGATGGGTTCGGGGGACGGGAAGATCTCGTCGAGCTCGGACAGATCCGCTGCCATCGGCACCCAGTCGCCGGCGCCGGCATTGGCGACCACCTGCTCGGCGCTGGTCGCTCCGGCGATCACGCTGGCCACCGGCTCCTGTGCCAGCAGCCACCCGATCGCGACCGTGACCTCACTGACTCCCCGCCCGGCGGCGAACTCGGAGTAGCGACGGAGCTCGGGTGACGTCGCCGTGTCGAGAAGGTGCTGGCGGGTGTGCGAGAGCCGGCTGCCGGCGGGAGCGGTGCCGTCGGCGTACTTGCCCGTGAGCAGTCCGTTGGCGAGCGGGAAGTACGGCAGCAACCCGAGCCCGAGCGCCCGGCAGGCCGGCACCACCTCGAGCTCGGCCCGGCGGTCGACCAGGTTGTAGTGGCTCTGGCTCGACACGAAGCGCGCGGTCCCCAGCGCCCGGGCGACGTACTCTGCCTCGGCGATCTGCCAGCCGGCCCGGTTGGAGTGGCCGATGAAGCGGACCTTGCCGGCCCGCACCAGGTCGTCGAGCGCGCTCAATGTCTCGTCGATCGGTGTCGCGGGGTCGGGCGTGTGGAACTGGTAGAGGTCGATCCGGTCGGTCGCGAGCCGGCGCAGCGACGCCTCGACGGCGGTGACGACGTACTGGCGGCTGCCGCGCGGGCCGGGATCCGGGCCGTAGGCACCGCGCATGTCCATGCCGAACTTGGTCGCGACCACGACCTGGTCGCGCCGACCGCGCAGCGCGGCACCCAGGCGCTCCTCGGCGAGCCCCGGGCGAGCGCCGTAGGTGTCCGCGACGTCGAACAACGTGATCCCCGCGTCGACGGCAGCGCCGACCACCCGTTCGGTGCCCGCCTGCGACTCCGTCGCCGTCCCGGGGCGCCCGAGGTTGTTGCAGCCCAGCCCGACGGCGGAGACGGTCAGCTCTGAGTCGCCGAGGCGACGGGTCGTGGTCACGAGTACGACGGTAGTGGGCCGAGCGGTTAGCCTGCCCGCGTGCTGGACCGCCCCCGACAGACGCCGCTGATCGCAGCGATCGGCTGCCTGTTGCTCTTCGCGGCGCTCGCCGTGGGCATCTTCGCCGACTGGTCCTTGCTGATGGACGTCGACCGCACCGGGCGGGACCTGGAGGGCTGGGCCGACGACCAGGGCCTCCGCGACACGCTCCGCGTGATCGAGCTCGCCTTCGAGGGGCTGCCGGTCGCGCTCTACGCGCTGGTGCTGGCCACGGTCATGTACGTCAAGAGCCACCGCCGCGCCAGCATGCTGATCCTCGCTGTCACGGTCGCCACCTTCGCCCTCACGCACGGCTTCAAGTACCTGATCGGACGCGACCGGCCGGAGTGGCAGGAGACCCTGGGGCTGCTCGACTCCCGGGCCTTCCCGTCCGGCCATGCGTCGCAGACGACCGTTCTGGCCGGCCTCTGCCTCGTGCTCGCCGTGATGCTGATCCGGCGCGCCAACATCCGGCGGTTGATCGGGGCGGGACTGGTCGTCGTCGTGGTCGTCGTCTGCGCCGACCGGGTCCTCCTCGGCCGGCACTACTGGACCGACATCGCCGGCGGGGTCCTGCTCGGCGCCGGGCTGGTGCTGCTGGGAGTCGCCCTCTACAGCCCGCTCCCCCGCAGCATCGCGCTGACGTCGCTGCCCCTGACGCAGGCGGTGCCGTCCAAGAACGACCTTGCGGTCGTGCTCAACCCGATCAAGGTCGAGGACGTCGCGCAGTTCGAGGCGACCGTCAACCAGCTGGCGACGGAGTCCGGGTGGAAGCCGCCGCGCTGGTACTACACGACCGTCGAGGACTCCGGCACCGGCCAGGCCGAGCAGGCGTCGATCGACGGCGCCGACCTGGTCATCGTCTGCGGCGGCGACGGCACCGTGCGCGAGGTCTGCGCAGAGCTCGCAGGCACCGGCATCCCCGTCGGCATCGTCCCCGCGGGCACCGGCAACCTGCTCGCCCGCAACCTCGACATCCCGCTGTTCATCCGGGCCGCGATCGACATCGCGCTCAACGGTCAGGACCGGGCCATCGACATGGTCAAGGTCACCGGCGACGGCCTCGAGGACTCCCACTTCCTGGTGATGGCCGGCATGGGCTTCGACGCCGCGATCATGGAGGGCGTCAACGAGGACATCAAGGCGAAGGTCGGCTGGCTGGCCTACGTCTGGTCGGCGCTCAAGGCGCTGATGTTCCCGACCATGCGGCTCGAGGTGTCCATCGACGGCGGCGAGTTCACCAAGCACCGGGCCCGCACCTGCGTCGTCGGCAACGTCGGCAGCCTGCAGGGCGGCATGACCCTGATCCCCGACGCCGCGATCGACGACGGCCAGCTCGACGTGGTCCTCCTCTTCCCGCGCCGGTTCCTCAGCTGGATCCCGATCGTCGTGCGGGTGCTCAGCCGCCGGGAGGAGCGCGCCGGCGAGTCCGTCGCGCGGTTCACCGGCCGCACCGTCGTCGTACGGGCGTCGACCGAGGTGCCCCGTCAGCTCGACGGCGACACCATCGGGCCCGGCCACGAGCTGCACATGGAGTGCATCCACGGCCGCCTGCTGGTGCGGGTGCCGCGCTAGCCGCTAAGGCCTCGCGTGGGTGATGGCCTCGGTCTCCTCGGGGGACAGCTCCTGGTCGCTGCGCCACGACACCACGCTCTTGGCGTAGGTCCGGGCCTCGTTGCGGCCGCGGATCGAGGTGAGGACCACGCCGTCACCGCCGTCGTCGAGAAGGGCGAGGGACCACGAGAGCCGGCCGCCCATCTCCTCGAACGCGTCGTAGCGCACCACCGCGAGGTGGCGCAGCACACCGCCGGCCTCCTTGCGGAGCGCGGAGACCTCGCGACGCAGACCGAGTACGTCGGCAGGCAGCTCGCCGTCGGCTGTCGGGCGCAACCGGAGCCAGGACACCAAAGCCAGCGCCAGCGCGGCGACGGCGACGAACAGGGCGATGCTCGCGAGCAGCGTCGGCATGGGCCGATGGTAAGTCCCACTACCCTTGCCGCATGCCTCGCATCGCCTACCAGGGAGAACTCGGCGCGAACTCCCACCTCGTCTGCAAGCAGCACTACCCGGACTGGGAGTCGGTGCCGTGCGCCTCGTTCGAGGACGTCTTCGCAGCGGTGACGAAGGGCGATGCCGACCTGGCGATGATCCCGATCGACAACTCGATCGCCGGCCGGGTGGCCGACATCCACCACTTCCTGCCCGAGTCCGACCTCCACATCGTGGCCGAGCACTTCCTGCGCATCGAGTTCTCGCTGATGGCGGCGCCGGGTGCGACGACGGAGACGATCCGCACGGTCCACAGCCACGTGCACGCCCTCGGACAATGCCGCAAGGTGATCCGCGAGCTCGGCCTGAAGCCGCTGATCTCCGGCGACACCGCCGGTGCGGCCCGCGAGGTCGCCGAGGCCGCCGACCCCACCCAGGCCGCGATCGCCCCGCCGCTCGCCGCCGAGATCTACGGCCTCGAGATCCTCCGGTCCGACGTCGAGGACGAGGACCACAACACCACGCGGTTCGTCGTACTCTCCCGCGACTTCGTCGCTGCCCCGAGCGACAGCGGGCGGGTCGTGACGACCTTCGTCTTCAACGTGCGCAACCTGCCGGCCGCGCTCTACAAGGCGCTCGGCGGCTTCGCCACCAACGGCATCAACATGACCAAGCTGGAGAGCTACATGGTCGGCGCGGAGTTCGCCGCGACCCAGTTCCTCGCCGAGGCGGACGGGCACCCGGACGACCCCGGCCTCAAGCGCGCGCTGGAGGAGCTGGCCTTCTTCACGACCGATGTCAAGATCCTCGGCGTCTACCCGGCCGACCCGTACCGGGGCTGAGACGCCGGTGAGCCTGCACGGCGCCGCGCGGGACTGTTGGCCGCCGACGTCATACGGTAGGCACCGCCGGAGGTGCGAGGTGTAGGACGTCCCGCGCCGCCGACCACGACGATTGTCTGACAATCCATTAAGGTGCCCGACATGACCGAGACGACGGCGAACCCCGCCAGCGCTGGTGTGGACAGCGAGGTGGGGCGGCTCCGCACGGTGATGCTGCACCGGCCCGGCACCGAGCTCCAGCGGCTCACGCCGCGCAACAACGACCGGCTGCTGTTCGACGGCGTGCCGTGGGTGTCGCGGGCGCAGGACGAGCACGACGCGTTCGCCGCCGCGCTGCGGGAGCGCGACGTCGAGGTGCTCTACCTCAGCGAGCTGCTGACCGAGACCCTCGTCGACGCCGAGGCCAGGGAGGTCGCGATCGAGACGGCACTCACCGACCTCGATCTCGGCGAGACGCTCCGCCTCTACCTCCGCGACTTCCTCGGCGACGCCACCCCGGAGGAGCTGGCGGTCTACCTGACTGCCGGGATCCGCAACGACGAGGTCCGCGGCGGCTTCGGGCTGGTGACCACCCTGCTGGGCTTCGACGACTTCCTGGTCGACCCGCTGCCCAACCTGCTCTTCACCCGCGACTCCTCGGTGTGGGTGCGGGACCGGGTCGCGATCACCTCGCTGGCGATGCCGGCCCGCAAGCGCGAGACCCAGCTCACCGAGCTGATCTACCGCCTGCACCCGCGCTTCGCGGACAGCCCGCGGATCCTCGGCCACCACTTCGAGCACGTCGAGGGCGGCGACGTCATGCTGCTGTCGCCAGGCGTGATCGCGGTCGGCGTCGGGGAGCGTACGACGCCGGCGGGGGCCGAGCGGTTCGCGCGCCAGGTCTTCGAGTCGGGGCTGGCCGAGACCGTCCTCGCCGTACCCATCGCGCAGGAGCGCGCGACCATGCACCTCGACACCGTGTGCACCATGGTCGACGTCGACAAGGTCGTGATGTATCCCAACGTCGCCGACACGCTGACGGCGTATGCCGTCACCCGGCGCCCCGACGCAGACCCGGCGCACCTCGAGCTGGAGGTCGCCGCGCCCGCGCCGTTCCTGGTCGCGGCGGCGAAGGCGATGCAGCTCGACACCCTGCACCAGATCGACACCGGTCTCGACCCGGTGACCGCCGAGCGGGAGCAGTGGGACGACGGCAACAACACGCTCGCGCTCGCGCCGCGGCTCGCCGTCGCCTACGAGCGCAACGACGGCACCAACAGCCGGCTCGAGGCCGCGGGCATCGAAGTCATCCGGATCGCGGGCTCCGAGCTGGGGTCGGGCCGGGGTGGCCCGCGCTGCATGAGCTGTCCCATCGTGCGCGACCCGTTGCCCTAGGTCACATCTCCAGACGCGTGCCCCGGACGCCGCGTTGCGGATAAAGTCACTTCAGCGCGGGCGCCGCGCAACATGGGGAGACCGCAGCGAAAGGGTCAGCATGGCAACGTTCTTCGAGCACTTCACACCCAAAGAGGTCGCAAAGATCAGTGGGGTGGGTCGCCGCGTGCATCTTCCGGAGGGCTGGTCCCCGATCTGGAAGGACACTCCTGCGGACAAGGCGTACATCATCCTCGACGGCACCGTCTCGGTGCGGGTCGACGGCAACGAGATCGCGCAGCTCGGCGCCGGTGACATCGTCGGCGAGGCCGCGATCATGGGCCACAAGCTGCGCAACGCGACCATCGTCGCGCTCACGCCCCTCGACACCATCCACCTCACCGACGAGACGCTGCTCGCACTGGACAAGGAGATGCCGTCCTTCCACGCGGCCCTGGTCGAGGTCGCCCAGGCACGCGTCAGCTGACCGCGCTCGCCTGACGTGCCAGAACCCGACCCGCCGGTGGTGAAGGCAGACCCGCCGTCGGCCGGTCCGGGTGAGCTCGACGCGCTCGAGGAGCGCCTGCTCGGCGAGCGGCCCAGCCTCACCCAGATCGAGGTGGCCGAGCAGGCCGGCGTCCCGTTGGAGGTCGCCCGCGAGCTCTGGCACCTGCTCGGCTTCGCCCATGCCGAGCCCGAGGAGCGCGCCTTCACCCAGGGCGACGTCCAGGCGCTCCGGTTCACCCAAGACCTGATCAACCTCGGGGTGATCGACGAGGACCGCCAGGACGGGCTGGTCCGCACCCTCGGCCGCAGCTTCGCCCGGCTGGCCGAATGGCAGGTCGGCCTGCTCGCCGACGCGGCCCTCGAGATCGGCATCGATCCGACCGACGGGCTCATCGGCCTGGCCGACGAGGTCCTGCCGCGGGTCCAGGACCTGCAGAACTTCGTGTGGCGCCGGCACCTGCTGAGCGTCGCGTCGCGCTTGCTCGCCGTCGCCGGCAACGGAGACCGCACCAGCCGAGCGGTCTGCTTCGTCGACATCGTCGGCTACACCTCACGCTCGCGGACCCTGTCCGAGCGCGAGCTGGTCGCCTGGCTGGAGGCATTCGAGACCGCCGCGCTGGACATCGTCATCGAGCACCACGGCCGGATCATCAAGAACATCGGCGATGAGCTGCTCATCGTCGTCGACACCGCCCAGGACGCTGCGGCGATGGCGCTCGAGCTGACCCGGCGCGGCGCCGACGATGACGACGACTTCCCAGCAGTGCGGGCCGGCGTCGCCTTCGGCGAGGTGGTCACCCGGCTCGGCGACGTGTTCGGTCCGACGGTCAACATCGCCGCGCGCCTCACGAGCGTGGCCCGCCCCGGGTCGGTGCTCGTCGACCGCGGCATGTACGAAGCCCTCACCGGCACCGAGGACGACGACTCCGACGAGCACGACACCGCCGAGTCGTCGTACCGCTTCCGGCGGCTGCGCCGGGTGTCGGTGAAGGGCTACTCGCGGCTGCACACCTGGGTGATCCAGGGCCGCTGACGGTTCCGATCAGCGGATGGTGACCTGACGGTTCGCCAGCCCAGCCCGCGCCGACCGCTCCTCGGTGGTCAGCTCGGCGTCGGCCGCGAGTGCGGCGTCGAGCCGGGCGTGCAGCTCGGCCGCGCCGTCCTCGACGCCCTCGACCCCGGTCCCGGGCGCTAGCTCCCAGACCGGCGCGACCACGCCGTGCGCGCGGAACATGCCGATCAGCCGGGCGCCGTCGACGACTCGGTCGGTGCCGGCGACGTGGAGCCGGGCGAACGCGTCGAGCAGGTCGTCCTCGGGCTCGGGCATCACCCAGCGCAGGAACTCCTTGTCGCCCAGGTGCGTCCAGTACGCCGCCGCGACCGATGCCAGGCGGGCGGTCGGCGATGCGGCGCCCTGCGCCTGCTCGAGCGCTGCGGCCAGGTCGTCCGAGTCCTCGACGTCGGAGACCCAGAAGTCGAAACCGTCATGGATCTCGATCTGCAGGGCCTCGTCGGTCACCAGGTCCTGCAGTCGCGGGCCGCTGCCCGGCGGCTCGGTGAGGCCGATCATGGGCGTGCCGGGCTCGGCGTCGAGCGCGGCGAGCAGGACGGCCGCGAGGTCACGCGACGGGTCACCGAAGCCGTGCTGGACCTGGAGACCGAGCCAGACCTCGCCGCTCTCCCGGACCATCGCCGGGGCGGCCATCGGCAGCAGGGTGCAGACCCGCACGGTGCGGCCGGCGTGCTCGCCGGCCAAGGGCAGTGCTGCCGTCGCCGCAGGCACCAGCTCGCGCATCGCCACCAGGTCGCACTCGGACGCGAGCCCCTCGAACGGGCGCTTCACGAACACGGTGCCGCCCCCGGGAGCGCCGTGGCACGCCTTGTAGCGCTTGCCGGAGCCGCACGGGCAGGGCTGCCGCGGGCCGACCTCGCCGGGCGCGGTGGTCTCGGCGACGCGCGTCTTCGCGCGGTTCTTCTTGGCCATGGCCCCAGAACCTATCGGCCGGTCCTACCCGGCCACCTCACCGCGTTGGTCGAGCAGGTCGAGCAGGTACGACGGCCGGTCGGTGATCACCGCGCGCACCCCCATCTTCAGGCACAGCTCGAGGTCCGCCTCGTTGTTGACCGTCCAGACGTGCATCACGCGGCCGTCGCGGGCCATGCTGTCCACGACCCGCGGGTGCTCCCGGAGCAGCGAGATGCCGGGTCCCATGATCGCCCCGCCGCTGATGACCCGTCGCAGCATCGGCCAGACCGCCGGCTTGTCGACGAGCTGCACGATCTGCACCTCGGGCGCCAGCCGCTCCACCCGCTGCAGCGCGGAGAACGAGAAGCTCATCACCCGCGCCGGCGACGCGGCGGTCTCCCAGCCGAACTCGCGCAGCATCTCGACCAGCCGCTTCTCGACCAGGCCGCCGAACCGGGTCGGGTGCTTGGTCTCGATCGCCACCTCGACCCGCCGCTCGTAGTCGGCGACGGTCTCCAACAGCTTGCGCAGCGTCAGCACTCCGTCGAGCGTCTCGTCGCGGTCGGGCGCCTCGTCGTCGAGGTCGGCCCACGGGTTCTTCCAGGTCGAGAAGTCGAGCTCGTTGAGTTCGGCCAGGTCCATCGTCGAGACCAGGCCGCGGTTTCCCGACGTACGACGGAGGTCGCGGTCGTGCACGCAGACCAGGTGTCCGTCCGCGGTCAGCCGGACGTCGCACTCAAGTGCTCCTGCCCCCGCGTCGAGGGCTTGGAGATAGGCACTCAGCGTGTGCTCGGCGATCTCATGACTCGCGCCCCGGTGGGCGACGACCTGCGGCCGCATGGGCAGCATGATGCCTTAGTGCGTCCCTCCTGACACCCGTACGCCGGGAGCGAACAGGCTGTCCCGTGCACCGTGCGCGGCCTAACGTCACCCCATGGGTGAAGTCATCCGGTTCCCGTCAACGCCGGCCCCCGAGCCGGCGCCGGTGGAGCCGCTGTGGCGCGAGGCGGCCGGCGACGAGCTGCGCCAGGAGCGCCACCGCAGCGAGCGGACGCTGGCCGATGTCGCCGAGCACGCCGGGATCTCCGTGCAGTACCTCTCCGAGGTCGAACGGGGCCGGAAGGAGCCGAGCTCGGAGGTCTTGGCCGCCGTCGCCGGTGCCCTCGGACTGCGCCTGGCCGACCTGACCCTGCGAGTGGCGCGGCGGTTGCGCGGGCCGGTCTGCCTCGCGGCCTAGCTGCGGCAGATCAGGGGCCGTTCAGGGTCGATCCCGATGTCGCGAGGGCCCGCGACGTCGCACGCTTGATCCATGAGCAGCTACCAGCCCTATCCGGCCCCGTCCCCCGCCCAGCCGGCCCCGCGCACCCTGACGCGCAGCCGCGACAGCAAGGTCTTCGCCGGCGTCTGCGGCGGCTTCGCCGAGTACACCGGCCTCGACGCGAACCTGGTCCGGATCGTGCTGGTAGCAGCGACGGTCCTCGGCGCCGGTTCGCCGATCCTGGTCTACCTGGTGGGTTGGGTGCTGATGCCGGAGCAGCCGTGGACGACCCCTCAGGCCGCGGCCTTGCGGGAGACGAGCACGGAGTCGACGAGGCCGTAGGCGACCGCCCCGGGCGCGTCGAGGATGAGGTCACGATCCGTGTCCTCGCGGAGCCGCGCCAAGGTCTGCCCGGTGTGGCTCGCGAGCACCTCCTCCATCGTCGCGCGCAGCCGCGCGATCTCCTTCGCCTGCACCGCCAGGTCGGGCAGCGTGCCCTGTCCGCTGCCCGACGGCTGGTGGAGGATCACCCGCGCCCGCGGGAGCACCGACCGCCGGCCAGGTGCCCCGGCCGCCAGCAACACCGCCGCGGACGACGCGGCCTGGCCGATGCACGTCGTCGCCACCGGCGCCCGCACGAACTGCATCGTGTCGTAGATGCCGAGCATCGCCGTCACCGCGCCACCCGGCGAGTTGAGGTAGAGGCTGATCGGGCTGTCGGGGCTCTCGGCCTCCAGGTGCAGCAGTTGCGCGATCACGACGTTGGCGACGCCGTCGTCGATCTCGGTGCCGATGTAGATGATCCGGTCGCTCAGCAACCGGCTGTAGATGTCGACCGCCCGTTCACCCCGCGTGGTCTTCTCGATCACGCTCGGGATCGTGTAGCTGCTCATTGCGCACCGCCGAACGCCACCGTCGGACGAGTCGGGGCGACCGCCCGGACGTCGGTGAGCACGGCGTCGACGAGCCCGTAGTCCCGCGCCTCCTCGGCGGTGAACCACTTGTCGCGACGGGCATCCCGCTCGACCGTCTCCACCGGCTGGCCGGTGTGCTCGGCGGTCAGCCGCATCATCAGGTCCTTCATCCGCTCCAAGCGCTCGGCCTGGATCTCGATGTCGATCGCGGTGCCTCCCAGTCCCGCGGAGCCCTGGTGCAGCAGCACCTCGGCGTGCGGGAGGACGTAGCGCTTCCCCGGCGTCCCTGCGGTCAGCAGGAACTGGCCCATGCTCGCGGCCAGCCCCATCGCGAGGGTGCTCACGTCGTTGGGGATCATCCGCATCGTGTCGTAGATCGCCAGCCCTGCGGTGACCGAGCCTCCGGGACTGTTGATGTAGAGGCTGATGTCGCGGTGCGGGTCCTCGGCAGACAACAGCAGCAGGGCAGCGCAGAGCCGGTTGGCGACGTGGTCGTCGACCTCCTGGCCGAGCACGATGATCCGCTGCTGCAGCAGCCGGGAGGTCAGCTGGTCGTCGACCATCAGCAGTGGTCGCTCCGGTGTGTGGGTGCTCATGACTCCACCGTGCGGCACGAATTGCACGTTCCCAAGGGGGTTCTGCCGCAGGCAGATCCGCTGACAGCGGTATCGCCCCGGCCCCGGTAAGGTCCGCGACGTGTCTGCCGACCTCGTCCAGCAGCTGCGCGCCGCAGGCTGCGTGTTCGCCGAGAACGAAGCCGCCGTGCTCGAGGCGGCGGCCGGTGGTGCTGAGCTCGACGAGCTGGTCGCGAGCCGGGTGGCCGGCGAGCCGTTGGAGTACGTCGTGGGGTGGGTCGACTTCGCCGGCGTCCGGGTCACGATCGATCCCGGCGTCTTCATCCCGCGACAGCGGACCGCGCTGTTGGTCGAGCTCGCGTCGGAGGCCGCCGGGCTCGCACCTCGACCGGCGGCGGCGGTCGTGGTCGACCTGTGCTGCGGCTCGGGTGCGCTCGGGCTGGCGCTGGCCCACCGCCACCCCGGTATCGAGCTGCACGCGGCCGACGTCGATCCGGTCGCCGTGGCCTGCGCCCGGCGCAACCTCGAGCCGCTCGGCGCGACCGTCCATCACGGCGACCTCGATGCCCCCCTCCCCGACGGGCTCCGCGGCCGGGTCGACGTGCTCGTCGCGAACGTGCCCTACGTGCCGGCCGCGGCGATCGCGTCGATGCCGCCGGAGTCGCGCGACCACGAGCCCCGCGCCACGGTCGACGGCGGCGCCGACGGCCTCGACGTCGTACGACGCCTGGCGGCGCTCGCGCCGGGGTGGCTCGCACCAGCGGGCAGCGTCTTCGTCGAGACGGGGTCGGACCAGGCCGAGGCGGCTACGGCTGCCTTCGCCGCGGCCGGGCTCACGGCGGTCGTCCGCCGTGACGAGGACCGGGGCGCGACCGTCGTAGTGGGGAACATGTCCAAGGTGCGGGCATGAACCAGGCCTCCCGGACCTACGGCGGCCGCACGCGCGAGGAGCGCGATGCCGACCGGCGGGAACGGATGCGCGCGTCCGCCCGAAGGCTGCGAGCTGAGCTACCAGGTTTCGGTCTGGGCGTGACCGGCCGTAGGATCAGCGGCCGGGGAGCCTGAACTCGGGACCGATGGAGTGCACCGATGAGCATCTTGCGCGGTAGGACCTGGTTGATGCGCGGCGGTGCGGTCGTGATCCTCGCCGCACTGGTCGGCGCGTGGGCGCTCGGCCTGGCCGAGGCCGGTGGCAAGGATGAGAAGTCGCCGCCCCCCAACGTCGTCCAGCCCAACGACCCAGGCGACTCCCAGGTCTACAACATCCAGCGCTCGCGCGTCGTCGAGAAGTCGGACGCTCCCCGCACCCGCGAGCCGGACCCCTCCGACGCGGCGGTCGACGAGCCGATCGGCACCTCCGAGGAGCCGGAGGGCGACGGCGGCGACTCCACCCCGACGGGCACCGACCCCACCACCCCCGCCGAACCCGACCCCTCGTTGGATCCGGGACCGTCCCCCACGCCGCAGCCTCCGAGCAACCCCCCGAACGAGCCGGAGCAGGAGTGCACCGACCTGGCCTCGGTCCCCGACTGCGTGCTGGACCCGATCACCGGTCAGCCCTGAGTCCGGAGGTACCTCCCGAAGTGCGGCACGGTGAAGGCGATCCGGCCGCGCTCCCCGGAGTAGATGAGCCCCTTCTTGAGGAGGCTGTCGCGCGCCGGTGACAGCGACTGGGGCTTCTTCCCGAGCACGACGGCCACGTCCGCGGTGGCGACGGCTCCGACCGGATCGATGCCCTCGTCCGCATCGGCCATCGCGCGGAGGTAGTCGCGCTCTCCCGGCGTCGCCCGTTCGTAGCGGGACCCGAAGAAGCCCACCGCCAGCTCGCGCTCGGCCTCGGGCGCGGCCACCGCAACGTCGTCGGCGATGATCGGCGTGCGCGGCGCCAGGTCCCAGACGGCCTTGCCGTAGGCCTGGATGAAGTAGGGGTAGCCGCCGGTCGCGGCGTACATCGCGGCCAGCGCCGCGTCGTCGTACGCCGCCTCCTCCTCGGCTGCCGGCGCTGCCAGCGCGCGGTCGGCGGCCTCACGGCTGAGCCGGTCGATCCGCTGGTAGGAGAAGAGGCGTTCGGAGTAGGACTTCGATGCGGAGAGCACGGCGGGCAGGTGCGGCAGTCCGGCGCCGACGACGATGGCCGGCAGGCCGGACTGGCTCAGCTCGTGGCAGGCCGCGCAGAGTGCGGAGACGTCGGCCGCTCCGAGGTCCTGCATCTCGTCGACGAACACCCCGATGCCCAGTCCCTTGTCTGCCGCGAGGCCGCCGACGTCGGTCAGCAGCTCGACCAGGTCGATCTCGATGTCACCTGAGTCGGCCCGGCCGCGGACCGGCGGTGCCGCGATCCCGGGGCTCCACTTGTCCTTGAGCTTGGCGTCGGTGCCGGCCTCGCGCTCGGCGAAGGAGCGGATGACGCCGAGCACGTGGTCCACCTCTTCCGGGTTGGGGTGGCCGAGCTCGCGGACCGCCTGGTGCAGCGCACCGGCGAGCGGTCGCCGCAGCGACTGGTCGGGACGGGCCTCGAGCTTGCCGGTGCCCCAGCCCTTGCGGACCGCGGCGGACCGCAACGCGTTCAGCAGCACCGTCTTGCCGACCCCGCGGAGGCCGGTCAGCACCAGCGACCGCTCCGGGCGACCGCGGGCGACCCGCTCGAGCACGACGTCGAACGCCGTGAGCTGCTCGTCACGGCCGGCCAGCTCGGGCGGCCGCTGGCCGGCGCCGGGCGCATAGGGATTCCGGATCGGGTCCACGATCGGACCGTATCGAGGTGTCTAGCCGGATCCTTAGAGGCCGCTAGCGTGTCGGATCGAGCCGATCGGGCACTGTCCTCGGATGGACGGACTCCTGTACGCCTGGTGGGTGGCGCTCATCGTGACCCTCGGTGCGCTGCCCGTAGGGCTGCTGCGGACCGTGGCGGTGCGTTCGGGAGACCCGATCCAGGGCTCCGAGACTCCCCGCGTTGCGGCACGGTTCGCGCTCATGCTCGGGATCGCCGGCCTGCTCTGCCTGGCCGTCCTGAGCGTCTTGATCGCCGTGCGGTGACTCCCCGTCAGCCGACGTCACCGAGAGCGGAACCGGGCGTCGCCGTGCGCCGTTTCCGGAGCGCCTCCACCAGAGTGTCGATCACGTCCGGGACGTCGTCCCCGGCGAGCCGGAAGCTGCCGGTGCACACGTTGCCGCGCCAGAGCGACACGACGACGAGGTCGGCCTCCTCGTGCCAGCTCACCCGCATCGCGCGATCGGCGCCGCGGGCGTCGAAGAAGATCGAGCCCGTCCGGGGCAGCGGTCGTACAGCGGCCATGGCTCATCATGCGTTGCCGGGCAACGCCTGTCACTACTCCTGTCGATCTGGCCCACTAACCTGGGTGCCGTGCCAGAACTGCCCGAGGTGGAGGCGCTGGCTCTGGATCTCCGGGGCCGGCTGAGTGGCCGTGCGATCACCAAGGTCCACATCGCGGCGTTCAGCGCGCTGAAGACCTACGACCCGCGGCTGGCCGCGATCGAGGGCACCCTGATCGACGACGTACGACGCCACGGGAAGTTCCTCGACATCGAGGCGAGCGGTCTGCACCTGATCTTCCACCTGGCCCGGGCGGGGTGGGTGCGGTGGCGCGACGAGGTGCCGGCCATCCCACCCAAGCCCAGCACGAAGTCGACGCTCGCGGTCCGGGTGGTCCTCGACGAGGTCGATGGGCTGACGTCCGGGCTCGACGTGACCGAGGCAGGCACCCGGAAGTCGCTCGCGCTCTACCTGGTCCGCTCCCCCGACGACGTCGAGGGCATCCGCCGGCTCGGCCCGGATCCGCTCGAGGACGCGTTCACCCGTGACGTGCTCGCTGCGATCCTGGAGTCCGAGGGTCGCAAGCAGGTCAAGGGCGTGCTGCGCCACCAGGGCACCATCGCGGGCATCGGCAACGCCTACTCCGACGAGATCCTGCACGCCGCTCGGATGAGTCCGTTCAAGCCGGCCAACAGCCTCACCGACGACGAGCTCGCGACGCTGTTCGCAGCGATCAAGGACACCATCGGCGACGCGGTCGACCGGTCCCGCGGCCTGGCCGCCAGCGAGCTCAAGGCCGAGAAGAAGTCCAACCTCGCCGTCCACGGCCGCACCGGACAGGCCTGCCCGGTCTGCGGCGACACCGTGCGTGAGGTCTCGTTCGCGGACTCGAGCCTGCAGTACTGCCCCACCTGCCAGACCGGCGGCAAGCCCCTTGCCGATCGCCGGATGAGCAAGCTGCTCAAGTAGCCCAGGAGAAGAGACACCAATGCGCATTCCCACCGTCGCGATCGACGGCATCCCCGACCCGCTCCCCGACGGGGTCACCGTCATCGACGTCCGCGAGGACGTCGAGTGGCAGGCGGGCCACATCGCCGGGTCCCTGCACATCCCGCTCCACGAGCTGCCGACCCGGGTGTCCGAGATGCCCGAGGGTCAGCTGCTGGTCGTCTGCAAGGTCGGTGCGCGGTCGGCGCACGCTGTCGGCTACCTCGCCCAGTACGGCCACGACGCGTTCAACCTCGACGGCGGGCTGCTCGACTGGGAGGCGGCCGGTCGGGCGCTGGTGACCGACTCGGGCGCTGCGGCGTACGTCGCCTGAGGCGCGGCGCGGCGGTCAGACGCAGTTGGTCTGGAACCAGACGAACGCGTCGTTGAGGGCTTCTCGCTCCTCCTCGCTGAGCTGACCCTCGACGGCCTCGATCTCCGCGTCTGTCGGCTGATCCGGCAGGTTCGCGAGCTGCGTCGCGAGCGCAACGACCCCCAGCCAGGTCTCGTCGGGCAGCCCGGGCGGGGGCTCCAGGTCAGCCACCTGCGCGGCGTACTCCTTCAGCACCGGGCCGATCTCCGCGGCGACCTCGTCGGGATCGGTCGACCTGCTCGCGGCCTCGTTGATCGCGCTGACCATCGCGGTGTACGGCGTGCACACGGCGTCCACCGCCTCCGGCCGGTCGGGCGGGGTGCTGGGCGCTCCGGTGGTCGGAGTGTCGGTCGAGGTGCTGGCCGTCTCCTCCTCGCCGGTCGCCGTGACGGTCGGGCCGTCGGCGTCCGGGTCGCTGTCGGAGGAGCAGCCGCTGACGAACGCGGCCAGTAAGGCCATCAGCAGCACGGGGGCCAGGCCCGCAAGGATCGGTCGGAGTAAGGGACGCATCACGGCAATCGTGGCACGCCGCTCAATGCCAGTCGGTGGGCCAGTCGGTGGGCCAGTCGGTGGGCCGGTCGGTGGGCCGGTCGGTGGGCCGGTCGACCGGTCAGCCGTCGGTGGCCTCGGGCAGGTCGACGCCGAGCTCGGGCTGACACGTCTCGGCGACGTACTCGTTGAAGGCCGTCACCCGTTCCTGCTCGTCGTCGGAGAGGTCGTCGTTGGCGGGCGCGGCGTCGCCGAGGTCGTCGAAGTCGTCGGGATCGACGTGGCGTAGGTAGTCGACGGTGTACTCGAAGCCCTCGCGAGCGTCGCCGGAGATGCCCTCCGGGGTGCCGATGTCGTCGAGCTCGTCGCCCCACTCCCGCAACGCGTCGGAGATGTCGTCGCCGTCCGCGTCGGTGCCGAGGTCGTCGGCCCACGACCGGTCGGTCGTCGCGGCGCAGAACTCCGTCTTCGAGGCGTCGCTCGGCGGTCCGCCGCAGCCGCCCAGGGCGAGCGCGAGCACACCGGCGGCGCCCAGGGAAGCGGTGCGCTGGAGGTGGATCACGCTCGGCACCCTACGCACCCCGGAGACGACGAACGGCCGGCCCCACGGGGCCGGCCGTTCGCTGGAGAGAGATCAGATCACTCGGTCGGGGCGTCGGTGAGGTCCTCGATGTCCGGGATCTCCGGGGTGCAGGTCTCGGCCTGGTAGGTGAAGAACTCGCCGACCTTTTCGTTCTCGTCATCGGAGAACTCGCCCTCGAGGTCCTCCGGGTTCTCGAGGTCGTCGGAGTCGAGGTCGCCGATCGCGTCGACATAGATCTCGAAGCCCTCACGGGCGTCGTCCGAGATGTCGTCCGGCGTGCCAACGTCCTCCAGCTCCTCCGCCTGCTCCTGGACAGCGTCGAGGTAGGCGTCTTCGTCCGAGAAGTCGACGTCGGCGAGGGCGTCGGAATTGACCGCATCGCAGAAGTCGTCCTTGGACGCGTCGGTAGGAGCCCCGCCGCAGGCACTGAGCGAGAAGCCGAGGAGCACGGCCGCGCCGACAGCTGCGACGGGACGCTTGATGCGAGTCATGGAGATTCCTTTCGGGATGACGCGATGCCGCGTGCACCGGGTCGGGAACGGGCAGCCCTGGTCGGCCCGCCTTTCGGCAGACTATTGAGGTCCGCCGGTTGCCGGAAGGCCTTCTCCCCCACGGGCGAGTTGCGCAAACACGTCGGGTTGCGGAACGCCGAGCAAATCGGGCAGCCGCTCCAGGTACTCCCGGCGCTCGATCTCCTCCACGCCCAGGCTCTCCAGGTGCGGGGTCGACCACTGCACGTCGACCAGCCGGTCCGCCGCGTGTCCGTCGAGGAGCCGGTCGACCAGCGCGACCAGCGCGACCTTCGACGCGTCCCGGGACCGGTGGAACATCGACTCCCCGGCGAACAGCCCGCCGATCGCGACGCCGTACAGACCGCCGGCCAGCCGGCCGTCCTGCCAGGCCTCGACCGAGTGCGCCCAACCGAGCCGGTGCAGCTCGCCGTAGGCATCGCGGATCCCGACGTCGATCCAGGCCCCCGGCCGCCGTGGATCGCCGCAGGCGGCAACGACCTCGTCGAACGCGGTGTCGATCCGGATCTCGTAGTCGCGCACCGACCTGCGCAGGGAACGCGAGACGTGCAGCCCGTCGAGGCGCAGGATCCCGCGGCGCGCGGGACACCACCAGCCGATGGTCGGCGCCGTCACCCGCGCACGCAGTCGCGGCCGGGCCGGCTCCGGCATCGGGAACACCCCGCTGCGGTAGGCCGTCAGCAGCGTCCCCGGCTCGAGATCGGCACCCACCGCGACCAGGTCGTCGTCGGACTCGAGGGCAGCGAGCTGCTCGCGGGACGGCATCTCCCACGGTGTCGGCGGCGGCTCGATCGGGTTCATCGAGGGTGACGGTACGACGTCCCGCCGGAGCCTGGCTTCGACCGCACGCCTAGGATTTGTCCATGCCAAGCGTCAAACGGGCTCTGGCGGGCCAGGCCGCCCGCACCCTCGTGCCGAAGGTCACCGAGCTCGCGCCCGGCCTGACCTCGTCGTTCGTGCGCGAGGCCCTGCACCGGGCGATCGTCGGCGTCGGCCCGCTGCCGCCGGCGGCCCAGGCTGCCGAGGCGCAGCTGCGCGAGCAGAACGGAGACGTCCAGAAGGCGATCCACGAGGTGATCGAGAACCACGTCCGCTATGCCGGGCTCGGTGGCCTGCTCACCAACGTCGGTGGGCTGATCACGGCAGCCGTCGTGGCCCCGGCGAACATCACCGGGCTGGCGCTCATCCAGTGCCGGATGGTGGCCGGGATCGCCCACCTGCGCGGCTACGACCTCGAGGACCCGCGGGTGCTCAACGCGATCCTCGTGACGATCGTCGGCGAGGACACCGTCCGCAAGATGGTGAAGAAGCTGCAGCTGCCGGCGCCCCCGATGGCACTGGCCACCGCACCGTCCCACGACCCCGCGCTCGACCAGACCATCACCTCCGCCGTCGCCACCGACCTGATCAGCCGGGTGATCGGCAAGCGGCTCGCGACGACCGTCGGCAAGCGGGTCCCCGTCGTCGGCGGGCTCGTCGGTGCCGGGGTCGACGGTTACGGCACCTGGAAGGTCGGCCGCTACGCCGACCGGGAGTTCCTTGCTCGTCCGCAGACTCGCTGAGGCTAGGGCTCCAGGCGGCGCTTGAGCTCGCGGGTGGCGCGGACGGCGAGGCCGTGCGGGTCCGGGCGGCGGGCGGCCTCGGCGGTCATGCTGCTGAGGGCGCTGACGGCGGCGCGGGTGATCGCCTGCTTCTTGACCCGGTCGGGGTTGTGCCAGGACTGGTCGGAGTCCGGTCGCCGGGGGCGCAGCTCGTCGACATCGCCGACGACGTCGATGCCGCTGGCGGTGATCCACTCCAGCGATCGCTCGGTGCGCTCCTCGACCCATTCGTAGCTGTCCGGTCGGAGGGTGACCGGCGCCGACCGGTGATGGAACAGGGTGCCGTCGGCGACCATCCGCCGCAGCAGCTCGTCGTACTCCCCCTCGCGTGCGACCTTGCGGCCGAGCACCTGGTTGAGCTGGCGCAGCACCTGCGTCTCCGCGACTCCGAGGGACTTGTTCGTCGTCTCGCTCTCGACCGGCGCCCACGCCGGGTCGATGTCGAAGGCCCGGCACATCCGGGTCCACAGCGTGTCCTGCTCGTCGGAGCCGTCCGGTCGAGCGGCGGGTACGACGACGAGGTGGATGCGCTCCGGCGGCACTGCGACGCCCCACGACGACAGCACGTCCGGGATGTCAAAGGCCTGCATCATGAACGGCTTGCCCATCCGTGACCGGCGGAGGAACTTGCGGAACGTCCAGGCCCGGCCCTGCTTGACGCTCTCCTGCCACGCGGCGGCCAGCTGCCGCGCGAGGTCGCGCGCCGAGTAGACGATGTGGACCTCGCTGCCGGCCAGGTCCTTCATCGCGCGCTCGATCATCGCCGCCTTCGCCGGCGCGAGGATCTCGTGGCTGATGATGACGTTGCCGTCGAGCCGGCGGGTGCGCCGCATCAGGGCGTCCCAGGCGCCGTCCGCGTGACCCGGCGCGCCACCCCAGTCCTGCTCGGTGAGGTCGAGCGCGGCACGGAACTGCGCCAGCTCCGGCCGCGCCAGCCGCGACGTCGACGGGAAGTGGGCGCCGTGGTCGGCAAGCGTCTTGGTGTTCCGGCCCAGCCGGGTCTGGATGTAGGTCGTCCCCGTCTTCGGTGCACCGATGTGCAGGTGGACGACCCTGGTCATGCCGGTGATTGTGCCAGCGCTCTCACCACGGCGGACGGGCTGGGCCGTCCGAGGTGGGACGCCATCCAGGTGCTGGTGTCGACGACGGCCCGCAGGTCGACACCGTGCTCGATCCCGAGACCGGTCAAGAACCACACCAGGTCCTCGGTCGCGAGGTTGCCGGTGGCGCTCCGCGCGTAGGGACAGCCTCCGAGACCGCCGGCCGAGGCGTCGTACGTCGTCACCCCGGCCTGCAGCCCGGCGTGCACGTTGGTGAGGGCCTGGCCGTACGTGTCGTGGAAGTGCAACGCGAGCCGGTCGGTGCCCACTCCGGCGGCGCCGAGAGCCGACACGAGGACCCGCACGTGGCCGGCGGTTGCGACGCCGATCGTGTCGCCGAGGCTGATCTGGTGGCAGCCGAGGTCGAGCAGGCGCCGACCGACCTCGACCACCTGGTCGACCGCGACGGGGCCTTCCCAGGGGTCGCCGAAGCACATCGACACGTAGCCGCGGACGTCGAGCCCGGCCGCCAGCGCTCGCGCGACCGTCGGCTCGAACATCTCGAACTGGGAGTCCAGGGTGCGGTTGAGGTTCTTGGCCGCGAACGTCTCGGTCGCCGAGGCGAACACCGCGATGTGGCGCAACCCGAGGTCGAGCGCACGATCGAGACCCCGGTCGTTGGGCACCAGGACCGGCAGCCCGCGAGCCGTGTCGCCGAGCTCGGCCGTGAGGCCGGTCATCAGCTCGGCAGCGTCCGCGAGCTGGGGCACCCACTTCGGGTGGACGAAGCTGGTCGCCTCGACGATCGGGAGCCCGGCGGCGAGGAGGCGGCGGACGAACTCCGCCTTCACCTCGGTCGGGACCAGCGCCTGCTCGTTCTGCAGCCCGTCGCGGGCCCCGACCTCGTAGATCGTCACCCGGGACGGCAGGCCGGGCTCGGGGACCACCATCGGGAGCGGGAGCTCACTCATCGCCGGACTCCACGACGAACAGGGCGGCGCCGAGCGGCACCTGCGACCCGGTGACGGCGGTGACGGCGGTGACCACGCCGCCGTACGGCGCCTTCAGCGCCAGCTCCATCTTCATCGCCTCGACCACGCCGAGCACGTCGCCGGCGGCGACCTGATCGCCCTCGGCGACGCGGACGTCGAGGACGGTGCCGGGCATCGGAGCGACCACGCTCCCGTCGCCCTCCTCGGTGCCGTGGTCGGCTGCCGCGTCGGGCCGCGCGAAGACCCAGCGCTGGCCGCGGTGCGCGAGCTCGACCGTGTGACCGGTGACGATGGCGACCGGGTGATCGACCGGTGGTGCGCCGAGCACGACCGAGCCGTCCTCGAAGTCGACTTGGACCGGGGCCGGCGGGCCACCGATCCGGAACCCGTCGGCCGCGAACGGTCCGGTCGCGGGCGCGTGCGCCCGCTGCCAGAGGTGCCCGGCGAGCTCTCGTGCGGGCGCGGGGTCGGGCGGGACCAGCTCGTTGCGGTCGAGCCAGGCGGTGTCGATCTCGCCGTTGGCGAAGGCTTCGCTCGCAGCGAGCTCGCGGAGGAACCCGGTGTTGGTCGTCAGTCCGAGGATCGCGGTGTCGTCGAGCGCGGCGACCAGGCGCCGTCGCGTCGCCTCCCGGTCCGGTCCGTGCACGATGACCTTCCCCAGCATGGGGTCGAACGACGTGCTCACGACCTGGCCGGTCTCGAGCGCGTGGTCGACGCGAACATCCGGTCCGGTCGGCCAGGACACCGTGGTCGCGCGGCCCGCCTGCGGGAGGAATCCGCCGTAGGCGTCCTCGGCATAGACGCGCGCCTCCATCGCGTGGCCATAGGGTCCGCCGGCGGCGGACTCGATGCCGAGCTCGCCACCGCCGGCGACCCACAGTTGCTGGGCCACGAGGTCGAGCCCACCGCAAACGAGCTCGGTCACGGGGTGCTCGACCTGGAGCCGGGTGTTCATCTCGAGGAAGTAGAACTCGCCGGTGTCGGCGTCGAGGAGGAACTCGACGGTGCCGGCGTTCGTGTATCCGACGGCCGCGGCGAGGTCGACCGCCGCCTGGTGGATCTGGTGCCGCAGGTGCGGGTCGAGGTCCGACGCCGGCGCCTCCTCGATCACCTTCTGGTGCCGGCGCTGGACCGAGCACTCGCGGGTGAGCAGGTGGATGACGGTGCCGTGGTTGTCCCCGAGCACCTGGACCTCGATGTGGCGGCCGCGCTCGACGTACTTCTCGATCAGCATGGTGTCGTCGCCGAACGCCGCCATCGACTCGCGCTTCGCCGCCGCGACCGCATCGTCGAGCTCGTCCGCCGCGCGGACGATCCGCATCCCCTTGCCACCACCGCCGGCCGCCGCCTTGACCAGCACGGGGAACGCGGCGTCGCCGCCGGTCGGCACCACGGGTACGCCGGCGGCGACGGCGATCTCGCGGGCGGCGTCCTTGCGGCCCATCCTGTCGATCACCTCGGGAGTGGGCCCGATCCAGGTGAGGCCGGCAGCCATGACTGTGCGGGCGAACCCGGCATTCTCGGAGAGGAACCCGTAGCCGGGATGGACCGCGTCGGCGCCGGCAGCAACGGCGGCCTCGACTTGGGCGACGGGGTCGAGGAAGTCCGGATCCCCCGCGACCACGCGGATGTCGAGACGCGCACAGGTGTGGGCGATCCGGCGCGCGATCTCGCCGCGGTTGGCGATATAGACGGCTTCGAACAGAGGTGACATCGCCATCACATCCGGAAGATGCCGTAGGAGGGATCGGGCATCGGCGCCGTCCCATGACCTGTCGTCACGGCGAGCGCCATTCCGAGCACGCGACGGGTGTCGGCGGGATCGATCACGCCGTCGTCCCAGAGCCGGGCCGTGGCGTAGTAGGGCGAACCCTGGGTCTCGTACTGGTCGCGGATCGGGGTCTTGAACTCCTCGTCGTCCTCGCGGCCGGCGACGGTGGCGAGCACGTTGGCCGCCTGGTCGCCGCCCATCACGGATATCCGCGCGTTGGGCCACATCCAGAGGAAGCGCGGGTCGTAGGCGCGGCCACACATCCCGTAGTTGCCGGCGCCGAACGAGCCGCCGATGACGACGGTCAGCTTGGGTACGACGCTGCACGCGACGGCCGTCACCAGCTTGGCGCCGTCGCGAGCGATGCCGCGGTTCTCGTAGTCCTTGCCGACCATGAAGCCGGTGATGTTCTGGAGGAAGAGCAGCGGGATGCCGCGCTGGTTGCAGAGCTCGACGAAGTGCGCACCCTTCAGCGCGGACTCGCTGAAGAGGATCCCGTTGTTGGCGACGATGCCGACGGGGTAGCCGTGGATCTTGGCGAAGCCGCAGACCAGCGTCTCGCCGTACAGCTGCTTGAACTCCTGCAACCGCGATCCGTCGACGAGGCGCCGGATCACCTCGCGCACGTCGTACGGCGTCCGGGTGCTGGCCGGGACCACGGAGTAGAGCGATTCGGGAGACTCGTGCGGCTCCTCGACCTCGGCCGCGGGAACCCGGTCCGGCTCCGGCAACGTCGCTACGATCCCCCGCAGGATCTGGAGAGCATGGGTGTCGTTGTCGGCGAGGTGGTCGACGACGCCGGAGGTGCGGGCGTGCACGTCGCCGCCGCCGAGCTCTTCGGCGGTGACGACCTCGCCGGTCGCGGCCTTCACGAGCGGCGGGCCGCCGAGGAAGATCGTGCCCTGGTTGCGGACGATGACCGTCTCGTCGGACATTGCGGGGACGTAGGCGCCGCCGGCGGTGCAGGAGCCCATCACCGCGGCCAGCTGCGGGATCCGCTTCGCGGACATGTTGGCCTGGTTGAAGAAGATCCGGCCGAAGTGCTCCTTGTCCGGAAACACCTCGTCCTGCATCGGCAGGAAGGCTCCGCCGGAGTCGACGAGGTAGATGCAGGGCAGGCGGTTCTCGGCGGCGATGGTCTGCGCGCGGAGGTGCTTCTTGACCGACAACGGGTAGTAGGTGCCGCCCTTCACGGTCGCGTCGTTGGCAAGGACGAGGCACTCCCGCCCCTCGACCCGACCGATGCCCGCGACCACCCCGGCGGCCGGGACCGCGTAGTCGTCGCCGGGCGCGCCGTACATGCCGAACGCGGCGAGGGGCGCGATCTCCAGGAACGGGCTGCCGGGGTCGAGCAGCCCGTCCACCCGGTCGCGGGGCAGCAGCTTGCCGCGGTCGGTGTGCTTCTTACGGGCGGCCTCGCTGCCGCCCTCGCGCACCCGGGCGAGCCGCTCGCGCAGCTCGACGGTGAGCTCCTCGAGGCTGGTCATGGACTGTAGGTTAACGATCATTAACCTGACGGGTCAATCGGGTGCGGAGCCGGGTCGCGGGTACTGCCCGCAGGTACGCGATCGAGAGGAGAGACATGTCGACCGTCGGCACCATCACCAAGCTCGCCACCGAAGTCGTCGGGAAGGCGGCTCAGGTAGTCATCCATCCCCGGCAGACCGTATCGGCAGTCACCGGCCACGCTCGCGGCCTGGCCGCCAGCGTCACGCGCGCGGATCACAAGGACGTCACCCCCCTGGAACAAGATCCGAACGATGCCGGCGAGGCCGCAGGTGTCCACGTGAGCCCCGACCGCCACGTCGAGCCGGCCGATCCGGTTCCGCCTGCCCGGTCGGTGGAGCCGTCGACCACCGAGCCGAAGGCAGCCTCGCGGGACGCCGCCCACCACGGCCGCGGCAGTGAGCCGTCGGACGACTGGCACGACGAGGTCGAGGACGGACCCGATGTCGGCATCAACCCCGCCACCGGACTCCCGAACACGTTGCACGGCGACGTCGACGAGTCGGCCCTCGACTCCTCGGTGGCCAAGTCCGTCCGATCGGAGGCCGAGACGATGCGGAAGGCGTCCGACACCGAGTGGTGAACGAGCATTAACCTGGGTCGGTGACCACCACCGCGGAGCCGACCCGGCGCGAGCAGATCCTCGCGATCGCCGCGGAGCTCTTCGCGGCCCGCGGGTTCCACGGCGTCTCCGTGGCCGAGCTCGGCGCGGCCTGCGGCATCTCCGGACCGGCGCTCTACAAGCACTTCTCCAACAAACAGGCGATGCTCGCCGAGATGTTGGTGTCGATCAGCGAGGAGCTGCTCGCGGTCGGTAAGGCGCGGGTGGCGGCAGCAGGCGGCCCGGTGGAGGCGGTGCGCGCGCTGGTGGATTGGCACGTCGAGTTCGCGCTCGGCCACCGGCCGCTGATCGTCGTCCAGGACCGCGACTGGGAGTCACTGCCGGAGCAGGCACGGGAGCAGGTGCGCAAGCTGCAACGACAGTACGTCGACCTGCTCGCCTCCGAGCTGCGGCTGCTGCGACCCGAGCTCGCCAAGCCCACGGCGCACGCCGCCGCCCAAGCCGCGTTCGGGTTGCTCAACTCCACCCCCCGCGCCGGGCACGCGATCTCCGACGACGCGCTGCGCACCCTGCTGGCCGACATGGCCGTCGCCGCTCTGTTCGCCGCTGGTTGACCGCGAGTCGGCTCTACTGACCTTGCGCCGACTCGACGGTCTCCGAGGGGTCACCGGAGCCGACTCGACGTCGCGGGACAGGTCACAAGAGCCGACTCGGGGTCAGAAGGCGCCGCTGCGGCCCTCACCGTCTCGGAACCGGGCGGCACCGGCCATCGCCTCGAGCAGGGAGCGGCCGCCGTGGACCCACTCCGCGTCGAGGGCGCGCTCGAGGGGCAGGCCGTGCTGCTCGTACGACGACAGCCGGTCCTGCTGCATGCACACCTGCGGGAAGGCGGCGATCTGCTCGGCCAGGGCCACGGCCTCCTCGAGGGCCGCGCCCGGCGCACTGACCCGGTTGGCGAGCCCGATCCGCAGCGCCTCGTCGGCGCCGACCGGGCGGCCGGTGAGGATCAGGTCGAGCGCGTGCGAATGGCCGATCAGCCGGGGCAGCCGGATGGTGCCGCCGTCGATCAGCGGCACGCCCCAGCGCCGGCAGAAGACGCCGAAGACGGCCGTCGGGTCGGCGACCCGCAGGTCGCACCACAGCGCCAGCTCGAGGCCGCCGGCGACTGCGTGACCCTCGACGGCCGCGATCACCGGCTTGGACAGCAGCAGCCGGGACGGGCCCATCGGCGCCGGGACCGTCGGCGCCGGGCGGATCCGCCTTCATCGTCCCGGCGCTGACCGCCTTGAGGTCGGCGCCGGCGCAGAAGGTCCCGCCGGCGCCGGTCAGCACCGCGACGCTCGCGTCGGGATCGGCGTCGAAGGCCAGGAAGGCGTCGTACAAGGCCTGCGCGTGCTCGGTGTCGACCGCGTTGCGCACGTCCGGCCGGTCGATGGTGACGACGGTGACCGGGCCGCGGCGCTCGACGTCGATCGACATCAGGCGGTCTCCCCGGCGTCCACGACCGCGCGCTCGATGATCGGGGCCAGGTCGAGCCCGGTCGGCAGGGTGCCGAGCGCGCCGCCCCAGTCGCGGTCGAGCCGGCGTCGCGCAGAACGCGTCGGCCACCGCGGCCGGCGCGTGGCGGAGCAGCAGCGAGCCCTGGAAGACCAGGGCGATCTGCTCGACGATCCGCCGGGCCCGGAGCTCGATGTCGTCGAACGACGTGAACTCCTTCTGCAGCCGCGCCACCGCCTCGTCGAAGCGGGAGTCGGCACCCGAGGCGAGCCCGACCTCCTCGAAGTAGGCGTCGAGGGTGTGCGGCTCGCGGGCGATCGCGCGCAGCGCGTCGAGGGCGGCGACGTTGCCGGAGCCCTCCCAGATCGAGAGCAGCGGCAGCTCGCGGTAGATCCGCGCCACGTCGAAGTCCTCGATGTAGCCGTTGCCGCCCAGGCACTCGAGCGCCTCCGCCGCGTGGATCGGACCGCGCTTGCAGACGTAGTACTTGGTCACGGCCAGCGCGAGCCGTCGTACGGCGGCCTCGCCCTCGTCGCCGCGGATCGCCCGGTCGTTGGCGCCGGCCAGCCGCATCATCGCGGTCGTGGCGGCCTCGGACTCGATCGCGAGGTCGGCGAGCACGTTGCGCATCGCCGGCTGCTCGATCAGCGTCCTTGCCGAACGCGCTGCGATGCCGGGCGTGGTGGGTGGCCAGCACCAGCGCGGAGCGCATGCCGGCGGACGTGCCGATCACGCAGTCGAGCCGGGTCATGTTCACCATCTCCACGATGGTCCGGACGCCGCGGCCCTCCTCGCCGACCAACCAGCCGGTCGCGCCGTCGTACTCGATCTCGGACGAGGCGTTGGACTTGTTGCCGAGCTTGTCCTTGAGGCGGAGGAACCGCATCGCGTTGCGCTCGCCGCCGGGCAGCACCCGCGGCACCAGGAAGCAGGACAGCCCGCCCGGCGCCTGCGCGAGGGTCAGGAACATGTCCGACATCGGCGCCGACGTGAACCACTTGTGGCCGACCAGCGCGTAGGTGCCGTCGGCCGCTGCCGACTTCTGGGGCGTCGCGGTCGTGGTGTTCGCGCGCACGTCCGAGCCGCCCTGCTTCTCGGTCATCGACATGCCGGCGATCAGGCCGCCCTTGGTCGCCGGGTCGCGCAGGCCGAAGTCGTAGACCCGGTTGGTGAGCAGCGGCTCGAACTGCGCGGCCAGCCCGGGGTTGGCGCGGAGCGCGGGGACGACGGCGTAGGTCATCGAGATCGGGCAGCCGTGCCCGGCGTCGACCGACCAGACCATGAACTTCGCGGCGCGCGCGACATGGGCACCCGGCCGGTCGTCCGCCCAGGGCGCTCCGTGCAGGCCGTGGCCGATCGCGGTCTCCATCAGCTGGTGGTAGGCCGGGACGTACTCGACCTCGTCGACCCGGTGGCCGTACCGGTCGTGGGTGTGTAGCCGCGGCGGGACCCGCTCGGCCAGCCGGCCCAGGTCCTGCGCCTCGGCCGTGCCGGCGAGCCGGCCGAGCTCGTGGATCTCGTCGGCCGCCCAGCCGGCGCCCTCCCGCTCGAGCCCCTCGAGCAGCGCGGGGTTGGCGGCGGTGTCGTGGCCGACCAGCGGCGGGACCTGGTTGAAGACCTCATGCGTTTTCGTCATCACACATCACCCTTTGTTGGTGGATGGTCCGAAGTCGTCGTACGGCGCGCCGTCGCGCTCACGTACTGCCTGCTTGAAACCCGCCTCGGCGGCGCGGGCCGCGAACGAGTAGCCCTCGCGGGTGTGCCGGGAGATCCCGTCGAAGACGGTGCTGATCATCTGGCTGTTCTGGACGCCCTGCGCGAGCAGCGCCGAGTTGAGCGCGAGCTTGACCATCATCAGCTGGTTGATCGGCATCGCGGCGATCCGCTGGACCAGGATCTCGGTGCGCTCGTCCAGCTGGTCGGGCTCCGGCGCCTCGATCGCGAGCCCCCACTCCGCGGCCTCGCGGCCGGAGAGGCAGTCGCCGGTGAGCAGCAGCCGCTTGGCCCGCTGGTCGCCGAGCCGGTGCGCCCACAGGCCGGCGCTCGGCACGCCCCACACCCGGGTCGGCGGGTAGCCGATCTTGGTGTCGGCGGCGATCACGATCTGGTCGCAGTGCAGCGCGATGTCGGTGCCGCCGGCGACGCAGAAGCCGTGGACCTTGGCGACGGTGGGCTTGTTCGCATGCAGCAGCGAGGCGTAGCCCTTGGTGAAGCGACTCATCATCTGGAAGTCGACCATCGGATCCCACGTCTTCGCCGGATCGTGGTTGGGGATCGCCTGCTCCGCGAACGCGGTCAGGTCGTAGCCGCCGCAGAAGCCCTTCCCGCGGCCGCTGATGACAAGCACGTGCACCCGCGGGTCGAGGTCGGCGCGCTCGACGGCATGCGCGAGGTCGATCGGGGTGTCCGGGGTGATCGCATTGCCCTGGTCGGGCCGGTTGAAGGTGATCCGGGCGACCCGGTCGTCGACCTCGTAGGTCAGCGTGCGGTAGGTCCGCTCCTCGTCGTCGAGCGGCAGCCCCTCGTACGGCGAATCGGGGCCTTCGTGCGCGGAGCGCCGCCAGGGCGCCCCGCCTCCGTCCATGCCGTCTGCCATACCCATGACGTTACAGTTTGGGCTACAGTTGTGTCCATGGTTGTAGCAGCGGATCTCAGGCCGCTGCCCGCGCGATCGGTCGTGCTGTCCCTCCTGCTCGGCTCACACCCCGACCGGATGAGCCCGGCCCAGCTGACCCGCGCCGGCGAGCACTTCGGCATCCCCGCATCGACCCTCCGAGTGGCTCTGACCCGGGCGGTCGCGGCCGGCGACCTGCGTCGCGAGGACGGCGACTACGTCCTCGGTGAGCGCCTGGTGACGCGCCAGCGCCGCCAGGACGAGGGCGTCGCCGACGCCGAGACCGACTGGGACGGCGCGTGGGAGATGGCCGTCGTTGTCGTGACCGGCCGGCCGGGCAGCGAGCGCGCCGCGCTGCGCGACACCCTGACCGGAGCCCGGCTGGCCGAGCTCCGCGAGGGCGTCTGGACCCGCCCGGCCAACCTGCGCCGGGCGCCGGCGTACGCCGGTGACCCGGTTCTCTCTTCGTTCCGTGCCCGCCCGGACGACGACCCGGCACGGCTCGCCCGTGAGCTGTGGGACCTGAGCGGTTGGGTCTGCGACGGTCGGGCGCTGCTCGGCCGGATCGAGAGCACGACCAACCCGGCGCACCGACTCGCGGTCGCGGCCCACATCGTCCGGCACCTGACTGCCGACCCGCTGCTCCCCCGCATGTTGCTCCCCGCCGATTGGCCGGGCGCGGAGCTGCGGTCGGCATACGCCGGCTACCAGGCCGAGCTCCGCGACCTGGCGATCACGTGACCGGTTAGCTGAGGACTCCGCCCCGCTGGGCGAGGAGATTCTCCAGCGGCACCGGCCGGGTCCAGAGGTAGCCCTGTCCTGCGTCACAACCGAGGTCCCGCATGATCTCGAGCTGGCGGGGCTTCTCGATGCCTTCGGCGACGGTGCGGAGGCCGAGGCGGTGCGCGATGTCGATGACCCCTCGGACGATCGCCCGGTCCTCGTAGCCGTGCACGACGTTGCGCACGAAGGACCTGTCGATCTTGAGGATGTCGACCGGAAAGGTGCGCAGGTGCGTCAACGGCGAGTAGCCGGTGCCGAAGTCGTCGAGCGCGATCTGGACCCCGAGCGACTTCAGCTCCCAGAGTCGCGAGACCGCGCCGGTCATGTCGCTCACCGTCGCGGTCTCGGTGATCTCGAGGACCAGCCGCTCGGCAGGGAGCCCCGAGGACTCGAGGGCCTGGGCGACGACCTCCGCGAGGTTCGGGAGCCGCAGCTGGCGAGCCGAGATGTTGACGCTGGTGTAGACGTCCGCGGGGAGCGCCGCCGTGGCGTCGCAGGCCGTGCGCAGGGCCCACTCACCGATGGGCCCGATCTGCCCGCTGGTCTCGGCGTGGTCGATGAAGTCCGCCGGGTTGAGCAGGCCGCGGCCGGGGTGCATCCACCGGATCAGGGCCTCGACACCGAGCCGCTGGTTGGACTGCAGGTCCACGATCGGCTGGTAGTGCAGCCAGAACTCGTCCTGCACGAGCGCGAGGTCGAGGTCGACCCGGACCCGGGACCGGGACTGGGCCGCCACCCGCATCTCGGGGCGGAACACCTGGTAGCAGTTGCTCCCGCGGGCCTTGGCGGCGTACATCGCGGCGTCGGCCTCGGCGAGCAGGGTCTCGGTGTCCGGGTGCCAGGACGCAGACTCGGCGATGCCGATGCTGGCGTGGCTGACCACCTCGACGTCGCCGATGCTGACCGGCACGCTGATCGCCTCGAGCAACCGCTCGACGACGGGTACGGCGGAGTCGAGGTCGGTGTCCTCGAGAAGGATCGCGAACTCGTCGCCGCCGAACCTGGCGACGGTGTCGCCGGGGCGCACGTTGTCGAGGAGCCGGGCACCGATGTTGCGCAGCAGCTGGTCGCCGGCCCCGTGCCCGTGCGCGTCGTTGACGGCCTTGAAGTCGTCGAGGTCGAGGAAGCACACCACCAGCGGGTGGGCCTCGCGGCGCTCCAGCGCGTGCCGGGTCCGTTCGAGGAACAGCACCCGGTTCGGGAGACCGGTCAGCTCGTCCGACAGCGCCCGCTCACGCAGCTCGTCCTCCAGCCGGCGGCGCTCGGTCACGTCATGGGTGTTGAGGACGAGAGCCTCCACGGCGGGATCGTCCAGGAGATCGGTCACCGAGGTCTCGGCGTAGCGGAAGGAGCCGTCGGCCTGCATGAGCCGGCACTCGACCCGGCACTGGTCCTCGCGTACGGCGCGCCCGATCGCGTCGTCGAACAGGACGCGGTCGCCGGGGTGGACCCACTCGAGGATCGGCCGGCCGACCAGGCCGACGGCCGGCAGCGCGAAGACCCGCGAGGCCGCCGAGCTCTGGTAGGTCACCACGCCGGCCCGGTCGACCAGGGTGAGCACGTCACTGGAGTTCTGACCGATCGCGCGGAACCGGGCCTCGGTGCCCGCCAGGTGCTCGAACGCAGCTCCGGCCAGGGTCGCGACGAAGCTGGCCAGCTGGATCTCCTCCTCGCCGAACAGCTCGCCGAGCTGGCTGTGGGTGAGGTAGAAGCACCACAGCGCCTTGCCGTCCACCGTGATCGGCGCGACCAGCACCGACCGGATCTCCGACAGGAGCAGGCTCTCGCTCCCGTCGGCGCTCACGTCGCCGGCGACGATCGGCGCACCCGCGTCGATGGCGCGGGTCAGCAGGGTGTGGCTGATCGTGTCGGCACGCTCACCCGACACGGTGACCAGGTTGTCGTTGCGCACGTCCTCGACGCTGATGATGTGGCAGCGTTCGCCCCTCAGCAGGGTCAGCGCGGCGCTTCGGATGACGGCCTCCAGGGCTGCCGTCGACGGTGCGGCCGCGATCTCGCGGCCGACGCTGAGCAACGTCGTGAACCGGTCGAAGAGCGACACCGTGGGATCGAACTCCTCGTCCGCCGCCGGCGTATCCAACGACCGCTCGAAGGCGGCGACCACCTGGTCCGCCTCGGCGAGCTCGGCGGACTCCCCACCGGCCACCCCGACCCGGGCCCATGCCTGCCTGCTGAGCGCCAGCTCGTAGCGCGCTCCCTGGGCATCCGCGATCGCCATGCTGCGCTCGAGGAGCCGGGTCGCCTTGCGTTGCCGACCCTTGAGGCTGGCGAGGAGCCCGGCCTCGCGGAGGGCGTGCGGGGCGTTGTTGCGATAGCTGAACGCCCAGAACCTCGCGCGTCGTACGTGCGTCGCGTAGGCCCGCAGCAGCCGGTTCCGGCCGGACACGTCGTAGACCGAGGCGTCCTCGACCGCGAGCCGCGCGATGGTGGCGTTCCACGGCGCGATCGGGGCGGCGTACTCCTGCCGGAGTCCGCCCGCCTTGACCATGGCCGCCGCCCGGGCGGCCTCGTCGGCCGCGCGGGCCAGGTCGCCTGCGCGGATGGCGCAGACCGCGGCGGCGAACCGCAGCTCCGCGGTCGTGCTGACGTCGGAGCTGTTCCGCGCGAGCTCCACGTCGATCAGCGCAGCATCGACGCGGCCGCCGCTGGCCCGGGTCCACACCGACAGGGCGACCCCGGCCGACGTCTGGTCGCCGATCGCCATGGCGGAGTCGTACGTCTCGCGGGCGACCTCGATGGCGGCCGTCAGGTCGCCCTTGCGATGGAGGCACATCGCCAGGTTCCAGGTGGCGGTGTTGACCTCCCACTGGTCGCCCGTCGACTTCAGGAGCCGGATCGCCTCGCGGCAGGCATCCGCACCCTCGTCGTACCGGGACGCGGCGTAGAGCGTGACACCGGCGAAGCCGTGGCTCTGGCCCTGCCCCCACGGGTCGTTGCGGGCGCGCCGGATCTCGAGGGAACGCCGCGCGTAGTGGAGCGAGCGCTCGAACCACGGGAGCATGGTCATCACCGGCGCGTGCTCCGAGCAGGCCTGGCCGAGCTCGGCACTCGGCGGGTAGCGCTCGGCCAGGTTGAAGCCGCGGAAGTGGCTCCACGCGCACATGAACTTGCCGCTCGAGAACCAGTAGACGTAGGCGAGCCGGCTGTAGATGCGCATCGCGAGGAATTCCTCGTCGCGCCCTTCTGGTGACCGGCGGCCGGTCGTCAACCGGGGAAGCAGGCTGTGGGCGGCCTGCACCAGGATCTCCCAGAGCAGGCGCGGGATCAGTGAGGTCGCCCGGACCGGCACCGGCCGACCGAGCTGTGCCATCGCCCCCTCGAGGTGGCCGCGCGCCGTCACCAGGTCACCCTGCTTGAACGCGAGCCCGCCCAGCTTCTCGTCGAGGGACGCCTTCTCGAGCGGATCGGCGACCAGCGCCCTTGCCTCGACGAGCGCGGCCTTCGCTTCGGCGTACGCACCACGCAGCGTCAGTACGTCGCCCATGCCGGTCGCGATCGCGGCCCGGGTGGCCCGATCCTCTCGCGGGACCCCGCGCTCCGCCATCCGGAAGTGTGCGAGGGCCGAGTCCAGGCCGTACTGGGCCCGCGCCACCTCGGCGGCACGCACGGCGTGCGGGAGTGCGTCGGCGTTCCGGTGCGCGGCGTCGAGGTGGTAGGCGACGTCGAAGACGACTGCGTCGTCGACCTCGTCGGCGAGCAGCGCATCGGCGATCCGGCTGTGCAGCCGCTCGCGCGTCTCGGCGTCGAGCCGGTCGAGGAGCGCCTCCCGGATCCGGTCGTGGAAGAACGTGCACCGACCCGTGCGGTTGTCGACCCACAACAGGCGCCGACGCAGCGACTCCTCGAGGATCGGGGCGGCCGACTCGCTCTGGCCGGCCAGCTCGACGGCCTGCACGATGTCGAACTCCTTGCCGAGCACCGCACCGACGGACAGCGCGCGGAGCACCCCCTCGGGAAGCAGATCGAGCCGCCGGACCAGCACCGCGGCGGAGCGTCGCTCGGTCTGCACCTCGGCCAGCGCGGCGTCGTCGACGATCCAGCCATCCGGACTGGCGGTCAGGGCGCCACACTCGACCAGGCCGCGCAGCACGGCGGCCCCCATGAACGGACTGCCGTCGGCCAGCTTGGTCACGGTGGTCAGGGCCTTCTCGGGCAGCGGGCCGGCCATCGACTCGGCCAGCAGGGTCATCGCGGTGTCGGAGAGCTGGCCGAGGTGCAGCGACTTCGCCGCCCCGATCGTGCGGAGCGGGTCGCCCTCGTCGACTTCCTCGGATCGGAAGGCGGCGACGATGCCCAGGCTCGCGGGCAGGTCGGTGTCCCTCGCGAAGGCTTCCGCGAGCAGGCGGACCGTGAGTGCGTCGGCCCACTGGCAGTCGTCGAGCACGAGGAGCACCGGGCTCTCGGGCGTCGCGATCGCGGAGAGGAACTGGCGCAGGGCGGCGACGCTGCGCTCCTCACCGAAAGCGTCCGGCCCGAAGGCCTCGAGGCCGGTGTCGTCGACCGCGACGTCGAGCAATGGACGCAGCGGTGGCAGCACGTGAGCCGTGACCTGCGCGCTCTCGCCGAGACGATCCCGCAGCCCGGTCCGTAGCAGCTCCGCGTCGTCGCGGTTGGCCAGGTCGCGAGCGACGCCCTGCACCAGGGTGAAGGGCAGCTGGACGCCGTCGCGGATGCCCTCGCCGTGCAGCACGGTGACGCCGAGGCTGACCGCCTGGGACGCCAGCTCGGCGAGGAGCCGGCTCTTGCCGCCGCCGGACTCGGCGTCCAGCAGCACCAGGCCGCTGCCGCCGTCACGGATCTCGGTCAGCAGCGCCTGCAGGCTGGCGAGCTCGGCCTCGCGGCCGACGAACGCGGGGTCGGTGAGATGTTGCCGGTGGTCGACGCGCCCGATCGTGAGCCGAGGGTCGGGGTCGCCCGCCTCCATCGCGGACCGCAGGGCATCGAGGTCGAACGCCAGCGCTGCTGCCGACTGGTAGCGGTCGACGGGATCCTTGCGCAGCAAGCGTTGCAGGACGGCGTCGAGCACCCGCGGCACGTCCGGCCGGATGTCGCACACGGCGGGTGCGGGCATCGACAGGTGCTGGCGGAGCAGGTCGCTCACGCCCGCGCCCGGGAATGGCGGGGTGCCGGCCAAGCACTCGAACAGCAGGATGCCGACGGCGTAGAGGTCCGAGCGCTCGTCGGGCGTCGCCGAGAGCAGTCCGGCCGCCTCGGGCGCGAGGTACCGCACGGTGCCGACCAGGTCCTCGCGGACTGACTCGTCGAGGTGTGCGCTGCGCGCGAAGCCGAAGTCGATCAGGGTCACCGCCTCCACCGGGTCGGATCCCTCGACGATGATGTTGGCCGGCTTGACGTCGCGGTGCACGATGCCGGCCTCGTGCGCCACGCTCAGGGCCCGGGCGATGTCGATGCCGATCCGCAGCACGGCCTCGACCGACAGCCGCCCACTCTCGAGCAGGGCTTCGAGCGTCTGGCCCGGCACGTGCTGTTGCACCAGGTAGAGCCGGTTGTCGACCTCGCCGGACGCGTAGAGCTCGGCGAGTCCGCTCCCGCTCAGCTGCCGGAGAACGGCGGTCTCGTGCTCGAAGCGCAGTCGCGCCGCCGCATGCACCACGTGCCCATCGATCGACTTGACGACCACGTCGATCCCGGTCTGGGTGTCCTCGGCACGAAAGGTGTCGACGCCGTTGCCCCGCTTGAGGACAGGACCCAGCGCAAAACGCCCTGCGAACATGCCGGTATCCATGGCTCCCCCCCGACGAACTCCCTCGGATTCAGGGTAGGGGTCCGACATGTTTCAGATCTGGTTATCCGATCGATCGCTTAGATGAACAAGCGCAGGGCATCTCGCCGGTCACAACAGCCCGTCGGGGAGCTCGGCACCGGCCTCCATCAGCTCGACCAGCCGCCGCGCCCGGACCACTGCGTCGGCGGCGACCTCGACGTCGTCGGCGATGTCGCTGACGGCCGCAGGGGCTGCTGCACCGGTCGATCGCTGGTGCAGCCCGGCGAGGAGGGCGTCGCGGTCGAGGCCGCGGACCGCGAACAGGACGAGTGGGTCGGCGTCGACCAGCCAGCCGGTCTGGATGAGCACCGCGAGCGCGTGTCGGCACGGGTCGAGGTAGTGGTCGCAGGTGCAGTGCGCCGACAGCTCGCCACCGAACGGCAGGAGCTCGGCGCCGATCTCGTCGGCGTGCTCGACCAGGTCGAACGGCAGCTCGCCGGCGAGGAGGGCGGCGACCCGGCCGGCCTCGGCCGCGACCACCTCGATCAGGGCTTGCTGCTCCTCCTCGGCGAGCACCGGCACCGTGATCTCGGCGGTCCACGCGTCATCGCCCTCGCGGACGGCAGCCAGCACGGACCCGGCCGCGACGCTGATGCCGCCGACCTCGCCGCGCCGGGCCAACGTGCGGCCGGCGCGCAGGTCGGCGTCGGCGTACGCGGCCTCCTCGACGGCGCGCTGCCACGCCTTGCCCCACCAGGAACGAACGCCGGTGCGTGGCGCGACCAGCCGCCCGTGGGTGACCCGCCCGGGTTGGCCGACCACGGTCACTCGTCCTGCTCGAGATCGGCCAGGTAGGCCTCGCGCCGGGCGTCCTTGCGAAGGGTCACCAGGTCCCGCAGCTCCTCGTTGCTGAGCTCGGTGAGGCCGGCTTCGCCGCGAGCGAGTACGGCGTCCGCCAGCGCCCGCTTGCGATCGAGCAGCGCCGCGACCCGCTCCTCGATCGTGCCCCGGGTGACCATCCGGTGCACCTGCACCGGCCTGGTCTGGCCGATCCGGTAGGCCCGGTCGGTGGCCTGCTCCTCGACGGCGGGGTTCCACCAGCGGTCGACGTGGATCACGTGGTCGGCGCGGGTGAGGTTGAGGCCGGTGCCGCCCGCCTTGAGGCTGAGCAGGAAGACCGGCACGCTCTGCCCGTCGTCGGCGTGCTGGAACCGGGCGACCATCGCCTCGCGCTCCGCGACGGGGGTGCCGCCGTGCAGGAACTGGTAGGGCACGCCGGTGCGGGTGAGGTGCTGCTCGATCAGCCGCGCCATCGCTACGTACTGGGTGAAGACGAGCACCGCTCCACCCTCCGCGATGACGGTGCCGACCAGCTCGTCGAGCAGCTCCAGCTTCTCCGAGCGCCCCGTGAGCCGGATCGCGCCGGACTGCTTGAGGAACTGTGCCGGGTGGTTGCAGATCTGCTTCAGCCCGGTCAGCAGGGCCAGCACCAGGCCGCGCCGGGTGTGCTCGTCGGCGCGCTCGATGCGGTCCATGGTGTCGCGTACGAATGCCTCGTAGAGGACCGCCTGTTCGCGGGTGAGTCCGAGCAGGTGGTCGGTCTCGGTCTTCGGGGGCAGCTCGGGAGCGACGCCCGGGTCGGACTTGCGGCGACGCAGCAGGAACGGGCCGATGAGGTCGGCGAACTGACGGGCCTTGGTCGGCTCCAGGCCGGACTCGATCGGCGCTCCCCACACCCGGCGGAACGCCTGGCGGCTGCCGAGCAGCCCGGGGATCGCCCAGTCGAGGATCGACCACAGCTCGGTGAGGTCGTTCTCGACCGGGGTGCCGGTCAGGGCCACCCGAGCCCGGCTCGGGATCAGCCGGAGGTTGCGTGCCGTCGACGAGCGGGAGTTCTTGACGTGCTGTGCCTCGTCGGCGACGACGAGGTCCCACGGGACCTCGGCGAGGGCGGCGTGGTCGCGGCGCATCGTGCCGTACGTCGTCAGCACGAACCCGGAATCGAGACCCCCCAGCTCACGCTTCGTGCCGTGGAACCTGCGGACGGGCACCCCCGGCGCGAACCGCTGGATCTCGGCCTCCCAGTTGCCGAGCAGGCTGGCCGGGCAGACCACGAGGGTCGGTGCCCCTCCGGAGATCGCCTGCTCGAGCCGATGGAGGTGGAGCGCGATCAGGGTGACGGTCTTGCCGAGCCCCATGTCGTCGGCGAGACAGGCCCCGAGCCCGAGCCCGGTGAGGTCGGCGAGCCAGGTCAGGCCGTGTCGCTGGTAGTCGCGCAACTCGGCGCGCAGGCCGGCCGGCGCGGGGATCGGCTCCCGGGTCGCAGCGGCCAGCAGCTGCTCGCGGACCTTCAGCAGGGTGGCGCCTACGATCACCTCGGCAGTGGCGCCCGGTCCGGCATCGGCAACCCCGTCGGCGCTGGGAAGCTCGGCCACCCCGCTGAGGGCGGCGGCGAGAGCCTGCGCGCCCGTGGCCTTGCGGATCAGCCGCTTGCGCGCGCGTTCGGCGGTCGCGGGATCGACGACCGTCCAGGCGCCCCGGAGCTTGAGGACCGGCGACGCGGCGGTCGCCAGCTGTTCCATCTCCTCCGCCGTGAGGGTCTCGCCGTGCAGCGCGACCTGCCAGGAGAACGCGAACAGCCCTTCGACCGCGAACGGGCTGTCCTGGAGCGGCAGCTCGGGGTCGCGCGGATCGACGCGACGTTCGAGTACGGCGCGCGTCGTCAGGTCGCGTCCGAGCACCCGTGGCCAGTGCACGTCGACCCGGGCGTCGCGGAGCGGGCCGACATGGACGAGCAGGCTGCCGATCTCGTCGCCGTCCAGGGTCAGCTGGTCGGGAACCGATAGCGCCAGCAGGCGATCGAGCGCCGGCCACACCTCGGCAGCGGCGCGGAGCGCGATGCTCGCGTGCACCCGCGCCCGAACGCCGAACCCGTGTGCCTCTGCCTCCGACCAGAGCAGCGCGGCGTCGCAGACGTGGAGCGGGTCGCGCTCGTCGTGCACCTGCAGCACGACCCGCACCGATCCCGCGTCCAGCTCCTCCTCGTCGGCCTCCACCCGCAACGAGACGCGCACCAGCTCGGGCAGGGAGGTGCTCCCGGACTGTTCGGCCCGGGCCCGCTCGGCAACCCGCTCGGCAACCCGCCGGCGGACCCGGTCGGCGAAGTCGGCGCGCCGCTCGTGCTGGTCGAGCTTGTCGAGGCCACTTGGTCCAGGCGCCACGGGCGCCGCCCGCGGCAGCGCGTCGGCGACGGCACCGAGGACCTGCGTGACCAGGGTGGCGGCGGCGTCCGGATCGACGTCGTCGTAGGCCCGGGCCTGCGCGAGCTGGCTGACGCTGTCGCGGTCGCGCTCGTCTAGGTCGTCGATGCGCCAGCCCGGCCGGCTGGCTCCGACGTCCGGCACCAGCTTGCCGGCCGCGACGAACCGCCCGGCCAGCAGGGCAGCGCCGCCGAGCAGCGCAACGCTGGGATGGACGTCGGGCCGGGACCGGGCCCGGCTGAGGACCGGGAGGGCTGCCCGGATCGGCAGGGTGATCGCCCGGCGTTCGCCGGTGAACTCGATCGTGCCGTCCCGGGGCGGTTCGGCCGGCCGGAAGGTGGCCGGGCCGGTGACGGGCACGAAACTCACGCAACCTCCATCAGCGACCGGGTCGAACCGACTCCGACGCTAACGGGTGGGTCCTACAAAGGGTTCCCGGTCAGGTCCTTCTCTTCGACACCATCTGCTTCAGCGCGACCAGGGCGAGCAGGACCCCGCCCGCCACCGCGAAGCCGACACCCCACCAGGTCGGGTGCTCGACTGCCAGGACGAACGTCGCCGTCGGGACGACCGTCGCCGGCATCGCGATGGCGAGCACGGTGAAGCCGGGGTTGCCGTTCACGGCGGCGGCGAGCGCCCAGAGGAGGGCGAGCACCGCGGCGATCGCGAGGATCACGTAGACGTCGTTGTCATAGTCCGGCCGCTCGGGCTGGGCGAACGGGTCTGCGGATCCTTCCGCACCGAACATCTCCATCCCGAAGAACGGCGCGAACGACTGCGCGACCACCAGCACGAGCAGCACGGCGTTCAGCCCGACCACGCCGACCACGCCGGCGACGACCCCGCTGAGCGCGCGGCTCCGCAGTAGCCAGCCGACTGCGGTGACCACGAGCACGAACACCGCCACCGTGACGGCCGCGATGATTGCCTGGTCGTCCTCGTCACCGATGTCGGCGATGACGTCGTCGGAGAGCTGGATATAGGAGATGCCGAGCCCGAGGATCGCGGTGACGACGAAGGCGCCACGGCGGACGGCGGCGTACCCGACCACCGAGAGCAGGAGGATCACCCCTCCCACCAGGTAGGCGAGCCAGTCCTCGCTCCCGTCGACCTCCTCGAGGCCGACGCCGAGCATGGCGCCCACGCCCAGGATGCCGGTCGACCCGGGCCAGGTCACGAGGTTCTCGCGGCCCCGGTCGCTGCCGACCATCAGGGCGACGATGGCGACCAGCACCAACGCGGCGGTGGCACCGAGACCGACCCCGTAGTTGGACCAGTCGAGGTCGCCGTCGGAGCGGCTCCGCGTCGCCGACACCACGACGGCGGCCGCCAGCAGGCCGACGCCGAGCGCGATCGGAAGCAGACCCATGCCCGGGCGGCCGGGCTTCTCCGGCGCGGCGTGCGCGGGCGGGGTGGGCGGCGGCGGCTCGCTCACCATGGTCGTCGTACCGCCGGGCGGCGGCGCGCCGACGACGGCAGTCTCGACGGGCGGCGGGGGCGGCGCCGGCGCCACCCCTTCGACGCGCGGCCGGTCACCGGTCGCGTCGGCGGGTGCGACGGACGGCGGCGGATCGTTGGGTGTGCCCTGCGGCTTTCCAGGGCCCGTGGAGGGAGCGTCCTCGGTCATGGATCGACGGTACGACCAGCGGTCCCCGATCCCTGGGATCTCGGCGCCTCAGGCCGACACGGCGAGGGTGAGCGGCAGCACCGCTTCGGCGCCCTCGCTCGCGAGCGCGTCGGCCGCGAGCGTGATTGACCAGCCCGTGGCCACCAGGTCGTCGACGAGCAGCACCCGCATGCCTCGGACGGCGTCGGCGTCGTCGAGCTGCAGCCGATGGCGCCGGGACACCGCCGCCACCCGTTGCGCCGAATTGGTCGCTCCCTGCCCGGACGCCACCGACGGGTCGGAGATCGCCCAGCGACCGACGACGGGCAGTTCGAGGAACCGGGCCAGCCCCGCTGCCAGGTCTGCCGCCAGCGCGGACCGGCTGGCCGACTCGGTCACCACGATCACGTCAGGCGCGGGTCGCCAGTCGGCCAGCATCGCCACCACCGCACGCGCCAACGGCACCGGCACCGTGTCGGGAGCCTCGCCCCGGAACAGCTCGCGCAGGGCGGTGCCGTGGCCGAGGTCGGTGAGCCGGGCGATCGCCCGACCTTCCGCGGCCGGCTGCTTGATGCGACCCGAGTGGTCGACGCCGAGCGCAGAGAGGCCGGTCGGCCACAGCTTCCGCGGCTCGATCGGGACGCCGGGACGGGACAGCCGGTCGGCAGCCTCGGCGACCGCCTTGGGAGAAACGTCGGCGGGCAGGTCGAGGCCGCCGCAGTTGTCGCACCGCCCGCACACCCAGCCCTCTCCGGCCTCCGGGTCATCCAGTTGATGCCTGAGGAACCACATCCGGCAGCGATCGGTCGTGAGGTAGTCGAGCATTGCCTGCTGCTCGCGCTCCCGGGCTTCCGCGACGCGCTGATAGCGCTCGGCGTCGTAGGCCCACTCCTGGCCGGTCGCCTCCCAACCGCCCCGCACTCGGCGTACGGCACCGTCGACGTCGAGCACCTTGAGCATCGTCTCGAGCCGGTTGCGGCTCAGGTCGACCCGCGCCTCGAGTGCCGGCGTGCTCATCACGCCGCCGCTCTCGGCCAGCGCGGCGAGAGTCTCGCGGACCAGCTCCTCGCGGGGGAACGCCAGCGACGCGAAGTAGGCCCAGATGTCGCGGTCCTCGATCGCCGGCAGGAGTACGACGGACGCCGCGCTCAGATCGCCGCGGCCCGCACGGCCCACCTGCTGGTAGTAGGCCACCGGCGAGTTGGGCGCACCGAGGTTGACCACGAACCCCAGCGAGGCGTCGAAGCCCATGCCGAGCGCGCTGGTGGCGACCAGCGCCTTGACCTCGCCGTCGAGCAGCGCCTGCTCCAATGCAAGCCGCTCGGTCTGCTCGGTCTGTCCGGAGTAGGCGGCGACCTGGTGCCCGCGCGAGCGGAGGTAGCCAGCGACCTGCTGGGTCGCGGCGACGGTCAGGCAGTAGACGATGCCGCTGCCCGGCTGCTCGGCCAGGTGATCCGCGAGCCACGCCAGCCGCTGCTCGGCCGTCGTCAGACGGACGACTCCGAGTCGGAGGGTCTCGCGATCCAGGCTGCCGCGGAGCACGAGCGCCTCACCGCCGAGCTGTTCGGCGACGTCGTCGGTCACCCGCTGGTTGGCCGTCGCGGTCGTCGCCAGCACCGGGATCCCGTCGGGCAACTCCGCGAGCAGAGTGCGGATCCGGCGGTAGTCGGGGCGGAAGTCGTGCCCCCAGTCGGAGATGCAGTGCGCCTCGTCGACCACCAGCAGCCCGCACGTCGCCGCCAGCCGGGGCAGCACCTCGTCGCGGAAGCCCGGGTTGTTGAGGCGTTCGGGACTGACGAGGAGCACGTCGACCTCGCCCCGCTGGATCGCCTGGTGGGTCTCTTCCCACTGCTCGATGTTGGTCGAGTTGATGGTGACGGCGCGGATGCCTGCTCGCTCGGCCGCGGCGATCTGGTTGCGCATCAGCGCCAGCAGCGGGGAGATGATCACGGTCGGTCCGCTGTTCTGCTCACGCAGCAGCAAGGTCGCCACGAAGTAGACGGCCGACTTGCCCCATCCGGTGCGCTGCACGACGAGTGCCCGCCGTCGGTCGACCACCAGCGCCTCGATCGCCGCCCACTGGTCGTCGTAGAGCTCCGCGTCGTCCTTGCCCACGAGCGCGCGCAGGTGTTGCTCGGCGCGGGCGCGGGTGGCGGCCTCGGTCGCTGCGGTCATGACGTCGTGTCTACCAGCAGCCTTCGACGCAAAAGGCATCCGGCTCGATCCGTCCACAGGCGCTAGCGGTCCTGCCGTCGCAGCAGTTGCAAGGCGCCGCAACACCGTCTCCACGTCGTCGTCTCCGAACACCGTGCGCCAGACAGCGAGCCAGCCGCGAGGCGATGACCTCGGTGCGCGGCGCCACGGCCTGCATCTCGGCAATCAGCGCCCGACCGGGTTCGAGTGCGACGACGTCGCTTCCCGACCGCACCAGCTCCGCCGTCGCAGGGCCGGCACCGGCACCGATCTCGAGTGGTCGCCGGCATCCGCGAGGGCGCCCGCAGTCTCGACGAGTGGCAGCGCAAGGCCGTCGCCGCCGCGCGCGAGCAGGGCCACACCTGGGTTGAGGTCGGCGCTGCAGCCGGCGTCAGTCGCCAGGCCGCGTGGGAGCGGTTCTCTTCCGACTGACCTACGTCCGGCGGCTGGAAGCGGATGTTGCCGTTAGGCGCTCAGCGTGTCCTTGGCGGGCGATTAGGCGAGGGGACGAATCCTACGGACTGGGGAGGATCCGACGCGCATGGTGCATCGAATCCTCCCCACTTCTGCGAAATGCAAATGGTGAAGGATCGCCGACTATGGCAACGCGCAGCATTCGGCAGTAGCGCGCGATGGCGGCAGCAGCGGAGGGCGGAACACCCCGATCGAGGTGGTCTAGGTGAGTCGGTGGAAGCGGATGTCGCCGTTGGAGAGTTTCGCGTGGGTGAATCGTGGATCGTGCGCCCGGTGGTGGTCGAAGGTGCAGAAGAGGACCGCGTCATCGAGGTCGGTCTTCCCGCCCTCTGACCAGGGCTTCCAGTGGTGGGCTTCGGTCCAGGCGGCTGGGACTGAGCAGCCCTCGGCCCGGCATTGCTGGTCGCGGAGTCGGAGGGCTTTGCGTTGGGCCGGTGAGAAGAGGCGGCGGCTGCGGCCGAGGTCGAGGATCTCGCCCCTCCCGCCGAGGACGACGGGGATGATGTCGGCGTTGCAGGCGAGCCGGCGGATCGCGGTCGCCGAGAGAGGTTCACCGCCGACGATGGTCCCGGTGCCGAGCTCGGCTTGTAGGGATTCCAAGGCGATGGTGACCAACAGCGTGGACGCGTCGCCGCCGTGCTGGGGGAGCTTGGCCGGGTCGAGGTGCTCCAACAGGGCGCCAAAGGCTTGGCCGAGCTTGCGGTGGTGCGGGATCCGGTCCTCCTCGCCCAGCACCGCGTCGTGGTGCTTGCGGGGTGAGGTGTAGGACTCCAGGTAGGTCAGCAGCCGGTCCCGCTCTGATGCGGGGTGGGTGATCGTGGTCCGCGCCATCCCGGACCCAATCAGCCGGGACCGCAGGCTGGTCTTCTCCCTGGCCTGCTGCTCCTCGTTCTCGAGCCGTTTGGCCAACTCGGCTTCGGCGATCTCGGGTGCGACCACCTCCAGCAGGTGGCGACCGAGACGGCGGAGCTCGCTGGGCCGGAACTGCTCGCAGTACGTCACCATCTGGGCCTGGGCCCGCTCCACCAACGCAGGGTCCAGGTGGTCGGGAAGGGCTTCGAGAGCCTCCACCACCGCCCGCGCCTGAGCCGCCGACACCTGGCCGGCGGCCATCCCGGCCGCCACCCCCGGCCACGACCGGTCCAATGCCTCGGCAAGGCGGGCGTCAGCCCGCCCGACGCCGAAGTCCGCGCGAGTCACCGACGCCAGCCAGGCACCGGTGTCGCGGGAGAGCGCCAGGTTCGCGGCATCGTCGGCGGTGGCAACGATCCGCAGCTTCAGCTCCGCCGTCATGGCTTCGAGCCGGGCGACCTCGCTGATCGCGGACTTCTTCTCCGCCGGGGACATGAACACCGGCTGCACAGCGCGCACCGCCGTCAGCGACTCCCGGGCCGATTCGACCGCGCCCAAGATCGGGTGCTGCTGCGGTAGCAGTTCAGCGACCACCGGAAACCCCCTGCGGCATGCACACGGATACGGAATCCGGTGGCCTGGTGCCGGGGTGTCCTAGATCTGAGTCTCGGGGACGACTGGGTCGTTGGGACCTTGCACTAATAGTACACCAGTTCGAACAAAGATCCAAACGATATCGAGCTCGAACTGCCTTGCGAGGCTCGACCAGCGCCACACGTGAACCGGCCACGGCGCGCAACCGTCGCCCTCTCCTCCCCCGTCCAGAGCCTTTCGGTCGCAACTACCCGCGGCCCGCAACCAGCGGGCACAGGTCCGCCCCGGATCGGCCGCCTCAGCCGATGAGGCGGTCGATGGCGATCCAGTTCGTCTCCCAGGTCTCGCCGCCGTCGTCGGAGTAGGCCTGCTCGAACCTCGCCCGGTCGGGACCCCGCCGGGTGATCACGAACCTCACGTCGATCGGCCGACCGCCAAGCTTGTCTTCGCCGTAGAAGGTGGCGACACCGTCGTCGAAGGTTCCGTAGACCGACGGAGTGATCAGCCCGTCCCGCAAGTTGGCGAACGTGAGCCACTCGTCACGGCGAGACGGTGCTGCCGGTGGTCGAGAGCGTCCGGATCTGGGGCAGGGCGCATCTCGCTCGCACCCGTGCAGAGGCCCCGCCGGGACACCGGGTGTCCTGCGGCGATGCGGTTGCCTAGCGCTGCTGGACTAGTCCAGTCGGTAAAAAGTTCGGCGACTTTCCCGAAATGGCAACGAACTGGCCGACGGCCAACTAACTTTTCAATCGCCGCCGCAAGTGACCCGAGACGCTTGCGGCGGCTTCAATTGTTCTGGGCCGAGCGCGTCTTGTTCCGGACCTACCGCCGGCACCACGACCGGCGCATCTGCCCACAGGTAGATTCTTGGATCACCCCGCGGTCAGAGTCACCAGATCCGCACCCGGTCGCCCGGATCGAGCCAGAGCCCGTCGCCGGGCGCGGTCCCGAACACGTCGTGGAACTCGTCGAGGTTGCGGACGATGTTGGCGCGGAACTCCGGCGGGCTGTGCGGGTCGGTGGTGAGGTACTGCCGCTCCAGCTCGCCGCGACGCTTGGTCCGCCAGACGTAGGCCCAGTTCAGGAAGAGCTTGCGCCGGTCCTCGACCGAGGCCTCGGCGCCGGCCGCCTCCTCCGAGATCACGAACGCCTTGTGCCCGATCGTGAGTCCTCCCAGGTCGCCGATGTTCTCGCCGACGGTCAGGGCACCGTTGACCTTCTCGCCCGGCAGGCTGCGCGGCTCGAAGTCGTCGTACTGCTCGATCAGGGTCTTGGACTTCACCTCGAACGCGGCCTTGTCGTCCGGGGTCCACCAGTCGTTGAGGTTGCCGGCGCCGTCGTACTGCGCTCCCTGGTCGTCGAACCCGTGGCCGATCTCGTGGCCGATCACGGCACCGATCCCGCCGTAGTTCTCGGCCGCAAGGGCATCGGGGCTGAAGAACGGCTTCTGCAGGATGCCGGCCGGGAAGCAGATCTCGTTGGTGCCGGGGTTGTAGTAGGCGTTGACCGTCTGCGGCAGCATGAACCACTCGTCGCGGTCGACCGGCGACCCGATCTTGGTCAGGTGCCGGTCGGTCTCGAACGCCGCCGCCGCCTGGGCGTTGCCGAAGAGGTCGTGCGGGTTGACCGCGAGCCCGGAGTAGTCGCGGAACTTGTCCGGATAGCCGATCTTGGGCCGGAAGGTCGCGATCTTCTCGTAGGCCCGCTGCTTGGTCTCCTCCGTCATCCAGTCCAGCGCCTCGATCGAGACCCGGTAGGCGGCGAGCAGGTTGGCGACCAGGTCGTCCATCAGCGCCTTGGAGCGCGGCGGGAAGTGCCGGTCGACGTACTCCTTGCCGACGGCCTCTCCCACGGCTCCCTCGACGAACGACACCGCACGCTTCCAGCGGGCGCGCAGCTCGGGCGTGCCCGAGAGGGTGCGGCCGTAGAAGTCGAAGTTGGTCTCGACGAAGTCGTCGGGGAGGTACGGCGCCGCGGACCGCAGCACCCGGCTGTACATCCAGTCGCGCCAGGCCTCGATCGGCGTCTCGGTGAGGACGATCGACAGGTGCTCGAGGTACGACGGCTGCCGCACGCACACCTCGGCGATGGTGGCGTGCTCGCCGGTCAGCTGCCCGCCGAGGTTGGTGATGTAGGCGTCCCAGTCGAACGCCGGGCACATCGCCTTGAGCTCGTCGGAGGTGCGCAGGTTGTAGGTCTTCTGCACGTCGCGGGTCTCGGCGCGCTCCCAGTGACCCTTAGCCAGCTCGGTCTCGAGCGCGAGGATCCGCTGGGCCCCGCCCTCGGCGTCGGCGGACTCGCCGAGGGTCAGCAGCTTGGTGAGGTAGGCGAGGTAGGCGTCGCGGATCTCGGCGAACTTGTCATCGCGGTAGTAGCTCTCGTCCGGCAGGCCGAGGCCGCCCTGCACGATGTGGAACAGGTAGCGGTCGGAGTTGCGATCGTCGGAGTCGACGTACGAGCCGAAGACGCCGTAGCCACCGCGCCGCTCGAACTCGCCGAGGAACGCCGCCAGGTCGCGGATGTCGCGCAGGCCGGACGCCGCTTCGAGCAGCGCGCGCGCCGGCCCGAGCCCGAGGGTCCCGATCCGCTCGGTGTCCATGAAGGAGTTGTAGAGGTCGGCGATCTTCCGGGCGTTCTCGCTGTCGGCCACATCGGTCGAACCGGTGCCGTTCGCCACCCCGTCGGCCAGGTCGGTGATGATGTCGCGGACCTGCTGCTCGCACACATCGGCCAGCTGCACGAACGGCCCCCAGCTCGACCGGTCGGACGGGATCTCCGTCTCCACCAGCCAGCGGCCGTTCACGTGGCCGAAGAGGTCGTCCTGCGGCCGGATGTCGGTGTCCATGCCCTCGCGGGCGTCGTCGAGGATGCTCACGGAAAGGGAGCCTACGGGGCGGTGGTAGCACGTTCACGTGAACCCGTGACAGGCGGTAGGGGGACGGAGGACACTAGGCGGCATGCGCAAGATTCTCGCGGCTTTCACAGCAATCGCTGCGGCCCTCGTCGTCGCCCCGTCCCCGGCCCCTGCGGCACCGGCGGCAGATGCTGTGCGGGTGGACGCACCGGCGCGGCTCGGCGACGTCTCGACCCTCGTCCAGCGGGTCGTCACCATCACCAACAACAAGCGGCGCAACCGCGGCTGCCGGGCGCTCGGGGTCAACAACGCGCTCATGTCGGCGGCCCAGACGCACACCGACAAGATGGCCCGGCGGGGCCGCGGCGGCACGCTCTCCCACCAACTGCCTGGGGAAGCCTCCGTGCCCGTGCGGATCCGCCGCGCCGGCTACAACTGGCGCCAGTGGGGCGAGAACGTCGCGGCCGGTCAGACGACCGCTCAGGCCGTGATGCGGGCCTGGATGAGGAGCCCGGGTCACCGCAGGAACATCCTGACGTGCTCGTTCCGGCACATCGGCGTCGGCCTGGCCTACGCCCGGAACGGTACGCCGTACTGGACCCAGGACTTCGGACGGCGCTGACGATCAGTCGGCGACGAACCCGTCGTCGGTCATGACCGGGACGACATCGTCGGCATCGACGTCGCCCGCGTCCGCCAGCGCGGCGCAGATGGACGAGCCGTTGGGCGAGGGCAGCACCAGCCGCTCGACGGGTGCGGAGTCCAGCAGCTGGGCGGGCGACAGACTCGGCGGCGGATCGGCGAGCTGCGCCGCCTCGAACCGGCCGACCGCCAGCACCGCGTCCTTCTCAGCGGTGAACGCCGCCGCCCGCTCGTCCTGCCACGGGAACGGATAGACCCGGGTCCCGCGCGCGACCCCGATCCCGAGCGTCGTGGTGAAGGACAGCACATCGACGACCACCGCGAGGTCCGCCCCACGGGCGATCGCGGTACCGCCGGTCAGGCCCCAGTCGAGCCGCACGTCGTTCGCCAACTGGCCGTGCGCGGCCTCGAGACCGCGATGCCATCCCGTGCGCGCAACGCTACCGAGCCTTGGCCTGCTGCCCGCTCCCAGCATGTGGGAGCGGAGAGCAGGTCAAACCCGGCTCCGCCTAGCCCGGCAGCACCCGGCGCAGGAACTCCCGCGTCCGCGCTTGCTCCGGCGCGACCAGCACCTGCTCGGGCGGGCCGGACTCGATGATCCGGCCGCCGTCGAGGAAGCAGACCCGGGTGGCGATCTCGCGGGCGAAGGTCATCTCGTGCGTGGCCAGCACCATCGTCGTGCCGCCGTGCGCCAGGTCGCGGACGATGTCGAGGACGTCGCCGACCAGCTCGGGGTCGAGCGCGGCGGTGATCTCGTCGAGCAGCAGCAGCCGCGGGCTCGTGCAGAGAGCCCGCACCAGCGCGGCCCGTTGCTGCTGACCGCCGGACAGCCGGTCCGGGTGCTTGTCGACGTGCTCGCCGAGCCCGAACCGGTCGAGCAGGTCACGCGCCGTGGCCTCCGCCTCGGCCTTGGACGTGCCGTGGACCTTGCGCGGCGCGAGGGTGCAGTTGGCCAGCACCGACAGGTGCGGGAAGAGGTTGTAGGCCTGGAAGACCATGCCGATGGACTGGCGCACCGCACGCGGATCGACGAGCGGGTCCGAGATCTCGCGACCCTCGAACTCGATGACGCCGTCGTCGATGCCCTCCAGCAGGTCGAGACAACGGAGCAGCGTCGACTTGCCCGAGCCGGACGAGCCGATCAGGCAGACCACGTCGCCGGCCTCGACGGTCAGCGACACGTCGTCGAGCACCACGCGGTCGCCGTACGCCTTGCGCAGGCCCCGCACCTCGACCACCGTCGTACTCATCCGACGCCCGTCCGCTCGCGCCGCGCGACTCGCCTGGCCAGCCAGTCACAGAGCCGGGCCAGCGGCACCGTCATCGCGATGAAGAAGCAGGCGACGACGACGTACGGCGTGAAGTTGAAGTTGTAGTTGGCGTAGTCGCGGGCGGTGAAAAGCGCGTCGAAGATCGACACCGACGCGACGAGCGCAGTGTCCTTCTGCAGGGACACGAAGTCGTTGAGCAGCGGGGGTACGACGCGGCGCACCGCCTGCGGCACCACGACGTGACGCAGCGCCTGGCCGCGTGACAGCGCGAGGGCCTGGGCGCTGAGCCACTGCGACGGGTGCACCGACTCGATGCCCGACCGGAACACCTCGGCCACGTAGGCCGAGTAGGACACGATCAGCGCGACGGTGGCCCAGAAGAACGCCCCGTCGGGGAGACCCTGGAGGCCGAGCTCCGGCATGCCGAACGCCAGGAGGAAGACGAGCAGCAGGGTGGGGATGCCGCGGACGACGTCGGTGTAGACGACCGCTATCGCGCGCAGCGGCACGAGGAGCGGCGACCGCGAGCTCCGTGCGACGGCGATCGCGAGCCCGACGACGAGGATCACCGGCTCGGCGATGAGGAACATCTTCACGTTGATCCAGAAGCCGTCGACGATCGCCGGCAGCGACTCCCGGGCATGGAAGACGTCGAAGAACGTCTCCCGCACCCGGGGCCACCCCGGCGACAGGAGTACGACGGCAGCGAGCCCGCCGATCACCACCACGGACGCGACCGAACCCTGCACGACCCGGCGTCGGGTCAGCCGCGCGCGGATCCGTCGCCGCTCGAGCTCTCGCCCGCTCGGCGTCCAACTCACTGGAGCTCGGGGACGTTCACGACGTCGGACAGCCACTCCTGCTCGATCTCGGCGAGGGTGCCGTCCTCCTTCAGCGTCTCGAGCGCGAGGTTGACGCACGGCAGCAGCTCGCTGCCCTGCTCGAAGAGCAGGCCGAACTCCTCGGTCGCATCGCCCTCGACCTGGAACTGCCCGACCAACGTGGAGTCCGGGATCTCGACCGCGCTGATGTAGAACGCCGTCGGCAGATCGGCCAGGATCGCGTCGAGCTGGCCGTTCTGGAGCTGCTGCTTGGCGACGTTGGTGTCGTCGAGCACGGCCGGGTCCTGGTCGGGCTGGATGACCTCGCGGATGGCGGTGAGCGATGTCGTGCCGGTCTGCGCGCCGAGCTTGAGTCCCTCGAGGTCCTCGAGGCTGGTGGCCTCGGCCGCCTCGCTGCCCTTCAGCGCGATCACGGCCTGCGCGGCTGAGTAGTAGCCCTCGGAGAAGTCGACGACCTCGTCGCGCTCCGGAGTGATCGAGATCTGGTTGATGTCGAAGTCGAACGGCTTCTCGCCCGACTTGGCGAGGCTGTTGAAGCCGACCTTGATCCAGGTCACCTGGCTCTTGTCGAAGCCGAGCTCCTCGGCGACGGCGTAGGCCACCGCGGACTCGTAGCCCTTGCCGTTGGTGGGGTCGTTGCCGTTGAACCACGGGTCGTACGCCGGGGAGTCGGTGCCGATCGTCAGCACGCCGTCCTCCTCGAGCGGGAGGTCCTCGATCGCGCACTCGCCCTCGGACTCGGCCACGTCGCCGGTCTTGTCCTCGGCCTTCTCCTCCGCAGCGCACGCCGTCGAGGTGAACGCGAGACCGGCGGCGGCGAGAACGGCGAGGGTGCGGGGGCTTCGGAGCAGGCGCATGGCGCGATCGTATCGACGCTGCGCCCGCCGTGGGGCACATCACGAGCGGTGGGGTTGCAACTCGTTGCATAGGTAGGTCACACTCCTGCCATGGCCCTCGAGCACGCCCTCCTCGTCGCACTGCGCGAGCAGCCCGCGTCGGGGCTGGAGCTCGCCAAGAGGTTCGGCCGGTCCATCGGCTTCTTCTGGAGCGCGACCCACCAGCAGATCTACCGGGTCCTCGGCCGGATGGAGACCGACGGCTGGGTGCGGGTCGAGACCGTGACCCAGCAGGGGCGCCCGGACAAGAAGGTCTACGACGTCACGCCGCTCGGGCAGACCGCGCTCGCCGACTGGCTGGCCGAGCCCACCCCGGACACTCCCCTGCGCAGCGACCTCGCGGTCAAGCTGCGCGGCGCGTCGTTCGGCGACCGGGAGGCCGTGCTCGGCGCGGTCCGGGATCGCGTCGCCGACCACCACACCCGGCTCGACCACTACCGGCAGCTGATGAAGCGGGACTACCCCGAACCGAAGACGTTGGCCGGGCTCGAGCTCGACCAGTACCTGGTGCTGCGCGGCGGGATCCTCATGGAGGAGACCTGGATCGCGTGGCTCACCGAATACCTGGAGGCACACCAGTGACCACCCCTGAAACCGCATCGACGGCGTACCCCCACCTGCTGGAGCCGATCAGGCTCGGCCCGCTGACGCTGCGCAACCGGCTGGTCATGGGCAGCATGCACACCGGCCTCGAGGACCGCACGTTCAACACCTCGAAGCTCGCGGCCTACTTCGCCGAGCGCGCCCGTGGCGGCACCGGGCTGATCATCACCGGCGGCTACTCGCCCAACAAGCGGGGCTGGCTCAAGCCGCTGGCGTCGGAGATGACCAACCGGCTGCAGGCGATGCGCCACCGCGAGATCACCGGAGCGGTGCACGACGAGGGCGGCGCGATCGCGATGCAGGTGCTGCACGCCGGGCGCTACGGCTACCACCCGTTCAGCGTCAGCGCCTCGAACAAGAAGTCGCCGATCACGCCGTTCAGGCCCAGCGCACTGTCGACCAGGGGCGTCGATCAGACGGTCTCCGACTTCGCCAGGGCCATCGGGCTCGCCGAGAAGGCCGGCTACGACGCGGTCGAGATCATGGGCTCCGAGGGCTACCTGATCAACCAGTTCCTGGCTGCGCGCACGAACGACCGCACCGACGCCTGGGGCGGTACGGCGGAGAAGCGGATGCGCTTCCCGGTCGAGATCGTGCGCCGTACCCGTGAGCAGGTAGGCGGCGACTTCCCGATCATCTACCGGATCTCGCTGATCGACCTGGTCGAGAAGGGCCAGACCTGGGAAGAGGTCGTCGAGCTCGCCCACCTGCTCGAGGACGTCGGCGTCACCGTGCTCAACACCGGCATCGGGTGGCACGAGGCCCGGGTGCCGACGATCATCACCCAGGTGCCCCGCGAGGCGTGGGTCGACTACACCGCGCGGCTCAGGGCCGAGGTGTCGGTGCCGGTCTGCGCGTCCAACCGCATCAATACGCCCGAGGCGGCCGAGAAGCTGCTCGCGGCCGGCCAGGCCGACCTGGTCTCGATGGCACGCCCGCTGCTCGCCGACGCCGACTTCCTCAACAAGGCCGCGGCCGGCCGCGCCGACGAGATCAACACGTGCATAGCCTGCAACCAGGCGTGCCTCGACCACGTGTTCAAGAACAAGTTGGCTTCCTGCCTGGTCAACCCGCGCGCGTGCCACGAGACCACGCTCGTGCTCCGGCCGACGCGGGTGAAGAAGTCGGTCGCCGTCGTCGGCGCCGGGCCGGCCGGACTCGCGACCGCGGTCTCGGCCGCCGAGCGCGGGCTCGCGGTCACTCTCTTCGAGAAGTCAGCCGACCTCGGCGGCCAGTTCAAGCTCGCGATGCAGGTCCCCGGCAAGGCGGACTTCCGCGACACGCTCCGCTACTACCGCCGCCGGCTCGAGGTGCTCGGTGTCGACGTGCGCCTCGGTGTCGACGCCGGTGAGGCCGAGCTCGCGTCGTACGACGACGTCGTGCTGGCCACCGGCGTGAAGCCGCGGATCCCCGTCATCCCGGGCGTCGACCACCCGCGGGTGCTGCGCTACGACGAGGTCCTGTCCGGTGCGGTCGTGCCCGGTCGCCAGGTGGCGGTTATCGGCGCCGGCGGCATCGGCGTCGACATGTCGGTGTGGCTCACCCACGACCCGGGCGAGACGACGGACGAGTGGATGGCGCACTGGGGTGTCGCCGACCCGAGCCTGCACCGCGGCGGGCTCACCGAGCCGAAACCCCGCGCGCCGCAGCGCGAGGTCACCCTGATCCAGCGCAAGACCACGCCGATCGGCATCGACCTGGGCAAGACGTCGGGCTGGGCGCACCGCGCCGTGCTCAAGCAGTCGGAGGTGCGCCAGATCAGCGGGGCGTCGTACGACCGCATCGAGCCGACCGGCTCCGGTGAGCGGCTGCGCCTCCACATCACCGTCGGCCCGGCCGACAACCGGACGACCGAGGTGGTCGAGGTCGACCACGTCGTGCTGTGCGCCGGCCAGGAGTCGGTCCGCGACCTGGTCGCTCCCGGCCGCACCGTCATCGGTGGCGCGGACGTCGCCGCCGAGCTCGACGCCAAGCGGGCGATCAAGCAGGGCACCGAGGTTGCCGCCGCACTCTGACATCCGGAAAGCCGGTGGACAGGCCCACCTAGGCTGGAACACGTGATCGTGGACCGCGACGACGACGACCTCCGCTACTCCCTGCCCTGCAAGTGGGGGCTCGTCGACGAGGACGTGCTGCCGGCGTGGGTCGCCGAGAGCGACTACGCCTGGGCACCTCCCATCGCGGCAGCGCTGAGCGACGCCGTCGCCCGCGGACTCACCGGCTATCCCGACTTCGACAACGGTGGACCCATCGGTGCGGCCTACGCCGGCTTCGCCGATCGTCAGTTCGGCCACCGGGTCGACCCGACGTGGGTCATCCCCACGGCCGACGTCACCGCCGGCGTCCGGCTCGCCCTCGACGTGCTCTCCGAGCCCGGGGCGGTCGTGATGCCGATCCCCGGCTACACGCCGCAGCTGGCGATCGCCGAGATCACCGGGCGCCAGCGGGTCGACCTGGTGGTCGACCCCGACGCCGAGCGCGCCGAGATCGACCTCGACGCCCTCGACCGGCTGTTCGCCGAGGGTGCGCGGACCCTGCTCCTCACCCAGCCGCACAACCCATGGGGACGGGTCTTCACCCGGGCGGAGCTCGAGGGCATCCGCGACGTCGTACGACGCCACGGCGCCCGGGTCGTCTCCGACGAGATCCACGCCCCGCTGGTCCTCGAGGGCTCGACGCCGCATGTCCCCTATCTGTCCCTCGACGGCACGGCCGATCACGCGGTAGCCGTGGTCGCGGGCTCCAAGGCCTTCAACACCCAGGGGCTCAAGTGCGCGCAGATCATCGCGCCGGACCCGGCGACCAACGCCCGGCTCCGCGACGTGCCCATGGCCCGCAACGACTCCTGGTCGCCGCTCGGGGTGGTCGCCGCCGTCGCCGCCTACACCGAGTGCGACGACTGGCTCGACGCGCTGCGAGCCCGGCTGTCCTCCCAACGCGACCTGCTCCTCGACCTGCTCGCCGAGCACCTTCCGGAGGCCCGGATGCGGCCGCTCGAGGCGACGTACCTCGCCTGGATCGACCTCCGCGGCTACGGCTACGACGACCCCGCTGCGGTCGTGCTCGAGAACGGCCGGGTCCGCCTCGCCCCGGGCCACGACTACCAGCCGGGCCTGCCCGGCCACGTCCGCCTCAACATCGCCACCAGCCCGGACCGGCTCACCGAGATCGTGCGCCGGATGGGGAAGGCGCTCGGCTAGCGACGCTCAGTCGTTCGCCGAACGCGTGGCCGCGATCAGGTCGGCGTACCACTCGAACGACCGCTTCTTGGTCCGCTGCTGGGTCACGTGGTCGACGTGCACGAACCCGAACTTCCCGCGATAGCCGAGCTGCCAGGCGAAGTCGTCCATGAGCGACCACGCGAAGTAGCCGCGCACGTCGACGCCCATCCCGATCGCCTCGGCGACCGCCGTCAGATGCGCCGCGTGGTAGTCGATCCGCGCTTGGTCGTCGACGACGCCCTCGGCATCGGGTTCGGCGGCGTACGAGCATCCGGACGCGGTGACGTAGATCGGAGGTACGGCGGCCCGCAGCCGGGCGCGGAACATGATCAACCACTCACGCAATCCGTCCGGCACCACCGGCCACCCGAGGTCGGTCATCGGATAGCCGACCACCTCGCGGAACTCGTAGGGCATCGGTGCGTCCACGAGGGAAGCGCCGACCCGGATCGGCGTGTAGTAGTTGACGCCGTAGAAGTCGAGCGGCTGCCGGATCGTGGCCACGTCACCGTCGTACACGACGTCCTCGAGCAGGGGCGCGAGGTCCAGGGGGTAGCGGCCCAGCAGCATCGGCTCGATGTACATGCCGTTCCAGAACGCGTCGAAGAGCTTGGACGCGCCGACGTCGGCGTCGTCGTCGGACGCCGGCCAGACCGGCGCGTGGTTGTTGGCGCAGCCGATGCTCGTCGCACCGGCGGCGCGCAACGCGATCGCCGCGCGGCCGTGCGCCAGGAGCAGGTGATGAGCAACCGGCGCCGAGTCGAACATCAGCTGCTTGCCCGGCGCGTGCTCGCCGGTCGCATAGCCGAGGGTCGTCACGACGCTCGGCTCGTTGACCGGGATCCAGTGCTCCACCCGGTCGGCGAGCCGCTCGCCCACGATCGCCGCATAGTCGGCGAAGCAGTCGACGGTCGCGCGGTTGAGCCAGCCACCATCGTCCTCGAGCGCTTGCGGCAGGTCCCACTGGTAGAGGGTCACCGTCGGCTTCGCCCCGACCGCAAGCACCTGGTCGACGAGCCGGTCGTAGAAGTCCAGACCCTCCGCATTGACCTGCCCGCGACCGGTCGGGAGCACCCGCGGCCACGCGATCGAGAACCGGTAGTCACCCACGCCGAGGTCGCCCAGGAGGGCGACGTCCTCATCGACCCGGTGATAGTGGTCGCACGCGACAAGACCGCTGCTGCCGTCGGCGATCCGACCCGGCTCCTTGCAGAACGTGTCCCATACACTCGGGCCACGGCCGCCCTGATCGACCGCGCCTTCGACCTGGTACGCCGAAGTGCTGATGCCGAAGCGGAAGTCGGCGGGCAGCCGAGAAAGCTGCGCCGGCTCCGTCACGGCACAATCATCTCGCGTGAGCGCAGACATCCGCAGGAGTTCGAGCCGGTTCATCGAGCGGGAACAGGGGCGGCGGACGCAGCACGGATTCTCGTTCGGGGCGCACTACGACCCGGACTGGCTGTCGTTCGGACCGATGGTGTGCCACGACGACCACCTGCTCGGCGCGGGGAAGGGTTTCGAGGAGCACCCGCACTCCGACCTGGAGATCGTCACGTTCGTGGTGTCGGGCATGCTGCGGCACACCGACTCGCTCGGCACCGAGGGGACGCTCTCGGCCGGTGAGCTCGCGGTCCTGTCGGCAGGCGAGGGCGTGCGCCACAGCGAGACCGCGTCCGAGGGCGGCGCCGCTCAGTTCGTCCAGGTGTGGCTGCGGCCCGACCGGACCGGTGCCCCGCCGAGCTACGCCCGCACGACCGCGGCCGCTACCTCTGCGGCACCAGGTGCCGGGCTGATCCCGCTCGCGGGCGCCGGGTCGGCGGTCGAACTCGGCGTCGCCGGGGCGTCGTACGCCGTCGCGCGGCTCGGCGCGCTCGAGACGCTGATCCTGCCCGCCGCCCCACGGCTGCACGCCTACCTGACGACCGGCGCCCTCCAGCGCTTCTCCCTCGCCGAGCCACTGCAGGCCGGCGATGCGCTCTGCTTCGTCGACGAGCCGGCCCACGAGGTCACCGCCGCCGTGCCGACCGAGCTGCTCGTCTGGACGTTCGGCCTCACCGCAGGATCTTGATCGCTCCCGGCCGGATGTCGACGACGAGCGGGTCGGCGCCGGTGGCCGGCAGGTCGCCCAGCGCCTCGCCGTCCGCGCCGACGGGGACGGCGGCGTCGATGCCGGCGTAGCTCCCGGACACGGTCACGCGGGAGCCGCGCAGGACGGTGACCGCGTCGAGCGCGACGTGGGCGCCGTCGTAGACCCTGGGCAGCGAGCGGATCAGATCGAGCCGACCGGCCGCCTCGATGACGATCACGTCGAGCTCCCCGTCGTCGATGGCGGCGTCGGGTGCGATCGCCATGCCCTTGCCGTAGAAGCGGGAGTTCGCGACGACCACGTTGGCCGCACGGTGCGTCGAGGAGGCGCCGTCGACGTCGATGGTGAGGTCGAGCGGACGGTAGGTGGCGAGGCCACGCACCGTGGCGATCGGGTACTGCAGCGCCTTCGGCAGCCAGTGGGACCGGTCCACGATCTGCGCGACGCGGGCATCGACTCCGGCGTAGACCGAGCCGGCAACCAGCGTCGTGGGCCGACCGGGGAGCGCGACCGAGAGCAGGTCGACGGGCGTCGGCGTACCGTCGAGCAGCAGCGCGACCTGGGCCGCCTCGTCGGTGGGCACCTCGAGCATCCGCGCGAAGTCGTTGCCGCGGCCGGCCGGGATCACCGCGAGCTCGCCGCCGGCGTCCACGACGGCCCCCGCGACCGACGACAGCATCCCGTCGCCGCCGACCGAGACGACCACCCGGCCACTGGCGACGGCGGCCTTGACCAGGTCAGGGACGACGGACGGTGAGGACGTGTAGCTGACCTCGGTGTCGGCGCCGCTCTCCCGCAACCGCCGGGCTAGCGGGACGACGACCTTCGGCGCCGCGCCGCCACCCGAGTTCGGGTTGACGAGGAAGGTGAACGCCCTGTGCTGACCGGTCACGGGATCAGGACGCCGGGGTTGAGGATGCCGGCGGGGTCGAGCTCCCGCTTCACCGCACGGAGTACGGCGACGCCGACCTCGCCGATCTCCGGCGCCAGCCAGTCGCGGTGGTCGGTGCCGACCGCGTGGTGGTGGGTGATGGAAGCGCCACTGGCGACGATCGCGTCGTTCGCGGCAGCCTTGGCCTTGAGCCAGCGTCCGAGCCGGCCCCCGTCCGAGCCCCCGCCCGCCGCAGCGACGGTGAAGTAGAGCGAGCAGCCGGTCGCGTAGACGTGGGAGATGTGGCAAAGCACCATCGTGCCCTCGCCGAGCTCCGCCTCCAGCGCGGACTTCACCGCGTTGTAGAGCCGGTCGCGGTTGGACCAGAAGGTCACGGTCTCGAGGGTCTCGACGATGACGCCGACGTCGAGGAGCGAGTCCCGGAGGTAGGGCGCATTGAAGCGGCCCACGGCCCACGCCTCGCCGGGCTCGGCACCGAGGTTGGTGCCGCCGAGCCCGGTGAGCGCGGCGGTGACCGCAGCCTTCTTCGCGGCGACCGCGGACGGCGTGCCCTCGTAGCCGACGATCATCAGGCAGCCACCCGCGCCGTCGCCGCCGATGGCGTCCGGTCGGGCCAGGTTGATAGCGGTCTCGTTCTCGTCGCTGAGCCGGAGGACGGTCGGCATCAGGTCGCCCTGCGCGAGCGCACGCATCGCGTCGGCGCCGGCCGCGAAGGACGACCACTGCCAGCCTTCGTACTCCTTGACCTCGGGCAGCGGCCGCACCCGGACGGTGACCTCGGTGATCACCCCGAACGCACCCTCTGAGCCGAGGAACAGCTCGCGCAGGTCGGGGCCGGAGGCGTTGGACGGCGAGGTGCCGCCGAGCCGGACCTCGCCCTTGGGGGTGGCGGCGCGGAGGCCGACGACCATCGCGTCGAACCGGCCGTAGCCGGCGCTGGACTGGCCGCTCGACCGGGTGGCCGCGAAGCCGCCGATGGTCGCGAACTCGAAGCTCTGCGGGAAGTGGCCGAGCATCAGGCCGTGGTCGGCGAGCAGTGCCTCCGCCTCGGGGCCGCGGAGGCCGGGGCCGAGGGTCGCGGTCGAGGAGACCGGGTCGAGCGCGAGCAGGCTGCGCATCCGGCCGAGGTCGAGGGAGACCACGCCGGCGAAGCCTTCGCGGTCGGGCACGAGACCACCGGTGACAGCGGTGCCGCCGCCGAAGGGGACGACGGCGATCCGGTGCTGCTGCGCGTAGTCGAGCACCGCCTGCACGTCGTCGTGGTCGACCGGTCGTACGACGACATCGGGCGCGTCGCTCAGGTCGCCGGCGCGCTGCCGCAGCAGGTCGGGCGTCGACTTGCCGCGGGTCCGCTGCCGGCGGAGGGCGTCGTCGAGCACGACGTGCTCCTCGCCGACGACCGTGCGCAGCCCGTCGATCAGGTCCGCCGCGAGGTGCGGCTCCGGGACCGCGACGTCGGCCGCCGCCGGGGTGTCGGAGAGCTCGAAGATCAGGCCGACGAGGTCGCGCACTCCTTCGGGAAGGGGCGCGGCGTTGGCCGGGTCGCCCCACCGGGTCGGCGGCATCTCGGGCTGGAGCAGGTCGTGCTTGATCTCGGTCATGTGTTACAGTGTGACACATGTCGTCACATCGTCACAACCCCCACGGGATCGAGCAGAGCCCACGGGACGCCTACCTGGACGCGGCTCGGGCGTGCATCCTCGACGTGGGCTGGCGCCGGACCACACTCACCGAGGTGGCCCGCCGGGCCGGGGTCTCGCGGATGACGATCTACCGCACCTGGTCGGACATGCCCGAGCTGCTCGGCGACCTGATGACCCGCGAGTGGGGCGAGCTGGTGGCGTCGACCCAGCCGACGCTCGGCGTCGACGGGACGGACGGTCCCGGACCCGGCCAGATCGCGGACGGCGTGCTGCGCGCGGTGACCGTGCTGCGCGAGAACGAGCTGTTCGTCCGGATCGTGGAGCTCGACCCCGAGCTGATCCTCCCCTACCTGCTGGCCCGCCGCGGCCGCTCGCAGGAGCTGATCCTCGGCCTGCTGGCCGCGGTGATCGAGGCCGGCCAGGCGACCGGCACGGTGCGCACCGGCAACCCGACGGCACTGGCCCGCGGCGTCGTACTCGCTGCCCATGGATTCGTCCTGTCCGCCCACACGATGGCCGACGACGCCGTCACCCCCGACGAGCTCGATGCCGAGCTCCACCTGCTCATCGAGAGGGCCCTTCAACCATGACCCGAAGCATCACTCCCGGCCTGGCCGGCGTCCCCCAGTCGGTCGACGTCGTCGTGGTCGGCCTCGGCATCACCGGCTGCCGGCGTCGCCCTCGACGCCGCCAGCCGCGGTCTCAGCGTGCTGGCGGTCGATGCGTTCGACCTCGCCTGGGGCACGTCGCGGTTCTCGTCCAAGCTGGTCCACGGCGGCCTGCGCTATCTCGCCAGCGGCCAGGTAGGCATCGCCCACGAGAGCGCCGTCGAGCGCGGCATCCTGATGGAGACGACGGCGCCGCACCTCACCCGTCCGCTCCCCACGATCGTGCCGCTGGCCGCCGGTGTGACCCGGCCGATGGGCCTGCTCACCCGGGCGGGACTGTTCGGCGGCGACCTGCTCCGCCGGGTGGCCGGCACCAGCGCCGACACGCTGCCGAAGCCACGGCGGCTCACCGCCGCCGAGACCCGTCGTCTCGCGCCCACGCTGCGGGCCGACGGGTTGCGCGGGGCCGTGCTCGGCTGGGACGGCCAGCTCGAGGACGACGCCCGACTGGTGACGACGATCGCGCGGACGGCGGCCGAGCGCGGCGCAGCCGTCCACACCCACGCACGCGTGACGTCGGCGACCGGCACCGAGGTGAGGTTGCGGGACGAGCTCACTGGCGCAACCACGGTGGTGCGCGCCCGCGTCGTCATCAACGCGGCGGGGGTGTGGGCCGGCGATGTCGTCGAGGACATCCGGCTCCGGCCGTCGCGCGGCACCCACCTGGTGCTGCGAGGAGACACGCTGCCGGGTCTCAACGTCGCCGTGTTCGCGCCGATCCCGGGCGAGCGCAACCGGTTCGTGCTGGTGCTGCCGCAGCCGGACGGGCAGATCTACGTCGGCCTGACCGACGAGCCGGCCGACGGTCCGGTGCCCGACGTGGCCGAGCCGACCGAGGTCGAGATCGGCTTCCTGCTCGACGTGGTCGCAGCATCCTTCTCGCGACCGCTCCGCCGCAGCGACGTGGTCGGCGCCTACGCCGGACTGCGCCCGTTGCTCGACACGGGTGACGGCGACGGCACCTCCGACCTGTCGCGCAAGCACGCCGTGCTCACCAGCCCCACCGGGGTCGTGACGATCGTGGGCGGCAAGCTCACGACGTATCGCCGGATGGCCGAGGACGCGGTCGACGCCGCCGTCGCGTACGCCGGCCTGACCGCGGGCCCGTGCGTCACGGCGCAGCTGCCCCTGTCGGGCGCCGCTCCGCGCGCCCAGCTCGCCGAGCTCGTCGAGCGTGCCGAGACCCCGGGCTACGCCCGGCTGGTACGACGCTTCGGCACCGACGCCGCCCGCGTCCTCGAGTCCGCGCGCTCGGTCACCGGGCTCCCCGACGAGGAGCTGCTCGCCCCGATCGCCCCGACGATCCCGGTCAACCTCGCCGAGCTGGTGTTCGGCGTCACCCACGAGGGTGCCGCCGACGTCGCCGACCTGCTCGACCGCCGGACCCGGGTCGGGCTGATCCCGGCCGACCGGGTTGTCGCCGTACCCGCTGCCGAGCGGGCGCTGGAGCTGGTGCAGGGATCCCCGGTGCACCGGGGAAACTGATACTTCTGGGGCATTGCAATGCCCGCGAAGTGCAGGATTCACCGGTGCACCGGTGATTCCTGCGACCCCGACCGATGAGTTTTCTGATTGAGCCCGGTCCACCCATCAGGCAGACTCACAAGCATCCGGGGGTAGGCGATGGGAACGACGGTGACCGAGCAGCTGGCTGACCAGGCGACACAGAACGACGAGCTCGCGGACTTCGACACTCTGACGGGTCGCTACCAGCGGGAGCTGATGGCGCACTGCTACCGGATGAGCGGCTCGGTCCATGAGGCCGAGGACCTGGTGCAGGAGACGTTCCTGCGTGCGTGGAAGGCGTCGGCCAGCTTCCAGGGCCGCAGCTCGGTCCGCACCTGGCTCTACAAGATCGCGACCAACGTCTGCCTGACCAACCTCGAGGGCCGGCCCCGCCGGCCGCTGCCCTCCGGGCTCGGCACCGCCGACTCCGTCGCCGGCGACGCGCTCGAGCAGGACGCCGAGATCCCGTGGCTGGAGCCGATCCCCGACACCGCGGTCGCGGTCGCGGAGCGCGACACGATCCGGCTGGCGTTCGTCGCCGCGCTCCAGCACCTGCCGGCCCGGCAGCGCGCCGTACTCATCCTGCGCGACGTGCTGCGGTGGTCCGCCGCCGAGACCGCCACCGCCCTCGACACCACGACCGCGGCGGTCAACTCCGCCCTCCAGCGTGCGCACGCGCAGCTGGACGAGCGCGGCCTCACTCCCGACACCGTGGAGCAGGACCTCGACGAGGCGCAGCAGCGGCTGCTCGACGCCTACCTCGCGGCGTTCTGGGCCAAGGACGTCGACCGGATCGTGCAGCTGCTCCAGTACGACGCGACCTGGGACATGCCGCCGTTCCTCAACCACTACCGCGGCGCCGAGAACATCGGCGAGCTCATCGACAGGCAGTGCCCGGGCGGCATCCACGACATGCCGATGCTCCGGACCGTCGCCAACGGCCAGCCGGCGTTCGGCCTCTACATGCGCCAGCCCGACGGCCACTTCGAGCCATTCCACATGCAGGTGCTCGACCTCGCCGGCACCAAGGTCCGCCACGTCACCGCGTTCTTCGGGGTCGAGCACTTCCGGCGGTTCGGCCTCCCCGAACGGTTGCCTGCCGAGTGGCAGCCGGGCGCGGCCTGATCCGATGTCCGCACTCCCCGGCCCCCTGACCGGCACACCGGAACCGGGGGTGGAACTGCTGGAGCGCGCGCTCGGCTACACCCGCAGCGCGCTGGTCACTGTCACTCCGGCGGACCTCTGCCTGCCCACCCCCTGCGACCAGTGGCGCCTCGGCGACCTGCTCGCACACATGGAGGACTCCCTCGACGCGTTCGCCGAGGGCGCCGGCGGGACGATCGACCTCCGCAGTGCCGCGCCGGCTCCGCTGGGCGAGCGGATCGCGACGCTCCAGACCAAGGCGTGCGACCTGCTCGGCGCCTGGGCAGCAGCGACCACGTCGACCGTCGCGGTCGGCGGCCGGCCGATGCCGGTGCGGACCATCGCGCGGCTGGCCGCCGTCGAGATCGCCGTCCACGGCTGGGACGTCGCGCGTACGACGGGTGCCGGCCTGCCCATCCCCCACGAGTTCGCCGAGGCGCTGATGCCGACGGCACTCGCCCTCGCGCTCGAGCAGGACGGGGAGTTCGGGCCGCCGGTGCCCGTGCCCGTCGACGCCGTCCCCGAACGTCGACTGCTCGCGCTGCTCGGGCGCAGGACGTCGTACCGCTCCTAGACTCCGGGCCATGCCCGACGCCACATTGCGCCACCGGACCCGGCCGCTGCTCGGACGTGATCCGCACGAGGACGGTCGCGCGGCGACCACCCTCGAGCTGCTCTTCGACCTGACCTTCGTGGTCGCTTTCGGTACGGCCGCCTACCAGCTCTCCCACGCCCTCGTCGAGAACCACGTCGCCGACGGCATCATCGGTTTCGCCTTCGCGACGTTCGGGATCTCCTGGGCGTGGATCAACTTCACCTGGTTCGCGTCGGCGTACGACACCGACGACTGGCTCTACCGGCTGACGACGATGCTGCAGATGGTCGGCGTGCTGGTGTTCGCGCTCGGGTTGCCGGCGATGTTCGAGTCGATCCACGTGGGCGACACGCTCGACAACGACGTCATGGTGTGGGGCTACGTCGTCATGCGGGTCGCGATGCTCTTCCAGTGGTGGCGCGCCACCCGGCACGACACGGACCGGCGCTCGGTGCACGGCGTCTACTGCGGCAGCATCATCGCCTCACAGGCGATCTGGTGCGTGCTGGCCGTCCTCGACTTCGGCGTCGGTACGACGTTCCTGCTGATGTGCGTGCCGCTCCTCATCGAGATCGGCGGGCCGATCCTCGCCGAGCGCAGGTACGGCGGGACGCCGTGGCACGCCCACCACATCGCCGAGCGCTACGGGCTGATGGTCATCATCGCGCTGGGCGAGGGGATGATCGGCACGATGGCCAGCCTGACCGCGCTGTCCGCCGACGGGCTGACGCTCGAGGTGGCGCTCCTGGCGGCAGCCGGGACGTCAGTGACCTTCGGCATGTGGTGGACCTACTTCTCGATCCCGCACGGTGAGATCCTCCATGCCCGGCGGGAGCGGTCGTTCGGCTGGGGCTACGGCCACATGCCGCTCCTCGGTGCGATCGTCGCCGTGGGCGCGGGGCTGCACGCGGCGGCGTACTTCCTCGAGCACCACTCCAAGCTCTCGCTGGTCGAGACGGTGCTCACCGTCGCCGTACCGCTCGGCATCTACCTCTTCGTGCTCTACGTGTTCTACGCAGTCGTCAGCCGCACGCTCGACCCGTTCCACCTGCTGCTGCTCGCCGGCACCGTGGTCGCCCTCGTGGTGCCGGTGATCATGGCCGCCAACGACGTCGAGATGAGGTGGTGCCTGCTGACGCTCTCGCTCGCGCCGTGGGTGACGGTGCTCGGCTACGAGACGCACGGCTACAAGCACAACGCCGAGGTGCTCGCGGCGCTAGAGGACTGACGCGACCGGCTCCGGCTCGTCCCGCAACGGGTGGGCGAGCTCGTCGGCCGGCAGCTTGGCCAGCCAGATCGCCAGTGCGGCCGCGGCGCCCGGCACGATCGCGGCGATCGCGAAGGTGGTGCGCAGGCCGAGCCACTCCGCCACCGGGCCGGCCATCGCCATCGAGATGGGCATCAGGCTGACCGACACGAAGAAGTCGAGCGAGGCGACCCGGCCGAGCAGGTGCGGAGGCACCCGGCGCTGCAGGAGGGTTCCCCAGATCACCATCGGTGCCGAGAAGAACGCGCCGAGGAGGAAGCCCGCGACGGCGACCATCCACACCTCGGTGGCGAAACCCATGATGAGGAGCGGAAGCGCGCCGACACCCCACATCAGGTTCATCCAGGTCAGGTAGCGCCGCGGCATCTGCATCGACGCCATCACCATCGAGCCGACCGCGCCGCCGATGCCGAACGCCGCCATCACCATGGCGTGGTCACCGGGACCGCCGCCGAGCTTGTCCTTGATCAGGAACGGGATGAGCACCTCGAACGGACCCATCATCGCCAGGATCATGACCGAGGCGAAGAGCAGCGTCGCCAGCAGCCACGGCGTCCGGACCATGTAGACCCAGCCCTCGCGCATGTCCGCCAGCACGGTCGCGATCGGGTGGGCGTCGTCGCCCGCCGCCTCCTCGTCGGAGCGCTCGCGTCGTACGGCGGTCAGCGGCACCGTGGCCAGCACCAGCAGGCCGACCAGGTGGAAGCCGGCCGCCAGCCCCAGCGCGGCCGAGGTCGAGACGCCGCCGACGACCACGCCGGCCAGACCCGGCCCGAGCGCCTGACCGACCGTCGGCCGCACCATGCCCTCGAACCCGTTGACCGCCATCAGGTCTTCCTCGGGCACCAGCGCCGGCAGCCACGCGGAGTAGGCCGGGTAGTAGAACGCCAGCCCCATCCCCGTCGCGAACGACACCACGGCGAGGTGCCACACCTCGGTCTGGTCGGTCCACGACAGCAGCGCGACGACCGCCATGCCGGTGAGCTCGAGCGCCGCGACGGCCAGCAGGATCAGCTTCTGCGGGACCCGGTCGGCGACCACGCCGCCGAGCAGCGCAGGAAGGAGTACGCCGACGGCGCCCGCCGTCGACACCACGGACAGCTGGCTCGCACCGCCACCGATCCGGATGACCTCCCACACCAGAGCCACGACCCACACGCCGCCGGCGAAGGTGCTGAGCACCAGGGCGCTGCCCAGCCGGCGATAGGCACTGTGACGGAACGGCGACAGCGCGCGCGGCAACCGGCTCACAGCGGGCGGCTGCGGGCCTTCGGGTGCCGGCGTCGGCGCCGTCAGCTGGTCGGTCATGGGGTCTCCTCGAGATCAGTCTGTACGTGAGGACCGACAGCGGCCACCGATTTCATCGTGGGCTGGAGCACGACCTTCCCGGGCGATCCGAACTCGTGCAGTCTGATTGCTCTCATGAGCCCAGTGAACGAGTTCAAGTTAACTTGAAGTCAAGCCCGGGAAGGTCGCACTGTCGGTGCTCCTGGTTTGGCGCAACCCCAGCCGGATACGATCCTGAGTCCACCGCTACTTCACCGGAGCACTCGTGACCCTCTTCCTCGTCCTGGGCTTCGTCGGCCTCGGGCTGGTGGCGCTCTCACTGGTAGTCGGAGACCACCTGGAGGCCGCGTTCGGGGGCGCTCTCAACGCGCTCGAGGGCGACGTGTTCTCGACCGCGGTCATCGGCGGGTTCCTCTCCGCGTTCGGCTTCGGCGCTGCCGCCGCCGACGGCGGCGGGTTGCCGACGCTGCCGACGCTGCTGATCGGTGGCGCCAGCGGTGTCGTGGTCGGCTGGTTCGCCTGGTGGCTGACCCGACTGGTCAAGGACGGACCGAGCGACGGCACCGTGTCGATCAGCGACACCGTCGGCCAGGTGGCGCGAGTGCTCACCGACATCCCCGGCGGCCAGAGCTACGGAGTCATCCGGGTCAGCGTGGGCGGCCACGTCATGCAGTGCAACGCGAGCGCGCTGCTCGCGATCGAAGCGGGCGCCGAAGTGAGCATCACGGGCGTCCTCTCACCCACCGCGGTCACCGTGGCCCCGATGTGGAGCCCGCAGTCCGAACACCGAGCTGAAAGCGACTGAATCTGATGGATCTCAACGTGCTGGGGCCGATCATCGGCGTCGTCGTACTCCTCGTGCTGCTGGTGCTGCTCGTGACCAGCCGCTACAAGGTCGCCGGCCCCAACCAGGCGTTCATCGTGACCGGCCGCAAGGGCAAGGCCGTGCTCAACCCGGAGACCGGGCAGCTCACGACCGACCTCTCCGGCCAGAAGGTCGTGCTCGGCGGCGGCGTCTTCGTCGTCCCGTTCATCCAGAAGCTCGCGACCATGGACCTCTCCAGCCGCCGGATCTCGGTGCAGATCCGTGGAGCCGTGTCCGGGCAGGGCATCAAGCTGAACCTCGACGGCGTCGCCATCGTCAAGATCGGCGGCAACGCCGACCAGATCCGGCTCGGCGCGCAGCGGTTCCTCAGCCAGCAGGCCGACATCGAGGCCTTCACCCAGGAGGTTCTCGCCGGTGCCCTGCGCTCGATCGTCGGCGGCCTGACTGTCGAGCAGATCATCCGCGACCGCGCGGCCTTCGCCCAGCGCGTGGCCGACGAGTCCGAGTCGTCCCTCACCGGTCAGGGGCTGATCCTCGATGCGTTCCAGATCCAGGACGTCACCGACGACGGCAGCTACCTCGCCGACCTGGGGCGCCCCGAGGCCGCCCGGATCAGCCAGGCCGCGTCGATCGCGGAGGCGAACGCCCGCCAGGCGGCCGAGCAGGCGAGGATCGCGGCGGAGCAGGAGATCGCGATCGCCCAGCGCACGCTCGCGCTGAAGCAGGCGGAGATCAAGGCCGAGACCGACGCCGCAGCCGCCCAGGCCTCTGCGTCCGGCCCGCTGGCCCAGGCCGAGCGCGACCAGGCGATCTTCACCGAGCAGGAGAAGGTCGCCGTCCGCCAGGCCGCGCTGACCGAGCGCCAGCTCGAGACGCAGGTCCGCAAGCCCGCCGACGCCGAGCGCTACCGGGTCGAGCAGGAGGCCAATGCGCGAAAGTCGGCCGAGATCCTCGCCGCCGAGGCCGAGAAGGCCCGCCGTACGGCGATCGCCGACGCCGTCAAGGTCGAGGGCGAGGCCCAGGCGGCCGCGACCCTGGCCATCGGCGAGGCCGAGGCCGGGGCGATGGACAAGCGCGCGGAGGCCTTCGCTCACTACAACGACGCAGCCGTGCTGCAGATGCTGATCGAGGTGCTGCCGCAGATCGCCAAGGAGGTCGCGGCGCCGATCGCCTCGATCGACCAGCTCACCGTGCTCTCGACCGACGGCGCCGGAGCGCTGCCGAAGCAGGTCATCGAGAACGTCGTGCAGACCCTGCAGATGCTGAAGACCACCACGGGCCTCGACCTCGAGAGCCTGATGCACAAGGCGGTCGACCGCAGCGGCGCTGCGGAGGTCGTCCCCGGTACGGCGGAGGAGCCCACCGAGAGCTGAATGTCGCTGCGCGGGCTGGGTGTGGCTGCGCAGCACTTATCCCTACGCCCACCAGTGAAGTGTTCGCCCGTGCCCATGGGTGTGACCGAGGGCGCGGCCGTCGAGGCCGAGCACGAACTGGCCGGGCGGCGCGTCGGGTCCGGTCGCAGTGACGTCCGGGAGGACGTCGCGGCCCTCGTTGCTGATCCACCGGCACCGGCCGGCCGCGACCAGGTCGGCCATCAGCCGGGCGAACCGCCCGCGGGCGTCGTCGTCGAGGTAGGCGATCACCGCGGAGTGGAAGACCACCACGACCCCGTCGGGACCGACGGCCTCCGCCGCCTCGTCGACCAGGTCCGGCAACAGCTCCACCAGGTCGCCGCGACGGAGGTCCGGCGGGTCGGCACGGGCGACCTCGATCGCATTCGCGAGCTGTGCCCGGCGGTCGTCGTGCTCGGGCCAGACCAGGGTGAGCAACCACGACATGTCGTCGGCGGACCGGACGTCGAGCGGGTTGAGGTCGATGCCGCCGCGCCAGCGGATGGTCGGCAGCTGATCCGGCAGTGGCGCCGGGCCGGTCACGTCGCAGGACAGCGACGGATCCGCCGGCCCCAGGGCGTGGACGCCGTCCGCGGTCGACCAGCGGTAGCCCCATCGGTCCGGGTAGAGGCAGATCCCCGCACTCGCCCCGGCCTCGAGCAGCGCCACCGGCCGGCCGGCCGTCGCGAGCCCGAGTGCGGGCAGCAGGGTCGCCATTCGCCCGGCCTCGTTGGTCTGCGTGGCGCGGGCGAGGATCGTCTCCCGGATCGTTCCGTCGTCGGACAGCAGCGCCGCGCGCAGGTCGTCGTACGGCGCGGGCGCGGCGACGCCGTGCCAGCGCGCGGAAGCGAACACCAGGTTGGGCTGCTGCTTGGCGTCCGGCAGCGACGACAACCACGTCTGCACGGTCCGGTCGCCTGCCACGCCGAGCGCCCACTCCTCGAAGCACGGCGAGTCATCCGCCGCATAGGAGGCGAAGTCGCGGTACTTCTCCGCGATGGCACCGCGCACCTTCATGGCGCGAGTCTCGCAGTCGGGGCGAAATCAGTCGCCGGGCAGTGCGACGTAGGTCGTGTCGAGGTACTCCTCGATGCCCTCGAAGCCACCCTCCCGGCCGAACCCGCTCGCCTTGACCCCGCCGAACGGCGCCGCGGGGTTGGAGACCAGGCCGGAGTTGACCCCGACCATGCCGAAGTCCAAGGTCTCGGCGAGCCGGATCGTGCGGGCCAGGTCGCGGGTGAAGACGTACGCCGTCAGCCCGTACTCGGTCGCGTTCGCCCGCTCGACGGCCCCGTCCTCCGATGTGAACGTCGTGATCGGCGCGACCGGACCGAAGATCTCCTCGCGGTTGACGTCCGCGTCGACCGGCACGTCGGCGAGGACGGTCGGGGTGAAGAAGTAGCCGGGACCGTCCGGCGCGCTGCCACCGGTGACGACCCGGGCACCGGCACTGACTGCCTGGTCGACCAGCGCCGTGACGCTGGCGACCGCTTTGTCGTCGATCAGCGGACCGACGTCGACACCGTCGTCCTGGCCACGCCCCAACGTGAGCGCACCCATCCGCTCCGCCAGCTTGCCGGCGAACTCCTCGGCCACCGACTCCTCGACGAGGAACCGGTTTGCGGCGGTGCACGCCTCCCCCATGTTGCGCATCTTGGCGATCATCGCGCCGTCGACCGCAGCGTCGATGTCGGCGTCGGCGAACACCAGGAACGGCGCGTTGCCGCCGAGCTCCATGCTGACCCGCTGGAGCTGGTCTGCGGCCTGGCGCACCAGCCCCTTGCCGACGTCGGTCGATCCGGTGAAGCTCAGCTTCCGCAGCCGCGGGTCCGCGATCAGCGTCTCGCCGACCTTGGCGGAGCTTTGTGTCGTCACGACGTTGAGTACGCCGGGCGGCAGGCCCGCCTCGTCGAACAGGTCGGCCAGCAGCAGCATGGTGAGCGGCGTCTGCGATGCCGGCTTGACCACCATCGTGCAGCCGGCGGCCACGGCCGGGCCGATCTTGCGGGTACCCATGGCGAGCGGGAAGTTCCACGGCGTGATGAAGAAGCACGGCCCGACCGGCTTCTTGATCGTGAGCAGCCGGGTGTTGCCCGCCGGCGCCTTCATCCAACGGCCATGGATCCGCACCGCCTCCTCGGAGAACCAGCGCAGGAACTCGGCGCCGTACGTCACCTCGCCGCGGGCCTCCGCCAGCGTCTTGCCCATCTCGAGGCTCATCAGCCTGGCGACGTCGTCCGCGCGGGTCGTGACCAGCTCGAAGGCGCGGCGCAGGATCTCTCCCCGATCGCGAGGTGCGGTCGCGGCCCATTCCGCCTGTGCGGCGACCGCGGCGTCCAGTGCGGCGACCGCGTCGTCGACGGTGCCGTCCGCGACATCGGTCAGGACCGAGCCGTCGGCGGGGTCGATCACCTCGAACCGGCCGTCCTCCGAGGCGGGGCGCCACTCACCCCCGATGAAGAGCTGACGACGGTCGATGTGCAGCGTGTCGGTGCTCATGGGGCCACTGTGGCATCGGGACGGGAATTGCCGCCACCGGTCGGCCTGCCTGGTGAAAATCTTCGCCGGATTCGTGTTGCGATCGACCACCGGGAGGTTATCGTTGCCTGTCGTTTCGGAGGGAGCACCTACGAGCGACCGAGCCCCGACGTCGACCCCATGCGACGCGGGGCTCGACTAGTTTTGTCTGGCCGAGCGGTCGACGGGTTCTCTGGTACCGGCTGCTCGGCGTCCTCCGGTCAGTTGGCGGTGCGGAGGAACGCCTCGAGGATCGGGCCCGCGGTCCGCGACCCGGACTCGCCGATCCCGACGAACACCGCGACCGCGAGATCGCCCTGGGCGGCGACCATCCAGGCATGGGTCTGGACGCCGTCATCGCCGACGAACTCCGCCGTACCGGTCTTCGCGATGACGGGCTCGCCCGGGACGTCGGCCAGCTGGCTGCCGCTGCCGCCGGTGACGACGCCGCGCAGCATCTCCCGCAGCTGCGCGGCCTCCTTTCCGGTCAGCGGCGTGTGGTCGTGGTCGGAGACGTCGACCTGCCCGACCAGCCGGGGTACGACGAGCGCCCCCTCCTGCACGGACGCGATCACGGCGGCCATCGCCATCGGCGACGCGAGGATCGTGCCCTGACCGATCAGGTCCGCTGCGGCCTCGGTCTCGGACGCCGGCGGCTCCACACTGCCGAAGTAGGCAGGGAAGCCGAGGTCGTGGTCGACGCCGAGACCGAGGCTTGCGGCGGCGTCGGCCAGGTCGCCCTCGCCCAGCTCCTCGCGAGCGCCGATGAACGCGGTGTTGCACGACTGCGCGAGGGCGGTGCGCAGCGGGATGTCGCCGTTGGCGGAGCTCGGGTAGTCGCTGTAGTTGCCGAACGCCTTGCCGTCGACCGTGAGCGACGTCGGGCAGCTGACCGTGCTGTCGGGCGTGAGCCCGGCGCGGAGCAGGGCCAGGCTGCTGACGATCTTGAAGGTCGACCCGGGCGGGAACTGCCCGTAGGTCGCGAAGTTCTGGCCTCCGTTGCCGGGTCCGTTGGCCGCAGCGAGGATCGCGCCGTCGCTCGTCCGGATCGCGACCAGGGCGCTCGCCGGTGCCAGGTCCGCGAGCAGCGCCTCGGCGCTCTCCTGGAGGCGGCGGTCGAGGGTCAGCTCGAGGCGTTCGCCCTCCACCGTGTCGACCCGGAACAGCTCCCGTGCCGGCTTGGCCTCGGTCTCGGAGACGGCCTCGACCACCCGGCCGGGCGACCCGGTGAGCTGCTCGTCGTAGCGCGCCTGCAGGCCGCTGGTGCCGGCGATGTCGCCCACCTGGTAGCGATCGGGGTCCTCCGCGATCATCTCGGCGGTGACCGGTCCGACCCGGCCGAGGATCGGCGCCGCGAACTCCCGCGTCGGCGCGAGTGCGATCTTGTCGGCGACCGCGAGCGCGCCCGCGATGTCGTCGTACGCCGCGAGCACCGCGGCCGGCACCTCGGCCTTCCGAAAGGAGATGGCCTCGACGAAGGAGCGGTCGCCGGCGGCGCGAACGGCCTTGACGTACGGCGCCACGTCGACCCCCACCAGCTCCGCCAGCGCCCGTGCCGAGTCGGGCGCCTTCGCCTTCGAGACGCGGATCCGGTCGATGCCGAATCGGACCACCTGTCGCTCGGTCACGAGAACCTGCCCTTCGGCGCCGAGGATGTCGCCGCGGTCGGCGGGAGCAGTGATGGCGTCCAGGACTTCCTCGTCCGCGAGGCTCGGCTCGACGACGGTCGGCGCCCAGCCGGCCTGCCAGGTGTCGCTCACCCGGCGCAGCTCGACGGTCGTGTCGTAGGTCCACGGGTCCCCGGACTCGACGACCGGCCACGACCACATCAGGGTCGCCGCGCCGTCGTCGCCCTCGAGCTCGACATCGCCGACGGTGATGGCCGGCGTGAGCCCGTCCATCCCGTCGACGATCTCCTGGTAGCGCTCGGCCACGGCGGACCCGTCGCCGCCGTCGACCCAGCCGACGTCAGCGAGTCGCTCGGGATCGGCCAGGCCCTTCGTGAGGTCGGCCAACAGCGCGCGCGCTTCGTCCAACGCCTGGTCGTCGGAGTTGCCGGGGTCGTCCGGGTCGTCACTGCACCCGGCGAGCACGAGCAGGCAGATCGACAGCGCTACCGAGATCCGTCGCATGTGACGGTTCTACCAGCCGCCTAGGAGTGAGCCCCCACGAGCAGCGCGCTCACGAGCGGCGTGTAGCCGGAGGACTGCCCGGGGCGGTTGGGGTGGTAGCTCTCGCTGATCGGGTTGGAGAGACCGTTGATCCACTCCACGTCGTCGCACACCGCGTGGCCGATGAACCGGCCGGTCGGGTTCGCGAACTTGAAGCCCTTGGCCGAGGCGGCCGCGGACAGCTTGGCGTTGAGCAGGTCGGCGGTCTGGTTGAGCCGGGTCTCCTCCGACGGGGAGAACCAGGTGGCGGCGTTGCAGTCCTCGCCCTGGAAGATCCGCGGGTAGCCGGTCACGACGACGACCGCGCTCGGCGCCCGCGACTTGATCGACGCGTAGAGCGTGTTGAGCCGCCCCGGCAGGGTGTTGTTGATGAACGACTGAGCGGTGTTGACCGCGCCGTCGCAGTTGGACATCCAGCCCGGCTGGGCGCACTCGGTGATCACGCCGGAGAAGCCGGCGTCGTTGCCGCCGACCGAGACCGTGACGTACTTCGTCGTCGACACCACCGCGCTCAGCTGCGAGCTGGTGACGGTCGAGGTCGTCGCACCCGAGCACGCCTTGAAGTTGAGCGTGTACCCCCGTTGCTGGGCCACCAGATAGGGATAGGCGTACGTCGAGCGCTGGCAGCTGGTGCCGTCGCTGATGTAGCTGCGGGTGCCGACGCCGGAGGCGTAGGAGTCGCCGAGCGCGACGTACGACGGTGCGGCCGCGTGCGCCGGGGGCTGGACGCCCAGCGGGATGAGCACCGCCAGGACCGGGATGAGTCCGGCAACGAACAGCCGGAGCTTCTTGGCCCGGTTGCCCAGGAACCGGGAGCGAGCGACTTCAGACATGGCGACCTTCCCCATGAAAGGCGGCCCGGGTACGGGCCGTGCCAATGTGACGCGGGTCACTCAAGCACGCGGAGGCACGTGTTGGCCAGGGTCGTGCGCCGGGTGGCGGACCGGGTGCAGCCCGCGGCGGGTGCCCGCGACCAGGTCCGCGACGTGTGAGCGGAAGTTCGGGCAGTTCGCCACGTCGTGCGCGCGGCACTCCAGCGCGTGCTCGGTCAGGTGGCGGGACCGCTCCATCTCGGCCATCCGGCCGGCCAGGTCCGCCAGGTGGTTGGTGAGGATCTGCCGGCGCCCGTCCGCCCCGGAGTCGAGGAGGGACCGGATCTGGTCCAGCCTCATGCCGGCTGCCTTGCTCGACACGATCGCGGCCACCCGGTAGGCGTCGTCCTCCCGGTAGCGCCGGCGGCCGGCCGCGTCCCGCTCGGGCGCGAGCAGACCCACCGACTCCCAGTGCCGGAGGACGTGGGTCGGCAGCTCGAACCGGTCGGCGAGCTCTCCCACCGACCAGCGGATCTGATTGCGACTTGACTTCATGTTGACATGAAGTCACAGGCTGCTGACCAGCACAAGTGTTGACGTCAGATCCGATGAAGGGACAACAGATGAACACGATGTATGACGTAGCCGTGGTCGGCGCCGGCGCGGCCGGACTCCAGGCGGCGCTCACCCTCGGCCGGATGAACCGCCCCGTCGCGGTCCTCGGCACCGACCGCTACCGCAACGACCCCGCCGCCGAGATGCACAACTTCCTCGGCCACGACGGGACCCCACCCGCGGAGCTCAGGGCGGCGGCCCGGATCGAGCTCGAGCGCTACGGCGCCGTGGAGCTGATCGACGCCGAGGTCGTGGCGATCGATGCCCCCGGCGACGGGTTCACGCTCCACGTCGCCGGCGGCGATGTCGTCGAGGCGCGCCGCGTCATCCTGGCGATGGGCGTGGCGGACACGTTGCCCGCCGTACCCGGGCTCGCGGACCTGTGGGGCGACCTGGTCGCCCACTGCCCCTACTGCCACGGTCACGAGTTCTCGGGCCGGCCGGTCGGGCTGCTCGGCGCCGACGCGAGCCTGCCCCTGCGCGCGGCGCTCCTCGAGCGGATCGCGAGCCACCGGGTCGTGCTGACCGACGGCGTCGAGCTCGACCCCGACCTCGCAGACGCCCTGAAGCGGATGGATGTCGAGGTGCGGACCGAACGAGTGGCCGGCGTCGTTCCCGGAACCCTCGGCGTGGATGTCGCCCTGGAGGGCGCCGATCCGGTCGCCCTAGGCGGGCTCTTCGTGCACACCGCTTGGGCCCCGACCGCGCCGTTCGCCGAGCAGCTCGGCCTCGACCGCTCGCCGGTGGGCGCGATCGTTGTCGACGCCTTCGGCCGCACCAGCCGACCGGGCGTCTACGCCGCGGGCGACGTCGCCCAGCCGGCGGGGCTGCCGATGCCGATGTCGTCGGTCCTGGTGGCCGCGGCGGGCGGACAGGTCGCGGCCGCGTCGTGCGACCGCGAGCTCGCGGCAGGGGACAACGGCATCACGTTGCCGTTCTGAGTTTGAACGCGAGCAGCGAGTCCGCCCCGACCCGGGAGGCGGCGATCGACCTGATGGGCCGGGTGGTCGCCGGGTCGGATCTCAAGGTCGCGCCGGCGCTGCGCGAGGAGCTGCCGCTGCTCCTGTGGCTGGTGCAGATGGGCATGGTGCTCTTCTGGGTCTACGACGCCAGCCCCGGCCGGACGCGCACCCGGCAGCTGGTGCGCCAGGCCGTCCCGATCCTCGACAAGCTGCTGCGCGCGACGCGGATCCCCGGCGTGCGCGGCATCGCCGACGACGTCGTCGTCCTCGTGAAATCGCTGGTGCCGCGGGCCGATCGCTAGGGCGCGGTCGCACGTGCGCACGCGGTCGGAGCGACGCTACGGCCGCACCACACATAACTAGTCGGCTTGCTCGCGAAAACTCGGCGGAGCGACCGGAGGGAGCGAGCGTCGCGCTTTCGCGACGCCGACTGGCGAGAGGCCTGGGGGCAGCAACCACCTGCTAGGCCAGCTGCGGCGCGGCAGCGTGGCGCGACGAAGGAGCGACACGCTCGCGCCATTCAACTCAGTACCAGTTGAAGCGCTCGGAGTGCGCCCAGGCCCGTTCCGGAGTGCCGTACCGGGCGGCGATGTAGGCCAGGCCCCACCGGATCTGGGTCTCGGGGTTGGTGCGCCAGTCGGGACCGACGACGGCCATCTTGTTGCCGGGCAGGGACTGGGGGATGCCGTACGCGCTCGAGGTCGGGTTGTCGGCCAGCTGGTTCCAGCCGGACTCGCGCTGCCAGAGCGCGTCAAGGTAGGGCCACTGCTTCTCCGCGAACCCGAAGTCGAGCAGCAGCTGGTAGCCGAGCGCCCGGTTCGTGCCGGGATCGATGTCGACCGGCGTCGGCGTCGGGGGCGCGGTGTAGTTCTGCGCGATCCGCTCGGCAGCACGGCGCAGCTGCTCGAGGATCACCTCGTCCGGTACGTCGAAGCGAGCCCCGCCCTCACCGCCGCGGGACACCCGCGGCTTCCGCGGCTTCTGCTCCCGGCCGGCGTCGGTGGGCGTCGGCGCCTCCGACTCGGTCGTCGCCGGGGCGGCCTGTGGCTCGGCCGGCACCGGCTCATCGACGGAGCAGGCAGTCAGCGCGCCGGCGACCAGCGCGGCGCACACGAGCTGCCTCAATCCCCCCATCGGAGCATTGTCACCCAGAACCTCGACCTCCGCCTCCTCGGCGGGACGTGCTCGTCTACGGTGGCCGGGTGCCCTCGATCGGACGCTTGTTGCTCCTGGTCGGGGGCTGCGTCGTTCTCGGGCTCGGCGTCGGGCTGCTGCTCACGGCCGATCTCGGTTCCGACGGCTACTCCACGCTCGTGAACGGGATCGCCGTCTCGACCGGGCTGTCCTTCTGGGTCGCCAACCTGCTGGTGAGTGTGGTCTTCCTCGCGGCCGCTGCCGGCCGAAGGGTCTATCCGGGCATCGGTACCGTCGTCCAGATCGTGCTGGTGGGGGTGACCGTCACCGTCGCGCTCGAGCTGATGAGCTCGCCGGACGGCTGGCCGGCCAGGATCGCGATCCTGGTGGTGGCGTTCCCCGTGCTGGCGGTCGGCATCGCGACCTACCTCGGCAGCAACACCGGCGCCGGACCTGCCGAGGCCGCCGCGCTCGCCTGGGATCCGCCGGTGCCGTTCAAGTGGACCTACAGCTTCATCCAAGGCGGGGGCGCGCTGGGCGGCTGGCTGCTCGGCGCGACGATCGGCGCCGGCACGATCGCGGTGATCGTGATCCTCGGCCCACTCGTCGACCTGGCCGCTCGCTCGCTGCGGCTCGACCTGCGCCAGGGCGAAGCTGCTGACGTCGCCGGTTGAGGTCAGTCGCGCGGCCGTCGCGGGCCCTTGTTCGGCGGCGGGCCGTAGTCGCGCTGGAGCTCGATCAGCTTGCCGCTGATCCGGGTCTCCTTGAGCTTCTCCCAGACCGGTCCCGGCAGCTTGGCCGGCAGCTCCACGATCGAGTATTCCGGACGGATCGTGATCCGGCCGAAGTCGTTGCGCCCAAGCCCACCCTCGTTGGCGAGCGCGCCGACGATCTGGCGCGGTTCGACCCGGTGTCGCTTGCCCACGGCGATCTTGTAGGTCGCCATCGGCTTGTCGCTGCGCTGCCGCGGACCGCGGTCCGGCCGGCCGGTGTCGCGGTCCCGGCCGCCGCGGTCGTCGTACTCGCGTCGCGGCGGACGCTGCGGCTCGTCCTCGAGGACCAGCGGGGTGTCTCCCTGCAGCACGATCGCGAGCGCGGCAGCCACGTCGGCCTCGGGGACGTCGTTGTTCTTGACGTAGTGGCCGATCACGTCGCGGAAGAAGCCGATCTGGGACGACTCGAGGGCGGCAGTGATCCGGTCGTCGAAGCGGGCGAGCCGGGTGGCGTTGACGTCGTCGACGCTCGGGAGCTGCATCTGGGTCAGCGGCTGCCGGGTCGCCTTCTCGATGTGCTTGAGCAGGTAGCGCTCGCGCGGCGTGACGAAGGAGATCGCGTCGCCGCTGCGGCCGGCCCGGCCGGTGCGGCCGATCCGGTGCACGTAGGACTCGGTGTCGGTGGGGATGTCGTAGTTGACGACGTGGGTGATCCGCTCGACATCGAGACCGCGGGCGGCGACGTCGGTGGCGACCAGGATGTCGAGCTTGCCGGCCTTGAGCTGGTTGACCGTCCGTTCACGCACGTTCTGCGGCACGTCGCCGTTGATGGCCGTCGCACCGAAGCCGCGCGCACGCAGCTTCTCGGCGAGCGTCTCGGTCTCGTTCTTGGTGCGGACGAAGACGATCATCCCCTCGAAGTTCTCGACCTCGAGGATGCGGGTGAGGGCGTCGACCTTCTGCGGGTAGCTGCAGATCAGGTAGCGCTGCGCGATGTTGTCGGCGGTGCGGGTCTTTCGCTCGATCGAGATCTCGACCGGGTTGTTGAGGTACTTCTGCGACAGGTTCCGGATCTGCTTCGGCATCGTCGCCGAGAACAGCGCGACCTGCTTGGTGTCCGGGGTGTCCTTGAGGATCGTCTCGACGTCCTCGGCGAAACCCATGTTGAGCATCTCGTCGGCCTCGTCGAGCACCAGGAACCGCAGCTCCGTGAGGTCGAGGGTGCCCTTGTCGAGGTGGTCCATGATCCGGCCAGGGGTGCCGACCACGATGTGCACACCGCGGCGCAGCGCGGACAGCTGGACGCCGTACCCCTGGCCGCCGTAGACGGGCAGCACGTGCACGCCCTTGGTGGTGGACGCGTACTTCTCGAACGCCTCACAGACCTGCAGCGCGAGCTCACGGGTCGGTGCCAGCACCAGCGCCTGCGGCGACTTCTGCGAGATGTCGAGCCGGTCGAGGATCGGCAACGCGAACGCCGCGGTCTTGCCGGTGCCGGTCTGCGCCAGGCCGATCACGTCCCGACCCTCGAGGAGGTGCGGAATGGTCTGCGTCTGGATCGCGGACGGCGACTCGTAGCCGACGTCGGAGAGGACCTTGAGCACCTTCGAGCCCAGGCCGAGTTCGGCGAAGCCGGGGGTGGTGTCGGCCGGGGAGGAGTCAGGTGCTACGTCATTCACCCGACAACGGTAGTGGCGAGGGCAACATCCAGCGCATTCGTCGGCGCGGTGGGATGGGTCACCCTCGCCAGCAGAACGCTCGCTGCGCGAGCAAGGTGTGTGGGGCTGCGCCTCTACTCGACGGTCACCGACTTCGCGAGATTGCGGGGCTTGTCGATGTCGTGGCCGAGGCGCTTGGCCGCGTGGTAGGCGAGGAGCTGTAGCGGGATGGTCAGCACGATCGGGTCGAGCTCCCGCTCGCTCCGGGGTACGACGATCCGCTCGGCGTCATCGGGGAGCCCGCGCAGGGTGACGTCCTCGTGGGTCACGATGACCAGCGGCCCGCCGCGGGCGGCGATCTCGTGCAGGGCAGCCACGTTGCGCTCGACGAGCTCGTCGTCCGGGACGATCGCGACCGTCGGGACGCTCGGGTTGATCAACGCGAGCGGGCCGTGCTTGAGCTCGGAGGTCTGGTAGGCCTCCGCGTGTCGATAGCTGATCTCCTTGAACTTCTGTGCACCCTCGCGGGCGACCGGGAAGCCCCGGACCCGGCCGACGAAGAACAGGCTCTCCGCGTCGGCCAGCCGTTCGGCGACCGCCTCGAGCCGCTCCTCGGTCGCGAGGATCTCCTCGATCTTGCCGGGCAGCGCCTCGAGCCCGGCCATCAGCCGCCGGCCGTCGGCGATCGACAGGTCGCGCACCCGACCGAGCTGGAGCGCGAGCATCGCGAACCCCAGGAACATGTTGGTCAGCGCCTTGGTCGAGGCCACCGCCACCTCTGGACCGGCGTGCAGGTAGATGCCGCCGTCGACCTCGCGGGCGATCGCCGAGCCGACCACGTTGACCAGCCCGATCACGTAGCCGCCCTTGCGACGGATCTCCTGCACGGCCAGCAGGGTGTCGATGGTCTCGCCGGACTGGCTGACCGCGACGTAGAGCGTGTCCGGCTCGACGATCGGGTTGCGGTAGCGGAACTCCGACGCCGCCTCCGCGTCGGCGGGGATCCGCGCCAGCTCCTCGAACAGCGTCGCGCCCATCTGGCCGACGTAGTAGGCAGAGCCGCATCCGAGGACCTTGATCCGACGGATCGCGCGCAGCTCCCGCGCGTCGAGGTTGAGGCCACCGAGGTGCCCGGTCGCGAACCGCTCGTCGAGCCGGCCGCGCAGCACCCGCTCGGCGGCGGCCGGCTGCTCGAGGATCTCCTTGTGCATGAACGACTCGTGCTCGCCGGCGTCGTACGACGCAGGGTCGACGTCGACCACCGACGGCCGCCGGTTGGTGGCGGAGATGCCACTGGCCTCGAGGCGGTACGTCGTGAAGCCGTCCGCGGTGATGGTCGCCATCTCACCGTCGTCGAGGTGGGCGACCGTCGTCGTGTAGCGCACCAGCGCAGCCAGGTCGGACGCGACGTGCATCTCCTTGTCGCCCACTCCGATGATCAGCGGACTGCCGTTGCGGGCCACCACGATCCGGTCGGGGAAGTCGACGTGGACGACCGCGACGCCGTACGTGCCGTGGATCCGGCCGAGTGCCTCGGCCACCTTGCCCTCGAGGGTGTCGGCCTCGGACCGCGCGACCAGGTGGGCGAGCACCTCGGTGTCGGTGTCGGACACCAGGTCGACGCCGGCCTCGCCCAGTTCGTCGCGCAGTGCGGCCGCGTTGTCGATGATCCCGTTGTGCACGACCGCGACCAGCTCCTTGCTGTCCAGGTGCGGGTGCGCGTTGGTGTCGTTGGCGGGACCGTGGGTCGCCCAGCGGGTGTGCCCGATGCCGACCTTGCCGGTGAACCGTTTGGGGAGCTGCTCGCCGAGGTCCCGCACCCGTCCGGCGCGCTTGGCGACCCGGATCCCTGAGGGCCCGAGCACGGCGACGCCTGCCGAGTCGTAGCCGCGGTGCTCGAGCCGACCGAGCCCCTCGAGCAGCAGCGGAGCGGCCTGGTGGGTGCCGAGGTATCCGACGATTCCGCACATGATCTTGCCTTTCGTTGGTCGAGTGGCCCGAGCCGCTGGGCGAGGGCGTATCGAGACCTATCCGTAGATGATCCGGCGCAGCTGGCGCTCGGACAGTTCGGGCGCGGCGACCAGGCGGTCGGCCAGCTCGTCGCGCAGGACGGTGAAGATGGCGTCGTTCTTGGCGCCGCGGAGCTTGAGCTCGCCGTGCCGGCGCCGGACGTAGGCCTCGACCGGCTCGTGGTGGAAGGCCAGCACGTCCTCGATCACCCGGGTCGCCTCGGTCGGGGCCAGTCCGGTCGTCGCCACGACGTGGCGGACGAGGCGTGGATCGGGGAGCACCCGTCGATGATCGGCCCTTATCCACCTATTTGCCAACTTCCTGCCCGCAATCGGGCACAGATCGCAATTTCGCGGACATTGCCGCCGGAGTGGAGCGCGCAGGGCGTCCACGACGACCGGAGGATGCGCAAGTGGGGCGGCCGGTGCCCATCCGCTCCGAGTGACGGGGCCGAAGTGGGGACCGTGCTATCTTGGTGAACAGAACGTGAACAGGAGGTGTCTCGTGCTCGACTCACAGGTGGCCGACCGGCCCGCACTCGAGATGCGCTGGGTCCCGGTTGCCGACGAGCAGGGTCGCACCTGCATGCAGGCCGTGTGGATCGAAGCAACTGCCGCATCGCCGGCCGCCGCACATCATCACGCCGCTTGAGCAGACGTTCCTCCCGAGGGATCGCGTCCACAGGACGCGGTCCCTCGGTCATTTTCGCCTGGACGGAATAGGACCGCAGTCCGGTTTGCTTGAACTTGTTGAGACTTCAATCAAACCGGGCCCAGCGATCCGCGGGCCCGACCCCAACAGGAGGAACGATGACCGAGACGATCACCCCCGCACTGACCGACATCAGCGGCGACTACACCATCGACCCCAGCCACAGCCGGCTCGGCTTCGTCGCCCGCCACGCGATGGTCACCAAGGTCCGCGGCTCGTTCGACGAGTGGCAGGGCACCGCCCACATCGACACCGCCAACCCGGCGGCGTCGTCGGTCAAGCTCACGATCAACGCTGCCAGCGTCGCCACGGGCAGTGCCGACCGCGACGGCCACCTCAAGTCCGCCGACTTCTTCGACGTCGAGAACTTCCCGGAGTGGGCCTTCGCCTCGACCGCGGTCAGCCGCGACGGCGGCGAGTGGACCATCGTGGGAGACCTCACCATCAAGGACGTCACCCACGCCGTCACCATCGAGTTCGAGGAGGGTGGCTCCGCGCGCGACCCGTTCGGCAACCTCCGCATCGGCTTCGAGGGCGAGGCCGTCGTCAACCGCAAGGACTGGGGCCTGACCTGGAACGCCGCCCTCGAGACCGGCGGCATCCTCGTCTCCGAGAAGATCAAGCTCGAGTTCGACATCTCGGCGATCCGTGGCTGATTAATCGTTCGCGGCGGACACCCGGGTGGACCACAATCCCCCGGGTGTCTGCCATTTCCCTGCCCCCGAACCTGGCCACCCGGCCGCTGGCGCCCACCGACAGTGCGGCAGTGCACGCGTTGATCGCCGCCCAGGAGCTCCACGACATCGGCATGGTCGAGATCGAGGAAGAGGACCTGATCGCCGAGTGGCAGCGTCCGTCGTACGACCTCGCGGGCAGCTCCGTCGCGGTCGTCGACAGCGCAGCCGGCGACCGCATCGTGGCGTACGCCGAGCTGATGGGTGCCGATCGCTACGACGTCGCCGTGCATCCGGACGTCCGTGGCCGCGGCGTCGGCACCTGGCTCGCCGAGTGGGTCCGCGACCTGGCCGGCTCCCGCGGCGCCACCGTCGTGGGGATGCCGGTGCCGGAGGGTTCGGCGGGCGACCGGCTGCTGGCCCAGCTGGGCTACCACGTCCGCTGGACCAGCTGGGTGCTCCGGCTGCCCGAGGGGCGCACCATCCAGGAGCGGCCGTTGCCGGAGGGCTACGCGCTCCGCATCGCGACCGAGGCCGACCGCGAGCAGGTGTGGCAGGTCACCGAGGACGCCTTCCTCGAGTGGTCGGTGCGGGACCGGCAGACCCTCGAGGACTTCGGGGCCGAGGTGTGGCAGCGGCCCGGCTTCGAGCCGTGGCACCTCCAGGTCGTCGTCGGGCCCGACGGCGCGATCGCCGGCAGCGTGTTCTCCACGGTGAGCGAGTTCGACGGCAAGCGGGAGACGTACGTGTCGCGGCTCGCGGTCCACCGCGACCATCGCAACCGCGGGCTCGCGCAGTCGCTCCTCGTCGCCGCGTTCGCGGCCGGACGGGAGCACGGCGCCGTGAGCTCCTGCCTCTCCACCGACTCGCGCACCGGCGCGCTCTCGCTCTACGAGAAGGTCGGCATGGTCACCGACTCGGTCTGGGTGAACCGCGCCATCGACCTCTGACCACGCGCCTGGCAGGGTCGATGCTGGATAGGCTCCCGGCATGGGTGAGGTGTTCGCGGGTCGCTACGAGCTGATCGACCCGATCGCTTCCGGCGGCATGGGCACCGTGTGGCGGGTGTTCGACCGGACGGACGGTCAGCTGAAGGCCGCCAAGATGCTCCACCAGAGCGACGCGGCGATGCTGCTGCGGTTCGTGCGTGAGCAGTCGCTGCGGATCGACCACACCCACATCGTCACCCCTCAGTCCTGGGCCGGCGTGGATGACCGGGTGCTCTTCACGATGCCGCTGGTCGCAGGCGGCTCGGTGTCGATGCTGATCCGGCAGTACGGCGCGCTGCCCCCGCGCTGGATCGGCCGGCTGGTCGACCAGACCCTCCAGGCCCTCGAGGCCGTGCACGCGGCCGGCATCGTGCATCGCGACGTGAAGCCCGGCAACCTGCTGCTCGAGCCGACCGGCCGCGGCGTGCCGCACCTCCGGCTCGGCGACTTCGGCATCGCGGTGCCGACGGACGAGGCACGGCTGACTCACATCGCGATGGTGATCGGCACCCCCGGCTACATGCCGCCCGAGCAGCAGCTCGGCGCGGATCCCGACCCCACCGCCGACATCTACGCGCTCGGCATGGTGATCGTCGAGATGCTGACCGCCACCAAGCCGCCCCGCGAAACGGTGCCGGTCGAGTCGATGGGCCTGCGCACGGGCGAGCCCGCCCGGGACGCGGTGGTCGACCTGATCGCGACGGCGTCGGCGTACGACCCGGCGGCCCGGCCGAGCGCCACCGAGCTCCGCACCCACCCAGGTCTCCAGCTGCTGCTGGAGCTGCCGCCCGACCCGGCCGACCCGATCACCGTGACCGACGTCTTCCCGCCGATGCCCGAGCGCGGCGAGGGCGGCACCGAGCCGCGCGCGACGACGTCGTACCCGCCGCCGACCGCGGCGCCGACCATGCCGCCGCCACCTCCGCCGCCACCCCCGCGCACCCAGGAGGAGACGATCCACCAGCCGCTGCCGGCGCCGGCGCGGGCCGGTGTCCTCGCTCCGCTGCTGTTGCTGGTCGTCGGCGGGCTCGGGCTCGTGGTCAGCGGCTGGCTGCTGATCGCCTAGCCCGCAGCCAGACCGCGCCCGCGATGCAGCAGGCCAGGCTGACGAAACCGAGGCCGAGACCCGCGGCCCGGCGCGGACCCCACCATCCGTCGCCGCCGCCGTCATCGTCGTCGGGGGTGAACGGATTGCCCGACGCGACCGCGGCGAACTCGCCGTCGCCGACGAGGAACGGCCTGTCCGAGACGTAGCCGTCCGGCGGATCGACGTCGCCCTGGCCGAGGACTGCACGCTGGTAGACCGGGGCGGCCGCGTCGGTGGTGGTGACCTCGAAGGTGACCTCGACCGGCGCAGCGATCGGCGCCTCACCCTCCGGTGCGGGTTCGACGGCCACCCCTACCCAGAGGTCGCCGGGCAGCGTCGGTTCGAGGTCGCGATCCCGGTTGGCGTAGCGAAGCGGATAGCTCGCCACGACGAAACGGTCCGGCGGCTCCTCGGCATAGTCGCCGGAGCTGTAGTCGTCGCTCTTGGCGAGGGCGAAGACGTCGCGGCTCGGCTGGACCAGGTGGAGCTGGACAGTGGTGTTGAGGAGCGGGTCCTCGCTCGACACTGCCGGCAGGTCGCCCCGTACGACGAGCTGCTCGCCCCAGTCGAGCGGCACCCGCCAGAGCAGCTCGGTTCCTTGGGTGATCTCCGCGGCGACGGTGATGGCGCCGCTGCGAGCATCGACGACCGGCGCGTCGTCGAACGACGATGCTCCGGCGAGGTCGGTCGGCTGGGCCGGCTCGGGGACCTGGTAGCCGAGCTCCTCGGTCTCGGCGAGTTCCTCACCCCGATCAGCGGAGACGGGGGCCTCCTCGACGATCTTGATCGCGACGGGCAGGTCGTCGGTGCTCGAGCTGCTGTAGCGCTCGACCTCGATCGTGATGGTGTCCGCGGTCAGGCAGGGATCACCGTCGCTCTCGTCCCCGACGATGACGGCCGCGCCGACGAGCCAGGGCGTCGAGGTGGACGCGTAGTCGTCGCCGCACCCGCTGGGTTCGGGACTGTCAGGGGTCGGGACGTGAGCTGCCAGGTAGAGACCGTCACTCGCGATCGAGCTCGGAGCACCGGCCACGCCGATGTGAACCGAGCTGTCGGCGATCCGACGGTCGTAGGAGAAGTACTGCGTCCGGGTCCCTGGGCTGAGCTCGACCGACCAGAGCCCGGGGTCGAGCGGCGTCGGATCGGCGCTGTCGGTGCTGCTGTCGACCGGCTGGCCGCCGACGTCGACCGACTCCGCGGCCGGCAGCGGCGCGGCGACGCCGTACGGCACCCAGGCGCTCAGGCCGAGCGCGAGCGCAGCGACGGCAGCTCCCCGGACGCACCTCACCCGCCGCAGCCTAATGGTGCGGCGGGTGAGGGTTCAGGTCACTCGTCGTCGATGGTCTCGTCGGCGGCAGGGCCGTCGGCGAGGATGCCGTAGAGCTTGCGGCGAGCCTCGACCAGGACCTCGACCGCGGCGCGGCGCTGGGCCTCGTCGCCGGAGGTGACGATCTGCCAGACGGCACTCATCACCTGCGGGATCTCGGCCTTGATGTCGGCGTGCTCGCCCGGCCACGCGGACTCGGCGGCCTCGAACGGGGTCCAGACGGCGGCCAGCTCGTCACCGTTCTCGGCGCAGTACGTCGCGCCCCCCGGCGTCAGCCGCAGGGACCGCCGACCGCGCTCGTCGTCGGTCTCGACGAGACCCTCGTCCTCGAGCTGCTGGATGGTCGGGTAGACCGATCCCGGGCTGGGGCGCCAGGCGCCGCCGCTCTTGTCGGTGATCTGCTGGATCACCTGGTAGCCGTTGATCGACTCGTCCCGCTGCTGGGCGGCGTGGAGCACGTCGAGGATCGCGGAGCGGACGTCGCCGCGGCGTACCCGCGCTCCGCGGGTGCCTTCCGGCCGACCCATGCCGAGCAGGCCCGCGAGCCATGGCGGCGGACCGCCGGGGCCTCCACCGCGGTGGTGGGAGCCGCGCTCCCACGGGCTGCCCCAGGGACCGGGGCGGTGCTGGTTCTGGGGACCGCAGTCCCCCATGGCGGCCCAGAACGGGCCGAAGTTCTTGTTGAAGCCGTGCACGGTGGTTCTCCCTCAGTGTCTGTGTCGCGACCTGTCTTCGGTGTGTCGCGATATATCGCTACTTTAACGGTACGAATCCGCGCACACAAGCGCTGTAACTAGCAGTCCCGGCCTCTACCCGGGTGGTCGACCACCCGGGTAGTGGCAAGAACAGGGAGTTACAGCACTACCGCGCGAGCCAGGCGGCGTACGAGTCGAACGAGTACGGGCGACCGAGGAAGTCCGCGACCAGATCGGCGGCGTCCTTGGTGCCGCCGGGTGCGAGCACCCGGTCCCGGTAGCGGGTGGCCACCGCGAGCCGCTCGGCGGAGAACAGGTCGCCGTCGCCGTGGAAGGCGCTGAACATGTCCTTCGCGATCACGAGCGACCACATGTAGGTGTAGTAGGCCGAGCTGTAGCCGCCGAGGTGGCCGAACGACGCGAACAGATGGGTGTCCTCGAGGTAGGAGAAGGCGTCGTACTTGTCCTGGAGCGCGATCATCCGGTCGGTGAGTGACGCCACCTCCTCGCCGGCGGCCCGACGGGCCTCGTCGGCGTGGAAGTAGTAGGCCATCGCCGCGTAGAACATCTGGGTACGCGCGTAGAGGCCCTTGCCGTAGTCGTCGGAGCGGCGCATCGCCTCTACCAGCGCGACCGGGATCGGCTCGCCCGCCTCGTCGGTCGCGAAGCTGCGCAGGACCGCGGGGTCCCAGGCCCACTCCTCGAGCATCTGGCTCGGCGCCTCGACGAAGTCCCACTCGGTCGCGACCCCGGCGAACCGGTGCCACTCCCCGTGGCCGCCGAGCACGTGGTGCAGCAGGTGCCCGAACTCGTGGAAGAGCGTCACCACGTGGTCGTGCTCCATCAGGCCGCGCGAGAAGTTGCAGACCAGCACCCCCTCCGGCAGCTGCGCGCCCGCGACTCCGTCGGTGAGCGTGAACTGAGCGGCGTGCTTGTACTTGCCCTCACGCGGGTGGAGGTCGAGGTAGATCCGCCCGATGGAGTCACCGCCGTCTGCACGGAAGACGTCGTACGCCGCGACCTCCTCGTGCCAGACAGGTACGTCGGCCGGCTCGTAGCGCAGTTCGAACAGCCGACCGGTCACCTCGAGCAGTCCCTGCCGCACCAAGGTGTGTGCGAAGTAGGTGCGCACCCGCTGGGCGTCGACGTCGTACTGCTCCTCGCGCACCCGCTGCTGGTAGTAGAAGAAGTCGTAGAGCGGGATCTCGGTGGCGTCGGGATAGTCCTGGCGGTAGCGCTCCAGCAGCACCGCGAGGTCGGCCTCCATCGGTTCCTGCGCCGCTGCTGCGATCTTGTCGATGAACTCCGGGATGGCCGGACCGGAGCCGATCATCTTCACGTCGGCGTCGTAGGACGGCCAGTCCTCGTAGCCGACCAGGGTCGCGAGCTCCTGCCGCAGCGCGAACATCTCCTCGAGCAACGGCTCCGAGGTCGGCCAGCCGCGCTGGCGGAAGGTGATGACGAGCTCGCGGCGCACGTCCTGGTCGTGCGCGAACATCCGCACCGGGATCGCGTCGGGGTAGTCGGTCGTGACGGTGACCAGACCGTCCTCGCCGGCCGGGTGGGCGGCGAGCCAGTCCTCGGGAAGGCCGGCGAGCCGCGCGGCGGCGACCCGGATGCTGCGTACGTCGTCGCGGGTGATCTTGTTGAACTCCTGGTCGAGCTCGGTGAGCCGGTCCCGGATCGCGGTGATCCGCGCGCGAGTCTCCTCGTCGCGGTCCACACCCGATCGCCGGAAGTCCTTGCGTACCTTCTCGAGCAGCCGGGTGGCGGCCGTGTCGTCCGCGATCAGGGCGTCGTCGAGAGCGGCGAATGCGTCGTACAGGCCGCCGTCGAGGCTCCACTCCGTCGCCAGCTTGTCGGCGTCCTGCTCGGCCACGTCCGCGACGTCGCGCACCGCCTCGTCCGGGTGGACGTTGCCGAACAGCGAACCCAGCGCCGCGACGTTGCCGAGGTGGCTCGTCGCCTCGTCCCACGCCTTCAGCACGGCCCGCGGGTCGTCGGACGGCAGGGTGCGGACGGTCTCGACCAGCTCGCGGGCTCGATCGAGCTCCGCGGTGGACCGGGACCGGACCCAGTCGCGCCAGGTCGTGGGGTCGTCATCGGCGGGCAGCGGCAGGGGTGTGGGGGTCACCTCGCCACCCTACGACCGGACCGGACGCCCCCGTCAGACGAGCTCCCCGCGCCGCCGGGTGAGGTAGGCGCGCTCGGCGGTGTTGTCGCAGACGGCGAGCGCGGCGTCGTACGCCTCCCGCGCGTCGGCGCTGCGCCCGAGCCGGCGCAGCAGGTCGGCGCGGGTTGCGTGGAAGGCGTGGTACGACGCCAGCGCCGGCGTCGTCGCGCCCAGCCGGTCGACCTGGGCCAGGGCCACCTCGGGCCCGTCGAGCTCGGCGATCGCGACCGCTCGGTTGAGCGCGACGATCGGCGAGGGGTCGATCCCCGCCAGCTGGTCGTAGAGCGCGGCGACCTGCGACCAGTCCGTGGCCTCGGCCGTCGGCGCATCGGTGTGCACGGCGTTGATCGCGGCCAGGATCTGGTAGCGGCCCGGGCGGTTGATCGCGAGGCACTCGCGCACCAGCTCGTGCCCCTCGGCGATCAGCGTCCGGTCCCAACCGCCGCGGTCCTGGTCGTCGAGCCGCACCAGCTCGCCGTTGCGGACCCGCGCCTCGCGGCGGGCCTCGGTCAGCAGCAGCAGGGCCAGCAGACCCATCACCTCCGGATCGTCGGGCATCAGCCCGTGCAGGATCCGGGCCAGCCGGATCGCCTCGGCGGTGAGGTCGGCACGCACCGGGTCGCCGTCGCCTGACGCGAGGTAGCCCTCGTTGAAGACCAGGAACAGCACGGCGAGCACGGTCGCCACCCGCGACGGCAGGTCGGAGGCGTCGGGCACCCGGTAGGGGATCTTCGCCGCCGCGATCTTCTTCTTCGCGCGGGTGATCCGTTGCCCCATCGTCGTCTCGGGGACGAGAAATGCCTGGGCGATCTCCTCGACGGTGAGCCCGCCGAGGAGCCGCAGGGTCAGGGCGATCCGCGCCTCCGGCGCGAGGGAGGGGTGACAGCAGGTGAACATCAGCCGCAGCCGGTCGTCCTCGTTGTCCTCGAAGACGCCGAGCGACTCGTGGGGTGTGTCGTCGTACATGTCGACCGCCTGTCGGTGCTTGCCGTCCCGGAGCTTCTCGCGGCGGAGCCGGTCGATCGCCCGGTTGGCGGCGGTGGTCGTCAGCCACCCTCCGGGGTTGGGCGGTACGCCGGACTCGGGCCACTTCTCGAGTGCCGCGACCAACGCCTCGCCGGCCGCCTCCTCGGCGATGTCGATGTCGCCGAAGCGGCGGACCAGCGAGGCGATCAGCCGGCCGTACTCATCCCGGAAGACGCGCTCGACCTCCGCGGTGGCGAGGGACACAGCGTGGTCAGGCGACGCCGTCGAACGGTCGGACCTCGACCTTGCCGCGGCACGCCTCGGACCCCTCGGCGGCCAACCTGAGGGCGACGTCGAGGTCGGGTGCTTCGATCACCCAGAAGCCGCCCAGCACCTCCTTGGTCTCCAGGTAGGGACCGTCGGTCATCACCGGCGACTCACTCTGGCCGTCGACGACGGTCGCCGTCGACGGCGCCTTGAGACCACCGCCGAAGACCCAGTAACCCTCGGCCCGGAGCTTCTCGTTGAAGCGGTCGGTGTCGGCGAACGCCTGCTCCATCTCCTCCTTGGAAGCGTAGTTGCCGTACTCGTCCGCGTCGGCGGGGCCGTGCACGGAAAGCAGGTACTGCGTCATGTCGATCTCCTCATCCGTAGTGGCGGTCCCGATGACCGCCTCTCACCCTGACTACGAACACTTCCCTGCCGATACGACAGCCTGCCACGCCACTTCTCCGAATCCGGCTCGCCCGGGCGTCGCCAGGTCGAGACTCGGGGCATGGCGTTCGAGAGGTTCAAGCAGGCCGCCCAGGCCATGAGCCCGGGCAACATCAAGCGCGGAATCGCGCTCAGCAAGCAGTCGATGGCGAACGGCGGCCGGCTGACCGAGGAGCAGATGGCGGGGTGGACGCCCGAGCAGCGTGAGCAGTACCAGGCCACCATGCAGCAGGCCCGCCAGAACATGGCCGACAACGCCGACCAGATCATCGAGGCCGAGAAGGCCAAGCGGGTCCTCCGGGGGCCGGCCGGCGACTACCTTTACGGCCCGCTGCCGGACCGGGAACGGATGACCGACCTCAGCGTGCAGAGCCAGTGGGCGGCGTCGAAGGCCGAGTTCATGGACACCCTGCGCAACCCGCTCGGCAAGAAGGCGCCGCCGCCTCCTCCGCCGACGCCGCCGGTGAGTCTCGACCGCGACCAGCAGCACGCGCACGAGCGGGCGCAACGTGACGAGGCGCGGACGCCGTACGTCGCTCCGGGTCGGTCGCCGGTCGTGATGACCCGGCTCGCGCTCGACCGCAAGGCCAACGTCCAGGACCTGGCGACCTGGCTGGGCACCGCCGGCCTCGCCGCTCGCCCCGACCTCGTCTACGGCGTCTACCGCGTCCCCGACCACATCGTCGGCAACTGGGGCATCCACCGGGCGTCGGTGGTGGAGTGGGAGGTCGTGCACGCGGCGGCACCGGGGATGCCCGCGGCGCCCCCGGCGTTCGGCGCCGTCTTCCACGCCCGCCAGCGGTGGGCTGCCCGTCGCCCCGGCGAGCCGTCGATCCTCGACGAGGACCTCGGCCTGGACTACCTCCGCGCGGCCGACCTCGGGCCCGAGCAGTGCCTCGGTGTCGCGCGCGTCCCGGAGGTCGAGGCCGCTACCGGCTCGTCCGAGGGCGGCGGATCGACGTACGTCGTCATCGGCGTCACCGGGCTGGTCGTCCTCCATCCCTCACACCTCGGCGCCGGCGTGGCCGCGCAGATGGAGGCACAGAAGCCGTTGCAGGTGCTGCCCGCCCCCGACGTCCACGTCGAGGTGCTCAACTGGGGCGACATCCGCCGGGTGGTCGCGCCCCGACCGGACCACCGCTTCCTGGTGCCGTCGCCGTTCCCCTACCTGCCGAGCACCGGCGCCGAGCTCCTCGAGTCCTACCTCGCGATCGTCGGCGTCCGGCCGGCGGACTGCTACAGCGCCCAGGTGACGCTCGACCAGCCGAGCAACATCCTCGGCGGCACGGCGCACTTCGTCAGCACCAGCGCCGAGTCCGAGGTCGGCGCCGACGGTGAGACCCGCAAGCGGTTCCGCGGCGGGTCGCGGGTGGTCGTCGCCTACCGCGACGACCCCGACTACGTCGCGGGCAGGGAGCGGTGGGCGGCCTATGAGCGCGACGTCCTCCAGGCCTCGCTCTCGAACCGGATCGCGTTGCGCGAGGCCGTCGACAAGCAGAGCGCGCTCGACCGTGGCGTCCTCGGCAAGCTGGTGCGGAGCGCCGAGGCCGTCGGCTCCTTCGTCGACGGCTACTACGACGAAGAGCCGCTCAGGGACCTTCCGCACTACCGCTACTGCTGGCCGCCGATTCAATAGCTGCGCCGCTGGTCGGGTGCGAGCGCAGCGAGCCTCGAATCCAAGGCACGCGCCGGCACGCCTAGAGTTTCGCCATGAGTGCGCCCGTCTACGTCGTCCTCGGCGCCGGCCCCGGCCTGGGTCTCGCGGCCGCCCGGCGCTTCGCGGAGGAGGGGTACGTCGCCGTCCTCGCGACCAAGACGGCCGCCGACTCGGAGCCGCTGGCCGCGGCCCTGCAGGACGAGGGTCACCAGGCGGAGGGGGTGGGGGTCGACCTCACCGACCCAGCCGACGTCTCGGCGGTCGTGAGCGGGATCGGCGAACGGCACGGGCGCATCGACGTCTTGCACTTCAACCCCAGCGCGTGGCGCGAGAAGGACCCGTTGCACCTCACCGTTCCCGAGCTGCTCGAGGACGTCACCCTGGGGGCGGGCGCGTTGCTGCCGGCGGTGCAGGCGGCGCGCCCGTTCATGTCGTCCGGAGCGCGGGTGCTGGCGACCGGCAGTGCGGCGGCGGACAAGCCGTCGGCGGCGGCCGCCTCGCTCGGCGTGCAGAAGGCTGCGGTCCGCAACCTGGTGACCAGCCTCGACGCGACCCTCGCGCCGGACGGCATCCGCGCGGTCGCCGTACAGATCAACGGCGTGCTCGGCCGGGAGGGCGCGTTCTCGCCGGCGCCGATCGCCGCCGCGATGTGGGCAGCCGTCTCGCGGCCTGACGACGACTGGTCGCCCCACGTCCCGTACGACGGATGAAGGGCCTCCTCGCCGACACCCGGCCACTCGCCGACCCGCACTTCCGCCGCCTCTGGACGGCCAACATCGTCACCGTCGTCGGCGCCCAGCTGACCGTGGTCGCGGTGCCCGCGCAGATCTACGCCCAGACCGGGTCGTCGGCGTACGTCGGGCTCACGGGCGTCTTCGGTCTCGTGCCGCTGGTGGTGTTCGGCCTGTGGGGCGGGGCGCTCGCCGACCACTTCGACCGGCGCACGCTGCTGGTCGTCACGACGACCGGGCTGATCGGCACCAGCGCTCTGTTCTTCCTGCAGGCGGCGATGGGTTCCGGCAACGTGTGGCTCCTGCTGTGCCTGTTCTCGGTGCAGCAGGCGTTCTTCGCGGTCAACCAGCCCACGCGGAGCGCGATCCTCCCGAAGCTGCTCCCCGACGACCTGCTGCCGGCGGCGAACTCCCTCAACATGACGGTGTTCCAGGCCGGTGCGATCGCAGGCCCGCTCGTCGCCGGCACGCTGATCCCCTTCATCGGCTTCTCGTGGCTCTACCTGATCGACACGATCTGCCTGTTCGCCACGTTGTCGGCGGTGGTGCGGCTGCCGGCGCTGCCGGTCGAGGGAGCGGGCGGCCGGACGCCCGGCCTGCGGTCCGTGATCGAGGGCATCGCCTACCTGCGCGGCCATCCCGTCCTGATGATGTCGTTCCTGGTCGACATCATCGCGATGGTATTCGGCATGCCGCGGGCACTGTTCCCGGAGATCGCGCACGAGAGCTTCGCCGGCCCCGAGGAGGGCGGACTGGCGTTCGCGCTGCTCTTCGCCGGCATCCCTGCCGGCGCGGTCATCGGCGGCGTCTTCTCCGGCTGGGTCTCCCGGATCACGTCCCAGGGCAAGGCCGTGGTCTGGTGCATCGTGGTGTGGGGCCTTGCGATGGTCGGCTTCGGCGTCGCGGTCGCGATCGCTGACCACGCGCCGCGGGTCGCGGTGTGGATGCTCAGCGCATCCGTCGTCATGCTCATCGTCGGCGGCGCCGCGGACATGGCGTCGGCGGCGTTCCGGCAGAGCATCCTGCAGTCGTCGGCGGCCGACGAGGTCCGGGGCCGGCTCCAGGGCATCTTCATCGTCGTCGTCGCCGGCGGCCCCCGGATCGCGGACGTCGCCCACGGCGCCACCGCCGCGATGGTCGGTACGGCGGCCGCCGCGGCGGGTGGCGGCGTACTCGTCGTCGTACTCACCGCCGCCGCGGTGCTCGCGATCCCGGTGTTCTGGCGCTACCAGCTGGCGCGGCCCGCCCCCACGTCCTGACGAGCGACGCTAGGACGTCGCCCGGTCCCGGCGGGCCAGGGTCTCCACGACGACCGGGGCGGACAGCTCGATGGCGAGCAGCAGATCATGGAAACGGTGGGGTCGGCCCACGGTCGCGCGGGTGGCTAGCCGTCCCATGCCGCCCATGGCCATGAGTCCGGCGAGGACGCGCATCCGGTTCAGGTCGGGTTCGGGCGCTGTCGCCGCGTCCAGCCAACCCAGCCCGTAGCCGGCGAAGACGGGACCCATGAAGCGGACATGTGAGTCCGTCGTCGCATCACCGGTCATTCCAGGCTCGGCGCGCAGCCCGCCGACGAGCTCCATGCCGCCGATCGCGATGCAGGTCCATCCGGTCACACGTCCCAGGGTTCGCAGTGCCGACATGTGAACCATCCTGACATTCAGGCAGTGCGCTCGGTCAGGTGGACGACGACCTGGTCGCCGGCCTGCTTGCCGCTCTCGACGCGCAGCGCGTTGGCGATGGGGAGCTTGTGGTTGCCGTCGCCGAGCGCCATGAACGACGTCTCGAACGGCTCGCCGTCAATGGTGCCGCGCACCTTCACCCGGCCGCGGGTGCCGAAGTAGGTGGGCGAGTCGGGCCAGACGATGTAGGTCCAGCCGCCCTTGGCCGGACTCAGCTGCAGGGTCTCGGTGAACGTCACGTCGATCGGGCCGACGCCGTGGGTCTCGGTGGTCATGCCGATGGAGACCGCGGCGCGGCGGCCGATTCATCGCCGCGAGCCGGCCGTCCACTGCCGTGCGATCTGGCGCTCCGCGGCGGGATAGACCACCAGGTACCGGAACGGCTTGATGAACGCCATGTAGGCCTTGCCGAACCACCCGCGCGGCTTCACGTAGACAGCCATCTGGCCCTGGTAGGTCTCACCGTCCTTCGGCACCCACGCCAGGTGCATCACGCCGTGGACGGTGGCGTTGCCGATCTCGGCGGCGTACTCGGTCGGCGTCCGGAACAACGGCTCGAACGGCAGGTGGGCGTAGCTCAGACCGTCGGCGGTGCCCTGCAGGTCGGACGGGAGCCGGCCGCGGAGGCTGGTCTCGTCGGTGCCGGGGATCGCGAAGGCCGGCTTCTCGCCGGACGGCTCGTCGACCGTGCCGAGACCGAACCTCCGGCCCAGCAGGTCGCGGACCTGCCACAGGAAGTGGGCCGGACCACGCGAGCCGTTGGCCGGGTCGGCCTCCAGCATCAGTCGTACGGCGCGCTCGAAGTCGGCCGCCGTGCCGACGACCTCGGGCAGCTGCCAGACGTCCTCGAGCGTGAAGTCCGGGACGATCTCGTGGATGCGGAGATCGAGGGCAAGATGGCGCTCGTTCGGGATTCTCATGAGCCGACTCACTTCCATACGGCGACGTATACAAGGTACGGCGGAACGTCCCGCGTGGTCAATACGGTTCCGTATAGATTGTCCGGATGGCCGCCGTGAAGACGTCCGTCGAGGCGTGGCTCGACGCCGGGCTCGACGCCCTCGGTGCCGGCGGTCCGGACGCGATCCGGATCGAGACCCTGGCCCGCACCCTCGGCGTGACCAAGGGTGGGTTCTACTGGCACTTCCCCGACCGACCGACGTTCCTGGACCGGATGATCGGTCGTTGGGAGCAACGGGCGGTCGAGGACGTCATCGCGCGCGTCGAGTCCCACAACGCGTCGCCACGCGATCGGCTGCGCGAGCTCTTCGGGCTGGCGACCGCGTTCATCGGTGAAGGTGGCGTCACCGTCGAGCTGGCCGTGCGTGACTGGGCACGACGGGACGCCGCGGTCGCGGTCCGGCTGGCGGGGGTCGACGAGCGCCGGATGGGCTACCTGCGCACGCTGTTCCGGCAGCTCACCACCGACGAGCTCGAGGTGGAGGCGCGGTGCCTGGTCGCCTACTCGCTCTACATCGGCACCCACTTCGTCGCGGCTGGGCATCCGGGACAGACCCGCGAAGCGGTGATGAAGCGCGCGCTCGAGGGCCTGCTCGCTTGAGACCGATCCCAGGAAACCCCTGCCACCGCAGCTTTCAGCCGACGGTCAGCGGCACGCTCACCGGCCGTCGCACGTAGGGCCCGGGCGCCCACACGATCTGGTCCGGGTCGACGGTGAACCGCGGGATCCGGGTGACCAGCTCCTCGAGTGCGATCCGAGCCTGCAGGCGGGCCGCGGCCGCGCCGAGGCAGTGGTGGTGACCCTGGCTGAAGGTGAGGATCTGGGTGGGTCGGCGGCGGATGTCGAGCTGCTCCGCGTCGGCGCCGTACTTGCGCCAGTCGCGGTTGGCCGCGCCGTACAGCAGCAGCACCCGCCGGCCCGCCGGGATCACGGTGCCGTGCAGCTCGACGTCGCGGGTGGTGGTGCGGGCCAGTCCTTGCACCGGCGAGGTGAGCCGGAGCATCTCCTCGACCGCCTCCGGCACCAGTCCCGGCGACTCGGCGAGCTCCTCGTGCTGGTCCGGGTGCTCGGCGAGCAGCTGCATGGTGCCGCCCAGCAGGCCGGTGGTCGTGTCGTTGCCGCCGGTCACCATCGTGAAGACGAAGCCGAGGATCGCCATCGCGTCCGTGCGCGCCTCGCCGGCCTCCGGGTCGCCGGAGCTGTCAGCGTCCGCCGCGGCCGCGACCAGGTGGGAGACCGTGTCCTCCGCCATCGAGCCCGCGGCCTGCTCCTCCCGGCGCTGCTCCATGAGCGCCGAGAAGTAGGCCATCAGCTCGACGGTGGCTGCGGCCGCCCCGCCGATCGCACCGCTCACTCCGCCCTCGGCATTCGCCGAGACGATGGCGTTGGTCCACTCGTCGAACCGCGGCCGGTCGGCCTCGGGCACGCCCAGGTAGTGCGCCACCACCATGCTCGGCATCGGCTTGAACAGCCCACCGACGATGTCGCCGCCACCGTCGGCGAGGATCCGGTCCAGCCGCTCGACGACGAACGCCCGAACCTCCGGCTCCAGCTCGGCGACCTGCCGCGGCGTGAAGCCGCGCGCGACCAGCCGCCGGAACGCGGTGTGCACGGGTGGGTCGGTCATCACGAAGGGCGGGTTGTCCGCGAGCCCGATCTTCTCGAGCTCGTCGTACGTCACCGTGAGCCCGCGCCCACTGCTGAACGTCTCGGTGTCGACCGCCGCTGCCAAGACGTCGGCGTGCCGCGACAGCACGAAGAAGTCCTGCTCCGGTCGCCCTGGAGGGCTGACGTGGTGGACCGGGTCGTGCTCACGGAGCGCGGCGTACGACGCCCACGGGTCGCGCCACGCGGCACCCCCGCCCGGCTGGTAGCGGGCGGTCGTCGGCTGGGTCCCCATCGGAGAAGAATGGAACAGGTTCTCGTTCCCGTCCATGCGTCTCGCGATGAATTCGGTTGTCGGCGCCTGTCTCTACGGTGAGGCTAGGGGACCGGGACTCGGGAAGGGATGCGATGAGCGAGATGATCCGCGCCAGCGGACTGGTGAAGCGCTACAAGGATGTCGAGGCCCTCGCCGGGCTCGACCTGGTCGTCCCGCAGGGCAAAGTGCTGGCCCTGCTCGGGCCCAACGGAGCCGGCAAGACCACGGCCGTGAAGTGCCTGACCACGCTGATCAAGCCCGACGAGGGCACCGCCATGGTGGCCGGCGTCGACGTCCTGGCCGACCCGGCCGGCGTCCGCGCGAAGATCGGACTCTCGGGGCAGTACGCCGCGGTCGACGAGCACCTCACCGCCTACGAGAACCTGGTGATGATCGGCCGGCTCTACCACCTCGGGAAGGCGCGGGCGCAGAAGCGGGCCCGCGAGCTGCTCGAGCAGTCCGACCTCACCGAGTTCGCAGACCGCCCGACCAAGACCTATTCCGGCGGTCAGCGCCGGCGGCTCGACCTGGCCGGTGCGCTCGTCGCGCGGCCGCCGGTCCTGGTGCTCGACGAGCCGACCACCGGCCTCGACGTGCGCAGCCGCCAGCAGATGTGGGACGTCATCCGGGGACTGGTCGACAGCGGAGCGACGCTGCTGCTGACGACGCAGTACCTCGAGGAGGCCGACAAGCTCGCCGACACCATCGTGGTCATCGACCACGGCCGGCAGATCGCCCATGGCACGGCCGACGAGCTCAAGGCCCAGACCGGGGGCGAGCGGATCGAGGTGGTGCTTGCCGACGTCGAGGATCGTGAGGCCGCGCAGCGGGTCCTCGCCGAGGTCGCCGAGGCCGAGGTCCGGGTCAGCGACAACGGCCGTGAGCTGTCGGCCGCCGTGAGCGGGAGCGCGACCAGCGACCTGCTACGGGTGCTGCAGGGCTTCGAGCGCGAGACCGTGACCGTGCTCGACGTCGGTCTGCGCCGACCGACCCTCGACGACGTGTTCATGGTCCTGACCGGGCACGCCGCCGAGACCGACGACGGCGACAGCGACAGCGACAGCAGCGACAAGGAGATGGCGAAGTGAGCACGACTTTGCAGGCGCTGGGCGACGGGTGGGTCGTCGCGCAACGCAACCTGGTCAAGATCAAGCGGGTGCCCGACATCCTGGTGTTCGTCCTGATCAGCCCGATCATGTTCGTGCTGCTCTTCGCGTTCGTCTTCGGTGAGGCGATCGATCCCCCGGGCTCGATCGACTACAAGGAGTTCCTGGTCCCGGGGATCTTCGCCCAGACGGTGGTCTTCGGCGCCACCTTCACCGGCTACGGCCTGGCGGACGACATGCAGAAGGGCATCATCGACCGGTTCCGGTCGTTGCCGATGTCGCGGTCGGCGGTGCTGGTCGGCCGGACGACCTCCGACGTCGTCTACAACGTGATCTCGCTGGTGATCATGGCGCTGACCGGCCTGTTGGTCGGCTGGCGGATCCGCGAGGGCGTCGTCGACGCGGTGCTCGGGTTCCTGCTGCTCCTGGTGTTCGCCTACGCGATCAGCTGGATCATGGCCTACGTCGGCCTGCTGGTGCCGAGCGTCGAGGTCGTCAACAACGCCTCGTTCATCGTGATCATGCCGCTGACGTTCATCTCCAACGCGTTCGTGCCGCAGGAGCAGTTCTCCGGCGTCCTCAAGACGTTCGTCGAGTGGAACCCCGTCTCCAGCGTGGGTCTCGCGACGCGGCAGCTGTTCGGCAACATCGACCCGAGCGTCGCGGTACCCGACTCGTGGGCGATGCAGAACCCGGTCGTCTACACCCTGCTGTGGTCCGCCGCCATCGTGGCTGTCTTCGCGCCGCTCTCGGTGCGGCAGTACCGCCTGTCGACGAGCAAGTAGGAGCCGGGTTTCGAGGGTCGCTGCGCTCGCACCTCAACCAGCGGCGCCGCTAGGCGGTCTCCACGAGCTTGCCGTGCAACGTCACCGGCAGCGCCTCGACGCCGTAGACCGCTGACAGCTTGCGGAAGTCGAGGTCGCCGATGTCGGCGGCCATGGTCAGGTCGGGGTAGCGCTCGGCGAGCATGCTCAGAGCCGTTCGCAGCTCCATCCGCGCCAGCTCGGCGCCGACGCAGCGGTGCATGCCCCAGCCGAAGGAGAGGTGGCGCACCGGGTCGCGGGTCGGGTCGAACTTGTCGAGATCGGGGCCGAGCCGCGGGTCGCGGTTGGCGGCCAGCAAGGAGACACCGACCGCGTCGCCCTCCTCGATCAGCACGCGGCCGACCTCGACGTCCTGCTTGGCGAACCTCAGGAACGCCAGCTGCACGACGGCGAGGTGACGCAGCAGCTCCTCGACCACCTTGTCGACCGACGCAGGATCGGAGCGCAGCATCCGGCCGGCCTCGGGCGTGGTTGCGATCAGGTAGGTGCCGAGGGCCAGCATGCTGGCGCTGGTCTCGTAGCCACCGAGGAACACCCCGTCGGCGATGCCGCCGAGGGTGACGTCGTCGAGGTCGTCGCCGTACTCCTCGAGCAGGGCGCCGATCAGGCCGTCGCCCGGGTGCTCGCGCTGCTCGCGCACCGCGTTGATCAGGAAGTCGCGGGTGTGAGCCTGGGCACCGAACGCACCGGCTCCGCCTCCGCTGAGGTCGAAACGGGCGACACCGAGCTCGAGGAACCGGGCCCGGTCCTCGACCGGCAGGCCGAGCAGGTCGCAGATGACGTCGAACGGCACCGCGAAGGCGAACTCCTGGACGAGGTCGACCCCGGAACCGTCGGCACCCGCGGCCGCCATCGCGTCGAGCCGCGACTCCACGATCGCCTCGATGCCGGGCTGCAGCCGGGCGAGCCGGCGCATCGTGAACTCGGGGGTGAGGTACTTGCGGAGCTGGGTGTGGAGCGGCGGGTCGATCATGCCGAGGCCGCCGATCTGCTCCTCGGCACCGCGGCCCTCCTGTGAGACGAACTGCCCCAGGTCGTTGGACCAGATCGCCGGGTCGCCGGCCAGGACGGCGCGGGCCTCGTCGTAGCCGGTGACCAGCCAGATGCCCCGGCCGAACATGGTCGCGAGCTTCTTGACCGGCTCCTCGGCCTGGGCCTGCATCAGTGCCGGCAGCGGGTCGAGGCCGTCGCGCTTGATCGGCAGCGTGAAGGATTCAGGGAGAAAGCGGAGCTTGCGAAGGTCGATGCCGTCCTTCATCGTCCGCTCGAGCAGGAACTTGCCGACCCGGCGTTTGACCGAGCCGAGAAGATCCAAGGGGGGAGCCATGGGCCGTATTCCACCAGACAGCACCGGCAGTCCGCCTGAGTATTCGTACCCAGGCGTCCCTCGTCCGACCCTGAGGTCTCCCTGACCGCCTGGGTTTCGAGGCTCGCTGCGCTGGCACCTCAACCAGCGGCGGCTCGTTACGCTGTCGATCGTGGCTGTTTCATGGGATCAGTACGACGCCGCGCTGTTCGACCTCGACGGCGTGGTGACGCCGACCGCCGAGGTCCACATGCGGGCGTGGTCGGCGATGTTCAACGACTACCTCCAGGGTGTGCCGGGTCAGCCGCCGTACACCGATGACGACTACTTCGCCTATGTCGACGGCAAGCCGCGGTACGACGGTGTGCGGACCTTCCTGGCGGCGCGCGGGATCACGCTCCCCGAAGGCACGACGGCCGACACGACCGACCTGGAGACGGTGAGCGGGCTCGGCAACCGCAAGAACGACTACTTCGCGAAGGTGCTCACCGACGAAGGCGTTGAGGCCTACCCCGGCTCGGTGCGGCTGCTCGACGCGCTCCGCGAGCGCGGCATGCCGATGGCCATCGTGTCCTCCTCGCGAAACGCCCCGGCAGTCCTGGCCGCGGCCGGCATGACCGACTACTTCCAGACCGTCATGCACGGCGGGGTCGCGGCAGAGCGGCACCTGGCCGGCAAGCCGGCGCCGGACACCTTCCTCGCCGCGGCCGACGACCTCGGTGCCACGGCCGCTCGCTCGGTCGTGCTCGAGGACGCGATCAGCGGCGTGCGGGCAGGCGCGGCGGGCGACTTCGGACTGGTCATCGGTGTCGACCGTGGCGCCGGCGCCGACGCGCTCACCGAGGCGGGCGCCCACGTGGTCGTCGCGGATCTCGACGAGCTCGTCCCCGACGACCGGGACGGGGCGACCGAGTGAAGGCCTCGCGGCAGGACGGCCCGTCCCACGTCGCCCCGCCCGTCGCCGACCCGCTCGATCGCAGCCGGTTCCCGGTCGACGAGTGGCGCCTGGTCGAGACCCGGTTCGAGGCCCACGACGTCGGCACCACCGAGTCCCTGTTCTCGGTCGGCAACGGCTATCTCGGGCTGCGCGGCAACTACTCCGAGAGCCGGGACGCCCACATCGAGGGCACCTACATCAACGGCTTCCACGAGACCTGGCCGATCCTGCACGCCGAGGAGGCGTTCGGCTTCGCCCGGATCGGGCAGACCATCGTCAACGCGCCCGACGCGAAGGTGATCCGCCTCTACGTCGACGACGAGCCGCTGCAGATGTCCGTGGCCGACCTGCTCGAGTACGAGCGCGCCCTGGACTTCCGCAGCGGTGAGCTGACCCGCGAGCTGGTGTGGCGTACGCCGGGCGGCAAGGCCGTGCGGCTCCGTAGCAGCCGGATGGTGCCGCTGGCGCAGCGTCACCTCGCCGTCCTCAGCTTCGAGGTGACGCTCCTCGACGAGCAGGCCTCGGTCGCGATCTCGTCCCAGCTGCTCAACCGGCAGGACGCGGTGGCCGACCTGGTGGTGGCCACGGAGACGGGTGCGGCGGCCGACCCGCGCAAGGCCGATCGGTTCGATCGTCGCGTGCTCGAGCCGGTGCTGCACTCCGCCGACGGGGAGACCGGCCGGCTGTCCCTCGGCTACCGCGCGGCCCAGAGCGGGATGACGATCGGCGTGGTCGCCGACCACCACCTGCACACGACGTCGCCGCACTCCATGCAGGTGCACTCGGAGGACGACCTGGCCAAGGTGATCTACCGGGTGGCGGCCGAGCCAGGGGTGCCGATCCGGCTGACCAAGCTGGTCAGCTACCACACGTCGCGTGCGGTACCTCCACGCGAGCTGATCGACCGGTGCGAGCGCACCCTCGACCGCACTCACGAGCAGGGTGTTGCGCACCAGCACGCCGAGCAGCGGCAGTGGCTCGCCGACTTCTGGGCCCGCTGCGACGTGGAGCTCCCGGGCCACCCCAAGCTGCAGCAGGCGGTGCGCTGGAACCTGTTCGCGCTCTGCCAGGCGTCCGCCCGCGCCGAGGGCCAGGGCATCCCGGCGAAGGGGGTGACCGGGTCGGGCTACGGCGGGCACTACTTCTGGGACACCGAGATCTACGTGATGCCGTTCCTCACCTACACGATGCCGTGGGCGGCGCGGAACGCGTTGCGCTTCCGCCACTCGATGCTCGACTCCGGGCGGTCCCGGGCGCAGGAGCTCTCGCAGCGGGGTGCCCTGTTCCCGTGGCGGACCATCAACGGGCACGAGGCCTCGGCCTACTACGCCGCCGGCACGGCGCAGTACCACATCGACGCCGACATCGCGTACGCGCTCAGCAAGTACGTCGGCGCGACCGGCGACGACGAGTTCCTGACCCGCGGAGGAATCGACATCCTCGTCGAGACCGCCCGGCTGTGGGCCGACCTCGGGTTCTGGCGGGACGAGAACCGGCGGACATTCCACATCCACGGCGTCACCGGGCCCGACGAGTACACGACCGTCGTCAACGACAACCTCTACACGAACGTGCTCGCGCGCTTCAACCTCCGCCGGGCGGCAAAGGCGGTGTGGCGGCTCGAGCGAGACGACCCGCCCGCCTTCGCCGAGCTGGTCCGCCGTACGGGCCTCGATGCGGAGGAGGCGATCGAGTGGGCGGGGTGCGCCGACGCGATGGCGATCCCGTTCGACGAATACCTCGGGATCCACCCGCAGGACGCGCACTTCCTCGAGCGGGAGATGTGGGACCTGGAGAACACGCCACTGGAGAAGCGGCCGCTGTTGCTCAACTACCACCCGCTGGTGATCTACCGCTTCCAGGTGCTCAAGCAGGCCGACGTGGTCCTCGCGCTCTTCCTCCAGGGCGAGGAGTTCTCCGCCGAGGAGAAGCGCGCGAACTTCGACTACTACGACCCGATCACGACCGGCGACTCGACGCTGTCGGCGGTGGTGCAGTCGATCATCGCCGCCGAGGTCGGGTACGCCGACCTCGCCCTCCGCTACTTCCTCGCCGCGCTCTTCGTGGACCTCGACGACCGCCACAACAACACCTCCGACGGCGTGCACGTCGCCTCGACGGGTGGGGTCTGGAGCGCGCTCGTCAGCGGCTTCGGCGGGTTCCGCGACAACGGCACCGACAACGGCGACGAGCAGTGGCAGATCGACCCGCGGCTCCCCGCGTCCTGGGACTCGCTGGTCTACCGGATCACCCTCCACGGCACCCGGGTGCGGGTGACCGTCCGCACCAGCGAGCTGGAGCTGTACGTCGAGGAGGGCGCCGGACCGCTCTCGTTCAACGTCCGGGGCGAGCCGGTCACCGTGCAGGAGGGTCCGGCGGTCGTCGTACCCCTGGAGCACCAGGGACCGAAGCTCGAGGGCGAGCCGCCCAACCCGGCGGGCATCCAGCGGGCCGACGGCACGGTGATCTCCGCGATCGTGCCGACGGGCGACGGCGACTGAGTCTCCCGGCGGGTCAGCGGCCGGCGAGGCCGTCGGTCGATCCGGCGAGCTTCTGCGAGATCCAGATCGGGATCACCGAGAGCAGGATCAGCACCACCGCGACGACGTTGACGACCGGTGCCTGGTTGGGGCGGAACAGGTTGTTGAAGATCCAGATCGGCAGCGTCTGTTCCTGCGCGCCGGCGGTGAAGGTCGTCACGATGATCTCGTCGAACGACAGCGCGAACGCGAGCAGACCGCCGGCGATCAGCGCCGAGCGCATCATCGGGAAGGTCACCAGCCGGAACGTCGTTAACGTCGACGCCCCGAGGTCGGCCGACGCCTCCTCCAGGTTGGTCCCCATCCGCCGCAGCCGGGCGAGCACGTTGTTGAAGACCGTGACGATGCAGAACGTCGCGTGGGCGACCACGATCGTCAGGAACCCCAGATCCAGGCCGAACACGGTCCGGAACGCGTTGTTGAGGGCGATGCCCGTGACGATGCCCGGCAGCGCGATCGGCAGGATGATGAGGAGCGAGACGGTGTCTCGTCCGAAGAACTTGTACCGCTGCAGCGCCATCGCTGCCATCGTGCCGAGCACGAGCGAGATCGCCGATGCGAGCAGTGCAACCTGCACGCTCGTCGTGATCGCGTCCTTCGCGCCCTGGCTGTCCGCGGCCTTGCGCCACCAGTCGAGGGTGAGGTCGGACGGCGGCCACGCGAACGTCTGGCTCGCGTTGAACGAGTTCAGCACCACCAGGAACAACGGCACGTAGATGACGACCAGCGCGAGCCCGGTGAGGACCCGGAGGGTGATCTTGAAGGCCGGCGAGAGCGCGGAGTTCATCAGACGTTCTCCAGGGCGCCGGTACGACGAGCCGCGGCCAGGTAGACCAGCATGATCACGACCGGGATGGTCGCCACCGCCGCCGCGAACGGCAGGTTGTTGGCGGCACCGACGTTGTCGTAGACCACGTTGCCGAGCATCTGGTTGGCCCCGCCGACGATGCGGATGGTGATGTAGTCGCCGAGCGACAGCGAGAACGTGAAGATCGAGCCGGCGATGACCGCCGGGAACACCGTCGGCAGCACGATCCGCCGCAGGGTGTGGCCGGTCTTCGCGCCGAGGTCCATCGACGCCTCCAGCATCGAGTCCGGCAGCCGCTCCAGGCCGGCGTAGATGGGGAGGATCATGAACGGCAGCCACAGGTAGGCCAGCGTGACCACGGTGGCGGTCATCCCGTAGCCCGGGGTGTCGAGGCCCAGCAGGCCGCCGAGGTCGCTGACGATGCCGCCCTCCGACATCATGATCCGCCAGGCGTAGGCCTTCACGAGATAGCTGGCCCACAGCGGTGTGAGGACCGCGATCACCAGGATCCGCTGCATCCGCGGGGAGGCGACCTTCGCCATGTAGAGCGCCACCGGGAAAGCGATGACGATGTCGAGCACCGTCACCAGGACCGCGATCCCCAGCGTGCGGAAGGCGATCTTCCGGTAGACCTCGGACTCCCACAGGGTGCGGAAGTTGTCGAGGTTCCACTCCCGGACGACATCACCCGTGAACGGGTTCTGTCCCCAGAAGGCAGTGATGAACAGCGCCCCGAGGGCACCCAGGTAGGCCACGCCGAGCCACAGCATCGGCGGCCCGATCAGGAGCCCGAGCCGCAGCCGTGGGCGGCGGTGCAGCACTCCCGATACCCGGTGGTGTCCTGGCTCCCGGTCGAGGGTGCCCTCAGAGGCGGTGCTCATCAATCGGTCAGCCCTTGACCTCGGTCCAGGCCTGGGTCCAGGCGCCGTAGTCCGTGCACTTCACGTCCTCGCGTCCGTCGAGGCACTGCTCGACCGGCGTGGTCCAGTACCAGAGCTTCTCGGCGAACTCCTCGTCACCGGCGTTGTAGTTCTCGCAGTGACCCTCGCTGGCGAGGTCGCACGCCAACGGGTTGGACGGTGCCTCACCGAAGTACTCCGAGACCGCGGCGTTGGCCTCGGGGCTGATGATGTGGTTCAGCCACTGGTAGGCGCAGTTCTTGTTCTCGGACTCGGTGGTGACCATCCAGGTGTCGGACCAGCCGGTCGAGCCCTCCTCCGGTAGCACGGCCTCGACCGGGACGTCCTCGCCCTGGGCGACGTTGGCGATGACCTGCCAGGTGGTGCCGACGACGGAGTCCCCGGTCGTGAATGCCTGTACCTCCTTGAGGTAGTCGGACCAGTACTCGGAGATCTGCTCGCGCTGCTGCTTGAGGAGGTCGACCGCGGCGGCCAGCTGGTCCTCGTCGAGGGCGTAGGGATTCTCGATGCCGAGGTCCGGCTCGTTGGTCATGAGGTAGAGCGCGGCGTCAGCGATGTAGATCGGCGAGTCGTAGGCCGTGATCTTGCCGGCGTACGGCGAGTTCTCCTCGAAGACGACGTCCCAGCTGGTGGGTGCGGGGTCGACGACGTCGGTGCGGTACATCAGCAGGTTGGCGCCGTACCCGTGCGGGACGCCGTACATCTGGCCGTCGACCGAGTTCCAGTCGCGGTCCTTGAGGAAGTCGTAGACGTCGGCGTAGTTCTCGATCAGGTCGGTGTTGACCGGCTCGACGTCGCCGGCGGCGATCAGGCGCAGCGACGCGTCGCCCGAGGCCGAGATGACGTCGTAGCCGCCACCCTTGACCAGGTTGACCGCCTCGTCGGAGGTGCCGAACGTCTTGACGTTGACCTCGCAGCCGGTCTCCTGCTCGAACGGGGTGACCCAGTCGACCGCCGGGTCCGTGGAGCCGTCCTCGACGTAGCCGGGCCAGGCCAGGATGTTGACCTCGCCCTCGCCCTCGCCGATCTCCTCGAGCTGGGGCAGGTCGGGCGCGGTCAGACCGGCGCCGCCGTCGGATCCGCCGTCGTCGTCGTCTCCGGATTCGGTGCCGCACGCGGCCACCAGGGTCAGTACCGCGGTGGCGGCGACGATCCGCGGCCACCGGCCGTATCGATGGGTCATGAGCGTTCCTTGCTGTGGGTGGGAGGGGAGGGGGTGGTGGGCTCAGCCGCCACGGACACGGTGTGTGCGCGCAGCCAGCTGAGATGGACCCGTGCGCCCCGGCCTGCCACGTCGCCCTCGGTGGGCGACTGCTGGTTCTGGCGGAGCACGATCAGCGAGCCGCCATGGTCGAGGTCGACGATGCTCTGGGTCGCAGAGCCGAGGTAGACGACCTCGCGGACGACGCCGGCGGCGATGACCGCGTCCTGCGTCGGGACGTGCGAGTCGTCGAGGTGGAGCTGGATCTTTTCCGGACGGACGCTGAAGGTGCCCGGCTCGCCGAGCAGCTTGGTTGCAGCGTCCCCGTCGACGACATTGGAGGTGCCGACGAAACCGGCCACGAAGGGTGTGGCCGGCAGCTCGTAGAGGTCGCGCGGTGTGGCGACCTGCTCGATGCGGCCCTCGTTGAAGACCGCGATCCGGTCGCTCATCGTGAGGGCCTCCTCCTGGTCGTGGGTCACGAACAGGAACGTGATGCCGAGGTCGCGCTGGAGCTCCTTGAGCTCCACCTGCATCTCGCGACGGAGCTTGAGGTCGAGCGCCCCGAGTGGCTCGTCGAGGAGCAGGACCCGCGGCCGGTTGACCAGCGCCCGGGCGAGCGCGACCCGCTGGCGCTGACCACCGGAAAGCTGGCCGGGCCGGCGGTCGCCGTACTGGCCGAGGCGAACCTTGTCGAGCGCCTCCCGGGCGCGGGTGCGACGCTCCGCCCGCGGCACCCGCTTCACCCGCAGGCCGTACTCGACGTTCTGCGCGACCGACATGTGCGGGAACAGCGCGTAGTCCTGGAAGACCGTGTTGACGTCGCGGTCGAAGGGCGGGTGCTTGGTCACGTCCGCCCCGCCGAGCTCGACGGTTCCGTCGGTCGGGGCCTCGAAGCCGGCGACCATCCGAAGCACGGTGGTCTTGCCAGAGCCCGACGGGCCGAGCATCGAGAAGAACTCGCCGTTGGCGATGTCGAGGTCGATGCCGTCGACCGCGACCACACTGCCGAACTCCTTGCGCAGGCCCCGGAGCGAGATCGCGGGCGCGGCTTCTGCCAGCTCTCTGCCCTGATTCATCGGCCCACCGCCGACATCACGTGCTTCAGCCGGGTGTACTCCTCGACCGAGTACGCCGACAGGTCCTTGCCGTAGCCCGACATCTTGAAGCCGCCGTGGGGCATCTCCGCGACCAGCGGAATGTGCGCGTTGACCCACACACAGCCGAAGTCGAGGTCGGCGGACATCCGCATCGCCCGACCGTGGTCGGCCGTCCACACCGACGAGGCCAGGCCGTAGGGCACGCCGTTGGCGAGGGCGACCGCTTCCTCCTCGGTGGTGAACGTCTGCACGGTGACCACGGGACCGAAGACCTCCTCGCGGATGATCCGGTCGTCCTGGCGGACCCCGATGACGACCGAGGGCTCGTGGTAGAAGCCGGACTCGGGCAGGCCCGCTGGTCGGCCGCCCCCCAGCGCCACCGTCGCGTGGCTCGGCAGGTCGGCGAAGAAGCCCTCGACCCGGGCCAGCTGGTTGGCGTTGTTGAGGGGCCCGAACAGCGCGTCGTCGTCCTCGGGCAGGCCGGGTCTGGCGTTGCCCTTGACCCACTCGATCAGCGCACCCACCAGCTCGTCTTGCACGGACTCGTGCACCAGCACCCGGCACGCCGCCGTGCAGTCCTGGCCCGCGTTGAAGAAGGCACCGACTCCGACGCCCTCGGCGACCTCCGCGAGGTCGGCGTCCGCGAACACCACGGCCGGTGCCTTGCCGCCGAGCTCCAGGTGGGTGCGCTTGACGTCGGCCGACGCCGACCGCGCGACCTCGATCCCGGCCCGGGTCGATCCGGTGATGCTGACCAAGCCCGGCGTCGGGTGCTCGATCAGTGCGCGGCCGGTGTCGCGGTCGCCGCAGACGACGTTGAGGACGCCGGGCGGCAGGGCCTCCTGGGCGATCTCGGCCAGCAGCGCGGTGCTCACCGGCGTGGTGTCGCTGGGCTTCAGCACGATGGTGTTCCCGGCGGCGAGCGCCGGGCCGATCTTCCAGACCGCCATCATCAGCGGGTAGTTCCACGGCGTCACCTGCCCGACCACGCCGACCGGCTCGCGCCGTACGAAGGAGGTGAAGCCCGAGAGGTACTCGCCGGCGGCCCTGCCCTCGAGCATCCGGGCGGCGCCGGCGAAGAACCGCAGCTGGTCGACCGCGACGTCGAGCTCCTCGGTCTTCGTGAGCGAGCGGATCTTTCCGGTGTTGGCGACCTCGGCAGCCACCAGGTCGTCGGCGTGGGCCGCCACCAGGTCGGCGAGCTTGAGCATCGCCTCCTGGCGTTGCGACGGCGTCGCGGTGCCCCAGCCGCGACGCGCTCGGTCGGCCGCCTCGTAGGCGTGGGCGACGTCGGCCGGGCCGGAGACCGGAGCGGTGGCGAAGACGGTGCCGCGCACCGGTTCGACCAGCTCGCTGGTGCTCCCGTCTACCGCGTCGCAGGGCTTGCCGCCGATGACGTTGCGTACGACGCGTTCACCGATGTTGGAGCCGCTCATGTCGCGTTCGTCCTCCGTGCTCGGTTCCGAGGTTCAAGAAAACCTATGAGACCAGTTTTCAAAGTGCAAGAGGCGGTGCACAATTCGTGACATACCGTGAGCGGGCGGAAACGGAGGCGACGACGGTGGCGATCCAGTTCTACGGTCGCGCGACCGCGGCCGTGTTCGCGCCGCTGGAGAGCACCAGCCGGTCGGCCCGAGTCGCCCGCCGGCTGATCGACGCCATCGCCCTCGGCCTGCTCCCCGACGGGGAGCAGCTGCCGGGCGAAGCGGACCTGGCGAAGCAGTTCGGCGTCTCGACGGTGACGATCCGGGAGTCGCTGTCCGTGCTGCGCCAGGAGGGGCTCATCGAGACCCGTCGCGGCCGCGGGGGCGGCAGCTTCGTGCGGGCACCCGACGACGGTCCGGCCGAGCTGGCCAGACGGAGGCTGGCCGAGGTGAGCCTGCTCGAGCTGCGCGACCTCGGCGACCTGTACGCCGCGATCGCCGGCGCCGCAGCCACGCTGGCCGCCCGCCGACGCGACAGTGACGACGTCCGGCATCTGCGACGGGCGGCCGCCCAGCTCGCTGACGCACAGAAGCCGGACGCCCGCAGGCGGGCAGAGGCGCAGTTCCACATCCAGGTCACGGTCGCCTCCCAGTCGGCCCGCCTCTATCGCGAGGAGGTCGGCCTCCAGGCCGAGTTCGGCACCCTGCTGTGGCTCGCCTTCGGCGACGACGACAGCCACGAGCAGATGGTGACCAGCTGCAACGCGGTCGTCGACGCGATCGAGAGAGGCGACGCCGACCTCGCCCGCCGGACGGCCGAGCGTCGGGTCGCGGACGCGACCGAGCGCCTGATCGACTACCGCTTGAGCAAGGAACTGTGATGCCGCGAACCCCCACCGTTGCGGCCGAGGTCGCCACCGTCGTCGACACCCTCACCGGCATGGTCGACGCCGCGTTCCACGTCGTCGACGAGATCGCGGACCTGGTGGGGGCCCGGCTCGCCCCGCCGACCATTCCGGCCCGGCCGCGTCTCGACGGCGTCGACGCGCTCGCTGGAAGCTTCGTCGGGGACAATGGGCATCCCGTGCGCGGCGCCGGGTTCGTCGCCGCTGTCGGCTTCCTCACCGATGAGCCGTGGTGGTTGGAGTGGTTCGCCCAGGGAGAGGACGGCAAGTCGCACCGGATGGTCAGTCAGACCGATCCCGACGGAGCCGGGTTCTACGACTACGAGTTCCTGCCCTGGTACCTCGTCCCGCGCGATACCCGGCGTCGGCACGTGACCGGGCCCTACATCGACTACGTGTGCACCGACGACTACAACATGACCTACACGGCGCCCGTCATCATCGACGACCGCTTCGCCGGCGTCGCCGGAGCCGACATCGGCGTCCAGACCGCCGAGACGATCCTGATGCCGGCGCTGCGCGCCGCCGGTCGGCCGCTCGCCGTCGTCAACCGGCAGGGCCGCATCGTCGCGAGCAACAGCGGTCGGCACCTGTGCGGCGACCTCGTCAACGAGGTCGACGTGTCGGAGCTGTGGTCGAGCCCGGGGGCGGGCGGTCTCCAGGTGCTGCCCGAGCTGCCGCTCGGCGTGCTGGAGCTGCCCTCCCAGTCCTAGCGGACCGGGTGGTGACTGATGATCGAGAGCCGGTTGAACGAGTTCATCATCACCGCGGCCCACGCGATGACGGCGTACGCCTTGTCGCCGAGCACGCGGCGGGCGGCGTCCTCGACCTCCTCGCGGACCGCCGGCGCGGGCAACCGGGTGATGACCTCGGCGAGCTCGAGCGCGGCGCTCTCTGCGTCGTCGAAGACCGAGGTCTCCTGCCAGGTCTGGAGCACGGCGAGCCGGCGCGGGTCCTCGCCCAGCCGGACCGCTTTGGCGTGGTGCACGTCGAGGCAATAGGCGCACCCGTTGATCTGCGACACCCGGAGGTTGACCAGCTCGAGCAGCTGCTCGCTGACACCGGCGTCGCCGGCAGCAGCCAGGATCTGCTTCGACACGTCGGACAGCTCGGCGTAGATCTCGGGCACTGCCTTGTCGAGGTAGAGCGGCTCGGTCATGCCGCGAGCCTAATCGTCAGAGCCGGCCGACGCCCTCGCTGATGAGCAGCTGCGCACCGGTGTACGACGCCATGACGGCGCCCTCCATGAGCGGGCTCGGGTCGGCGAGCACGAACTTCCGCAGGCCCAAGGTGGCGTCTGAAGCGAGGAAGAGCAACGCGCCCGCCGCGACCAGGCGCCGACCGGCCGCTGACTCGGACCGGTCGAGCCGGGTGGCGGCCACGACCATCGCGGTCAGCGTCGCCGAGTAGACGGCGACGACGGGAGCGACGTCGCTGCGCCGGGCGTGCCACGCCATCACGGGTGCAGATGTCGCCCACAGCGCGGTGAGCGCCCGCGCCCGTGGGTCACGGTCCAGCCGGGGCTCGCGCCGACGCCGCGGCACGAAGGCCGCCAGGTAGGCGAGGTGGCCGATGCCGAACCCAGTGGTGCCGATGACGAACGGCTTCTTCTCCTCGCTGAGCAGGCCAACGTCCCCGACCCAGCCACCCGCATGGGCGGCGATCACCGGAAGCCGCGCGGAGGAGGACCCGGGGGTCGCCACGAGCGACGCGGACAGCGTCGGCATCAGCAGCGGCTTCGTCAGGAACCGCGCCTTGTGCGCGGCCGGTCGCTCCGACACCGACAGCGCGGTGTCGAGCAGCGCGAGCGCGCCGTACGCCGCCTTGAGCCGGGTCGCGGGAGCCATGTCCGGACCGTAGCGGGTGCGGGCCGACGCGTCCGGGTTTCGAGGCTAGGCCGCGGGCGGCCTCGCACCTCAACCAGCGGTCCGGACGACCGCTGCGTGGACCTCTTCGAGCATCGCCTTGAGCTCGGGCAGCTGCTTGACCAGCGCGATCTCCTCGGCCAGCTCGGTCAGCAGCGCCTGCACCTGGCTGAGGACCTCCTTGGTCTCCGCCAACGTGGCATCGGCGCTGCCCAGCGTCCCCTCGACGGTGGTGAGCGTGCCCTCCACCGTCGTCAGGGTGCCGCCCACGGTGCCGAGCGTCTGGTTCGCGCTCTCGAGCGTCTTGTCGGCCTTCTTCAGGATCTGACCGACCGGGTTGAGAGCCATGACAGTCCCCTTTCGATTTATTGACAAGGGTGTAGTAAACCTCAACCCGGAGTGGACTCGACCGACGCGATGTGCACGAGCGCGTCGCCGGCATTGACGATCGGGGCGCGGGTCAGCCCGATCACGATCCCGGACCGATCCGCCCGCACCAGGCGGACCCGCCTCCCGAACGTGTCCGAGAGACCGCCCAGCCGGTCGCCGGCCGTGACGAAGTCGCCGAGCTTGGTCTCGAGGTTGAGGATGCCGGTGCCGCGGGCGCGGACCCAGCCGGTGCTCCGGGACTCGAGGCTCTGCGTCGGATCGCCGTCCGGGTCGGCCTCGATCATGCCGAGGAAGGCCAGCACCCGGCGTACGCCGGCGACGCCGGTCGCGATCGACTCGTCGTCGAAGCGGAGCGCCTCACCGGCCTCGTAGAGCAGCACCTTGGCGCCGACGTCGAGCGCGGCCTGGCGCAGCGAGCCGTCGCGCAGTCGGGCGTGCACCATGACGGGCGCACCGAACGCCTCGGCCAGTTCGCGGGTGCGCGGGTCGTCGAGATCGGCCCGGATCTGCGGCAGGTTGGCCCGCTTGTCGGCCGCGGTGTGCACGTCGACGCCGACCTCGGCCTTGGCGACGACCTCGGTCATGAAGAGGTGCGCGATCCGACTGGCCAGCGAGCCACGCGGTGAGCCGGGGAAGGAGCGGTTGAGGTCGCGCCGGTCGGGCAGGTAGCGGTCGCCGGCCATGAAGCCGAGCACGTTGACGACGGGTACGGCGAGGAGCGTGCCCTTGAACTCCTTGGGGTCGAGGGCCGCGATCAGCTCGCGGATCACCTCGACGCCGATCACCTCGTCACCGTGGATCGCCCCGCTCACCCACACGACCGGTCCCGCCTCACGCCCGTGCACGACGCGCACCGGGAGGCTGACGTCACCGCCGGTCACCAGCCGGGTGATCGGCAGCTCGACATCACGAGCCGCGCCGGCGCGCACCCGGACGTTGCCGATGGCGAAGGACTCGCGCGCCATCAGTTGCCCCTGTTGCGCCGCCGTACGACGCGCTTGGGCCGGCCGCCGAGGTACGAGCTCTCGGCGTCGACGAGGAAGCCCTGACGCAGCGCCTCCCGGCCGACCAGCAGCCGGAAGCCCATCTCGTCGCGCCGGCTGAGCGTCACCTCCGTGGTGATCACCCGCTCGCCGATCCGCAGGTCGAGCAGGACGACGTACCGCTCCTGGACGTGACCCGACGAGCTGCGCACCTGGCGCACGTCGTGCACCGGAAGCTCGGCGGTGACCGCGTCGGCAGCGCTCTCCTGCCAGGGATGGATCGAGAACCGGACCCAGGCCCGGCCGTCGCGTTCGAATTCCTCGAGGTCGAACGCATGAAGCGCCGAGGTTCGGGCACCGGTGTCGAGCTTGGCCTTGATCCAGTCGACCCCGAGCTCGGGCAGACTCACCCATTCGCGCCAACCTGCGACGCTGGTTAGATGGGATCTGGGCACGACCCCCATCCAAGCAGGCCGATCTCCTCTCGGCGTGCATGTCCGTTTACCCCGACCGGTCAGGCTCTGACGTGAAGCTGGCGATCCTTTCGCGCGCACCCCGCAGCTACAGCACCCAGCGGCTGCGCACGGCTGCCCTCGACCGCGGTCACACGGTGAAGGTGCTCAACACCCTCCGCTTCGGCATCGACCTGTCGAGCGACGAGCCCGACCTCCAGTTCCGCGGCCAGCAGCTGTCGTCGTACGACGCGGTGCTGCCGCGGATCGGCAACTCGATCACCTACTACGGCACCGCGGTGGTGCGTCAGTTCGAGCAGATGGACGTCTACACGCCCAACACCGCGGGCGGGATCACCAACTCGCGCGACAAGCTGCGGGCCACGCAGATCCTGTCGCGACACGGGGTGGAGATGCCTCCGACGACCTTCGTGCAGGACCGGGCCGACGTGATCCCGGCGATCGAGCGGGTCGGCGGTGCGCCGGTCGTGATCAAGCTGCTCGAGGGCACCCAGGGGATCGGCGTCATCCTGGCGCCGACGATCAAGGTCGCCGAGGCGATCATCGAGACACTGCAGAGCACCCGGCAGAACGTGCTCATCCAGTCGTTCGTCAAGGAGAGCAAGGGCCGCGACATCCGGGCGCTGGTCGTGGGCGACCGGGTGGTCGCCGCGATGCGGCGTACCGCCAAGGGCGACGAGTTCCGCTCCAACGTGCACCGCGGCGGCAGCGTCGAGAAGGTGGAGATCACCCCCGAGTACGAGCAGGTCGCCGTACGCGCGGCCCAGATCATGGGGCTCAAGGTCGCCGGTGTCGACATGCTCGAGGGCAAGAAGGGCCCGCTGGTGATGGAGGTCAACTCCTCTCCCGGCCTGGAGGGCATCGAGGCCGCGACCAAGCTCGACGTCGCGGGCGCGATCATCGACTACATCGACAACCAGGTGGCGTTCCCCCACATCGACGTGCGCGAGCGCCTCAGCGTCTCGACGGGGTACGGCGTCGCCGAGATCGTCGTGCACGGCGAGGCCGACCTGGTCGGGAAACCGCTCGGTGAGTCCGGGCTGAGCGAGCGCGACATCACCGTGCTCACGGTGCACCGCGGCGTCCAGGTGATCCCGAACCCGCGACCCCGCCACGTCCTCGAGGACGGCGACCGGCTGCTGTGCTGGGGCAAGCTCGAGGAGATGCGGTCGATGATCCCCGAGCGGCCGAAGCGCCGGTCCCGGGTCAAGCGGCTGCCGAAGCAGCCGATCCACGACGGCGCCTGACCCCGGGCGCTGAGACGGATCTCACTCGTCGATCGGCGAGATCGTTTCGACGGTCGGGGCCCGGCAGGCGTTGACTATGCCGGGTGCCCAGCCCGCTGACCGACGCCGACGAGCAGTCGGCTCCGCCGGAGACCGCCGTGTCGACACGGCGGCGCTGGGCGATGCTCGCCGTCGGTACGGCGGCGCAGGCCTCGTCCGCGACGATGGTGCACGGGCCGGCGTTCCTGATCCCGGTGCTGCACCTGCGGGAAGGGATGCCGCTGGCCCAGGCCGGGGTGGTCGCCGCGGCACCGATGGCCGGCCTGATGTGCACCCTGGTCGCGTGGGGTCTGGTGGTCGACCGGCGCGGTGAGCGGTTCGCGCTGCTGGCCGGGATGAGCGGTGTGGTGGCCGCCGGCCTCGCGTCCGTGCTCGTCGGCGGCCTGTGGCTCGTCGCCGCAGCGCTCTTCGTGGCAGGGGCCAGCTCTGCTTCGACGAACGCCGCGTCCGGGCGGATCGTCGTCGGCTGGTTCCCGCCGGAGCGGCGCGGGCTCGCCATGGGGATCCGCCAGTGCGCCCAACCCCTCGGCGTCGGGCTCGGCGCGCTCACGATGGCCTACCTCGCCGACGCCCACGGGATCGCGGCGGCGCTCTGGGTGCCGCTGATCGCGGCGGCGGCGGCGCTGGTGCTCGTGGCGATCCTCGTGATCGACCCGCCCCGACCACCGGCCGCGGAACGGGCGGGGGCGCCGAACCCCTACCGCGCCGACCGCTACCTGACCCGGATCCACTCGACCTCGATGCTCCTCGTCGTCCCTCAGTTCCTGGTGTGGACGTTCGGGCTGACCTGGCTGGTCGACGAGCTCGGCTGGGCCGCCGGGCTCGCCGGCGTCGTCATCGCCGGCACCCAGCTGATCGGTGCGTTCGGCCGGATCGGCGCCGGCCATCTCTCCGACGTCGTGCGCAGCCGCACCCGTCCGATGCAGTGGATCGCCTGGGCCGCGGCAGCGACGATGCTGGCGCTCGGAGCCGCGGCAGCGGGCTCGGGGCCGACAGTCGCCGCGCTCGCCGTACTCCTTCTCGTCGTCGCGTCCGCAGTCACCGTCGCCGACAACGGCCTCGCCTACGCGGCTGTTGCCGAGCGAGCAGGGGCGTTCTGGTCAGGACGGGCGCTCGGCATCCAGAACACCGGCCAGTACGTCGTCGCCGCCGCTGTTCCCCCCATCGCCGGCCTGGTGATCACGGCGTGGGGGTACGGCGCGGCCTTCGCGCTGGCCGCCGGGTTCGGGCTGGTGGCGTCCGCGATGGTGCCGGTGGCGCAGGAGCGCCCGCTCGGCAACTGATGGTCTCCTCCCTTTCGTAGTACCCTTGGGTAAGAACATCAGTGATTTGTAAGGAGGATGGATGCCGACGTCCACCATGACCAGCAAGGGACAGATCACGATCCCCAAGGACGTCCGCGACGACCTCGGGCTCGAGGCCGGCTCGACGGTGCTGTTCGTCAAGGTGGGCGAGGGCAGCTACCGGATGGTGGCCCGGACCGGGCGGATCCAGGACCTGGCCGGGATCCTTCAGCGGGGTGACCAGCGGCCGCTCACGATCGAAGAGATCAACGACGGCATCGCCGAAGCGGCCGCGGAGAGCGGCCGCCGTGGGCTACGCAGCGACGCCAGGACCCGATGATCGGGATCGACACCAACGTGCTCGTGAGGTACGTCGTCCGTGACGACGAGCCGCAGTACGTCCTCGCGGCACGCGCGCTGGAGGCGCTGACCGAGGAGAACCCCGGCTTCGTCACTCAGATCGTCCTCGCGGAGCTCTACTGGGTGCTGGTCCGCAGCTACCGCTTCCCAGCGGCAACCTGCCTGGCGGTGATCCGCGGCCTGGTGGCGACCGCATCCCTGGATTTCGACGACGCGGAAGGCCTGGTGCGCGCCCTCGAGCTGGCTGAGGGTGGGGCGGACTTCGGCGACGCCCTCGTCCACGGAGCGATGGAGCTCTTCGGGGTGCGGGAGGCGATCACCTTCGATCAAGGCGCCGCTCTGACGTTGGGCTGGCGCCTGCTCGGTTCGTCCTGATGCATCGCGCTGCCGGGATCCTGTTCGCCGGAGCCGTCCTGCTCACGTCCGGCTGCTCGACCGACGAGCCACCAGAGACGCCCGCGGCGAGCCAGCAGTCGACACCCACCCAGAGCGTGCCAACGTCGTCGGAAACGCCTTCGGCCGAGACGGCGAGCGAGTCGGCACCCCCCGGCCCGATCCCGGGGACGGGAGTACGGGTCCGGCACCTTGGCATCGATGCGTCCCACCACCAGGGGGCGATCAACTGGCGGGCGGTCGCGAACGACGGGATCTCCTTCGCCTACTTGAAGGCGACCGAGGGGACGTCGTACTCCGATCCCACCTTCGCCCAGCACCGCGCGGAGGCGCTCGACCTCGGCCTGCGGGTCGGCGGCTACCACTACTTCCAGCTGTGCTCGCCCGGCGCGGACCAGGCCGCGCACTTCGCATCGGTGCTCGGCGACCTCGGTGCCGGCAACCTGCTCCCCGGGGCGGTCGATCTCGAGCTGGCGGGCAGCTGTTCGACGCCGCCCGCGCGCGACGTGCTGCTGGCCGAGGTGCGCACCTTCCTCGAGCAGGTCGAGGAGCTGACCGGGCGGGAGCCGGTGGTCTACCTCTACCCCGAGTTCGAGGAGAAGTACGAGGTCGCTGGCGAGCTCGCCGACCACCGGCAATGGGTGCGCAGCCTTGACAGGCGACCGGACCGCGAGTGGTGGATCTGGCAGCGGTCCGACAACGGCTCGGTCGCCGGCATCGCCGGTCCCGTGGACATCAACATGATGTGGGTCAAGCCGTGAGCCGCCGAACCGACGCAACCCGTGACCGCGTCGACGGCGGCCCGGCAGCGTGGCGCGACGTACGAGCGACACGCTCAGGCAGTTCGACTCTGTCGGAATAGCACCCTGCGTGCCACCGTTGGCTCATCATGTCCACGATCGACCTGACCTCCGAGACCTTCGAGCAGACCGTGCTCGACAACGACATCGTCCTGGTGGACTTCTGGGCTTCGTGGTGCGGTCCGTGCCGGATGTTCGCGCCGATCTACGAGAAGGCGGCCGAGACCAACACCGACCTGGTCTTCGCCTCGATCAACACCGAGGAGGAGCAGGCGCTCTCGCAGGCCGCGCAGGTCACGTCGATCCCGACCCTGATGGCGTTCAAGAAGGGCCAGCTGGTGTTCCGGCAGGCCGGGGCGCTGCCGGCACCGGCGCTGGAGGAGCTGATCTCCGCCGTACGGGCGCTCGAGGTCGAGGCGGACAGCAAGGCCGACTGACCCCCGAAACTCGCTCGCCACTGTCGGCGGCGGGCTGCACGATGACGGGGTGATCGGGATCCCTCCACTTGCCTACTGGGCCGGCTCCGCCTCGACCCCCACCTCCGCGGCGGCAGCGGAGATCTCCGCTGCCAGCGCGACGTCGCGTTCGCTCAGGCCGTCGACCTCGTGGGTCGACAACCGCACCGTCACGGTCGGGTAGCGCAGGTCGACGTCGGGGTGATGGTTCGCGGCGTCGGCCAGCGCCCCGATCCGTACGACGAGGTCGACGCCCTTGTCGAAGGACCCGGTGTGGAACACGGTCCCGACCTGGCCGCTGCCGAGGACCTGCCAATCATCGACACCGTCGGCTGCTGTGAACTGCTCTGCGGTGATCTTCTCGACCATGCTCCGACGGTAACCCCGATGGATGCCTCGGTTCGAGGCTCGCTGCGCTCGCACCGCAATTAGCGGCAGCTCAGCCCAGTCGGTCCTCGGGCCCGCGCGGCAGGATCACCGCGGCAATGCCCGGCCAGGCGTCGTCGATCAGCGCGGCCATGTCGAAGTCGGTGGCGCGGCGGACATACGGCTTGGCGAGCTCGGTGCGGACGACCTTGACCAGGAACCGCCGGAGCTCGGTCTCGAGGCCGGCGACCTTCTGCAGGACGGCGCCGCGCCGGGTGTCGGCCTGCAGGGTGAGCGCCACCTCTTCCTCGCCCGGCACGGTGATGTCGATCCGCACCCGCAACGGCGCCACCGTGTGCACGGTCAAGGTGAGCGGCACGACGACGTCGGCCGTGAACCGGTGCTTGTCGACCCGCAGGTCGACCTCGAAGATCACGCTGATCGGCAGGAAGACCCGGTAGGCGAGCAGGTCGCCGGGAAGCTCCTCGCCCTTGGTCTCACGGAACGTCCCGAGCACGTTGACCATGGCCGCCTTGCGACCTGGACCGGCGCCGATCGGGCCGAGCTCGATGGTCGGTCCGAGCACGTCGTTGACCATCTGCAGGATCCGGTCCTTGCGCAGGACCTGCCGGACGTACGCCGCGCCGAACTCCTCGTAGCTGATCTCCGGCGCCGGCTCGTCGTCCGGCTGACCACCCTGGGCGACGATGACGCCCTCGGCGATCTCGAGGCCGGCGAACCCGGGGAGCTGGTCCGCGCCATCGACCACGGCGCCGAGGAGGAACTCGACCGATTCGTCCTGATGGGCTGCCTCGGTCATTTTCCGGAGTCTAGCCAGCACCGCAGAAGTCGCCGACCGGTGGCTATGGCTTCTGGCGCCGAGCGGACCCATCCTGGAGGTGCTGCGGCCACGCCGGCCGTTCCGGCGGGCGTGACCTCCACGTATCCACCCAAGGAGGCGGACATGAAGGTCGTCTACGTGGTCCCCGACGGCATCGATGCGGCTGTGGTCAAGACCGCTCTCGACCTCGCCGGCTTCTCCTCCGCACTCGACATCGTCGGCGGCGAGGAGCGGCTGATCATCGAGTGTCCGGCCGACGAGCGGGAGCGCGTGCGTGGGGTGATCGCGTCCGGCGTGGAGGCCGCGTACGCACGCTCCGGGTTGATGATCGGCACGGTGACGTTCCGCGAGGAACACTGACCGACGTCGGGTCAGCGGGGTGCGACGACGCGGCCCCGCACCTCGCCCAGCTCGAGCGTCCCGCCGTCGCGAGCCGGCGCGGTCGCCGTGATCACGACCTCGTCGCCGTCCTCGAGGAAGGTCCGCGTGCTGCCGTCGGACAACTCGATCGGCTCGGTGCCGTTCCACGCCAGCTCGAGCAGGCATCCGCGCTGCTCGCGCTCCGGCCCGCTGACCGTGCCCGACGCGAAGAGGTCGCCGGTGCGCAGCGACGCACCATTCACCGTCAGGTGCGCGAGCTGCTGGGCGCCGGTCCAATACATCTCGGCGAACGGCGGTTTCGCGATGAGGTGCCCGTTGAGCCGGACCTCGAGCCGGAGGTCCAGACCTGCGGGCGGTGATCCGGCGTCGTCGAGGTACGGCAGCGGCTGGGGGTCCCGCGCCGGCGGCGCTATCCACGCTGCCTCCAACGCGGAGAGCGGCGTGACCCAGGCCGACACCGACGTCGCGAACGACTTGGCGAGGAACGGGCCGAGCGGCTGGTACTCCCAGGCCTGGATGTCCCGCGCCGACCAGTCGTTGACGAGACAGACGCCGAACACGTGGTCGGCGAAGCCATCGAGCGGCACCGCGGTCCCGAGCTCGGACGGCGTGCCGACGACGTAGCCGACCTCGGCCTCGATGTCGAGCCTCGTCGTCGGCCCGAGGACGACCTCCCCCTCAGGTGTCCGGCGCTGCCCGTGCGGGCGGACCACGTCGGTGCCCGAGACGACCACGGTGCCGGCCCGGCCGTGGTAGCCGATCGGGAGGTGGCGCCAGTTGGGCGGCAGGTCGGGCTGATCGGGGCGGAACATCTGACCCACGTTCCGCGCGTGGTGCTGGGAGGAGTAGAAGTCGACGTAGTCGGCAACCGTGAACGGCATCAGCAGCCGGACGTCGGCAAGGTCGTACAGGTGCTCCTCGGGTGGTTCGAGCGACGCGACCCCGTCGAAGACCTGTCGCCAGAGCGAGGGCATGGCGGCGAGCAGCCGATCCAGGTTCGGTCCCATGACCTCCGCGGCCAGGTCGGGCTCGAGCGCCGCCGCGAGATCGAGCACGCGATCGCCGTACCGCACGCCGACGCGCGCGACGCCGCCGGTCTCGAACGCGCCGTAGAGGTGGGTCACCGACGCCCGCCGGCCCACGACCACGCGTACTCGCCGTCGTCGCTGTCCCGGCCGGCCTCGCCGATCTCCAGCGGCCGGAAGGTGTCGACCATGACGGCTAGCTCGTCGAACTGCTGGACGCCGAGGCTGGCCTCGATCGCGCTCGGCTGCGGTCCGTGGGCGTGGCCGCCGGGATGCAGAGTGATCGAGCCGATCCCGATGCCGGAGCCCTTGCGCGCCTCGTAGTCCCCCGCGACGTAGAACATGACCTCGTCGCTGTCGACGTTGGAGTGGTAGTAGGGCACGGGTACGGCGAGCGGGTGGTAGTCGACCTTCCGCGGCACGAAGTTGCACACCACGAAGTTGTGACCCTCGAAAACCTGGTGCACCGGCGGCGGTTGGTGCACCCGGCCGGTGATCGGCTCGAAGTCGGCGACGTTGAGCACGTAGGGATAGAGGCAGCCGTCCCAGCCGACGACGTCGAACGGGTGCTGGGGCACCACGTGGACGGAGCCGGCCAGTCCGCCGGGTCCGGAGCCGCGATGCTTGATGTAGACCTCGACGTCCGCCTCGGCCCGCACCTCCGGCGCGGTCGGCAGCCGCAGGTCGCGCTCGCAGTACGGCGCGTGCTCGAGGAACTGGCCGTAGCGCGAGAGATAGCGCTTCGGCGGCGCGATGTGGCTGTTCGACTCGATGGCGTAGAGCCGCAACGGCTCGCCGGGCATGGTCGGTACCCAGCGGTGCGTCGTCGCCCGCGGGATCACCACGTAGTCGCCGGCGTCCACCGCGAGGTGGCCGAACACCGTCTCCACGGTCGCCGTACCGCTCTCGACGAAGACGACCTCGTCGCCCACGGCGTTGCGGTAGAGCGGCGAGGCCGCGCCGACGACGGCGTAGCTGATCCGGACGTCGGCGTTGCCCAGGACCAAGCGCCTCCCGGTGACGGCGTCGTGGGCCCGCCAGCTGTCGCCGGGGAACAGCCCGTGCAGGGCCAGGTGCCGCGGCGTGAGCGGGCTGTTGGGCTCCGTCGTCTGGTCCGGCAGGTCCCAGGTGCGGGCGTCGACCATGGCCGACGGGACGTGCCGGTGGTAGAGCAGCGACGAGTCGGAGGAGAAGCCCTCCTCCCCCATCAGCTCCTCGTAGTAGAGGTTGCCGTCGGGGTCACGGTGCTGGGTGTGCCGCTTCGGGGGCACGTCGCCGGCCCGCTGGTAGTGCGCCATGGTCCCTTCCTACAGGTTTCCTCGCCGGTCCTGCTCGCGCTCGATGGCCTCGAAGAGCGCCTTGAAGTTGCCCTTGCCGAATCCCAGCGAGCCGTGCCGCTCGATCAGCTCGAAGAACACCGTGGGCCGATCGCCGATCGGCTGGGTGAAGATCTGCAGCAGGTAGCCGTCCTCGTCACGGTCGACGAGGATGCCGCGCTTCTGCAGCTCGTCGATCGGGGCCCGCACGTTGCCGATCCGCGCCCGGAGCTCGGGGTCCTCGTAGTAGCTGTCGGGGGTGTTGAGGAACTCGACGCCGGCCGCCCGCAGGTGGTCGACCGCGGTGAGGATGTCGTTGGTGGCGAGCGCGAGGTGCTGGGCGCCGGGGCCCTTGTAGAACTCGAGGTACTCGTCGATCTGGCTGCGCTTCTTGGCGATCGCCGGCTCGTTGAGGGGGAACTTCACCCGGTGGTTGCCGCTCGCGACCACCTTGCTCATCAGCGCGGAGTAGTCGGTGGCGATGTCGTCGCCGATGAACTCCGCCATGTTCGCGAAGCCCATCACCCGGTGGTAGAAGGCCACCCAGTCGTCCATCCGGCCGAGCTCGACGTTGCCGACGACGTGGTCGAGCGCCTGGAACAGCCGCTTCGGAGCTCCCGCGGGGCGGACCAGCGACGAGGTGCGCGCGACGAAGCCGGGTAGATAGGGGCCGTGGTAGCGGCTGCGGTCGATCAGCGTGTGCCGGGTCTCGCCGTACGTCGCGATCGCGGCGCGGCGGACGGTGCCGTGCTCGTCGGTCACGTCGTGCGGCTCCTCCAGCACCGTCGCGGCCTGGGACGCGGCGTGCGCGATGCAGCGGTCGACGTCGGGCACCTCGAGCGCGATGTCGACGATGCCGTCGCCGTGCTGCGCGTGGTGCCGGATCACCTCGCTGTCCGGGTGGACGCCGCCCTCGATCACGAACCGCACCGCGCCGCTCTCGAGCACATAGGACTTCCGGTCGCGGTGGCCCGTCTCGGGGCCCGAGTAGGCGACCAGGTCCATGCCGAACGCGGACATGAAGAAGTGCGCCGACTGGGTCGCGTTGCCGACCGCCCAGACGACCGCGTCCCACCCCGTGACCGGGAACGGGTCGTGGCTGGCGTCGTACTCGACGAGGCCCACGAGCTGGTGCAGCTGCTCCAGGCTCAGCTGGGCGAGGCGTTCGGCGTCGGTGAGCTGCTCCAGGGTCATGGGGCCAGCCAACCGCGATCGGTCCTGCTGTTCAACCAAGCCATCATCTGGTGGTCGGAATGGCCATGATTGTGCAGTTCGATCGGTTCAAACTAGGCATACTGCTCAGTATGTCCCTCGACCGCCTCGACCTCGCCCTGCTCACCGCGCTCCGCGACCATCCGCGGGCGGGCGCGCTCGAGCTGTCGCGGATCACGAAGGTGGCGCGGGCGACCGTCCAGGCGCGCCTCCACCGCCTCGAGTCGACCGGCGTGGTCACCGGCTACGGGCCCGACATCGACCTCGAGGCGGCCGGCCACCACGTGTCCGCTTTCGTCACCCTCGAGATCGCGCAGGGGGCGCTCGACCAGCTGGCACCCGAGCTCGCGGCGATGCCGACGATCCTCGAGGCCCACGCCACGACCGGCGCCGCCGACGTCCTCTGCAAGGTCGCGGCGAGCTCGCACTCCGACCTGCAGGAGACACTGATCGAGCTCAACTGCTCACCTTCGGTCGTCCGTACGACGAGCGTGGTCGTGCTCGGCACCGTCGTCGCCCCTCGCGTCCTTCCGTTGCTGGAGCGGACGGCCGAGCAGCGTGACGCCCGGGCGCCGGCGTACCGGTCTCGTTGAGAAGGCGTGACTCGACCGGGGTAGAACGCGTTACCTTCCCGAGGGACCCTGGGAGGGATCGATGTCACACGCCAGAACGCAGGCGCGCCACACACTCGCGGTCGCCGCGATGGCTGTCGTCGTCATGGCCGGTGTGCTGACTGCACCGTCTGGTCACGCTGACGATCGGGACGGGGCCGACCTGCCGGTCAGCTACAACTTCCTCGTCAGCGCGGTGGCAGCAGGAACGCAGGTCGACGCCGACCCGCCCGGAGGCAACGACTGGTCCTGCCGGCCCACCGCCCGCCACCCGCGGCCGGTCATTCTCGTGCACGGCACCGCCGGCAACAAGAACACCAACTGGCAGACCTACTCGCCCCTGCTCGCGAACAACGGGTACTGCGTGTTCGCCCTGACCTACGGCGTCGCTCCGGGGACCCCGTTGCCGCTCAACCAACTTGGCGGGATGACCCGGATGCAGGACAGCGCTCACCGGCTCAAGGCATTCGTGACGAGGGTGCTGCGCGCCACCGGCGCACGCAAGGTCGACCTGCTCGGCCACTCGCAGGGCACGCTGATGCCGGAGTACTACGTCAAGTTCCTCGGGGGCGCGAAGCACGTGAAGCGCTACGTCTCGCTCGCCCCCCTCTGGCACGGCACGAACATCACCACGATGTCGCCCCTGCTGGCCAAGGCTTTCGGTGTCGACGAGGACGAGGTTCCGACGTGCCCGGCGTGCGGGCAGATGGCGCCGGGGTCACGCTTCATCCGCCAGCTGCGTGCGGGCGGCCTCGTCGTCGGCAACGTCGCCTACACCAACATCATGACCAAGTACGACCAGCTTGTGCAGCCCTACACGAGCGGCCGCGAGCGGGGGATGCGCAACATCGTGGTGCAGGACCACTGCTCCACCGACTACTCGGAGCACTTCGAGATCGCGGCCGACCCCGTCGGTGCGCAGATCGTCCTCAACACCCTGGACCCGGCGAACAAGAAGCCGGTGCCGTGCCTGCTGGTGCTGCCGTTCACCGGCCCCGTCGACTGATCCAACTGGCGGCGGTATCGCTGTTCGGGGGCTGTCTAGGCTCGCTCCATGTTCGAGAGGTTCACGGGTCCCGCGCGGGAGGCCCTCGTCGGCGCCCAGCAGATCGCCATCGAGGCAGGAGCCGCTGAGATCGGTTCGAGGCATTTGCTCGCCTCGCTGCTGAAGGTGCCCGACAGCCAGGCCCCGGAAGTGCTCGAGGCGCTCGGCATCGACCCCGCTGAAGCACTCCGCGAGGTGACCGCGTCCATCCCGAGCGCACCGCCGCCGCGCACCAAGCGACGTCGCGGGTCGAAGTCGCGGGTCACGACCGTCCCGTTCGACAAGACGAGCAAGGCCGCGCTGGAGGGCGCCCTGCGCGAGGCGGTCCGCCTCAACGACGACGGCATCGGCGGCGCCCACCTGCTCCTCGGCCTGCTGCGGCCAGAGAGCGGAGCCGCGCACACGATCCTCAGCGGGCTCGGCGTCGACCTCGCTGCTGCTCGGGACGCCGTCTCGTCGGGCGATCCCAGCCGGCCGACCGGCCAGCCGTTCCGTCAGGTCGACGTCTTCGGCACCACGCCGCTGGGCGGCAACCCGGTCGCAGTGGTGCACAACGCCGACGGGCTGAGCGACGAGGAGATGGCGGCGTTCGCGCGGTGGACCAACCTCTCCGAGACGACGTTCCTTCTGACTCCGACCGACGACACCGTCGACTACCGGCTGCGGATCTTCACTCCGGGCGGCGAGCTGCCGTTCGCCGGGCACCCGACGCTGGGGTCGGCGCACGCCTGGCTCGAAGCCGGCGGAGTGCCCCGGCAGACGCAGCTGGTGCAGGAGTGTGGCATCGGGCTGGTGCGCCTGCGCCGCACCGACCGACTCGCGTTCGGGGCGCCGCCGCTCATCCGGTCGGGCGAGGTCGACGACACCGACCTCGACCGCATCCTGCGCGCGCTGCGTATCGACAGGGCCGCCGTCGTGGACTGTCAGTGGATCGACAACGGAGCCGGCTGGGTCGCCGTACGACTCCGGGACGCCGCCGCGGTGCTCGCCCTCGAGCCGGACTTCGGCGCCTTCGACGGGCTCGACATCGGCGCTGCCGGCCTGCACCCGCCGGGAGCGGAAGCGCAGGTCGAGGTGCGCGGCTTCGCGCCCGACGTCGGGATCCCGGAAGACCCGGTCACCGGCTCGCTCAACGCGGGACTGGCGCAGTGGCTGATCGGGGACGGCACACTGCCGCCGTCGTACGTCGCCGCGCAGGGTACGGCGATCGGCAGGTCCGGTCGGGCCTACATCGACACCGACGACGCGGGCACCATCTGGGTCGGTGGCAACACCCTGACCACGATCAGCGGAACGGTCAGCCTCTGACGACCCGCACCCGGGTCCCGACCCGGCCGAAGTTCCACACCTGCGCGGAGAACCGCTTGGGGACGCGGAGGCAGCCGTGCGACTGGCGCAGGTTCGTGCCGACCATCCAGTCGGCGTGGATCTGGTTGCCATTGCGGTAGGTCGGGATCCGGTGGAAGCCGATGCCGCACGCCGCGAACCGGGTGAAGTTCTCGAGGATCAGGCTGCCGCTCGCGTCGTGGTTGCGGCGGATCTTCGCGGTCCGGCCGCAGTAGGAGCCCACTCGCTTCCACCCGGTGCCGAGATGATGCGGGTTGTCGATCATGCCGCTCTGCCCGACGACCCGACCGCCCGCGGCGACCAGCCATATCCAGTTCTGGCGTTGGCTGATCACGATCCGTCGTCCGCTCCCGCTGCTCGGCGGCACCGGTCGTACGTCGCAGCGGTGCGCGTCCTCGGCGTACAGCCTGCGGGTGGTCGGACCGTTGAGGTTGCCGGTGGGCGAGAGCCGGTGTCGGGACTGGAAACGGATGACCGCAGAACGCGCCTGCTCATCCATGCGCCCGTCGGCCGCCCCGGACTGGCAGCCCAGTTGGTTGAGACGGCGCTGGGCTCGCTCGACCGCCGGTGTCGCTTCGGCTGGTGCGGGCTGCGCGCCGACCAGGACGACGCCCGACAACAGGAGCGCAACGACCGATCGGCGCATGGACGAAGGCTAGGACGGGATGACGGCGAGCGCGAGGCGTGCGGCGCGCCCGGTCCCGGACCACGCGTCGTCGCCGTCCAGCTGGTCCTGGGTGTTGCCGGCGGTGAGGTAGGCATCGATCCGGAACGCGTCGTCGCCCGGGCTGGCCGATCCGGCCGTGGTCAGCTCGGACTCGAGCAGGTCCAGCCACTCGCGCTTGAGACGGCGTACGGCGTCTGCCACGGGGCCGGTGCGGTGGCCGTACTCGACCGAGGTGGCGGCGATGAAGCAGCCGCCGGGGAAGACGCCGGCCTTCAGGTAGTCGACCCACGAGCGCAGCAGGGCGCGCAGCCGGGGCGCGCCCGCCGGCTCCGTCCAGACCGGCCCGACGACGACCTCCTGGTAGATCCGCCGCGCCTCCGCCACCGCCGCGACCTGGATCGCCTCGCGACTGCCGAAGACGGTGAGGATGCCGCTCTTGCTGACACCGGTGCGCTCGGACAGCCCGCCGACGGTGATCGAGTCGAGCCCGCTCACGGTCGCGATCATCGAAGCTTCGCGGGCCACCCGCCGCCGGGTGGCGTCGCCGCGGGCGCGACGCCCGTCGGTGCTCGGCAGGTTAATGGCCATGGGAAAACTATAAGACCGACTGGACGCAAAGGTCGAGACGGCGTACTCTCGAAACAACACGACCGATCGAACGCATATCTCAAGGAGCCCATCGTGATCGACACCAGCGCCGGCGTCCTCGTCCGCAAGCGGATCTACCTCGACGACCTCGACGGGTTCGGGATGCTCCACCACGCCCGCTACGCCGTGCTCTTCGACAACGCCGTGATCGACTTCTGGGCCGACGCCGGCTGGGAGCTCGACCCGAGCAGGTCGGTGCTGGTCATCCGCGAGCTGACGATGACCTACCACCAGCCGGTCGTCGGGATCGCCGAGGTCGACGTCCACTTCTGGGTCGAGCGGGCCGGCCGGACCAGCGTCACCTACCGCTTCCAGGTGCTCTCGGCCGACCACACCGTGGTGCACGCCGACGGCCAGCGGGTCGTCGTCAACCTCGACGGGCAGACCCTCCGGCCCTCCCCGATCGGCGAGGACGTGTGGGCGCTCGCCGCCCCGCTGCTCGCGCCCGGGGTCGAGCGCCCCGCGGCCTGACCGGCACGCACCCCGGCGGGTTCAGGCGGACGGGTCCTAGTTCTCGCCCAGCACCTCGCGGTGCGTGGGGCGGGCCGCCTTGTGGACCGGCCGGCGTCGGTGAGGCAGACGAAGATCGCCCGCCGGTCGTTGTCGCACATGTTGCGGTGGACCAACCCGTCGCCCTCGAGCCGCGCGACCGCGCGGGACAGCGCGCTCTGGCTGAGGTAGATGTCGGACGTCAGGTCGGTCATCCGGTATCTACGAGCGCACCGACGGCCGGCTCGGCCGCCGGCTGCTCGGAGTGCCGACGATCCTGGTCCTCACCCCGCACTCGTAGCGGCGGGTCTCAGCCGAGGTGGTCGGCGGCCCGCTCGACCCACCGGCGCTGGGCCCGGGTCTCGACAGCCTGCCGGTGGTAGTTCGCGCGCACCCAGCTGACGGCCTCGTCCGGATGGACCCCGCTCAGGATCGCGAGCACGGCGAGCGCCGTACCGGTCCGGCCGCGGCCACCGGCGCAGGCGACCTCGATCCGTTCCGACGCGGCACGGGCATGCGCGTCCCGCAAGGCCGTGATGGCCTCGTCGGTCGAGGCGGGGAGCCGGAAGTCCGGCCATCGCACCCAGCGGTTCGGCCAGTCGGTGATCTGCGGGTCACGGCCGAGCAGGTAGACCGCGAAGTCGGGAGCCGGGACGTCGCCGCGCGGGCGCCGTGCGCCGGTGCCGCGGACCCGCCGGCCGTCGGGCAGCTCGACCACACCGTCGAGGTCCTCCCACCTGGTCACGTGCCCAGGGTAGGGACGACCGGTCCGGCTCACGCCGGCTGACGCGAAGGTGCGCTCTCCCAGGCGAACCCGTCCGGGTCGCTGAAGCTGCCGGCCGAGCTGCGGATCGCGACCCGGTGGGAGCCGGACCCCTCGGCAGGAACGCCGGCGTCCTTCGCGGCCGCCTTGCGGCCGTAGAGGGCGAGCTTGACGGAGCTGGCCGGGGCGGCGAACTCGACGTACTTGCTGCCGAAGCTCTTCGCCACCTCCAGCCCCTTGTCGATGTAGAACGCCTTGGTCGCCTTGACGTCGCTCGCGCCGATGAGGAGCACGACCTCGTCGACGGCAGTCGTGGCGGGACCGGAGTCCTTCTTCGCCGAGGTCGCGATCTTCCAGATGGTGCCGTCGGGCGCCTGGATGACGCCCCCGACGCCCCAGAAGGACTTGGCGGCGGGCTTGAGGGCGGTGGCGCCCGCGGCGAGCGCGGCCTCGGTGAGTGCGTGGACCGTGCTCGGCTGCGAGACGACCAGCGAGATCGTGAAGCCGCGGAAGCCGCTGGTCGGGGCGTCGGACTCCCGCAGCTCGATCGGGAGGGCCGCGCCGAACGCGGCGTCGTAGAAGGTGCGGGCCGCCCGGAGGTCGGCCACTTCGAGGGCGATGGTGTCGATGGAGTTCATGTCGTAGACGTTAGGTACGGCGCTGTGTCTGACGCTTCTTGATTCCTGCTCGATCGTCGATCAGCTGCTGAGGACCCAGCGCATCGCGGTCGTGTCGAAGGACGCGGCGAGGTCGGCGATCGTTGTACCCGACAGCGAGGTGCGCCATGCCTGTTCGGCGTCGGCCATCACCTTCGCCACTCCACACATCTTCCGGCACTGCTCAGGTGGCGCTGCGAGCTCGCCCTGCTGCCGGATCTCGGTGCACCGGAAGGCAGGCTCCGGGCCGTCGATCGCCTGGACCACCTCGAGCACGGTGATCGCCGACGGGGCCCGCATCAGCACGTAGCCCCCGTCCCGACCCTCGCTCGGCTGCGCGATGCCGGCCCGCACCAGGGCTTGGAGGTGCTTGGCAAGGTAGGTCTTCGACACTCCGTGCAGCGAGGCGAGGCGAGCGCTCGGCACCGGGTGCTCGGCCTGGCTGAGCACGACACAGCAGTGCACCGCCCATTCCACGCCCGCTGACAGCTTCACCGCGCGAACGCTACCCGCGCAGCCAGTCGTCGAGGCTGGTCGGTGCGATCCAGACGTCGGCTCCGGGCGTCGGCGTGAGCGCGGTGTTGTCGAGCGTTGCGCCGAAGTAGCCGGTGGCCGGATCGGTGACGACGGTCCGGGTGTCACCGGTGGCGACGAAGTACCTGCGCACCAGCTCGTCGATCCCCATCGCCTCGGGTCCGGCGATCTCGACCGTGCCATTGACCGGCGGACCGGTCACGAACTCGGCCAGCCGGGCAACGACGTCCTTCGACGCGATCGGCTGAAGACGTCCGGGCGTCGCGCGTACGACGCCCTCATCGGTCGACGCGTCGGCGATGCCCGCGATGAACTCGAAGAACTGCGTGGACCGGACGATCGTGAACGGCACCGCACCCGCCTCCACGCCTGCCTCCTGGGCGAGCTTGCCGCGCATATAGCCAGCATCGGTGAGCCGGTCGGCTCCGACGATCGACACGATCACGTGATGTCCCACGCCGGCGGCTTCCTCGGCGGCGAGCAGGTGGCTCGTGGAGTCGCGGAAGAAGGCGAGCACGTCGTCGTCCGCCCACGACGGCGAGTTGGTCAGGTCGACCACGACCTCGGCGCCGGCGACCGCATCGGCGATCCCCGCACCGGTGGTGGTGTCGATGCCGTCCTCGCGTCCGAGGGCCACGACGTCGTGGCCGTCCTCGTGCAGCCGCGTCGCCAGTTGGCCGCCGATCAGACCTGCCCCGAAGATCACGATCTTCATTCCGCTCTCCTAACCTAGATAAGTGTTGTCGCAGTTTACTACGACACGGCTTATCCGAGTCAAGGAGGGGTCGGTGGGGTGTCCGGTGGTGGGTCCTATCGCGAGGCGGCGCTCGGCAGCACGCAGACGCCGTCGATGCCGAGCACGTGGTTGAGCCGGCCGAACGCCAGCCACGACCCGATGCACATGCTGATCTCGACGATCTCCCGGTCGGAGTAGGCCGCCTTCATCCGCTCCCAGAAGCCGTCGTCGAGGCCGTGGTGGTCGAGGGCGTAGCGCTCGGCGTACTCCGCCGCCAGCCGGGTGCGCTCGTCGAACGCGCTGGTCCTGCGCCACTCCTCCACCGCATCGAGGAAACCCTCCTCGACGGTCTCGCCGTCGCGGTCGGTGCGCCAGTCGAGGCAGAAGACGCACCCGTTGATCTGCGCGATCCGCAGCCGGGCGGCCTCGAACTCCCGCAGCCCGAGCGTGGTGTGCTCGTAGACGGCGAGCGAGAAGCCAGAGGCCGCGACCCCGATGCCGGGCACCATCTCGCCCCACACGTAGCCGATCGGCTCCTTGTCCTCGGGGATGTCGATCCGGAGATTCATGCGCCCACCACCTCGGTCAACCCAGCGAGCTCGGGTGCGGCGGCGCCGAGCCGGCCGGCCGCTGGTCGAAGGGGTACGTCGAAGGCGTCGTACAGGCCCGGTCCGGAGTCGACCAGCCAGTCGATCGCGTTGACCAGCCGGCCGACGGCCGTGGCGTTGCCGCCGGCGGCGGGGTTGCCGCCCTCGTCCGTGGCCTCGAGGGTGACCTCGATGCGGGGCCGGCCCTCGAGGATTACCCGGTGCGCACCCCTGCCGTTCGGCGCCTGCGGCCACTCGGGCGCCGCGGACGGGTGGATGCGGGTGATGTGCTCGATCACGATCCGCGGGAGGCCTCCGACGATGCCCTGCACCTCGAATCGCAGACCGCCCTGGGTGCCGGCCTCGAAGGTGCCCATCTCCTCGGTCGTCACCGTCTCGTCGAGCGCGCGTCGGTCGAGCGTCTCCCGGATCTCCTCGAGCTCGACGCCCATCGCCCGCGCGATCATCCGCAGCTGGCCGCCCCAGACCATCGTGGGGATGGTGGGTGCGGTCATCAGCGGCTCGTAGTCCATCGGCTGCCCCATGCCGACCAGGTAGCGGACCGAGTCCTCGGCGTCGTAGGTCGAGTAGTCGAAGATCTCCTGGCAGCGGATCTCGTCGATCGAGGTCGCGACGCCGGTGATCAGAGCGGGGAGGATGTCGTTGCCCCAGCCCGGGTCGACTCCGTTGACGAACAACGCACCGCCGCCGCTCGCGATCGCTTCCTGCAGCGGCCCGACCATCTCGATGGGGGCGTTGCGCGGGTCGTAGAGCGGGTAGAGCGACGGGGTCACGACCACGCAGCCGGCCGCGACGGCGCGCAGCACGTCGGCGAACGCGTCCTCCTCGCGGCCGTCGCCGGTGACCGCGTAGCACAAGGCCTGCGGCCGCTCCGCGAGTACGGCGTCGAGGTCGTCGGTCGCGCGCATCCCGATCGGCCCGCCGAGATCGGCCAGCTCGCCGGCGTCGCGGCCGACCAGGTCGGGATTGCGGACGACGACAGCGGCGAGCTCGAGAGCGGGATGGGCGTGGACGGCCCGGATCGCGGCCCGACCGACGTTGCCGGTGCCCCAGACGACGGTGGAGATCATGCGGGAAAGTAGAACATGTTCTACTTGGTCGATGCTAGAGGGAGGCGCGCTCGGCACCGATGGTGGTGTCGTCCCCGTGGCCGGTGTGGACGACGGTGTCGTCCGGGAGGGCGAACAGCTTGGCCCGGATCGAGGCCTCGAGGGTGGGCCGGTCGCTGAAGGACCGGCCGGTCGCGCCTGGCCCGCCCAGGAACAGGGTGTCGCCGGTGAACACGCACCCCAGGTCGGGTGCGGAGAGACACACCGCTCCGGGCGCGTGGCCCGGGGTGTGCAGCGCGATCAGCTTCGTGCCGGCAACGTCGATCTCCATGCCGTCGGCCAGGTCTACGTCCCACAGATAGCCGTTGACGTCGTCCGGCCCGCCATGGGTGAGCTCCCACAGCGGGCGGTCGTCGGGGTGCAGCAGGATCGGCGCGCCCGCGCCGCCGTTGACCGCTTCCCGCAGTCCCGGCGCGACCCGACAGTGGTCGTCGTGGGCATGGGTAAGCACGATCGCGCGCACCACCCGGCCCCCCACGACCGTGGAGATGTCGGCCACCGAGTGCGGGGCGTCGATCACGACGCACTCGGTGTCGTCGCCGACCACCCAGATGTTGTTGTCGACGTCGAAGGTCTCGCCGTCGAGGGTGAACGTGCCGCTTGTGACGGCGTGGTCGACCCGCAGGGCGCCCGCCGGCCCGGGTGAGTTCACAGCACGACCACCGAGCGCAGCACGTCACCGTGGTGCATCCGCTCGAAGGCGGCCTCGATGTCGCCCAGGCCGATCTCCTCGGTGACGAACGCGTCGAGGTCGAGCCGGCCCTGCCGGTAGAGGTCCACCAGCAGGGGGAAGTCGCGGGTGGGCAGGCAGTCGCCGTACCAGCTCGACTTCAGGGCACCGCCGCGCCCGAAGACGTCGATGAGCGGGATGTCGGGCATCTTCATGTCGGGCGTCGGTACCCCGACCAGGACCAGGGTGCCGGCCAGGTCGCGGGCGTAGAACGCCTGCTTCCAGGTCTCGGGACGTCCGACGGCTTCGACGACCACGTCGGCGCCGTCGGCGCCGTCGTACGTCTCCGCGCAGATCCGCTTGATCTCGTCGACCGGGTCGGTCGTGGAGGAGTCGATCGTGTGCGTGGCCCCCATCGCCCGGGCCTGCTCCAGCTTCTTGGCGTCGATGTCGACCGCGATGATCGGGCTGGCTCCCGCCAACGCCGCGCCGGCGACAGCGGCAACGCCCACACCGCCGCAACCGATGACGGCGATGCTGCGGCCGCGGGTGACACCACCGGTGTTGATCGCCGCACCGATGCCGGCCATGACGCCGCAGCCCAGCAGTCCGACTGCGGCCGGGCGGGCGGACGGGTCGACCTTCGTGCACTGGCCGGCGGCGACCAGGGTCTTCTCCGCGAACGCACCGATGCCCAACGCCGGCGACAGCTCCGTGCCGTCCTCCAGCGTCATCTTCTGCGTCGCGTTGTGGGTGGCGAAGCAGTAGTGGAGATCACCGCGCTTGCAGGCCCGGCACTCGCCGCAGACCGCGCGCCAGTTGAGGATGACGAAGTCGCCGGGCGCGACGCCGGACACGTCGGGTCCGACGGCCTCTACGATCCCCGAGGCCTCGTGGCCCAGCAGGAACGGGAACTCGTCGTTGATGCCGCCCTCGCGGTAGTGCAGATCGGTGTGGCAGACCCCGCAGGTCAGCACCTTCACCATCGCCTCACCCGGTCCGGGGTCCGGCACGTTGACGGTGACGATCTCGACGGGTGCACCCTTGGCGCGGGCGATGACGGCCTTGACCTGTTGCATGTTGCTCAAACTAACGTGCGGTGAAATGGGCCATGGGCTTTCGCACCTTCCAGCAGACCTCGGTGGTCACCGCCCCTGTCCCGTCGTGTGGGAGCGGGTCACCGACTTCGCGCCGGTACTTCGCGGGCTGAGCCCGCACCCTGGCGCACCCTGACCGCTCGACGTCAAGGAGGCCGGTGTCAGGCCCGCGCCGGCAGCACGCAGAACTCGTTGCCCGACGGATCCGTGTAGGTCCGCCACGGCAGCTCACCCCACTCGGGGTGAGGCTGTTCAAGACCGCCGCGGTCGGCGATCTGCTGCGCCACCGCATCGGCGTCGTCGAATGGTCCCAGGCGCACGTCCAGGTGGATCCGGTTCTTGCCGGACGTCTTGGGCTCCTTCTCGGGGTGCAGCTCGAGCAGCGGGCCGCGCCCGGACGTGTGCCGCAACCCCCTGTCGACCGGATCCCATCCGGTCAGCCAGGACCAGAACTCGCGGTCGCGATCGGGATCGGCGACATCGAGCCGGAGTGCGACGAGCGTGCTTTCGTCGTACTCGAGGTGCAGGCGCTCCGGCCCGGTCGGCGGCTCCGGCACCCGCTGGAAGCACAGGTCGAGGACCGGACCGTCCGGCACCGCCAGCCGGGTCTCGTAACCGGCGTCCTCGTCGGTCAGCGTCTCGGTGCCGAGCGCGGTCTCCCAGAACCGGCCCATGGTCTGCGGATCGGCAGCGTCGAAGACGACGTTCTCCAGGTACACGACTTCACCCTAGGCACGCCCTGCGCCGCGGGTCGACCGGGTTCCTACCGGTTCGCGTCCGTCCGCACGAGTCTGTGCAGATCCGGCGGCGACGCAGTCCGAACGGTGACGACCAACCGCCCGATTTCGCTATATCCGCCGCATCCCTGCCGGGGTTACGTTCGCGCCGTGGACACGATCGAGCAGACGAGCGCAGAGCTGTCGCGGGCCGAGGTCCGCGTGCTCGACGCCATCGACGAGCCTGCCCTCGTCGACGAGCTCGTCGCAATGATCCGCGTTCCGAGCATCACTGGCAGCGACGCCGAGTCCGACCTGCAGCACTGGCATGCCTACGAGCTCACGAAGCTCGGCTTCGACGTCGACCACTGGAAGTTGGACCTCCCGGCCCTCGCCGCTCACCCGGAACACCCAGGCACGGAGGCGCGCCGCACCGAGGGGTACGGCGTCGTGGGCGTCCTCGGCCCGTCGGCGGTGCCGGCACTGGTCCTCCAGGCGCATGTCGACGTCGTCCCGACCGGCGATCCGACCACCTGGTACGACGCCGATCCGTGGAGTGGCGCGGTCAGGAGGAGCTCCGTCCACGGTCGGGGTGCGTGCGACATGAAGGCGGGCGCCGCGGCCAACCTCGCGGTCGCCCGCGCGTTCGTCGCGTCCGGCGTGCGACTGGAGCGGCCGTTCGCGTTGCACGCAGTGATCAGCGAGGAGGACGGCGGCCTCGGCGCGTTCGCGACCATGCTGCGTGGCCACCGCGGTCACGCGGCTGTGATCACCGAGCCCACGAGCGGCGACATCGTGGTCGCGAATGCCGGAGCGCTCACCTTCGAGATCCGCGTTCGCGGCCTAGCGGCGCACGGGAGCACGCGACTCTCCGGCCACAGCGCCTTCGACGCGTTCCTCCCCGTCCACGCGGCGATCGTCGAGCTCGAGCGCGAGCGCAATGCAGACCCGGACCTGCTCTTCGAGGGCAACGAGCTGCCCTATCCGATCTCCGTCGGCACCGTTCGCGCGGGCTCGTGGGCCAGCAGCGTCCCGGACCTGCTGGTCGCCGGAGGACGGCTCGGCGTCCAGCTCGACGAGCACCCGGCTCTGGCTCGCGCCGCCCTTGAACGAGCAATCGCGGACGCCTGCGGTCGCGACGCCTGGCTCCGCGACCACCCGGTGGAAGTGAGCTGGCCGGGAGGTCAGTTCGCGAGCGGGCGCATCGACCCAGCACACCCCTTCGTGGCCGAGGTGGCCGACTCGATCCGGGCCGTGGAGTCCAGGACCGGCCGGCTGTCCGCCGCGCCGTACGGCAGCGACCTTCGTCTCTACGCCGGCAGTGGCATTCCCACTCTCCATTACGGCCCCGGCGACGTCCGGCTCGCCCATGGTCCGCGCGAGCAGGTGGACATCGACGAGCTGATCCGGGTCACCCGGTCGCTGGCAGTGCTTGCCGCTCGCCGCTGCGGGGTACACCTCTAAGCCAACAGCGGAGGCAGGCGACGATCGGACTCCCTAGTGGGCCATGTCGACGAAGCGGGAGTAGTGGCCCTGGAAGGCCACCACGATGTCGCGGGTCGCGCCGTTGCGGTGTTTCGCAACGATCAGATCGGCCTCACCAGGGCGAGTCGATTCCTTCTCGTAGACGTCGTCCCGGTGGAGCAGGATGACCATGTCACTATCCTGTTCAATTGAACCCGATTCACGTAGGTCACTCATCATCGGACGCTTGTCAGCGCGCTGCTCGGGACCACGGTTGAGCTGGGAGAGCGCGATGATCGGGACCCCGAGCTCCTTGGCCAGCAGCTTGATCTGGCGGGAGAACTCCGAGACCTCCAGTTGGCGCGACTCGACCTTCTTGCCGGACGTCATCAACTGCAGGTAGTCGATGACGACCAGTTTCAGGTCATGACGCTGCTTGAGCCGCCGGGCCTTGGCCCGGATCTCCATCATCGTCATGTTCGGGCTGTCGTCGATGAACATCGGCGCCGACGACACCTTGGCCACGTGGCGCGCCAGCCGGTCCCACTCCTCCGTCGACATCTTGCCGTTGCGGATGTGGTTGAGGGGGATCCGACCCTCCGCCGACAGCAGCCGCATCGTGATCTCGGACTTGGTCATCTCCAAGCTGAAGAACGCACTGGTCAGGTTGTTCTGGACCGACGCCGCCCGGCACAGGTCGAGCGCCAGCGTCGATTTGCCCATGGCCGGCCTCGCCGCGACCACGATCATCTGGCCCGCGTGGAGGCCGTTGGTCAGCTCGTCGAGGTCGGCGAACCCGGTGGGGACGCCGTAGATCCCGGCCTCGCGGTTCTCGATCGCCTCGATCTCGTCGAGGACGGCGTCCATGATGTCGCTCAGGGGCGCGTAGTCCTCCGCCTTGCGGCGGTCGGTGACGGCGTAGATCTCGGCCTGGGCGGCGTCCACGATGTTGTCGACCTCGCCCTCCCCTGCGTAGCCGGTCTGCACGATCTTGGTGCCGGCGTCGACCAGCCGCCGCAGGATCGCCTTCTCGCGCACGATCGCGGCGTAGTAGCCGGCGTTGGCGGCGATCGGGACGTTGGCCGCGAGGGTGTGCAGGTAGGGCGCGCCGCCGACCCTCGCCAGCTCACCGCGCCGTTGGAGCTCGCCGGCGACCGTGATCATGTCGACGGGCTCGCCCCGGCCGTAGAGATCCATGGCCGCGTCGTGGATCGACTCGTGCGCGGGCCGGTAGTAGTCCTGGCCACGGATCGCATCGAGCACGTCGGCGATGGCGTCCTTGGAGATCATCATCGCGCCGAGCACCGACTGCTCGGCCGCCACGTCCTGCGGAGGGGTGCGGCCGCCGGACGGGGCGTTGCCCGGAGCGTACGGCGCAGGCCCGTCACCCCACTCGTCGTCCGGCGGCGGCACCTCCGCGAGGCTCACGCGACTCCCCCATCTGCAGCGATCGAACGTGCGAATCCGTCGTGTCGGGCATGCTGACGCCGAGGTCCTACACAAAGGGTGCCGGTGCCACGGGTCGAAGCGTGCGCGAGACTCGAGATGCGAACCTACGCACCTGCGGGGGTCGCTGGCCAGTGGCCTATCCCCACCCTCCGGGCGAGTCTGGGGATAACCACCGGCAGGGCGTGGACGACACGCAAGAACGGTGTGCACGGCCTGGGGAGGAAACTGTGGAACCGATGCCAAATAGTGGAACCCCGCCCTCGCTGACCTGCGGAAACGTGAGTGCACACCTGTGGAACGGAAAAAGATCCACGCTGATCTCGTTCACCTGCCCGACATCTGGACGTAGCCGACTAGACCACAACGGATCCGCGGGCGGCGGACGATATCCACAGTCACGAGGTCGACTTTGGGTCGGCTGAGACTGACCGCCGACGACCGGGAGATCCGGCGTCTCGCGGTCCCCGCCTTCCTCGCCCTGGTCGCGGAGCCGCTCTTCCTCCTCGGCGACGCCGCGGTCGTGGGTCACCTCGGCACCCGCGAGCTCGCGGGCCTCGGCATCGCCGCGACCGTGCTGCAGACGCTGGTGGGTCTCTGCGTCTTCCTCGCCTACGGCACGACGGCCGGCGTCGCGCGCCAGCTCGGGGCCGGCCGCCGCGACGCAGCCCTCGCCCAGGGGATCGACGGGCTCTGGCTCGCGGTCGTGATCGGGGTGCCGACGACCGTGGTCGGCATCGTGCTGACCGGCCCGATGGTGGCCGCGTTCGGTCCCGGTGCCGCCATCGCGCACGAGGCCGAGACCTACCTCAGGGTCGCGATGCTCGGCATCACGCCGCTGCTGCTGATGCTCGCAGCGACCGGAGTCCTGCGCGGCCTGCAGGACACCCGGACGCCGCTCATCGTGGCCGTGGCCGGCAATGTCGCCAACCTGCTGTTCAACGTGGTGCTCGTCTACGGCATCGGCCCGGTGCCCCGCCTCGGCATCGCCGGCTCCGCGCTCGGGTCGGTGCTCGCCCAGGTCGGCTCGGCCGCCGCGCTCGTCCTCGTCGTGGTCGCGGCCGCGCGCCGCGAGGGCGCCTCGCTCCGCCCCGATGCTCCGGGGATCCGGAGCGCGGGCCGCGCCGGAGTGCCGCTCCTCGTCCGGACCTTGACGCTGCGCGCCTCACTGCTGGTCACGACGTACGCCGTCGTGCTCTCCGCCCACACCGCCGGCGACGAGGCGGTGCCGATCGCCACCCACCAGCTGGCGATGACGATCTGGGGATTCCTCGCGTTCGCGCTCGATGCGATAGCGATCGCCGCCCAGGCCATCACCGGCCGGCACCTCGGTGCCGGCGACGTGGCGGCGGCGCGCGCCGTCACCCGGCGGATGATCGGCTGGGGCGTGGTCAGCGGCGTGCTGACCGGCGTCGCGCTCGCCGCTGCGAGCCCGGTGCTCGGCGTCCTGTTCACGACCGACGACGACGTACGACGAGCACTCGTCCCCGTGCTCCTCGTCGCGGCGCTCGCGCAGCCGGTGGCGGGCGTGGTGTTCGTGCTCGACGGCGTCCTGATCGGGGCCGGGGACGGCGGATACCTGGCGTGGGCGGGTCTGGCCGTTCTCGGCGGCTACGCTCCGCTCGTGCTGGGTGCCGCCGTGATCGCCGACGACTGGGTCGGTGGCGGCCTGCCCTGGCTGTGGGGCGTCTTCGGCCTGGTCTTCATGGGCGGCCGGTTCGGCACCCTGACCCGCCGGGCCGCCGGCGACCGGTGGCTGGTCACGGGAGCGGCGCGATGAAGCCGTTGTACGCCGTCGCTTTCGGTCTCATCCTGGTCGCGATCGGGCCGACGGATCCGGATCCCGGCATCTTCGACCCGCTCCCCGACCCGCTCGGGTGGCTCTTCATCCTGATCGGCCTCCACGGTCTGGCCGACTCGCTCGGGTCGGCCAGGGTCGGGATCCTCCGCCTCCTCGGCGCTGCCGCGCTCGTCATCTCCTCGGCGCTGGTGGTGCCCGCGGTCGCCCGCTGGGTCGCGACCGACCCCTCGCTCGGGTGGGCAGCCGACATCCCGCGGTTCGCGTTCTTCGCCGTCCTGTCCTACGAGCTCAGTGCCGGCGCGGTCCGGCACAAGGCGACCATCGCCGCCGTCGGGTTCAACCTCTCGGCGCTCGCGCTCCTCTTCGTGCTGATCGCACCGCCGGTCGCGTTCGGCGGCGGGGTCGACGAGGTCGGCACCGCCGGCGAGATCGCGGCAGAAGCGGTCCAGATCGTGCTGGTGATCCTGTTCTTCGGCTACGGGAGCCGGGACTGGGCCGGGGCGCCGCCGGTCGAGCCGGCCGATCCCGAGCCGGCCGATGCCGAACCGATCCGACCGGAGCCCGACGAGAGCTAGTGCGTGCCCTGGCCGAGCTTCGCCAGCACCACCGTGGCCAGCGCGATCGACTGCTGCTTCGGGTCACCCTGGAAGTCGGTGCCGTCCTCGTACTCGAGTTCGACGTCGACGTTGTAGCCGGCGGTGCAGACCCGCAGCGTGGCCTCGAGCGGCGGCGACTCGTCGACCTCCCAGTAGGCGGCGTCGCCGAGGTCCGGCACCGGCTCGACCGTCGAGGCGACCGAGGTCGGCTCCGGGCAGGTGAAGTCACCGGTGAAGTCGTCGGGACCGGTGATGGCCAGCTGGACCTCGACCAGGTCCGCCGCCTCCCAGTCGCAGTTGTCGCTCGCCCACGCCAGGTCGCCCTCCGACGTGCCGCCACCGCCGGGCTCCCCCGGCCCGAACTCCACACCGAACGCCGCCTGCACGTCAGTGGGGGCGAGCACGTCGCAGGCGCCGGGCAGCGCGCCGTCGGAGGGTGCGGTCGATGCCGAGGTGTCCGCCGTCGTCGGTGCGCTGGTCGGCGGAGCCGACGGGGTCGACGACGGCGGCGGCTCCGCGTCATCGGTGGTGTTGTCGCTGTCGCCGCCGCACGCCGACAGCGCCGGGGCCAGGACGAGCATCAGGAGGGGAGCGAGCCTGGGGAACGACCTCATGCCGGTGATGATGCCCGAAATGCGAACGGCCAGCCCCGCTGGGACTGGCCGTTCACGCGTTCGGCGCTCGTCAGGCGGGGATCACGTTGAGCGCGACCGCCGCGGAGACCTCGTCGTGCAGCTTGATCGAGACCTGGTGGGCACCGAGGGTCTTGATCGGGTTGGTGAGGACGATGGTCCGCTTGTCGATCGTCTCGCCGGTGACCGCACCGAGCGCGTCGGCGACGTCGCCGACGGTGACGGCGCCGAAGAGGCGACCGCCCTGGCCGGCCTTGACCTTCACGTCGACCGGGCCCTGCTCGAGCTTGGCCTTGATCTCAGCGGCGTGGGCCGAGTCGCGGACGGCACGGGCGGACCGGGCCGTCGTGATCGCGTCGGCCTGGGACTGGGCGCCGCGGGTCCACCGGATCGCGAGGCCCTGCGGCAGCAGGTAGTTGCGGCCGTAGCCGTTCTTGACCTCGATCACGTCACCGGCGGCGCCGAGACCGTCGACCTCCTGGGTCAGGATGATCTTCATGTTGTCTCTCCTTCTCTACCGACGCAGCGATCAGCGGCCGCTGGCCGTGTAGGGCAGCAGCGCCATCTCGCGGGCGTTCTTGACGGCGATCGCGACGTCGCGCTGGTGCTGGACGCAGTTGCCGGTCACACGCCGCGCACGGATCTTGCCGCGGTCGGAGATGAACTTGCGGAGCAAGGCGGTGTCCTTGTAGTCGACACCGGTCGCCTTCTCCTTGCAGAACTGGCAAACCTTCTTCTTCGGCTTGCGGATGACTGCCTTAGCCATTGTGGTGCTCCTCCTCAGAGCCCGACCGCGTCAGTCGATCGTGGTCGGAATGGTTGTTTGTTGACTGATTAGAAGGGCGGTTCTTCGTTGCCGCCGCCCACGCCCGGCGCACCCCACGGGTCGCCGGCTGGAGCGCCGCCGCCCTGGTTGCTACCGGCTGCCTGGCCGCCGGGCGACGAGGCCCACGGGTCCGACGCGGGAGCGCCGCCACCCTGGCCGCCGCCCTGGTTGCCGTAGCCGCTGCCGCCGCCCGAGGACCGGGCGGCGCGGGTGACCTTGGCGGTGGCGTACTTCAAGGACGGGCCGACTTCCTCGACCTCGATCTCGAAGACGGTGCGCTTCTCACCCTCGCGCGTCTCGTACTGCCGCGACTTCAGCCGGCCCTGGACAACGACGCGCATCCCCTTCTGCAGGGACTCCGCGACGTTCTCAGCGGCCTGCCGCCACACCGAGCAGGACAGGAACAGCGCGTCGCCGTCCTTCCACTCGTTGGTCTGGCGGTCGAAGGTGCGCGGCGTCGACGCGATCCGGAAGTTCGCCACGGCCGCACCCGACGGGGTGAAGCGCAGCTCCGGGTCGTCGACGAGGTTGCCGACGACGGTGATGACGGTCTCGCCTGCCATTTCAGGTCTCCCTAGCGTTCGTGATCGGTGAATGCGACATCCGTGATGCCACGGACGTGTCGGCGCTCATCGTGTCGCGGCCGTCCGACAATGGATAGGCCCCGTCCACGTTGTTCACACCGACTGCGTCGATTCACGCGCCCGGGCGCAGGACCTTCGTGCGCAGGATGGCCTCGTTGAGACCGAGCTGGCGATCGAACTCGGCGACCGTCGCGGGCGTGGCCGTCAGGTTGATCACGGCGTAGATGCCCTCGGCGTTCTTCTGGATCTCGTACGCCAGGCGACGACGGCCCCAGATGTCGACGTTGTCGACGGTGCCACCGTCCTTGCGGACGACGTTGAGGTACTTGTCGAGCGACGGCTCAACCGTGCGCTCGTCGAGGCTCGGGTCGAGGATGACCATGACTTCGTAGGGACGCAAAGCGGTCTCCACCTCCTCTGGACTGGGCGGCCACGGACTCTCCGTGGCAGGAGGGCTCTGCATGCGCGCGCTCCCCGGATGGGAGCAGCGCGACGGGACAGGCTAACAACGAGGTACGGCGCGCGCCGAATCGGCGGGCGGCCCCTGCCGAAGGGGACGGCTACTGGAACATCACCGGGTTCTCGACCTGGACGTCGCCGATCACGAGGACCGCGACCAGGCCGGGGATCGAGTTCTCGATGTCCACGAAGAACGGCACGCACACCTCGTCCGACCCCTGGTCCCACTCACCCGGTGTGGTCCCGAGCGGGGTCTGGCCGTCCAGCGAGAAGAACCGCAGCTCGTACGGCGTCCCGTCGGGGACCCCCACTGCGGAGAACTCGGTGTAGACCGTGCCCGGGAAGGCTGCCCCCGCCAGGATCTGGGGAGCAGTGGAGGTCGAGGCGTTCGCGCAGGTGCCGGCGCCGTCGAGCGACCAGCCGCCGGGGCCGACCGATGCGTCCGCGTCGCCCATCGGGTCCTCCGGGATGCCACCCACGTCGTCGATCCACTCCGACGTGTACGTCGTGCCCCCCTCGGCCGCGTCGAGGACCGGGAGCGTCCACTTCGACGGCCGCATCAGCGCGGAGCCGCTCGTGAACACCCCGCCGTCGCCCTCCTCGCCCTGGGTCTCGCGGGTGCGGACCTCGGTGTTCACGCCGATGATCTCGCCGTCCTGGTTGATCGTCGGGCCACCGGAGTTGCCAGAACCGAGCCGGAGGTCGCTCTCGATCCACGCGTCCTCGCCGAACGGCGGGACCGCCTTGATCGTCGAGGCGACGCCCTCGGTGACGGTGACGGGCCGCGCGAACGGGTCCTCGAGGTCGACCGACGCCAGACCCGGGAAGCCCAGCGCGACCAGCTCGTCGCCGGTCCGCACGTCCTCGCTGTCACCGACCGGCACCGGCTCCGGGAGGTCGAGGGCGGTGACCGGATGCCCGTCGACGTCGCCGTCGATCTTGATCACCGAGAGGTCGAGCGGGCCGTCGGTGGCGACAGGGCTGGCGCGGTAGCGCAGCTCGACCGGCGCGTCCGGGTTGCCGGCCGGCGGGATGCCGACGATCAGGTAGTCCGGGCTCTGGCTGGGAGCGTCGAACCCGGGCGCTCCGGGATCGGCGACATGGGCGTTGGTGAGGATGAGGCCGTCCTCGCTGACGATCGAGCCGGATCCGGTCCAGGCCGGCTCGCCGTCCAGCACCGCGACCAGGAACACGGTGCCGGCCTTGGCGCGGTCGAGCTCGGCCGGCGTGAGCCCGGACGACGCCGCCGGCGCGTTGCCGCCGTCGCCCCCGTCGTCGTCACCGGTGAGAACGACCGCCGCGGTCACCCCGCCGCCGACCAGGACGAGAGCCGCGGCGATGCCGCCCGCCAGCGCGGCGGTCCGCCGGCGCTTCTTGCCCGCGAGCGCCCTCTGCGCCTGCTGGGCCGCGACGATCGGGACGACCTCGACCTCGACCCCGGCCGTCGGGTGGCCGAGCATCACCGTCAGCGGCTCGGTCAGCTTGCGCGCCGTAACCCGGTCCTCACCCTCGAAGGTGCCCGCGCTCGACCGGTCGACGTACCACCAGCCGTCCGGCCGGCTCTCGACCACCGCGTGCAGCCGCGAGACCGAGGCATCGTCGAGGACGATCTCGTTGGCCGGGTCGCGTCCGATCCGGACCGTCGTCCCCGGCACGAAGCGTTTGCTGACGCCGTCGGACCGCACCAGCAGCGCCGGTCCGGGCACGAAGGAACCGGGGACGGCACCACCCGGGACCACCGTCTGGTCCAGCCCCGACGGCGGCAGTACGACGGCATCGGTGGCCACGGTCGGGCGGGCACCGACGATCGAGTACGCCAGCTCGTCGCCCTCGGCCCCGCCGACCCGCACCGTTCCCTGCCCGGCGAGGCGCAGCTCGGTGATCCTGTTGCCGTTGCTGAAGGTCCCCGACGCGCTCCCGACGTCGACGAGGGTCCACTCTCCCTCGTGGGGTCGGAGCTCGGCGTGGTTGCGGGAAACGGTGCCTCCGGTGAGCACGATGTCGGAGCTCGGGTCGCGGCCGATGGTCACCACCGAGGTGCCATCGAACGTCCAGGTCCGCCCACCGGCCTCGATCTGCAGCGGGGTCATGGACGGGACGGTAGGGGGAAAGCCCGTACGGCGGGCGAGAATCGCCGACCTGCGGACCTGGTCCGCGGGTGATGACGTCGGTGGCGGCTCCTAGGGTGGAGCCATGACCGAGTCCAGCGCCATCCGGATCGGCGCCCACGTCGAGCAGACCGACCCGATCGGTGAGGCGAAGGCGCGCAACGCGCCGCTGGTGCAGTTCTTCCTCGGCAACCCGCAGTCCTACAAGGGCCCGGTGCTCGCCTACGAGGGCGGTCCGGAGCGGTTGCGCGCCGACGCGGAGGCGGCCGGTGTCGACCTCTACGTCCACGCGCCCTACCTGATCAACGTCGCCACGACCAACAACCGGCAGCGGATCCCGAGCCGCAAGCTGCTCCAGCAGCACATGGACGCAGCCGCCGAGATCGGCGCCAAGGGCCTCATCGTGCACGGCGGTCACGTGCAGGACGACGACGACCCGGCCAAGGGGTTCGACAACTGGCGCAAGGCGATCGAGGCGACCGACATCAAGATCCCGCTGCTCATCGAGAACACCGCCGGCGGCACCAACGCGATGACCCGCTACCTCGAGCGGATCGCGGGCGTCTGGGACGCGATCGCTGCCGCGGAAGGCGCCGACATGGTCGGCTTCTGTCTCGACACCTGCCACGCCCATGCGGGGGGCAACCCCCTGGAGACTGTTGTTTCCGATGTCCGCAAGATCACCGGGAGGATCGACCTGGTGCACTGCAACGACAGCCGCGACGACTTCGACTCCGGCGCCGACCGGCACGCCAACTTCGGCGCCGGCCGGATCGATCCCGACCTCCTCGCCGCCGTCGTCCGCGACGCAGGTGCACCGGTGGTCTGCGAGACGCCCGGGGGCGCAAAGGAGCACCAGGCCGACTTCGCCTGGCTCCGGGAACGCGTTTGAGCTCCGCTCTGCATGGCAGGAATCACCGGTGAACCGGGGATGCCTGCACTTAACGGCCATTGCAACGCCCCAGAAGTGCAGGGATCGCCGGTGAACCGGGGATCCCTGCACTGCCGATAGCCTGACCCCATGCCGAGCCTGCGGACCATCTCCGCCGACGAGCACCGCGACTATCTCGCCACTCTCCCGTCGACCAGCTTCCTCCAGACCCCCGGCTGGGCGAAGGTCAAGGCCGAGTGGCACGCCGAGCACCTGGCGTGGGTCGACGACAGCGGGGCCACGGTCGGCGCGGCCCTGGTCCTCTACCGGCAGCTCCCCAAGCTCCAGCGTTACCTGGCCTACCTGCCCGAGGGACCGGTCATCGACTGGTCGACCGACCGGCTCGACGACTGGCTGGACCCGATGGTGCGCCACCTCAGGAAGCAAGGGGCGTTCGCCGTACGCATCGGGCCACCCGTGGTCACCCGCTGCTGGTCGGCGGCGCAGATCAAGGAGGGCATCGCCGACCTCGACGTACGACGCCTCGGCCAGGTGCCGCCGCTCGACCGGTCGGCCGCCGGCGCCCGCGTCGTCGCCCAGCTGCACGAGCTCGGCTGGCGGCACCAGTCGGCCGAGGGCGGCTTCGGCACCGGCCAGCCGCAGTTCGTCTACCAGATCCCGCTGGTCCAGGCCGATGGCAGCGCGCACACCGAGGAGTCCCTGCTCAAGGGGATGAACCAGCTGTGGCGCCGCAACATCAAGAAGGCCGACAAGGAAGGCGTGGAGGTCAGCGTCGGCAGTGCCGCGGACCTCAAGGCGTTCCACGACCTCTACGTCCACACCGCAGAGCGCGACCACTTCACGCCGCGGCCGCTGCGCTACTTCGAGGTCATGTACGACGCCCTCAACGCCGATGAGCCGGACCGGCTGAAGGTCTGGCTGGCCCGCCACCAGGGCGACCTGGTCGCGGCGACGTTGGCGGTCCGGGTGGGCCAGCACTCCTGGTACTCCTACGGTGCCTCGTCCACCGAGAAGCGCGACGTCCGCGGCTCCAACGCCGTGCAGTGGGCGATGATCCGCGACGCGCTCGCCTCCGGCGCCACCGTCTACGACCTGCGCGGCATCACCGAGACCCTCGACGCCGACGACTCGCACATCGGGCTGATCCAGTTCAAGGTCGGCACCGGCGGCGAGGCCGTCGAGTACGCCGGCGAGTGGGACCTGCCGATCAACCGCGTGCTCTACCGGGCGTTCCAGCTCTACCTGGCCCGGCGCTAGGAACAAGGACCTCGATGAGCCTCACCCTGACCGTCGACGGCCCGCGCTGGCGCGCCCATCTGGAGTCCGTCACCGCGGCCCACCCCGGGATCGTCCCGGTCGCGAAGGGCAACGGCTACGGCTTCACCCTGGGACGGCTCGCCCGGAAGGCGCAGTGGCTCTGCGACCGCGGCCACGACGTCACCACCCTCGCGGTCGGGACCTACGACGAGGTCGGCGCGGTTGCCACCCGCTGGGACGGCGACATCCTGGTGCTCACCCCGTGGCGGCCGTTCGTCGACCCGCTCGACCCGAAGCTCACCAGGCGCGTGATCCACACGGTCAGCCGGCTGGTCGACCTGGAGCAGCTGCTCTCCCTCGCCCCGTCGTCCCGGCTGGTGCTCGAGCGCACCACCAGCATGCAGCGGCACGGCATGTCCGGCCGTGACCTGTGGGAGGCCGGCGAGGTGCTCCGCCACCACCCCGAGGCCCGGCTCGAGGGCGTCGCGCTGCACCTGCCGCTCGCCCAGGGCAACCACCTCGGCGAGGTGGGCCGGCTGCTCACCGACGCGATCGCCGCCGACTGCGGCATCGCCACGGTCTGGGTCAGCCACCTCACCGACGACGAGCTCACCACCCTGCGGCAGCAGTACGGCGACTTCGCCGTCCGGCCCCGCATCGGCACCCAGCTCTGGCTCGGCGACCGGGGCGCGCTCCAGGTGACCGCGACCGTGCTGGACGTGCACCCCGTCGACCGCGGAGACATCTTCGGCTACCGCGCCCGCACCGCACCGAAGTCCGGCCACCTGCTCATCGTCAGCGGCGGCACCGCGCACGGCATCGGCCTCGAGGCGCCGACCGGGGAGAGCTCGATCAAGGCTCGCGCCGCCACCCTGGCGAGGGGTGGCCTGGACGCGGTCGGCTTCGTGCGGTCGCCGTACTCCATCGACGGCAAGCAGCGGCTCTTCGCCGAGCCGCCGCACATGCAGGCGTCGATGCTGTTCCTACCCCACGGCGCCCGCGTGCCGGCCGTCGGCGACCGGATCGACGTCCGGGTGCGCTACACCGCCACCAGCTTCGACCGGATCGCCATCACCTAGCTCCGGTCTCACCCCGGCCGGGTCGCGCTGCGGCAGGAACATGTCGCGCACGACGAGGGTGACCAGGTAGAGCTCGCAGGCGACCCGCACCACGATGCCGACCCAGTAGAAGCCGACGTCACCGCCCCCGGCGGGTTGCAGGTAGCCGCCGAGGTACCACCAGACCGTGCAGAAGTAGAAGATCTCACCGGCCTGCCAGATGATCTGGTCGCGCCACCGCGGCCGCGCGAGCACCGCGAGCGGGAGCAGCCACAGGACGTACTGCGGCGAGTAGACCTTGTTGACGATGAGGAAGCCGACCACGATCAGGAAGCCGAGCTGGGCCAGCCGCGGGACATGGGCGGTACGACGCCCGGCCAGCAGGCCGAGCACGAGGACGCCGACACACCAGGCACCGAAGAAGATCCACGACGACCGGTTGATGGTGTCGACCCCGACACCGCTGTCACGCACCTGGTCGATGATCAGCCACACCGAGCCGAGGTCAGCGCCGCGGTCGGCGTTGAACGACCAGAACACCTTCCACTGCTCGGATCCGCTGAGGTAGGCGGGCAGGTTGACCACCGCCCACGTGACCGCGGCCCAGACCGTGGCGAGCGCGAAGGCGCCGTACCTGCGCTGGCGGATGCAGATGATCAGGATCGCGCCCAGCAGGAACAGCGGGTAGAGCTTGACCGCGGTACCGAGCCCGACCAGCACCCCCGTCAGCACCGGCCGGTCGCGCGACCACGACCAGAGCGCACCCGCGACCAGCGCGACGGCGATCAGGTCCCAGTTGATGAGGCCGGTGAGGATCAGCACGGGCGACAACGCGAACGCCGCCGCGTCCCAGGGCCGGCCTCGATCGACCTTCGACAGCAGCCACACCGCCAGCAGCGCCAACGCACCGAACCCGACCGCGTTGACGAGCAGGAATATCGTCAGCTCCTCGTCGACCTCGTCGTCCCCGTAGAGATCGCTGACCGACTGGTCGGAGCGGGCGTCGGTGTCGGGACTGCCGTTGAGCTTCTGGGTCAGCCACGCGGCGCCGTACGCCCAGTAGGCGATGCCGACCGGGTACTCCATGACCTCGTAACGGTCGCGGGTGTCGTCGTCGCCCGTGTAGGGCCAGGACAGCTCGGCCAGACCACGCGGCACGTAGAGCGGGCGCAGGTCGGTGTAGCACATGTGGGAGTAGACCCACGGCTGGTCCTTGCCCTCCGCCAGCGAGCACGGCGCCTTCTGCACCATGCCGAACACGAACGTGATCGCGGTCAGCAGCAGCAGCACCCGGGTCGGCGTCCACCACCGGTGCCGCCCGGCGTGCTCGCCCACCGGACCCCCGACCGCCTCGCTGACGGCGCCGACGACCCGGTCGTCACGGGTCGGGTGGACGTGCGACACGCGGCGAGACTACGTGACCGGAGTACGGCGGGCGCGGCGGCGTTCCGCGACCGCGACGGGGCTGGTGCGGCCGGCGGCGCTGCCGCTGCCGCCGCCGCGCGCGTCGACGACGCAGTCGCCGTCTTCGTCAGGCTGGGCGGGGATGTCGGCGTTGTCGGGGCACGGGTCCAGGGCATCGGCCACGCCGTCACCGTCACTGTCGGTGGGCCCGCCCCCGCCGACCTGGCAGTCGCCGTCGGGGTCCGGCTGGCCGGGGATGTCGGGGTTGTCGGGACACGGGTCCTCGTCGTCCGGCACCCCGTCTCCGTCGCTGTCGGCGGCGTCGACGACACAGTCACCGTCCGCGTCGGGCGAGCCCGGGATGTCCGGGTTGTCCGGGCACGCGTCCTCGTCGTCGGGGACGCCGTCGCCGTCGGCGTCCGCCACCTCCGTCCTCGGCTCGTCGGTGTTCTTGGTCGTGGAGGGGGGCGGCGGCGGGGGGGTGTACGGCGCGTGGCCCTCCTCGGGCGCCTCGCCGTCGACGTAGACGGGCTCGGCGAGCTCGATCGGCTCCTCGCCCTCCATCACCCGGTCCATCACCTGGCGCCACGTGTCCGCAGGAAGGTCGCCACCGAAGTACGTCGGTAGCCAGCCGTCGAGCTGCCCGTTGCCGACGCCGCGGACGTACATCACCGCCGTCGATAACTGCGCGGTGAAGCCGGCGTACCACGACGAGGACACGGCACCGCCCTCCTTGGTCGCGGTCCCGGTCTTGCCCGCGGACGGCCACGCGAAGCTGGCGTTCGCCGGTGCCCCGGTGCCGGTCTCGACGACCTGCTGCATCGCGTAGGAGACGTCGGCGGCGATGTCCTCGGTCAGTGCCCGGTGATCCTGGACCTTGTGGTCGTAGCGCTTCTCGCCGTTCTGGTCGACGACCTTCTCGATGATGAACGGCTCGGCGGCAACGCCGCCGTTGGCGATGGTGGCGTATCCGTTGGCCATGTTGATCGGGCTCACGGTCTGGGAGCCGAGGGCGACCTGCTCGTTCGGCAGCAGGCCGCCCGTGTTCGTCGGGAAGCCCCACGGGTCCTTCGGTGCCTCTTCCGGCGGGATGCCCATGTCGACGGCCGTGTCGATGATCTCCTGCGGGCCGTTCTCCATCGAGGTGGTGAGGTCGATGTAGGCGGTGTTGATCGAGCTCTCGGTCGCCGCGATCAGGTTGGGCCGGCCGTAGTCCTGTCGCCCTGGTTCTCGACCGTGTAGCCGTTGTCGGTCGTGAAGGGCGAGTTGCCCTCGAACGTGTCCTTGAGCGAGAAGCCCGCCTTGATGCCCGCAGCCAACGCGAACGGCTTGAACGTCGAACCGGCCTGACCGCCGGCGACCGCCCAGTTGAGCTGCGACACGAGGTAGTCCTGGCCGGCATAGATGCCGCGTACGGCGCCCGTGCCCGGCTCGACCGTGGCGACGGCGACGTGGAGGTTCTTGTAGCCGAAGCCCGGGGGCCGGACCGCCTTCATGCCTTGCTCGGCCGCGTCCATCGCCTTCTTCGGTGAAGGTCGTGGTCACCTCGAGGCCGCCGCCGTTGATCTCCTGCTCGCTGAAGCCGAGGCGCAGCAGCTCGTTCTTGACCATCTGGAGCACGTGGCCGGTCTGGCCGCCGTACGCGTCGTCGCTCTCGACCGGCGGGAAGTCGGGAAGCCGTGGGTAGGCCCGGTCGCGTTGCGCGGTGTCGATCTCGCCCATGCCCGCCATCTCGCCGACGACGTACTGGTAGCGCCCCTTGAGGGCCCGCTTCGACGCCTTGCCGTTGGCGGGGTCGAGGTCGTTCGGGTCGTTGAGGAGGGCAGCGAGTACGGCGCTCTGCTTGAGGTTCAGGTCCTTGGCGTCGACCTCGAAGTAGGCCTGTGCCGCGGCCTGGACGCCGTAGGCGCCGCGGCCGAAGTAGATGGTGTTCAGGTAGCCCTCGAGCACCTCTTCCTTCGAGAGCTGGTTCTCGACCTTGAGCGAGAGGATCGCCTCCTTGACCTTGCGCTTCCAGGAGCGCTCCTGGGTCAGGTAGAGGACCTTGACGTACTGCTGGGTGATGGTGGACGCACCCTGGGTCACGCCGCCGGTCGCGTTGCTGAACGCAGCGCGCAGGATGCCCTTCGGGTCGATGCCTTGGTTGGTCCAGAAGCTCTGATCCTCCGCGGCGACGACCGCGTCCTTCAGCGTCTCCGGCATCTCGCTGAGCGGGATCGGGTCGCGCTTCTGGATCGCGAACGCGCCCAGCTCGGACTTGCCGTCGGAGTAGTAGACGTGGGTGGTCTGGGTGGTGAAGTCGGAGTTGGCGCTAGGGATGTCGATCGACCGGTAGGCGATGAAGAACAGCCCCGACAGGATCAGCACCATCACCAGGCCGGCGATCGAGCCCCACTTCCCCACCCTCAAGAGCCGGCGCTTCCAGGTGGGCCAGCCAGGCTCGGGTGGCGTCTTCGACTTCTTCGAGGGTCCAGAGGTCGTGCCTGCCCTACGCTTGCCGTCCGCCAACGTCCTGCCTCACTGGGTATCTCGGGGTGCCGCAGATCAGGGTACGGGCCGGGCCGGTGAGTCCCTATCCGACGCAGGTGTGACCCCGGACTGACATCCTCGATCCAGCGTCGAACCGTCCTCGATCCGACATCGTCGACGGTCCATCGACGATTCACGATTCCCGGATATATCGCTACGATAGATCGCATGGCACGGCGTGGCGAAACCCTCGAGTTGGCAGTCCTCGGACTGCTGCACGAGGGACCCATGCACGGCTACGAGCTTCGCAAGCGACTCAACCTGATGCTCGGGTGGGGTCGGCTGCTCTCCTACGGGTCGCTCTATCCGGCCCTGAAGAAGATGCTCCGCGGCAACCTGATCGAGGAGGTCACCGCCACCGCGACACCCGGCACCGTGACCTCCAGGCGGGTGCGCATCACCTACCAGGTGACGGAGCGCGGCACGGCTGAGTTCGGCCGGCTGATGTCGGAGGTCGGACCTGCCGCGTGGGAGGACGACAACTTCGACATCCGCTTCCGGTTCTTCTCCTCGACCGACATGGAGATCCGGTTGCGCGTCCTGGAGGGACGCCGGTCGCGCCTCCAGGAGCGGCTCGACCGGGTGCAGCGCGACCTGGCGATGACGCAGAAGGAAGTCGACCGCTATGCCACCGAGCTGCAACGGCACGGCGTCGAGTCCGTAGAACGCGAGGTCCGGTGGCTTTCGGACCTGATCAATGCAGAGCGCGGTGTACCGGGGCCCACCCCCGCCGCGGCAACAGACAACGACTGAAGATTGACCAAGGAAGGGATCCTCATGGGTTCGGTACGAGTAGCGATCGCCGGCGTCGGCAACTGCGCCACGTCGCTCATCCAGGGCGTGCACTACTACCGGGACGCCGACCCCAGCGGCACGGTCCCGGGGCTGATGCACGTCAAGTTCGGCGACTACCACGTCAGCGACGTCAAGTTCGTCGCCGCGTTCGACGTCGACGACAAGAAGGTCGGCAAGGACCTGTCCGAGGCGATCAACGCCTCGGAGAACAACACCATCAAGATCGCCGACGTGCCCACGCTCGGCATCGAGGTGCAGCGTGGCCCGACCCTCGACGGTCTCGGCAAGTACTACCGGATGACCATCGACGAGTCGACGGCCGACCCGGTCGACGTCGTACAGGTCCTCAAGGACTCCGGCGCCGACGTGCTCGTGTCCTACCTGCCGGTGGGCTCCGAGGAAGCCGACAAGTTCTACGCCCAGTGCGCGATCGACGCCGGCGTGGCGTTCGTCAACGCGCTTCCGGTGTTCATCGCCTCCGACCCCGAGTGGGCCAAGAAGTTCGAGGACGCGGGCGTCCCGATCGTCGGCGACGACATCAAGTCGCAGGTCGGCGCGACCATCACCCACCGGGTCATGGCGAAGCTGTTCGAGGACCGCGGCGTGGTGCTCGACCGCACCTACCAGCTCAACGTCGGCGGCAACATGGACTTCAAGAACATGCTCGAGCGCGAGCGGCTGGAGTCCAAGAAGGTCTCGAAGACCCAGGCCGTCACGTCCAACCTCACCGGCCCGCTGTCCGGCCTGATCGACAGCGACAACGTCCACATCGGCCCGTCCGACTATGTCGCCTGGCTCAACGACCGCAAGTGGGCCTACGTCCGGCTCGAGGGCCGCGCGTTCGGTGACGTCCCGCTCAACCTGGAGTACAAGCTCGAGGTCTGGGACTCGCCCAACTCCGCCGGCATCATCATCGACGCCGTCCGGGCCGCGAAGATCGCGCAAGGACCGCGGCATCGGCGGACCGATCATCCCCGCGTCGGCGTACCTGATGAAGTCGCCGCCGGTCCAGATCGAGGACACCGAGGGCCGCGCCCTGCTGGAGAAGTTCATCGCCGGCGAGTGACGCCCCGTTATTAGTCAGAGCCGCTGATCCCTCACGGGATCGGCGGTTCTGTCATTTCGGGCCAGCGCGTAGGCCCGTTGTGAGCCGAGGCCCTTGAACTCGAGGCCGTCGACCGGCTCGCAGGACGCGACGCCGTTGAGGTCGGCGTACGTCGCGTGGTCGAGCAAGACCTGCGCGGCCGTCGCCTTGCCGCACAGCCGGGCGGCCAGGTTCACGACGCCGCCCATGGGCGTGTAGTCGTAACGCCCGTCGAAGCCCACCACGCCCAGCGTGGCGAATCCGTAGGCGAGACCGATGCCGTAGCTGAGGTCGTGGCCGCGCCGCTGCCACTCGGCAACCAGCACGTCAAGGTCGCCGCGGAGCTCGGTCACCATCTGCACTGCTGCGCGCGCGGGTTCGGGTAGCGGCACGGGATCACCGAAGTAGGCCATGATCCCGTCGCCGGCGTACCCACCGATCGTCGCACCGTGCCGTTGCAGCACCTCTCCCACCGTCCGGTAGTACTGGTCGATGTCGGCGACGACCTCCTCGGGCTCGGCTTCGCGGGTGAAGGCGGTGAAGCCGCGTAGGTCGCAGAAGAACACTGCGATCCGCTGCCGGTGCGGACGGGTGACCGACTCCGCGTCACCGGAGAGCACCGCGTCGGCGACCTGGGGTGACAGGAACCGCCGCAGCTCTCCGAGCCGCTCGATCTCCGTCACCTGCGCCGCGACCCGGTCCTCGAGCGTGTGATTGATCTCTGCCAGTTCCATCCGAGCCTCGTGCTCGGACGCGGCGAGCCGCTCCGCGCGCTCGGCGAACATGCCCAGGATCCACGCCACGGCGAGAACGGTCGTCGCGACGATCGCCCACTGCATGACGGGCGCTATCCAGCCGTCCTGCAGCAAAATCACCAGGCCACAACCAACGACGACGTTGGCCGCCGCGACCAGCGCCCATCGCAGCCGAAGCACGTAGAAGGCGAAGGGCAGCGCCTCCAGGTAGACGACGGACACCACACCAAGGCGCGGCCCGAGCGCCCAGAGCGCCACGGTCGTGATCGTCCCCATCATGACGATCGTCACGCCACCGCCGAGCGGCATCAGCCGCCTGTACCTCCGGACCGGCAGCGCGGCAAGAGTCACGATGATCAACACTCCCACGACCAGGACGAAGCCGCCGAGGGCCAGCACAAAGTCCGGGTGCGCGGCCTCGCCCCTCGCGACCAGGACGAAGACGACGGCCGTCGTTCCCGCCTGGAGACACAGGATCGTGGCAGCGAGGGAGAGCCGGACCACGGTCTTCGTCGACAGCGGACGCATGGCGCTGGCCAGCGGGCCGACCCACGGCTCGGCGTCCGCGGCGGCGACCTCGGGGGAGCTCAGGTCCCAGAACCGCATGGTCGAGGCTAACGCCGTGAAGGCACTGCGAGCGTCAGGGCCAGCACCGATCCAGCCGCACTAGATGGCGCGCGTCACGGTGATGGTGACGTTGCTGCAGCCCGCTGCCAGGTTCTGCATCGCCGTCTTCTCGCCACTGTTGACCGTCAGCCGCCACCGGATCTTCACGGCGACGTACTCGCGCAGGTAGCGGCAGCGGTCGAACGTCGGCAGCCACTCCGCGATGTCCTGGTCGCCCTTGGACTGGTTGACGGTGTCGGTGACGCCGACCAGCGTGCGGTAGTCGCCGAGGTCGTTGGCGTATGCCTCACGCTGGGCGGCGGTCCAGTTGCGGGCGCCGGAGTCCCACGCCTCGGCCAGCGGCACCATGTGATCGATGTCGATCCGGCCGGAGTCGGTCCACGAGACGCGGTCGTAGTAGGAGAACCACCGCCCACCCGCCAGGTTGCTGCACGTCACCGACGTCTCGGACTCGATGTCGAGCACCTCGAAGCGGGTGCTGCAGCCGTCGCTGTCGGCGTCGGTCCAGTGCTTGAACTTGCTGCGCAGGTACCCGGTGCGGACCTCCGTCGCCACGGTCAGGCTGCCGATCGCCGTCGTCAGCGACGCGGAGTAGGTCTCCCCCGCGGAGTGCGCTGCCGACGCGGGGCCGACTCCGACGAGGGTCGTGCTGACCAAGGCGGTCAGCAGGGCGACGACGAGCTTCTTCATGGTGGCCTCCGAGGACGGGACTGTCCTGATGCTGACACTCCGGAGGGCGCGCCTGATACATCGATCGGGCGATTCGGCTAGAAATTCAGCCGCGGTCCGCCCACCAGGCCAGCAGCGCGGCCGTCGCGTCGTGCTCACTCATCGGCCCGTTGTCGAGCCGCAGCTCGAGAAGCATCCGGTAGGCCTCGCCCACCTCGCGACCCGGCGGGATCCCGAGGATCTCCATGATCTGGTTGCCGTCGAGGTCGGGCCGGATCGACGCCAGCTCCTCCTCCTCCGACAGCCGGGCGATCCGGGCCTCGAGGTCGTCATAGGTGCGACGCAGCCGCTCGGCCTTGCGCGCGTTGCGGGTCGTGCAGTCGGCGCGGGTCAGCACGTGCAGCCGGGCGAGCTGGTCGCCGGCGTCGCGGACGTAGCGCCGGACGGCCGAGTCCGTCCACTCACCCGAGCCGTAGCCGTGGAACCGTAGGTGCAGCTCCACCAGGTGGCACACCGCTTCCGTCTCGTCGCCGGAGAAGCGCAGCGCCTGCATCCGCTTGCGGGTGATCTTGGCGCCGACGACGTCGTGGTGGTGGAACGTGACCGTGCCGTCGTCGAGGAACTTGCGGGTCTTCGGCTTGCCGACGTCGTGCATCAGCGCGGCGAACCGCGAGATGAAGTCGGGCTCCCCGCCGAGCCGCTCCTCGAGGTCGATCGCCTGCTCGAGCACGGTCAAGGTGTGCTCGTAGACGTCCTTGTGCCGGTGGTGCTCGTCGCGCTCCAGCTTGAGCTTCGGCAGCTCCGGCAGGACGTGGTCGGCCAGGCCGGTCTCGACCAGCAAGGTCAGGCCGAGACGGGGGTACGGCGCACAGATCAGCTTCACCAGCTCGTCGCGCACCCGCTCGGCGGACACGATCGTGATCCGCTCGGCCAGGTCGCGCATCGCGGCCACGACCGCTGCGTCCACCGTGAAACCGAGCTGGGCGGCGAACCGGGCGGCCCGCATCATCCGCAGCGGGTCGTCGGAGAAGGAGTCCTCGGGCCGGCCGGGCGTGCGCAGCACCCGGTTGGCCAGGTCGACCACACCGCCGAACGGGTCTTCGATCACTTCACCCGGCACCCGCACCGCCATGGCGTTGACGGAGAAGTCACGCCGACCGAGGTCACCGGCCAGCGTGTCGCCGTACTGCACCTGCGGCTTGCGCGACGCCGGGTCGTAGGCCTCCGAGCGGTACGTCGTCACCTCGACGACCCAGTCGCCCTTGCGGCAGCCGATCGTCCCGAAGTCGCGTCCCATGTCCCACCAGGCATCGCCCCACGCGCGCAGGATCCGATCCGTCTGCTCCGGCCGCGCCGACGTCGTGAAGTCGAGGTCGTTGGAGTGCCGCCCCAGCATCGCGTCGCGCACCGGCCCACCCACCAGCGCCAGCTCGTGGCCGGCCGCCGCGAACAGCTCGCCGAGCTCGCCGATCACCGGCCCGATCCGGTCCAGCTCGACAGCCACCGCCCGCTGTACGTCGACGAGCCGGATCGGCTCAGACGCAGGCTCGTGGGGCTCGGGCACGGGCCGGAGTCTACGGACGCGCGGCAGCGCGGGGTGGGTCGGGCTGCGCCTGGTGGGTGTGTCGGGCGTGGCCCGCTGTGGCCGGTCCGGGGTGCAGGCCACGCCCGCGCCACCCGCCGCCACCCCGTCACGTCCGACACACCCATGAGGCGCAGCCCGACCCATCTCTCTCAGGCAATCGCACTACCCTGCGGGGGTGGTCCTCCGCCCTCTCTCGCTGCGCGCTGCCGTGGGAGTGGTGACCGCAGTCACCGTCGGGCTGTCGGTCGTTCCGCCGGCCGCGGCCGAGCCCAAGCCGGAGCGGGACTCGCAGATCTACCAGGTGCCGGCGACGTACGACGCTCCCCTGTTGATCACGATCGACCAGCTGACGCCCGGGGAGGTCCCCGAGCGTGGGCCGGTGAGCGTGTCGGGCACGGTCGTCAACCGCGACGTGGAGACCTGGACAAACATCAGGCTCTACCCGTTCATCAACGCAGGGGACGACTGCGCGAACGGCACCTGCCCGCCCCCGATCACGACCACGGCGGGCCTGTTAGAGGCGGCTGAGTCCGACCCCACGGACGTGGTCGGCGCCCGGATCCCCGAGGTCAGCGCCAACGTCGACGAGCTGGACCCGGGTGGGCTGGCGACGTACACGATCGAGGTGCCTCGTCGCCTGCTGCCGGTGACCACCCCGGGCGTCTACTGGTTCGGGGTGCACGCCCTCGGGGCGAGCGACGGCACCGCCGACGACCTCGTGGCCGACGGTCGCGCGCGCACCTTTCTCCCTTACCTCCCCCGCGGCCGGGACGGCGTCAGAGGCAAGGTCGACACCGCGGTCGTGGTGCCCCTCCGCTACCGGATCCGCCACACCGAGAACGGCCGGCTCGCCGGGCCCAGGGCATGGGAGGCCGCGTTCGAGTCCACCGGCGAGCTCGGCTCACCCCTGCAGTTCGGCGCGGCCGCCGCGGGCCGGCCCGTCACCTGGCTGATCGACCCCGCGGTGGCCGACGCGGTCCGCCGGCTCCGTCGCGGCAATCCGCCGCGCGACCTCGGCCCGGAGACCACCGACGCCGGAGATGCCGAGGAGGCCTCGACCGACGACGGCACCGAGGAGCCGGAGGGGAACGAGGAGCAGGCGGCGACCCCGGTCGCGACCGACGCCGGCGAGTGGCTCGACTCCCTCGAGGTGCAGCTGCGGGGCGAGGAGGTGCTCGCTCTCCCCTACGGCGACATCGACATGTCCGCGACGCCCGACCGGATGCCGGAGCTCTACCCGCTCTCACGGGAGCGGGTCGGCGACGTGCTCACCTCCTGGGAGACACCGACCACTGCCGTTGTCGCGTCGCCGGGTGGCTACCTCGACCCGTCCGCGATCGACGGCATCAGCGACGACAGCACGCTGCTGATCACCGACCGGATGTTCGGCCCCGAGAACTATCGCAACGGTCCCCCCGTCGTCGGGGAGTACGCCGACCACACCATCGCCCCGACGTCGTACGGCGCCGCGACCGGCGGACCGGGCCCCGAACCCAGGCTCGGGGCGGTCGCCTTCCGGCAGCGGGTGCTCGCCGAGGCAGCTGTCCGACTGTTGTCGCCCGGCCGGCGGCACCCGCTGATCGTCCTGGTGCCGCGGTCGGTTGACAGCCAGTCGGGAGCGACATTCTGGAACGGACTCAACGCGTCGTGGGTGAACCTCACCACGGTCGCCGACGCCACCGACCGCACCTCGACTGCTGTCGAGCCGGACATGCTGACCTACCCGCCCGACCAGGAGACCGCGGAGCTGTCGTCCAGCGTCTTCACCGAGGCGGAGGAGCTGATCGCGGCCGGCCAGACCCTGCAGAACCTGCTGATCGACGTCGAGACGACCGCCGCCGAGGTGCGGGACGAGGCACTCACCGGGGCGTCGTACCACTTCCGGAGGAACTCCGACCTCGCTGCGAACCGGCTCGCCAGGTCGCGGCTCTGGATCGACCGCAAGCTGAACAGGATCAGCGTCGACGGGCCGCCGGCCGTCACCCTGTCCAGCGCCGACGGCACCTTCGCCGTGACCGTCACCAACGACCTCGAGCGCACGGTGACCGTGCGGCTCGCGGCCGACAGCGTCGACGACGAGGTCACGGTCGACGTCGGGGAGCCGATCGTGCTCGCCGCCGCCACCTCCGACACTGGGAGCCGCACCACGATCCAGCTCGACGCCCACTCCCGGGGCGCCGGCGTCCACAACGTGACGATCTCCGTGACCGACGTCGACGGCACGCCGCTCGGGTCGTCGGTCGAGGTGCCGATCCGGTCGGGTCAGGTCAGCGAGGTGATCTGGGTGATCATCGGTGCCGGCGTCGGCATCCTCTTCGTCGCCATCGCGCTCCGTCTGGTCCGGCGGATCCGGGGCAGCCGCCGAGCGGCGGCGGAGCCGACCGCAGAGGTCGAGGCATGACGGACGCGCTGGACGCGGGCGGCGAACAGCGCGGGATCCTCGCCAACAGCGCGGTGATGGCGGCGGGGACCGTCGTCTCCCGGTTCAGCGGCCTGATCCGGTCGATCCTGCTGGCGGCGGCGCTCGGCGTCGGGCTGCACGCCGACCTGTTCACCATCGCGAACACCGTGCCCAACATGCTCTACATCCTGCTGGCGGGTGGCGTCTTCAACGCGGTGCTGGTGCCCCAGCTGGTGCGCTCGATGAAGAACGACAGCGACGGCGGCACGGCGTACGTCGACCGCATCGTCACCCTCGCCGTCCTGTTCCTCGGCGCCGTAACGGTGCTGTTGGTCCTTGCCGCGCCGTGGGTGATGGAGCTGCTCCTCGACGGCGAGTACGGCGACCCGGCGCTGGCCGCCGAGCGGCAGTCGGCCATCGACTTCGCGCGCTACTGCCTGCCGCAGGTCTTCTTCTACGGCATGTTCGTGCTGGTCGGGCAGATCCTCAACGCCCGCGGCCGGTTCGGCCCGATGATGTGGGCGCCGATCGCCAACAACGTCATCGCGATCGGCGTGCTGGTCGTCTACCTGGTGTGGTTCGGCGCGGCGTCCGAGACCGAGCAGCACGGCGCGTTCACGACATCGCAGGAGGCGTGGCTCGGCATCGGGTCGACGGTCGGGATCCTCGCGCAGTTCTTGATCCTGGTGCCCTACCTGCGAGCCGCCGGTGTGCGGCTCCGGCCGCGCTTCGACTTCCGCGGCACCGGGCTCGGCCACACCCTGCGGCTCGCGGTGTGGACGGTGCTGTTCGTGGTCGTCAACCAGGCGGCGTACGTCGTCGTGGTCCGGCTCGCCTCGGGAGGCACCGCAGAGTCCGCCGACGGCACCGGCATCACCATCTACTCCTCGGCGTTGCTCGTCACGATGGTGCCGCACTCGGTCATCACCGTGTCACTGGCGACTGCCATCCTGCCGCGGCTGTCGGCCCACGCCGCGGCCAAGGATGACGCCGCGCTGTCGCGGACCCTCGTCAGCACCATCCGGACGGCGCTCGTCGTCGCCGTACCGGTCGCGTTGCTGATGCCGCTGATCTCGCTCTCGGTGGCGCAGGCATTGTTCGGGCACGGCGCTGCGGCCGCCGACTACGTGAACTACGAGGAGACGCTCGCGCTGTTCGGCTTCGGCGTCGTCTTCTTCACCCTCCACTACCTGACGCTGCGCGGCTTCTACGCACTCGAGCTCAACCGCACCGTCTTCCTGATCCAGTGCGTGATCTCGGCGGTCAACATCACGGTCGCGACCGTGCTCGTCGCCCGCACCGACCCCGACCACACCGCCGCCATGCTGGTGCTCGCCTACACGGCGGCGTACGGCGTCGGCTCGCTGCTCTCGTTCACCGTGCTCGCGCGGCGGCTGGGTGGTCTCGAGGTGCGGTCGCTGCTCGGCTTCGGGGTCCGGCTGCTCCTAGCGTCGGCCATCGGTGTCGGCGTCGCGTGGGTCGTCAACCTCGGCCTCGACAAGCTCCTGGACCGGGCACCCGGGCCGGGCGGCTGGTGGTGGGCGGCGGTCGACGTCGCGGTCCTGGGCACGGTGACCATCATCGTCGTGGTGCTGCTGGCGCGGGTCCTCAAGCTGCGCGAGGTCACCACGGTCATCGACACCGTGTCCGCGCGGCTGGGGCGTGGCTGACGCCCGGCGCCGGGTGCTCCCGGACCAGTTGCAATTCCTCGGCAGCGTCTTGGGCTAGTCCACGGAAACGATCGGCGAACCGCACTACCCTGGGTGAGCAGGCGCCTTGAGGAATCGGCGCAAGACTTGTGGGCTGACCGAACGCGAAGGACTGGGCGTTGACGACGTCGACTCGGCCAGGGGACGTGCTGGCCGGCCGCTACCGCTTGATCGATCTGTTGACCGAGAGCAGTGGTGGGCGGTTCTGGCGCGCGCACGACAACGTCCTGGAGCGGTACGTCGCCCTGCACGTGATCCCCGAGGAGGATCCCCGCGCGCCACTGCTGATGGCGGCGGCCCGGGAGTCGGCGACGGTGCTCGACGCGCGGATCCTGCGGGTGCTCGACGCCGAGATGATCGACGGCCGGTGCTTCGTCGTCAACGAGTGGGGCACGGGCACGTCCCTCGACATCCTGGTGACCGCAGGCGGCCCGCTCGGGCCCCGCCGGTCCGCGTGGCTGGCCGCCGAGGTGGCCGGCGCGATCGCGACCGCGCACGCGCTGGGCGTCGCACACGGCCGGCTGAACCCTGAGAACGTGCTCATCGACCGGCTCGGAGCGGTCCGGCTGATCGGTCTCTGCGTCGACGCGGCCCTCCACGGGCTGCCGGGCGGGCGGCTCGACCACGACCGGCAGGACCTCGGCGGGCTCCTCTACTGCGCCCTCACCGCGACCTGGCCCGGGCCGTCGGACTCGATCGTCCCCGCCGCGCCGCACGCGCACGACGAGGTGCTCGCGCCTCGGCAGGTGCGGGCCGGAGTGCCGCGCCCCCTCGATCAGCTGTGGTGCGACATCACCGAGACCGGCCACCCCAAGCAGCAGCGTCGGTGGTCCACCAACAACCACCACGACGACGTCACCACCGCGCACGCGGTGCAGGACCGGCTGATGGATTTCCTCGGCGACCCGACCGGGCTCACCGAGGCGCTCGCCGGCTCGATCCCGCCGATCAACGAGATCCGCCCGGTCGTGCTCCCCCAGGTGCCCGAGATGACGGTGCGCGACTTCGAGCGGCCGGCGCCCCCGCTCGAGCCGGACCCGCCGGCGACCGCCGTACCCGATGACGCACCCGACGACCCGCCGATCCCGTCGGTCGCCGACATCGTCGACCTCCCGACCGAGGCGGGCATGCCGGTCTTCGGCGACGAGGACGACGAGGTGGCGTGGCTGCGGGCGCGCAGCGTGCCGCCTCCGCCACCCCCGCCGTTCGACGAGCCCCCCGAGCGGCCGCTGTTCGCGCCGGAGCCGGCCGAGGGCTCCCCGGCCCGGCGGCCGCGGACCGACGTGCCGCAGCCTGCGACCACCGGGGAGAGGTCGCTCGCGGCCGCGGGCTTCTGGCCGTGGGACGGCACCGGCCCGCACGACCTCGACGGCGTCGGCGAGCGGACCGCCGACCACGACGCCGTGCCGGGCCGCAACTGGCTGCGGTTGGCGATGGTGGTCGCGGCCTGCCTGGCACTGCTGGTCGCGGTCGCGGTCGCGTTCAACCTCGGGCGCGGCCGGACTCCGCTCGGAGCCGAACGCGAGGCACCGACGCCCTCGCCGTCACTGACCACCCCTCCCGAGCCGACGGCGAGCCCGCTGCCCGACGTCGTGGCCGGCGCCTTCGATCCGCTCAGCACCGACGGCACCGAGAACGACGACGACGTGCCTCTCGCCGTCGACGGTGACCCGGCGACGAGCTGGACGACGTCGACGTACCAGGACCAGCTCGGACCGGTCCTGCCCGCGCTCAAGTCCGGTGTCGGGCTCTACCTCGACCTCGGAGTGGTCCGGGAGGTGGCCGAGGTCGACCTCGAGCTGGTGGGGTCACCGACCGACGTGGAGCTCTACGTCACCGACGACGTGCCCGAGGGCGCCCCGACCGGCGCGCCCGTCGCCTCGGACACGGCTTCCGGCGCCCAGCTCACGCTCGAGCCGGCGTCGGCCGCGGGCTCCCGGGCAGCCGTCACCGGACGCTACGTCATCGTGTGGTTCACTTCGCTCCCGGTGGTCTCGGGTGGCTTCAGAGCGGGGCTTGCGGAGGTGGTGGTGCGTGGACGATGAGGTCCGTAGCGACGTCGACCTGCTCGCGGCCCACGTCGCCGGCGATGCCGAGGCGTTCGGTCGGCTCTTCGCCCGGCACCGCGACCGGCTCTGGGCGGTCGCCCTCCGGACGACGGGAGATCCGGAGACCGCCGCCGACGGCCTCCAGGACGGCCTGATCGCCGCGTTCCGGCGGGCGGGCACCTTCCGCGGTGACGCGGCGGTGACGACCTGGTTGCACCGGGTGATCGTCAACGCGTGCCTCGACCGGCTGCGGGCGGCGAAGGTACGGCGCGCCGAGCCGTTGCCGGACGATATCGACGCGACGGGCCGCGGGTCCGTGGTCACCGCCACGGACGGGTCGGACGAGAACCTCGACCCGGCCGAGCACGGGCTGCGGAGCGAGCGCCGGACCCAGGTGCTCGCCGCGCTCCAGGTGCTTCCGCCCGAGCAGCGGGCGGCACTGGTGCTGGTAGACATGGAGGGCTACCCGGTCGCGGAGGTCGCCGCGATGCTCGACTGCGCCGAGGGCACGGTGAAGAGCCGGTGCGCGCGTGGCCGGGCCAAGCTCGCCGTACTGCTCGGGCCACTGCTCGACGAGGCGGACGAGACCGGGCCCACACCGGTCGTCGGGAACCCGGACGGGGTGGCGGACGTCGGATCGGTGTCCCCCCGGGGACCACCCGGCGATCCGGCCGCCGATCCCGTCTGACCCAGCCGAGCCCAGCCGAACTAGGACCACGATGACCTCCGACGAGCACGACGAGCAGCTCGATCCCCTCTCCCCTGAGGACGAGGCGCGGATCAGCGCACTGCTCGCGGACGCCCGCGCGACCGAACCGATGCCGGCCGACGTCGTCGCCCGACTCGACCAATCGCTGGCCGGCTTGACCGCGGAGCGGATCGCCATCGACCCGGTGCCGGCCGACAACGTCATCCCGATCACCCGCACCCGTCGTCATCGCGTGGTCGCCGTGCTCGGTGCGGCCGCCGCAGTGGTGGTGTTCGGGCTCGCGATCGGCAGCTTCTTCGAGCAGTCGGGCGACGACGCGGGCACCGTCGACGACGCGGCCGCGGACTCCGACTTCGTGCGCGGCGACGGCGAGGACGCGGCGGGAGTGGAGGAGCACCAGGCCGACTCCCCCGAGCCGGAGGCGACCACCAAGGACGGCTACGGCGTGATCGTGGCCGACCGGGCCTACGTCGTACGCTCCCGCCATCTGAGCGCCGACCTGGCCCGGATCCAGGGGCTGGTCCTCCGCGACCCGAGTGCCGCCCCCTACTCGCAGTTCCTCGTGCACGTGCCCGAGGGCTTCGCCTGCCGGTCCGCCGCGTGGGGCCGCGGGATCCTCGTCGGCGTTCGGTACGACGGCGACCCGGCGTTCGTCGCGTTCCGCGAGCCGATGGGTGACGCGCAGGTGGTCGACGTGCTGCAGTGCGGCACCGGCGACACGCTGCGTACGACGACGCTTCCCACCGACGGCTGACGTGGGGAATGCGGCCCCCTACGATCGGGGTTGCAGCCCTGTAGGAACCACCGCGACCAAACCCAGCAATGAGGCTTCCATGTCCGACACCACGTCCACCGAACCGCGCAACGTCATCGTGATCGGCTCCGGCCCGTCCGGCTACACCGCCGCGATCTACGCCGCCCGGGCCCAGCTCGCGCCGCTGGTCTTCGAGGGCTCGGTGACCGCAGGTGGTGCGCTGATGACCACCACCGAGGTCGAGAACTATCCCGGCTTCCGGGACGGCATCATGGGCCCGCAGCTGATGGAGGACATGCGCGCACAGGCCGAGCGGTTCGGCGCCGAGCTGGTCGCCGACGACGTCGTCGAGGTCGACCTCACCGGTGACGTGAAGATCGTGAAGACCGCGACCGACACCTACACCGCGCGGAGCGTGATCCTCGCGACCGGCTCGGGCTACCGCAAGCTCGGCCTGGACAACGAGGAAACCCTTGCTGGGCGCGGGGTTTCGTACTGTGCGACCTGCGACGGCTTCTTCTTCCGCGATCAGCACATCGCGGTCATCGGCGGTGGCGACTCGGCTGTCGAGGAGGCGACGTTCCTCACCCGCTTCGGCAGCAAGGTCTCGCTGATCCACCGCCGCGACTCGCTCCGTGCCTCCAAGATCATGCAGGAGCGGGCGTTCGCCGACCCCAAGCTCGAGATCGTGTGGAACGCCGACGTGGCGTCCATCAACGGCACCGAGTCGCTGGAGTCGATCACCCTGCGCGACACGGTCACCGACGAGACCCGCGACCTCGCGGTCACCGGCCTGTTCATCGCGATCGGCCACGAGCCGCGCTCCGAGCTGCTCAAGGGTCAGGTCGACCTCGACGACAACGGCTACGTGCTGGTCAAGCAGCCGAGCACCGCGACCAACCTGACCGGGGTCTTCGCGGCCGGCGACCTGGTCGACCACCACTACCGACAGGCCGTAACCGCAGCCGGCACCGGCTGCGCGGCCGCACTCGACGCCGAGCGGTACCTCGCGATGCTCGACCACGTCTCCTCGTCGGCCGGCTCCGCCGAAGCGACCGTCGCCGAGGTGTCCTCCTCCGTCGGCCAGCCGGCCTGACCCGGTGAGCACGCCCGTCGCTGGGAACATCTCCCGCGCCGAACGTGTTCACCAATAACTCCAAGACCCCCAGTTGATCGATCGAAGGGAAGAACCGTGGGCAACATCCCCGCCGTGACCGACGCCGAGTTCGACACGCAGGTCCTCAAGTCGGACAAGCCCGTGCTCGTCGACTTCTGGGCCGAGTGGTGCGGCCCGTGCCGCCAGGTCGCTCCGATCCTCGACGAGATCAACGCCGCGCACGGCGACAAGATCACGTTCCTGAAGATGAACGTCGACGAGAACCCGGTCACCCCCGCGTCGTACCGCGTCACCGGCATCCCGACGATCAACATCTACCAGAACGGCGAGGTCGTGAAGACCATCGTCGGCGCCCGGCCGAAGGCCGCGATCCTCAACGAGCTGTCCGACTTCATCACTGCTTAGTTGGGCCGAGCGGCCCAAGGATCGAGTCGCGCTAGTTCAGGTCCCGGTGGGCCGGGGTCGGGCTCTTCTTCGGGCGTACGACGCCGACCAGGCGCTCTATCGCCGCCTCGACCTCGTCCCGCCAGCTCACTAGCGAGCGCAGCTCCATCCGCATCCGGGGGGTGCGGGGATGCGGTCGGTGGGTCTTGAAGCCGACCCGCGCGAGGAACTCCGCGGGCAGCAGGCAGCCGCCGTCCGGCGCCAGTCGGCTCCCGCCGTACGCGAAGGCCTCGACGGCCCTGATCCCGCCGCGGCCGACCAGGTCACGCGCCATGCCCTGCACCAGCAGCCGCCCGATGCCCCCGCCGTCGTACCCGTCGGCGACGTACGCGGTCGTGAGCAGCACGGCATCGGGCGAGGCCGGTGCGGTGGGGAACAGCGCGGCACCGGGGACGTACGACGGCGGCGCGTAGGTCAGGTAGCCGACGGCGACGCCGTCGACGAGCGCCACCCGCCCGCACGAGCCCCACTCCCGCAGCACCTCCGACACCCATGACTCCTTGACGTCGCGGGCTTCCTCGTCATTGAGCCGGCCCCGGCGCACGGGGTCGAGCTCCCAGAACACACACGCGCGGCACGGCACCTCGATCGCGTCAAGTGCCTCGAGGTGGTCGAGCGTGAACGGGACCGTCGTGCGGGTCACGATCCCAGGGTAGATGAGGCGGTGACCTCATCTGTGGTCGCCAGCGGGCGATATCGACCTGCATCGGGTGATCCGCGGCTGCGACACTGTGGTGTGCGCAAGATTCGCCAGAGCCAGAAGCTCCGCAACGTCCGGTACGACGTGCGCGGCCCCATCCTCGTCGAGGCGCAGCGCCTAGAGGCCGAGGGCCACCGCATCCTCAAGCTGAACATCGGCAACCCGGCACCGTTCGGGTTCGAGGCACCCGAGGCGATCCTGGCCGACGTGACGCACCACCTGGCCGAGTCGCAGGGCTACAGCGACTCCCAGGGCATCTACTCCGCCCGCACGGCGGTGGCGCAGTACTACCAGTCCCGCGGGCTGCGGGAGACCGAGGTCGAGGACGTCTACATCGGTAACGGCGTCTCCGAGCTGATCTCGATGGTGCTCCAGGCGTTCGTCGACGACGGCAACGAGATCCTGATCCCGGCGCCGGACTACCCGCTGTGGACCGGGGCGGTGACCCTCTCCGGCGGCACCCCCGTGCACTACCGGTGCGACGAGGAGAACGGTTGGATGCCGGACCTCGAGGACATCGAGTCCAAGATCACCGAGAACACGCACGCCTTGGTCATCATCAACCCCAACAACCCCACGGGTGCCGTCTACAGCAAGGAGATGGTCGCGGCGCTGGTCGAGATCGCGCGTCGCCACCAGCTCGTCGTCTTCGCCGACGAGATCTACGAGAAGATCATCTTCGAGGACGCCGTCCACCACCACGCCGCCGCGGCCGCCGGCCACGACGTGCTCTGCCTGACGTTCAGCGGGCTCTCGAAGGCCTACCGGGTCTGCGGCTACCGCGCCGGGTGGGTGATGATCTCCGGTCCCAAGGAGCTCGCGGAGGAGTTCCTCGAGGGCCTCACCCTGATCGCGAACATGCGGATGTGCGCCAACGTGCCCGCGCAGCACGCGATCCAGACGGCGCTGGGCGGCTACCAGTCGATCAACGAGCTGATCGTGCCCGGTGGCCGCTTCTACGAGCAGAGCATGCTCGCGCACCGGCTGCTCAACGACATCCCGGGCGTCACGTCGGTGAAGCCGAAGGGCGCGCTCTACTGCTTCCCACGGCTGGACCCCGACGTCTACGGCATCAAGGACGACGAGGAGTTCGTGATCGAGCTCCTCCGGGCCAAGAAGATCCTGGTCACCCACGGTTCCGGCTTCAACTGGCCCGAGCCCGACCACTTCCGGCTGGTGACCCTCCCCGACGTCGACGTACTCGAAGAGGCGATCGGGCGGATCGCGGAGTTTCTCGCCACTCGGCGGTGACCGTCGCCGTTTTCTTGTTCGTCAGAAACAGTTTTCGGGCGGCTGTCTGCGTGACATGGAGTCGCGCTTGCGATGCCGGGGTGGCAGACTCCACCGGTGCGCGACATCACCTATCCCCCGGTCATCGTCACGGCGAAGGTCCTGTTCAAGCTCCTCGGCCAACGCTTCCAGCTGTCGGGCACCGAGCACGTCCCCCGCACGGGCGGCGCGCTGCTCGCGATCAACCACACCGGGTACGTCGACTTCATCTACGGCGGTCTCGGCGCGAACCCCTCGAAGCGGCTGGTGCGGTTCATGATCAAGCGCGAGATGATGGACAAGGCGGGCGTCGGCCACCTGCTGAGGAGTTTCCACCACATCCGGGTCGACCGCGAGTCGGGCATCCAGTCGATGCGTGACGCCACTGAGTACCTCAGGGCCGGCGAGGTCGTCGGGATCTATCCGGAGGCCACCATCTCCCGTTCCTTCGAGATCAAGCAGCTCAAGTCCGGCGCCGTCCGGATCGCCGCCGACGCCGGCGTCCCGTTGATCCCAGTCATCGTCTGGGGTGCCCACCGGCTGATGACCAAGGACCACCCCCGCGACTTCTCCCGCTCCCGCAAGACCATCGCCGTCCGGGTCGGCGCCCCGATGCACCCGACCGGGGAGGACACGGCCGCCGAGACGGCCGCGCTCCGTGCGGAGATGCAGCGACTGCTCGACGAGACGATCGCCGCCTACCCCGAAGACGAGAAGGCACCGGGCTCCTGGTGGACGCCCGCCCGGTTCGGTGGCAGTGCCCCGACCCTCGAGGAAGCCGCCGGTCTGGACATCGAGGAGAAGCGGGCCCGGGCCAGGAAGTCGGCCGCGAAGGCCGCCGAACGGGACGACAAGTCGACCAGTTGATTCATTGACAAGTCGCTTTGGCGACTTGTCGACAATTCAACGTTTCCGCAGGTCAGAGCGCTGTCAGCGGCTGGCTGAGGTGCGACGAGCCTCGAAACCTAGGCTCTGTCAGTCCGTCTTCGGGTCCATGATGTCGACGATCCGGCGCAGGTCCTCGAGGGTTGCGAACTCGACCGTGATCTTGCCCTTCGCCTTGCCGAGGTCGATCTTGACCCGCGTCTCGAACCGGTCGGCTAGGCGGTCGGACAGCTCGACCAGACCGGGCGCGAACGGCTTGGGGTGCGCCCCGCGTCGCTTCGTCGTACCAGTGTCGCCCACGGCGACGATCTCCTCCAGACCGCGGACGCTGATGCCTTCGGCGATGACCCGCTGGGCCAGCCGATCCTGGATCTCGGCGTCGACCACGCCCAGCAGCGCCCGGGCGTGACCAGCGGAGAGCACGCCGGCGGCGACCCGTCGCTGCACCGCGGGACTCAGCTTGAGCAGCCGCAACGTGTTGCTGATCTGCGGGCGGGATCGTCCGATGCGCTGGGCGAGCTCGTCGTGGGTGCAGCCGAAGTCCTCGAGCAGCTGGTTGTAGGCCGCGGCTTCCTCGAGCGGGTTCAACTGGGCGCGGTGGAGGTTCTCCAGCAGCGCGTCCCGGAGCATGTCCGAGTCGTCGGTCTGCCGGACGATTGCCGGGATCTTGTCCAGGCCTGCCTGCTGGGCGGCACGCCACCGCCGCTCACCCATGATCAGCTCGTAGGAGCCCGGAGACAACTCACGGACCACGATCGGCTGGAGCAGGCCGATCTCGCGCACGCTGTGGACCAGCTCGGCCATCGCCTCTTCTTCGAAGACCTGGCGCGGCTGGACGTGGTTGGGCCGGATCGACGTGGGCTCGAGCTCGGCGAAGTAGGCGCCGTCGACCGTCACCAGCGGACGCTCGGCGTTCTCCGCCGGCGCCGTACCGCCGTGCGCGGTCCCGGAGGCGGTGGTGAGCGTCGACAAGGGCGCGTGGGGGTCCGGGGGAGCGGTGGGAATCAGCGATCCCAGCCCGCGGCCCAGTCCACGGCGCGGAGTGTTACCGCTCATGCCCGGCCCCCTCGGGTTGCGATCTCCCGAGCGGCTTCCAGATAGCTCAGTGCGCCCGGTGAGCTCGGATCGTAGGTCATCACCGTCTGGCCGTACGACGGCGCCTCCGACACCCGCACCGAGCGCGGGATCGCGGTTTTGATGACCTGGTCTCCGAAGTGCTCCCGCACCTCGTGGGCGACGCCGGAAGCGAGCCGGGTCCGAGCGTCGAACATCGTGAGCAGGATGGTCGACACCGCCAGTTCCGGGTTGAGGTGGGCGCGCACCATGTCGACGGTCTTGAGCAGTTGACCCAGCCCTTCGAGCGCGTAGTACTCGGCCTGGATCGGGATCATCATCTCAGCGCCGGCCACCAGGGCGTTCAGGGTCAGCAGGCCGAGTGAGGGCGGGCAGTCGATGAGGACGTAGTCGTAGCGTTCCTCGCCTGCGAGCGCAGACGTCCCGACCCTGGGGTGGGCCAGGATCGCCTTCCGGAGACGCCCCTCGCGTGCCACGACGCTCACCAGCTCGATCTCGGCACCTGCCAGGTCGATGGTCGCCGGCACCACGTCGAGATTCGCGCAGTCGGGACACGCCTGGACGACCTCGGCCAGCGGGACGTCGTCCACCAGGACCTCGTAGGTGCCGACCGTCCCCTGACGATGCTCCACGTTCAGCGCGGTCGAGGCGTTGCCCTGGGGGTCGAGATCGACCACGAGAACCCGCTGACCGAGCTCCGACAGTGCGGCCGCGACATTGACCGTCGAGGTCGTCTTGCCCACGCCGCCCTTCTGATTGGCGACGACGAAGATTCGGGTGGCATCGGGCCGGGGGACCGGTTCCCGCTGGATGCCTTGACGCAGCACTACGGAGTGGTGCGCCTCGGCGGCCAGCGGGGTTTGGTGGTCGTCGATGGCGGGCGCAATCGTCGCGAGGTCGGCTGCCGTACGCACGCCGAATCCGGTTTCACGTGAAACGTCGGACGGGTCGGTTTCACGTGAAACGTCGCTCGACTGGGGGTGGTACGACGGTTCGGTCGGTTCACCCGACACCGGGGCCTCCTGTGGAAAAGTGGGCTCGGACTGTGGAACTTCAGGCTCAGCGGACGCTTCGGAACCGGTGGAAAACTCAGGACGGGGAGCCTCGCTCACCGATTCGTCCGGCTGAGACGAATCGGTCACGATCTTCACCTCTTCCGACGCGACGGCCGCCGTTTCCCGGCCCGAGGACCGCCGCGACCCCCGGAGGTCGGCAACGATACTCGTGCTGGATCGGCCCAGGTAACCCGTACCACCCGGGTCTGTGGACGGGCTTCGGATTCGATGCTCGTCGGTCCGTGCCCCTCGGCAACACGAGGCTCGATCACCTCGATCGTCGGGACGGCGCAACCGAGCTTCGCGAGCACCGAGCGGGCCCCGTAGATCTCGTCCGCGGCCGAACTGCCCTTCATCGCGACGAGCGATCCGGTCGGTGCCACGAGCGGCATGCACCACCCGAGCAGTCGCTCCAGGGGCGCGACCGCTCGAGCCGTGACGACGTCGAACGTCTCTTGGCCGTGGAGCGCGTCCGCCCGATCGCGGCGCACCACGACGTTGTCGAGACCCAGCTCGGTGACGACCTCGTCCAGGAACGTCGTCCGGCGCAGCAACGGCTCGACCAGCGTCACCCGGACGTCCGGACGCGCCAGACCCACGACCAGACCGGGCAGCCCCGCCCCCGACCCGATGTCGGCAACGCGCGCATCACGGGGGAGTGCGGTCGCCAACAGCGCGCAGTTGACGAGGTGTCGCTCCCACAGCCGGGCGCCTTCGCGCGGCCCGATCAGCCCACGCACCACGCCGTCGGTGGCGAGCAGCTCGGCGTACCGCTCAACAAGCGGAACGCGGTCGGAAGGGAACAGGGCCCGCACCACGTCGGGTGCGGGCCCTGCGCCGCCGGGCTCGCCGGCGGAATGTTTCACGTGAAACGTCCCCGGAGTCAGTTCGCGGGGAGCACGACGACGTACCGCCGCGGCTCCACGCCCTCAGACTCCGAGCGCAGGCCCGCCGCGGCGACTGCGTCATGGACGATCTTGCGCTCGAACGGCGTCATCGGGTCGAGCGACAGCGGTTTGCCGGACTCCTGGACATCCGCGGCCGCCTGCTCGCCCAGCTTGGTCAGGCGGGACCGCTTGTCGGCGCGGAAGCCCGAAATGTCGAGCATCAGGCGGGACCGCTCACCCGTCTCGCGGTAGACAGCCAGCCGGGTCAGCTCCTGGAGCGCTTCCAGCACCTTGCCGTCCTGGCCCACCAACTGCGCCAGGTCGGCACCCACGATGGAGACCGCGGCGCGATCGGCCTCCACGTCCATGTCGAGGTCACCGTCCAGGTCGGCGATGTCGAGGAGCTCCTCGAGGTAGTCGGCGGCGATGTCGCCCTCGCGCTCGAGGCGGGGCACCAGGTCCGCATCCCCGGGCGCAGCGTCCTCGTCGTCGTCCCCCTCCTCGCCGTCGTCCTCGTCGTCGTCGTCGTCCTCGTCGCTGTCTTCGACGTCACCCGTGACGTCGTCCAAGTCGTCGTCGACGTCCTCCGGCTCGGTCTCCTCGATCTCGTCAGCCACGGTCTCGTCGACCTCGGTCTCGGTGCTCATTTGCTGCCTCCCTTGTTCGGGTTGGTTCCGGGGCCCGGCTTGCCGGACCTACGTTGTGCGCGGGTCTGCCGCTTGGGCTGCACCCGCCGGGCAGGGCGCGTCTCCGGCTCGGGGGTCTCGGTGCCCTCGGCGGCCGACTCGTAGGACGCGTACTTCTCCGGGTGCTTGGCCGCCTTCGCCTTGTCCCGCTCCTCCTTCGCCTTCGCCGCCGGCGTGCCGGGGGCCGGGTTGTTCCGGATGACGTAGAACTGCTGGCCCATGGTCCACAGGTTCGAGGTGGTCCAGTACAGGAGCACGCCGATCGGGAACGCCACGCCACCGAGGCCGAACGCCACCGGAAGGATGTAGAGCAGCATCTTCTGCTGCTGGGCGTAGGGGCCGGTGAGCGCGTCGGCCGGCATGTTCTTGGCCATCAACTGGCGCTGGGTGAAGAAGGTCGTCGCGGTCATCGCGAGGACCAGGACCGCCGCCACGAGCAGGACCAGGTTGTTGTCGGTGCCCGCCCCGAGGCTGCTGGCGCCCCAGAACGAGTCGGCCAGCGGGATCTCGCCGAACACCTTCGACTTGCCGAACTGCTCAGCCAGCTTCTCGTCGAGGAACCCGTGGGCGGTGCCCTTCTTGGCCGCCTGGTCGAGCAGGCGGAACAGCGCGAAGAAGATCGGCATCTGCAGCAGGATCGGGAGGCAGGACGCGAACGGGTTGGTTCCCGCATCCTTGTAGAGCTTCATGGTCTCTTCGGCGAGCTTCTGCCGGTCGTGGCCGTACTTCTTCTGCAGCTCGCGCACCTTGGGCTGGATCAGCTGCATGTTGCGGCTGGACTTGATCTGCTTCACGAAGAGCGGGATCAGTGCCGCGCGGATCACCAGCGTCAGGCCGATGATCGACAGCGTCCAGGACAGACCGCCGGCCGGGTTGAGGCCCATGATGTCGAAGAGCTTGTGCCAGCCGAGAAGTACCGCCGAGATGATGTAGTACAGCGGCACCATGATGAAGTGGCCGATGTCGCCGATGATGCCCACTCAGGCTCCTTGCTCGATGTGTGGCGCGACGCGGTCCTCGTGGTCACGTCGCGAAGTCTTGGGGGGCACATGGTCGACACCGCCGGCCGCCCAGGGGTGGCAGCGACCGACGCGCCGAGCGGCCAGCCAGCTGCCCTTGATGCTGCCGTGGGTCTGCACCGCCTCCAGCGCGTAGGCAGAGCACGACGGGTAGTAGCGGCAGACGTCCCCGTAGATCGGGCTGATCACCGCCCGGTAACCACGCAGGAACGCCACCAGGAGCCACTTCACGGCGCCACCTGTCCGGGGCCCTCGGTCTTCAGGCTCCTGTCGAGGCAACGGTCGAGATCGGCCGCGAGTTCCTCGTACGACGCCGCGGCGGCCGGACGCTGCGCCCGGACCACGAGCAGCGCGTTGTCGGGAAGCAGGGCGATCCGCGCTCCGGCTGCGTGCCGCAGCCGCCGCTTGACCCGGTTGCGGACGACAGCCGACCCGACGGCCTTGTTGACCACGAAACCCACGCGAGGACCGGTGCCGCCCGACTCCGCTGCCGCAGAGAGGTGGACGACGAGCGTGCGCGCGCCGGCCCGCCGGCCCGCCTTGACGGCGTGTCGGAAGGAGTGGGGTCGGGTCAGCCGATGAGAGGCAGGCAGCACATCGCCCTCCTGGTGACCCGGTCAGAGGTCTGGGGCATGGCCGCAGCCTCAGACGGCCAGGCTCTTGCGACCCTTCCGGCGACGGTTCGCCAGGATGGCGCGACCGGCGCGGGTGCGCATCCGCAGTCGGAACCCGTGCGTCTTGTGACGACGACGGTTGTTCGGCTGGTACGTCCGCTTGCTCACGATCGACCTCTCGGCTGGATATAAGTACGTCTCGGGAAGGGTCACCCGGCGCGGCCCGGCAGTCGAGCGCACCCTCGTGCGCTCAGCCCGATGCAACAGCTTCGGCTGGCACCGCGCATCCACGGAGCCCTACACGGGGGCCATGGACATGCGGCACCGGTCGACACCGGATGACCGCACAACGGTACGCGGCGGCGAAGTGACCGGTCAAACCGGCGAAACGCACAACCCTAGGCCCGGTTCGCGCACGATCGCACGCCCCCCGCCGGACGGATGTGGACAGCATCCTGAGATCCTGTGGAGAACGGGTTGATCCACAGGCGCAGCCCGGCTAGGTTCGGCCTCTCCGGGATTCCCCGCCGGTTCGGGTCACATGAAGACCCACTCGTCGCCGTACTCACGGCCGCCGATCGTAAAACCGGCGGCTGACCTGCGCAAACGTGTGGATCTCCGTTGCCGGGACGGCCTCGGCCGGGCGCCGCGAACGGCGCTCACCTTGAGTTCACAGCCTGTGGACAAAGTTGTGGAGCGACAGTTTATGGAGAGGAAGCCGTGACCGGGAACGACGAGCCACTGGAGACCCGGACCGAGCCCCCCGAGGTCGATCCCAGCTTCGCCCGGCTGGAGGATGCCTGGCAGTCGATCGTCGGCGATCTCCAGGCGCCACAGCGGGCGTGGCTCCAAGCCAGCCGGCCGGTGACCCTCCACGGCAACACCGCCATCGTCGCGGTGCCCGACGACTACACCCGCAAGCGGCTGGAGGACCGGGTGCGCGGCGACATCGAGCACGCCCTGACCGCCCGGTTCGGTTACGACGTCCAGCTCGCGGTCACGGTCGACGCCAGCCTGCACACGGGAGCCCCCGAGGCCGCACCGGAGGCCGTCACCGCCGACGAGCCGATCCGCGAAACCGATCCGGCGCCCGAAAGCCGATTCGGCGACATGTCGACAAATCGACTGATCGATACGTCGACGTACGACGACTCGACGCCGACCTTCGACGCGATCCGGAGCAAGTTCCCCTCACCGCCGCCGAGCATGGACGGCACGCACTCGACCAACACCCCCGAATCGCGCCTCAACCCGAAGTACACATTCGAGACCTTCGTCATCGGCTCGTCCAACCGGTTCCCGCACGCGGCGGCCGTCGCGGTCTCAGAGGCGCCGGGCAAGTCCTACAACCCGCTGCTGGTCTACGGCGACTCCGGCCTCGGCAAGACCCACCTGTTGCACGCGATCGGCCACTACGTCCGCAGCCTCTACGCCGGTGCCAAGGTCCGGTACGTCAGCTCCGAGGAGTTCACCAACGAGTTCATCAACTCGATCCGCGACGACCGGCAGGACCGGTTCAAGCGGCGCTACCGCGAGGTCGACGTACTCCTCATCGACGACATCCAGTTCCTGCAGGGCAAGACCCAGACGCAGGAGGAGTTCTTCCACACCTTCAATTACCTGCACAACGCGCAGAAGCAGATCGTGCTCACGTCCGACCAGGCGCCGAAACGGCTCGAGGCGCTCGAGGACCGGCTGCGCAACCGGTTCGAGTGGGGCCTCATCACCGACGTCCAGCCGCCGGACCTCGAGACCCGGATCGCGATCCTGCGCAAGAAGGCCGCCATGGACCGGCTCACCGCGCCGCCGGACGTGCTGGAGTTCATCGCCAGCAAGATCCAGACCAACATCCGCGAGCTCGAGGGTGCGCTGATCCGGGTGACCGCCTTCGCCAACCTCAACCGGCAGGACGTCGACCTCACCCTCGCCGAGATCGTGCTCAAGGACCTGATCCCCGAGGGCGGCGAGCCGGAGATCACTGCTCCGCTGATCATCGCCCAGACGGCGGCGTACTTCGGGCTCTCCATCGAGGAGCTCACCGGCCCGAGCCGCGGCCGGCACCTGGTGATGGCGCGCCAGATCGCGATGTACCTGTGCCGCGAGCTCACCGGCCTGTCGCTGCCCAAGATCGGCGCTCAGTTCGGCAACCGCGACCACACGACGGTCATGTACGCCGAGCGGAAGATCAACCAGCTCCTCGGTGAGCGTCGCGCCGTCTTCAACCAGGTCAGCGAGCTCACCAACCGCGTGAAGATGACGGCCCGCCAGGCGTGACCGGTCCGACCCGGCTCCTTGTGGACGAAACCCTCGAATTGGTGCGAACTACACGGGGAGGATTCTGTGGCCGAACCGGTCCTGTCATTCCACAGGCATTCGCCATCCACATCCGTCGCTACGTCGTACGGCGTCGCTCCACATCGCTGTCCACAGCGCAAAACCGCACCTCACCTGCGCGGACACCGGCTCTCCACAGATTCCACCGACGCTATGACTACTCCCATAATTCATATGCTCCATTTCGCCCTGAACAATCTCCGCGCCACCCAACTGTGGACAACAGCCGCCGTGGCAGGATGCACCTGCGCACATTCCTGTAGTTCCTCGCGCCGCCCGACAGCGCCGCCCGACAGCGCCGACCGCTCCAACTGCCCGCATCTCCATTGACGTGTAAGGAAGCACCGTGAAGTTCCGTGTCGAACGCGATGTCTTCGCCGATGCCGTCGCCTGGGCCGCCCGCAGCCTCCCGGTGCGCCCGAGTGCCCCGGTCCTGGCCGGACTGCTGATCCAGGCCGGCGACGAGGGCCTGGTCCTCTCCACCTTCGACTACGAGACCTCGTGTCGTGCGACCGTCGCTGCCGAGGTGAGCGACGAGGGCTCCGCGCTCGTGAGCGGCCGACTGCTCGCCGACATCTGCCGCAGCCTCCCGGCCAAGCCGGTCGACCTGATGATCGACGGAGCCCGGGTTTCTCTGACCTGTGGATCCGCCCGGTTCTCGCTGCAGACGATGCCGGTCGAGGACTACCCGTCCATCCCCGACATGCCCGCCGCCACCGGCACCGTGCCGAGCGAGGCGTTCGCGCACGCCGTCGCCCAGGCCGTCACGGCCGCCGGCCGCGACGACATGCTGCCCGTCCTCACCGGTGTGCGGATCGAGATCGAGGGCGACACCATCGCGCTCCTGGCCACCGACCGATTCCGACTCGCTCAGCGCGAGGTCGCCTGGAACCCCGGTCAGCCGGATGCCAGCCTGGCCGCGCTGGTCCCCGCCCGGGTGCTCGGCGACACCGCCAAGTCGCTGACCGCCGGGTCCGAAGTCACCATCGCGCTGTCGGCGAGCGGTAGCGGCGATGGCCTCATCGGATTCGAGGGCAGTGGCCCCGGCGGCCTTCGTCGTACGACGACGCGGCTGCTGGACGGCGAGTTCCCCAAGGTACGCAGCCTGTTCCCGAGCGAGCGGTTGACCGTGGCCAAGCTCGACAAGGCGTCCCTGATCGAGTCGCTCAAGCGCGTGTCGTTGGTCGCCGAGCGCAACACCGCCGTCCAGCTGGCGTTCAAGGACGGCGTCCTGACGCTCGACGCCGGCTCCGGTGACGAGGCCCAGGCGTCGGAGTCGGTGGAGGCGCAGATCGAGGGCGAGGACCTGGTCACCGGCTTCAACCCGCAGTTCCTCCTCGACGGACTCGCCGTCATCGACGAAGCGGTCGTCGAGCTGGCCTTCACGCAGGCCTCGAAGCCGGTCGTCATCACCGGCACCGCTGACGAGTCGGTCTCGGACCACGCAGGGGCCTTCCGCTACCTCTTGATGCCCCGACGTCTCTTGGGATAGGAGCTCTCGATGCACATCGGACTCATCGGCCTTGGCAAGATGGGCGGCAACATGCGCACCCGGATGCGCAACGCCGGCCTCACGGTGGTGGGCTACTCCCGCGATCCCGCGGTCCGCGACGTCGACAGCCTCGAGGCGCTGGTCGAGGCGTTGCCCGGCCCCAAGGTCGTGTGGGTGATGATCCCCGCCGGTGAGGCGACCCGTTCCACGATCGCCGAGCTCAAGGAGCTGCTGGGCGAGGGCGACCTGGTCGTCGACGGCGGCAACTCGAAGTACACCGACGACGCAGTCAACGCCGCCGCGCTAGCGGAGAAGGGCATCGGGTTCGTCGACTGCGGCGTCTCCGGCGGTGTCTGGGGGCTGGAGAACGGCTACGCCTTGATGTATGGCGGCGCCGAGGCCGACGCCGCCAAGGTGATGCCGGCGTTCGAGGCGCTCAAGCCGGGCGACAGCCCCGACGGGATCGTGCACTGCGGTCCGACCCCGGGCGCCGGCCACTTCGCGAAGATGGTTCACAACGGCATCGAGTACGCGATGATGCAGGCCTATGCCGAGGGCTGGGAGCTGCTCGAGAAGGTCGACATCGTCGAGAACGTGCCTGACGTCTTCGCCTCCTGGCGCACCGGCACCGTGGTCCGCTCCTGGTTGTTGGACCTGCTCGTCGAGCAGCTCCGCTCCGACGAGCACCTCGACGGACTCCGGGGCTACGCGGAGGACTCGGGGGAGGGCCGGTGGACGGTGGAGGCGGCGATCGAGAACGCAGTGCCGATGCCGGCGATCGCGGCGAGCCTGTTCGCCCGCTTCGTCTCACGGCAGGACGACGACGTCGCGATGAAGGCGGTCGCGGCGATGCGTGCCGGCTTCGGTGGGCACGCGGTCACGCGGAAGGACGTTCCCCCGACCATGTCGCCGCCGCCGCCGACCGACGGCTGATCCGGACGGCGCTACAGCGCGTAGACCAGCCGGACGGCGGCGTACACGAGCCAGAGCGCGAGGACGCCGAGCGCGACACGGGTGGCGCATGACCTTGTCGAGGTCGGGCGGGCGGACGCGTCGTACCCGGCGGACGACGACCACTACGGCCAGCGCGACGAGCGCGGCGACGAGCACCATGCCGAAGGCGTTGGCGGCGAAGGACTCCTGCCACCAGCCGTGCGCGGCGTAGACCCAGGACCGGGTCAGGCCGCAGCCGGGGCACGGCAGCCCGGTGAGGGCGCGGAACGGGCAGATGACCGGCCCGTCCTCGATGTGGTCGGGCGACAGCAGGAACGCCGCACCGATGCCGGCGACCCCGCCCGCCGCGACGACCTCCGCACCCGAGATGCGAAGACGTCGGAGGAGCAGGTGCTCCTCGTGGGCGGACGGGGTCGTCGTGGTCATGTGGTCGAGCCGAGCCGGCGGCTCAGCGGTAGGGACGGCCGTCGACGTCGTGCTGCTTGCGGATCGCGATCATGATCGCGTCGTAGAGCGCCCAGATGCCGCAACCGCCGCACGTGAGGAGCTTGGCGACGCCGAGCCCGGTCTCACCCTTGTAGAACTTGTCGATGCCGAGGCTGCCGCCGATCCAGGCGATGAGCACCATGGTCAGCCACTCCTTGTCGGAGAAGAGACCGGGCACGTCCTTGGCTGCGATGTACTGCTGGCTGTCCCCGGAGCGGACCGGGGTGTCGCCCTTGAGCTGACCGGCGACGGCCATCTGGGCAAGGCCGTTGAAGTCGAGGGGGCCCTGCTCCTGGCCCAGCACGGAGACGAAGAAGGGACCAGCGGGGTTGACCGGCTGGGCCGGCGGCCCGCCGTAGCCGCCGGGGGGCGGGGGAACTGGAGGTTGAGTCATGGAGTGCAGCCTAGGTCCCGTGGGCCGTCTTGAAACATCATCCGGCAGACCCAATCGACAAATCGCCCTACGCAGGGGCGCGGGCGTCGGTGCCGCGGGGGATGATGGCCGGGTGCATGTCTCGCACCTGACCCTTCACGACTTCCGGTCGTACGGCGACGTGGAGGTCCCTCTCGACGCCGGCGTGACGGCGTTCGTCGGGCGCAACGGGCAGGGCAAGACCAACCTGGTCGAGGCGATCGACTACCTGTCCCGGCTGGCGTCGCACCGGGTCGCGACCGACGCACCGCTGATCCGGGCCGGCGCGGAGCAGGCACTGGTGCGGGCGGCGGTGGTGCGCGACGGGCGCACCGCCGTCCTCGAGGTGGAGCTCAACCCCGGCCGCGTCAACCGTGCGCGCATCAACAAGTCGCCGCTGCCGCGGGTGCGGGACCTGATCGGCGTGCTCCGCACGGTCGTCTTCAGCCCGGAGGACCTGGCGCTGGTGAAGGGCGACCCGGCGGAGCGCCGGCGGTTCCTCGACGACCTGCTGGTCCTGCGCACGCCACGTCTGGCGGGCGTGCGCGCCGACTACGACCGCGTGCTGAAGCAGCGCAACAGCCTGCTCAAGACGATCTTCGCTGCGCGCGGCAGCAGCCGCGACGCCGCGCTGGCCACCTTGGCCGTGTGGGACGACCACCTGGTCGGCGCCGGCACCGAGCTGCTCGACGCCCGGATCGCGCTGGTGGCCGACCTGGCGCCGTACCTCGGGAAGGCCTACGAGGCGGTCGCCCGCGGAGCAACCCGCGACGATGCCCGGATCAGCTACCGCTCGTCGTTCTCCGACTCCTTCCGCGAGGAGCTGGCGCGACGCCAGGACGAGGAGGTCGGCCGCGGCCTGACGCTGGTCGGGCCGCACCGCGACGAGCTGCTGCTCACGCTCGGGCCCGGCGAGGAGAGCCGGCTGCCGGTCCGCGGCTACGCATCGCACGGGGAGTCCTGGTCGTTCGCGCTCGCGCTGAGGCTCGCGTCGTACGACCTGTTGCGCGCGGACGGGGATGACCCGATCCTGATCCTCGACGACGTGTTCGCCGAGCTCGACGCCGATCGTCGCAGCCAGCTCGCCGAGCTGGTGGCGGGGGCGGAGCAGGTGCTGGTGACCGCGGCGGTCCGGGAGGACGTGCCCGACGTGTTGGCAGGCGTGACCTTCGCGGTCGCAGGAGGGGAGGTGACCCGTGTCTCCTGATGAACCGGTCGAGGAGCACCAGCCCGACGGCCTCGACCTGGCCCGCTCGATGATGCGCGGCGCGGTCGCGCCCGGCACTCCGGCGGCGCGCAAGCGTCGACGACCGGGCACCAAGGCCGCGCGGGCGCGCCGCGGCAGCCAGGGTGGGATGAGCGGCGCCTACCCCGACGAGCGCGACCCGCAGCCGCTCGCCGGCGAGGTGGGCCGGCTCATCGACCAGCACGGCTGGGGTCTCGACCTGCAGGTGCGTGGCGTCTTCGCGCGCTGGACCGAGGTCGTCGGCCCCGAGATCGGTGCGCACTCCACACCCGAGACCCTCGTCGACGGCACCCTCGTCGTCCGCACCGAGTCGACCGCCTGGGCGACCCAGCTCAAGCTGCTCGCGCCGAGCATCGTCAACCGGCTCAACACCGAGCTCGGCGACGGCACCGTGCTGGTGGTCGAGGTGCTCGGACCGAACGCCCCGAGCTGGAAGCACGGGCGTCGCGGGTTGCGTGACGCGCGAGGTCCGCGCGACACCTACGGGTGATCTCCCGTGCGCCGCTCTGAGACGGCCTGACGGCCCGGGTAGGCGTATGGGGGCTTGGAAGCACCCCTGTTCGGCGCTGGAAATGGCCTCGCTGCGCCACTCAGGGCGGTTTTTCGTCCACAGACCCCCCGACCCACGGGACGGCAACGTGTTCAGAGCCACTCCGAGCGGTATCATGGACATCAGGCCGGGCGCACGCCCCACAAGCGTGAACGTCGGGCCTTCTGTGTGTCCGCAGATCCAGAACCGAAGAGGTGCCGTGACCGCTGCAGATCCGACGTCGACCCCGACCAACGGGGCCACATCGAACACTCCGGACGGTGGCTACGACGCCTCCATGATCCAGGTCCTCGAAGGCCTCGAGGCGGTGCGCAAGCGGCCGAGCATGTACATCGGCTCGACCGGTGAGCGCGGCCTGCACCACCTGATCTGGGAGATCGTGGACAACGCGGTCGACGAGGCGCTCGCCGGCTACTGCGACCGGATCGTCATCACCCTCCAGGGCGATGGCGGGATCCGGGTCGAGGACAACGGCCGCGGCATCCCCACCGACACCGCGGCCGGCCAGGAGCTGCCGGCGGTGACCCTCGCGCTGACGGTGCTGCACGCGGGCGGCAAGTTCGGCGGCGGCGGCTACAAGGTGTCCGGCGGTCTGCACGGCGTTGGCGTCTCCGTCGTGAACGCGCTGTCCAGCCACCTCAAGGTCGAGGTCCGCAACCGGGGCAAGCTGTGGGAGCAGGAGTTCTCCCTCGGCGACCCCGACTACCCGCTGCGCGAGGTGCGCGACCTCGAGGAGGGGGAGGGCACCGGCACCACGGTGACCTGGTACGCCTCCTCGGACATCTTCGAGTCCACGGCGTACTCGTTGGAGACGATCACCACTCGTTTCCGCGAGATGGCCTTCCTCAACAAGGGCCTCGAGATCGTCGTCTACGACGAGCGCCCGGAGGCCGGCGAGGTCGCCGACGCCGTGGCCGATGACACCATCAACAACGAGGTCGACCAGGGACACACCGGCGCCATCGAGCGCACGGGCGGTGGCCTCAAGCAGGTTTTCAAGTACGAGCGCGGGCTGGTCGACTACGTCGAGCACATCAACCGCACCAAGACCGCGGCCAACCCGACGATCATCTCGTTCGAGGCCGACACGCCCGAGGACCCGGACAATGCGGGGAGCCACATGAGCCTCGAGGTCGCGATGCAGTGGAACACCGGCTACAACGAGTCGGTCCACACCTTCGCCAACACGATCAACACCCATGAGGGCGGCACCCACGAAGAGGGCTTCCGCTCGGCGCTGACCTCGCTGGTCAACGGGTGGGGCGAGCAGTGGGGCCTGATCAAGAAGCGCGAGGACCGGGTCAGCGGCGAGGACATCCGCGAGGGCCTGACCGCGATCATCTCGATCAAGCTCGGCGAGCCGCAGTTCGAGGGCCAGACCAAGACCAAGCTCGGCAACACCGAGGCCAAGGGCTTCGTGCAGCGCATCGTCAACGACCAGCTCGGTGCCTGGCTGGAGGAGAACCCGACCGAGGGCAAGGAGATCATCCGCAAGTCGCAGGCCGCCGCCACCGCGCGCAACGCCGCGCGCAAGGCGCGCGAGCTCGCCCGCTCGCGCAAGGGTCTGCTCGGCGGCGGGGGACTGCCCGGCAAGCTGTCGGACTGCCAGTCGACGAACCCGGAGGAGTGCGAGGTCTTCATCGTCGAGGGCGACTCGGCCGGCGGGTCTGCCCGGCAGGGCCGTGACCCGCGGGTCCAGGCGATCCTCCCGATCCGAGGCAAGATCCTCAACGTCGAGAAGGCGCGCATCGACAAGGTGCTGGCCAACACCGAGGTGCAGGCGATCATCTCCGCCCTCGGCACCGGGATCCAGGAGGAGTTCGACTTCGAGAAGCTGCGCTACCACAAGGTGGTGCTGATGGCCGACGCCGACGTCGACGGCCACCACATCAACACCTTGCTGCTGACGCTGCTCTTCCGCTTCATGAAGCCGCTCATCGAGCACGGCTACGTCTACATGGCCCAGCCGCCGCTCTACCGGATCCGGTGGAACAAGCCGGCCGAGCACGAGTTCGTCTACTCCGACGCCGAGCGCGACCTGCTGACGCGCGACGGCCAGGAGCAGGGCAAGAAGCTGCCGAAGGAGAACCCGGTCCAGCGCTACAAGGGTCTCGGTGAGATGAACGCCGAGGAGCTGTGGGAGACCACGATGAACCCCGAGCAGCGGCTGATGCTCCAGGTGACCCTCGACGACGCCGCCCAGGCCGACGAGATCTTCTCGATCCTGATGGGCGAGGACGTCGAGCAGCGACGCTCCTTCATCCAGCGCAACGCCAAGGACGTTCGATTCCTCGATATCTGAGGGTCTCGATACGCCCTCGCCTAGCGGCTCGGGCTACTCGACCACCGAAGTATCCCGGAATCTAAGACTTTCAATAGATACAGGCAGAGAGAGCAATCGTGACGGAGACCCAGAGCAACCTCGGCGGCGACGGACCCGGCCCCGGGGGACGGATCGAGCCGATCGAGCTGCAGACGTCGATGCAGCGCGCCTACATCGACTACGCGATGGCAGTCATCGTCGGCCGCGCGCTGCCCGACGTACGCGATGGCTTGAAGCCAGTGCACCGCCGCGTGCTCTACGCCATGTTCGACGGGGGCTACCGCCCCGACCGCGGCTTCTCGAAGTGCTCGCGCGTCGTCGGTGACGTGATGGGTCAGTACCACCCGCACGGCGACACGGCGATCTACGACACCTTGGTCCGGCTCGCGCAGCCGTGGGTGATGCGGGCGCCGCTGATCCACGGGCAGGGCAACTTCGGATCGCCGGGCAACGACTCCGCGGCTGCGATGCGTTACACCGAGTGCCGGATGGCGCCGCTGGCGCTGGAGATGGTTCGCGACATCGAGCAGGAGACCGTCAACTTCCAGCCCAACTACGACGGTCGCTCCGAGGAGCCGACCGTCCTCCCGGCGCGTTACCCGAACCTGCTCGTCAACGGGTCGGCCGGCATCGCGGTCGGCATGGCCACCAACATCCCGCCGCACAACCTGCGCGAGGTGGCCGCAGGTGCGCAGTGGGCGCTCGAACACCCGGACGCGACCCGCGAGGAGCTCCAGGACGCCCTGATCGAGCGGATCAAGGGCCCCGACTTCCCCAACGGCGCGCTGATCGTCGGCCGCGAGGGCATCGAGACGGCCTACCGCACCGGCCGCGGCTCGGTCACCCAGCGCGCGGTCATCGAGATCGACGAGGACAGCAAGGGCCGCACCTGCCTGTCGATCACTGAGCTGCCCTACATGGTCAACCCGGACAACCTGGCGTTGAAGATCGCCGAGCTCGCCGACTCCGGCAAGGTGCAGGGCATCTCCGACGTGCGTGACGACTCGTCCGGCCGGACGGGTCAGCGGTTGGTCGTAGTCCTGAAGCGCGACGCGGTCGCGCGCGTCGTACTCAACAACCTGCTCAAGCACACCGAGCTGCAGACCAACTTCAGCGCCAACATGCTGGCCCTGGTCGACGGGGTGCCGCGCACGCTCTCCGTTGACCAGTTCATCAGCAACTGGGTCACCCACCAGATCGACGTCATCCAGAGGCGCACCCGCTACCGCCTGGCCGAGGCGGAGCGCCAGGCCCACATCTTCCGCGGCTATGCCAAGGCGCTCGACGCGCTCGACGAGGTCATCGCGCTGATCCGGCGTTCCCCTGACGTCGAGGAGGCCCGCGCCGGCCTGATCGAGCTGCTCGACATCGACGAGATCCAGGCCAACGCGATCCTGGAGATGCAGCTCCGGCGCCTCGCGGCCCTCGAGCGCCAGAAGATCATGGATCGGCTGGCCGAGCTCGAGCTCACCATCGCCGACCTGCAGAACATCCTCGACGACGAGACCCGGCAGCGCTCGATCATCTCCGAGGAGCTCGCCGAGATCGTGGAGAAGTACGGCGACGACCGCCGTACCCAGATCATCGCGGCGGACGGGGACCTCTCGATGGAGGACCTGATTCCCGACGAGGAGCTGGTCGTCTCGATCACCCGCGGCGGCTACGCCAAGCGGACCCTCGCGACCCAGTACCGCACCCAGAAGCGCGGCGGGAAGGGCGTGCGGGGCGCGACCCTGCGCGGCGATGACGTCGTCGAGCACTTCATCGCGACGACCAACCACCACTGGCTGCTGTTCTTCACCACGGCCGGGCGGGTCTACCGCACCAAGGCCTACAACCTGCCGGAGGCGTCGCGGGACGCGAAGGGCGGCCACGTCGCCGGCCTGCTCAGCTTCCAGCCCGACGAGTCGATCGCGCAGGTGCTCGCGATCCGCGACTACGAGCAGGCTCCCTACCTCGTGCTCGCGACGCGCAACGGCCTGGTCAAGAAGACTCGGCTCGGCGACTACAACAGCCCGCGCCAGGCCGGCGTCATCGCGATCAACTTCCGCGAGGACGACGACGAGCTGATCGGCGCCGAGCTGGTCAACCCGGACGACGACATCCTGCTGGTGTCGCGCAAGGGGCAGGCGATCCGGTTCCGCGCGGGCGACGACCAGCTGCGACCGATGGGCCGCGCGACCTCGGGCGTCACCGGCATGCGGTTCAAGTACGACGACGACCGGGTGCTGTCCATGTCCGTCATCCGCGCGGTGCAGATGGCCGCGGAGGAAGCGGTCGGCGAGGAAGCGGTCGGCGAGGAGGCGCCGGCACCGGCCGGGGCCGGCACCGACGAGTCGGCCACCACCGATGAGACAGCCACCGATGAGACAGCCACCGATGTCGTAGCCACGGGCGAGGCGGCTGAGGTGAAGCTGCAGTACGTCTTCACGATGACCGACGCCGGCTACGCCAAGCGGACCCGCATCAACGGCTACCGCCTGACCGGCCGCGGCGGCCTCGGCATCACCACGATGCGGCTCACCAACGAGGAGCGCGGCGGCCTGGTCGGCGCGTTCATCGTCGAGGACGGCGACGAGATCCTGTCCATCACCCAAGGTGGCCAGGTCGTGCGCAGCCCGATCGACGAGAACTTCAAGCCGTCGGTGGGCCGGGCGACGCAGGGCGTGAAGTTCGTGACCCCGAAGGCGGGTGACGCGGTCGCCGTCGTGGCCCGTTCGGTCGAGTCCAAGGTCGACGAGGACGCGGCCGGCATCGCTCCGACCGCCGACAGCGAGACGGACGAATCGCCGGTTTCCGACGCGGATGTAACAATCGGTCCTGAAGAGCCCGTCGACTCGGGCGACAGCGGGGCCGGAGAGAGCCCTGGGGAAAGCGAGGGCTGATGTCGGACCGCACCAAGGAGCCGACGACCGTGCCCGTCCCCAACCCCTCGTCGGCGACCGAGGCTGAAACGACTCCTCGGCCCAAGCCGCGGTCCGGCGAGGGGAAGGCGAAGGAGGCGACGCCGCCAGCGCTGGCGCCCGCTCAGGCCCCGGCGCAGCTCGGTGCCCAGGCCCGCCCCGTCGGTCCTCCGCTCCCGCCGCCCGCTCCGTCCTCCCCGACAGCGACCGCCGCCTCTGCGCCGCCCGACACCAAGCCTGCGCCGCGCGGCCCGCGGCGCGCGCGCCTGCGGCTGACCCGGATCGACCCGTGGTCGGTGATGAAGACGGCGTTCCTGCTTTCGATCGCCTTCGCCGTCGTCGCCGTCGTATCGGTCGCGATGGTGTGGCAGGTGCTCGGCGCTGCCGGCGTCTGGGACTCGATCAACAGCACGATCCAGGAAGGCATCGGCGGCGAGGACGTCTCCAGCTTCCAGGTCCAGGACTACGTCGGCACCAGCCGCGTCCTCGGTTTCACGATGCTCGTCGCCGCGATCGACGTCATCCTGATCACCGCCAGCGCCACCCTCACCGCGTTCCTCTACAACATGGCCGCCGCCCTCCTCGGCGGTGTCGAGGTCACCCTCGCCGAGGACGCCTGAGCACTGCCGCCGCTGGTTGAGGTGCGAGCGAAGCGAGCCTCGAAACCAAGGCATCCCGTTTTGTTCGGCCCGGCTCCGGTCGGGTAGCGTTCCCTCCGGTCTGCGGTTTGGGGCTTCCACCCTGCCGCAGACCACTCGGGCCTATAGCTCAGACGGTTAGAGCGCTTCCCTGATAAGGAAGAGGTCACAGGTTCAAGTCCTGTTAGGCCCACTCCACGCACTGCCCTCGGGCACCCAAACTCCGACGGAGGACAGCGTGATCAAGAAGCTCGTACTCACCGCACTCGCAGCCGCCGGCGTCGCCTTCGCCGTCAGGAAACTGCAGGAGAGCAAGGCCGAGCAGGCCCTCTGGGCCGAGGCCACCGATCAGCTCCCGGAGTCCTGAGCACCACCGTTCCATCCAGGGGCCTTGGCGCAATTGGTAGCGCACCTGCTTTGCAAGCAGGGGGTTAGGGGTTCGAGTCCCCTAGGCTCCACTCGATGAAGCCGCAGGTCAGCCTGCGGTTTCTGTCGTTCTAGGTGCCGCCAGGTTGATTCCTGGTCGGGCGCCTATGTCAGATATATGCCAGATTGACGCCGACGTTGTCAGCGGCGCGGCCCGAGACACTGCTTATGCCAACTCTCGGGCCGGTTTGCCGCATTACGGCTTGGCTGTGTTGTGGCAATATGCGATCATCGAGACATGGACACTAAGCACCGCTACCACGGCTATGTCAGTCTCCAGCGCCGCGGCGTCGTGGCGCTTCCGGCCGAGGTACGCGAGCGGATGCACCTCGACGAGCCTGGCGCCCAACTGGAGGTGACCGAGCGTGAGGACGGCGTCCTTGAGTTGCGGGCTGCTCTTCCCGTCCCGGCCGACCAGGCGTGGTTCTGGACCCAGCGCTGGCAGGAGCGCGAGCGTGAGGTCGACAGACACGTCGCGGCTGGCCAGGTCGCGGTCCATGACGACGTCGATGACTTTCTCGCCCACGTGGACGACGTGGCCGGCGACGCGGTCGACCGTACTGCTGGCGAGTGAAGTTCGAGACCACGGCGGCGTTCGATCACGACGTGCACCGGCTCAAGCGCGAATGGCTGGTCGAGTTCAAGAAGGTCGTGAAGGAGAAGTTCGCACCTGCGTGCGACGCCTACGCCGCCGATCCGAGCACGCCGTGGCCAGCCTCGCTGAGAGTGAGGTCGGTCCGCAACGCTGATGGGGTCCTTGAGATGACCTGGTCGTTCGCCAGCCCGGACGGCCGCGCGACCTTCGAGCTCGTCACCGTCGACGACGAACTCCGGTGCCGGTGGCGCAGGGTGGGCGATCACGGCGTCTTCAAGGACCCGTGACCCGCAGTAGAGCGTAGGGGCGATTCCAGAAGGCCGCTGGCGATGCAGTCAAGGTCCAGGTCGTTCAGCCGTGCCACTCCGGGCGTCAGCTGGCGGCTGCCGCAGATGGACTGCCCGCATGTCACCCACGCCGCGATCTTCCCGACAGGTCTGCCCAAAGTTCCCGAGACGCTCGGGACGCGGTGACCTTGTGGCTTGGGACGGCTGATGCCGAGCATCAGATGTGGGGAGCCAGAACAGGTGGGACGCCATGAAGCGAACGCAGCAGATCCTCGTTAAGAAGGCATTCCTCGTCTGGATCATCGCCGGGGCTGCGATCGTGGCCGGCTGCGGGGTCGACGACCCGGCGCCGACCCCCGACGCGAAGAGCCCGCCTTCTTCATCCACCGCGCCGAGCGCTGAACCTCCTCCGAGCTCTCCGACCTTCATCGACGGGGTCGTGAAAGTCGATGGTGCTCGTGGGCTGTACGTGCGCTGCACCGGCACCGGTTCACCCACCGTGATCATGGAGAGCGGTGACGAGAGCGCCAGCGACTACTACGGGTTCGCGGAGTCGTCGGTCGCGGAGGTCACCAGGACCTGCGTCTATGACCGCGCCAACCTGGGCCGAAGCGGCCCGGCTCCGGGTCCGCGCCAGTTGGCGGACCTGGTCGCAGACCTCGAGGGCCTCATCGAGGCCGGGAACATCCCGGGGCCGTACGTCATGGTCGGAAGCTACGGCGGCGGCTACATCCCGGCCGGGTACGCGTTCAAGCACCCCGACCAGATCGCCGGAATGGTGTTGGTGGAAGTCACAGCGCCGTACCCGAACCCGCCGGCGGAGATCGTCGAGCTCACCCGATGGGACAATCCGAGCAACGTCGAGCATCGCGACTTCCTGCAGATCGAGAAGGATGCTTGGGCTGCCCGCCGGCTCATCGGGGACATTCCGATGACGGTGATCAGCACGAAGTACTCAGCTGCGGCTATCAAGGATTTCGCCTATCCAGGTGAGGAGTCGCTGAAGCGGACGAACGTGCAGACCCAGCGCGGCTGGTTCGTACTCAGTCCGCGAGCCGAGCAGGTGGTCCACAACGGGGCCGCGGTGGAGCACGAGGATCCACAGCTGATCACCGAGCAGATTCTCGCTGTCGTCGAGGCGGCCAGGCAATGAAGCGGGCATGCCCCGAAGCCAATCGGGTCCAGCTCGAGCTAACCGCGTACACCATCTGCGTCGCCCTGGTGGGTTCATGAACCTCAAGTTCGGTAGCAGGACCAACATGGTGGTGCTCGCCGCGATCGGGATCCTCGCCGCGGCGGGCGCCTTTGTACCGACCTGGACTTGACTATGTCCTACCTGCGCTGCCGGCGCGTGCCTGGAGCTCGGCATTAGTGGCGCCGTGCTGGCCGGCCAGCGTGAGGGCGGAGCGGCGAAGGCCGTGGATGGTGAGATCGGAGCGGCCGGCGGCCCCGCGAGGCTCCACCCGATGAAACCGCAGGTCAGCCTGCGAGCTACGGGGGACTCGCGGGGGAGAGGGTCCAGGTCGAGCCTGCTTGAGGCGCCTCTGTCCGGCCGGGGCCGTCACTCCATCACCCGGGTGCGGGGATGGAATCCGATCCAGGCGAACCAGAACGTGTCGAGGTGCACCGCGGCCCGTAGGTTGCTGCCCTTGAGCTTCCCGGCTGTGGCCCTGCCCAGGACGTTCCAGGTGGAGTCGGTCTGTTCGTCGACCAGGCGACCGTCGCGCACGTCGAAGGTGAGGTACCGGCCGTCGAGCATGGGTTGGAAGACGCCCACGCTGCCGACCTCTTGTCCGTCGGGGATCCGTTCGGCGCCGAGGGCCGACGCCTGGCCCGGGTCGTGCCACACGACCAGGTCGCGGCCGCCGACGGTCACGGGAACCACCCGCTCGCCGGTGATCAGCGAGCGACGGATGGCCACCGACTTCCGACCGATCGTGATGCCGACGACGCGTTCCTTGACCGGCAGTCGGCTGTCGATGCCCCCCGGCGGGTCGATGAGCAGGTCGCCGTCGGGGTCGTCGTCGTACCAGGCGTACGGGTTGAGGTGGTAGTCCCGGATGAAGCCGGTGTCGCTCGTGAGAACCATCGCGTCGAGGTGGGTCTCGCGGAACTGCTCCCAGCCGACGATGCCCATCGGGATGGCCTCGAGCTGGGCTCCGGTCAGCACGCCGACGGAGGCCTGTCCGGTGAGCTGTGGCCACAGCGACTCGGTCTGGCGGTCGTACATGACCAGGTTGTTGCCGTAGAGGAGGCCCGATGTGCCGAAGTCGAGAAGTCGGCCGTCGACGTGGCGCTTGAAGGCGACGCCGGAGTTGCACAGCGGGCAGTAGGTCACCGCGACTGGGACGCCGTCGACGGTGTCGTTGACGATCTCGTGCCAGGCCATCACCCGCAGCGGGTAGGCGCGCGACTCGCCATTGACGGTCAGCGAGAGCACCGGGTCGTCGTCTTCGAGCCAGCCGACCTCGGACGCCGGATCGAATCGGGGATCGTCGATCGCTGGGATGCCGTCGGGCGGCGGTCCCCCGGAGACGAGGTCAGCGGTGTCGACGAGCGGCTCGGGCAGGGAGGGGTGGTTTGGGGCGTCGAGAGCCGATGGGCCCTCGACAGTCGCCGGCGTCTCACTGACCGCCGTGCTACTGGCCCGCGCGTTGGTTGACGGCACGGGCGCCCGCTCCTCCGGCGCGGTGGTGCACGCCGACGTCAGCACCAAGAGGCCGGTCGGCAACGCGAGGGCACCTCGCCAGCTCATGTCGTCAGTGTGTGCTCGCCAGGAGGGAGCGCTCGGTGACCGCGCTCACAGTAGCCGTTTTGCGATGGGGGGAGACTGGTCGCATGCGAAGCCTGCCCGGACTCGTGGTCCTGCTGATGCTATCGGTGGCAGGCTGCGGTGCGGAGAGCTCCACCGCCGGAGCCGGCCCTGGGGAGGCGATGGCCGGCACCGGCACGACCGCAGACCTGGACTTCACCGCGACCACGCTCGACGGCGGGCGGTTCGACGGCAGCAGTCTCGAGGGCGTACCGACGGTCCTGTGGTTCTGGACCCCGTGGTGCCCGACCTGCCGAGCGCAGATCCCTACCGTCAGCGGCCTCGGCAAGGAGTACGCCGGACGGGTCCACGTCGTCGGAGTCGGTGGACTGGACGCGCAGGCCGAGATCGAGGCACTGGCCGGTGAGATCAGCAACGTGACCCATCTGGTCGACGAGGAGGGCGTCGTCTGGAACCACTTCCGCGTCACCGCGCAGAGCACCTACACGGTGATCGACGCGGACGGGGAGATCGTGCTCGAGGGCTATCTCGACAACGGTGAGCTCGAGGACCTCGTCGCAGACCTGGCGGGGTGATGAACGCCCCGTCGGCGGACGCGATGTCGCTGGCCGTCGGTGCGGGCATGCTCGCCGCGGTCAATCCCTGTGGCTTTGCCCTGTTGCCGGCCTATCTCGGGATCTTCGTGCTCGACGAACACGCCAGCCGTTCCGGGGTCGCGGTCCGCGCGGTCCGCGCCACCGCGGCGATGACGCTTGGTTTCGCCGGCGTGTTCGCGGTCTTCGGACTGGCGATCATGCCCGTTGCCTCTTCGGTGACGGGGCATCTGCCGTGGATCACGGTGGTGCTCGGAGTGGTGCTGGCCACCGTTGGCGGGTGGGTGATGATGGGCCGGAGCGTGCCGCTGCCGAGCTGGAGCCGCCGGGACCGCCGGGACCCGCGACAAGTCACTGACAGTCTGGGCTCGATGGCCGGCTTCGGGGCGTCGTACGCCGTGGCTTCGTTGGGCTGCACGATCGGGCCGTTCCTGGCCGTGGTGGTGACCGCGTTCCGGGCCGGATCGGCGGTTGAGGGTGGCGTGCTGTTCCTTGCGTATGCCGCAGGCATGGGGTTCGTGGTGGGCGCCGCGGCGGTGGCCGTCGCGATGGCCCGCCGTGGCCTGATCGACCGGGTGCGGCGGGCCGGCGCGGTGCTGCCCCGGGTCGCGGGCGGACTCGTGTTGGTCGCTGGTGCCTACGTGGCCTGGTACGGCGCGTGGGAGCTTCGGGTGCTGCACGCCGGCGCCGACCGCGACCCGGTCGTCGATGGCGCCGCGGGCGTGCAGCAGTGGTTGGCGTCGACGGTGTCCTGGCTGGGCTGGCCGGTCTTCGTCGGTGCGATCGTGGCGCTCCTCGCCCTCGGAATGGTGAGGCGCTGGACTCAGAGCGCGCCGATTGCAGCCCGCACGCGCTCCAACGACGGGTAGTCGCCGATCCGGGTGCCGAGGTATGCCCAGCGCACGGTGCCGTCGCGGTCGAGCACGACCACCCCGGGAGAGCGGACGGTGTCGCGGGTGATCCTCTGAGGTCGGTAGCCGCGTCGCAGCGAGCGAGCGTAGGAGACCCCACCCTTGGGGTTCAACATGCGCCAGCCGAGGGGCTTGCCCGCGCCGACGGCGTCTCGGACACGCTGCTCCGGATCCAGAAGCAGCGGGAGGGTGGCGCCCCGCTCGTCGCGCAGCCACCGTGCCTGGTAGTCCGCAGAGCCGCCGACCGCTATCGCGCCGACCGTGCCGGGTCCGTCGGCGAGTGACTCGACAGCCCGGTCGAGCTCGACCAGCCAGTCCTGGCAGGGCAGGCAGCCGAAGTACCGCACCAGCTGCACCACCGTCAGGTCCGCGGCGAGGTAGTCACCCAGGCGGGCCGGTGCGCCCTCGGGGTCGGCCAGCAACAGGTCGAGCGGAACGCGCGTCAGCGTCGAGCGGGTCATATGGCTCCTCAGGAAGGTGGGACAGGGTCAGGCGAAGGTGCCGAGCCAGGTGGTCACGGCGTAGAGGACGAGGTACGTCGCGACCGCGACGCCCAGGGCCAGCGCGAGCCGGGGCCAGTTGCGGCGGACGCCTCCGAGGCTGCACTGGTTGCGGCGACGCAGCGCGACGAGAACCAGCAGCGCAAGCAGGACGAGGCCGCCGAGGCGGAACCACCATGCGTAGCCGCCGTACAGGTCGTTGGACCACGCGAAGGCCGTTCCGGCGCTGACGATCCCGAGCAGTGCCAGTGCGGTGGGGCCCACGCAGCAGAGCAGGGCGGTGGTCCCGGCGACGAGACCCATCCGCACAGAAGGAAGGTCCCTCCTGCGGAGAGAGCGATCGGCAGTGGCGGTCATGACACCCAGCATCCCCGACCGCACCGGCACCCTTCTGTGAGCGAGCACACCGAACGGGTCGGGAGCGGCCGCGTAGCGTCTTGGGACATGACGACACACGACGCGACCGACCGCGAGCGCGACGAGGTGTTCCTGGAGCTGACGAAGTCGATCTGTCCGGTCTGCAAGGCCACGATCGACGCCGAGGTCAACGTCCGCGACGACCAGGTCTTCCTGCGCAAGCGGTGCGCCGAGCACGGGGAGTTCGAGGCCCGGGTGTACGGCGATGCGCAGATGTATGTCGATGCCCAGCGGTTCAACAAGCCCGGCACCCGGCCGCTGCAGACCCAGACCGAGGTCAAGGACGGTTGTCCCCAGGACTGTGGACTGTGCCCTGAGCACAAGCAGCACGCGTGCCTGGGGATCATCGAGGTGAACACGGGGTGCAACCTGGACTGCCCGATCTGCTTCGCCGACTCCGGTACTCCGCGCGAGAACGGGCCCGACGGTTACTCGATCACCATCGAGCAGTGCCAGCGGATGATCGACACCTTCGTGGCCGCGGAGGGCGAGCCCGAGGTGGTCATGTTCTCGGGCGGAGAGCCGACGATTCACCAGCAGATCCTGCAGATGATCGACCTAGCACAGGCCAGCCCGATCAAATCGGTCAACCTCAACACCAACGGCATCCGGCTCGCCTCCGACAAGCGCTTCGTCGCCGAGCTCGGCAATCGCAATCACCCTGGCAGCAAAGTCAACATCTACCTCCAGTTCGACGGGTTCGACCTTGCGACGCACAAGGCGATTCGCGGCCGTGACCTGCGCGACGTCAAGCAGCAGGCCTTGGACAACTGTGCCGAGGCGGGCCTCACCGTGACCCTGGTCGCCGCGATCGAGAAGGACCTCAACGAGCACGAGATCGGACCCGTGATCCGGCACGGGATCGCCCACCCGGCAGTACGGTCGGTGGCGTTCCAACCAGTCACCCACTCCGGACGGCACGTCGAGTTCGACCCGCTCACCCGGCTCACGAACTCCGACGTGCTCCACGCGATCGCCGAACAGCTCCCCCAATGGTTTCGCACCGACGACTTCTTCCCGGTTCCGTGCTGCGCGCCGACCTGTCGCTCGATCACCTACCTACTCACCCAGGGCCATCCGGATGACGCCGACTTCGGGCTGGTGCCGATCCCTCGGCTGCTCCAGGTGGAGGACTACCTCGACTACGTGAGCAACCGGGTGGTGCCCGACTACGACGTCCGCCATGCGCTGGAGAGGCTGTGGAGTGCGTCGGCGTTCGTCGGCACCGAGACCAACGGCGCACAGCTGAGGCGGGTCGCGGAAGCCCTCGACTGCGCCGACGCTTGCGGCGTGAACCTGCCGGACGCGCTCGTGGGCATCGAGGACAACGCGTTCATGATCGTCGTCCAGGACTTCCTCGACCCCTACACGCTGAACGTGCGTCAGCTGATGAAGTGCTGCGTCGAGGAGATCACGCCCGATGGTCGGCTGATCCCGTTCTGCGCCTACAACTCCGTTGGCTACCGGGAAGAAGTCAGGGCCCAGATGTCGGGGGTCGACGTCGCGGACGTGGTGCCCAACGCGAGGCCGCTCCAGCCGTTCCTGACCCCGACCCGCTACGGCAGCCGGCAGGTTCAGCGATGACCCTCGACCCCGTCGCCGATGGGGCGACGCTCAAGGCGTGCTGTGCGACCGGCTACTCCTCCGACGCGGTCGCACTCCTGCTGGGGCCGTCGTACCACCCTGGCGGCCTCCGGCTCACGCGCCGTCTGCTCGACACCATCGGCGTGCGGCCGGGAGATCGGCTGGCAGACGTCGCGTCGGGCATCGGCACCACCAGCCTGCTCGCCGCAAAGGAGTACGACGCGTACGTCGACGGGGTCGATCTCTCCGCCGTCAACGTCACGCTCGCCACCGGCGCTGCGCGGTCCAGCGGACTCTCCGACCGGGCGCGTTTCCACCTCGGCGACGCCGAGGCGCTGCCGCTGCCCGACGCCGACTTCGACGCGGTCGTCTGCGAGTGCGCTCTCTGCACCTTCCCCGACAAGGTCACCGCTGCCGCCGAGATGGCGCGGGTGCTGCGCCCCGGCGGCCGGGTCGGTCTCACCGACCTCACGGCGGACCCCGATCGACTTCCGCCCGAGCTGACCGGTATCGCCGCGTGGGTGGCCTGCATCGCCGACGCCCGACCCGTTGAGGACTACCTGTCGATCCTCACCGGCGTCGGCCTCCGCATCACCACCGTCGAGCACCACACGACGGCTCTCGAGGAGATGGTCCGACAGGTCGCCGCTCGGCTCGAGCTGGTCCGCATGACCAGTCCAGGACGGCTTGAGGAGCTTGGCGTCGACCTCACCCGAGCCGGTCCGGTGCTCGCCGCAGCCCAAGCTGCGATCCGCGAGGGCATCCTGGACTACGTGCTGCTGGTGGGAGAGAAGTCGTGAGCCGGCTCGCCCCAGCAATCGGCTCGATCGCTGCCCTCGGCGCCGCAGCTGCCGGCACCTACGTCGGTCTCGTCACCGGCCGACTCGCCCTGGACCTCGGCTTCGGTCGACGTACGCGGCCGCTCGGACCACTCGTCGTCGATATTGCCGCCCCCCGCGAGGTGGTCTACGCGACGGCTGCGGCACCCTACGCCGCACGTCGCCCGCGTCTGATGCAGGAGAAGGTCGACATCCTCGTGCGAGGCGAGGGCCTGGTGCTGGCGACCCACCGCACTCCTGTCGGCGGCGGACTGGTCGCGGTCACCGTGGAGACCGTGGCTTTCGAACCGTCGGTGCGGATCAGCTTCCGGCTCGTGCGCGGGCCCGTGCCGCACGTCGCAGAGACCTTCGAGCTCGAGGAGACCGACGCCGGCACTCGACTGACCTATACCGGCGAGATGGGCACCGACCTCGGCGCGCTCGGTGAGCGCTGGGGCGACCTCGTGGAGCGGAGCTGGCTGGCTGCCGTCAGGGAGTCGCTCACCACGATCCGTACCGAGGCGGAGCGTCGCGCCGCTCTGTGACGACGCCTACGGTCCGGTTGCGTCGCTCGGCCTAGCGTCGAAGGACCGAGATCGAGGAGAACCACATGAGGATGCAAGCCGTGTTCCAGGGCATCGTGATCGCCGAGAGCGAGGCCACCGTCGTCGTCGAGGGCAACCACTACTTCCCCGAGGAGTCGATCCGCCGCGAGCACATCCGACCGAGCTCGACCACGAGCATCTGCCCGTGGAAGGGAAAGGCCCGCTACTACGCGGTGGAGGTCGGCGGAGTCGTCGACCCCGATGCGGCCTGGACATATCGCAGACCGACCTTCCTGGCCCGGAGGATCAAGGGCCGCGTCGCCTTCTGGAAGAGCGTCGAGGTCCGCGCCGCCCCGCCTGCGTGAGATGCCAGGGCGCTGCTCCCGGACCTCACCCGCGAACGCACTGCCGGTTGTGTAACGGCGCTCACCGACCAGGACCGCCCCACAGGGACAACTTGGGTGCGTCAACTGCCCATCTTCCAGGAGGTCAATCATGAGCACCACAGATGTCCGGTCCACCACTCGCCCGAGCCTGATCAGGGGCGCGGCCTACGGCGCTGGCGCCGGCGTCGTCGCGTCGGTGGCGATGGGTGTGTACGCGATGGTCGCGTCGTACCTGAAGGACACCGGGTTCTTCACACCGCTGCACCACATCGCCAGCCTGCTGGCGGCCCCGGACTCCATGATGGAGTCGATGATGGCCCATCAGATGGATGGCGATGGCTTCGTCGTCACTGCAGGCGTCGCGATCCTCGGCGCTGTGATCCACATGATGACCGGCGCCATGTACGGCGCCATCCTGGGCCTGGCGGTCGCGAGGCTGAGGCTGGGCGTCGGCGCGATCGCGGGCATCGGTCTGGTCTACGGCGCGCTGGTCTTCGTGGTCAGTGCCTTCATCGGTCTGCCCGTCACGGCGGCGATCTTCGATGCCGGAGACCCGATCGCCGACATGGCCGAGATGGCAGGCTGGTGGACCTTCTTCATCGAGCACCTCCTGTTCGGCGTCGTTGCCGCGGTCCTCGTGGCCGGCGGCCTGCGCAAGCGGGCCTGAGCGCCCCGGTGGTGGCACGATGACAGTGACCGGCGGGCACAGGACGTGCGTCAACGGTGAGAGCCTCGGCGGGATCGCCGGCCAAGCCCGACCGTGGGCCCCCGGACGACGAGAGGACGACATGCAGATCCAGGACGCAGCCGACAACCCCGAGCGGGTGTGGTGCATGTCGGAGGTGGACATCTTCTGCGACCTCGACGACCAGGAGATGGAATCGATGGCGCAGGCCGCGCCCATGCGGACCTACCCGGCCGGCTCGCTCGTCTTCTCGCCCCACCAGCCGGTGGAGGCGCTCTTCATCCTCAAGATGGGAAGGATCCGGATCTTCCGGGTCTCCGAGGACGGTCGCGCGCTGACCACGGCGATCATCGAGCCGGGAACGATCTTCGGTGAGATGGTCGCGGTGGGCCAGCAGATGCACGGCTCGTTCGCCGAGGCGATGGACGAGGTCGTCGTATGCGTGATGAGCCAGTCCGACGTACGCCGCCTGCTGCTGGGCGATCCGCGGATCGCGGCGCGGATCGCCGAGACGATGGGCCGCCGGCTGAGCGAGCTCGAGCAGCGACTCAGCGACGCGGTCTTCAAGTCGGTGCCCGAGCGAGTCGCAGGGACCGTCGCCACCCTCGCCCAGGGCCGCAGCCGTCTGCGCGGCGGACAGGTGCGGATCACCCACGAACAGCTCGCGGCGCTGGCCGGCACCTCGAGGGAGACCACCACCAAGGTGCTCGGGGACCTCGCCGGCCAGGGCCTGATCACCCTCGGCCGAGGCCGAATCACCGTGATCGACCTCGACGGGCTTCGCTCGATCGGCGGATAGGTGGCCGTGCACATGCACCGGGATCAGGGACCGCATGAAGGACGACCGTTCTGGTGATCGCATTGTCAGCCGGGACCACTCCGCACCGGTAGCCGAAGCGCCTTTTGGAGACCCGATGGACATGATCCTCGTGGCCGTCCACCCCTGGGACGTCGACGGCGCCTGTCGCGCTGGACTCGGCACGGCATGGGTCAACCGGACCGGCGGTCCGTACCGTACCCGCGCTCACATTCAGACAGGCCGCCAGTTGCAACCATCAGCGAATGCGGACGACGTTCTGGACACGGTGGGCTCTGCCGATCCTGAGTGGAGCGACAAGACAGGTCGCTCTTCCCGTCGCGCTCGTCGTGGGCACAGTCCTGCTCGCCGTGAACCAGGGCGCGCAGCTGCTCGGAGGTGACATCGACCCAGCCCTCGTTGTGCGCGCACTGGCCAACTTTGCGATCCCCTACGTCGTCTCGAGCATCGGATATCTCAATGCACCCGACAACGCACAGCAACCCCGTGGGGAGGACGTCACCGGCAAATGATGTCCCCGGCGTCGGGCAGGTCGTGATCGACAGGTAGTAGTCCAATCCCACCCAGCGATGTGGGGACCGGCGGGGGAAGCACTCACGCTCTGATCAGCCGATCAGAGCCGTTCGAACGGCACCCAGGCGCTGGTCGGGTCCACTGTGCTCGCCGTGTCGCGTGCCCGGGCGTCGACGCCGTACCGGCCAACTGGAAGCGTGATGTTGACGGCCCAGTCGGTTGTCGGAGCTCGGGGGTCAGCGAGGGTGGCGAGGCGAAAGGCGTAACGGGGGGCCCAGGAGCCGTCGGGTTGCAGCCACTTCTTCGCGACACGGTCGCGAATAGCGACCCGCACCTGGACAACACCGAGGTTGTCCGTTGCTGTCCCCCTCACGGTCACGGGGTTGGCGTGGACTGCGGCGTGCCGGCCGGGCTCGGTGATGCCCGTTTCTGGCGGCGGGTCCGCGGCCGAGTTGTGACGGGCCCAGAGCCCGGTTGTCGATGCCCACGGCACTCCTGACGTGTTTCCGTTGTCGATCTGGACGCGGGAGTTCCAGTGCGGGAAACCGTCGGGCGCACGGAATCGGTAGAGGCGGTTGTCGCTCCAGCCGACGTAGAGGTAACCGCCGACGAACTCCATTGCTCGCGCGCCGCTCCAGTTCTCGGTCGACGCGGTCCACTCGTATCCCTCGAGGATTCCGCTCTCGAGCGAGAGCCCGCGGTAGAAGAGGTCGGACGAGTTCGTCCGGGTGTAGAAGACCCGGCCGTCCTTGAATGCCGCGGTGCGGGTCTCGGCGACGCCGAAGGGCTGGTCATAGGGGGTGAGGTTGGCGTTGTTGTCGACGTAGCCCACGGAGGTCGACAGATTCGTGGTCGTCGCCCCGGTGTCGGTTCCGTTGAAGCTCCGGGAGTAGAAAGCTCGTGACGGGCCGAAGTAGTGGAGCCTGTCGTGCTGGACGAATCCGTCGCGGGTGCCGGACCAGTCGAGGCCGTCGCTGGACGGGCCGCTGACGACGGAGTGCTGGCCGAGCACGTTGCCGTCGAAGGACATTGCGAGAAGGTCGGATCCCGTTGCTGCGAAGAGTCGCACCGGCAGCATCACGTCCTGAGGTGCAGGGTTGTCCGTGCCGCCGGAGACTGGGAGCAGCGCGAGCCGTTGCCGGAGCCGACCGCCGAAGTAGGCGGTGTCGTGGCCCACCATCAGGTAGTCGTCGGTGGCGTAGAGGGCTTCGACGCCGCGGCCTCGGTGGCGGCCGGGGTTCCAGGAGAGGGGCACTCCCGAGGATGGATCGAGCGCGGCGATGCCGCTGCGGGCGACTGACCCCGGACCGTCGTTGTCGCCACCAGGCGACGGATGAGGGTTGTTGCCCCACCGCTGGTGGCCACCGATGTAGACCGCCGCGTCGGTGACCTCGACCTGCCACAGCGTGTCACCGCCGGTGTGGTGCACCCAGCTCGGCTGCTGACCGCTGCCAGACCCGGTCGGCGGCAGCTCCCACCGCGCTGCGGTGTCGCACAACGTCGTGTTGCCCCGGAACGCGCCGGTCGTGGTGACCACGAAGTAGTTGCTGTCCGGAGAGACGTCGACGTCGCGGATGTAGGTGTCGGCGTACACCGCGGCACAAGGCCCCTGGTAGCGGTTGGTCGTCCAGTCCGCGACGACGGGCCCCACGCCGGACAGGTCGATGACGGCGACCTGGTGGCGTGTGGCATTTCCTACCCGGCCGAAGTTGCCGCCGATGATCAGCCACCGGCCGTCGGCATCCACGTCGAGCTCCTGGACGTACGGCGGGTATTGGTAGCGCGAGTCGGCGATCGGTAGGTCGAAGGTCGGGTCGAGGTCACCGGTGTCGGGGTCGATCGCGGCCAGTCCGCGGACCTGCTGATTGTTGATGCGACCGAACTTGCCGCCGATGATCAGCCGGCCGTCCGTCAGCGCGAAGTCCTTGACCCGAGCCCCGGCGCTCGCCTCGAACCCGCTGGCGAGGCTGCCGTCCAGGTTGAGCTTCGCGATCCGCCTGGCCCGCTGGCCGTTCACCGTCGTGAAGTTGCCGGCGATCAGTAGCGAGCGACCATCAGCCGTGTACGTGACCGCCTCGACGTCGCCGTCGATGTCGGGGACGAAGCTGTAGTCGATCGCGCCAGTCGACTTGTCGAAACGGAACAGGCGCGGCTGCGTCCATACCGGCTCGTTCGACCTACCGACTCGCACCCGGGTGAAGGTGCCTGCCACGACCACGTCGTCGCCCGAGCTACTGATGCTGTACACCCGACCATCCAGGATCCGCGGTTGCCTGGTTTCCGCGTTCGGCGATACCACGACGTCCTGCGCCGCCGGCGCCGGCGCTCCCGCGTGGACGACCAGTCCCCACGCGACGGCGACTGCCACCGCCGCAGAAACGACGATCAACCTTCGGCTGTGCGGCGAGCGCGCTTCGTTACTCATCAATCCCCCGGGTGATCGCTGACATCCTTCGTCTCAGCGCGGAGCGCTGGCTGAGGACTCAGTGCATCGACCAAACATTTCCAATGCTTCTTGACGACTCTGTCGCCGGCCAGATTGCAACTCCGTGACGATCGGACGATCGTGGCGGCCAGGCCGGCACCGTCAGCAGAGCCGCCGCAGCTGTCGCGTCATCCTTAGCCGGCGCTCGGCCCGCAGGGATTCTTGGCGGAGGCGGGCGATGACCTGCTCGCGCCGCACCGCGCGGTCCAGTTCGAGGCGTGATTTCACGACGCTGCGCGCAAGATGAACCTGACTCTGACCGCCCTGACCCGGAGGGGGGCGTTCGTTTCCTCGGGGCAGGCGATCCTCACTCCGGACGTCGGCTCCAGCGTCGGGTGGCCCGTCACTCGCTGGATGACCGTGAGGGCCCGGGGGGTGATGGTCATCATCTGTGTCGACGCCTCCTGGGTCGTGTGCGCCATCGGACCTTCCGGTGGCTCGTCTTCCATCCAGACATCTCTCCGGGGCACGGACAACCCTCCGTGCACAAGTGCTCGATCCTCGATCGCGCATCGTCACGAACCCGCAATAGGACGGGCGGCCAGACCGTCACCAAGCGCTGGAAACCTGTGTCCCATGGACAGCACCAGCACTCCTGGACGGGCGGTGACAGGCCATCAGGGTCAGTTCTCTGTGGCATCGGCGGCCAAGGACCAGCCGGACGAGGTGGTGGTCAGCCTTCACGACGCGGGCCTGATGGTCGTGCTCGAGGACGTGCACGACCGGTTGGAGACCCTGCTCGAATCTGGTCCGCGAGAACTCGTGGTGGACATGTCCGACGTCGCACAGCTTTCCTCGACGACCATCGCCGCGCTGCTCTGGATAAACCAGCGATGCTCGGCACGCGGCGTGGGCGTGGTACTGCGCGCGGCGTCGCGTCGAAACCTCGAAACCCTACGGCGCGTCGGCCTGCTCGGCGCCGCGCCGGAGCGGCGATCTTCGTCCGGAACGGCTCCGAAACACGGCAGGTGGACCTAGTGGGACAGGGTCCTGCCACGCGCGCGGATGGCACCTGCGAGGCCAGCACGTCCACCTACGCCGGCGTCACCCGGTCCGAGGTCCTGTGCGGACCGCGGACAGCAGATACTGCTGTTGAGCTGGCGCGGCAATGGGGCCAAGACCGCGTCATCGGTTCGGCGGCCGTCGACCGTCTGGCCGACGTCGTCCTGGCGGCGGTCGCGAACGGATTGCGGTTCGATCCCGAGCGGGTCACGCTAACCCTGCAGTGGCTGGACCTCGATCGGATACGCGTCGCCGCCGAATGGCGAGGCTGTTCGAGGGCCGCACCAACGCGCGACAGCGGGTACGACGCACGGGCGAGCCTCGCGACACTCGATGCGCTCGCGGATCACTGGGGATTCGAGTCCAGCCGGTCGGGGCGGATGCAGTGGATGGTGCTCGACACCCGCCAGTAGCGACGGGAGCCTCTGCAGGGCTCACCGCTCGGGGCAGCCCTCGGCCGCAGAGTCGGGGTCGACCAAGAGGTCTGCGTAGTCCTTGGCGGTCACGGGGCCTTCGGCAAGGGGTCCGCCCGGCAGCGGAACCGGGACCGGCTCTGTCGAACTCACGAGCACGACTGACCGAACACCGGGGGCTGAGGTGACCGTCAGAACGATCTGTCCGACCGCAGCAGGCAGACGATCGGGACTGATCGCCGTCTCGGGATCGACCATGACCTCGGCCGTCCCCCCGTCGTCGATGCGCACCAGCGCAAGTACGGACTCGGGAGGGATAGCAGTCGAGCGGCCGGCAGCTCGGGCGTCTTCGCCGGGGCCGGCCGCGAGCTCCTCGAGCACCCGTTCGACCACGACCGAGGGTTCCTCGCCACAGGAGGGCGCTGCTGTGTCTGAGATCAGCCGATCGTCGTCAAGGAGCCAGAACACCTTCGGCGTCGCATGTTTGCCACCGTCGTCAACGTCGCCACCGGGCGACGGCGCAACCGGTTCGAGGAGCTCATAAGGGACGGCGTCGTTGCTCACCTGCTCCACGTCTCCGTCACCTGGCAACCCGCACGAAGCCAGCAGCAGGACCACGACTACGGCAAGGATGACCGCCTCGACCCTTCTCCGCCGCGGCGGTCCGGTTCTCACTTCTCTCCCTCCGTGTTGGCCGCAGTCCTCGCAGCGGGCAGTCTCATGACGAACACCGCGCCGCCGTCTCGGCGGTTGGTGCACCAGACATCCCCATGATGGTTGCGGACGGTCCGCTCGACGATGCTGAGACCGAGTCCACTGCCGGTGCCCGTCTTCTGGCCTCCCGCGCGGGCGAAGCGCTCGAAGATCCGGCTCTTCTCCTCCGCTGGGACTCCCGGGCCGCAGTCCTCGACGCGGATGTCAACGAATTCCCCGCCGTCCGCGACACGAACCGCCGTCACCCCGCCACCGTGGAGGTCAGCGTTTTGGAGCAGATTGGTCAGGGCGCGGAGTACCTGGGTGCGGTCCACCATGAGCTCGGGGTCCGGGGCTCCCTCGGGTTGGCTCGTGAGGAGACCGATCGAACGGTTGGTCGCGCGGAGCGCCTGACCCACCAGATCCCGGGCACCGACCTTGGCGGGTTGGATCTCGTGCGCGCCGGCGTCGAGTCGGCCGAGCGCCAAGAGATCTTCGAGAGCGCGCTGGAAGCGCGTCAGCTCGTCGGTCATCAACTGGACGGCGCGAGCAGAGTGGGGAGAGAGATCGGGGGCGTTCTGCAGAAGGCTGAGGCTGGTGGTCAACGTCGTCACCGGTGTCCGCAGTTCGTGGCTGACGTCGGCGGCGAATCGCGCGTCGCGCTCGATCCGGTCGTGGACCGCGTCGATCATGTTGTTGAACGCGCCTACGAGGGCCGCAAGGTCGGGGTCGTCGGTGACTTCGAGACGCGTCGTCACATCGCCCGCTGAGACTCGCACCGCCGCCGAGGTCACCTTGCGCAGGGGCGCCAGGACGCGGCGGCTCGCCGCCCGCCCGACCAACGCACCTGCGATCGTGGTGAGCCCGGCGCCGATGCCCAGCGCGCCACGGAGAGTCCACAGGGTCTGGTCGAGCTCGTCTGCGACGGCGACCTCGTAGTACTCCGCATCGATCGCCGGCAGCGGGATGCCCACCACCACGGCGTTGGGATTCGTCGCACCCGTCCAGCCGACCCCCACCGATCCTTCCGACACAACCGGCTGGACCCCGATCGTCATCTCCTGTCCAGCGCTGTCCAACGACGAGGAGTACCAGACACCGTTCAGACGGAGCAGGATGATGGCGCCCGCCGGTGGAGAGATCGATCCCAGCACGTCACTGACTTCGGCGCCAGACGTCAGCAGGCTGTCGCGGACCAAGGCCGCGTCGGCGAATGCCTGCCGAGTTGCCGTGCGTTCCCGCTGCTCGACGAGCAGGTGGCGCGCCGAGAAGTAGGTTCCCAACGCCAGCGCCAGCGACAAGACCAGCGCACCGAGCGCAAACGCCAGGGTGACCGCAGATCGCAGACCCGGCCGTCGCGCAATTGGGCTCATCGCACGTCGAGGCGATAGCCCAGCCCGCGCACGGTCATCAGCGTCGAGGGTGCTCCCGGTTCCCGCTCGAGCTTCTTGCGGAGCCGACGCACGTGTACGTCGACGATGCGTTCGTCACCGAAGAAGCCCTGGTCCCAGACGTGCTCCAGGAGCGAGCTCCGGCTCAGGACGCGTCCGGCGTTCTCGACCAGCACGCTCAAGAGCCGGAACTCGGTGTGGGTGAGGTGGATCTCGTCGTCGCCCCTGGACAAGATGGCGGCGGCGCGGTCGAAGACCAAGGGGCCGTCCATGCTGTCCAGCACACGAACGTCCGCCGCCCTTGGCGTTTCGGTCTCACTCATGGATGGCCTGCGGAGCAGGGCCTTGAGCCTTGCCTTCACCTCGTCCACCACGAACGGCTTGGTGATGTAGTCGTCGGCGCCGACTTCTAGGGCCGCGACGATGTCCGGGATGCCGTCGCGGGCGCTGATCACCACGATCGGCGCCTCGGTTCGAGGTCGGGCACGCTGGATGAAGGAGAATCCATCCATCCCACCCAGCATCAGGTCGACCAGCATCAGGTCGACGCCGCGGCCGTCGAGCGCATCGAGCGCATGTTCGGCGTCGGCGGCTTCGACAACGTCGTACCCCTCGTTCTCCATCACCAGTGAGAGCGAGGATCGGAGACCGTCGTCGTCCTCCAGGACCAGGAGTCTCGTCACCATTCCGACAGTAGCCCACGACCGCACCACAAGCTGAGCGCCGATCGCCCGGAGTCCTTGCTGCTCGTCGCGGTAGGGTGACGGCTGTGAGTCCCGGCGCGAAAAGGTTCGCCCGCCGTGTGGGCACCTTCGCGGCCTACGGTTTGCTTTCAGTACTGGTGAGCGCGCCGGTCGCTGCTGAGCAGGCCGTCGAGACCATCCGGTTCGACGACCGCATCGGGGCGGTACCCGTCGAGATCTCCCTGACCCACAACGGCATCTCCACGTTGGACACCGGAGTGCTGGGACGCCTCTACTGGGAGGAGACCGGAGCCGGCGGGTTCGGCGCCTACGTCCGGGTAACCGGTACGCCGGAGGCCGGAGGCACGCTTTCGTCGTACCTCAGTCCTCGCTTCGTGCGGACGAACGTGGCGTTCGTCAACGACCCCGACGCGGTCGCAGAGGCATACGGCGCTGAGTTACGCACACAGTTCTGGCACCGTTTCCTCCTGTCCGAGTCTGCGGCCTTTCTGCTCGGCGGGTTGCTCTTGACTGCCGTCTTTCGCGGAGGCCTTCCGCCGGTTCCCGGAGGGCGGCGGAGGACCGCGATCACCCTGGGTGCACTTGCGGTCGTGGCTGCCGTCGGGTCTTCTACCCTGATCGCGATGTGGCTCTTCTCCCGATGGGAGGGCAACGTGGAGGTCAGCCAGTCGTATCCGATGCCCGGCATCGACGCACTGTCGTTCAGCAGTCCACAGACGCTCGAAGTGGCCCGCCAGGTGCAGCCGTTCATCGAGAAGAACTCCGCCCGCATCCGAGCTCGCACCGAAGAGTACGAAGCGGCCGCAGTCGCGTCGTTGACCTCGGAGCTGGCCGACCGCTCCTCGGACTTGGCGCCCGCGTCGGGCGAGCGCATCCTGATCGCCGAGGCGGATCCGCAGGGCAGCATCGTCGGCACAGCTGTGCGCCGCGAGTTGTACGCCCTGTTGGTCGAGGCGCTCGGCGAGGACACGTTCATAGCGCGCACCATCTCAGGCGACATCACCTCCAACGGCACGGTCGCCGAGTCGAGCTTCGTCGAACAGGAGGCAGTCGCGAGCGACGAGATCCCGGTCGTGGTCGTCAAGGGCGACCACGACACCGAAACCACGGTCGAGCAGTTGACCGACAACGACGTCGCCAACCCGGACTTCGACCTCACGGAGATCAACGGGACCGCCTTGATCGCCGCCAACGACCCGGCGTTCAAGACACTGTTCGGCGGCCTCGTCATCAACGACAGCGGCATCAGTGAGTTCCAGCGCGGAGAGGACCTGCGCGACGATGTCGACGGGGAGGACGGACCGATGGTCGTGCTGGTGCACCAGCCTGCGACGGCCGCGGGCTACATCGGTGTCGACAGCCTCCACGACCTCGACGAAGCCGTCGGCCGCGAAACGACGCCTTGGGAAGACGACATCCCCGACCTGCCGGCGGGAATCATCAACGTCGGTCACCTGCACGACACCGCAGCACCCAAGGTCATCTGGAACACCGACGGTGACGAGGTGACGTGGACGGTCGTCAACCAATTGGGAACCGCCGGTGGAGTGGAGGAGCACCCGACCTACAACCGGTTCTCGACGCCGTTCTCGGCGCCGTTGAAGGCGCTGAGTGTCCAGCTCCAGTACATCGACACCGACACGGGGCTGCAGACCGGTTACCTCGACATCGACATCGCAACCGACGGCACCGCAACCATCGGGGAACGAACCGACTTGGGGATTTCCATCGACTGACGTTGGCCGAACCCGCAGGTGCGTACCGTAACTGTCTTCGATCGCTGTTCAGCGGGGCGGCAGCGACGCCCGGGCGAAGGCAGCGGCCTCGTCGAGCAACGCGCGCCAGAGGTCCCGATCCACGTTGGTGATCGCGATCCACTCCCGGAACACCTTCCCGGCCGGTGCGAAAGGGTCGCCGGCCCGGGTTTCGACGAGGTCGGTGACGCGATCACGGGGAAGCTTCACCACGAGCGCGCCGGCCTTGTCGTCGTACGACGCCAGGAACTTGCCCGCGAGCCGCACGCACGGATAGCCCATCATCGTGGCCCGGCCGATGGCCGGGTCGTAGAGCAGGTCATCGGTGAGCTCGTCGTACAGCTCGCGGGCGCTCGTCATCAGGCCGCCGGCGGGGTGAACACCCCGAACATGTTGCCTGCCGGGTCACGCAGGTAGGCGAAAGTCGGTGCGCCGGGACCCGGCTCGAGGTGCTTGCTGACGACCGAACCACCGAGCTGCTCGGCGTCGGCGCAGGTCGCGTCGACGTCGGCGACCAGGATGTAGAAGACGGCGTGGTCAGGAGCCCGGCCGCCAGTACCGAAGACGCCTCCCATCGGGGCGTCGGCGCCGGATGCCTTGACGTTGCGGTAGTCCATGCCGCCTGCCGCGGCGGGTCCGTCCGCTTCGAAGGACCAGTCGAACAGGCTGCCGTAGAACTTCTCGGCACCGTCGGCGTCGCTGGTGGCGATCTCGAACCAGGCCAGGGTGCCGGGAGCGGGGTTGGTCATCGTCGTTTCTCCTCTGCTCGGATCACCCACCGAACCGGCGGGCTGCTCCCACGGTCTCGCCCGCTCGCGACAGCCCTATGTCGGCGTTTGGCAGAAGATCTTCGGGAGGCAGCGCGGAGGCCGGCAGCTTCGTCTCGTGACCGTCGACGAGCAGGTCCGGAACGGGCCGGGCAGGTCGAGGGAGCGACGGTGATCTGTCCGCACAGGTGATGCGGTCCATCCGGAAGAAGCGTTCGTCGCCGCGCAGATGGCACCAGGCGGAGAGGTACGAGCCGTTGGGGCCCATCACGATGTGGTGTGGTTCGACCTCTCGCTCGGTCTCGAGCCCGCCGACATCGGTGTAGCGGATCCGCAGCACGTGGTTGTCCCGCACTGCCCGCCAGATCGTCTCGGCCACCACGGCGTCCGGATCCGGGGTCGGCTGGACCAGGAGGCGCACCTTCCCGGCAGTCTCCCGCGCCTCCTGGAGGGAGCGCTCCGGCATCGCTGCCACGATCTTCTGCAGGGCACTGCGAGCGTCACGCTTGAAGAGAACGTGCTCGTTCTGGCTCAGGGCTACGGCGACGGCCGCCGCCTCCCGCGGCGTGAAGTTCAGCGGCGGCAGGCTCATCGACCGGTCCAGCGTGAATCCACCCGCCCTCCCCGTCCGCGTAGCCAGCGGCACGCCGGCTTGCCCGAGCGCACTGAGATCGCGCTCGATCGTCCGCACGCTGACCTCGAAACGCGCGGCCAGCTGGCGCGCCGTACGGCCGCGTCGGCCCGCCGCACGCAGTTCCTCGACCAGGGCGTACAGACGATCGATGCGGTTCATGGACGAAGACTAGGAGCCGGTAGGGACAACGGCCGGTCCACTCCGCGCCGACGTCGGGCACACTCGTTGCATGAACATTCGCGTTGGCGCGCTGCTGGGGTGTCTGCTCCTGGTCGCCGCGTGCGGCGGAGAGCCGGAGCCCGAGACCACCGAGCCGAGCGTGGCGTCGGACACCCCGACCGCGACGGCGCCTTCCCGTGCAGAGACCTCGGCAGAACAGACGCCGGAGCCCTCGCCGGAGCCCACGGCTTCGTCGGTGCCACCGAAGGCCGACGGACCGTCGATCGTCGCCGACGACAGTGAGTACGGCGTCATGCTGTACGACGAGACCGGCCAGGCCATCTACCTGTTCGACGTCGAGACGACCGCAGAGCCGCGCTGCTACGACGACTGTGCCGCGGCCTGGCCGCCGGTCTTCACCGATGGTGAGGCCGTGGCAGGGGCCGGCGTCGATCCCGCCCTGCTCGGCACCACCGAGCGCGCCGATGGCCGGCTCCAGGTGACCTACAACGACCACCCGCTCTACTTCTATGCCCATGAGGGCAAGCACGAAGTGCTGTGCCACGACGTCTTCCTCGACGGTGGCAACTGGTACGTCGTGCAACCCGACGGCGACGCAGCCCCTCCGGGGTGATGGGCAGCCAACTGCGCGACGCCGTGGGAGTCCGAACTGATTCCCCGAATCTGTCCTGGTCGTCATCAACGCCTCGGACCTCGACGATGCACTGAGCTGAGCCGAGAAGGTCGCGGCACCGACGTCTGACGCCACCGACTGGGCCTCGATCCTGCGCTTCTACGACCGTCTCATCGCCGTCGTGCCGACCGCGGTCGTGGCACTCAACCGGGCCATCGTCGTCGCCGAGACGCACGGCGCGAACGAAGGTCTTGCCCTGCTCGACGATCTCGCGGTCGCGCTGGCCGCCTATCACCCCTTGCACGCCGCGCGCGGCTCCATGCTGGACGAGCTGGGACAACGGACCGAGGCAGCGGCCGCGTACGCACGGGCAGCCGAGCTGGCCTCGCGCAGCCCACGATCCGGTTCCTGAGCGATCAGAGCGCGCGGCCACACGATCTCGCGGTGCTGAACGCCCGTTCCACGCGAGTAAAGGCCCGCGTTCTCGGGGATACCGGTTGTGGCACCGGGTACTGGTTCCTGCTGGCAGCGTCCGGTTCCCGAGACCGGACGACCAACCAGTCGAAGGAGCACCAGACATGGCCATCGGTCTTGGAATCGTCCTGATCGTCGTCGGACTCATCCTCGTCCTCGACGTGGTCAACATCGACACCTCTGTCCTCGACACCGGCACGCTGGGTTGGATCCTCCTGCTCGCCGGTGGCCTGGCCATCGTCATCTCGCTGGTCGTCAACCAGCAGCGCACGCGCCACACCGTGGTCGAGGAGCGCCGGGACGTCCGACCACCGCTGTGACCACACCGGGCCCGTCGCGCTGACGTGGGGCGGCGTAGATTCACGACGGTGCTGTCGATCCCCCTCATCCGTGGTTTGTGGGCCGCCGCCGTGGTCCTGGTGGCAGGTCACCTGCTGACCCTCTACCTCGATCTCGAGCACGGTCTCAGCCGCGAGCACAGCGTGCCTCGCCAGTTCGACCTGAACGGCGAGGGCAATCTCGCTGCCTGGTTCCAGTCCTTCCTGCTCCTGCTGTGTGCTCTGCTCACCCTTGCCCTGGCGTCCCACTACCGCGCCCAGCGTGCGCCGCTCGCTCACCGATGGGTCGCCCTGTCGGGACTCTTCGCGCTGATGGCGATCGACGAGACAGCCCAGCTCCACGACATGCTCACCGGCCCACTGCGCCGCGGGCTGGAGATCGACTTCGGTGTCTTCTACTTCGCCTGGCTGCTGCCCGCGGTGGCGTTCCTCGCCGTCTGTGCGTGGTACTTCGCTCCGGTTGCCTTCTCGTTGCCGGCGGCCATCTACCGGCGCCTGTTCGTGGCCGTGGGGGTCTACCTGGGCGGGGCGGTGGTGGTCGAGATGATCAGCGGGTTCGCGGTCGAGAGTGGGCGGCAGTCCACTCCCTACCACCTGGTCCTGACCATCGAGGAGAGCTGCGAGATCGTCGGCACCCTGCTCCTGATCGGAGCCCTCGTCGCCATGGTGAGAATGGTCCAGCCGAGCACGACGGTCACCCTGCTCGACGCAAGCCGGGTCGGAATCTCCCCGGTCCCTGATGTCCCCTCCGAGCCGACCGCGTGACCGAGGTCAGACCCCGCCGCCCGGTCTGACCGCCGCAGTCAGGGGTCGTGGACGGCACTTTAGGATGTTGGGCATGGACGAAAGCCGAAGTCCCTACCGTTCACCTTCTCGCCGCGGAGGAGGTGAACGGGAATGATCGACTCCCAGTCCTTCCTCAACCTCGGCCTGGTGCTGCTCTTCGTCATGGTGGGCGGAGTCTTCGCAGCAACGGAGATCGCGCTCGTCTCGCTACGCGAGAGCCAGGTGAACCAGCTCGAGCAGCGTGGGGGCCGCGGGGCGCGGGTGGCGGACATCGCCAGGGACCCGAACCGATTTCTCTCCGCGGTGCAGATCGGAGTCACCGTCGCGGGGTTCTTCTCCGCTGCCTACGGCGGATCGACGCTCGCACCGGACGTGGCGCCGTACCTGGTCGACCTCGGGCTCGACTCGGACGCGGCCGACACGGGCGCGCTCGTCGTGATGACCCTGATCATCGCCTACCTCTCCCTCGTCCTGGGTGAGCTGGTTCCCAAGCGACTCGCACTCCAGCGGTCAACGCAGGTCGCCACTCTGACCGGCCCGGTGCTCGACCGGTTCGCGACCCTGATGCGGCCGGTGATCTGGCTCCTCTCGGTTTCCACCGACGCGCTAGTGCGCCTTCTGGGGGGTGACCCCCACGCGACATCCGACGCAGTCTCCAAGGACGAGCTCCGCGAGATCGTCAGCAGCCACGAAGGCCTCGGCGAGCAGGAACGCAAGATCCTCACCGACGTCTTCGCCGCCACCCGCAGCAACCTCAAGGAGGTCATGCGTCCGCGAGCCGATGTGTCGTTCATCCGCGGCACGATGACCCTCGCCGACGCCGCCGGTTGGATCTCCGACCAGCCGTACTCCCGCTATCCGGTCATCGGCAGCAACTTCGACGACGTCACCGGGTTCCTCCACGTCCGAGACCTCCTCGACTCCGAGAATCCCACCGAGCGCACGGTCGCCGACGTTCAACGTGAAGTCCTGCACCTGCCCGGCACCAATCGGGTGCTCCCCACCGTCGCCACCATGCGCCAGGCCGGGGCCCACCTGGCGATCGTGGTCGACGAGTTCGGCGGCACCGACGGCATCGTGACCCTCGAGGACCTGATCGAGGAGATCGTCGGCGACATCCGCGACGAGTACGACGCAGCTCCGGACGACGCTCCCACCCCCCGCCACGCAGATACCGACGGTCCGGTCGCCTTCGCGGGCGGCCTGAGCATCGAGGACTTCGCCGAGGACACGGGCATCGTCCTGCCCGACGGCGACTACGAGACCGTCGCGGGCTACCTCCTGGCGCGCCTGGGTCGCGTGGCCGAGGTCGGTGACTCAGTCGAGGTCGACGGATCCGTGCTCACGGTCACTGCCGTCGACGGCCGCCGGCTCACCCAGCTCGAGCTCAGCGAACAGCCGGCCGACGGTCCTGAGTCCTCGGGGTGAGGCTCGAGGCGCGGATCAGCGCAGCGCGAGCCCTACCCAGGAACCGAGGATGAGGCCGCCCACCACGATCTCGACCCGGCGAGCCCATCGCACGGGGTAGACCTTGCCCACGAAGTAGTGCGCGACGAAGCCTCCGCGATCGAGCGCCGGCCGACCGGCGCCGTTCCTGCCCCAGTCCTCCAGTCGCGACAACGGACAGGCGGCGCGGGTCATCGCCATCCGGCCACCCCAGGCTGCGGCGGCGACATGCGGCAGCAGGAGCCAGGGGGCGAGCCATGCCACGAATCCGCCGATCACCGTGAACGCGACGAACACCATGTGAGTGAGCACCGCGGACGCGGCCACGATCCGATGCAGGAGGCCGAGGCCCGGGCCGGCAAGGCGGGAGGCAACTGGCTCAGTCATCTGGCCGCGTCCACCTCTCAGTCCGCCGGCGCAGGTGCACCGGCTCCCAGTCTCTCACCGACCTCCCGCGTTGTCCGACGGGGTCGATGGTTCGGCTCTCAGAGGAGCAGCGAGAGGATCACGAACGCCGCGCCGGCACCGAAGAGCGCGCCGCCGTAGCAGAGCACCGCGATCTGCCAGTGCCACTTGAGCTGGAGGCCGTCGTACAGGGTGTAGCGGAACCGGTGCGCGGCATGCACCAGCATGATCGTGAACATCCCGAGCAGCACCAGCAAGGTCACCGGATGGCTGGCGACGGCGTGCAGGTGGTCGTACGACGGCGCGTCGATCCAGCCCAGCGGGAACGCCAGCGCGAACAGGAACGCCAGCACCGGCAGGAACATCGCGGCCGTCACGCCGCCGCCGCTGAACGTCAGCCAGACGAAGGGCAGGATGCGGAACGGCGCGGGTCGCTCGTCGCGGGTCGTCGTCATCGGGTCACCAGCCACCAGACGAACACGGACACGACGGCCAGGGCGGCGTACTGCGCGCCGATGACCAGCGCCGGCGGCACCGGTTTGCCGCGCACCTGCGGCGCCATCGCCTGCGGCGTGACGGCGAACCACGTCACCGTGTGCAGCACGATGAACGCGAACGCCACCACGTTGACTACGACGATGAGGGGGGAGTCGGCCCAGTCCAGGAAGTCGGCGTACGCCGCCTCGCCGTTGCCGAGCGCGACGAGCAGGATCAGCAGGAAGACGACGTACCACGCCACGAACAGCGAGCTCAGCTCGCGCATCACGAAGATGAAGTAGTTCCGCTTCCGCAGCCACCACCAGGTGGAGATCGGCCGTCGGTAGGTCAGGCCAGTGTCGCCGGAGTCCGCGCTCATCGCCGGCCCCGCGGCAGCAGGACGGCCTTCACGCTCTGTTGGGCGGCCTTGAGCTTGTAGCGCTGGATCGCGCCGGCCGGGTCGACGTGCTTGGGGCACACCCGGGTGCACTCACCGACGAACGTGCAGCCCCACACGCCCTCGTGCTCGATGAGCACGTCGAGCCGCTCGCGGGCGCCCTGGTCGCGGGAGTCGAGGTCGTAGCGCTCCGCGAGCGCGATCGCCGCCGGGCCGATGAACGTGGGGTCGAGCCCGTAGACCGGGCACGCGGAGTAGCAGAGCATGCAGTTGATGCACATGCTGAACTGCTTGTAGGCGTCCAGCTCCTCCGGCGTCTGGATGTACTCGCCGTCGATCTCGGTCACGTCGTCGTCGCGGATGATCCACGGCTTCACCCGCGGGAGCTTCTCCATGAAGTCGGACATGTCGACGATCAGGTCGCGAGCGATCGGGAAGTTGGCCAGCGGCTCCACCACGACCGGCCCCGGCGCGTAGTCGTCGAGGAACGTTGCACATGTCAGCTTGGGCTCCCCGTTGACGTCCATGCCACAGCTGCCGCAGATCCCCATCCGGCACGACCAGCGGAAGGCCAGGGTCTGGTCGATCTCGTTCTTGACGTGGAGGAGACCGTCGAGGACGGTCCACTCCCTGCGCAGTGGTACGACGTAGTCCTCCGGGCCGGGGGGCGAGGTCTTGTCGGGGCGCCACCTCGTCACCCTGAGGGTGATGCTGTCCTCCTCCTCCATCACTACCTCCCATAGGTCCGCTCGCCCGGAGGCCAGCGGGTGATCGTGACCGGCAGCTCCGAGATCTGGGGTGCGCCGTCGTCATCGCGTACGACGAGCTGGTGGGTCAGGAACTTCTCGTCGTCCCGGCCGGGGAAGTCGGTGCGCTGGTGAGCTCCGCGCGACTCCTCGCGACGCAGCCCCGATGCCAGCATCGTCTCAGCGACATCGAGCAGGTTGGCCAGCTCGAGCGCGGCGACCAGCTCGGTGTTGAAGGTCCGGCTCGAGTCCCAGATCCCCACCCTGGACGCGCGTTCCTGCAGCTCGCGCAGCCGGTCCGCCCCGGCCTCCATCTCCGCGCCGGTGCGGTAGATCCCGGCGGCGTCCTCCATCGTCTTCTGCATCTCGTCCCGGATCGGCGCGACGCCGTCGTCGCCGGGCGGGGTGCCGAGCAGGCGCTCGAGGCGTCGTACCTCGTCGCGAGCCTGGGCCGCGATCGACGCCGGGGGAGGGCCGGCGCCGGCGGCGTACGTCGCTGCCGCCGCGCCGGCTCGGGCGCCGAAGACCAGGCACTCGGGCAGCGAGTTCGAGCCGAGCCGGTTGGCGCCGTTGATGCTGACGCACGCGGTCTCGCCGGCGGCGTACAGGCCTTCGAGCGAGGCGGCGCCGTCGATGTCGGTGTGGACGCCGCCCATCATGTAGTGCACGACCGGACGCACCGGGATCAGCTCGGTGACCGGGTCGATGCGCTCGTACTTGAGGCAGAGCTCGCGCACGAACGGCAGCTTGGTGTCGATGAGCTTCTCGCCGAGGTGACGCAGGTCGAGGTGGACGATCGGTCCCCACTCCGAGTCGAGGGTGCGGCCCTTCGCCGCCTCGTGGACGAACGCCTGCGAGAGCCGGTCGCGCGGACCGAGCTCCATGGATCGCAGCGTGGGCGTGGGGGTGGGCGTGCCGAGGTCGTAGTCCTGGAGGTAGCGGTAGCCGTCCTTGTTGAGCAGCCAGCCGCCCTCGGCCCGGGTGGCCTCGGTGATCAGGATGCCGGTGAACGGCAGCCCGGTCGGGTGGTACTGGACGAACTCCATGTCCTTGAGCGGCGCTCCGGCCCGGTAGGCGAGCGCCATGCCGTCGCCGGTGTTGATGGCGGCATTGGTCGTGAACGGAAAGACCTTGCCGCATCCACCGGTCGCGAGGATGACGGAGCGGGCGGTGATCGCGCGGATCCGCCCGGTCTTCAGCTCGACGGCCACCACACCGTGCACGCGGCCGTCGTCGACGAGCAGCTTGGTGACGAACCACTCGTCGTACCGCGCCACCGACTGGTACTTCAGCGACGTCTGGAACAGCGCGTGCAGCATGTGGAAGCCGGTCTTGTCGGCGGCGAACCAGGTGCGCTGCTTCTTCATGCCGCCGAACGGACGTACGGCGACCCGGCCGCTGTCCTGCCGGCTCCACGGACAACCCCAGTGCTCGAGCTGGAGCAGCTCGCGCGGTGCCTCGTTGACGAACGCCTCGATCGCGTCCTGGTCGCCGAGCCAGTCGCTTCCCGAGATGGTGTCGTAGATGTGCTCCTCGAGTGAGTCGTCGTCGGCGATGACGCCGGCCGCCCCGCCCTCCGCCGACACCGTGTGGCTGCGCATCGGGTAGACCTTGGAGACGACGGCCACGTTGAGCCCTGGCTCGGTCTCTGCGATGGCGATGGCGGCGCGCAGCCCGGCTCCGCCACCGCCGACCAGGAGTACGTCGTGGTCGGCGGCTACCGGGTCTTCACTCACCCCGGAACTCCTCGTCCACCAGGACTTTTCCGTGGTGGTTGACGATCTGCCGGTGGAGGCTCCCGTCGTGGAACTCCTCGCGGTGGCTCTGGCAACCGCAGGAGAAGATCACGTCCTCGGTGATGAGCCCTTGCATGTCCTCTGTCGTAGTCCGCTCTCCGTCATGCACATGCCGGCATGGCGCGAGCGCTGCGTCGAAAGCGGGTAACAGTTGTTGTCACAGCGAACCTCCTTTACTGCAGACCGGAGTCCAGCGTGCCCGTTCGGAGGCCCGATTGGGAAGAGGCCACACCGACAACGAAGCCCGGGCCGTGTGGCCCGGGCTTCGGAGTTGGTTCGATAGGAACGTGCGTCAGTGGTGCGAGATGCGGTCCTTGCCGCCACCGCCGCTGATGCGGTCGTGGCCGGGGCCGCCCCGGAGCCAGTCGTTGCCGTTGCCGCCGCTGATGCGGTCGTTGCCCTTGGCGCCGTTGACGAAGTCGGCGCCGTCGCCGAGCAGCGTCACGTCGTTGCCGGCGTCGGTGAGCACCCACATCCGGAACTTCGCGGGCAGCGAGCTGCCGTTGGTGTAGTCGTGGCCGAGGCGCGGCCAGACCTGGACGAACATCTTCTTGCCGTGCTTGCGGAACCGCGGCGGGATCTTGCAGACGGCCGAGACGCCCTTCTTGACCTTCTCCTTGAAGCAGCGGTCCGGCAGACCACCCTTGAACGAGCCGGTCCGGGTGTCGCGGAAACGGAGCGAGTTCAGCTTCTCGACGTACTTCACCGTCAGGTGCTGGTTGTGCTGGCCCGAGATGTAGACGGGGCCGAACTTGGAGTAGCGGATGATCGCCTGACCGCCGAGGTCGCTCACTCCGGCGTCGCCGGGACCGAGCATCAGCGGGGGCAGCCGGTCAGCGGAAGCCGGCGTCACGCCGAGCGTCAGGGCCGCGACCAGGGCGATGAAGATGGTGCTGAATATGCGAAGCAAAGGAGACTCCTCCTGTTTGTGGCTCCAAGGACCATAAGCGCCTTTACCCGGAGGACGAATTCCCGGGGTGAGATGTCGGCCACTCGCTGGGAACCGGTCGGCCGGACGCACGGCGGCCCGCCCGCCTGGATCTGGTAGACCGTGGCAGACTCAGCGCCGTGAGTTCTGGGGTTCGGCGGCAGACGTCGCTGCTGCCACTTGTGGCAATGCTCGCGGCAGGCTGCACGGACTCCAGCGGCCCGGTCTACCCCGAGGAGCCCGAGACCTCGGCGATGTCGACCGACTACGACCCCACCCTCGAGCCGTCGGCCGCGGCGCTGCCCCTCGTGCCCGCCGACGCCACGACGCTCGAGGTCACCGACTTCGACCAGCTCCGACTGACCCTCGGGTTCGGCGCCCTCGACCAGGAGTCGCCGAAGCGGGAGCAGGACCGGTTCTGGCGGGCGGTGTCCGGGGCGCCGACGCTCTCGACCGGCCTGCTGCGGCCCGCCGCCGACCAGCTGACGTCGTACGGCTTCAGCGCCGACGACGTCGCTTGGGAGGCGACGTACTCAGGAGGTGCGGAGGGCTGGGTGATCGCCTTCCACGACGACGTCCCGATGGACCAGGTGGACCGTGCGATCCGCGACCAGGTCGGCCCGCTCGCCGGCGCCGTCCTGGACGCCGACCAGTTGCTGGTGACGTCCGCCGAACCGCCGGAGGGCGACGACAGCTGGGCCGCGATCGAGGACGCCGTGATGCTGGTCGGCCAGGAGGCGAACGCGACGTACGTCGACCGCGAGTGCCTGCCGTTCGACACCGTGTTCGGCGCGGGCATGGAGGCCCAGCTCGCCGAGGGACCACGCGCCGCCCTCGGGGCGCTCGACCCGCTGGAGGGTTTCTCGGTCGCGCTCGGCACGGACCTGGTGACGGTCCGGCTCGGCCCGCTCCGCAACGACGCGTTCGACCGGCTCCGGCTGGCCGAGGTGATGCCGGCGATCCGGCCTGAGTTCGGGGCCGGTTTCAGCCGCGGTGTCGCCGACCCGTCGACCGGCCGGTTGGGCTACGACCTGCAGCGCCCCACCGCGGCCATCGAGCTGATCGAGGACGAGCACCTGCCGTTCGCCGTGTGCGGCGTCTGACCTCAGCGTCAGCGACCAGGTCAGCGGCCGGAGAGGGCGTCGTACTGCCTCTTGTCGTGCGCGCAGAACACGGTGATCTCGTTCGAATGAGACGCCACCAGCTCCCGCAGCCGCTCGGTGTTGTCCTTTCGGAGTTTGTTGGACATCGCCATCAGCACCTGGAACGCGGCGAGGCTGCGGTGGCACGACGACGGGGTCTGCAGCTGGCGGCCGTCGAAGAACGCATCGCCCGCGTGGAGCAGCCAGTGTCCCGAGGCATCGCGGACGGCGATGCCGGCGTGACCGCGGGTGTGCCCGAGCAGCGGGATAATCACGACGTCGTCATCCAGCGCGGTCACGGACGGGAAGCCGAACCAGGCGTCGCCAGGCTCGGCATGCTGGGTCCACTTCGGGCCGTGCGCCCATTGCACGGGCAGGTAGCGCTGCTTCTCCTTGAGGCTGGGGTGCATCGCCACGTCGTACTCCGGCTGGTGGATGTGCACCCGCGCCTGCGGGAAGTCGCCGAGGCCGCCGGCGTGGTCGACGTCGAGGTGCGTGACGGCGATGTCGGTGACGTCCTCAGGGGCGAAGCCGAGCGCCTTGACCTGCGCGAGCGCCGTCTCGCCCGGGTCGAGCATCGGCCGGACGACGGCCCGGAACGGCTGCCCGAGGCGGCGCGGGTCGGCGAGATCGCCGGTCCCGAAGCCGGTGTCGACGAGGAGCAGCCCCTCGTCGCGTTCGACCAGCAGGACATGGGCGACCATCGAGGGCGACAGGATCGGCCGCATGGTGGCGCAGTTGAGGTGGTGGACCTTCACGGCACCCAGCGTGGCAGGTTCGGTCGGCCCGAGGTCAGTCAGCCAGTCCGTGCAGGTTCCGCGCCGTGGGCGAGGTCTTGACGGTCGCCGGGTCCGGATAGGTGCCGAAGAGCCGGTCGGCCGTCGCGGCCGTGGTCACGGTGAACCAGTAGTGCTCGCTCTTGTAGTGGTGCAGCCGGTGGTTGCGCCAGATCGCCCGGAACCACTGGGACTTCGGCCGGTAGTCGCTGTGCAGGAGGTAGTGGGTCCACTCGTACGCCGACAGCAGCGCGACGTTCGCGACGAGGAGGGTGAACAGCGACGACCAGGTCGGCGTCACGGCCCACGCGATCAGGAACGCAGCGGGCCCCAGCGCCAGCTCGACCTGCCACGGCACGAACACCAGCGGGATCGCCCGCGGGTCGCGGTGGTGGGCGCGGTGCTTGCGCGACAGCAGCGGGTCGATCTTGATGCCCGCGATGCGGCGCGGCTTCCAGTGCAGGATGAAGACGTGGATGACCCACTCCACGATCGGCATGATCGCGATCAGGCCGACCGGGAGGAGCAGCTCCCACAACTCGCCGGGGCCGGCGAGCACGCGGCCGACGATCGCGGCCGTCAGGTAGGTCGACAGGATGTACGGCGACGGGTGCCGCCAGAACTCGACGAAGACCTCACGCATTGACTGGCTGGTCCGTCGGTCACCGGTGATCCGTGCCTCGTCGCGGGCGACCTGCTGGTGTGCCCGCGTCTCGACGTCGTTGCTCGTCATGACTCGTCTCGATCAGCGTCGGCAGCGGTCGCGGTGAGCGCGCTGAAGGCTTCCATCAGCGCGTCGTTGGTGGGGGCGAGCACCCGCTCGGCGGCCGCGCGGGCCGTAGCGGGGTCGCCGGCGGTGATCGCCGTGGCGAGCACGCGGTAGGGACCGACCTGGCCGACCTCGGCGGCGAGCACCAGGGCCAGGGCCGGCAGCACGGGCTCGTAGGCCGCGCGCAGTCCGTTGAACATCAGGCGAAACACGATCGAGTCGGCCCCGTCGACGACGACCTCCCAGAACTCGAGGGTGAGCCGCTGCCAGGCGACGGCGTCGCTGGTCTCGTCGAGCTGCTCGAGCAGCTCCGTCAACGCGGCCGTCAGCGCCGGGCCGCCGCGCTCGGCAGCCAGGGCGGCGATCCCGGGGGCGACCGAGGTGCGGGTCTCGACCACGCTGCGGGCGACCGCGGGATCCACGCCGCCGTCGCGCACCAAGAGGTTGGGGAGCAGGTCGAGACCGCCGTACCTGCGGAAGTCGCGGACCGTCGCCCCGCCGCCGTGGCGCACCTCGACGAGGTTGGCCTGGTTCATCCTTTGCAGCGCCTCGCGCACCGCCGGGCGGGACACCCCGAGCACCTCGGCCAGCTGCCGCTCGCTCGGGAGCTGCTCGCCGGCCGCGAGGCCACCGTCCATCACCTCGCCGAGCACCTGGTCGAAGACCTGGTCCGACACCGACCTGCGGGTCACGGGTTTCAACGCCATGGCGACGATACTAGGTGGCAGGTGGCCTATTGGTCAAGTGGTAATACCAGTAGGCTTCCCCGGTGAACCGGGGAAACTCATGCCTCGGGGGCATTGCAACGCCCCCGAAGTACGGGAATCCCCGGTTCACCGGGGATTCCTGAGTCACCTCCGGCCCTCACTACCCTGAGACGGTGATCGCCTGGTGGAGTCCCCGGTTGTGGGGCGCCCACCTTGTCGCGATCGTCTGCGTCGGAGCGGCGGTGTCCCTCGGGCTGTGGCAGTACGACGCCTGGCAGGCCCATCGCGAGGCCGAGCGGGTCGACCTCACCAACGATGACCCCGAGCCGCTCACCGATGTGCTCGGGCCGGACGAGCCGTTCCCGACCAAGCACGTCGGCCGACCGGTCTCGGTCGAGGGCACCTGGTTGCCGGAGGGCACCGTGCTCGTCTCCGGGCGGCGGGAGCTCGGTGACGAGGGCGCGGACGGCAGCTGGGTGGTCACCCCGCTCACCGTCGGCGGCCCCGGTGACCCGGCGATCCCGGTGGTGCGTGGCTGGCTGCCGGGGGAGGACCCCGCGACCGCCCCACCGCCGCCGACCGGCACCGCCACCGTCGTCGGCTGGCTCCAGCCGGGCGAGGGCACCGGCGCGGCCGACGACGACCCGACCGACGACGTACTGCCCCAGGTGCGGATCGCCGACCTGGTCCAGCGCGTCGAGCCGGACCTCTATGGCGGCTACGTCGTCGTCGACCCGGCCGCGACCGAGGAGGCCGGCGGCCGCAACCCCGGTACGACGGACCTCGACCCGGCCACCCTCGACCAGCTGCCGGCGGCCGGGACGTTCACGGCCTGGCGCAACATCGCCTATGCCATCGAGTGGTGGCTGTTCGCCGGTTTCGCGCTGTTCCTCTGGTGGAGGTTCGTGCGGGAGGCCACGGTAGGTTCGGCGGCGTGAACGGCCTCTTCAAGACCTATCGCGCGCTGGCTCTCGTCGTCGGTGTGCTGCTCCTCGTCGGGACCTTCGCCGCCGTGCTGAAGTACTCCCACGTTCTGCACGAGGACCTGATTGCTCAGGGCACTTCGCTCCAGCAGCTCGGCGAGGACCTGACCCCGGTGTGGGTCGTGCACGGCTGGGTCTACATGGTCTACGTCGTGATCGCGTTCGTGCTCACCCAGAAGGCGGGCTGGCCGCTGCCGCGGTTCCTGTTGATGATGGTCGCCGGCCTGGTGCCGGCCCTGATCTTCTGGGTGGAGCGCCGGGTCGCGCACCAGCTCCGGGACGAACACCCGGAGCTGGCGAGCGCCAGCTAGGACTTCTTCGACGACTCTTCGACCTCGGGGAGCGGGTCGGTCAACGGGTCCGCGTCCGCGTCCGGGGCCTCGTGCACCGGGTCCTCGGCCAGCACCGGGTCGGGCACCGACTCGACCGGCGGGGGCGGCGGCACCGAGGCTCCGGGGCTCGGCGGCGGCGCGGGGTCGTACGACGTCTGCCACCCGCCGCCGTCACCACTGCTGCCCTGTAGTCGCTTGGCCACCACGGCCACGGCACCGCCGACGGCGCCGAGCATCAGCAGCGTCTTGATCTTGGAGCGCTTCTTCGGCTTGGAGCCGTTGAGCTCGGCGGCCTTGGACTCGGCGAAGCCCTTCGCCTCGGTTGCCTTCGCGGCGACTGCGGCTGCACCGGCAGCGACCACGGGGGCCGCCTTCTCCTTGGCGTCGGCGAGCGCGGGGCCGGCGTTGTCCTGGACGTATTCGCGGGCGTCAGCGAGCGCGGGCCGGGCGGTGTCCTGGACGAACTCCTTGGCCTGGTCGATCGCCGCCTCGACGTACTGCTCCGCCTGCTCGAGAAGCGTCTTCTTCTTGCGAAGTCCCACAGCCGTTCCTTTCCGAATCGCCGAGATGGGGTCGGACCCTGTCGCAGGGTCACTACCCCATCCCACCACGCGCAGACCGTGGGAGCCACCGTCGGTTGTGGCCCCCGTAGGATCGGCGGCGAGCGTGCGGGCACCGGTACCCGCCCCGAGGAAGCCCCGATCACAATGGGCGAAAGGCAGACATGGCGGACCCCCAGGCCATCTTGAAGACGAACAAGGGCGACATCACGATCAACCTGTTTCCGAACCACGCGCCGCGGACGGTCGCGAGCTTCGTCGGGCTGGCGACCGGGAGCCCGGTCGAGGTCTCTCCCGATGGCCCCTACCGGCCCTCCCCGCGGGAGGGCTCGGCCGGCTCGACGCCGTTCTACGACGGCCTCGGCTTCCACCGCATCATCCCGGGCTTCATGATCCAGGGTGGCTGCCCGCAGGGAACCGGCACCGGCGGACCGGGCTACACCTTCGACGACGAGCCGCATCCCGAGCTGGTCTTCGACAAGCCCTACCTGCTCGCCATGGCCAACGCCGGCGTCCAGGGCGGCAAGGGCACCAACGGCTCGCAGTTCTTCATCACCGTCAGCGCCCCCGACTGGCTGAACCGCAAGCACACCATCTTCGGCGAGGTCGCCGACCAGGCGGGCCGCGACGTCGTCGACGCGATCGCCGCGGTCAAGACCGGCGCGGGTGACCGTCCGGTCGAGCCGGTCGTCATCGAGTCGGTCCAGATCACCGGAGTCTGAGTGTCGGAGTCGCCGGGGTCGCCGGGATCGCCAGGACCCTCGACCGGGGTGCCGACCTGCTATCGGCACCCCGACCGCGAGACCTACGTCCGGTGCCAGCGGTGCGAGAAGCCGATCTGTCCCGACTGCATGCGCGACGCAGCCGTCGGCTTCCAGTGCCCCGACTGCGTCAAGGAAGGCGCGAAGGGAACCCGGCAGGGACAGGCGGCGTACGGCGGCCGCCGGTCCGGTGACCCGCGCCAGACGTCGATCGTGCTGATCGCGCTCAACGCGCTGGTGTGGGTTGCGATCCTCGCGACCGGGTGGACCAAGAGCACGCTCGTCGACCGGCTGGCCCTGCTGCCCACCGGGACGTGCGGCTCGGCCGACAACCCCGGCAAGTTCTACCCGCGCGTCGAGACCGAGGCGGTGTGCAGGGGGATCGCGGACGGCCAGTGGTTCCCCGGGGTATCCGAGGGCGCCTACTGGCAGCTGGTCACGAGCATGTTCAGCCAGGTCGAGATCTGGCACATCGGTCTCAACATGCTGGTGCTCTGGTTCCTCGGGCCCCAGCTCGAGGCCGTGCTCGGACGGGTGCGGTTCCTGGCGCTCTACGCGGTCTCCGGACTGTCCGGCTCGGTCTGCGTCTACTGGTTCGCCGACGAGAACACCGCAACGCTCGGTGCGTCGGGCGCGATCTTCGGACTGTTGGGCGCCCTGCTCGTGGTTGTGCACAAGGTCGGTGGCAACCTGCAGTCGATCGTGCCCTGGCTGGCCATCAACGCCGTGTTCACGTTCTTCGTGCCCGGCGTCTCCTGGCAGGGCCACCTCGGCGGCTTCCTCGGCGGCGTGCTGGTCACCGGGATCATCGTCTACGCGCCGAAGCCACGACGCAGTCAGCTCCAGGTCCTCGGCATCGGCGTGGTCGTCGTCCTGCTGACCGCGGCAACGGTCGCGCGGACCGTGGTCCTCGCCTAGATACCCACAGGTTTCCCCACAACTGTGGGTAACTACAAGCTTGTAGTTATCCCCCGGTTGTGGACAACCTGTGGACTACTCCCACTTGGTGGCGAAGGTGAACCCGACGGCCATGAACGCGATGCCGACGAACAGGTTCTTCTGAGCGAGGTCGTTGAAGACCGCGAGGTCATCGGCGTGCGTGCCGGTGCCGACGACGTAATAGGTGCAGATCCAGAGCAGGCCGACGAGGAAGCAGCCGAGCATGCCGACCACGACGCCGCGGCCGCGGCCGAGCGGGGTCGAGGGATGCGCGGCGATGATCAGGCCGAGCATGATCGCCCCGAAGCCGATCAGGTAGTTCCACTCCTGCAGGTCGCCCACGAAGTTCCAGCCCGTGACCACGCCCGGCTCGAACGTGTCGCCGCTCTGGACGATGCTGGGCTTGTCGTCGTCGCCGAAGCCGGCTCCCGGTCGGACGCCGATGTAGTAGTAGGCCATCCACGCGATGCCCCCGAACATGAGCACGAGGGAGACCAGGAAGCGGACGCTGAACATCGGGCCGCTCGACGGGTCCTTGAACGCATCCCTCTCTGACTTGTCCGAACGCTTCAGGTTCGGGCGGGGGATCTTCACTTCGCTTGGCTCCTCGGACTGCACTGCGTACGACCTACCTGTCGGCGCCTACCCTAGACACCATGACGGGCGCGCACACGGCTGGGCCAACCCCGGAGGCGAGCCAGTCCCCGGCGCCGGGTCCGCCGGCCCGCCCGAAGCGCCCGCTCGCGTGGCGGGTCGGCACGCCGCTCGTCGGTGTCCTCGTCGGAGCGCTTTTCGTCGTGTCGGCCGCCGACAGCCGCGGGGCCGACCTCCGTCCGGGTCGGTACACCGACCTGGCCGGGCTGGTGGAGGCGGACGCCGCCGACTACGAGGGCGTCCGCCAGGACCTCGAGGACCTCGAGGACGACGTCGACGCGCTGACCGAGGACGTCCGGTCGCTGCGGGTGAGCCGGACCCGTGACCGGATCGAGGAGCTGAAGGACCCCGCGGGCCTCGAGCCCCGCAGCGGCCCGGGCCTGTCGATCTCGCTCAGCGACTCCCCGGACGGCATCCTCGAAGAGGCGGTCGCGCACGACATCAAGGTCGCTCAGCTGGTCGTCCACCAGCAGGACATCCAAGCCGTCGTCAACGCGCTGTGGGGCGGTGGCGCGACGGCGGTCACGGTCGCTGGTCAGCGGATCATCTCCACCACCGGCATCAAGTGCGAGGGCCCGGTGGTCCAGCTGCAGGGCGTGCCCTACCCGCAGCCCTACGTCATCGAGGCGGTCGGCAACCCGATCGAGCTGATGGCCGCGCTCGACGCCGATCCGCTGGTGACCGGGTACCGGTCGGACGCCGCCAACCCGTTCGTCCAGATCGGGTGGGAGATGCACACCGAGGACGACATCGAGGCGCCGGCGTACGACGGCCTCCTCGACCTGCGCTACGCCACCCCGATCGGCGGCAACAGCTAACTAGTCGTTCCCGTTCCCGTCCCCGTTCCCGTCTCCCGTCTCCCGTCCCCGCCGCCGATCGGGAAGCTGAGGGGGTCGGTCGGGTCGGTGCCCTGCTCGACCTCGTCACCGTCGGTGAACGTGTCTCCGTCGCTGTCGGGGTTGGCGGGATCGGTGCCGAACGTGGCCTCGTCGACGTCGGACAGGCCGTCACCGTCGGTGTCGGTGTCGGGCGGCGGGGCCGAGGTGGTCGGCTCCTCGTAGATGGAGACGAAGATGGTGACCGTCTCGCCCTGGTCGTGCTCCTCGCCCTCACCGGGGATGACGTCGGTGACCTCGCCCTTCGGCGCCTCGGACGTGGCGTCCTCGCGGACGTCGACCTGGAAGCCGGCCTCGATGATCAGGCGCTCGGCCTGGCCCTGCCGGAGCCCGATCACGTCGGGCACGACCTCGGGACCGTCGGCGACGCAGAGGGTGACCGTGTCGTCCTTGCCGACCGAGGCCTCCGGCAGCGGCGTCTGCTCGACGACGGTGCCGGCGTCGTCGTCGGTGTCGCACTTCTCCGGAGCGATCAGCACGTTCTTGCGCTTGATGCCGGCGGCGACGAGCTCGTCGACCGCGACCCGCCGGAGCTTGCCGGTCACGTCCGGCATCGCGAAGTCGCAGGCACCGGTGCTCAGCACCAGGGTCACCTCGGAGCCGGGGTCGACATAGGTGTCGCCCTCCGGGTCCTGCTCGACGACCGAGCCGGCGTCGTACTGGTCGTCGCACTGCCGCTGCTTGTCGTCGATCGACAGCCCCTCGTCGGCGAGCGCGTCGCGGGCGGCGGCGCGATCGAGGCCGATGACGGACGGCACCTGGACGTCGGTCGGCTCGTCGGGGAACAGCTTCGGCCACACCAGGAAGGCCGCGGCGAGGAGAGCGAGCACCAGCAGGCCGAGCAGGAGCCACAGCCACACCTTGCGGCCACCGCCCTCCCGGCGGTCGTCGAGCGGCGGCACCGGCCGGTGCCGGTCGCTCGTGTCGGTGGGTCCAGGAGTGGCCGACCCCACCGCGGTCGCCGACCCCGTCGGCTCGTCCGGCGGCGGCGCGAGGACCACCGAGACGGGACGACCGGTCAGGTAGCGCTCGATGTCCGCGCGCATCTGGGCGGCGGACTGGTAGCGGTCCTCGACCCGCTTCGCCAGCGACTTCATCACGATCGCGTCGATGTCGGGCGTCAGGTCGGCGTCGTGGTGGGACGGGGGCACGGCGGGCTCCCGCACATGCTGGTAGGCAACGGCGACCGGGCTGTCGCCCACGAACGGGGGCCGGCCGGTGAGGAGCTCGTAGAGCAGGCAGCCGGCCGAGTAGACGTCGGACCGGGAGTCGACCGACTCACCGCGCGCCTGCTCCGGCGAGAGGTACTGCGCGGTGCCGACGACGGCGGCGGTCTGGGTCATCGACGACGCGGCGTCGCTGATCGCGCGGGCGATCCCGAAGTCCATCACCTTCACATCGCCCGACGGCGTCAGCATCACGTTGCCGGGCTTGATGTCGCGGTGGATGATGCCGGCGCGGTGGCTGTAGTCGAGCGCCGAGAGCACACCGCTGGTGATCTCGAGCGCCCGCTCGGGGAGGATCTTCCGGCCCTCGCGGAGGATGTCGCGCAGCGTGCGCCCGGCGACGAACTCCATGACGATGTAGGGCTGGGCGACGTTCTCGCCGTGCTCCTCCCGCATCTCCTCGCCGGTGTCGTAGACGGCCACGATCGCGGGGTGGTTGAGCGACGCCGACGACTGGGCCTCGCGCCGGAAGCGCGCCTGGAAGGTCGCGTCGCTGGCCAGGTCGGTGCGCAGTCGCTTGACCGCGACCACGCGGCCGAGGCGGGCGTCGATGCCCTTCCGCACCTCGGCCATGCCACCGCGGCCGAGCAGCTCTCCGAGCTGGTAGCGCCCCCCGACCGTGCCCGACGCCGGCCCGTTGCTTCCGGGCGGGCCCGTAGGCCCGGCATTGCTCATCCGTCGCCACCTCCCGTAGTGGTGCCAGTCTCCGTGCTCGCGGTGTCCGTGGGCGTCGTCGTCTCGGTGGTCGGCGTGGTAGCGGACGGCACCCCCCACCAGTGCACCTCTATCGAGGAGTCGACGGGCACCTCGCCGGTCGGGTTGACGCTCGCCACCGTGTCCTCGTCCTCGTCGCCGGGGTTGTTCTCCTCGACGAACACCACGGTCAGGCCGAGGCGCTGGAGCTCGGCCTCGACCTCGAAGCGGTCGCGCCCGACGTAGTCGGCGGGGTCGATCGTCACCGTCTCGGCCTCCGTGGTCGTCGGCGTGGTCGGGTCGCTCGTCGTCGTCTCGGTCGTCGCCTCCGACGACTGCCGCGTGGAGCGGCTGGTCGTCTCGGTGGCGGTCGGATCGTCGTCGTCCTGGCCGGTGAGCAGGACGATGGCCACGATCGCCGCAGCAACGAGCAGCAGCACCAGCAGGACCACGGGGATCCACGAGCGGGACTTGCGCTCGGGCAGCGCGGCACCCTGGTAGACCTCCGGGCGGTCCAGCCGTGGCGTCGGCGCGACCGGGATGGGCGCCACGACCGGGCCGGGCGACTGCTCGGCGGTCGACGGCAGGACGGCGGTGACGTCGGGGCCCGGCTCCGGCGTCGGCGCGGCGGCCGGCGGCAGTCCGACGTCGACTCCGCGGAGCGCCGCCGCGAGCGCGGCGCCGTCGGTGTAGCGCTCGGCGGGTTCCTTGGCAAGCGCGCGCGCGACGATGGTGCGCAGGTCCTCGGGGAGGTCGGCAGGCAGGTCGGGCACCGGCTGCTGGATGTGCGCAAGGGCGGTCGCCACGGGGGATTCGGCCTCGAACGGGCGGCGCCCGGTCAGGCACTCGAAGCCCACGACGCCGAGCGAGTAGACGTCGGACGCCGGCGCCGCCGGGTTGCCGCGGGCCTGCTCCGGCGAGAGGTACTGCGGGGTGCCCATCACTGCGCCGGTGCGGGTGATCTGGGCGTCGTCGGCCGCCCGCGCGATGCCGAAGTCGGTGACCTTGACCGACCGGTCGGGGGTGATGAGCAGGTTGGCCGGCTTGACGTCGCGGTGAACGATGCCGGCGCGGTGCGCTACCGCGAGCGCGTCGGCCGTCTGCGTCAGCAGGTCGCGGACGACGTCCGGGTCGAGGGCTCGACCACTGTCCCTGGCTTGGGTGAGCAGGGCCGACAGCGGTTGCCCCTCGACCAGCTCCATGACGAGGTACGGCGACTCGGCGCCGCTCGGGTCCGAGGAGTAGTCGAAGACGCCGGCGATCCCGGGATGCTGGAGGGCGGCGGCGTTGCGGGCCTCGGTGTCGAACCGGGTGCGGAACTGCGGGTCGTCGGCGAACTCGTGCTTGAGCACCTTGACCGCGACCGATCGGTTGAGCCGGGTGTCGGTCGCGCGCCACACGACCCCCATCCCGCCGGTCGCGATCCGCTCCTCGAGGCGGTAGCGGTGGGCTTCGTCGGCGTACTGGTCAGTCATCGAGGACCGCCTCCATCACTGCCTTCGCGATCGGGCCGCCGAGCTGGCCGCCTGCGATCTCCTTGCCGGGCGCTTCCTGGATCATCACTGCCACGGCGACCTCCGCGTCCTCGGCGGGCGCGAACGAGACGAACCAGCCGTACGGCGGCAACCCCTCGACGCCCCGCTGGGCGGTGCCGGTCTTGCCGGCGACGGTGACGCCGGGGATCTGCGCGGGAGTGGCCGTGCCGTTGTCGACCGTCTCGACCATCAGGTCGGTGACCTGGTCCGCCGTCGTCGGGGAGACGGCGTCGCGGATCTCGTCGGGGTCGGTCGTCTCGAGCGTCTCGTACTCGGCCGACTGCACCTCGTCGACCAGGTAGGGCCGCATCAGGGTGCCGCGGTTGGCGAGCGCGGAGACCACCATGGCCATCTGCAGCGGTGTCGACTGCACCTCGAACTGACCGAAGCCGGTCTGGGCGGTCTGCGCGTCGTTGAGCTCGTCGCCGTCGACGCCGGTCGGGTAGACCGACTCGGCCTGCGGTGACAGATCGGTGAGGTAGTCGCTGTTGAAGCCGAACGCCTCGGCCTGCTCCCGCATCTTCTCCGGCCCGAGCTCGACCGCCATCTTGGCGAACGCGGTGTTGCAGGACTGCGCCATCGCCGTGCGGAACGTGACCTCCTCCGGGTTGCAGAGGAACCGGCCCTCGTTGTCGATCACGTTGTTCTCACCGGTCGTGCCGGGCGTCTGCCAGGTGGCACCGGACGGGACGTCGTCGTCGGCGGAGTAGAGGCCGTCCTCGATCGCCGCCGCGGCGGTGACCACCTTGAAGGTCGACCCCGGGAACAGCCGGGTCTGGATCGCCCGGTTGACCAGCGGCTCGGTCTCGTCGGCATCGAGCCGGTCGTAAGCGGCCTCGAAGGCGCCGAAGTCGTGGGTCGTCAGCTCGTTGGGGTCGTAGGTCGGCAGCGACACCATCGCGAGGATCTGGCCGGTCTTGGGTTCGATCGCCACCACGGAGCCCTCCCCGTCGGGGCCCACGGTCGCGAGCAGCGCGTCGTACGCCGCCTGCTGTGCCGCGGGGTCGAGGGTGAGCAGCACGTTGCCGCCCTTGTTGCTCTGGTTCTGCGCGAGGTCGATGAGGCGGGTCACGAACAGCCGGTCGTCCTCGCCGGAGAGCACGGTGTTCTGCGAGCTCTCGATGCCGGTCTGGCTGCCGAGGGTGAGGTAGCCGGTGATGTTCGCGTAGACGCGGGGCTTCGGATAGACGCGGAGGTACTTGTACCGGTCGTCGATCTCGCGGCTGCGCGCGATCGTGATCTGGTCGCGGCCCTCGCCGACCAGGATGTCGCCGCGCTCGCGGCTGAACGCGGCCTCGGCGACGCGGGCGTTGAGGGGGTCCTCGTTGAGCTCCTCGGCATGCCAGAACTGGAGGTAGGTGACGTTCACCATCAGCGCCAGGAACAGGAACATGCAGAAGATGGCGACGGTGCGGATCGGACGGTTCACAGCGCCTTCACCGTCTTCACGACCTGGGTCTGGTGGAGGTCGGGGTCCTCCGTGTCGTCGGTGATGTCGGGCACGGGGCGCCGGGCCTGGTCGGAGATGCGGAGCAGCAACGCGATGATCACCCAGTTCGCGACCAGCGATGAGCCGCCGTAGGACAGGAACGGTGTGGTCAGGCCGGTCAGCGGGATCAGCCGCGTGACGCCGCCGATGACGACGAACACCTGGAGCGCGAGCACCCCGGCGAGGCCGGTCGCGACCAGCTTGCCGAAGCCGTCACGCGAGATCAGGGCGGCGCGGAGCGCGCGTTCGACGATGAGGCCGTAGAGCAGCAGGATGGCGATCACTGCAGTCAGACCGAGCTCCTCGCCGATCGCCGCCATGATGAAGTCCGACTCCGACTCGGGCACCCGGGAGGGCATGCCCTCTCCCAGGCCACGGCCGATCAGGCCGCCCCACGCGAAGCCGTAGAGCGCCTGCACGAGCTGGTAGCCGTCGCCGTTGCGGTCGGCGAACGGGTCGAGCCAGATGTCGACCCGCTGCTGGACGTGGGCGAATATCCGGAACGCGACGGCCGCGCCGCCGAAGAAGAGCGCGCCGCCGACTACGAGCCAGCCCGGTCGCTCGGTCGCGACGTAGAGCATGATCAGGAACAGCCCGAAGAACAGCAGGCTGGAGCCGAGGTCCTTCTGCAGGATCAGGATGCTGAGGCTGATGCCCCACATCACCAGGATCGGGCCGAGGTCGCGGCCGCGCGGGAAGTCGATGAACAGCAGCCGTCGGCCGGCCAGGGCGAGCGCGTCACGGTGGACGACCAGGTAGCCGGCGAAGGTGATGACGAGCAGCACCTTGGCCACCTCACCCGGCTGGAAGCCGAGCGGACCGACCTGGATCCAGATCCGGGCGCCGTTCACCTCGTTACCGATGACCGGCAGCATCGGCAGGATCAGCAGCAGGATCGCCGCCAGGCCGGCGGTGTAGGTGAAGCGGGCGAGCACCCGGTGGTCCGGCAGGAAAACCAGGGTCGCGACGAACAGCGCGACGCCGACGGTCATCCAGATCAGCTGTTGGTCGGCCCGGCCACCGTCCTCGGCGAGATCGATCCGGTGGATCACCGCGAGGCCGATGCCGTTGAGCGCGGCCACGATCGGGAGCAGCACCGGGTCGGCATACGGCGCCACCAGGCGGACCACGATGTGGGCAGCGATCACCAGGGCGGCCAGCCAGCCGCCGTACCCGACGATGTTGGTGGGCACCTCGCCGTCGACGCCGAGACCGACCGAGGCGTAGGCGCCGATCCCCACCACCAGGGCGAGGATCAGCAGGAACAGCTCGGCACCGCGGCGGCGGCGGTGCACGAACTGCAGGAGGCTGGCGTTGGCGGCCACAGGCGGGTCTTACTCCTCCTCGTCGGCGGGCATCATGCGCTCGGCGAGGTTGCGGACGATCGTGGCGGCGTCCTCGTAGTCGTCGGCAGCGATGCCGTCCTCGACGTCGGACCGCGCCGCCTCGGGGAGCTCGTCGACGGGCAGGTCGCTGGTGCGGTAGACGCCGGAGAGGCCGGGGATCCCGTCGATGCCGCGGTAGACCGCGACCTGCCCCTCGTGCTCGCCCACGTAGTACTGCTGCTGGGTCCACCAGTAGGCCGACGCCAGCACCACCCAGACCAACCCCAGCACCACGGCGGCGGCCATCAGCCGGCGCAGCCAGGTGAAGCGGCGCGGGGCGAGCGGCGCGTAGCGATAGGCCTCGGGGTCGACGGGCGGGTCGTCGACGATCGCGTAGCCGACGCCCTCGGGGATCTCCGCGTCGACCGGCTCGAGCTCGCCCGTGTCGCCGGACCGGTGGCCGCGGAACAGGCCGCGCGGCGTGCGCCGCTTCAGCTCCGCCGCGGCACCGACGGTCATCGGCTCGAGGTCGGCGTACGCCGGGTCGGCGGCCGCGGCCTCCTCGGTGAGCACGTCGGCCACGACGCAGGTCACGTTGTCGGAGCTGCCGGCCTCGAGGCTGGCCCGGACCAGCTCGATCGCGGCGAACTCGGGAGACCCGCTGGCGAGGATGTCGGCCATCCGGGCGTCGTCGAGGACGCCGCAGGCGCCGTCGCTGCAGAGGAACACCCGGTCGCCGGGCGCGAGCGCGATCGCGAACAGGTCGGGCTCCACCTCGTGCAGTCCGTCGAGCGCCTTGAGGATCAGGTTGCGGTGCGGGTGGACCCGCGCCTCCTCCTCGGTGATCCTGCCCTCGTCGATGAGGCTCTGCACGAACGTGTGGTCGCTGGTGATCTGCGACAGCTCGCCGCCGCGGAACAGGTAGCCGCGCGAGTCGCCGATGTGGCCGATCGCGATCCGGCGCCCGTCGAAGAGCGCGACCGTTGCCGTCGTACTCGTGCCGTTGAGGGCGGCGTCCTCGTAGACCTGCGCGGCGATCGACTCGTGCGCCTCGCGCAGTCCGTTCGCGACCCGGGTCAGGAGCTCGCCCGCGCCGGGCGGCTCGTCGAGCCGGCGCAGCTCGTCGACCGCGGTGCTCGACGCGATGTCGCCGCGGGCGGCGCCGCCGACGCCGTCACAGACGGTGAGCAGCCAGGGACCCGCGTAGCCGGAGTCCTGGTTGTCCTTGCGCACGCGACCGACGTCGGAGACGGCGTAGTAGGAGAGGCGGAGCTCCTCGGTCGGTTCCTCGATGAGGGTGTCGTCCTCCGGCACCGGGATCGTCTCGTCCTCGGGCGCGTCGACGGTCGGCCCGTCGGGGGGCAGCGGCTGCGTGTCGGGCAGCGGACGCATCATCGTGAGGTCGGCCGGGGCGCCCGGGGGCGGAGCCGGGAGCGAGACGCTCTCGACCTCGGTGGTGTCGGGCGCGGGCGGCTGCTCGTCCGGAGGGGGTTCGGTGGGCGGAGCCGGCTGCTCGGGCTCGTCCGGGAGCTTGGGGTCGTCTGACGTCACAGGACTACTTCCTCAGCTCCAGGATGGTCTTGCCGATGCGGACCTGCGCCCCGAGGCCGATGGTGGTCGGCTGCGTGATGCGCTGGGTCCCGAGGTAGGTGCCGTTCGTGGAGCCGAGGTCCTCGACGTACCACTGGTCGCCGGAGGAGACGATCCGGGCATGTCGGGTGGAGACGTAGTCGTCGTCGAGCCGGATGGCGGCGTCGTTGCCGCGACCGATGAGGATCGGCGCGTTCGCGAGGTTCGCGGTGGCGCCGGAGTTCTGGCCCTGGATGACCGCGACGTGGGTCGGTGAGCCGCGGCGCTTCGGGGGCGCCTTCTGCTTCGGCGCCTTGGGTGCCGGGGCGGCGCCGGCGGCCGACGGCAGCCGGGCTCCGAACATGTCGGAGCGGATCACCGAGATGGCCGAGAGCACGAAGATCCACAGGATCGCCAGATAGGCGATCCTGACCAGGAACAGCGTGAGCTCAGACATCGGCGACCTCTTCCTCGAGCAGGCGGACGACCAGGGAGGTGTGGCCGATCTGCACGCGCGAGCCGTCGCGCAGGGCTGCCCTGCTCACCTTGCGCCCATCGACGGTGATGCCGTTGGTGGAGCCCATGTCGTGGACCTCGATCTGGAGCGGTCCCTCTCCCGGAGCGGTCGCAGCCGCCGGCTGGGCGGTGACGAGGAACTCGGCGTGCCGCCTGCTCACGCCGGGGTCGTTGATGCGGAGGTCGGCCTCGCTGCCGCGCCCGACGACCAGACCGGGGGCCATCAGCGGGTGGCGGGTGCCGTTGACCTCCAGGACGGCGCGGGTGCGCTGGCGGGTGCTGTAACGGGCGTGCCCGCTCACGGTCGCCTCGGCCTTGCTCAGCACGCGGAACCGGCCGGTGCCGAGGTTGTCGGCGGCGACGAACTCGATCTTGATCGGGCCCGCGAAGACGTAGGCCTGGAGGTCGGCGTGCTCCTGGAGCTGCTCGGAGAGCTCGGTCGACAGGGCGGACTCGTAGGGTGCGATCCGCTCGAGGTCGGACTCGGACAGCTCGACGGCGAACGCGTTGGGCACCAGCCTGCGCTCGCGCGACAGGACCTGTGCCTTGTTGTCGAGCTCCCGCTGCAGCGCGGCCGCGATCTCCACGGGCTGCACCGCGCTGCGAAATGTGCGGGCGAAAACTCCCGAGATCGCCTGCTCGAGCTTGTGCTCGAAGCGATTCAGTCCACCCACCCCGGGAGCCTCCTTTCCGCTTGCTCGCATGCTGCTTGACCCGACCACGCCGGGTTCGGACGATCGTATCGGGGAGGCGAGACCGTGGCGGTTTGGGACGCGCGGCGGGCCTGGGATAGCCTTGCCCGGCTGTTCATCAGCGACGCGCGAGTGGCGGAATAGGCAGACGCGCACGGTTCAGGTCCGTGTGTCCGAAAGGACGTGGGGGTTCAACTCCCCCCTCGCGCACGTCAGCGACTGGCCCCGGGTCCTCGGATCCCGGGGCTTCGTCCATTTCCATGCCAGCTCCGTGGAGCGGTCGCTTGGGCGACTCGTGGTGTTCGGTTGTCGCCCTCGCCGCGGCGTCGCCCTCCTGATCCATGTACTCGGAGCTCCTCGGTCACCTATGTCCGGGTCCACCGCGGGTGACCCGTCTCCGACCTTCACAGCGTCGCGGACGGAGTCGCCCGAGGGCTTGAGGGAAGCGAGCGTCCGGGTCGGTTTGTGGCAGCGTCGTGGCCGGCGATCCAGCCCCAGGTCAGGGCCAGCGCAAGGGTGAGCCCGGGCGCGATCGTGCCCGGGCGGTCACGCACGCCGCGGCGTTACCCGCCGCGTACAGGCCAGGTATGAATGTGCCGTCCAGGCGTAGCGCGTCGCCCCGGTTGACCGGGGGTGAGACCGGCAAGGTTGCGGGCTCACTGCAGTGCGTTGCTCGAGCAGTTCCTCGGGCTGCAGGCCACCGCCGATCAGGTCGAGCCGGAACACCTCGTCGTTGGTGAACACCATCGGGAACGCGGCGGAGGTGCACGCGACGCCGCGTGGGTGAGCGGTCCGCGGAGCTCCGACCCGGCACTGGACGCCGTGCGCAAGGGCAAGCCGATCCTGATCGCCGGCACTCTGCCGGTAGGCGAGACCGTGACGGTGACCTACTCGGTCCGGGTGAAGCCCGACGGCGGCCGGGGCAACGACCAGTTGCTGAACTACCTCTACCCCGACGGTGCCCTGTCGCCGGACGCCTGCGACCGGGACCGGGACGACTGCACCTCGAACGACGTGTCACCGAACCAGGGCACGACCGACCCGCCCGACCCCGGAGACTTGCCCGGCACCGGCGGCCCGGTCAACCCGTGGGTCCTCGGCGGCGGGCTGCTCTGCGTGCTGATCGGCTTCTGCTTGGTCACCTCAGCGGAACCGCAGAGCGTGATCCCTCCCTGGAACGCGAAGTAGTGACGTCTTCTGATGGCGGTGCAGTAGTTGCAGCGTTCCCTTGAGATTCGGGCTATCGGGGCCGGACCGCGTTCGACTTCGGGCTCAGCCGGCCGTAGCCGAGGGTGTTGTGCGCACGCACCGCGAACTTGTGCCGGCCCCGTTGCGGAGTCGTGTACTTCACGTTGGGGAAGACCTCGTCGAACTCCATCGAGAAGACCCGCACGTACTTTCCCCGCCGGTTCTGCTTGTAGGCGATGAACTCGAACCCGTCGATCGGCGGGTTCGTGACACCTGTCGGCGGCAGCCAGGAGACCGTCGCGGTCAGGCGGCCGCCCCTCGGGCCGGGTTTTGCCTTACCGATCCGGGCCTTGCCCGGGCGTGCCTCCGGGTCGGGGTCGTCGGTCACCTCGACCGTCACCTGCGCCAGCGGGCCCTCGCCCGCGCTGTTGACGGCCGCGACGCCGAAGTCGTGAGTGCCCGCCGGCACGTTGGTGACCTGGGCGGCTGTTCCCGTTACGTTGCCGAGCAGACCGCCGTCGAGGTAGATGTTGTACTGGGTGATCGCGGCGCCGCCGTTGCTGGACGGCGCGTCCCAGTCGAGGTCGACGATGTTGCCGCCCGCGTCCTCACCCGTGAGGTTCAACGGCACCGACGGCTCCGTCACCGACGGCAGGCCGCACCCGGTGACCTGGAGGGTGTAGGCGCCGGCACTTCCGTAGTCGTTGTACGAGGTGAGGGGGCTGCCGGCGCCGATGCCGTCGACCCGCACGTAGTAGGTGCCTGAGGCCACGTTCGCCGATGCCTGCGCGTCCAGGCCGGTCGCGACGTCGTAAGTGACCCCGGCAGCAGTCGGGTTGTCGGTGTCGAGCACGGTGCCGTTGGAGCTCAGCAACTGGAGCTCGATGTCCAGGTTCGGACTCACCTCGGCGTTGTTCGCGGTCACCGTGACGTTGCCCGAGCAGTTGCCGAGGGTGTAGTAGTCAGCGTCGGTCCGACTGCTGATGACGCCACCTCCGGGCGGAATGGCGCCGGCCGTCCCGATCGAGTTGCCGACCTCGTCGGTGCGGAACAGCGCGCCGCTCGCGTTGATGGTGGCGAGGTCGTCGGGGTTCGACTGCCAACCGTCCGGGTCGCCGTCGGGGCCGCCGAGCTTGCCGCCCGGGTACTCGTTGAGGCCGAACTGCGTGATCGCCGCGTCGTACGGCGCGCCCATGATCGGCCCCCAGAGGAAGGAGCCGGGTTCCGCGTTGGCGCCGTGGCCGGAGTAGTAGCCCTGCGAGGTGGTGCCGTCGTGCATCAGGCTGAGGTTGTGGCCGACCTCGTGGGTGGTGGCGTCGGCGATGTACTTGGCGTTGTTGGGCCCGAGCGCCTGGGGGAAGACCCACGCCGGCTGGCCGATCCCCGTGGCGTTCTCGAAGTCGAAGACGTCGAGGAACGCGACGCCGCCGCAGTTGCCGTTGCAGATGCCGTTGATCGCCGAGGTGCTCGGACTGATCAGCGCCCGGGTGCCGTACACCTGGTCGCTGGCATCGGTGCGGATGATCGCGGCGGCGCCCGGATCCTCGGTGGTGACATCGACGTCGAACGGTGCGTAGTCCTCGGCCACCCGCTGGAAGACGTCCTGGACGAGCATCCGCTCGGTGTCGTTGAAGGCGCCGGGGTTGCCGTCCAGCGTCCAGGCGGGGTGGCTGCCGTTGGCGAGGGGTCCTCCCTGCGACGTGTTCCACCAAGTGTCGCTGACGAAGTGACCGTCGAAGTCGAGGTAGATCGTGCGCTGCGAGCCCGGCTTGCTGTGCAGGAGGAAGGTGTCGGCAAGAGGGAACGCCTGCCCGATCACCGTGGGCGCCTGAGCCTTCTTCTTCGGAGCCGGGTCGACGTAGTAGAGGCCGGCGCCGCTGACCCGGAGAGTCGGGTCCGCATCGAGGATCGCCCGCAGCTCGCCGTCGGACAGGCCGTAGCGATCGGCGGCCCGAGACACCGAATCCCGGTCCCTGTCCGCCCGGGCGTCGGCCGGGGAGGTCAGGGCCGGGATTCCGGCGAGAGCAGTGACGAACAGGGCGGCGACCGCCGTCAGGGGGCGTGTGTGGCGCATGTCCTGAAGGTAAAGCCCGTGCGTGACCGGCGGTGCCGTAACTCGGAAGTCTTTACTGCCGGATTACTGCTGAGTGGCGCTGCCCAGCTCGACGGCGACGATCCGCGGGTCGAGCACCTGCGCGGAGTACGGCGCCTGCTGACCCTCGCAGGTCATGGTGAGCTCGATCGTGCCGCCGGTGTCCTCCGCGACGCCGTCGAGGCTGATCGTGCCGAGGTTGCCGCCCCCGTTGGCGACGCGGACCTCCGAGGTCGCGATGGTGCGGGTGAACTCACCGATCGGCTGCGTGAGAGAGCAGGTGAAGTCGTTGACGTCGCCGCCGGTGTTGGTGACGTTGGCCGACGCCGACACCAGATAGCTCGCGGACGGGACAGTGAACTCGAAGATGGTCTTGTCCGGGTCGCCCGAGCTGATGTTGTGGAAGTTGAGGTCGTCGAAGTAGGCGTCGGCGCCGGCGGTGAAGGCCGTCTTTGCCGCGCCGTTCAGGTCGCTCTGGGCGAGCGAGCCGGCCTTGACCTTCCCGCCCGTCACCGAGTTCCCGCCGAGATCGGCGATCCTGACCTGGCCGTTCTTGATCTGCGACGAGCCGACGGAGTTGTTCGCGACACCGGCGGCGTACGCGACGCCCCCCACGCCGCTGACGGCGATGGCGAGCGCGACGGTGGCGGCGATGTTGGAGTAGCTGAGCTTGGTGGTGATGTTCATGGCTGGTGGTGCCTTTCGCTGCGAGATTTCAGGTTGTTGTGTTGACCTGAACTCTCTCCGTGGGCGCGCACGCACACATCCGTGAGCGCCACGCATCCAACGCTGTCGCAGTACGCAATCACGCCCTAGGTTGGGTGCATGGGATCCCTCCTCAACCCGTACCTCAGCTTCAAGGACACCGCGCGGGAGGCGATGGAGTTCTACCAGTCGGTCTTCGGTGGGGAGCTCACCGTCAACACCTTCGGCGAGTACGGCGACCCGGACTCGCCGATGGCGGAGAAGGTCATGCACAGCATGCTGACGACCGACGACGGCTTCACGCTGATGGCCTCCGACACGCCCGACGAGATGACCTTCACCCCCGGGTCACAGATCACGATCAGCCTGTCCGGCGACGCCAACGATGCCGACACCGTGCGCGCCCAGTGGGAGCAGCTCTCCGAAGGTGCGACCGTCACGGTGCCGCTCGCCCAGCAGGTGTGGGGCGACGAGTTCGGCCAGATCACCGACCGCTTCGGCATCGCCTGGATGGTCAACATCGGCGGCGGCGCAGCTTAGTACCTTGGTTTCGAGGCCCGCTTCGCTCGCACCTCAACCAGCGGACGCAACCGACCACGCCCGCGCTGGCCGCGGCAGCCGTGCTGGCGGTGCCCGCTCCCGACTTCGAGAGCCTCATCCTGAAGCACACCACGTTCGCGCCGAAGCACATGGGGACCATGTTCGGCGCGCGCCCGGCGGCGACTACTGCCACGGGCTGATCCACCCGGACCTGCTCGGTCGGTACCGGCCGGGCCCGGGTGGATACGTGGACCAGCCTCACGACATCGCCGGCCTCCACCTCGGCAGCGCCGGCTGCTACGGCGGGCCGGGGATCACCTTCATCCCCGGCTACAACGCGGCGCAGGCGGTCCTGGCCGGTCGGTGACTTGTCGGCTTCTCCCACGGGTGGTCCGCCTCTGCAATGGCTGACAACCCGCGGAATACCCGGCCGGCCGGGTATTCCGCGCCCGGGATACTGGCCGCATGTCCCACGCCCCCATGCCCGGCGCCGAGGTGCTGGCCGAGCCGTTGCGGTCGCGGTGGAGCCCCAGCGTCTTCGACGCGGAGCACCGGCTGTCGGTCGCCAAGATCACGGACCTGCTGCACGCCGCCCAGTGGGCGCCGAGCCACGGGAACCTCCAGCTCTGGCGCTACCTCGTGTGCGAGCGGGGAGACACCGCTCACCGGGCGATGGTGCCGCACCTGACCCGCGGCAACTCCGGCTGGGTGCCGCGCGCCTCGGTCGTCTTCCTTGCGGCCACCCAGGTCGCGGAGGCACCCGACCGGCAGCAGGACGACAAGCCCGTCGATCCCGCGCTGAACCTCTACTGTCTCGGTCAGGCCACCGCCCACCTGACGCTGCAGGCGCAGGCGATGGGGCTGTGGACCCACCAGTTCCAGGGCATCGACAAGGACCGCGTGTCCGACGCGTTCGGCCTGCCGCCGCACTGGCGCGTCGTCGCCGGCCTCGCGGTCGGCGTCCGCGGCGACCCGGCGGAAGTGTCGGAGCGGGACCGCCAACGCGAGGACCGGGTCCGGGTCCGTGAACCGCTCACCGAGATCGCGTACGGCGACGCCTGGGGCGTCCCGTGGGACGGCGCCAACGGTCAGGTTTCGTTTGCCAGAATGGGCGAATGACGACGTTCCACGACTTCAAGGCCGCGGACATCAACGGCGCGGCGATCGACCTCGCGTCGTACGAGGGCTCGGTCGTGCTGGTGGTGAACACCGCGTCGAAATGCGGGTTCACCCCGCAGTACGCCGGCCTCCAGCGGGTCCACGAGAGCTATGCCGACCAGGGCTTCGCCGTGCTCGGCTTCCCGTGCGACCAGTTCGGTCACCAGGAGCCGGGTGACGAGTCGGAGATCGCGGCGTTCTGCGACAAGGAGTACGGCGTCACGTTCCCGATGTTCGCCAAGATCGAGGTCAACGGCGAGGACGCCCACCCGCTCTACCAGTGGCTCAAGGGCGAGCAGAGCGGCATGTTCGGCGGCGCCATCAAGTGGAACTTCACCAAGTTCCTGATCGGCCGCGACGGCCTGGTGATCAACCGCTACGGGTCGACCACCAAGCCCGGCAGGATCCGCCCCGACATCGAGGCGGCGCTGGCCGTCTGAGTCGGCCGCCGGGGTCAGACCCAGGCGGACTCGAGCTCCTTGTCGAGGTCGTCGTCCGAGACCGCGGCCGGGATCGAGCCGCGCTCGAGCGAGGTGCCCTCGACGTCGACGTCGGGCAGGATCCGGTCCAGCCACGCCGGCAGCCACCAGGCCTTCTCGCCGAGCAGGTAGAGCACGGCGGGGATCAGCGCCATCCGGACGATGAACGCGTCGAACAGGATCGATGCGGCGAGCGCGAAGCCCATCGACTTCACCACGGCATCGTCCTCGAGCATGAAGCCGGAGAAGACGGCGATCATGATCGTCGCCGCGGCGACAACGACCCGGGCGCTGTTGCGGAAGCCGTCGACGACCGCCTCGCGGGTCGAGAGTCCGTGCACGTGCGCCTCGCGCATCCGGGTCACCAGGAACACCTGGTAGTCCATGGCCAGGCCGAACACCATGCCGATCAGGAAGATCGGCATGAAGCTCACGATCGGCTGTCCCTCGAAGATGCCGAGCGCGCCCTCCTGGAACACCGCCACCGTCGCGCCGAGGGTGGCGAGCACCGAGAGCAGGAAGCCGAGGGTCGCGGTGAGTGGCACCAGGATCGACCGGAACACGACCATCAGCAGGAGGAACGCCAGTCCGACGACCACCAGCAGGTAGAGCGGCAGCGCGCCGGTGAGCCGGTCGGACACGTCGGTCGTGATCGCGGTCAGGCCGGTGACACCGGTCGTCGTACCGGTCTGCTGCTCGATGTCGTCCTGCCCGTCGCGCAGTGCCTGCAGCAGGTCGAGCGTTGCGGGTTCGTCGGGTCCGGACGCCGGCGTCACCTGGATCATTGCGCCGGTGCCGGCCTCGTTGGTCGCCGCCAGGGTGGCGTCCTCGACGTCGTCCTGGTCGGCTGCCCAGCGCACGACCTGGTCGAAGGCCGTGTGCCGCTGGGCGGCGCCGGCGATGTCGCGACCGTCGACGACCACCAGCAGCGGACCCTCACGGCCGGGCCCGAACGCCTCGGTCATCAGGTCCGACGCCTGCCGTTGTGTGGTGTCGGTGGGCGCGGTGCTGTCGGTCGGGAACGCGAGGTACATCTGGGCGATCGGGAGCGCCAGGGCACCCAGGCCGATCACGATCACCACCACGAACGCGATCGGTGCGCGGCCGATCAGCCGGCCCCAGCGGACGCCGTTGTTGATGATCAGACCCTGGTCGTCGCGGTTGATCCGCTCGCGGCGGATCCGGCCGCGGAACGTCCACGCCTTCAACATGCCGAGGATCGCGGGCAGCAGGGTCAGCGCGACCAGCACCGCGATCAGCACGGTGGCGGCAGCGGCCAGACCCATCGCGGTCAGGAATGGGATCCGCACGATGGCCAGTGCCGACAGGGCGATGAGAACGGTCAGGCCGGCGAACACGACGGCGGAGCCCGCCGTACCGACCGCGATCCCGGCGGCGTGCCGCCGGTCGTCGGTGTGGTGCAGCTCGGAGCGGTAGCGGGCCAGGATGAAGAGCGTGTAGTCGATGCCGACCGCGAGGCCGATCATCGTGGCCAGCATCGGGGTGCTCGAGCCGACGTCGGTGAACGCGGTCATCGCGGTCACTCCGGTCATGCCGAGCGCGACGCCGAAGATGGCGGTGATGATCGGCAGGCCGGCGGCGATCGCGGAACCGAAGGTCAGCAGGAGTACGACGAGCGCGACGCCGATGCCGATCAGCTCGGACGTCCCGCCGGGGCCGGACTGCGACTGCATGCCGGGCCCGTTGGCCTCGACCTGGAACCCGTCTCCCCCTCGGTCGGAGTGGTCCGCGAACAGGTCCTCAGCCGCGTCGATCGTGGCCGGCTCGATGTCGGCGGGGGAGTCGACGTCCCATTGGAACGACACGATGCCGATCCGGCCGTCCTCGGACAGCGGGCTGAACGCCGGCGGGGCGTTGGCGGCCGCGGTGGTCGGGTCGACCAGGCCGGGGTTGGCCTCGGGGTCGTCGCTCATCTGCGGCAGCGACGGGATCGCGGCGATCAGGTCGGCGACCGCCTTCGTGTACTGCGGCTCGTCGAGGGTGTGCCCCTCGGGCGCGGCAACGACCACGTTGACGGTGGCGTCGTCGAAGGCGTCCTCGGCCTCGGGGAACAGCTGCTGCTGGAGGTCGGCCGCCTGCTCCGACGGGATGCCGGGGATGGTGAACTCGTCCGACATCGGCTTCGAGAACGCGGCGGCGATGCTGCCGAGAACGACTGCGAACAGCAGCCAGCCGGCGATGAAGAGCGGCCACCGCCGGAAGGCGGTCGAGCCGAGACGGTAGAGCATGCGGGCCATCGGGGTCTCCTGGTCCTGGGGTGGTCGCCGGGTTGCGGCGGTCAGTCGTTGAGTACGTCGCGCGCGTCGCGCACCGTGTCGGTGATCAGGTCGGGGAAGGGGCAGTTGGGATCGAGCTCGGAGCGCTGGACGGCGGAGTCGAAGATGTTGACGAGGAGCTGGATCAGCAGCCGGGCCCGGGGAGCGCCGTACGCCGCTCCCTCGCGCTCGAGGATGAGCTCGACGGCGTCACCGACGACTGACTCGAACCGCTCGTGGGCGATCGCGACCACCCGGGCGTCGTTGACCGCCACGGTCCGCCGGAGCCGAGCCAGCTCGAGGTCGGCACCCTTCTCCGAGACCGCGAGCATCGCGAAGTGCAGCAGGTCGTCGAAGAGCCGTCCGGTCGGGGCGCCGGCGACGAATGCCGCGGCCGTCTCGTCCGAGGTCTCGTGCACCGGACCGAGCACCAGGTCGGCCTTGCCGTCGAAGTAGTTGAAGACGGTGCGGCGCGACACCTCGGCCGCGCCGGCCAGGTCGTCCATCGTCCAGCCGTCGAAGCCCTTGTCGCGAGTGAGCTCGAGGGCGCACCACTCGAGCCGCCGGGTGGTCTCCACCCGGCGTGCCTCCCACTTCGTGACCGGCTCGGACATGAGCAGGATTCTTGCACTCGATGGCCTAGGAGTGCAAATATGTGACGACGGTCACGCGCGCGGGTCGAGTAACTACCTGTTATCGCCACCACCTCGGTGGTCGACCACCCGGGTAGTGGCGATAACAGGTAGTTACATCACCGGCCGGCCCCCTAGGCTCCCCGAGCGTGACCCCGAACCGCGTGCTCCCGGTCGGGATCCTGCAGGTCTCGCTCGCCGGGGTGCTGTGGGGCACCGGCGGGATCACGCTCGAGGTGATCCGCGACCACGCGGACCTGTCGTTCGTGACGATCAGCTGCTACCGGATGCTGATCGCCGCGGTCGTCCTGGTCGCGGCGGTCGTCGCGCTCCGCCGCAGCGCCGAGCTGGTGGCGCTGCTGCGCGCCAGTCCGGGCACCGCGTGCCTGGTGGGAGTCGGCACCGGGGCCTACCAGGCGCTCTACTTCGGATCGGTCGTCGAGGTCGGGGTCACGGTCGCCACCGTCGTCAGCCTGGGGCTCGCCCCGGTGCTGCTGACCGCGGCCGAGGCCCTGCGGCACCGCCGCCACCCCGGTGCCCGCCGGGTCCTCGTCGTGGCGGTCGCACTCGCCGGACTGATCCTGGTCAGCGTCGCCGCCGGTGGCACTGACACCGGCCCGCGCCCGTGGCTCGGCGTCGCGCTCGCGGTGGGGTCCGGAGCGACGTACGCCGCGACGACGGCGCTGGGTCGGCCGCTCTCCCAACGAACCGACCCGCTGGCGCTCACGACCGTCGCGACCACGGCCGGCGCGGTCGCCCTGGCGCCGGCCGCGCTGATCGCGGGAGGACCCCTCACCACCGGCGACCCGGTGGCGATCGGCGCGCTCGGCTACCTGGGGGTGATGACGATGGCGCTCGCCTACGGACTGCTCTATGCGGGTCTTCGTACGACGTCGAGCGCCGCCGCCGTGATCGCCAGCCTGCTCGAGCCCGTGACGGCCGCGCTCGTCGCGGCGTTGTTCCTCGACGAGCGGGTCGGCGTCGTCGGCGTGGTCGGCATCGTGCTGATCCTGGGCGCCGTCGCCGGTGCCGGGCGCGAACCGGTCGCGGAGGCCGGCCCGGCGACCAACGTCAGGACGTCGCCGGACTGACCAGCCCGTGGTCGTAGGCGTAGACGATCGCGGCCGCCCGGTCGCGCAGGTGCAGCTTGGTGAAGATCCGCCCGATGTGGCTCTTCACGGTGAGCTCGGAGATGACCAGGTCGGCCGCGATCTCGCCGTTGCTCCGCCCGACCGCGATGGCGCGCAGCACCTCGAGCTCCCTCGGAGTCAGCGCGTCGACGTACCGATCCTCGGTCGGTGTCGGCGGCGCGCTGTTGCGATAGCTGCTCAGCACCCGCCCGGTGACCGCCGGGTCGAGCCACGAGTCCCCGGCCGCGACCGCCCGCACCCCGCGGATCAGGTCGTCCGCGGAGGAGTCCTTGAGCAGGAAGCCGGCGGCACCGGCGCGCAGCGCTCCCGAGAGCATCTCGTCGTCGTCGAACGTCGTCAGCACCAGCACCGGCGGGGCATCGGGGTCCGCTGAGAGCAGCCGGGTGGCGGTGATGCCGTCGACCTGTCGCATCCGCAGGTCCATGAGGACGACGTCGACGCCGGCGTCCCCGTCAGCACGGTCGGCACCGTCCATCGCGAGCCCTGCGAGAGTGCGGGGGATCTCCGCACCGTCGGCGCACTCGGCGACGATCTCGAAACCGTCACGGCGCCGCAGGATCCGCCGCAGCCCGGACCGCACCAGCTCCTGGTCGTCGACCAGCACCACCCGTACGAGAGGGGTCGACCCCGACTCACTCACGCGGTCGCTCCGCTCGTGGTCGCACCGGTCGTGGTCGCGCCGGGCAGCCGCCCCAGTCGCGGGATCGAGTGGCCGCAGGGGAGCTCGAGGCTCCGCTGCCCGAGGCGTACGTCGACCAGCCACTCGTCGCCGTCCTCGCCCGCGTTCAGCGACGCGCCGAGCTGGGCCGCGCGGGCGTGCATGCCGGCCAGCCCGGACCCTTGCTCGTCGGCGCGCCGGCCACGGGTCCCGTTGAGCTGGTTGCGCACCATCAGTCGCGCGCTGCCGCGCCCCACGCTCAGCGACACCTTGGCGGTGCTCCCGGGCGCGTGCTTGGCGACGTTGGCGAGGGACTCCTGCGCGATCCGGTAGAGACCGAGCCCGGTCGCGTCGGCGAGCTGCGTCAGGTCGCCGCGCTCGTCGTACTCGACGTGCAGGCCGGCCTGGTCGACCTCCCGCACGAGGGCGGCGATGTCGGCCGCGCCGGGCAGTGACTGTGGCGAGGCCGGGCCGTCCGCCATCGCACTGACGGTACGTCGGATGTCGGCCATCGCCCGGCGGCCGACCTGCTCGGCGTCGGCGAGCGCGGCGTCGGCCTCGGCGACCGCGTCATCGGCGGAGGCGCCGCTGGAGACATCGCTGAGTGCGTGCCGGGCGCCGGTAATGTGCAGCAGGGTCACGCTCAGGGAGTGAGCCACCAGGTCGTGGATCTCGCGGGCGATGCGTTCTCGCTCGGCGGTCGTCGCCTGCTGCCAGGTGGCTTCTCGCCGCTCGCGCTCGGCGACCAGCTCGCGCATCTGCCACCGCAGCATCGCGCCCACGATGAAGCCGACCTCCAGCAAGATCGCATAGACGGGGAACCCGACGATGCCGGGGCCGAGCGCCGCGGCGCCGAGGAGTCCGTAGGCGATGCCGGCGACGGCGAAGCCGGGACGCAACCCGTCGCGGGCGGTGGCCTCGGCGATCGCGAACGCGAGCAGCCCGGGCGCCGCGTCGACCGGGCCCAGCGAGTCGTAGGTCGGTGCGATGGACAACAGCCAGCCGGTGGCCGCGATCGCGCCGAGGCAGTCGATCCACCACGGCAGCCAGATCCGGAAGCCGAGCTGCGCGACCGACGGCGCGAGCACCAACGGAACGGTGAGGAGGAGCGGGTCCAGCGGCCACAGGGCGGCGCGCTGTTCGAGGGCGAGCAGGACGCAGGCCAGCTGCCCGGTGATGCCGATGATCGGGACCCACCAGGGATAGAGGATGCCCCGCGCGACGCAGTTGTCCTCGATCCGGTCGCGCACAGCGCGCAGCAGACCCCACTTCATGACTGCCAGCGTAGGCACCTGTGTGGTCCGCGTCATCAGACCGGCGGCGCACACCCCTCTCCTACCAGGGTCGCACGGCGCCCCTCCGCATTGCCTGCCGTCGACCGATGTCCGGAGGGGTGCTCGCTGCCTAGCGTTCTCCTTACCGAAGCAGCACTGACCGAGAGACGGTGAGCACCATGACCTGGAGCGAGACCAAGCGTCGCTGGCATTTCATGCGCGAGATCGAGGACCTGTTCGTCGCGGACCCGGACGCCTCGCTCCCCTGGACCGAGGAGTACGCCGAGCTCTTCGGCGACCTCGACCACCTGGTCACCGCGCTGCGCTACCGCTGGCAGCTCACCCGCGACGCCCAGCTCGACAGCTACACGCCCGAGCCGGCCTGGGACGAGCAGCATGCGCGGGTGGAGCAGCGGACCCGGCACCTGCTGCAGATCCTCGACAAGGCCGCCGCTCGGGCTCAGGGTGGGGACCGTGCAGTTGCCTGACCGGATCATCGGCACCCCGCGGTCGTTCGTCGCGTGGTCGCTGGCCCACGGGCTGCAGCGCCGTTTCCTGCGCCGGGCGGCCGACCGCGGAGACCTGATGGCTCAGCTCGCGACCAACCCGGCGTTCTACGACGACCCCTACTCGTCGTACGAGCAGCTGCGGGGCGACGGCCGGGTGGTGCGCAACGGCTTTGTCGCCGGGACCGTCGACCACGCCGTCGCCAACGCCATTCTCCGCAGCGACGAGTTCACCAGCAGCGCGCTCGGCGAGCTGCCCGGGCCGCTGCAGAAGCTGCACGCGATGGTGCGCGACGCCGACACGCTGAGCCCCGTCGATCCGCCGTCGATGCTGGTCGTCGACCCGCCGGTCCACACCCGGTACCGACGCCTGGTCTCCCGGGCGTTCACCGCCCGCAAGGTCGGCCGGATGGCCGACCGGGTGCAGGACGTCGCCAACCGGCTGCTCGACGACCTCGAGCGGGAGCCCACCTTCGACCTGGTGAGCCGTTACGCCGCACAGCTCCCGGTCGCCGTGATCGCCGACATCCTCGGCGTCCCCGAGGACGAGCGCGAGCAGGTCCTCGGCTGGGGCAACCACGCTGCGACCACCCTGGATCCCGGGCTGAGCTGGAAGCAGTACCGCACCGCCGCGACAGCGCTCCGGGAGATGCACGCGTGGTTCGACCACCACATCGACCGGCTGCGCCGCGCCCCCGGCGACGACCTGCTCAGCCAGGTGCTCCAGGATCCGGAGGCCGCCGACCTGTCCAGGGACGAGCTGCACGCGATCGGGCTGCTGGTGCTCGGCGCCGGCTTCGAGACCACCGTCAACCTGATCGGCAACGCGGTCGTGCTCCTGGACGAGCACCCCGAGCAGCGCGCCTGGGTGCGGGACAACCCCGACGGCTGGGCCAACGCCGTCGAGGAGGTGCTCCGCGTCGACGCCCCGGTCCAGCTGACCGTGCGCTTCGCGGTGCACGACACCGAGGTCGCGGGCGAGCGGGTCGGTGCAGGCGAAGGCGTGCTCGTCTACCTGGGCGGCGCCAACCGGGATCCAGCCGTCTTCAGCGAGCCGCACGAGTTCGACGTACGACGCCCCAACGCGGCCGAGCACGTCGCCTTCTCCGCCGGCATCCACTTCTGCCTCGGCGCCAGCCTGGCCCGGCTCGAGGCCACGGTCGCGCTCCGGACCCTCTACGAGCGCTACCCGGACCTGCGCGTCGTCGGCCGGCCGGAGCGGCGTACGACCCGGGTGCTGCGGGGCTACGAGTACCTGCCCGTCTCGACGCTCGCGCCCGTCCCAGCGCTCTGATGTGGTCGTTTACCCTCGAGGCGTGACCAGCAACATCCCGCCGCCGCACGACGCGCCCGCCGAGGCGACGCTCGTGACGGCGGTCGTGCTGCTGGGGTTCGGCCTGCCCGCGACGGCCACGGCGGCGGCGTTCGCCTTCGGGAGCCTCGAGAACATTGGCAAGGGCTTCCTCGTCGCCGTCCTCGTCTGGGTGGTCGGGATCGGCGTGGCCTTCCTCCAGCCGCTCCGCACCACGCCGACGGACGCCACCGTCATGCCGCCGGCGCTCCGCTGGGGCCTGGTCGTGCTCGCCGTCGCCGCACTCTCCGCCGTCGTTGCCTCGAGCGCCCCGCTCCTGCCGTGGTCGCTGGTGCTCCTGGTCGGGCCGGCGTTCGCCTGGATCACCGGATCCCTCTGGGTGATCGCCCGCGAGAAGCAGGCGGGCTGACCGGAACCGATCGACGGCGCCATCCGTCGGAGGCCCATGACCTCCCGACTTGCGGCCGCCGCCGTCGCCGCCCTCCTCTCGACCACCTTGCTGACCTCCTGCTCGGACGAACCCGATCCCGAGAGCCGGCGCGGCATCGACGCCCGCGCGTACTACGACGACTACGAGTCGGGGACCGACGGGGACAGCGCGGTCAACTACTCGGCCCAGCCGCAGACCACGGCCGAGGACGGTGCCGATCGTGAGCCGCCGCGGCCGCCGCGGCCCAACGAGGACAACTTCTTCCACGACCACGGCACTGGCGGCTTCGTCGACACGGCGTCCGATGCCCGGTCGACGTTCGCGCTCGACGTCGACACGGGGTCGTACGGCGTCGCCTGCAACCTGCTGAGCCAGGGGTACCGGGTGCCACGCGCTGCGGTCCGGGTCGAGGAGTGGGTCAACGCGTTCGAGTACGACGACCCCGCGCCGACCGACACCGACCTCGGACTGAGCACCGAGACCGGCCTGGCGCCCAGCCTCGACGACGGCACCCAGCTGGTGCGGGTCGGCGTGGGTGCGCGCGAGGTCACCGCAGCGGAGCGCCCGCGGGTCAACGTGACCCTGGTGGTCGACCGGTCCGGCAGCATGGACATCCGCGGGCGACTCGGCCTGGTGCAGGCGTCGCTCGCCCTGCTCGCCGACCGGCTCAACGACGACGACACCGTCTCGGTCGTGTCCTTCGAGGACCGGGCGCGGCCGATCCTCGAGCCGACCCCGATCAGTGACACCGACGCGATCCTCGAAGCCATCGAGGAGCTCCGGCCCGGCGGCAGCACCAACCTGGAAGCCGGGCTGCGGCTGGGCTACGAGCAGGCGCGCGAGGCGTTCGACCCGAAGGGCGTGAACCTCGTCGTCCTGGCTTCCGACGGTGTCGCGAACGTCGGTGACACCGGGCCGGGCTCGATCGTCGAGACGATCGAGGAGGAGGGCGCCGACGGCATCCACCTGGTGACCGTCGGCTACGGGCTCGGCAACTACAACGACCACCTGATGGAGCAGCTGGCCGACCTCGGCGACGGCTTCTACGCCTACGTCGACGACTATGAGGAGGCCGAGCAGCTCTTCGGAGAGGACCTGGCCACCACGCTCACGCCGGTCGCGGCCGAGGCCCGCACCCAGGTCACGTTCGACCCCGCGCTGGTCACTTCGTACCGGCTGATCGGCTACGACAACCGCGCGATCGCCGACGACGACTTCACCGACCCCGCCACCGACGCGGGCGAGCTCGGCGCCGGGCACCACGCGACCGCGCTCTACGAGGTGCGGCTCGCCGACGGTGTGGAGCCCGGCACGGTGATCGGGACGGCGGCGGTCCGGTGGACTCCGGTCGGCGTCGGCCGCAACGGCAGCGATCGGCAGGAGGAGGTCGTGGTCGACCTCCTGGCGAACGGCGACGCCGGTCCGTCGTACCGCCTCGACCTCGCGGCGACGGTGGCCGACCTGGCGGAGCTGCTGAAGCGAGGGGGGCCGGCGGAGGACCGCGGCGTCACCCTCGAGGAGATCCTCGCCCGCGCCGAGGCGCTCGCGGACGCCGAAGTCGCCGGTGCCGAGGACCTGGTGACCGTGGTGGAGCAGGCCATCACCGTGCGGTGATCGCGAGGTTTACAAATGGAGGGGTCTTGTCAAACTCGTTGACAAATACTACCGTCTTGTCAACAAGACCAGAGTTTGGAGAGATGGATGAGCCCCGAGCAGATCGGCAAGACCGTTCCTGACGGCACCACCGAGGTGTGGAAGGACAAGAAGCGGTACCTCTGGCTGCTCGGGATGATGGTCCCCGGCCTGGGCATCGTGTTCGCGCTCGCGTTCATCGCCACGGGCGGCTGGTGGGGCTTCGCCCTGGTCGGGCCACTCCTCATCAACGTGATCATCCCGGTCTTCGACCTTGCTGCGGGGCGCGACAACTCGAACCCGCCCGACGACGTCATCGAGGCCCTCGAGAACGACAAGTACTACCGCTGGATCGTTTTCATGTACGTCCCGCTCATGTATGTCGTCCTGTTCGCCGGCTTCGACCTGCTGATGGGCAACAACCCGCTGCGCCGGGTCCTGGACTGGGTCGGCGCCGGCGGCTGGGCGGACGCGAACCTCGGCGCCCTCTACGACAACGCGAGCTTCGACAACCCCTGGTGGGTCATGGGCCTGTGGGCCCTCTCGCTCGCCGCGATGGTGGGCGTCGGCATCAACACCGCCCACGAGCTCGGCCACAAGAAGGAGAGCCACGAGCGGTGGCTGTCCAAGATCACCCTGGCGCCAACCTTCTACGGCCACTTCTACATCGAGCACAACCGGGGCCACCACGTGCGCGTTGCGACGCCGGAGGACCCGGCGTCCTCGAAGCTGGGCGAGAGCCTGTACGCGTTCTGGCCGCGCACCGTCTGGGGCTCGATGAAGAGTGCCTGGGAGGTCGAGGCCAAGCGCTACCGCCGCAAGGGCACCCACCCGTTCCACTTCGGCAACGACGTCCTCAACGCCTGGGCGATGTCGGTCGTGCTCTGGGGTTCGATCGTTGCGCTCTACGGACCCGAGGTCCTGCCGTACGCCCTCATCACCATCGTGTTCGGCTTCTCGCTGCTCGAGGTCGTCAACTACCTGGAGCACTACGGGATGCTCCGCCAGAAGGTCGGCGAGAAGCAGCGCTACGAGCGCGTGCTGCCGTCCCACAGCTGGAACAGCAACAACATCGTCACCAACATCTTCCTCTACCACCTGCAGCGGCACAGCGACCACCACGCGAACCCGACCCGGCGCTACCAGGCGTTGCGCGACTTCAAGGAGTCCCCGGCACTGCCGACCGGCTATGCCGGCATGATCAACCTGGCCTTGATCCCGCCGCTGTGGCGCAAGGTGATGGACCACCGGGTCGTCGAGCACCTCGACGGCGACGTCACTCTCGCCAACATCTTGCCGCGCAAGCGGGATTACTACCTGAAGAAGTTCCCGGCGCCGACCGAGCACGACGTCCACCAGGACGACTTCTTCGCCCAGCAGTACGAGGGCGAGGTCCTGGCCGCGAAGTGCCCCGGTTGCAGCTACGTCTACGAGGTGGCCGCCGGGGACGAGCACGAGGGCTTCCCGGCCGGCACGGCGTGGAACGAGATTCCCGACGACTGGTGCTGCCCCGACTGCGGCGTCCGCGAGAAGATCGACTTCGTGCCGTTCGATCCCGAGAAGGTGGACTCCCGATGAAGATCCACGCCGATCTCGACAAGTGCGAGGGCCTCGGCATGTGCGAGGCCATGGCCAACGACTACTTCGAGGTCGACGAGGACGAGGACCAGGTCCAGATCCTCGACGACTCGCCGCCCGAGTCCGATCGTGCGCACGTGTACGCCGCCGTACAGGCCTGCCCGGTGCTCGCGCTGACGCTTGCCGACTGATGTCTATCCTCGCTCGTGTGAGCACCTCCTCAGCGTTGCCGGCCCCGGTCGTCCTCGGAGGACTGCGCGACCGGCTCTGTGACGCCGCCGTCGGTGTCATCACGAGCGAAGGGTGGGCGCGGGTCACGATGGCGCGGCTCGCCGACGAGGTGGGCGTCAGCCGGCAGACCGTCTACAACGAGATCGGCACCAAGGGCGACCTGGCCGAGGCGGTGGTGCTCCGCGAGCTCGACCGGTTCCTCGCGGGCGTCATCCGCTCGTTCGACGAGAACCCCGACGACCTGATCCAAGCGATCCGCGACTCGGCCCGCCGGGTGCTCAAGTACGCCCAGAACAACGCGCTGCTGCACGCCGTCGTGTCCGCGACCCACGGCGCCGACACCGAGCTGCTGCCGCTGCTCACCACCCACGCCGAGTCGCTCCTGGTCGGGGCGAAGATCGTCGTCGGGGAGCGGATCGCCGGCTACCGGATCGATCTCGAGCCGCACCGGCGCGACGCCGTGATCGACATGGTCGTCCGGTTGGTGCTCAGCCACGTCATGCAGCCCTCGGCCGACCCGGCCGCCACCGCGGACGACATCGCATGGGTCGCCGAGCGCGTCCTGGGTTGAGACCTCCCACCGGATTCTCGGTTTCCGAACTACCCTGGGTGGGGGAGGGAAGTTCCATGGGGGTTGCGCAGCACCGGGCGCGACTGGCGCTGGTGTGCGCTGTCGCGATCATCGGTGTTGCCTGCACCGCGCCGGCCGAGAAGTCGACCGACGACACCACCAACGCCGCTTCCGAGACCAGCACCGAGCCGAGCTCGAGCACGACGTCCGATGCCGTGGGTGTCTCCTACGAACGGCCGACGGTGTCTCCCCCCGGTGACTTGGACGGCGCACTGACCGGCGACGACCTCCTTGTTGTTGGCTCGGAGACCCTTCCGGCAGAGCTGGTCGAGCAGATCAGGAACATCGAGGTCGGCGGCACGCGCGGCGTGGCCGCGTCGTACCAATTCTCGCTCGGTCAGGTCCCCGTCGAGAACAAGATCCTCGACATCGCCGCAGTCGACACCGCTGAGTACCGGAAGTTCACCCCCGCCGACAGTGCCCAGTACCAGGATCAGTGGGACCGGGTGGCGAACGGTGAGATGGCCGTGACCGACGAACTCACCAGGCGACTGCCGTTGGACAAGGACGGCTACCTTGCCGTGGCCAGCGGCGACCAGACCAACCACCTTCATGTCGCGTCCTTCTACCCGCAGATCGGGACCATCGACGGCGTGGTGAACACCGGCTGGGCGGACCTCCTCGGGCTGGTCGAGGGGAACGCCCTCGTGATCCACACCGGTGTTGCCTCCCCTCAAGCCGTGCGCAACAAGCTGGACAAGCTGCTCGGCAAGAGCACGTCCGTCTACGAGATCGACGCAGTCGGCCAGTACGGTCTCGACACCAGCGCCGTCCAGGTCGTCAACATCGGCACCTTCGGTGACGCGGTGGGGACCTTCCGGTACACCGTCATCGGCGGGGGTCGGATCGCCCCCGAGGCGGCCTGGGTCCGGGAGCACATCGTCACCGAGACTCTGCCACTTCTCGGGAGGCTGACGTGCAACAAGGCGATGATGCCCCAGCTACGCGAGGCGATGATCGAGATCCAGGCGCTGGGGCTCGGTTCCGAGATCAACTACCACGTCGGTTGCTACTACCCGCGTTTCATCGCGGGTTCCACGACGCTGTCCAACCACTCCTTCGGTCTCGCGATCGACATCAACTCGCTGGAGAACCAGCGAGGAACGGTCGGCCAGATGCACCCTGTCGTCGTCGAGGTCATGAAGAAGTGGGGCTTCGCCTGGGGCGGCGACTGGAACTACACCGATCCCATGCACTTCGAGCTGGCGGAGATCGTCCACCGCGGCTGAGCCCCCGGGTTGTCCGCCTCTGCCATGGGTTGTCCGCCTCTGCAACGGCTGACAACCCATGGAATACCCGGCCGGCCGGGTATTCCACGCCGGCCCCGGACCGTGACAGCACAACTGTCAACGTTGTGCCATGATCGGCGCCATGACGCTGGAGAGCATCGAACTGGGCCAGGGCACCGGACCGCTTCGCGGGATCAAGGTCGTCGAGATCGCCGGCATCGGGCCGGGGCCGCACGCCTGCACCATCTTGGCCGACCTCGGCGCTGACGTGATCCGCATCGAGCGGCCGGGTGGTCAGCTGCTCAGTGGTGGCAGCCAAGACTTGCTCACCCGCGGCCGGCCCAGCGTCGCGCTCAACCTCAAGGACCCGGCGGCAGCCGGAGTCGTGCTCGACCTGGCCGCCGACGCCGACGTGCTCATCGAGGGCATGCGACCCGGTGTCGCCGAGCGGCTCGGCATCGGACCCGAGCAGTGCCTCGCCCGCAACCCGCGCCTGGTCTACGGCCGGATGACCGGCTGGGGACAGGACGGCCCGTGGAGCCTGGCCGCCGGCCACGACATGAACTACATCGCGATCACCGGGACCTTGCACGGCCTGGGCCAGGTGAAGGAGAAGCCGCAGTTCCCGGCGAACCTGGTAGGTGACTTCGGCGGCGGCTCGACGTACCTCGTCATCGGCGTCCTCGCCGCGCTGCTCGATGCCAAGGTCTCGGGTGAGGGCCAGGTCGTCGACGCCGCGATCGTCGACGGCACCGCACACCTCAACACCATGCTGGCCGCCTTCCTGGCCGCTGGGACCTTCAAGGAGGACCGCGTCAGCAACCTGCTCGACGGTGGCGCGCCCTTCTACGACATCTACGAGACCGCCGACGGTCAGCACATGTCAGTGGGGGCACTCGAGCCGCAGTTCTTCGCCGCGTTCGTCGAGCTGCTCGAGATCAAGGACACCGTGCCGGGGCAGTTCGAGCTCGACCGGTTCGACGAGATGCGCGAGCTCATCGCCGCCCGGTTCAAGGAGAGGACCCGCGACGAGTGGTGCGCGGTCTTCGACGGCACCGACGCGTGCGTGGCGCCGATCCTCAGGTTCAGCGAAGCGGTCGACCACCCACACATGAAGGCGCGGGAGATCCTGGTCGAGAAGGATGGCATCGTGCAGCCGCAGCCGGCGCCGCGCTTCTCCCGCACCGAGGCCACGCTCGGGATGGCGCCCGCACCCGAGGCCGGTGCCCACACCCGCGCCGCGCTCACGGCCTGGGGCATCGAGAATGTCGAGGATCTCCTACTGCGGGGGGTCGCTGTGCAGGTCCCGTAGGAGTAGGAACGCTCCATGGAACATGTCGACGTCCTCATCATCGGAGCCGGTCTCTCGGGCGTCGGCGCTGCAGCGCAGGTCCGCGCGCGACTGCCGAAGAAGTCGGTCGCGGTGTTCGAGTCCCGCGCGTCCAAGGGCGGCACCTGGGACCTGTTCCGCTACCCGGGCGTGCGCTCCGACAGCGACATGTTCACGTTCGGCTACACCTGGCGGCCGTGGAAGAGCGACATCGCGTTGGCCGACGGTCCGTTGATCCGGGAGTACATCGACACCGTCGCCGACGAGTACGACGTCGACCGACTGATCCGCTACGAGCACCGGATCACCAGCGCCGACTGGGATTCCGGCCGGTCGCGCTGGACGGTGACGGCCACCGTCGGCGACCCAGCCGCCGGCGAGACCGTCACCATGACCGCCGGGTTCCTGTGGTCCTGTGCCGGCTACTACCAGTACGAGCAGGGCTTCCAGCCGACCTGGCCGGGCATGGCCGACTTCCGCGGTGACGTCGTGCACCCGCAGCACTGGCCGGAGGACCTCGACTACGCCGGCAAGCGGGTGGTCGTCGTCGGCAGTGGCGCGACCGCGGTGACGCTGGTGCCGGCGATGGCTCCCCAGGCCGAGCACGTGACCATGCTGCAAAGGACGCCCACCTACGTCATCACCCGGGCCCGGCACGACCCCGTCGCCCGGCTCCTCACGAAGCTGCGGATGCCGGAGCGCGTGGTCTACCGCGCCGCCCGGTGGGCCAACATCCTGCAGGCGATCGGCTTCTACAAGTTCAGCATGCGATGGCCGTCCCGCGCCAAGGCGATGATCCGGAAGGGCGTCGCGAGCCAGCTCCCGGAAGGCTTCGCGGTCGACGAGCACTTCGCGCCGCCGTACAACCCCTGGGAGCAGCGGCTCTGCTTCGTCCCCAACAACGACCTCTTCAAGGTGCTGCGCAACGGCGAGGCCTCGGTGGTCACCGACACCATCGAGACGTTCACGCCCGACGGCCTTCGGCTGGCCTCCGGCACGGAGCTCCCTGCGGACGTCGTGGTGACGGCGACCGGCTTCCAGCTGCAGATGCCGTTCGGGGGGATCCACTTCAGCATCGACGGCGAGACCCTGGACCTGCCGTCGCGGATGGCCTACAAGGCGATCATGCTCAGCGACACCCCCAACCTGGCTTTCACCCTCGGCTACACCAACGCGTCGTGGACCCTGAAGGCCGACCTGGTGATCGACTACGTGTGCCGGTTGCTCGCGCACATGGACCAGCACGGGTACCGCACCGCGACGCCCGTCCCGGACCCGTCGGTCGAGCGGCGCCCGCTGATGCTGTTGAGCTCCGGATACATCCAGCGCTCCGCGCACCTGTTGCCGAACGAGGGCGACCGGGCGCCGTGGCGGCTCGACCAGAACTACCTGGTCGACCGGCGGGTGATCCAGCGCGCCAGGATCGACGACGGAGTAATGCGCTTCACATAGGTGAGGATGCAACCAAACCGCGCTCCTACCCCTACTGTTGTCACATCGGTCCGGCAGGTCTTGCCCCGGGCCCCGCGCGCCAGCCGCGCTCCTCGATCCGAGGCCCGCTTCCCTTCCCGCCGCCGGCGGGACAGCACGGCGAGACGCCGACCGAGAGATCCCTCGTGACTTCCACATTCGCCGAACTCGGCGTGCCCTCTGACCTGCTCGCCGTTCTGACGGCCAACCAGATCACCGTTCCGACCCCGATCCAGGCCGCGACCCTGCCCGACTCGCTCGCCGGCAAGGACCTGCTCGGCCGCGGCCGTACCGGCTCCGGCAAGACCTACGCGTTCGCGCTGCCGGTCGTCGCCCGCCTGTCCGCCAAGGGCGGCCGCGCCGCTCCGCGCCGGCCCCGGGCGCTGATCCTCGCCCCGACCCGCGAGCTCGTCAGCCAGATCGACGCCGCCCTCAGCCCGCTCGCCAAGGCCGCCGGCCTCACCACCCACACCGTCTTCGGTGGCGTGGGCCAGGGTCCGCAGGTCTCCGCGCTCAAGCGCGGTGTCGACGTCCTCATCGCCTGCCCCGGCCGGCTCGAGGACCTGATCCAGCAGGGCCACTGCAACCTGGGCGACGTCCAGATCACCGTGCTCGACGAGGCCGACCACATGGCCGACCTCGGCTTCCTGCCCGCCGTACGGCGCCTGCTCGGCCAGACGCCGTCCCACGGCCAGCGGATGCTCTTCTCCGCCACCCTCGACAACGCGATCGACGTGCTGGTGAAGCGCTTCCTCGACAAGCCGGTCATCCATCAGGCCGACTCAGCCCAGTCGCCCGTAGCGAAGATGGACCACCACGTCCTGCACGTCTCACGCGAGCTGCGGATCGCCGTCCTGGTCGACCTGGCGAGCGCGCCCGGCCGCACCATCTTCTTCACCCGCACCAAGCACGGTGCGAAGGCCCTGGCCCGTCAGCTCAACAAGAGTGGCGTGCCGTCGGTCGACCTGCACGGCAACCTCAGCCAGGGTGCGCGCACGCGCAACCTCGACGCGTTCCACAGCGGTACGGCGACCACGCTGGTCGCGACCGACATCGCTGCCCGGGGCATCCACGTCGATGACGTCGCCCTCGTCGTCCACGCCGACCCGCCGGCCGAGCACAAGGCCTACCTGCACCGCTCCGGTCGCACCGCGCGCGCCGGCGCCGCGGGCACCGTCATCACGCTGATGACCGACGACCAGGTCCGCGACGTCCGCGACCTGACCCGCGCTGCCGGCGTGAAGCCGACGACCACCAAGCTCAACAACGTCAGCCACCCGGTCCTGCAGGAGCTGGCCCCGGGCCAGCGCTCCACCCCCGGCGGGATCGTCCCCGCTGCCGGCACTGCCCCCTCGCGCCCCCGCGGCAGCGGCGGTGGTGGCACCGGTAGCCGTTCGCGCAAGCCGTCCGGCCAGCGCGGCGGTTCCGGCTCGAGTCGTAGTGGCGGCGGTCGCTCGAAGGGCAACAGCTCGCGTCGCCGCAGCGGCAACGGCTCGGGCGGCGGCTCGGGCGGCGGCCAGGGCGGCGGCAGCCACAGCGCCGCCTCCTTCAGCGGCCGGCGCTAGTCCTTCTCGGACTGGCTCCGCGCGGTGCGGATGACCGCCGACTCGTAGGCGGTCACCAGACCGCCGACCGACAGCGGCTTCAGCCGCTCCATGACCTCGCGGAAGTGCGCGGACTGGTGCTCGTCGTAGAGCGGCGCCAGCTTGTCGCGGATGACCTCGTAGAGCTCCTTGGCCATTTGCTCGCCGTGCTCCTGGTAGACGGCGGCAGCGGCGACAGCGACCTCCCGCGGGAAGCCGAGGTCGAGCAGCCGGACGCCGATCGCGAGCTGGTTGCCCGCGACGAGGTACGACGAGCCGCGGTGCCGCAGCACGCCCAGCGCCTGGAGCGTCGCGACGTCCTCGTGGGACAGGGTGCGGCCGGCCTTGGCCTCGAGCTGGTCGTGATCCATCTCGACCGGGAGGTCGGACTGCCAGGGCGCGAGCATGGTCCGTGCGAGCGCGATGTCCTCGGGGGTGGCGTCGTTGGGGATGCCGGCGACGTACCTCTCGATGGCCGCCAGCGTGAAGCCGTGGCTCTGCAGTTCCTGCACGAGCTCGAGCCGGGCGAGGTGCTCGGCCGTGTAGTAGCCCGACCGCCCGCGCCGTACGGGCGGTGGCAGCAGGCCCTTCGTGGTGTAGAACCGCACGGTCCGAACGCTCAGCCCGACCCGCCTGGTGAGCTCGTCGAGCGTCAGCAGATCATCGGGTGTGATGTCCGTCGCATGGGCCTCTCCCTTGACCATGACAGTAATAGTGTCACAATCGAGGGCAGCCACTCTTGATCGCGCCTCTCGCGCGCGTTTCCCGAACACCAAGGACGGTCATGGCAGAAGCATTCGTGTACGACCACCTCCGCACCCCGCGCGGCAGGGGCAAGGCGACCGGCACCCTCCACGAGGTGAAGCCCGTCGACCTCGCCGTGGGTCTCCTCGACGAGCTCCAGGTGCGCAACCCGACGCTCGACACCAACCGGATCGACGACGTCGTGCTCGGCGTCGTCTCGCCCGTCGGTGAGCAGGGCGGCGACATCGCCAAGACCGCCGCGCTCGCCGCCGGTCTCCCCGACACGGTCGCCGGCGTGCAGCTCAACCGCTTCTGCGCGTCCGGTCTCGAGGCCGTCAACCAGGCCGCCTCGCGCGTCCGCGGCGGGTTCGAGGACTTGATCGTCGCCGGTGGCGTCGAGGCCATGAGCCGGGTGCCGATGGGCTCCGACGGCGGCGCCTGGGCGATGGACCCGGCGACCGCGTTCAAGGCGAGCTTCGTGCCCCAGGGCATCGGCGCCGACCTGATCGCCACGGTCGAGGGCTGGAGCCGCGACGACGTCGACGCCTACGCCGCCGAGTCGCACCACCGGGCCGCCAAGGCCTGGGCCAACGGCTACTTCGCCGGCGCCGTGGTGCCGGTCAAGGACCTCAACGGCGTCACGATCCTCGACCACGACGAGACCGTCCGCCCCGACACCAGCCCCGAGGGCCTGGCCGGGCTCAAGCCGAGCTTCGCCCAGATGGGTGCCGACGCGGGCTTCGACAACGTCGCGCTCGAGAAGTACCACTGGCTCGAGAAGATCAACCACGTCCACCACGCCGGCAACAGCTCCGGCATCGTCGACGGTGCGGCGCTGACCCTGATCGGCACGGAGCAGGCGGGCACGGACCTCGGCCTCACCCCCCGCGCTCGCGTCCTCGCGACCGCGGTGTCGGGTGCCGACCCGGTCATCATGCTGACCGGCCCCGCGCCGGCCGCCCGCAAGGCATTGGCGAAGGCCGGCCTCGAGGTCGGCGACATCGACCTGTTCGAGATCAACGAGGCGTTCGCCGCCGTTGCGATGCGGTTCATGCGCGACATGGGCATCAGCCACGAGATCACCAACGTCAACGGTGGTGCCATCGCCATGGGTCACCCGCTGGGTGCGACCGGCGCGATGATCCTCGGCACCCTCATCGACGAGCTCGAGCGGCGCGACCTGCGCCGCGGTCTCGCCACGCTCTGCGTCGGCGGCGGCATGGGCATCGCCACGATCATCGAGCTGGTCTGAAGGAGAACTGAACCAATCATGAGCACTGACACCCAGACCGCTGTGCGCTACGAGCGCGATGCCGACGGCATCGTCACGCTGACGCTGGATGACCCGAACCAGAGCGCCAACACCATGAACGAGCTCTACATCGACTCGATGAAGGCAGCCGTCGACCGGCTGTACGACGAGCAGGCCGACGTGACCGGCGTCGTCGTCACCAGCGCGAAGAAGACCTTCTTCGCCGGTGGCGACCTCAAGAACATGGTGCAGACCACCAAGGAGAACGCCGCGGAGGTGTTCGCCCTGGCCGAGAGCGTCAAGGCCGCCCTGCGCCGGCTCGAGCTGTTCCCGAAGCCGGTCGTGGCCGCGATCAACGGCGCCGCCCTGGGCGGTGGCCTCGAGATCACCCTCGCCTGCAACCACCGGATCCTCGTCGACGACCCGAGCGTCAAGGTGGGCCTGCCCGAGGCGAGCCTCGGGCTGCTGCCCGGCGGCGGCGGCGTCACCCGCACGGTCCGGATGTTCGGCATCCAGTCCGCGCTGATGGACGTGCTGCTCCAGGGCACCCAGTTCAACCCGACGAAGGCCAAGGACAAGGGCATCGTCGACGAGCTGGTCGCGACCCGCGAGGAACTCGTCCCCGCCGCGAAGGGGTGGATCAAGGCGAACCCCGAGGCGACCCAGAACCCGTGGGACGCCCCCGGCTACAAGATGCCCGGCGGCTCTCCGAAGAGCCCGGCCCTGGCCGCGTTCCTCCCGGCGTTCCCGGCGATCCTGCGCCAGCAGACCAAGGGCGCCGTCTACCCGGCAGCGCGGGCGATCCTGTCCGCGGCGATCGAGGGTGCGAGCACCGACTTCGACACCGCCTCGCGGATCGAGTCGCGCTACCTGACGAACCTGATCGTCAACCAGGGCTCGAAGAACATGATCCAGGCGTTCTTCTTCGACCTGCAGGCGATCAACTCCGGTTCGCTCCGCCCGCAGGGCATCGAGCCGTGGAAGGCCACCAAGGTCGGCGTCCTGGGCGCCGGCATGATGGGCGCGGGCATCGCCTACGTCTGCGCCAAGGCCGGCATGGAGGTAGTCCTCAAGGACGTCACCGCCGAGAACGCCGAGAAGGGCAGGTCCTACTCCGAGGGCCTGCTCGACAAGGCCATCGCGCGCGGCCGTTCCACCGAGGAGAAGAAGGCCGAGCTGCTCGGCCGGATCACCGCGACCGCCAACCCTGAGGACCTGACCGGGTGCGACCTGGTCATCGAGGCCGTCTTCGAGGACCCGGCTCTCAAGGCGAAGGTGTTCGCCGAGATCGCGCCGTTCATCAACAAGGACGCGCTGCTCTGCTCCAACACCTCGACCCTGCCGATCACCCAGCTCGCGGAGGGTGTCGACCGGCCGGCCGACTTCATCGGCCTGCACTTCTTCTCCCCCGTGGACAAGATGCCGCTGGTCGAGATCATCACCGGCAAGGAGACCAACGAGGTCGCGCTGGCGAAGGCCTACGACGTCGTCCAGCAGATCCGGAAGACCCCGATCGTCGTCAACGACAGCCGCGGCTTCTACACCTCGCGGGTCATCGGCTACATGGTCAACGAGGGCATGGCGATGCTCGCCGAGGGCGTGGCGCCGTACTCCATCGAGCGCGGCACCCTGATGGCCGGTTACCCGGCCGCAGTGCTCCAGCTGTCCGACGAGCTCAACCTCGAGCTGATGGCGAAGATCGCCAAGGCGACCGAGGACGGCGAGCAGACCGCGGGCAACGACTACGTCGAGCACCCCGGCATCGCCGTCGTGAAGAAGATGCTCGAGGCCGGCCGCGCCGGCCGTCTCCGTGGCGCCGGCTTCTACGACTACGAGGACGGCAAGCGCGGTTCGATCTGGAGCGGTCTCGCCGACCTGTTCCCGGTCGCGGCCGAGCAGCCCTCCATCGAGGACATCAAGGACCGGATGCTGTTCGCCGAGGCCCTCGAGACCGCGAAGTGCTTCGAGGAGGGCGTCATCACCTCGGCGGCCGCCGCGAACATCGGCTCGATCATGGGCATCGGCTTCCCGCCGATGACCGGTGGCGCGGCCCAGTTCATGACCGGTTACGAGGACAAGGAGACCGGCGAGATCGGCCTTGACGCGTTCCTCGAGCGGGCCGACGAGCTGGCCGCCAAGTACGGCGACCGGTTCCGGGCCACTCCGTGGCTGCGGGACCTCGCCGCCTCGGGTGGGTCCTTCCCCGCCTGACGCAGCGACGCCTGATCCGGCAACAGGGGGCCCGTCGCGTCTGCGGCGGGCCCTCGGTGCGGGAGGAAAATCTCCGCCGGCGCGGTTCCTTTTCGGGAGTTTGGGGCCTAATGTCCGTCTATCGGCGGCTCGGGTGTCGCCCTGACTCGGGAATGAGTGAGCTCCATGCGACGGATCATCGGCACGTTGTCTGCCCTCGTTGTGGCCTTGGTGGGACTAGGCGCGGTATCGGCACCGGTCGAGGCGGGTGATCCCAAGCCCAAGTGCGGGAAGCACCTCGACTCCGCGGAAGCCGCGGTGCACTGCGTCGAGCTCAAGGGGGTCTTGCAGCACGAGAAGAAGTTCGCCCACATCGCGAAGCACAACGACGGCAACCGCGCGGCGGGCACTTCGGGCTACGACGAGTCGGCGGACTACGTGGCGAAGGAGATGAAGAAGGCCGGTTACGTCGTGACCCGGCAGACCTTCAGCACCCACATCTTCGCACGGACCGGACCGTCGGAGATGCAGCAGATCAGTCCGAACGACGTCACCTACGTCGAGAACACCGACTTCGTGTCCACCACTCAATCCGAACCTGGTGACGTCACCGCGCACGTGACCCCCGTCGACATCCAGCTCGGCCTCGGCAACACCTCGACGAGCGGCTGCGAGGCAGCTGACTTCGCGGGCTTCCCGGCCGGCGACATCGCGCTGCTCCAGCGCGGTGTGTGCACGTTCGAGATCAAGGCTGAGAACGCCGACGCCGCCGGCGCCAGCGGCGTCCTGTTCTTCAACCAGGGCAACACCGCGGCGCCCGATCGGAACGGGATCCCGGCTGTCACGCTCGGCGACGGCAACACGGCTGATCTGCCTGCGCTCAGCACGACCTACGCGATCGGTGCCGACCTTTCGTCCATCTCCGACCTGGAGATGCGAATCTTCGCCAACGTCAGCCGCGTCCTGGCGACGTCCGACAACATCATCGCCGAGTCCGAGGGTGGGGACCCGGACAACGTCATCATGGCGGGCGCCCACCTCGACTCGGTCCCCGAGGGACCTGGCATCAACGACAACGGTTCGGGCTCGAGCGGGCTGCTCGAGGTCGCCGAGGAGCTCGCCAAGGCGGACCTGCCCAACAAGCTCCGCTTCGCCTGGTGGGGCGCGGAGGAGGCCGGCCTGGTCGGCTCGACCTACTACGTCAACAACCTCGCTCCGGCAGAGCGCGCCAAGATCGAGATGTACCTCAACTTCGACATGATCGGCTCGCCCAACTACGGCCTGTTCATCTACGACGGCGACGGCTCGGGCTTCGGCCTGGTCGGCCCCGACGGCTCCGACGAGATCGAGGCGCTCTTCGAGCAGTACTACGCCGAGCGGAGCATCCCGTCCGAGCCGACCGCGTTCTCCGGGCGGTCCGACTACCAGGCATTCATCAACAACGGCATCCCGTCCGGTGGCCTGTTCACCGGCGCCGAGGGCGTCAAGACGGCTGCACAGGCCGCGAAGTGGGGCGGGACCGCGGGCATCGCCTACGACCCGTGCTACCACTCGGCTTGCGACACCATCGACAACATCAACCACGATGCGCTCAGGATCAACGCCGACGCGATCGCCTACGTCGTCTACCTCTACGCATCCGCCGAGGAGATCATCAACAACCCGTAGTCCTGAGGTCAGGCGCCGGCGTCGGCGGTGGCGACAGGTGCGTCGCCGCCGCGTCGGCGGGACCGACGGACGAGGAGCCAGAGCGGGCCGCCGATCAGGGCGAGAGCCGCGGCGAACGGGAGCACCTTGCCGGCGAGGGTCGAGACGTCGGTGCTGAAGTCCTTGAACGCCTGCCAGCCGTCGGAGAGACCGGCGACGAAGCCAGCCTCCTCGGGCTCCTTCTTCTCCTTCTCCTTCTCCTTCGGGGGGAGCGCGACGTTGACGGAGATGGTGGACATCGAGGTCTGGTCGTTGAGGTAGTTCAGGCGTCGCTCCAGCGACTCGAGGTCGGCCTGCCGGCGGCTCACCTGGGACTCGATCCGGATGATGTCGCTGATCGACTGCGCCCGGTCGAAGAGCTGCTCGACCCGGGCCAGGCTGCGGCGCTGCGCGCGGATCCGGACCTGGGTGTCGATCACCTTGGTCGTGACGTCCTCCTTGCCGGTGTTGGACGACGTCAGGTCGGCCACCTTCTCGAGATCCGTGAACGCCCTGTCGAAGTCCCCGACCGGGATCCGCAGCAGCAGCCGGGCCGTGCTGACGTCACCGTCCTTGTTGGTGGTCGTCTCGCGCTCGGTGATCTCGCCGCCGTACTCGTCGGCGATCCGCCCGACGTGGAACACCGTGGTCCCGACGTCCTCGCTCTCGCACGACACGTTGCCCTTCGCGATGATCTTGCGGTCGAGGGTGTCCACCTCGCTGGCCGTGCTGCCGAAGAGGGCGCCGTCCTGTGCGTAAGCGTCCATATCCGCGTTGGCCGGGGCGCGCTCGGATGCGCTGTCGATGGAGTCGCGCCCTGGCGCGTCCTCCGCCTCCCCCTCCTGGAAGTCCGCACCCGAGACGCCCCCGGCGTCGTCGCCGTCACCGCCTCCCGACGAGCACGCCGCGAACAGCAGCGCGAGCACGACGGCGACGAGCGAGAGCAGGAACAGGGATGGGCGACGGCGATCTGCGGGCCTCATGAACGTACGACGCCCCGCGCCGACGATCGGTTCCCTACGGCCAGGTCACTCCGCCGCGGCTGCCGCGGCCAGCGCCGCCGCGACCTCGCCCGCGTCGTCGGGTGCGACCAACCCCGACGTCACGCGCACGAACGTCGCGACGCCGGACGCGACGAACGGCTCTCCGCCCGCGACCCGGATCCCGGACGCCGAGAGGTGCAGTCGTGCCGCCCGCTCGTCGCGCACCGGCAGCCACATGTTGATGCCGTCCGGCACCGCGATGTCCACGCCCAGCAGGCCGAGTTCGGCGACGAGGGTCCGCTGCCGCGCCATGTACTGCCGGCGCGCCTCCGCCACCTCGTCGAGCGACTGCGACGAGGTGAGCAGGTCGAGCACGATGGTCTGCACCATGCGCGACGTCCAAGCCGGTCCGAGCATCCGGCGTGCGACGATCCGGTCGACGATCGACGACGGCCCGCCCAGTGCGGCGATCCGCAGGTCGGGCCCGTGCGACTTCGAGTACGACCGCACGTGCACGACCCGGTCCGGCAACCACGCCCCGAGGCTGACGTCGGGGGCCACCGAGATGCCGGACGAGTGGTCGTCCTCGATGATCCACGGGATAGCGTCGCGCCGCCGCAGCAGCACCCGCACCAGCTGCATCGCCCGCGACACTGTGGTCGAGATCCCTGTCGGGTTGTGCGCTCGCGGCTGTAGCACGACGGCGACCGGCCGCGCATCGAGCGCCCGGCGCAGCGAGTCGGGCGTGACGCCGTCCTGGTCGAGCGCGACCGGCACCACCTCGGCGCCGAGCGCCTCGATCAGGTCGAAGAACGGCGGGAACCCCGGCGACTCGAGCACCACGCGGTCGCCGTACGAGACGACCTGCTCGAGCATGCGGGTGACGCCGTCGGTCGCGCCGTCGACGACGGTGATCGCCTCGGTCTGGTAGGGCCACGACGCAGCCAGCACCTCGCGCAGCTCGGGGAGCACCGGCTCCTCCTGGTAGGCGAGCACGCCCGCGCGCTGGGACACCCGGAGCAGCGCCGGCCCCAGGTCGGGCAGCAGGGTCGGGTCGGGCGTGCCGCGGGACAGGTCGAGCCGCAGCCCGTCCGGCCCGGCGCCGACCAGCCCGCGTTGGCGCGGGGAGAGCCACGGCGTGGGGGTGTCGCGGACGAAGGTGCCGGACCGTCCCCGCGACACCACCAGGCCGGTACGGCGCAGCGCCTGCCACGCCGCGGACACCGTCGCCGGGGAGACGCCCAGCTCGGCGGCCACGTCGCGAACGGTCGGGAGCCGGTCGCCGGGAGCCAGCTCGCCCGCCCGGATCGCGCGGCTGAACGCACCGGCGATGCTGCGCGGTGAGGGGTCCTCGATTTCGGCGAGATCCATGCCAACCCTTGACAACCGGGAAATCCGAGCGAAATGTTCAACCTGCAAGATAACAGAACTTCACCGGCTATATCCTCGGCCGTTCCGACCCCAACGGAGGTGGATCTTGACCATTGTGCGCGCGGCCATCAGCCAGACGACGTGGACCGGCGACAAGGAGTCGATGCTCGAAAAGCACGAGCAGTTCGCCCGCGACGCCGCAGCCCAGGACGCCCAGATCATCAGCTTCCAGGAGCTGTTCTACGGGCCCTACTTCGGCATCACCCAGGACCAGAAGTACTACCGCTACGCCGAGCCGGCCGACGGCCCGATCGTGCAGCGCTTCGCCGCGCTGGCGAAGGAGCTCGGCATGGTGATGGTGCTCCCGATCTACGAGGAGGAGCAGACCGGCGTCTACTACAACACCACCGTGGTGGTCGACGCCGACGGCAGCATCCTCGGCAAGTACCGCAAGCACCACATCCCGCACCTGGAGAAGTTCTGGGAGAAGTTCTACTTCCGCCCCGGCAACCTCGGCTACCCGGTGTTCGACACCGCGGTCGGCAAGGTCGGCACCTACATCTGCTACGACCGCCACTTCCCCGAGGGTTGGCGCGAGCTGGGCCTCAACGGTGCGCACATCGTGTTCAACCCCAACGCCACGAAGCCGGGCCTGAGCAACCGGCTGTGGGAGGTGGAGGGCCCGTGTGCCGCGGTCGCCAACGGCTACTTCGTCCTCCAGCCCAACCGGGTCGGCCGTGAGGACAACGAGTACGGCGACGAGGCGGTCGACTTCTACGGCACCAGCCAGGTGATCGACCCGCGCGGCAACTTCGTGGGTGAGCGGGGGTCGTCGGAGAAGGAGGAGCTGCTGGTCCGCGACCTCGACATGGACATGGTCCTTCAGATGCGCGACGACTGGCAGTTCTACCGCGACCGGCGGCCCGACTCGTACACGGCCATCGCGAGGCCGTGACATGACGATCCTCATCAAGGGCGGCACGGTCGTCAACGCGACCGGCACGGTGGCCGCCGACGTGCTGATCGACGGCGAGACCATCGTCGCCGTGCTCGCACCCGGGTCCCAGGCCCTGGGTCCTGATATCGAGGGCAACGCCGACCTGGTCATCGACGCCAGTGGCAAGTACGTCATCCCCGGCGGCATCGACGCGCACACCCACATGCAGCTGCCGTTCGGCGGCACCGCGGCTTCCGACACGTTCGAGACCGGCACCGTCGCCGCGGCATGGGGCGGCACGACGTCGATCATCGACTTCGCCGTGCAGACCTACGGGCAGAAGGTCGAGGACGGCCTCGCGCACTGGCATGAGCTCGCGGCAGGCAACTGCGCCGTCGACTATGGGTTCCACCAGATCATCGGCGGTGTCGACGACGACTCGCTCAAGGCGATGGAGCGGTTCGTCGACGAGGGCATCACGTCCTACAAGCTGTTCATGGCCTACCCCGGGGTGTTCTACAGCGACGACGCCCAGATCCTGCGTGCGATGCAGAAGGCCCGTGAAATGGGACTTCTGACGATGATGCACGCCGAGAACGGTCCGGCGATCGACGTCCTCGCGGCGCAGCTCGCCGAGTCCGGCAAGACGGCGCCCTACTACCACGGCATCGCCCGCGCCTGGCAGATGGAGGAGGAGGCGACCCACCGCGCGATCATGCTCGCCGACGTCACCGACGCGCCGCTCTACATCGTCCACATGAGTGCGAAGCAGGCCGTCGCCCAGGTGGCGTGGGCCCGCGACAACGGCAAGAACGTCTTCGGCGAGACCTGCCCGCAGTACCTCTACCTGTCGCTGGAGAAGCAGCTCGGCGCCAAGAGCGACGAGTGGGGCGACTTCGAAGGTGCCAAGTGGGTCTGCTCGACGCCGCTGCGGTCCGAGGAGGACGGTCACCTCGAGGCCATGTGGCAGGGCCTGCGGACCAACGACCTGCAGATGGTGTCGACCGACCACTGCCCGTTCTGCATGAAGGACCAGAAGGAGCTCGGCAAGGACGACTTCCGGGCCATCCCCAACGGCATCGGCTCGATCGAGCACCGCGTCGACCTGCTCTACCAAGGTGTCGTCGACGGTCGGCTCTCCCTGCCGCGCTGGGTCGAGCTGATCTCCACCACGCCCGCCCGGATGTTCGGGCTCTACGGGAGGAAGGGCGTGATCCAGCCGGGTGCCGACGCCGACGTCGTCGTCTACGACCCCTCTGGGCACACGTCGATCGGCTACGGCGAAGGCAAGAAGCACCACATGAACATGGACCACTCCGCGTGGGAGGGCTTCGAGATCGACGGGCACGTCGACGTCACCATCTCCCGCGGCTCGGTCCTCATCGCCGACGGCGAGTTCAAGGGGACCAAGGGTCACGGCCAGTTCCTCAAGCGGGACCTCAGTCAGTACCTGGTTTAGCCGCTGGTTGAGGTGCGAGCGAAGCGAGCCTCGAAACCAAGGCACGAAAGGAAACAGATGGACTTCGGCGTGGTCATCCAGACCAACCCGCCCGCTTGGCGCACGATCGGACTGGCGAAGCAGGCCGAGGAGCACGGGTTCGACTACGTGTGGACCTTCGACTCCCACCTGCTGTGGCAGGAGCCCTACGTCATCTACAGCCAGATCCTCGCCGAGACCCGGAGGGTGATCGTCGGACCGATGGTCACCAACCCGGCGACGCGCGACTGGACGGTCACGGCGTCGGTGTTCGCGACCCTAAACGAGATGTACGGCAACCGCACCGTCGTCGGCATCGGCCGCGGCGACTCCGCCGTCCGCACGCTCAACGGCCGGCCCTCGACGCTCAAGGAGGTCCGGGAGGCTACCCACGTGATCCGCGAGCTGGGGAACTGCCGGCCGGTGGAGCACCTCGGCTCGACGCTCCAGTTCCCCTGGGCGCGCACCTCCGCGCTCGAGGTGTGGATCGCCGCCTACGGTCCGCTCGCGCTCAAGACCGCCGGTGAGGCGGGCGACGGCTTCATCCTCCAGCTCGCCGACGTCGACGTGGCCAAGTGGATGATCACGCAGGTGCGCAACGCCGCGGAGCAGGCCGGGCGCGACCCGGACGCGCTGACCTTCTGCGTCGCTGCCCCGGCCTACGTCGGCAGCGAGGACGAGATCGACCACATGCGCTCGCAGACCCGGTGGTTCGGCGGGATGGTGGGCAACCACATCGCCGACATCGTCAGCAAGTACGGCGAAGCCACGGCGGACAACGAGGGCTTCCCGCAGGTGCTCGTCGACTACATCAAGGGCCGCACCGGCTACGACTACAACACCCACGGCAAGGCCGACAACGACCACGTCGACTTCGTCCCCGACGAGATCGTCGACCGGTTCTGCATCCTCGGCACCCCCGAGCAGCACATCGCCAAGCTCGAGGAGCTCAAGGCGATCGGCGTCGACCAGTTCTCGGTCTACCTCCAGCACGACAACAAGGAGGAGACGATGCGGGTCTACGGCGAGTCGATCATGCCGCACCTCCGCGACCACATCACGGCCAAGGCATAGGGAGCCTGACCTTGGCGCAGCTCTGGAACCGCTTCCGCGCGGTGGTCTTCGGTGTCCTCGGCGTCGCCGCCGTCGTCGCGACCTGGGACGTCTACAAGGCGTTCGGGCCCGAGCAGGGCGTGCTCGTCGGTGACACCCGGGTGCTGCCACGCACCACCGAGCTCGCGATGCCGCACTCCTGGGAGATGGTGCAGCGGTTCGGCGACCCGGTGACCGGACTGGCCGGTGCGCCGACCGCCTTCGAGGCCGTCTTCGACGCCAGCATGTTCTCGCTCGGGCTGGCCGCCCGCGGCTGGGTGATCGGCGTCGTGGTCGGCCTGCTGCTGGCGCTGCTGATGAGCGGGCTGCGGATCGTCGAGTCGGCCCTGCTGCCCTGGGTGATCCTCAGCCAGACGGTGCCGCTGATCGCGATCGCGCCGCTGGTCCGCCGATGGGGTTCGGAGATCGAGATCGGCAGCTACGTGTGGAGCAGCCAGGACTCGGTCGCGGTGATCGCCGCCTACCTCGCCTTCTTCCCGGTGGCCGTCGGTGCGCTGCGCGGGCTGAAGTCGCCGGACAAGACCCACATCGAGCTGATGCGCGCCTACGGCGTCGGCTGGTGGCGCTCGTTGGTCACCCTGCGGCTGCCGTCCTCGGTGCCCTATCTCCTGCCGGCGCTCCGTCTCGCCGCCGCCAGCGCCGTGATCGGGGTCGTCGTGGCCGAGGTCTCGATCGGGCTCAAGGGTGGCCTCGGTCGGATGGTCATCGACTACGCCGTCGCGGCGTCCGGCGACCCCGCCAAGCCCTGGGCCCCGATCTTCGGTGCGGTCGCGATCGGCCTGGTCGCGGCCGGTGCGATCGGACTGCTCGGCCTCGTCCTCCGACCCTTCCGTCTCACAGGAGTGCCCACCCAATGACCTCATCCGCGGCAGAGCCCGCGATCTCGGTGACCGGTGTCGACCGGGTCTTCGGAAAGCGCCGCAAGCAGGTCGTCGCGCTGCAGGACGTCGAGCTGACGGTGGCCGACGGTGAGTTCGTGTCGCTGATCGGTCCGAGCGGCTGCGGCAAGAGCACGCTGCTCCGGCTGGTTGCCGACCTCGACGCGCCGACGGCTGGGGACATCAAGGTGTTCGGGAAGGGCGCCCGTCAGGCCCGGCTCGACCAGGAGTACGGGATCGCCTTCCAGCAGGCCGGTCTGCTGCCGTGGCGCACCGTCACCGGCAACATCGAGCTGCCCCTCAAGCTGCACGGCGTCGATGCGGCACACCGCAAGGCGCGGGTCGCCGAGCTGATCGAGCTGGTGGGCCTGACCGAGTTCGCCAAGAGCCACCCCGACCAGCTGTCGGGCGGGATGCAGCAGCGGGTCGCCATCGCCCGCGCGCTGGCCGAGAGCCCGCGGCTGCTGCTGATGGACGAGCCGTTCGGTGCCCTCGACGAGATCACCCGCGAGCGCATGCAGAACGAGCTGGTGCGGATCTGTGCCGAGACCGGTGCCGCCGTGCTGTTCGTTACCCACTCGATCCCGGAGGCGGTCTTCCTCTCCGACCGGGTGGTCGTTATGTCGCCGCGACCGGGCCGGATCACCGGCGTCGTCGACGTCCGTGCCGACGGGTTGGTCGGCGCCCACGACCGCACCGAGCGCGCCCGCGACGAGGAGGGCTTCTTCCGCGCCGTCGCCGACGTCCGTGGCCTGCTGCACGGAGCGCCGGAGACGGCTGCCCCGGCGCGGGGGGTGGACACCCGATGACGACAGCCATCGACCCCGTCGCCGCCGGTCGCGTCACCCGCCCCCGGCTCCCGATCACCGAGGTCCGGTGGAGCACGATCATCGCGCCGCTGGTGCTGGGCGCGCTGTTCCTGCTGGCCTGGGAGACGCTCGTCGAGAAGGCGAACATCGAGCCGTTCATCCTGCCGGCCCCGAGCGCGATCTGGGACCAGGTCACCGCCAACACCGGCAACATCGTCGACGGCGCCACCGTCACCGGTCGCAACGCCCTGATCGGGATGATCGGGGGCGCACTCGTCGGTGTGATCGGCGCAGCCGTTGCCGGAGCGTTCCGGATCGTCGACCAGATGGCGGCGCCCGTGGTGGCGGCGCTCGCGGTCATCCCGATCGTCGCGCTGGCGCCGGTCCTCTACTCGATGTTCGGCGCCGCGGTGAACACCGGCCGGATCCTCGTCGCCGCAGTCTCGGTCGCGATCCCGGTCTACCTCAACACGCTGCGCGGGATCCGACAGGTCCGCACCGTGCACCGCGAGCTGATGACGGCCTACGCGGCCAGCCCGCTGCAGACGATCCGTGCCGTCACACTGCCCACCGCGACGCCGTACGTCTTCACCGGCCTGCGGGTCGCCTCGTCGCTCGCGGTGATCGCGGCCCTGATCGCGGAGTACTTCGGCGGACCGATCGGCGGGCTCGGGAAGTCGATCACCTCGTCGGCCGCCAGCAGCAACTACCCGCTCGCGTGGGCATACGTGCTGGGGTCAATCGTGCTCGGCCTGCTGTTCTACGTCGTCACCCTGCTGGTCGAGCTCTGGTTCTCACGTCACCACAAACCCGCATGAACCCCGGCATCAACACAGACATCAATACAGGCACAGGAAACAGGAGAAGCACATGAGGAAACCACTGAAGCTGGGCGGCGTGGCTGTCGCCCTGGCCCTGGTCATGACCGGCTGCGGCGACGACGACGACGGCGGCTCGAATTCGGAGGTCGAGGTCCAGCAGAGCGAGGACTGCGCCACCCGCACCCAGGAAGCACGGGACGCCGGCGAACTCGAGGAGGTCTCGCTCCAGCTGCAGTGGGTGTCGCAGGCGCAGTTCGCCGGCTACTACGCGGCCGTCGCGGAGTGCTACTACGTCGACGAGGGCCTCGACGTGAACATCGTCGAGGGCGGCGTCGACATCGTCCCGCAGGACGTGCTCGCCTCCGGCGACGTCGACTACGCCATCTCGTGGGTGCCGAAGGTGCTCGGGTCGATCGAGCAGGGCGCCGGCATCACCAACGTCGCGCAGATCTTCGAGCGCAGCGCCACCACCCAGGTCTCCTTCAAGAACAAGGACATCGCCGCGCCCGACGACCTCAAGGGCAAGAACGTCGGCAGCTGGGGCTTCGGCAACGAGTGGGAGCTGTTCGCCGGCATGCAGTCCGCCGACGTGAACGTCGACGACATCAACCTGGTCCAGCAGGCGTTCGACATGAACGCGTTCCTGGCCGGTGACATCGACGCGGCGCAGGCGATGACCTACAACGAGTACGCGCAGGTCCTCGAGACGGTGAACCCCGAGACCGGCGAGCTCTACACGCCCGAGGACCTCAACGTCATCAACTGGAACGACGTCGGCACGGCGATGCTCCAGGACGCGATCTGGGCCACGACCGAGAGGCTGTCCGACCCCGACTACGAGGAGCAGACGGTCGACTTCATCAAGGCGTCGATCAAGGGCTGGGCGTTCGTCCGCGACAACCCCGAGGACGCCGCAGACATCGTCGCCGCGTCCGGCTCCGAGCTCGGGCAGAGCCACCAGCTGTGGATGGCCAACGAGGTCAACAAGCTGATCTGGCCGTCGACCAACGGCGTCGGGATCATCGACGAGGCCGCCTGGGCACAGACCGTCGACATCGCGCTCAACACCCAGAACGAGACCGGCGCGACGATCATCACCAAAGCGCCGCCGGAGTCGGCCTACACCAACGAGTACGTCGAGGAGGCGCTCGCCGAGCTCGAAGAGGACGGCGTCGACACCTTCGGAGCGGACTACGAGCCGATCGAGGTCGAGCTGAAGGAGGGTGGCCGCTAACCATGACCAATCCGACAGCGTCGTCGGCGTCGCCGGGGTCGGTCGACATGGCCGATCTCAACGCCCGCACGGGTGAGCTCGACCGGGGACACGTGTTCCACTCGTGGTCGGCACAGGGAGGTCTCTCCCTGCTGCCGATCGCGGGTGGCCGCGGCACCCAGGTGTGGGACCACACCGGGAAGACCTACCTCGACTTCTCCAGCCAGCTGGTCAACGTCAACATCGGCCACCAGCACCCGGCCGTCGTCCAGGCCATCCAGGAGCAGGCCGCGACCCTCACCACCATCGGTCCCGCGACCGCCAACCTGACTCGAGGTGTCGCCGCCCAGCGGATCGCCGCGCGCGCCCCCGAGGGCTTCAACAAGGTGTTCTTCACCAACGGCGGCGCGGACGCCAACGAGAACGCCATCCGGATGGCGCGTCTCCACACCGGGCGCGACAAGGTCGTGTCGACGTACCGCTCCTACCACGGCAACACCGGTGGGGCGATCGTCGCGACGGGTGACTGGCGCCGGATGCCCAACGAGTACGCGCGGGGGCACGTGCACGTGTTCGGCCCCTACCTCTACCGCTCGGAGTTCTGGGCCACCACGCCGGAGGAGGAGAGCGCGCGGGCACTCCAGCACCTGCGCCGGGTGATCGAGGCCGAGGGCCCCGAAGGCGTCGCGGCGATCCTGCTGGAGACGATCCCCGGCACCGCCGGGATCATGATGCCGCCGCCCGGCTATCTGGCAGGCGTGCGTGCCCTCGCCGACCAGCACGGCATCGTGCTGATCCTCGACGAGGTGATGGCCGGGTTCGGCCGGGCGGGGGAGTGGTTCGCGTTCGACGCCCACGACGTCGTGCCCGACCTGATCACCTTCGCCAAGGGGGTCAACTCCGGCTACGTCCCGGTCGGTGGTGTCGTCATCAGCGACGCGATCGCCCGCACCTTCGACGACCGGGTGTTCCCCGGTGGCCTGACCTACAGCGGGCACCCGCTGGCCGCGGCCTCGATCGTGGCGTCGATCGACGCGATGGAGAGCGAAGGCATCGTCACCCACGCGAAGCAGATCGGGGCCGACGTGATCGGACCCGGTCTCGAGACGCTCGCCGACAAGCACCCGGTCATCGGAGAGGTCCGCGGCACCGGTGTGTTCTGGGCGCTGGAGCTGGTTGCCGACCCCGCGACCCGGGAGCCGCTCTCCGCGGCGCTGATGGGCCGCGCCAAGGGCGAGCTCGTCTCACGCGGCGTGCTCCCCTTCATCGCCGAGAACCGCATCCATGTCGTCCCGCCGTGCGTGGTCACCTCCGACGAGGTTGCCCAGGCGGTGGCGGCGTACGACGAAGTCCTGACCATCATCGACCAAGAAATCTGATTCCCATGACTGAAACTCTCGACCACTGGATCGCCGGCTCCACCGATGCCGGCGAAGGGTCCCGCACGGGACCCGTCTACGACCCGGCACTCGGCGTCGTCTCCAAGGAGGTGCGCTACGGCACCGCTGGCGACATCGACCGCGCGGTCGGCGTCGCCAAGGCGGCGTTCGCCGACTGGGGCAACAGCTCGATCACGAAGCGGCAGAACGTGATGTTCGGCTTCCGCGAGATCCTCAACCAGCGCAAGGAGGAGCTGGCCGCGATCCTCACGTCCGAGCACGGCAAGGTGCTGTCCGACGCCGCCGGCGAGGTCGCTCGCGGCCTCGAGGTCGTGGAGTTCGCGTGCTCGATGCCGCACCTGACCAAGGGAGCGTTCTCGCAGAACGTCTCGACCGACGTCGATGTCTACTCCGTCAAGGAGCCGCTCGGCGTCGTCGGCATCATCAGCCCGTTCAACTTCCCGGCGATGGTCCCGATGTGGTTCTTCCCGATCGCGATCGCGACCGGCAACACGGTCGTGCTCAAGCCGAGCGAGAAGGACCCGAGCGTCGCCAACTGGATCGGTGCGGCGCTGAAGGAGGCCGGTCTCCCCGACGGTGTCTTCAACGTCGTCCACGGCGACAAGGAGGCGGTCGACGCACTGCTGACCCACCCCGACGTCGCCTCGATCTCGTTCGTCGGTTCGACCCCGATCGCGAAGTACGTCTACGAGACCGGGACAGCCCACGGCAAGCGGGTGCAGGCGCTCGGCGGCGCCAAGAACCACATGCTGGTGCTGCCCGACGCCGACCTCGACCTGGTCGCCGACGCCGCCGTCAACGCCGGCTTCGGCTCGGCCGGTGAGCGGTGCATGGCGATCTCGGTCCTGCTCGCTGTCGAGCCGGTCGCCGACGAGGTGATCGAGAAGATCCGCGACCGGATGGGCAAGCTCGTGACCGGCGACGGTCGCAAGGGCTGCGACATGGGCCCGCTGATCACCCGCGAGCATCGCGACAAGGTCGCCGGCTACATCGACGTCGCCCACACCGACGGGGCCACGGTGGTCGTCGACGGCAGGGACGGCGAGTTCGACGGCGCCGCCGAGGGCTTCTGGCTCGGCCCCACGTTGATCGACAAGATGCCGACCAGCTCGACGGCCTATCGGGACGAGATCTTCGGGCCCGTGCTGTCGGTGGTCCGGGTGGCGTCGTACTCAGACGGTGTCGAGCTCATCAACTCCGGTCCGTACGGCAACGGCACCGCGATCTTCACCAACGATGGCGGTGCCGCCCGGCGCTTCGAGCGCGAGGTCGAGGTCGGGATGGTCGGCATCAACGTGCCGATCCCGGTGCCGGTCGCCTACCACTCGTTCGGCGGCTACAAGGCGTCGATCTTCGGCGACGCGAAGGCCTACGGTCCGCAGGGCGTCGAGTTCTTCACGCGGGAGAAGGCGATCACCAGCCGCTGGCTCGATCCGTCGCACGGCGGCATCAACCTCGGGTTCCCCCAGAACACTTAGGACACGCCTCGGGCAATCTGCGCGAAGAGCGGTCGGAGCGCGGCGGTGGGCGCTAGCCTGCCGCCGTGACGACGACCTACAACCGACGGCTGCCGGTTCTGCTCACCGGTCTGGTCCTGACCGGCACGGCCCTCGTGACCGCCGCCCCGCCTGCGTCGGCGGCGGTCGTCAGCGGCCACGCCACCGCCACCAGCGCAGTCGAGACCGGCGGGCTCTGCGATGTCGACGGCGACGGCGACAGCCAGACGCAACCGTTCTCCAACCGGACCGGCTCCCAGACGGCTGAGGCGACCGGCACCTACCGCGGTGCCGCTGACGGCGCTGTCGGCGTCTCCGGGCGGAGCACGCTGGAGACCACGGCGTCCGCCACTGCCCGGAACCGTGCTTTCCGGGAGGTCGAGCTCGAGTCCACCCAGGCCGTGACCCTGAAGAACGACTCGGCCGTCGACTGCGGCCTGGAGATCGTCGCCCACTCGCAGGGTGACGCGACGCTCCGGGTCCGCGAGCGCGGTCGGATCAAGTTCGAATACCTGAGCAGTGTCGGCGACCTCGAGCAGATCAGCCTGACCGGCCCGGCGGGAACCGTGATCAGCCGTGACCCGTCCCGGGCGAGCGGTGCGTTCTCGGTCCGCGTGCGGCCGGGCACCTACCAGCTGCTCGCCACGTTCACGACGTCGATCCGGGAGTCAGAGGTGGCGGCGACGCAGTCACTGACCAGGATCGGCTTCTTCTGGCTGTCGGCGACCTACCAGGGCTGATCCGCGCGGACGGCCTGTCCACCCGCCATGTCCGACCGGGCCGGGAACGCCCTCGTCGCGACCGCTCTCGGCACCGCCGTCGAGGCCCGGCCCTGTCTTCATCCAACTTACAGTCAGGCTTGACTGTTTGTTTGTGGTCGGCCATCCTGAACGCATGTCGGCCTCGACCACCTCCCGCGTCCCGCAGGAGGAGCGCACCCGCGCGATGCGGGCGCGACTGCTGGAGGCGACCGTCGAGCTGCTGGTCGAGAACGGCTTCAGCGGAACGTCGACCACGCTGGTCTCGGAGCGCGCGGGTGTCAGCAGGGGCGCCCAGCTGCACCACTTCCCGACCAAGAACGACCTCGTCGTCGCGGCGGTGTCCCACCTGACCGAGCGGCGCGGCGAGGAGCTGGCCGCCAGGGCGGCCGAGCTGCCGGGCGGCAAGCAGCGCACCCGCGCGGTCATCCAGATGCTCGGCGACCACTTCGCCGGGCCGGTGTTCACCGCCGCCCTGGAGCTCTGGGTGGCCGCTCGCACCGACGAGGCCCTCCTCGAGGCGGTCGCGCCCCTCGAGCGGCTCGTCGGTCGCGAGACGCACACGATGACGGTCCAGCTGCTGGGCGCCGACGAGTCACAGCCCGGCGTACGTGAGCTGATCCAGGCGACCCTGGACCTGGTGCGTGGCCTCGGCCTGGCCAGCACCCTCGGCGACGACACCCGACGTCGGCGACGGATCCTCGACCAGTGGGCGGCAACGCTCGACACCACTCTCCATGGAGGCGACAACAAGTGAGCGTGTTCGACGACGTCCTCGCGGACCTCACGGCCGAGGGCGACCAGCTGCGGTCCGCGGTGGCCGGCCTCGACGATGCGGGCTGGGTCACCGCGGTGCCCGCCGAAGGCTGGACGATCGCGACGACGATCGCCCACCTGCTGTGGACCGACGAGGTCGCGGTGCTGGCCGCCCACGCGGACACCCCCGAGGGCAAGGAAGCGTGGGACGAGGTGGTCCTCAAGGCGATCGCCGACCCGACCGGCTTCGTGGACGAAGGCGCACTCGAGCTCGCCCAGCTGGCACCGGCCGACCTGTTGGCGCGGTGGGACGCGGCGCGGACTGCGCTCGGCGTTGCGCTGCGCGAGGTCCCGGATGGCCAGAAGATGCCGTGGTTCGGACCTCCGATGTCGCCGACGTCGATGGCGACCGCGCGCTTCATGGAGACGTGGGCGCACGCGCTCGACGTCTACGACGCCCTCGGTGACCGGCCCGAGATCACCGCCCGGATCAGGCACGTCGCCCACCTGGGCGTCCGCACCCGCAACTACTCGTTCGTCCAGCAACAGCTCGAGCCGCCGGTCACGGAGTTTCGGGTCGAGCTGAAGGCGCCGAGCGGCCAGCTGTGGGCCTGGGGCCCGGAGGATGCGGCACAGTCGGTGACGGGCTCGGCGTACGACTTCTGCCAGCTGGTCACCCAGCGCGTCCACCCCGACGACACCGACCTGGTGACCGTCGGCGCCGACGCCGAGAAATGGCTGAGCATCGCCCAGGCCTTCGCCGGCCCCGCTGGTAGTGGACGGGAGGTCCGCGCATGACCGAGACGATCAGGATCGGCAACTGCTCCGGCTTCTACGGCGACCGGCTCTCGGCCTTCCGGGAGATGCTCGAGGGCGGCCCGCTGGACTACCTCACCGGCGACTATCTCGCCGAGCTCACGATGCTCATCCTGGGCAAGGACACGTTCAAGGACCCGAGCCTCGGCTATGCCCGCACCTTCGTGAAGCAGGCCGAGGACGCCCTCGGGCTGGCGCTCGACGCGGAGGTCAAGGTCGTCGTCAACGCGGGCGGCATCAACCCGCGCGGCCTGGCCGACAAGCTCCGCGAGGTCGCCACCGGTCTCGGCCTCGATCCCAGGATCGCGCACGTCGAGGGGGACGACATCCGCGACCAGGTCGCTGACCTCGGCCTGGTGCACGAGACCTACGGCAACCCGCTGACCGCCAACGCCTACCTCGGCGGGTTCGGCATCGCCGCCGCCCTGAGCCGGGGCGCCGACGTCGTCGTCACCGGCCGGGTGACCGATGCCTCGGTCGTGGTCGGACCGGCGATCGCCCACTTCGGCTGGACGCCGGAGTCGTACGACGCCCTGGCGGGCGCGGTCCTCGCGGGCCACATCATCGAGTGCGGGACCCAGGCCACCGGCGGCAACTTCAGCGGCTTCCTCGACCTGCCGAACCGCGACCGGCCGCTCGGCTTCCCGATCGCGGAGCTGGCCGAGGACGGCTCGATGGTGATCACCAAGCACGACGGCACCGGCGGCGCGGTCACGGTCGACACCGTCACCGCCCAGCTGGTCTACGAGATCCAGTCGACCCACTACCTCAACCCCGACGTCACCGTCGACCTCACCTCGATGCGACTCGATCAGGCCGGGGGGGATCGGGTGGCCGTCACCGGTGTCACCGGCTCGCCGCCGCCGGAGCAGCTCAAGGTCTGCCTCAACTACTTCGCCGGCTTCCGCAACTCCGCCGAGTTCGTCGTCACCGGCCTCGACGCCGACGCCAAGGTCGAGTGGATCAAGTCCCAGGTCGAGGGCGCGCTGGAGAACAGCGGCATCGGTCGGCCGGCCAAGGTCGAGTGGTCCGGCGTCCGCACCGTGCAACCGGACGCCGACACCGAGGAGGGCGCCTCGATGCTACTGCGGGTCACCGCGTTCGACCCGAGCGCCGACAAGGTCGGCAAGGGCCTCACCGCGCCGATCATCGAGCTCGCACTTGCCTCCTACCCGGGGTTCAGCGTCACCCGGGTGCCCGGCCCCGGCACGGCGTACGGCGTCTACCGCCCGGCCTACATCGCACGCAGCGTCGTCGAGCACGCCGTGGTCCACCCCGACGGCACGACCGACGTCATCGCCGATCCCAAGACCGCCGAGGCGCCGATCGACGTCGCGGAGGGCCAGCGCCCGTCGCCGTACCCCGCGCCGCAGGACAAGCTGACCCGGCGGGTGCCCCTCGGGACGTTCGTCCACGGCCGATCCGGCGACAAGGGCGGCGACGCCAACATCGGGCTCTGGGTGAAGAACGACGGCCATCCCAAGTACGCCGAGCGCGTCACCTGGCTGACGAAGTTCATGTCGCGCCGCCGGGTCCGCGAGCTGATCCCCGAGGCCGCCGACCTCGACATCGAGGTCTACGTCCTGCCCAACCTCGGTGGCGTCAACGTGCTGATCCACGGCCTGCTCGACGAGGGCGTGGCGGCCACCGCCCGCTTCGACCCCCAGGCCAAGGGCCTCGCGGAGTGGATCCGCTCCCGCCTCGTCAACATCGAAGGAAACGTGCTGTGACTACGACGTTCAACTACGGCTTCACCGACGAGCAGCTCGCTCTCAAGGAGTCGGCGCTCGAGTTCACCCGGCGCGAGGTGACGCCGTTCCTCGACCAGTGGGAGATGGACGGCGAGATCCCGCGGGAGTTCCAGAAGAAGCTGGCACACGCCGGCTTCCTCGGCGTCGGGGTGCCGGAATCGGTCGGTGGCGACGGCGGCACCCTCATCGACGCGTGCGCGATGCAGCAGGGCTTCATGGAGGGCGGCTGGTCCGGCGGCCTGATGGCCTCGGCCTTCACCCACGGCATCGCCATCCCGCACATCATCCAGAACGGCTCGCAGGAGCTGATCGACAACTACGCCCGTCCGGTGCTGGCCGGCGACATGATCGGGTCGCTCGCGGTCACCGAGCCGGGTGCCGGCTCCGACGTCGCGAACATCTCCACCAAGGCCGTGCGCGACGGCGACCACTACGTCATCAACGGTGCCAAGACCTTCATCACCTCCTCGGTGCGCGGCGACTTCGTCACCACGGCGGTCCGCACCGGCGAAGCCGGTGCCCACGGCATCTCGATGATCGTCGTACCCAAGGGCACGCCCGGCTTCACCGTCTCGCGCAAGCTCGACAAGATGGGCTGGCTCGCCTCCGACACGGGCGAGCTGTCCTACGACGACGTGCAGGTCCCGGCCGGCAACCTGATCGGCCAGGAGAACCACGGGTTCTACTACATCGCCCAGAACTTCGTCTCCGAGCGGATCTGGCTGGCGCTGATGGGTTATGGCCACGCCCTGCGCTGCCTCAACCTCGCCGCGGACCACTGCCAGGTGCGCGACGCGTTCGGCAAGCCGCTGGTCGCCAACCAGGTGGTCCGCGCCAAGCTCACCGAGATGCACCGGCAGGTGGCCGTGGCGCGCAGCTACACGCTCGAGGTCGCGCGACGGTACGACGCCGGCGAGGACTGCATCGCCGAGGCTTGTCTGGCCAAGCAGACCGCCGTCGACGCCGCGGTCTGGGTCGCGGACCAGGCGGTCCAGCTGCACGGCGGCATGGGCTACATGCGCGAGTCCGAGGTCGAGCGGCACTACCGCGACGTCCGCCTGCTGCCGATCGGCGGCGGCTCGACGGAAGTGCTGACCGACCTGGCCGCCCGACTGCTGGGCTACGCGAAATGAGCGGGCTCGAGCGCGAGGTGTCGCTGACGATTGCGGCGGCGCCGGAGAAGGTCTGGGACCTGGTCAGCGACGTCACCCGGATCGGGGAGTTCTCCCCCGAGACGTTCGAGGCGCGGTGGACGCACGGCGCCGCCGGGCCGGTGGTGGGCGCCCGGTTCAAGGGCCACGTCAAGCGCAACGGCGTCGGTCCGACGTACTGGTCGCCCTGCACGGTGACGAAGTGCGCCGAGCCTGGGTCCGACGGAGAAGGGGTGTTCGAGTTCGCGGTCGGTCTCGACGGCAGTGCGTGGACCAACTGGGGCTACCGACTGACACCCGACGGTGCCGGCACCCGCGTGACGGAGTACTTCCGGCTCGAGCCGAAGCTGTTCCTCCGCGGCTACTGGATGGTGCTCGGTCAGCTCCGCGGCCGCACCAACGAGCGCGGCATGCGCACGACCCTGGAGCGGATGAAGGCGGTGCTGGAGTCGTGACCGACAGGCGTACCGCGATGCTCGACAAGCTCGAGTCGCTCGCGGCGGAGCAGACCAAGGCCGTCGAGGCCGGCGGCAAGTACATCGCCCGCCACTTGGACCGCGGCAAGCTCACCGCTCGGATGAGGATCGAGCTGCTGGTCGACGAGGGGTCGGCGTTCCTCGAGCTGATGCCGCTCGCCGGCTGGGGCAGCGACTTCGCGGTCGGCGCGAGCATGGTCACGGGGATCGGTGTGGTCGAGGGCGTGGAGTGCATGATCGTCGCCAACGACCCGACCGTGAAGGGCGGTGCCCTGAACCCGTGGTCGTTGCGCAAGTCGTTCCGGGCGGGCGAGATCGCCGAGCAGAACCATCTGCCGACGATCAACCTCACCGAGTCCGGCGGCGCCGACCTGCCCACCCAGAAGGACATCTTCATCCCCGGTGGCCGCGGCTTCCGCAACCTCACCCGCGCATCGGCGCGCAAGCAGCCGACGATCTCGGTCGTCTTCGGCAACTCGACCGCGGGCGGGGCCTACGTCCCCGGGATGAGCGACTACGTGATCATGGTCAAGGAGCGGGCCAAGGTGTTCCTGGCCGGCCCGCCGCTGGTCAAGATGGCCACCGGTGAGGAGACCGACGACGAGTCGCTCGGTGGTGCCGAGATGCACTCCCGGATCTCCGGTTCGTCAGACTTCCTCGCCCTCGACGAGCACGACGCCCTCCGGCAGGCCCGGCGAGTCGTCGCCCGACTCAACTGGCGCAAGAAGGGCAGCCCGCCGGACCCGTCGTCGTACGCCGAGCCGGACCTGGACCCCGAGGAACTGCTCGACCTGATCCCGACCGACCTCAAGGAGCCCTTCGACCCGCGCGACGCGATCCTGCGGATCGTCGACGGCACCGGGCCGGACAACGCGGTCGCGTTCGACGAGTTCAAGCCGCTCTACGGGTCGTCGCTGTGTGTCGGCTGGGCCACCCTGCACGGCCACCAGATCGGCATCCTCGCCAACGCGCGAGGGGTGCTGATGTCGGAGGAGGCGCAGAAGGCGGCGCAGTTCATCCAGCTGGCCAACCAGAAGGACACCCCGCTGCTGTTCCTGCACAACACGACCGGCTACATGGTCGGTGCGGAGTACGAGCAGGGCGGCATCATCAAGCACGGGGCGCTGATGATCAACGCGGTCTCCAACTCCACCGTGCCGCACCTGACGGTGATCATGGGAGCGTCGTACGGCGCGGGCAACTACGGCATGAACGGCCGCGCCTACGACCCGCGGTTCCTCTTCACCTGGCCGTCGGCGAAGTCCGCGGTCATGGGACCGCAGCAGCTCGCGGGAGTGCTCGAGATCGTGGCGCGCGAGTCGGCGGAGAAGAAGGGTGAGGTGTTCGACGCCGAGGGCTTCAAGGGCGTCCGCGAGATGGTAGAGGGGATGATCGAGGAGCAGTCCCTGCCCTACTTCCTCTCCGGAATGGTCTACGACGACGGCGTCATCGACCCGCGCGACACCCGCACCGTCCTGGGCATCTGCCTGTCCGTCATCGACAACCAGCCGATCGAGGGCGCCATGAACTTCGGCGTCTTCAGGATGTGAGTGCCGTGCAACGCGTACTTGTCGCCAACCGTGCGGAGATCGCCAGTCCGCGTCTTCCGCACCTGCCATCGGCTGGGCATCGACACCGTCGCGGTGTTCTCCGACGCCGACACGGACCTGCCGTACGTCGGCGAGGCCGACCTCGCCGTGCACCTGCCCGGCACGTCGCCGACCGACACCTACCTGCGCGGCCGACCTGATCCTCGACGCGGCGCAGCAGCACCGGCGCGACCGCGATCCACCCCGGCTACGGCTTCCTCTCGGAGAACGCCGACTTCGCGCGCCGCGTCATCGACGCCGGGCTGTTGTGGATCGGCCCCGACCCGTCCTCGATCGAGCAGATGGGCTCCAAGATCGAGAGCAAGAAGCTGATGGAGACGGCCGGAGTGCCGGTGCTGTCGGCGCCGGACTCGCCGACCGAGACGACCTCCCGCTGCTGGTGAAGGCCTCCGCCGGTGGCGGCGGCCGCGGCATGCGCGTCGTACGCGACCTCGCGTGCGCTCTCCCGCGAGATCGAGGCAGCCGAGGCCGAGGCGCTCTCCGCGTTCGGCGACGGCACCGTCTTCGTCGAGCCGTACGTCGAGAACGGCCGCCACGTCGAGGTGCAGGTCGTGGGTCACCCGACCGGCGTCCTTGTCTTCGGCGAGCGCGACTGCTCGGTCCAGCGGCGCCACCAGAAGGTGGTCGAGGAGGCGCCTGCGCCCGCGCTGACCGACGAGACCCGGGCAGCTCTCCACGAAGCCGCCCGGGCGGCGGCCGAGGCCATCGACTATCGCGGTGCAGGCACGGTCGAGTTCCTCTACGACCCGGTCCGCGACGGCTTCTGGTTCCTGGAGATGAACACCCGGCTCCAGGTCGAGCACCCGGTCACCGAGGAGGTCTTCGGGGTCGACCTGGTGCAGCTGCAGCTGGAGTCGGCTGCGGTCGTCCCACCGGGCGCCCCGGGGGTCGGGGATCCGCACGGCGCCGCGATCGAGGTTCGCCTCTACGCCGAGGACCCGGCCGCCGACTACGCGCCGCAGGTCGGCACGCTCACCCGGTTCGAGTTCCCGGAGGTCGAGGGGCTCCGGGTGGAGGCAGGATTCGCGAGCGGCTCGACGGTGTCGCCGTTCTACGACGCGATGCTGGCCAAGCTCATCGTCGCTGCGCCGACCCGGGACGACGCGGCCCGCCGACTCGTCTCGGTGCTGCGGCGCGCTCGCCTGCACGGCTTGAAGACCAACCGCGACCAGCTCGTCGCCGTACTCACGGACCCGCGGTTCCTCTCCGGCGAGGTGTCGACCGCGATGCTCGCGGACGGCTCGGTCGCGTTCGGTGTGGCCGTGGACGGCGACCTGTCGCGGACCGCCGCGGCACTCGCGTGGGTCGAGGCGCAGCGAGCCGACGCGCGCGTCCAGCAGCGGATCGCCGCCGGGTTCCGCAACGTCGTCAGCCAGCCGCAGCGCATCGAGTTCACCGACGACACGGCCGCGGAGTGGTGGGGGGAGCGCGCCGGCTACCGCGTCGACGGCGCGACCGTCGTCGCAGCGTCGCCGACCGAGGTCGTGCTCGACGTCGACGGCGTGCGACGCCGCTACGAGATCGCCATCAGCGGCAACCGGATCGACGTCGACGGCCCGGACGGTCACGTCGCGCTGCGAGCGCAAGCCGCGGTTCGTCGACCCGTCGACCCAGGTCGCGGCCGGCTCGCTGCTGGCGCCGATGCCCGGCAGCGTCGTCGCGGTCCACGCCAAGGTCGGCGACGAGGTCGTCGAAGGCCAGCCCATCCTGGTGATGGAGGCCATGAAGATGCAGCACACCATCTCCGCGCCGTACGCCGGCACGGTCACCGAGCTCGCCGCCACCATCGGCCAGCAGGTCGAGGCGGGCACCGTGCTCGCCGTTGTCGAAGTAGTCACGCCCGATCCGCTGACGGCACCGACACCGAAGGAACCGACTGATGACGATCAACTTCACCGAGCCCGAGGAGCGCGTCGCCCTGCGCGAGGCGGTCAAGAAGCTGGCGAGCAAGTACGGCCGGGAGTTCGTCGAGAAGCAGGCCCGCGAGGGCGGCAAGATGACCGAGATGTGGCTCGAGATGGGCCAGAACGGGTTCCTCGGCGTCAACATCCCCGAGGAGCACGGCGGTGGCGGCGGCGGGATGGCAGACCTGGCCGCCGTGCTCGAGGAGGCGTCGGCCGCGGGTGCACCGCTGCTGATGATGGTCGTCTCGCCGGCCATCTGCGGCTCGATCATCAGCCGCTGCGGCACCGAGGACCAGCAGGCCAAGTGGCTGCCCGGCATCGCCGACGGCACCCTGCTGATGGCGTTCGGCATCACCGAGGCCGACGCCGGCTCCAACGCCCACAACATCACGACGACGGCCACCCGCGACGGCGACGAGTGGGTGCTCAACGGGCAGAAGATCTTCATCTCGGGCGTCGACGAGGCCCAGTCGGTGCTGATCGTGGCGCGCACCCAGGACGCCAAGACGGGCAAGCTCAAGCCGGCCCTGTTCGTCGTACCGACCGATCGCCGAGGGCTTCGACCAAGCAGCCCATCCCGATGTCGTGGTCGGCACCGGAGAAGCAGTTCACCCTCTTCATGGACGACGTCCGGCTGCCGGTCGACGCGCTCGTCGGTGACGAGGACGGCGGTCTCTGGCAGCTCTTCGCCGGGCTCAACCCCGAGCGGATCATGGGCGCTGCGCTGTCGTGCGGCATGGCGCGGTTCGCGATCGAGAAGACGGTCGAGTACGCGAAGACCCGCACCGTCTGGAAGGACCAGCCGATCGGCGCCCACCAGGGCATCCAGCACCCGATCGCCAAGGTCAAGATCGAGCTGGAGCAGGCTCGTCTGCTGTGGCAGAAGGCCGCCGCGCTCTACGACGCGGGCGACGACTTCGGTGCCGGCGAGTACGCCAACATGGCCAAGTACGCCGGCGGCGAGGTCTCCTGCAACGCCGCCGATGTCGCCGTCCACACCCACGGCGGCAACGGCCTCACCGTCGAGTACGGCCTGGGCAACCTGCTGGTCGCGTCCCGGCTCGGCCGGATCGCGCCGGTGAGCCGGGAGATGATCCTGAACTTCGTCGCCATGCACACGTTGGGACTGCCCAAGTCGTACTGAGGCGCCGCTGGTCGAGGAGGTCGCTCTGGCGACCGTACGAGACCCATGTAGGCGGCCGCACCGTAGCCGTCCGACTCCCGCCGTCAAGGCGGCCTGCGGCCCCGCTGCGCGGCGCCTGCGGCGGCCTTGACTGCGGGCCCCGGTCGGACGGCTGGACGGCGCGGAGTCGGCACGGGCTGCGCCCGCGCCGCCGCTTCGCGGCCGCCCCTCGCTTGGTGCTCCCATCGGCCTTTGCTCGTGATGGAATGCCGGGCATGCCAGTTCGACACCTCTACCTCACTCGCCACTCCGAGCCGGGCGAGGACGGCAGACTGACCGAGCGGGGCGTCCAGCAGGCCGGATTGCTCGGGCGGCGCCTGTCGAATGTGCCGTTCGAATCGGTGCAGCACGGCCCGTTGCCGAGGGCGACGGAAACCGCGCACCTCGTTGCCATGCAGTTCGACAGCAACGTGTCGGTCGTTGAGCTCGATGCTGCCGGGGACTACATCCCCCACGTGCCGACCGCGGACGAGGTAGGTCCGGAGCACCAGGCAGGTGTGCTGGCGTTCCTGGCTGACGTTTCGTCTGGCGAAGCGGCGCAAGGTGCGTCGCTGGCTGCGGAGGCGATCAGACTGCTCACCGGACCAGAGCAGGGCCAAGAGGACAGCCACCACCTCGTCGTGACTCATGCCTTCACCATCGGATGGCTGGTTCGGCACGCGATTGCGGCCCCGCCTTGGCGCTGGTTGGGGCTCGATAACGGCCATGCCGCACTCACCGTGCTTCGGTATTCCACGGAGAGGCCGCCGACCATGGTCGTGTTCAACGACATGTCGCACCTGCCCGACGAGCTGCGATGGACGGGCTTTCCCGACGACGTGAGGCTCTGACATTCGCCCGCGCCACCGAGAATCCCTTGTCCACAGGCGGGTTCTGGGCATCGGGGTTGTGTCGGTGGTGGGTGGTTGAGTAGGCCTCATGGATCTCGGAGACCTCGACGCGAAGGCCACCTTGGCCGTTGCCGAAAACGAAGTCTCTGCGCGCCGGCAGCAGGGAGTGGACCGGTTGCTGTTGCTGCTGCACTGGGCCGACCTCCACTCCGAGGACCCGCAAGCCCGCCCGGGTGCGACGCCGTTGAGCAAGGGCGGTGACCGGCTGATCCAGCTCGGTGGCGAAGGCACCCCGAGCGCCTCCGAGCTGTGCTGGGCCGAGCTCGCCATCGCCCTGGAAATCGGCGCGATCGCGTTGCGCAACCAAGCCGGCCAAGCCCTCGACCTCCGCCACCGCCACCCCCTGCTGTGGACACTGCTCCAAGAACTCCGGGTCGAACCGTGGGTCGCCCAGAAGATCGCGGCGATGACCCGCGACCTGACCCCAGAGCAGGCTGCCCTCGTCGATGAGGCGGTCGCTGCAGCGGTCGATGAGTCCCCGGGCCGGATCCTGGCAATCGCCGAAGCCAAGACCATCGAGGCCGACCTCGAGGGCTACCGCGCCCGGCTCGCCGAGGACGCCCGCCACACCGGAGTCTGGCTCTCCCGCCCTCGTCCCGGTGAGCTGGTCGACGAGCAGAGCGAACCGGCCACCCGACGCCTGTCCTCCAAGCTGTCCGCAGCCGACGCGGTCGAGGGCGACGCGATGGTCGACGACCTTGCCGATGCCCTGGCCCTGCACGGCGACCACGACCAGGACAATGCGCCGACCCGGGATCAGCTGCGCGCCGAAGCATTCACGCTGCTCGTCACCGACCCGCACGCCGCCGCCTCGCTGCTCGACGGCCTCGACGATGCGCCGTCAACCGAGGAGCCCGCACCCGTGCCGGTGTCGTCGAAGAAGCGGAAGCGGCGCCCCGCCGTCATCCATGTCCACCTCACCGACCAGGTCCTCTGCGGTCGGGTCGACGGGATCACCCGGGTCGACGCCCTGGGTCCGATGCTGCTCGAACAGGTCGCCGACCTGGTCAAGCACCGCGACATCACCGTGCAACCGGTGATCGACCTCAACACCGGTCACAGCGTCAACGGCTACGAACACCCCACCGCGGTCAAGCAACGGACCCGGCTCCGGACGGTCTACGACGTCTTCCCGCACAGCTCCAGCCGCGCCACCGGCCGTCTCGACCACGACCATCCGACGCCGTACGACCCGCAAGGGCCACCCGGCCAGACCGGCGACCACAACGACGCATCCATGACCCGCTACCACCACCGAGCCAAGACCCACGACGGCTACCAAGTCCGCCAGCTCGGCCTGGGCGGCTACCGCTGGATCACACCCCACGGCCTGGCCCGCGTCGTCACCCCACGCGGCACCAAGAAGATCGAGCTCATCCGCAGCAAGAACGGCGACATCGCCGGCGAGATCTACCGAGACCGCTGCATCGACATCGACTACCCGCGCCGGACCTGAGCATCAGCGAGGATTCGTGCATGACCTCCTGGACTCCCGGCTGGGATGCGTTCCCGCCGCTGTTGCTCGACTTCTGGACCGAGCGTCACCTCTGCATCTTCAACAGCGTGCGCGAGGACGGGCGCCCGCACGCCGTTCCGGCGGGTGTGGCCCTCGACCACGAGCAGCAGTGCGCGTGGGTGATCACCAGCGGCGGCTCCCACAAGGCCCGCACGATCGCGGCCGGGCCGGAGACCGGTGTGGCCGTCGCCGCCTGCCAGGTCGACGGCAGGCGCTGGTCCACGGTCGAAGGTCACGCCGTGATCCTCAGCGATTCGGAGGCCGTCCGGCGGGCCGAGGAGATCTACGCCAGCCGGTATCGGGTCCCACGTCCGAACCCGGACCGCGTCGCGATCAAGATCGAAGTCGATCGGTTCCTCATGTCGAGCACGCTTACGCCGTGAGCTCGTCATCCCGTCCGTCAGCCAACTATTCGTCGCGGACCCGGCCGCGCAGCGCTTTGGTGCGTCCCACTTGCTTCTTCGTCTCGACGCGCCGTCGCTGGGAGGCACGGCTGGGCTTCGTCGGCCGCCGCGGTGGCGGCGGCGGTGCCACCGCTTCCCGCAGGATCGCGACCAGGCGTTCGCGGGCAGCGATCCGGTTGCGCAATTGGGACCGGTGCTCCGAGGCCACGACCGAGACCTGCCCCTGCGTGATCACCTCGGCCAGGTTGCGGACCAGCCGGGCGCGCTGGGCGTCGGTGAACGCCGTGGAGGTGGCCGGGGAGAAGAGCAGCTCGGCGCGGGTGTCGCTGGTGTTGACCGACTGACCACCAGGTCCGGGAGATCGGGAGAAGCGCTCGACCAGCTCGCTCGCCGGGATGGTCGCACCGGAGGGGAGTCCCGCGCCCGGCGGCACCGTCAGGTTCTGGCCGGGCTCGCTCATGACTCGACGGTATCGCCGGGCGCCCCCGGTGACCCCGCTCGGCCTCGAAGCGCCAGTCAGGCCGGCGTCGGCAGAGACCGGCTGATGATCTCCTTCATGATCTCCGAGGTGCCGGCGTAGATCTGGGAGACGCGGAGGTCGGCCCAGGCGCGGGCGATCGGGTACTCGTTCATGTAGCCGTAGCCGCCGTGCAGCTGGAGGCACATGTCGGCGACCTTCTGGGCCCGCTCGGAGCACCACAGCTTCGCCATCGCCACCGTGGGGATGTCGAGCTTGCCCTCGATGTGGAGACCGATGCACTCGTCGACGAACGAGCGGGCGACCCGCGCCTCGGTCGCGACCTCGGCCAGCTTGAACTTGGTGTTCTGGAAGCCCCAGATCGGCCGGCCGAAGGCGGTCCGGTCGTGCACATAGCGCAGCGTCTCGTCGAGGATGACCTCCATCGCGGCGACGTTGGAGACCGCGACGATGAGGCGCTCCTGCGGCAGCTGCTGCATGAGCTGGACGAACCCCTGCCCCTCCTCGGAGCCGAGCAGGTTGGCCACCGGAACCCGGACATCCGAGAAAGAGAGCTCGGCGGTGTCCTGGCCCTTCATGCCGATCTTGTCGAGCACCCGGCCGCGGGAGAAGCCCGGGGTGTCCGTCGGCACGATGATCAGCGAGATGCCGGACGCGGCCTCCTCCGGGTTGGTCTTCGCGACGGTGATCACGACGTCGGCCTGGGCGCCGTTGGTGATGAACGTCTTCGAGCCGTTGATGACGTACTCGTCGCCCTCACGGATCGCCTTGGTCTTGACGCTCTGCAGGTCCGACCCGGTGCCGGGCTCGGTCATCGCGATGGCGCCGACCGCCTCGCCGCTGGCCAGCTTCGGCAGCCACTCCTGCTTCTGCTCCTCGGTGCCGTACTCGAGGATGTAGTGGGCGACGATGCCGCTGTGGAGCGAGGCGCCCCACGAGCTGTCGCCGACGTAGGCCTGCTCCTCGATGATGACGGCCTCGTGGGCGAACGTGCCGCCCCCTCCGCCGTACGCCTCGGGGATCGAGATGCAGAGCAGGCCGAGCTTGCCGGCCTTGTTCCACAGCTCGCGGTCGACCTGCTTGTTCGCGATGAAGGTCTCGGCGTGCGGCTTGATCTCCTTCTCGCAGAACGAGCGGGCCAGGTCGCGGAGGTCGTCGAGATCTTGAGTCATCCAGGGGGAGCGGCGTGCAGGCATGAACGCAGGGTACAGGGTGTACCCAGTTATGGTGAACCGCATGGTGGATGTCGCGAAGTGGGTCGACTCCACCGTCGCGCGCCGGATCCGCAAGGTGGGTGACGATCCGGGGCGCCGCAGCCTGCTGATCGCGGCCGCCGCCGAGGCGATCGACGAGGAGGGTCCCCGGGTCGGGATGGCCCAGATAGCCGAGCGCGCCGGGATCCCGCGGCCGCATGCCTACCGCTACGTCGAGAGCAAGAAGCAGCTCGACCTCGACGTCGCCCGCAAGGCCTCGGCGGACCTGCTGACCGAGATCCGTCCGCAGCTGAGCCGCAGCGGCACGCCGTACGAGATCGTGCACGGGATCGTCGCGGTGATCGCCGAGTGGGCGGTCCAGCACCCCAACCTCTACCGGTTCGTCGCCGCGCAGAAGCAGACCAAGGCGCTGCACCAGGCGCGGATGGGGCGCAGCCGGTTCCTCGACGAGCTGATCGCCGCCATGGCCGCCTACCTCCAGCCGACCGACGTCGTGCCGAAGGCGCCCGACGGCGTGCTGGCCGGTTTGATCGGCATGGTCGACGCCGGCATCACCTGGTGGCTCGACCACAAGGACGAGACGCAGGACGAGGTCGTCGACCGGCTCAGCCGTCAGGTCACCCTGGTGCTCGAGGACATGCTGGGCCAGCTCGGCTACGACGTTCCAGACGACATGGTGTTCGGCCCCGGGGCCTGACGCCACTCCCTGACACGGCGGCACGGATACCCTTGCACCATGGGGGTCGCAGGCGGCATCGACCGCACCCAGCGCCGGGTCCCGATCCTCGGGGTCCCGCTGGCGGTCGTCTACAAGTACTTCGACGACCAAGGCAACTACCTGGCCGCGGTGCTGACGTTCTACGCGTTCCTCGCGATCTTTCCGTTGTTGCTGCTCGCCACCTCGATCCTCGGCTTCGTGCTCGCGGGGTATCCCGAACTCGAGAAGGCGGTGCTCAATTCCGCGCTCGCGCAGTTCCCGATCATCGGCAACGAGATCGGCAAGACGGGCGGGCTGCAGGGTTCGACCGGCGGCATCGTCTTCGGCGCACTGGGTGCCCTCTACGGCGCGGTGGGCCTCGGCCTCTCGCTCCAGAACGTCCAGGCCGCGGCGTGGGCGGTGCCGCGCAACAACCGGCCGCACCCGGTGCTGACCCGGGTCACCAGCCTGTTCCTGCTGGCCACGGCCGGCAGCATGATCCTCGTCGTCTTCGTGCTCTCGGCGGTGCTCACCGAGACCGAGCTGGTCGGCTCGATCAAGGACGACGAGTGGTTCAAGTGGCTGGTCCGGTTGGTCACAGTCCTCATCCTCGGCACCGTCATGACGATCCTCCTGCGGATCGCAGCAGCGAAGGCGATCAGCCACGACATCGCCCGGGCAGCTCCGGGCGGTTTCACGATCGCGATCCTGTGGCAGTTCCTGCAGTGGCTCGGAACTTGGTACGTCGTCCGCGTGAATGACGCGACGAGCGAGATGACCCAGACCTTCGGCATCGTCCTCGGCCTGTTCGGACTTCTCTACATCGGCGCGATCATGGGCGTGCTCGGCATCGAGGTCAACGTCGTGCTCGCCGAGAAGCTCTGGCCGCGCGCACTGATGACGCCGTTCACCGATCAGGTCGACCTCACCGACGCCGACCGCAAGGCCTACGCGATGTATGCGCAGAGCCAGCGCCACAAGGGTTTCGAGACGGTCTCTGTCCGCTTCGACGGCCGCGACGGCGACAGCCACGAGATCGTGCTCGACCCCCGCACGGAGGAGATCATCCGCCAGCGGATCCCGGCCTCCCCGCCGCTGCCCGGCGAGGAGGAGGGGACCGAACCGGTCCGCGAGCGGTCGAAGGACAAGCCTCCGCAGGCCTAGTTCATCCGGGACAACCGACCTGAAGGTTTAGTGACACACGCCACACCGGCGTGCTCGACGCCGAGGAGTTCGCCGGGCGGCTGCACGGCTACTCGGGTCTCTACATGATCGACGGTTCGCTGATCCCGGGTGCCGCCACCGTCAACCCGTTCGTGACGATCACCGCACTGGCCGAGCGCAACATCGAGAAGCTCCGCGCCACGGACTTCTGACGCGGGTGCCGACTGCTAGCCGCTCTCCTCCCGCATCAGGTCGCGGAGGCTGGTGAGGGTGGCGTCGTCGAGACCGAGGCCGTCGCGGAGATAGGCCGCCCGGCTCGCCGTACGTCCGGGTGATCGCGTCGTAGCCCGACCGCAGGTACTCGACGTCGACCACCAAGGTCGGCTCGAACGCGTCGAGGTGGTCGGCACCGGCGTGCTCCGCGATCTCGGCCTCGATCCGGGCCCGGCTGCCGGCGGTGCGGGAGTTGCTCAGCAGGTAGTCGCTGTCGATGGTCGCGTCGTCGACACCGGCGACGTGCAGCAGTAGCGCCGCCACCCAGCCGGTGCGGTCCTTGCCGGCGGTGCAGTGGAAGAGCTGCGGACCCCCGGTCGCGAGCTGGATGAACAGCTCGCCGAACTCCGTCCGGACCCGCTCGTCGTCGACGAACCCGCGGTAGACGTCGTCCATCAGCACGACCGCGCTCTGCCGGTCCCGGAGCTCGGCGACCTGCTCCATCGGGATGCCGGACACGTCGAAGTTGTGCCAGGCCGCACCGGGGACCTCGACGTCGGGATGCAGATCGATCTCCGGCTTCGACCGGAGGTCCAGGACCGCGCGGAGTCCGAGCCCGCTGACGGTGCCGTGGTCGGCCTCGCTCAACCGCAGCTGGTTGGAGCGGTAGAAGACGCCACGGCGCAACCGTCGGCCGTCGGCCGTCGGGTAGCCCGGCCCCGCGACGTCGCGGAAGTTGTCGGCCGAGCCGAGCCGGAGGAACTCGTCGCTCGAGGTGGTCACGCGCCGAGCGTAGGTGGCGTAGTCGAACGCCGAGGTGGCAGTGGCACGAACATCGACGTACGACGTGCGTAGTCGCGGTAGCCGGGCCGCTTCATCATGTCCTTCTCGAGCAGCTTGGCGCCGGTAGCGAAGACCAGGAAGTAGGTCATGGCGAGCGGAGCGATCACCGTCACCAACCCGAGAACCGCCCCACTCGCCAACGCTCCGGCGACCCAGATCCCCCACCAAAGGCAGGCATCGCCGAAGTAGTTGGGGTGGCGGGTGTACCGCCACAGGCCGGTGGCGAGCACCGGCGGCCGCGTGGCGCGGGGCTGGCGACGGTACGCCGCCAGCTGGGCGTCACCGACGGCTTCGAAGACGAGACCGAGCAGCCACAGGCCGAGTCCGACGACGACCAGCGGCGTCCACTCGACGTCGGTGACCGCGCCGATCGTGACGGGCAGCGCGACCAGCCAGGCGGAAGCGCCCTGGACCGCGAACACCTTGCGAACGGCAACGCCCATGCCCACCTCGGCGAGCGGTCCGCCGAGCAGCACCTCGTAGCGCGGGTCCTCGCCACTGCCGCTGCGCCGGTGGATGTGCCCCGACAGCCGGATCGCCCAGACAGAGACCATGCCCGCCAGCAGCCAGGCCCGCCACTGGGTGCCTTCGTCGAGTGCGGTCGCCACCACCGCGGCGGCGACCGCGGCTACCGCGAATGCGATTCCCCACGCCACGTCGACCACGACCACCCGGCCCTGCCGGCGCGCGACGAGCGCGGCCACGGTCATCACCGTCGCGGCGGCGACTGCGGTGGCGGCGAGGGAGACCAGAACGGCAGTCACGAGTCCTCCCGGGCGAGCGTGATCTGGTAGTCGTCAATGTAGCCCGACGCGAAGCCGGCCCGGCTGTACTCCAGGTAGAAGTGCCACAGCCGCCGGAAGGTCCCGTCGAAGCCGAGCGCGGCCACCTCGGCACCCGCCGCGATGAAGGAGTCGTTCCACATCCGCAGCGTGCGGGCGTAGTGCGCGCCCATCCGCATCCCGTCCACGACCCGGAGCCGGGTGTGGCGGGCCGCTGTCTCCTCGATCGCCCGGACCGACGGCAGCGCTCCGCCCGGGAAGATGTACTTGGTGATGAACGTGTGGGTGTCCCGGGTGGCGAGCATCCGGTCGTGCGGCATCGTGATCGCCTGCAGCGCCACCCGCCCGCCCGGGGCGAGCACGTGGTCGAGGGTCTGGAAGTACGTCGGCCAGAACCGCCAACCCACCGCCTCGATCATCTCGACCGACACCACGGCGTCGTACGCCGATGCCGCGGCCGGTGAGTCCAGCAGCGCGCGGTAGTCCAAGAGCTCGACCTCGACCTGACCGGACTGGCCGGCCAGGCGGATCCGGTCGCGGGCGAGGGCCAGCTGCTCGGACGACAGGGTGATCGAGTGCACGGTGGCTCCGCGCTCGGCGGCGCGGATCGCGAGCTCGCCCCAGCCGGTGCCGATCTCGAGCACCCGGGTCCCCTCACCGACTCCGGCCTGGTCGAGGAGCCGGTCGATCTTCCGGTGCTGCGCGCTCGGGAGGTCGGCCGCCGTCGCAGTGGCCGGGTCGTCGAACAGTGCGGAGGAGTAGGACAGCGTCGAGTCCAGGAACAGCGCGAACAGGTCGTTGGAGAGGTCGTAGTGGTGCGCGACGTTCTCCTGCGTGGTGCTGCGGCTGCCCCGGTGCGAGTGAGGGATCCGGGGTACGACGACCGACCGCAACCGCTGCAGGGGGCGGGGCACCAGGGTCGCGATCTCCGTGCAGAGCACGGTGAGGAAGTCGCCGAGGGCGCCCTCCGGTGCGTTCGGTCCTTCGTCCCAGGCGCCGGTGAGGTAGGCCTCGCCGAACCCGATCAGCTTGTCGCGGGCGATCCGGGCGAACATCTCGTCCGGCCGGTTGACGTGCATCTCCGGTCCGCCGCGACCCAGCGTCTCCGCCGGGTACGACGTACCTGCCGCCAGGTGGACCGTGACGTCGAGCCGACCGACCGCGGACCGGAACAGCCGGCGGGCGATGCGGGCGCCGGGTCCGCGGGTCGGCAGGGGCTCGAGGTCGGACCAGCTGCGCACGGGGTGGCGTTCGTGGGTGATGGTCATCGCGCACCTTCCTGTCGATCGGGGCGGGGTCGGACGGGGAGTCCGCGGAGCCAGAGCACGATGCCGTGCATCCGGATCAGGAGGGCTCCGCGCAGGGCGGAGAGGGCGACGACCGGTCGCCGTGGTGCGGGATCGCCGACGACGGCAGCTGTGAACCGCTCGCCCTCGTCGGTGTGCAGCGTCACGGAGACCGACAGGTGCCCAGTCGCCTCGCCGGGCGGCGGCGCGACCACCCGATAGTGGCCGTCGGTGCCGTGGAACGGCGAGACGTACATCGCCTTGTCAACCTGGCCGGTACCCGCGGCGTCGGTCGGCACCAGGTAGGCGTGCCGGTCGCCGTAGGTGTTGTGCACCTCGACCACCGTCACGTCGGCCGGTCCGGTCGCGGCCTGATCGTGCCAGCACCAGAACACGCTGATCGGGTTGAAGCAGTGGCCGAGCGCCCGGGGGTGCGCCGCCATCAGCACCCGGCCGCCCCGAAGGTCGAGGCCGTGCTGGTCCAGGAAGGCGTTGAGACCTCCGCGGATCGTGCCGGTGCGACCGTCGAAGTGGTCGCGGCCGTCGAAGGTCCCCCCGAGCCAGCCGAGCCAGCCGAGTCGGCCGGTCTCCGGGAGCCGGTCGAGGTCGGCGACCCACAGGTGCGAGCGATGCCGGAAGGTACGGCGGAACGGGGTGCGCCGGGTGTGCGTGAGCGTCGTGTCGTACGGCGTCGGGGTCTCGTGACGCTCGCCGGGCGACGACGTACTCGACCAACGGAACCCGAGCTTCTCCACCGCAGCGAGGCCGGAGCGCGCGCCGTCCTCGTGGAACCCCCAGCCGTGGTAGGCGCCGGCGAACCGCACGCGGGGGGTGTCGACCTCGTCGAGCCGGTCGCGAGCCGTGACGGACGTGGGGCTGTAGAGCGGGTGCTCGTAGTCGCGGCGGGCGAGGACGGTCGCAGGGTCGACCAGGTGCTCGCCGCCGAGGGTGACCAGGTAGCGCGTGGGGGTGGGCAGCCGCTGCAGGCGGGTCAGGTCGTAAGTGACCTGCACCGCGTCCTGGTCGACGACCGGCCGCCGGAAGTTCCACGAAGCCCACGCGCGACGGGAGCGCGGCAGCACCCGGGTGTCGGTGTGGAGCAGCGCGGTGTTCCGCGCATAGGGGAGCGCGCCGAGCAGCTTGCGCTGCACGGGCGACGGGTCGGCGAGGAGCGCCAGCGCCTGCTCCGGGTGGGTGGCGACGACGACGGCGTCATACTGCTCTTCACCGTCAGCGGTGCGGACGGTCACCGAGGCGTCCCCCTCCGCCACCTCGATGACCGGCGCACCCGTCCGGACGTTGCCGCCGGAGGCTTCGATGGCGGCCGCGACCCGGTCGACGTACGACCGCGAGCCACCGGCGACCGTGCGCCAGGCCGGCGATCCGAAGACGCCGAGCATGCCGTGGTGGCGCAGGAACGTGAACAGGTACGCCGCGGGGTAGTCCGTCGCGACGGCGGGGTCGCAGGACCAGACGGCGGCGACGAGCGGCTCGACGAAGTGGCGCCGGAAGTACGGCGTGAACCGGCCCCGATCGAGGAACTCGCCGAGGGTGAGGTCCGCCTGGTCCACGCTCTCGTCGTGGTCGAGGAGCTGTCGCGCGCGGCGGTGGAAGCGCGGGATCTCCACGAGCATCCGCAGGTAGTGGCGGTCGCGGAGGTGGGCCGACGTCGGGAACAGGCCGCGCGCACCCAGCGCGCCCGCCCACTCCAGCCCGGTGCCCTCGTCGCTGGTCGACAGGGACATCTCGGACTCCTGGGTGGTCACCCCGAGCTCGGCGAACAGCCGTAGCAGGACCGGGTAGGTCAGCTCGTTGTGCACGATGAAGCCGGTGTCGATCGCCAGGTCGAGCCCGCTGGCCGGGTCGGCGACGAGGTGCGTGTCGGCATGGCCGCCGAGCCGGGTGTCCGCTTCGTAGAGCGTCACCGTCGTCGTACGGGATGCCACGTAGGCCGCCGTGAGTCCAGCAACGCCGGACCCGACGACGGCGAGCCGTCGGGGAGTCATGTCGTCTCTCAGGCTGTGATCTCGATGACGGCGACCACGTCGGGACCGGGTTCTTCCGAGCCGCCGTCCGGTTCGACGGTGATCCCGACCGCGGTGGCCTCGCTCGCGTCGCCGTCGAGCAGCACGGTGGCGTCGGCGTCGTCCGGCATCAGGCCGGCGGGGATCATCGCCCCTGCCGGGTCCTGGAACCAGAGCTCGTAGACCTTGCCCTCGGGCGCCAGCGCCATGTCCTCGGTGATGATGACGGCGCGACCTTCGGACCGGGACACGGCGACGGTCGCGGTGGACCCGTCGGGGAACTCCTGCTCGAAGTCCTGGCGGTCGTCGGCCCGCAGGACCTGCTCGGTGGCGGAGAGGTCCTGGTCGTCGGCCGCCCACGGTCGCAGCGCGACGGTGGTGACCAGCGCGACGAGCACCAGTGTCGCGGCGACGAGGAGCGGACCGGTCGTCGCGTACCACGGCCGGCGGGAGCCTCGGCCCTGGGCCGGCGGCCGGTCGGCCTCGATGAGGGGCGGCAGCGGACGGATCGACTCGATGCCCGCCAGCACCTCGGCCCGGAGCCGGGCGGGCGGCTCGACCAGGTCGACGGCGAGTGCTGCGGACGTCTCGCGGAAGGTCGCCACCTCGACCTGGCAGTCCGGGCAGCTCCGGAGGTGCACCTCGAACCGCGCCCGCTCGATGTCGTCGAGCGCATCGACGGCGTACGCGCCGGACAGCGCGTGTGCGTTGTCCCAGCCCGGCTGGGTGTCGTGATCGGTCATCGTCCTACTCCGATTGTGTCGCGGAGCCGGATCAGGCCGTCGCGAATCCTGGTCTTTGCGGTCCCGACCGGCAGGTCGAGGAGGGTGGCCACCTCGGTGTGGGTGTAGCCGCCGAAGTAGGCCAGCTCGATGGCCTCGCGCTGGACCTCGGTCAGCGCCCCGAGCGCGGTGCGGACCCGGCGGGCTTCGAGCGAGGCGGTCGCTGCCTCCGCGGTGGTGTCGACATCGACCGTCTGGTTCTGGTGGTGGTACGTCGAATCACGCCGGCTGGCTGCCTCGGCGCTACGGACCCGGTCGACCGCTTTGCGGTGCGCGATCGTCAAAAGCCAGGAGACCGCGCTGCCGCGGTCGGCGTCGTACCGGCTCGCGGTCCGCCAGATCTCCAGGAACGCCTCCTGGGTGACCTCCTCGGCCTGCGCCGGGTCGCGGACCACCCGCAGGGCGAGACCGTGCACGCGCGCCGCGGTGGCGTCGTAGAGCGCAGCGAAGGCGGCGCGGTCGCCCCGGGCCGACTGCTGGAGCAGCGCGGCCAGATCGGGACCGGCGCCGGCCGGCGCCCCCTGGTGGGGGACGCCGGCCGGTGCGGGAACACCGGGGTCCATGAGGTGATCCTTTCGTGTTCAGCGGGTTCTGGCGAGAGTCACTTGACCCCGGTCAGCACCTTGTCGATCACGTAGACGGTGGCGTTGGCGGTCGGGACGTTGCCGCAGATCACGTTGGCGGTGACGGTTCCGTCGGTGACGGTCATGCCGTCCTCGTCACCCTCGATGGTCAGCGTGTCACCGGCGAGCGTCTGGTGCTCACCCACGACGGCCTCGGTGTCGGCCTTCATGCCGACCACGTGGTGCGCGAGGATCTTGTAGAGGGTGCTGTCCTGGCCGTCGGCCATGCCGCCCTCGACGAGAGCGTTGAGGTCGGCCTCGGGGATCTCCGCGAACGCGCCGTCGAACGGGGCGAAGACGGTGAGCTCCTCGGCGCCGTTGAGGGTGTCGCCAAGACCGTCGACAGCGCCGACAGCGGCCACCAGGGTGGTCAGGATCGGGTTGTTGCTCGCGGCCGTGGCGACGGGGTCCTTGACCATGCCGTCGAACGAGCCGGCGCCGTCGGCGGGAACTTCGGCGCACCCGTCGCCGAACGTCTGGGCCTCGGGGCCCTCGGCTGAGGTGTTGTCGTCGCCACTGCTGTCGCTGCCGCCGTCTTCGTCATCGCCGCACGCAGCGAGGCTGAGCGACAGAGCGACTGCGGTCACGGCGAGGGTGGCGTTGCGGCGGAGGTGGTGGAGCTTCATGGTGGTGGTGCCTTCCGTGTGGAGGAGGTGATGGGAGTGGTTCGGTGAGGTCGCCGAATCGGATTGGTGGTATGTCGGGCAGATTCAGGAGACGTTGACGATGAACTCGTGCAGGCCGCTGGCGCCGCTCGGGAATGGTTCGGCGCGGGCGGCGGTCTGGGGCTCGCCGTCGCCGGAGACGGCGCGGGCGGAGATCCGGTGCGAGCCGCTCTCGGCCGGCCAGCGGTAGAACCACTGCCGCCAGTAGTCGTCGCCGCCGTCGGGGCCGAGGTTCGCGTCCTGCCAGCCGTTGCCGTCGATCTGGACCTGGACCTTCGCGATTCCGCCGCGCTCCTGGGCCCACGCGATACCGCCGATGACGACGTCGCCCTCCGCCAGCTCGGCCAGGGCGCGCGGGGTGTCGATCCGCGCCGAGATCTTGATCGGGGCATCCGTCGCCCAGCCCCGCTCGGTCCAGTACGCCTCGCGGTCGGCGTACGTCGTCAGCGTCAGCTTGGTGAGCCACTTGGTCGCGCTGATGAACCCGTAGAGCCCGGGCACCACCATCCGCACCGGGAAGCCGTGCTCGCGCGGGAGCGGCTCGCCGTTCATCCCGACGCAGATCATCGCGTCGCGGCCGTCGGTGGCGAGTGCGAGCGGTGTGCTGATCGTCATGCCGTCGAAGTCGGTCGACAGGATCTGGTCGGCCCCGCTGCCGACCCCGGCGAGCTCGAGCACGTCGGTCAGCCGGACGCCCAGCCAGCGGGCGCCGCCGACGTACGGTCCGCCGACGCTGTTGGAGACGCAGGTGAGGGTGATGTCGCGCTCGATCATCGGCATCTCGAGCAGCTCGTCGAACGTCAGCGTCACCTCGCGGTCGACGTCGCCGTCGATGGTCAGTGTCCAATCGTCGCTGCTGACGACGGGGGTGTCGAGGCGGGTGTCGACGCGGTAGAAGTCCTCGTTGTCCGTCCGGAACGGCGTGATGCCGGAGACCTGGTCGTCCAGTCCGCGCGGCAGCGCCGGCGCGGGGCTGGTCGGGTCGGGGAGGGCCACGTCCTCGGGCCGGAGCCGGAGCTTGGTGACCAGCTGGCCGCCCACGCCTCCGACGACGGCCAGGGCGCTGAGCACGCCGGTGGCGATAAGGACGCCGCGGCGGCCGCTGTCAGTCCCGTCAGTCCCGTCAGTCCCATCGGCGCCGTCGGGAGCGCCGGCCTGCTCGCGCGCGAGCCACGAGAGTGCGACCACCGCGCCGACCGCCGCGACCAGGCTCGGCCCGAGGTCGAGAACCGTCGCCTCGGGTCGGGTCACGACGGCGATGGCAGCCACCGCGACGAGAGCGACGAGCAGGCCGGCGCCGTACCGGGTGCGGCGGCGGGCCAGGAGCCCGGCTACCGCGGCGAGGACGAACACCCCGGCGAGGACCGAACCCACGAGGATCGGCTTGTCGGCGCTGCCGAACGTCCGGATCGCCCACTCCTTCATCGGGGTGGGCGTGAGGTCGATGACGGTCGCGCCGATGGCGAGCACCGGCGAGGTGTCGGCATCGGTGAGCGCGGCGGCGACGTGCGCGAGCCCCAGTCCGGTGAGCGTGGCCAGCACGCCGTACGCCATCCACGGTAGTCGCATTCGCATGGGGGTGGTTCGGTGCGGCGGGGCCAGCGGATGGGCCCAGCGGATGGGGGCTTAGATAGAGGCATGGCCGACTCCCCGACCGAACTCGTCCACTACGACGTCGCCGACCGGATGGCGACGATCACCCTGGACTCGCAGCACAACCGCAATGCGCTGTCGCGGCAGCTGGTGACCGAGCTGCTCGACCGGTTGGCACGTGCCGACCAGGATCCCGACGTCCTGGTGGTGCTGCTGAAGTCCTCGGGCCGGGTCTTCTGCTCCGGCGCCGACCTCTCCGAGGCGGCGACGACGCCGATGGAGGAGGGCGCGCGGGCGATGGTGGCGATGCAGCGCGCGATCGTCGCGCTGGGCAAGCCCGTCGTGACGGTCGTCGCCGGTGCGGCTCGGGCCGGCGGGATCGGGATCGTCGCGGCGTCCGACATCGTGCTCACCGCGGACGACGCGACCTTCGCGCTGACCGAGGTGAAGCTCGGGCTCACTCCCGCCGTCATCTCGCTCACCGTCATGGCGCGGCTCACCCCGCGGGCGGCGGCGCTGACAGCTCTTGGCGGCGAGGTCTTCACCGGTGCAGAGGCGGTCGCGATGGGCCTGGTCACCGAGGCCGTCCCAGCCGACCGGCTCGACGCCGTTGTCAGCGAGCGGTGCGGTCAGCTGACCACCGGCGCCGCGCAGGGCCTGCGCGAGACGAAGGCCCTGCTGGCGGGGCCGCTCCTCGAGCGGATCGACGCCGGTGCCGACGAGATGGTCGCGCTCAGCGCCCGGCTGTTCGGCTCCGACGAGGCGCGCGAGGCGATGGTCGCGTTCCTCAACCGCAAGAAGGGCTGAGCTCGAGGTCGGCCGTCTCGGTTTCCGCTGCCTCGGCCGCCTTGGCGGCATGGAACCGACGCCCGGGCAGCGCGACCAACCCGGCGACGGCGGCGGCGAAGCAGAGCCCGGCCACCACAGTGCAGCCGACGGCCAGGCCGGACAGGAACGAGTCCTGCACCGCCGCGAGGAGAGCCGGATCGGCACCGGCCAACGCCATCGCGAGGGGCACCGAGTCGGCTGCGGTCTCGGCCTGACCGGTCGCGCTGAACGCGCTGTCGAGGAGGCGGGCGCCGAACACCGAGGAGAACACCGAGCCGATCACCGCGACGCCGAGCGTCGCGCCGAGCTCGCGGGTCGCGTCGTTGACGGCCGACCCCACTCCCGCCCGGCCCGGTGGGAGGACCAGCATGATCGACTCGGTGGCCGGGGTGGAGATCAGGCCCATGCCCAGGCCCATCAGCACCATCTGGGGCACGATCGTGGCCCAGTACGACGTGTCCACCTCGACGCTCCACGCGATCCACGCCATCGCCGTACCGAAGAACAGCAGGCCGGTCACCACGACGGCGCGGGTGCCGACCCGCGGGGCCAGGATGCCGCCGACGACCGAGGCGATCGCGATCGATATCGCCACCGGCAGGATGCGGGCGCCGGTCGAGAGCGGTCCGAAGTCGCGCACCACCTGGAAGTACTGCGTGATCAGGAAGATGAAGCCCGCCAGCGCGAAGAAGGTGACGGTGACGGCGCCGCTGGCTGCGCTGAACCGACGGTCGGCGAAGAGCCGTACGTCGAGCATGGGGTGCTCGGCAGCGCGCTCGACCATCACGAACCCCGCGATCAGCGCGGCCGATGCGGCGAAGCCGAGGAACGTGAAGGTGCTGCCCCAGCCGTGCTCGGGTGCCTCGATCACCGTGAAGGTCAGCGCGCCGAGCATGGCCATCGAGACGACGAGGCCGCGCTTGTCCAGCGCCGGCACTCCCGGGTCGCGCGACTCGGGGACCAGCACGAAGGCCAGGACCGCCGCGATCAGGGCGAGGGGGACCAGGGCGAGGAAGATGCTGCCCCAGTAGTAGTGCTCGAGCAGCAGCCCGCCGGTGACCGGGCCGGACGCGACGCCCACGCCCACGACGGCACCCCAGCCGCCCAGCGCGGCTGCGCGCTCGCGCCGGTCCGGGAAGGTGTTGGAGATGATCGACAGCGTCGTCGGGAAGATCAGCGCGGCGAACGCGCCCATCCCGAACCGCGCGGCGATCAGCGCTTCGGAGCTGGTCACCAGTGCGCCCACGACACTGGTCGCCGCGAACCCGAGCAGGCCGACGATCAGCGCGGGCCGGCGGCCGTAGCGGTCGCCCAGGCTGCCCGCTGCGAGCACGAGTGCGGTGAACGCGAGGTTGTAGCCGTCGACGATCCACTGCAGGTCACGCGTGCCGGCGTCCAGCTCGGTCGCCATGCTCGGCAGTGCGACGTTGACGATCGTGATGTCGAGATTGATCGCGAGCGCGGCGACGTAGACGGCGATCAGGATGCCGGCCCTGCGGCTCATGGTGACTCCTCGGCTCTGCCCATGTGAGGCATGTGGACACTGTCAACATGCCTATCGTGAAGGTCGATGTGGACATTGTCAACATCGAATCCGTGGTGAGAGCTACGATGCGCTCCGTGAGCAGCTACCACCACGGCAACCTGCGCCAGGCGCTGGTCGACGCGGCGGTGGAGCTCGGGCGCGAGAAGGGCCCGGACGGGATCGTGATCCGGGAGGTGGCGCGTCGTACCGGCGTCTCCCACAACGCCGCCTACCGCCACTTCGCCGACCGCGGCGAGCTGCTCCGAGAGGTCGCCGGCTATGGCCTGGACCAGCTGTCGGCGGCGATGCTCAAGCGGGTCAAGCGGGTTCGCGTCGAGGATCCGGTGGAACGCGCGCGACGCCGGCTGCGCGAGGTCGGCAAGGCGTACGTCGACTATGCGCTTGCCGAACCCGGCCTGTTCGCCGTCGTGTTCAACCCCGTGACCCTGGATGGCGGCGACCTGGCCGGCCCCTACCAGCACCTCTCCGATGCACTCGACGAGTGCGTCGAGGTCGGGTTTCTGCGCCCGGACAAGCGGCCGGGTGCGGAACTGCCGTGCTGGGCCGGGGTCCACGGCTTCTCGTTGCTCTACGGCACCGGACCCATGCGGGAGGTGCCGCGCCGGCAGCGCGACGCCGACCTGGCCCAGCTGCTCGATCGGATCGACGACTCCCTACGCGCTTGAGCTCGCGGAAGACGCGCTCGGCCCATATGCACTGTAAAGTTGGGAACTTGGTGCGGCCAGGGGCAGCACAGCAGATTCGACTAGAACAGGAACATCAGGGGCAGCGTCGGTGGCAGATCAGCTGGTCGAGCGCGAAGTAGCGTCGGAGCAGGCGTTCGTGGACCGGGTTTACCAACAGCTGGAGCGGGCCGGGGTGGCCGCGCAGCAGCTCGCCAAGGAGGGCCACTCGCGTGGCAAGCTCGGGCACGAGGGTGGTCTCGTCGAGCGCGACGCCATGGTCTTCCAGGCCGCGAAGCGGATCGCGCAGCTCGATGCAGCGCACGAGGGCCTGGTCTTCGGCCGTCTCGACATGGCGGCGAGCGTCGACGAGGAGCCGCGGTACGTCGGCCGGATCGGTCTGCGGGACGAAGCCCGTGACTCCCTCATCATCGACTGGCGCGCGCCGGCGGCCGCGGTGTTCTACCAGGCGACGGCGGCGGAGCCGCAGGACGTGATCCGGCGGCGGGTGCTGCGCTGCACCGGCCCCAGGGTCGTCGGGGTCGAGGACGAGCTGCTCGACGCGGAGGCCCTGACCGGTGCCGAGGCCGAGGGCCGCGAGCTGCCGATCGTCGGCGAGGGCGCGCTGATGGCGCAGCTCTCCCGGGCTCGCGACCGGTCGATGCACTCCATCGTCGCGACCATCCAGGCGGAGCAGGACAAGGCGATCCGCGCGCCCAGCAAGGGCGTCGTGTCGATCTCCGGCGGGCCGGGCACCGGCAAGACGGTAGTGGCCCTGCACCGGGCGGCGTACCTCCTCTACAACGAGCGGCGTCGCTACGAGTCGGGCGGTGTGCTGATCGTCGGTCCCTCGGGTGTGTTCATGCGCTACATCGAGCGGGTGCTGCCGTCGCTCGGCGAGACCGCGGTCGCGTTGCGGTCGCTGGGCGAGGTCGTCGACGGCTACCGCGCGACCCGGCACGACGAGCCCGCGGTGGCCGACGTCAAGGGCTCGGAGCGGATGGCCGAGCTGATGCGGCGCAGCGCGCGGCAGCAGGCGCCCGGGAGTCCGGCGGAGTACCGCGTCTTCTGGCGCGACGACCGGATCGCCCTCGACCGGGGCTCGCTCGGCCGGGTGCGCCGCAGCCTGATGTCGCAGGGGCGGCGCAACAAGCAACTGCCGCGGGTGTCGTCGGCCCTCCTCGACGCGATGTGGCGCCAGGTCCGCGGCGAGCGTGGCCGCGAGATGGGGCGCGAGCGGTTCGACGAGGACATGCTGTCGCGCGACGACTTCCTCGACTTCGCGCTCGGGTGGTGGCCTCCGCTGGACGCACCGACCGTGCTGTCGTGGCTGAGGGAACCCGATTTCCTCGCCCGCGTGGCCGAGGGCGTGCTCTCGACCGAGGAGCAGCGGCTGTTGCTCAAGTCCTGGAGCGGCCGTACATCGAAGCCCCAGGCCGCAGACCTCTCCATCGAGGACGTGCCGCTGCTCGACGAGCTGCGCTATGCGCTGGGCGACGTTCCGCAGAAGGCCGACGACGAGCGCGACGACCCGCTGGCGGTGATCGAGGGCGCCGTCGACATCCAGGAGCTGTTGACCGCGTCCGACCGTGAGTACGCCCCGTCCGGCAGGGCGTGGACGCCGCCGACCCACAGCATCGAGGACGACGCGTTCGCGCACGTGCTCATCGACGAGGCCCAGGACCTGACGCCGATGCAGTGGCGGATGGTCGGCCGGCGCGGCCGCGCGGCGTCGTGGACGATCGTCGGCGACCTGGCCCAGTCGTCCTGGCCGGCCCCGGAAGAGGCGGCGGCAGCGCGGGCGGCGGTGCTCGAGGGCAAGCAGCAGCACGAGTTCCACCTGTCGACCAACTACCGCAACTCTGCGGAGATCTACGACTTCGCGGCGGCCTACGCCGAGCGGGTCGGGCTGCACGCGGACCTGCCGGACGCGGTGCGTCGCACCGGCGTCCCGCCGACCGAGGTCACCGGTGTGGTCGATCTCGAGGCGGCGACCCGCGAGGCCGTGGTCGGGATCGCCGGCCAGGTTGCCGGCACGGTCGGCATCGTCGTCCCCGCCGCGCGGCGCTCGGACGTCAACGCCTGGCTGGCGTCGTGGCCGGAGCTCGCCGACGACGCTCCTGGCGCCCGGGCGGCCATCGACTCGTCGGTGCCGCCTTCGGGCGACGACCGGGTCGTCGTGCTGACCGGTCTCGACACCAAGGGCCTCGAGTTCGACGGCATCGTCGTTGTCTCCCCCCGGGAGATCGAGGCGGAGTCGGCGACCGGTCGCGCGACGCTGTACGTCGTACTCACTCGTGCGACGCAGCTCCTGACCACCGTCAGCTGAGGGTCGGGTCCTCGCGGAGCAGGGTCAGCACGGCCAGGACCCGCCGGTTCACGTGGTCGGACGGGTGCAGCTCGAGCTTGCGGAAGATGCTGGTGCAGACGGTCTCGACCGTCTTCGAGGCGAGGTAGAGCTCGGCCGCGATCGCCGCGTTGGACATGCCTTCGGCGATCAGGCGCAGCACCTCGAGCTCGCGCCGCGAGAGTCGGTCCAGCCGCCGCCCGGCCGGCGACTGGACCGACTCGGAGAGGGTCAGCGTCACTTGAAGACCGGTCCGACCCAGAACCGAGCGCCCCGCTGCTTGCGGGGGGCCGGGGACATCGCCGCGCCGGTCAGGGCGAGCACCTTGGCACCGGCCTCGACGGGGGTCTCGCCGGCCTTGCGCAGGATGGCGAGGATGCCGGCCTGGGTACGGCGCAGCTGGGCATAGGTCTCCTGCAGCACGTCCTCGCCGGTGCGGATGTCGAGCTGGGCCTCGCACATCCGGTTCCACCGGGAGCGGAGTGCCTTGAGGAGGCCTTCGGGGCTGCCGAAGTACTGCGCCCACTCCTCACGCCAGGGGAGCGCCCCGGTCATGTCGCGGGCGGAGGTCTCCTCGACCTCGCGGATGATGGCGGTCCGGGCGTGGGTCTCGTTCCAGGTCATTGCATTGTCCTTCCGGGAGCAGCGGTGGCGGTCACCGCGGTGGTTCACGGAAGGAGGAGGAGGGGGCAGTTCGTCCTGATACACGAAAGTTGCACGTATCACAGTGCTGCGCCGACGCTCCTCCATGCGGGACGATGCCCTTGATGGACACGACAGACCCGCTCGCGATCCTCGTCCCCGCGGCGCGGGAGGGGGACCAAGGTGCTTGGAATGCGATCGTCGATCGGTTTCTACCTCTGGTGGGAGCGATCATCCGCCGACACCGACTCTCGGAGGCCGACGGTGACGACGTCAGCCAGACCTTGTGGCTCCGGCTCGTCGAGCACCTCGATGCACTCCGGGAACCGGATGCCCTGCCGGGCTGGATCCGTACGACGACGCGCAACGAGTGTCTCCGCGTCATCGCCGCGCGCGGCCGGGTGCGTCCCGTCGACCCGCAGGACGGCGTCGGTCTCGACGCCGTCGCCGGTGACGTCGCGGGCGACGACCTGGTCGCCGCCGAGCGCCGCCAGGCGTTGCGGGAAGCACTCGCCGAGCTGCCGGCCGCCCGCCGCGAGCTCCTGCTCCTCCTCATGGCCGACCCACCGCTCGCCTACGAGGTCATCAGTGAACGGCTCGGCATCCCGATCGGCAGCATCGGCCCGACCCGGGCCCGTGCCTTCGAACAGCTGCGACGGACCCGCGCCCTGCGCGGTCTCGGCCCGGACCCGGTCGGAGGTGTCGTCTGATGTCTGAGTTCAACGATGACGAGCTGATGGCAGAGCTGGCCGCTGCGGTCGAGGAGGAGACCGCCGTCTCCGACCGCCGCCGCACCGCCGCCCACGACGCCTTCACCTGGCGCACCGTCGACGCCGAGCTGGCCGAGCTGCTCCACGACTCCGCGCTCGACGCCGGTGCCGCCGTCCGCTCCGGCAGCGGTGCTGACGGGGGGCCGCGGATGCTCTCGTTCCGCCGAGCGGCAGTCACGCTGGAGGTCGAGATCGACGGCGACGCCGTACTCGGTGAGGTCATCGACGAGTCCGAGGGCGACACCGCCCCCGCCACAGTGACCCTCCAGCGCCCCGACGCCGACGACCGCTCGGCCGAGGCGGACGCCTCCGGGTTCTTCCGGTTCGACGGGGTGGAGCCGGGCTCGGTGCGGTTCGTCGTTGCGCGGGCCGGGTCGTCGCTGACCACCCCCTGGGCGACGATCTAGGCCAAGCTCACGAACGACGTCCTACGTTCTGGCTGCCCAGGCGACCAAGACGTACGACGTCGTGCCTCGGTCAGAGCTGGCCGAGGTGCTTGCGGCCGACGGCGATCTTGTCCTTGCAGACGGGTGCCGCTGCGACGATCTCGTCGAACGCCCGTTGCGGGTCCGAGTAGTTCCCGGTCGCGCTCATCTGCGCGGCGATCGCCGCGGTGACGATGGGTGTGGAGAAGGACGTACCGCTCCACTGCGCGAGGTGCCGGAAGTGGCGCGCCTGCCCCTTGTTGGGAGCCTCCTTGCAGACGTAGGTGCCGGTCGGGTAGGCGTTGATGAGGTTGCTGCCGCGCGCCCACACGTCGACCCAGCACCCGTAGTTGGAGTAGTCCGCGACGTAGCCCTTCTCGTCGAGTGCGCCGACGCTGATCACCCACGGGAACGCCGCCGGGTAGAAGGGGTCGCTCGAGCTGTCGTTGCCCGCTGCGGCGATGACCAGGCCCTTGGTGCCGTCGGTGAGACCGTGGTTCTCGGCGAGGATCTCGAAGCCGAGGAGGCCGAGGTTCTCTCGAGTATGGGTACCTGCGGAGATGCTGATCAGATGAGGGTCGGTGGTGGCGTCCAGCGCCTGACGGAGCTGCTCGATGATCGTCGACTCGTACGCCGCCCCGCCGTTCGGGAGCGCTCCCTCCACTTCGATGGCGGTGCCGGGAGCGAGGCACTTGATGATGCCGGCTACGAACGTGCCATGGCCGGCGTACTCATGAATGTCGTCCTGGTCGATCGACTCCTCGTCTTTCGGGTCCGCTGGCGTGACGCCCTTCAGCCATGCAGTGGCGCCGTCCTTCGTCGCCGGTACCCAGAGACCGGTGTCGACCACCGACACCTTCACGTTCGCTCCGGCGGTCGGGTCAGTGCTGGGAGCAGGCACCGGACCTCGCGCCCGAGTCTCCTCGGGCTCCGTGGCGGGGCAGTAGCGACCCTCGCGGGTGACGTAGACGATGTGGTCCGGCTGCGCGACGACACCATCGAGACCCAGCTCGCGCCGGTCCTGGTCGATCTCGGCCAACGTGACCAGCACCGCGTCCCCCTCGTCGCTGCGGCGCGGCATGTCGACCATGACCAATCCGTCGGGCAGCCGGTCCTCACGGCGTCCAGGTGCCCGTCCCTCGAAGATGGATTCGCGACGCGAGAAGAAGTCAGTGAACTCGTCGAAGTAGCCGCGCTCGTCAGTGTTGTCCCTGACGAGCGCGACGCCCGGGCGGAAGAGGTACAGGGCCGCGGTGTCGTCGTCGGTCGTGCGCGGCCCGTCCGGGCCCGCCGCGGCCACCTCGCCGACATCACGAAATGCCCGCCGGATGATGTCCAACTGGTCGCGGACGCGGTCTTCCGCAACCTGGTCGGGGTCCGGCCGCACCGGAGACGGGCTGACCGGGGACCGCGGCGCGCGGCGGCGGATCTGGCTCAGGATGTCGCGGATCGACGGGCGGGAGGACTCACTCATGTCATACCTCCGAGCAGGAACACGCAGGACACAGGGCGAGTCCTACGAGCGGCGCTACCGTAGTCCCGCTCGAAGACGCCCGTAAACAGGGAAACCCCCCGGAGATGCCGAGGCGCGATGCACGATCTGTTGGAGCTGGCCCTCGAGCACCCCGAGCGTGCGCGCGAGCGCGCCGAGGCACTTCTCGCCCATCATGACGACCAGCGAGCCCGTTCCTTCGCTCACCAAGCGATTGGCATCGTCCTGCGAGACCGGGGGGACACGGAGTCGGCCCTTCGCGAGCTCAGGGCTGCACTTCAGGCTGCGCAGCAGTGCGGGGAGAGGGATCGCGAAGCTGATGTTCGTGCGACGTACGCGGTCACCCTCGCGCTGGGTGGCCGCAGCCGCGCCGGTCTCGCACAGTTCGACCGCGCGCTCGTCGGTGTTGAAGGAGAACAGGCGGCGCGGATCCGGATGCGCAAAGGAGCGGTCCTGGCTCTCCTGGGCAGGCACGAGGACGCCGTGCCGGAGATCGACGCGGCGTTGACGGCAGTCGTCGCGACCGGCAACGCGACCTGGGAGGCGCGGACCAGGAGCTGGCAGGCCCACGTCGAGTACACCCTCGGGCACTTGGACGTCGCCGATGCGGCGGCGGCCGAGGCCGAGCGTTTGTACCGTGAGCTCGGCCTGCTGCAGCAAGCGCTGGACGCAATCGAGGCACGCGCGGAAATTGCGGTGGCGAAGGGAGATCTCCCGCGAGGGCTGCGGCTCTATGAGGACGTGCTTGCGCAACGCGCTGCCGGCGGTGGTCCCGAGCTCTTTCCCTTCGTGAGGGTCTACGCCACGGCGCTCCTGGCGGCGGGCCTCACGGCAGAAGCAGTCGCACTGGTCGAGAGATTCCGCCGAACCGAAGACTTTCCCCCTGCGATCGCGGCCGAGGTCGAGCTGCTCTTCGCAGCCGCACTGGTGTCGACCGGGAATCCGGCCGAGGCTGCCGTCGCGGCAACGACGGCCCGCGCGATGTTCCGGCGGCAGAACCGGACCTGGCACGAGTTGCGGGCTCGGCTGGCGTTTGTCACAGCCCGGCTGGCGTCGGGCGACCGCCGCGGCCTCGTCCGTGAAGCGTCCGTTGTCGCCCGCGAGCTGCACGAGTCAGGGGCGGCCGAGGCGCCAGTCGCGCTTACCCTGGCCGGCCGGCTTTCCGCAGGAGAGGACCGGTTGCGCTGGTGGCGTGACGCCGCTACGTACAGGATCCGGGCCCACGGCCTGGTCAGGGCCAGTGCTCATCTCGCCGCTGCGCTAGCGCGGGCCGAATCCGCCGACCGCGGCGGTGCCCTCCGCGCCTGTTCCGCCGGCCTGGACGCGATCGATGAGCACCGGAGGTTGATGGGGAGCTCTGAGCTGCGAGCGTTGGCGACAACCCACGGTCGTGAGCTCACCGAGATCGCTCTCCGGCACGCCGCCCACGACCCCCGCACCCTCCTCCGTTGGAGCGAGCGCACCCGCGCCACCGCTCTCGCGCAGGCCCCCGCCACCTCCGACGCCGCGATGATCCCCGCCTCGCTCGCCGCACTTCGCGACAACGGGCGAAGGCTGGCCGAAGCGCGGCAGGCGGGCGAGCCGACGGAGGAGCTGGAGAAGGAGCGGCTGCGGCTGGAGCGGGCGGTTCGCACCGAGGCCCACACCCAGTCGGCCGCCGACACCGACCCGCAACGCCCGGCCTCCGTGGAGGAGATCGTCGCGGGAGTCGGTGACGGGTGCCTGGTCGAGCTCGTCGACGTCGACGGCACCCTGCACGTGCTGGTGGTGCACAACGGGCGGGTCCGGCGCAAGGTCGCCGGCACGACGGCGGAGATCGCGGACCTGCTCGGCCCGGCCGCGATGCTCCTCCGTCGCGCCTCGCGCGGACGGCCGGCCAGCACCGCCGACGTCGGACGACGCCTCCAGGACGCGATCCTTGGCGATGCCGCCCGCCTCCTCCCCGACGGCCCGATCACCCTCGCCCCGACGGCACGGCTGCACGGGCTCGCGTGGTCGCTGCTCCCCACCCTCCACGACCGGCCGTTCGGCATCGTGCCGTCGGCAGGCCAGTGGCTGCGCGCGACGAACGCGCAGCGTCCCGACCCGCGGCGCACCCTGCTCGTCGCCGGGCCCGACCTCGAGTCCGGGGGAGCGGAGGTGCCGATCCTCGCCGAGCGCCACCACGACGCAGTCCTCCTCGACGGCCCGCACGCCACCCTCGCCGCGGTCCTGGCGCAGCTCGACGGGGCTGACCTCGCGCACCTCGCGACGCACGGCCGGTTCCGCGCCGACAGCCCCCTCTTCTCCGCGCTCGACCTGGCCGACGGTCCGCTCACGGTGCACGACCTCGAGCGGCTGCGGACCGCGCCGTACCGCGTCGTGCTCTCCGCCTGCGAGTCCGGCGTCCTCGCACCGGTCGGCGCCCAGGAGCTGCTCGGCCTGGCGGCGGCGCTCTTCTCGATCGGCACCGCCGGCTTGGTCTCCAGCGTGGCCGAGGTCAACGACGCGGCCACCGCCGACCTGATGATCGGCCTCCACGACGGGCTCGCCACCGGCAAGGACCCGGCAACGGCCCTGCTCGACGTACGACGGAGCGTCGCCGACGACCCGATCGCAGCCGGCACCGCGGCCGCCTTCGTCGCGCTCGGTGTCTAGCTGTCCGGCCGGGCTTCGTGCCCCGACCGGCCGTGGGTACGACGGTCCTCCTTCATCTCTGCCTCGTACAGGTGGCGCCGACTGCCGACCAGCGACTCCCGCCCTTCCCGCTCCATGGCCTTGAACAGCGCGTAGTAGCCGTCGTCGTACTCCTCGACGATCTGGAACGTCCAGCGTCCCTGCACGACGTTGCGGCCGACCAGCTCGCGCTCGAACCGGTCGGCCAGGTCAGGATGCCCGGCCTCGCGGAGCTTCTCGACTCCCTTCCCCAGGGTCAGGTCGGCGGTGCCGGACAGCCGGTGGAACGTGTAGAGGTGGCCGCGCGCGATCTCGACCGCCTCTAGCGCCTCGGAGATGTCCCCGAGCGCCTCCACGGTGAGGTCGTCGACGCCGTCCGGCCGGGTGTGCTCGTCGTCGGGTTCCACGTCCATCTCCTCCGATCTCCGCCGCCTCCGTCAGATCCCTCGGTCGCGCCAGCACGCGTTGGTCCGGGTCACCAGGTCGTCGACCACCGCGACCAGGTCGCCGCCGCTGCGCTCGGCCGCGCTGTGCTGTCGGCTCGCGCCGCCTCCGGCCAGGGCCCGCTCGACCTCGTGGTCGACCAGTTCGCGGTCGCCGCACGCCTCCAACGGCTCCCGCACCAGCGCGGTGAGTGACGCGATCACCTGGCGCGCCGGGGCAGGCGCGAGGGTGGCCGGACACAGGAGCCGATCGGACAACCCGTACCGCGCGGCCCGCCACTTCGCCGCCTGCAGCAGCTCGGTGCGCCATACCGGCTCGTTCCCGCCGCCCTGCGGGTCGCCGTCGGCGAAGAGCATCACCAGCCCGCGCACCAGCGCGGCAATCAGTACGGCGTCGTCCGGGTCGGTGCAGACGTCGGTGACCCGCACCTCGACCGTCGGGTTCTTGGCCGAAAGGCGGGCGTCGAAGTAGAGCATGCCGTCGTCGAGCGCGGCTCCCGACTCGATCAGCCGGCGGCACACCTCGCGATAGGACGCGAGCGAGCCGAACCGCTCGGCCGGTCCGACAGTGGGCCAGCGGCCCCACAGCTGCGAGCGCCACGAGTGATGGCCGGTGTCCCTGCCCAGGGCGAACGGCGAGTTCGCGCTGATCGCGAGCAGCACCGGCAGCCACGGCGCCAGCCGGTCGATCACCGCGACCCCCTGCTCCTCGGAGTCGATCGCGACGTGCACGTGCATCCCGCAGATCCCACCCATGCGGGCGATCTCGCCGTACCTCTGCTGCATTGTGAGGTAGCGGTCGTCCCTCGACACCCGCGGCTCTCCGCTGGCGACCGGGCTGGTCCCGGACGCCGCGGTGACGACGCCGGCCCGCTCCGCAGAGGCGGCGGCCGCGCGCCGTTGGCGCGCCAGGTGCGTCCGCACCTCGCCCAGGTCGGTCAACGGAGTGGTTCGGGTCTCCAGCTGGTGCCGGAACAGCTCCTTGTCCAGGTGCTCGTCGGACGCGAGCGCCGGGTCGTCGACCGGCTGCCTCAGCACGGCCTGCGCCCTGGGCGCCGACTGGCGCGACTCGGGGTCGAGCAGCAGCAGCTCCTCCTCGATCCCGACGGTCCGTGGCTGCACGGAGGGCAGGTACCCGGCTCGGCGGCTACGACACGCTGAACGGCCGCCAGGCTGCGGTGCCGTCGAGGTTCCCGGCCGCGTCGCGCGCGCGGGCGTCGAACGCGTAGGTCCCGGCGGCCGGGAGGTTCACGCTGATCGTCCAGTCGGTCGACGTCGCGCCGGGGCTGGCGACAGTAGCGAGGCGATAGGCGTACGCCGTGCCCCAGCTGCCGTCACCCTGCAGCCACAGGTTGTTGTCCCGGTTGCGTACGGCGACGCGGACCTCGGTCACACCCTTGTCGTCGGTCGACGTGCCGGTGGCGGTCACGGAGCCGGCCGGCACGACGGCCTTGTTCGCCGGTGTAGTGATCGTCGAGTCCGGCGCGGCGGTGTCGGGTGCGGGCGGCGGGGCGACCGGAAGCACCTGGAGACCGACCGTGATGCGGGCGTTCCCGCTGCGCTCGTAGTACTCGACCGTCACCTTGTGGTCGCCTGGATCGAGCGTCCCCGAGGTGCCGGACAGGTTCGTCCATGCGGCGTCGCTCCAGTTGTTGACCACCTTCTCGCCGTCGATCCACACCCGGACACCGTCGTCGGAGCTCGGGATGGTCACCTTGACCTGCGACGCGCTCGGCACGTTCAGGTCCTGGGTGAAGCGGGCCGAGAAGTCGTCGGACGGGATCGCGCTGCTCGGCGATCCGGAGCCCCAGTTCTCGTCGATCGTCGCGTCGCAGCCGACCACGGCCGGCGAGCCGGCGAGCGTGCGGTTGGCGAAGAACGCGACGTTCCACGGGGTCGCGCCGGTGCAGTTCGGCTCGGCCGGCGGCGTCGGCGGCACCGAGCCGCCGCTGATGCCGGTGGCGAACAGGCTGGTCATCGACGACCACGGGATGCCCGAGCTGCTGCCGCTGTTGATCAGCGTGGCCGAGCCCCAGCGCGGCAGACCGTCGGGGGCGTAGTACCGGTAGAGCCTGTTGTCGCTCCAGGCCACGTAGAGGAAGTCGCCGACGAACTCCATCGCCCGCGCGCCGCTCCAGTCCTTCGACGAGGCCACCCACTCGTAGCCCTCGAGGATGCCGCTCTCCAGGGAGTGACCGCGGTAGAACAGCCGGCTGTCGTTGGTCCTCGTGTAGACGACCTTGCCGCCCTGGTACGCCGCGGTGCGGGTCTCGGCGACGCCGTACGGCTGGTCGTACGGCGTCAGGTTGTGGGTGGTGTCGACGTACCCGACCGAGGTGGACAGGTTGGTCACGGTCGACCCGACGGTGGTGCCGTCGAACGCGCGCGAGTAGAACGCCTGCGACGGACCGAAGTAGCTCAGCTCGTCGTGCTGCACGAAGCCGTCGCGGGTGCCGGTCCAGCTCACGCCCCCCTGGCTCGGACTGCTGATCGTGGTGATCGGCCCGAACGTCGAGCCGTCGAACGCCATCGCGTTGAGGCTGTCGCCCGAGGTGGTGTAGGCGAGCCGCACGGGCAGCGGGACGTCCTCGGGGACCGGGTTCGCGGTGCCGCCCTGGGTCGGGAGGAGCGCAAGCCGCTGGCGCAGCTTGCCGCCGAACATCGTCGTGTCGTGCCCGACCATCAGGAAGTCGTCGGTCGCATACATCGACTCCACCCCGCGACCGCGGTCCCGGGTGGGGTTCCACGACAACGGGACGCCGGAGTACGGGTCGAGGGCAGCGATGCCGGGGCGTGCTACGGCGCCGGGGCCGTCGTTGTCACCACGGGGGGAAGGGTGCGGGTTGTTGGTCCACCGCTGGTGACCGCCGACGTACACCGCCGTCTCGGTGACCTCGACCGCCCAGAAGGTGTCGCCCCCGCTGTGGTCGACCCACGTCGGCTGCAGGCCACCGCCGGACGTGGACGAGATCAGCGGTAGCTCCCACCGGGAGGTGGTGTCGCAGAGGCTGGTGTTGCCGAAGAACGCACCGGTCGTGTTGACGACGAAGTACGAGCCGTCCGGCGAGATGTCGACGCCGCGGATGTAGGTGTCGGGATAGGAGCCCGAGCATTGCATCTCGTAGCGGTCCGTCGACCACGGCGCGACCCGCGGCCGGGTGCCGGTCAGGTCGATGACCGCCACCTGCTGGCGGGCGTAGCCGTTGACCTTCTTGAAGTTGCCGCCGATGACCAGCCAGTTGCCGTCAGCGGAGACGTCGAGCTCCTGGACGTACGGCGCGAACTGGTCGCGCGACTCGGCGATCGGGAGGTCGAACGTCGGGTCGATCAGGCCGGTAGTGGCGTTGATCGCGGCGAGGCCGCGCACCGGCTTGCCGCTCACCTTGCCGAACTCACCACCCAGGATCAGCCGGTCGCCGACGAGCGCGAAGTCCTTGACCGTCGATCCCGCGGAACCCTTGAACGTCGTGTCGAGCGTGCCGTTGAGGTTGAGGCGCGCGATCCGCTGGGCCGGCTGGCCGTTGATCTCGGTGAAGGCACCGGCGATCAGCAGCTGCGACTTGTCCGCGGTGTAGGTCACCGCTTCCACGTTGCCGTTGACCACGGGGGTGAACGACGTGTCGATCGCGCCCGTGTCGGAGCTGAAGCGGAACAGCTTGGGCTGGACCCAGACCGGCTGGCTCGAGTTGCCGACCCGGACCTTGGTGAAGGTGCCGCCGACGACGACGTCGGAGCCGGAGCTCGTGATGCTGTAGACGCGGCCGTCCATGACGCGTGGCTGCTTGGCGTCGACGACCGGCGACACGACCACGTTCTGGTCGGCGTGGGACGGCGCGGTGGCGGTGATGGCCAATGTCGACCCGACCGCGATCGCGATCAGACCGACGACGGCAGGTTGGAACGTCCCCCATTGCACGACAGATGCCTTTCGTTGCACCTGGATTCCCCAACCCAGGCGACCTCGCGCCGTCGAATATGGAGCCGGCCGCGTGTTCTCGAAAAGTGGAACAGGTCATGTCGGGAAATGTCACCTTTCAGTTGTCAGATGTGGACACGTCTGGCTGGCGCTTAGTGCATTTGAACGGGTTGCCGGCCGGGTCTCCGACGCCCCTTAGGCTTTCGGCATGACTCAGCCGTCGGGTGGACCCGACCTCACGCCCAGGGAAGCCATCACGGCCATCCAGGGGCACGAGGCCTGGGCCATCATCCGGCGCTCGACCCGGGCGGGTGATCGCGACACCGTCGGCATGCTCGGCGGCCGTCGCTGGGTGGCCGACTCGATCATGGACATCCCGCTCGAGGAGGGGCCGCCGCCGCCGGGGCGGCAGTGCGACCGGCTGGTCGCCGTACCGTTCCGCCAGGTCACCGAGCGGGGGTTCGAGGCGCACGACGACGGTACGCCGCTCGTCGTGGTCGATGTCGAGACCGAGCGGGAGTTCTCCGTCGCCGACGTGATCGAAGCGATCGACGACGGCGGCGTCGAGTTCGCCGACCGTGGTGGCTTCGATGTCGAGGACACCGACTACGCCAAGGTCGTCGAAGCGATCATCAAGGACGAGATCGGTCAGGGGGAGGGCGCCAACCTGGTCGTCGGACGGCACTACCGCGCGGTCGTCGCCGACTGGGGCGCCGACAGGGCGCTGACCGTCTTCCGTCGCCTGCTCGCGCGCGAGCGTGGTGCCTACTGGACGTTCCTCTTCTTCACCGGCGACCGCTACCTGGTCGGCGCCAGCCCCGAGCGGCACGTCAGCGTGCACGGCGGTGACGTGCGGATGAACCCGATCTCCGGCACCTTCCGGGTGCGGCCGCCCGAGGGCGATGATCGCCCGATCGAGGCCCGGTTGGCTGACTTCCTCCGCGACGAGAAGGAGATCTACGAGCTCTTCATGGTCGTCGACGAAGAGCTCAAGATGATGTGCGACATCTGCCACGAGGGCGGCCAGGTGCTCGGACCGTTCCTCAAGCCGATGACGCACCTGATCCACACCGAGTACCTGCTCGCCGGCCGCAGCCGGCGCGACGTGCGCGAGATCCTCCGCGACACCATGTACGCCGCCACGGTGACCGGGTCCCCCGTGGAGAACGCGTGCCGGCTGATCAAGCAGTACGAGCCCGACGGCCGCGGCTACTACGGCGCGGCGCTCGCGGTGATCGGTCGTGACGACGACGGCCTGCCGGTCATCGACAGCCCGATCGTGATCCGCACCGCCGACGTCGACCTCGACGGCCGGCTCAAGGTGACCGCGGGCGCGACGTTGGTCCGCGACTCCGACCCGGCCTACGAGGTCGCCGAGACGCACGCCAAGGCGGGCGGCATCCTGTCCGCGTTCGGCCTGGTGCCGCCGGCGCCCGAGCACGGCGTCGACCTGGCCGCGCTGGCCGCCGACGAGGACGTGCTGATCTCGCTCAACGCGCGCAACCGACGGTTGAGCGGCTTCTGGCTGACCGACCAGGCCGGCACCCCGCCCGATCCCCGGCTGGCCGGCAAGAGCGTGGTGATCCTCGACGGCGAGGACGACTTCGTGAACATGCTGCGCCACCTGCTGGCGGTGATGGGCATGAGCTCTGCCGTCGTACGGCACGAGGACTACACCCCGGGGTGCCTCGACGGCTACGACCTCGTCATCGTCGGCCCCGGACCGGGCGACCCGCGCGACGACGCCGACCAGAAGATGGTCAACCTGCGGCACGCCGTCGGTTCGCTGCTGGCGGAGGAGCGGCCGTTCCTCGCCGTCTGCCTCGGCCACCAGGCGCTGTGCCACCAGCTCGGGCTCCCGCTCGGCTACAAGGACATCGTCTTCCAGGGGACCCAGGCGGAGGTCATGGTGAACGGCCGCAGCGAGCGGGTTGGGTTCTACAACACTTTCGTCGGCCGGGCCCCGGCCGGAGCGGCGCTGCCGGACGGCGTGACCGTCGAGACCGACGCCGGCTCGGGCGATGTCAACGCGCTGGCCGGTCCGCACTACCGCGGCGTGCAGTTCCACGCCGAGTCGATCCTGACCGAGCGCGGGTGGGACATCGTGCACGACCTCGTCTCCGCCGTACTGCTGGATGGGCCGCGCGCCTGACGTCGTGGTGGTCGACCACCACGACTCCTACACCTGGAACCTGGTCCACCTGATCGCGGGCGTCACCGGGGTGCTTCCGACCTTGGTGCAGCACGACGAGTGCTCGACCGAGCAACTGCTGGAGCACGAAGTGATCGTGCTCTCGCCCGGACCCGGTCATCCCGATGAGTACGACTGGTCGCTGCTCGACCTCGGTCGGCCTGTCCTCGGGGTCTGTCTCGGGATGCAGGGGATCGTCACGCACTTCGGCGGCACGGTCGAACGGGACAAGCCTGCGCACGGCGAGGTCGCGCAGGTCCGCCACGACGGGACCGGCCTGTTCGCGGGGCTGTCCCAGGACTTCGATGTGGTCCGGTACCACTCGCTGCACGCCCATCGGGTGCCCGACGTCCTCGAGGTGATCGCGACCTGTGACAACGATGTCGTGATGGGCGTCGCACATCGGGAGCTACCCGTGGTGGGCGTGCAGTTCCACCCAGAGTCGATCCTGACCCAGCACGGCAAAGCGATGGTCCTGAACTTCCTGGAGCGTCGATGAGCACCCGCGGAGATGCCGCGGAGGCGTTCACCGACGTCGCCGCCCAGCACCGCCGCTGCGTATGGCTCGACGGCGGCGGCGCTCGCGAGTGGTCGCGCCAGCGCTCGATCATCGGCTGGCTCGACGACGACGACGTCTCGCTCACCTACGACGCCGGGCGCCGGGAGGTCACCCGTCACACCGGCGGCACCAGCGTCGTGGTCGGCGACGACCCGTTCGTCGTACTCGAGAGCGAGCTGGCCGCAGGGAGCCCGTCGGACCAGTGGTTCGGCTACTTCGGCTACGCCGCCCGCCCCGACCTCCCCGCCCGCCCCGACCCGGACCTGCCCGACGCGATCTGGATGCGGCCGAGCCGGATCAGGCTCTTCGACCACTCGGACGCCGACCTTCCCGGGGGTTCCTGGTACTCCGCGGGCGATGCAATGGCCCCGAAGTACAGGAATCCCCGGTTCACCGGGGATTCCCAGGACCCCACGCCCGAGTACGCCGCCGCGTTCGACGTCGTCCGGGAGCACCTGCACGCCGGCAACTCCTACGAGGTCAACCTGACCCATCGGCTGCGGGTGGCGAGCGAGATCGACCCGGCGTCGGCGTACCTCCGCCTGCGGACGCTCAACCCGGCGCCGTACGCGGGCTTCCTCCAGCACACGGTGCCGGGCCGGCCGGAGGCGAGCGGCTGGCTGCTGAGCTCGTCCCCGGAGCGCTACGCGCTGGTGACGGACGACCGGATCCTCGAGACCAAGCCGATCAAGGGCACGACCGCCCGCGGCGAGACGCCGGCCGAGGACGAAGCCGCGCGGGAGCGGCTCAGCACCCTCCCGAAGTTCCGCTCCGAGAACCTGATGATCGTCGACCTGCTCCGCAACGACCTCTCCCAGGTGTGTGACGTCGGCAGCGTGGAGGTGCCGGTCCTGATGGACGTCGAGTCCTACAGCTCCGTGCACCAGCTCGTGTCGACGGTCCGCGGACGGCTGCGCGACGACGTGACGGCCGTCGGCGCCCTGCGCGCCCTCTTCCCGGCCGGCTCCATGACCGGCGCCCCGAAGCTGCGGACCATGGAGATCATCGAGGAGGTCGAAGCGACGCCCCGAGGTGCGTACGCCGGAGCGTTCGGCTGGGTCTCCGGCGACGGCCGGGCGGACCTGGGGGTCGTGATCCGGTCGCTGCTGACCGCAGGCGACGGCTATCTGCTCGGCACCGGCGGCGGTATCACCGTCGACTCCGAGGTTTCCGAGGAGTACGCCGAGACGCGGTGGAAGGCCGAGCGGCTGCTACGCGCCCTCTCGTCGGTCGACTAGCGCGAGCGCTCTGGCGCGAGGGGCAACGAGGCGCAAACGTCCGCCGCCGCTGCGTGGTCGGCTCGGGCTGAGCGAGGCAGTCGAGTAGCGCGAAGCCGATCGATTGCGAGTGCTTGTCAGGCCACCTGCGCATCCGCAATTGCTTGATATGCGGGCAGGACGCATCGCAGGATTGGCAGTCCCTGCGTCACCCCGAGAGGGCGGCGCAAATGTCGAAGGCAATCCGGCCGTCAAGGTCGTAGGCTCTATAGGCGAAGGTCTCGGGGTCGACGATCAGCGTCTGATGCCCTACCACGCTGAGCATCGTGTTCTCCGTGACGACGGACCCGCCTGGGCCGATGTCGCCCGGCCAGAACGAGATGAATTGCCGACCGTGAACGTCCACAAGGAAGTCGCCGGTGTCGGGGTCGATGGTCGTCACGCTCATGTAGTGGGAGCGCTGTTTTACTGACTGTCCGGTGTCAACGTTCGTAAGGATGATCGTCGCCGAGTTGTTGTCCACCTCCCGACCGTCCGCGAACTGCTTATGCGCGAGACGGGTGTGATGGACACCTTTCACATGCACATCGAAGTCGGGGCATCCCTCACCTGCAGGGATGACGAACTCGCGCGGTCCTTCGACGGTGCGGATCGGCCGGGCGGCATTCGCCGCCGGAACCGCGAGTAGCAGCGGTACGGCAAGTGCTGTTGTCGTTGCGGCCAAGCGATGCCACGTCCTGACGGTCATGACTCCTCCAGCGTTCAAGACGCCCCGATCCCGCCGCAGACGCGGCCCGCCTTCGGACTGACTGTACGCCCGCGGGCGCCTCATACCGGGCGCTCGAAGATGCACGCTACTGGCGCCCAGCGCGCTCGATCATGCCGCAGAAGCGGTCATATCCGATGTAAGCAGGACGGTCTGTAGATGACTCATCTGGTGGAGAATGCTCAAGTGCGGACCACGGCTGAGCGCGACCAGCAGACGATCACGATCGCAACGTCATTGATCGTCTTCGTCGGCGTTCTCGCGGCCGGTGTCGTACTCGGCGTCTTTCTCAACATCTTTTTCGAGCTGTCCGATGGATTGGCCGAGGCTCTCGCAATCGGACTCTTCGTTGCTGCTGGCGCCTGCGCGCTCGGGTATCTCATCCGTCACCGGCGCTGAGCGCGCACGCAACTGCCGCTCTGCGCGGAGCTGCCGAACAGCGGGCGCTATTGCCGCTGGTGCTTCTGCGCCTGGCTGACGGCCCGGAGTACTTCTATCGCGTCCTTGCCTTCAGCCACGAACACCCGAAACTCGCCGTTCGGCTCGCGAGTGCCTAAGACAGTGTCGGTGTCTTGACCGCGGAACGACCACACTTCGATCTGGCGAGGGTCGTCGGGGAAGTAGGCACCTTGCGGGTCGTCACCAGTGTCATCACAGGACGCAAAATCAGCTTCGCCCACGCGTTTCGACGCGCTCTTCGCGAAACCTGCCTCCGGGTACACAACTCCTTCGAATCGAAGAGCTAGCCCGCAGTCGCTCGCGACATCGGACCCGGCTTCACTGCAGCCGGCCGGCACCATGAGGAGCAGCAACGAGATCACGAGGCGCACCGACGAACTCCCTTCTCTACATGCAGTCTGACGCCACCGCGGTCGATTGCGTTCCAAGAAGTCCGCTACTGCCGCCTGTCGGCCACTTTTACCGCCCGAACGCGGATCCAGTGGTCAACGCGTGCGACTCGGAAGTCAATCATGAGTTCATCCTCGATGGAGCGTGCTGTTTGCTGCGGCTAGCGATGAGCGCACTTGATCGACCAAGGCATGCACGTCGACCGCTTTGCTGGTGTCCACGGTGACCAGGTGATCGCTCAGCCGGAGCGGCCCGCGGAAGGTGTCGCGCATCCGACGAATCCCCTCCTCGTGCTCCTCGGACGTCCGCAGGTGATCGAGGTGACCCGGGTGACGTTCACGCGAGGCGAACCGCGCAGCTGCAAGTTCAACAGGGCAGTCGCAGAAGACCTCCACGAGGGTGGTGGAGATCGCGTGCAACCTTGCGGGCGAGGCATCGTGGTCCCACCAGTTGACGAGCACGGCGGCACCCGCCGACTTCGCGAGCGTGTACAGGATCTCGTCACTCGCCCTGCTGAGGCGATAACGCTGTTCGCGATCGTCGCATCCGAGAGTCGCGAACAGAGCCTCGAGGATTTCGTCCTTGTCGATCAGCGGCATTTGCAGCCGCTGGCTGAGCGCCTGGCCGACGGTCGTCTTTCCACTCGCCGCGAGGCCGGATACCACGACGAGTGGGCGCGATCTCACGCCGGTCATCGTGCCAGAGCGTCGATCGCCTCGGGCTCAAGATTCAGCCCGTGGGGTGAGGCGTCCGCCCGTTCGAGATGAAGCCGGTTCGCACCCGCGTCACAGCGCCGCCTGTCGGCCCCTCTTGCAGCGCGATGGCTGGATATGCGGCTGCACGGTGAAACCTGATCTGTGACACTGCGTGGGTGTCTGAACGATCCCCACAAGAGCACATCGACACTCGTCTGCTGGCCTATTACGGCAGCGAGTTCGACGAGGGCGACCGCCTGGTCGGTCGGTCCGGACAGGGGGTGTTGGAGTTCGAGCGGACCCAGTCGATCGTGCGCGATCGGGTCCCCGCTGGCTCTCGGGTCATCGACATTGGTGGCGCGTCCGGGGTGCATGCCGCTGCCCTGGCACAGCGAGGCGACGAGGTCCTGCTCGTGGATCCCGTGCCCAGGCATGTCGACGCAGCCAAGGAACATGGGACTTTCAAGGCCAGGCTCGGCGACGCCCGGATGTTGCCGACGGACGACAATAGTTTCGACGCCGCCCTGCTTCTGGGGCCGCTCTACCACTTGGTCGAACGCCGGGACCGGCTGCACGCATGGTCCGAGGCGATCCGGGTGGTGCGTCCCGGCGGCTGGGTGTTCGCAGCGGGCATCTCGCGGCTCTCCGCCCTGGCGTGGGTCATGGTCATCGCGCCCGCCATCGACCGGGCGACCAGCGGCGCGGCGGAGCCCACGTCGCCCCTACCGGAGAGGTGGCGGCGGCTGATCAACGAAGGAGCGGGGGAGCTTGGCCCAAACGGCTTCCCCGGCGGCCATTTCCATCTGGCGGACGACCTGGAAGCGGAAGCGCACGAGGCCAGGCTGGACGACGTACGGGTCGTGGGACTCGAAGGACCAGGGGCCCAGGCGATCGAGGTCAGCCGTTCGCAGGACCCCCTGCAGATCGCCGCCGCCAGGACCTTGGCAGAGGCCTACGAATCGCAGCCGGGACTCCGCGACCTCAGCCCCCATCTCCTCGCCATGGGACGCACCCCGAGCACAAGCACCTGACACGCGGCGGGTGCATCACATCGCCGCCAGTCGGCGTCGACAAAAGGCCGCGCATATGCCGAGCAGCGCGCGTCTCTGAGTGGCGCTACTCGGGGCGGAAGGCGAACAGTTGGTCGTCCGGGCAGCCGTCCGGAAGCGCATCGATGCCGTCAGGCAGTCGATCTGCTTGCCAAGACGTGCCTCCACCAACGATGCGGTCTCCAACGGTCACTCGACCGAGTTCAGGCACGTCTATCGCGAGCGGGTTCTCGGACAGGATCTTCGTGCCGTGTGGCCAAATGATCGTCTGACGGCCGGCGCCAAGGCACGCACCAACGATCTGGACCGTTCCGTCGTAGCCCACCCCCACGGTGTTGGCGTTGTCGTCGGGCTCCGCACCGATCAGAACGTATGTGCCGCCAGCCTTGAGAACCTCGCCGGGTTCAGGATCGTCGCTGCACGCCGCCATGGTTGGCACGGCCAACATCAGCGCCGAGAGCACGGCGAAGCGACCTGGTGCCATTTGTTGAGTCTGCGGCGGGCGCACCCCTAGCGCAAGCGTCCGCTACTGCCGCACGGCGTGCTCGCGGAGCAGCACGCTACTGCCGCACGTAGTGCGCGGCGTCCGCATGTTCCAATGTCGTCGTGAAGGACCGCGACGGCCCACCACCGCCCTACTTCGGTAACTACCCGGACGGGCCCTACTGGTCCGCCGTGCCGATCGGCGAGGAACGCGACGTCGAGGAGGACTACACGGTCGAGGGCTCCGACCTTGAACTCATGTGGGACGAGGGCGGTGGCCCGCTATGGGGCATCGAGGGTTTGTTGCCCGATGATCCGACCTGGTTGCAGCGAGCCCTTGGCCTCGGCGAAGGCTTGATCGCAGACCTCATCGCGTGGCGCGATGACATGAACAACTTCAACTCGGGTTCGCATGAAGACTGGCTGGCAGATCAGAAGGCCCTGGATCAGCGAGCAGTGGCACTGGTGGAGCGGCTGCGGGCCGAGCTAGGCAGCCGATTCGAGATTCGTTACCGCGCATAGATCTGAGTTCGAGTCGCTGCTAATGCCGCTCGGCGAGGGCGGAGGTGCCGTCGTAGTGTCGCCGGGTGAATATCGAGGGCGTCGATCCGCGTGACATCCGATGGGAAGTCTGGCAGTCGGTGTACCGCGTGTACTTCTGGAGCCAACCCTCCGCGCCCGCAGGAATCCCTCAGGCTCACATGGGCTACGTGTGTGACGAGAACAGGGTGACCGGCGCGGAAGACATGCACGAGGTGCTGCGGTTTGCGGTCGACGCGGCGGAGCCGGGGCAGACCTTCACTCTGTACGCCGAGGTAGACACTCCCGATCGAGCGCTGGGGCTGGTTCGCCTAGCCGGGATAGATCCCACCATCCCTGACGAACGTCCGCTACTGCCGCCACGAGTCCCGCGGCGTTGCCGAGAAGCGCGCACAGCCGTCAGGCAATGCGGGTGGGAACTATCGCTGTCCTGGTCGACCTGACCGCCGGAGAACTGCCGCACGACGTGCGAGACACCGGGTCGCGCTGAGCCCGATCGCTCCACCTCGCAGCGATGGCGTCGTAGCTACGCCTTCTCGCACGCGATCCTGTCGTTGTCGCGGTCTAGGTCGCCGTTGTGACGTTCAGCCTTGTTGTAGATGCGGTTGTTGCGCTTGAAGTTCGTGACGTTCCCTCCGCGATCGCGAGCGCCTCGCCGGCCGACTCCGTGGGGGTACTTGTTGTTGAAGTTGGTGCAGTTGTCGTGGATGCCGGTGTCGTGGGCCTGCGCGGGCGCTCCCACGATCGCGGCACCGCTCAGAACGAGGCCTAGGGCGGCAACGACGGAGCCAACGCTGGTCGCGAGGGACATGACTTCCTCTATTGGGCATTGAGAACGATCGGTTCTTGCACGGTCGCACGCGCCGTCCGATCCCGTGACGGTTTTGGCTGGATCTCCCGCCGCTCCGGCTGGAACGGAGGCCCCCCGACAGCCGCGGTTCCGTTCGCCCGCGACGTGACGGAGCGTCAGTCGGTGTCCTCGACGCCCGACTCGGCGGCGTGCTGCGACAGGGCCGTCAGCACGGTCCGAACGCCGGCCAGCACCTGCTCCTCGTCGTACGGCGCCGGATCGACGACGTTGACGTTCTGGATCAGGTCGCCGTTCTCGACGAACCCGGTGACGTAGAGCTGCTTCTTGACGACCTCGACGACGATCCGGGCGGCGTCGGCGCCCTCGACGTCCGGCTCCATGACCTCGGCGCGCTCGGGCTGGCCCATCGTGTCCCACGCCTCGTCGAGGGTCCCGTCGAACAGGGTGTAGCTGGACGTCACGACCGCCTGGCCTGACTCCTCGTCCGGCTTGAACCGGCACTCCGGCGCCTCGGGGGTGCCGGACTCCTCGGTCGCCACCGAGCCGAACGCGCGCTCGATCAGTTCCGGGTCGAGCACATCGCAGGGGTTCCACAGGGCCGGCGTCTCGTCCGGCAGGTCGGGCTTCTCGCCGACCTCCTCGCCCCCGCACCCCGCCAGGAGCAGCAGTACGGCGAGCGCCGCCCACCTATGCATCCACGTTCTCCGTTCCCGGCAGCTTGAGCACCAGCCGCGCGCCACCACCGACGTTCTCCGCCGCCTGCACCGTCCCGGCGTGCCGCTCGGCCACCTGACGGACGATCGCCAGCCCGAGGCCGGACCCGGGCAGGGTCCGCGAGTCGACGGACCGCCAGAACCTATCGAAGATCCGGGCCCGCTCCTCCTCCGGGATGCCGGGGCCCTGGTCGTCGACAGTGAGGACGCCGTCGCTGAGGCGGACCGTCACAACGCCACCTTCGGGGCTCCACTTGGCCGCGTTGTCGAGCAGGTTGGTCACCGCGCGCTCGAGAGCCGGAGCCTCGCCGACGACCCACCACGGGCGGGTGAAGACCTCGAACGTGAGGTCGGGGGCGCGGCGTCGTACGCGTTGCGCGGCGTGGTCGACGACGTCGGCGAGGTCGACCGGCTCGACGGTCGGCGGCACCGGCTCGTCGCGCGCCAGCTCGGTGAGGTCGCCGATGAGCGTGGTCAGCTCCTCGATCTGGGCGCGGATGTCCTCCATCAGCTCGGCCCGGGCCTGGGGCGGGAGCGACGACGCGTCGCCGGACATGGTCAGCAGGTCGATGTTGGTGCGCAGTGAGGTCAGCGGCGTCCGCAGCTCGTGGCTGGCATCGGCGACCAGCTGTCGCTGGCGCACCCTGGACGCATCCAGGGAGACCAGCAGCTGGTTGAACGCGGTGGCCAGTCGTGCGAGCTCGTCGTCGCCCTCGACGGGGAGCGCCGTGAAGTCCTCGGTGCGCGCGACCCGTTCGACAGCGGTCGTCAGCCGGCGCACCGGGCGCAGGCCGTTGCTGGCGACCAGCCAGCCGGCGAGCCCGGCAGTGAGCACGCCGAAGCCGCCGAACGCGATGGTCACCCAGCCCAGCCGCGCCAGGATCCGGTCCTGGTCCTCGAGCGGCTGTGCGATCACCAGCGCCAGTCCCTCGTGCTGGGTCTGCACCGCGACGACGCGGTGGCGGTCCCCGTCGATGCGAAGGGTGCGCAGGCTCGAGTCCCGTTCGCCTCGGGCGACGTCGAGCTCGGGCTGACCGAGCTCGATGTTCGGGCCCTGGTCCAGCACCCGGCCGTCGCCGTCATGCGCGAGGAACGCGATCCGGACGTCGGCCGCGCCGAGCGCCCAGGACTCGGCGCCGGTCGTCGAGTAGGTGTCGAGGAGCTCGTTCGACGACGCCGCGTAGTGGGCCCGCTTGGTCAGCGAGCTGTCGAGGCTCTGCTGCATCTGGAACCGGGTCGTGGCGTAGGCCGCGATGGCGACGAACGCCACCGCCAGGCCGACGGTCATCGTCGTCAGCAGGATGACCCGGCTGGCCAGCGAGCGCCGGTAGTGCCAGCGGCCGTCCGGACCGGGTCCGACCGCGAGGGCCGACCCCGCCCAGAACCCGCTCATGACTCCTTCAGCACATAACCCACACCGCGCACGGTGTGGATCAGCCGCGTCTCCTCGCCCGACTCGGTCTTGCGACGGAGGTAGCCGACGTAGACCTCGAGCGAGTTCGCGGTCGTGGGGAAGTCGTAGCCCCACACCTCCTCGAGGATGAAGCTGCGCTCGAGCACCCGCCGCGGCCGACGCAGGAACATCTCCAGCAGCGTGAACTCGGTGCGGGTCAGCTCGATCGCGCGCTCGCCGCGGGTGACCTCGCGGGTGGTGACGTTCATGGTGAGGTCGGAGAAGGAGAGCACCTCCTCCTCGTCGCCCTCGACGTGCGGCACCACCCGGCGCAGCAGCGCGCGCAGCCGGGCCAGCAACTCCTGCAGGGCGAACGGCTTGGTCAGGTAGTCGTCGGCGCCGGCGTCGAGCCCCTCCACCCGGTCGCCGATGGCGTCGCGTGCGGTGAGCACCAGGATGGGTACGTCGTTGCCGGCTGCGCGCAGGGCACGGGTCGCGTCGAGGCCGTCGAGGCGCGGCATCATCACGTCCATCACCACCACGTCGGGCGCCACCGAACCGATGCCGGCCAGCGCCTCGGCTCCGTCGCCGGCCAGGTGCACGTCGTAGCCGTTGAACTCCAGCGAGCGTCGCAACGACTCACGCACGGCCCGGTCGTCGTCGACGACGAGGACGCGCGGCAGGTTCGGGACACGCTGGGTCACGCCCCCATGATGCCCAACCCGGCTGAGTAGTGGCTGAGAGCGGGGGACGACTCAGACGAAGCGCTGGGCGATCTTCGCCGCGCGGGCGCCGTAGCCACCGCCGAAGAGGCACGCGTGCACCATCAGCGGGAAGAGCTGGTGGATGCCGAGCCGGTCCTGCCAGTCGTCGCCGAGTGGCGCGACCTCGTCGTAGGCCGCCATCACGTGGGGGAGCTGCGGTAGACCGAAGAGGGTCAGCATGGCGAGGTCGACCTCGCGGTGTCCGCCGTACGCGGCCGGGTCGATGACGACGACCCGCTCCTCCTGACCCCAGAGCACGTTGCCGTTCCAGAGGTCGCCGTGCAGTCGCGCTGCGGGCTCGTCGGGCACGATCTCGCCGACCCGCGCGGCGGCTCGCTCGACGAGGTCGGCGTCGGTCGCGGTGACCAGGCCCTTGTCGACCGCGACCCGGAGGTACGGCGTGATCCGGCGCTCGACGTAGAACTCCGCCCAGGTGGGCAGCGGCTGGTTGCCGAGCGGGAGCCGGCCGATGTAGCCGTCGACCTCGGCGCCCCACATCTCGGCACCGCTCAGGTGGGTGCGGGCGAGGGCACGCCCGAAGGCCGTTGCGGCGTCCTGGCCGGGCCGGGTGGTCTCGATCCACCCGAGGATCAGGCAGTCGGCATCGACGGCGAGCACGTCGGGGGTCGCGACACCGTCGTCGACCTCGGCCAGCCAGCGCAGGCCGGCGGCCTCCCGCTCGAAGAAGGACGGGGGTGCCTGGGTGAGCGTCTTCAGGAAGGCGGTGCGACCGCTGGACAGGCGGAGCTTCACCGCGCTGGAGACGTCGCCGCCGGCCACGGGCGCAGTGGAGATAACGGACGAGCCGAGCAGCTGCTCCGCCCGTCCGGCCACTGCCGGCTGCCGTGTCATCTCACATCCCCCCGTGTCGACCTCAGGATCAGGACGTCTGGCCCTTGAGCGCGCGCGGGATCTCGCGCCCCTGTTCGATGGTGCGCTCCGGCGCCTTGACCTGCTTGAACTTCCTGATCCCGAGCCAGATGCAGAACGCGGCGGTCAGCAGCCAGAAGCCGGCGACGATGAGGAAGGCCCAGTGCAGGCTGAGCCCGCTGCCGTTCCAGTTGATGAAGTAGGCGGCCGCCACCGACAGGATGATCACGAACAGCACCAGGAAGAAGAGCGCCGAGAGGATCAGCACCGTGCCGAGGCCGCCGGCGGTCACGCTGACCTTGAGCTCGGACTTCGCGAGCTGGATCTCCTTGCGCATGATCGTGGAGAACTCGGTCTGGGCGTCCTTGACGAGGCGCCCGATCGTTGGCTCTTCGCGGAGCTGGTCTACGGCCATGTGATCAACCTACCGAAGCCCCGCAGCCCGCGCGGCTCCTGCTCCGATAGGGTGATTGCTTGGTGTGCCGGGAAGCCTGGTCGGCGTTGGCTAGACGACGTCCGCGGACGAGGACCGGCGAAGGGGTTGCACTGCACATGCCAGACCTGGTCGCCGGCACTCGCCTGGGTGGTTTGGCAGTCGCGCTCGTCGCGTTCTGGTTGCTGCTGTCGGGGCACTACACGAGTCTCCTGCTGGCGTTGGGGGCGCTCTCGGTGGCGACGGTCCTGTGGCTCAGCCATCGGATGGGAGCCGACCACGGGGACGGTCCCTTCCGCCTCTGGCGACCCACACGGATCCTCGGCTACGGTGCGTGGCTCGCCGGTCAGATCGCGTGGTCGTCCTCGGTCGTCCTCAAGCAGGTGTGGTCACCGCGGCTGCATCCGCGACCAGGGGTCGGTTTCGTCCCTACCGCTGACCTCTCGGAGATCGCCACGGTTGCCTACGCCAACTCGATCACCCTCACCCCCGGCACGCTGGCCATGCGGCTGTCGGGCAACTCGATCGAGGTGCACGCGCTGCGCGAGGCCGACATCGGGGTCCTGCGGACCGGACAAATGCTGGAGCGGGTACGACGGCTGGAGGGCTCGTGAGCCTGCTGCTGGCCGGTCTCTTCGCGGTTCTCGTCACCATGGGCCTCGCCCTGGTGCGTGCTGTCCGGGGTCCGACGCTCTACGACCGGATCCTCGCGGTCAACATGTTCGGCACCAAGACCGTCCTCGTCGTGGTCATCATCGGGTTCGTGGTGGGAAGGCCGCAGTTCCTCGACATCGCCCTCTTCTACGCACTGGTCAACTTCGTCGGCACGGTCGCGGTCCTGAAGCTGAGCCACTACCGGGAGCTCGACGCGGCTTCGGACAACGGTGGGCCGGTATGAACGCGGTGCTCGACGTCGTCAGTGGCGTCATAGTCGTCGTGGGCGCGCTGCTCGTCCTGTCCGGTGGCGTCGGACTGCTGCGCCTGCCCGACTTCTACACCCGTGTCCACGCGGCCGGTCTTACCGACACCGCGGGCGCCGGGCTGATCATGCTCGGCCTGCTGCTGCGGGTGCCGGACTGGGGAGTCGCCGTGCGCCTGGTGTTGATCCTGCTGTTCCTGATGCTGACCAGCCCCGCCGCCACCCACACGCTCGCGCAGGCAGCCCGGCGAGACCGGGTCCGCCCCTGGCTGCCTCCAGGACCGTCGTGACGACCGGCGTGAACCTCGCGGCGCTCGGCCTGTTCGTGCTGCTCCTCGCGACCGCGATCGGCATCGTCCGGATGCGTTCGCTCTATGCGGCCGCCATGCTGTCGGCTCTGTTCAGCCTGTTGGTCGCCAGCTTGTTCGTCCTGCTGGACGCCGTCGACGTGGCCTTCACCGAGGCAGCGGTCGGGGCGGGCATCAGCACCGTGCTGTTCCTCACCGTGATCGCGTTGACCCGATCCCACGAGCGGCTGACGCCGCGGCGCAACAGGTGGCTCCCCGGGGCGGTCGGGGTGACCTTCTGCGGTGGCATGCTCGTCTATGCGAGCTTCGACCTACCGGTGTTCGGGGATCCCGACTCGCCGATCCAGCGCCACCCGGTGACCGACGCCTATCTCGAGGACTCCCAGCGCGACATCGGGATCCCGAACGTCGTGACGAACGTGCTGGCCTCCTACCGTGGCTACGACACCCTCGGGGAGCTCGCCGTGATCTTCACAGCAGGCACCGCCGTGCTCCTGGTGCTGCGTGCGGTGCCACGGCATGCCCCGGAGTTCGAGCGCACGCTCAGGCTGCACGAGTACCGGGTGCTCCGGGTGGTGAGCCGCATCCTGATCCCGTTCATCCTGCTGTTCGCGCTCTACGTCCAGTTCCACGGGGACTACGGTCCGGGCGGCGGGTTCCAGGCCGGGGTCATCTTCGCGTCTGCCCTGGTGCTGCACGGCCTGGTCTTCGGGATCGACGACTGCCGCCGTGTCGTTCCCCGACTCGCGTTGAACGTCTTGATCCCGGCCGGTCTGCTGCTCTACATCGGTGTCGGTGTCGCGGCGATGCTGCTCGGCGGCTCGTTCCTCGACTACTCGGTGTTCCATCCCGACCACCCAGCGGAGGGACAACACCTCGGGATCCTCCTGGTGGAGCTCGGGGTCGGTCTCACCGTCGCCGGCGTCATGACGGCGGTGTTCTGCACCTTCGCCGAACGGGAGGTCTCGCAGTGACCACGACCCACCTGGCCTACTGGCTGGTCTTCGCGCTGATGATGACCGGCCTGTACGTCGTCCTGAGCCATGGCAACGTCGTCAAGAGGTTGATCGGACTCAACATCTTCCAGGCGTCGGTGTTTCTTCTCTACATCACCCTCGGCAAGGTCGAGGGTGGAACGGCGCCGATCGTGAGCGACGAGTACGACACCTACTCCCACCCGCTCCCGCACGTGCTGATCCTCACCGCCATCGTGGTCGGAGTCGCGACCACGGCTCTCGGGCTCGCCCTGGCGGTCCGCATCTTCCGGGCTTACGGCACCCTCGAAGAAGACGAGGCGATGAGCATCGAGACGGGTGACGGCAACGCCCGATGAGCCACTTGCCGATCCTCGTGATCCTGGTCCCGATGGTGTGCGCACCGATGTGCGTGCTCACGCGCCGTGCGGTCGTCGCATGGGCCTTCTTCCTGACGGCCGCCACGGCAGCCCTGTGCTGCGCGGTGGCGTTGGCGGTGCAGACGGTCGACGGCGACGTCGTCCGCTACACCTTCGGCGGCTGGGATGCGCCGGTCGGGATCGAGTACGTCGTCGACGCCGCGAACGCCCCCGTGCTGCTGCTGGTCGCACTGGTGGCGTTCGCCGTGGCGATCTATGCACGGGCGAGCGTTGCGTCGGAGATCAGCGCCGAGCAGGTGCCGCGGTTCTATGCCTGCATGTGTCTGTGCCTGACCGGCCTGCTCGGCGTCGCGGTGACCGGCGACGCCTTCAACCTCTTCGTCTTCCTCGAGATCTCGTCGCTATCGTCGTACGCCCTGATCGCCATGGGCAGCCGACGCCGGGCGCTACTGGCGGCGTTCCGGTACCTGGTCATCGGGACCATCGGCGCCACCTTCCTGCTCATCGGGATCGGTCTCGCCTACTCTGTCACCGGCACGCTCAACATGGCCGATCTGGCAGAGCGGCTCGAGGACCTGCACGGCAACCGGGTGCTGACCGCGGCGGTCGCGTTCGTGGCCGTCGGGCTCGGAGTGAAGATGGCGGCGTTCCCGCTGCACTCCTGGCTCCCCGACGCGTACGGCGAGGCCCCGTCGGCCGTGAACACCTTCCTGGCCGGCGTGGGCACCAAGGTGGCGTTGTACGCCTTCGCCCGGTTCACCTTCGCGATCTTCGGCGCTGCGCTCGTCTTCGAGCGGCTTTCGATCGACCTGGTCATGCTGGTCGCCGCGAGTGCCGCGATGGTCGTCGGCTCGGCGGTCGCCTGCTTCCAGAGCGACCTGCGCTACCTGCTGGCGTGGTCGAGTGTGGCCCAGATCGGCTACATCGTCGCCGGGTTCGCCCTGGCCACTCCGGACGGTGTCTCGGCGGGATACCTCCACCTCCTCAACCACGGCGTCACCAAGGCCGCGCTCTTCGCAGCGGCGGGCCTGCTGCTCCTGCGTCTCGGGACGGTCCGCCTCGACTCGCTGGCCGGGCTCGGTCGACGGATGCCGTGGACGTTCACCGCCATCCTGGTGGGGGGTCTCGGGTTGGTCGGGATCCCGTCGACCGCCGGATTCGTCAGCAAGTGGTCGTTGGTCGGGGCGCTGCAGGAGGAGCACCAGTGGGGCGTGCTGGCCGCGGTGCTCGTGAGCTCCGTGCTCGCCGTGGGATACGTCGGGCGGATCGTCGAGATTGCCTGGTTCCGCGAACCCGCGGGTGACGAGACGGCCGATAGTGGTGCCGCGTCGGCGGCGCCGCCGACGATGGTCATCGCCACCGGCGGCCTCGTGGCACTGACGGTCGCCATCGGGGTCAGCCCCGGACTGGTGGCGGACCTGGCCGATGCCGCTGCCGTCGCGCTGCTCGGGGGTTCGCGATGACCACTGTGCTGGTCTCGGCGTTCCCACTGGCCATCGTGCTGCCGGTTGTCGGAGGGGTCTGTGTCCTGCTGCTGCGCCACCGCCCCAACGCCCGGGAGGCCGCCTCGCTGCTCGCGGGGGCAGCCGTGGCGGGATGGGTCCTCACCTTGTGGCCGGCTGCCGGCGAGGGGCGGCACGTCGAGCTGTGGTCGTGGCTCCCGGGGCTCGCCGTCGCCTTCGAGCTGGAACCGATCGGACTGGTCTTCGCCACCGTCGCGGCCGTGCTGTGGCCGGTCACGACGGTCTACGCCATCGGCTACCTCCGCGCCAACGACCTGCCGAGGCAGACCAGCTTCTACGTGTTCTTCACGATCGCGATCGCGGCTTCGCTGTGGATCGCGTTCTCCGCGAACCTCCTCACGATGTTCGTCGGCTACGAAGCGCTGACCCTGGCGACGGTGCCGCTCGTGATGCACGGCGGAGACGCCGAGGCGCGACGAGGCGGCAGGGTGTACGTCGGCATCCTGCTCGCGACGTCCCTGTGTTTCCTGCTGCCGGCGATCGTCTGGACCTGGGTCCTTGCCGGGAGCACCGACTTCGTGCCCGGCGGGCTGCTCGCGGGTGAGCCCGTGGGCCCGGCGTTGGCCGTGCTCCTCGCCCTGTTCCTGTTCGGCACCGGCAAGGCCGCGTTGATGCCGTTCCACCGCTGGCTCCCGGCCGCGATGGTGGCGCCGACGCCGGTCTCCGCCCTGCTGCACGCGGTCGCGGTGGTCAAGGCGGGCGTCTTCGTCGTGCTCAAGGTCGTCGTCTACATCTTCGGACTGGACAACGTCGCCGACGGGGCCTCCTCGGTCATGATGTGGGTCGCGGCCGTGACCCTGGTCGTCGCCGGTCTGATCGCGATCACGAAGGACAACCTGAAGGCCCGGCTGGCCTACTCGACGGTCAGCCAGCTCGCCTACATCGTCCTCGCCGCCACCCTCGGCAACGAGATCGCCACGTCCGGCGGGACCCTCCACCTGATGACCCACGCGGTCGGCAAGATCACCCTCTTCTTCTGCGCGGGGGCGATCTACACCGCGACCCGTCGCACCCGGGTGAGCGAGCTCGACGGACTGGGTCGCGCGATGCCCTGGACCTTCGGCGCGTTCACCGTCGCGTCGCTCTCGGTGGTCGGACTGCCGCCCGGAGGGGGGACGTGGAGCAAGTGGCTCTTGCTCGAGGGGGCGGTCGCCGCCGAGGAGTACGTGATGTTCGCTGTCATGCTCGTCGGGTCGCTGCTGGCGCTCGCCTACCTGATGCCGGTGGCGGTGCGTGGCTTCCTGCGCAGTCCCCCCGCAGGAGAGGGCGTTCGTCGTGAAGCGCCCGCGGCGTGCGTCGTACCGCTGGTTCTCACCGCCTCCGCGAGCGTCGCCCTGTTCCTGGTCCCGGACGTCGTGACCGGACCCGTCATGGACCTGTGGAGGTGAGATGACCGAGCACGTGGGTAGGTCGAAGGCACGATCCGTACGTCGCGTCGTCGCGGCGGTGTATGCCGGGTGTGCCGTGCTGCTCCTGCTCGACCTGTTCTACGAGAAGGAACCCCACTTCTCGTTCGAGTCGTGGTTCGGGTTCTACGCGGTGTTCGGGTTCGCCGTGAGCTTCCTCCTCGTCCTGGCCGCCAAGCAGATGCGCCGGGTGGTCGGCCGCACGGAGGACTACTTCGGTGACCACGGCGAGCCGGGCGGACGGGGGGCGGACGATGGCTAGCCCCGCGCTGATCATGATCCTGGGGGCGGTCGCGGTGCCGGCCCTGCGCGGTCGGGCCCGCGGCGCCTGGATGCTCGCCCTCCCGGTTGTGGTGCTGCTCGTGCTGTGGACGTCCCCGGAAGGCGTCCACGGTGGCGTCGAGCTGCTCGGGTTCGCGCTGGAACCGGTGCGGATCGACGGACTCTCCCGCGTGTTCGCGACTGCCTTCTGCATCGCCGCCGTGCTCGGAGGGATCTACGCGCTCCACCTGCGCGACACCGCGCAGCACGTCTCGATGCTCGTCTATGCCGGCGCGGCGATCGGCGGGGTGCTGGCGGGTGACCTGATCACCCTCTTCGTCTGCTGGGAGCTGGCCGGTCTCTCATCGGTCGTGCTCGTGCTCGCCTCCCGCACCGAGCGCAGCGTCCGGGCCGGCGTGCGCTACCTGGTCGCACAGGTGCTGTCCGGGCTGCTCCTCCTGGCGGGCATCGTCGTCTACGCCCAGGACACGGGGAGCGTCCGGTTCGACCACATCGGCCTCGACGCTCCCGGCGGACCGCTGCTCCTGCTCGGGATCGGCATCAAGTGCGCGTTCCCGGTCCTCCACTCGTGGCTGCCCGACACCTATCCGGAGGCGACCGCGGTGGGCACCGTGGTGCTGTCGGCATTCACCACCAAGATGGCTGTCTACACGCTGGCCCGCGGCTTCGCCGGCACCGAGGCTCTGGTCTGGATCGGGGTCGCGATGACGTGCTTCCCGATCTTCTACGCGGTGATCGAGAACGACCTCAGGAAGGTCCTCGCCTACAGCATGATCAACCAGCTGGGCTTCATGGTGGCCGCTGTCGGCATCGGTGGGGAGCTCGGCGTCAACGGCGCTGCCGCGCACGCGTTCGCCGACATCATCTTCAAGGGCCTGCTCTTCATGAGCATGGGCGCGGTGCTCACCCAGGTGGGGACGGTGAAGGGCTCCGAGCTCGGGGGGCTGTTCCGGTCGATGCCTCAGACGGCGGCCTTCTGCATGGTCGGGGCGGCGTCGATCTCGGCACTGCCGCTGTTCTCCGGATTCGTAACCAAGTCGCTGATCCTGCAGGCTGCCGCCGACGAGCACCGGACCGTGGTGTGGGTGCTCCTGCTCTTCGCTTCCGCAGGCGTCTTCCACCACGCCGGCATCAAGATCCCGTTCTTCGCGTTCTTCGCCCACGACGCGGGCCATCGCGTCGGGGAGGCGCCGCTGAACATGCGGGTGGCGATGGCGCTGGCCGCGGCGCTGTGCATCGGGATCGGCGTGGCGCCGGGAGTCCTCTACGACATCCTGCCGTTCGCGGTCGACTACCAGCCCTACACCACGGCCCACGTCATCAACCAGCTCCAGCTGCTGGGCCTCGCGGCGATGGCGTTCACGGTGCTGATGCGCACCGGTCTCTACCCACCGGAGCTGCGCTCGGTGAACCTCGATGCCGACCTCGGCTACCGCAAGCTGCTGCCGGTGACCTGGCGGGCGGCGGTGCGCGGTGTCGCGGCGGTCGACGATCGGCTGGCGGCTCCGGTCCGGACCAGACTGAGCGCCGTCGCCACGCGGATTGGCGGCCGGTTGCGTGATGTGCCGTTGAGTCCGGCCTGGTCGACCGGCAACACGGTCGTCCTGCTCGTGCTCGGCCTCGGGATAGTGCTGCTCATCGGCTTCCTGTAGAGGACCCGCGCGACCGCCAGGAGCGGGGTTGTTACCGGTCCTCGGTGCGGTCGAAAGCGTCGGGGATGCCGTCGTGATCGGAGTCCTGATCCTCCGCAGCGCAGAGCCGCCGGTAGACCTGGTTGCGCCGTCGCAGCACCACGGCGGCGAGGACGGAGGCGACCAGGGAACCGGCGATCACCCCGACCTTGACGTGCTCTGCTGCTGTCGACCCCGCCGGGTAGGCGAGCTCGCCGATGAGCAACGACACCGTGAACCCGATGCCGGCGAGCATCGCCATGCCGAGGACGTCGGTCCACGCGAGCTCGTCGTCGAGGTCGGCATGGGTGAAGGTGTGGAGCAGCCAGGTGGCCGCGACGATGCCGATCGGCTTGCCGAGCACCAGCCCGGCGATCACACCGAGCGCGATCGGGTCTCGCAGGGCGGTGCCGAGGCCGTCCCACCCGCCGACCGCGACGCCGGCGGCGAAGAAGGCGAAGACCGGCACCGCGAACCCGGCGGACAACGGACGGACGAGGTGCTCCAGGTGCTCGGCGAGCCCCTTGGCCTCGGGCCGGTGCTGGTTGAGCACGGGCACCGTGAAGCCGAGGACGACGCCGGCCACCGTTGCGTGCACACCCGACTCGTGGACCAGGGCCCAGGCGACGACGGCCAAGGGCACGAGCAGCAGCGGGCTGCTGATCCTGCGCTGCACGAGCATGCCGAAGGCCGCGATCGGGAGAATTGCGAGGAGCAGGTAGGAAGTGTGGAGCTCATCGGTGTAGAAGATCGCGATCACCGTGATCGCGAGGAGGTCGTCGACGACGGCGAGGGTGAGCAGAAAGGTCCGGAGCCCGCTAGGTAGGTGGGTGCTGATCACCGCGAGGACGGCGACGGCGAACGCGATGTCCGTCGCGGTGGGAACCGCCCAGCCACTCAGATCGCCGCCAGAAGCGTTGAACGCAACGAAGACGGCTGCCGGGACCACCATCCCGCCGATCGCTGCGGCGACCGGCAGCGCGGCGCGACGGGGATCGCGGAGGTCGCCCGCGACGAACTCCCTCTTCAGCTCGAGACCGGCGACGAAGAAGAAGATGGCGAGCAGCCCGTCCGCCGCCCAGGCACCGAGGCTGAGGTCGAGGTGCCAGGCCGCGGGTCCGACTCGCAGTTCGCGCATCGCGGTGTACGACGACTCCCAAGGACTGTTCGCCCAGACGAACGCGGCGAGGGCCGCGACGATTACCAGCGCTCCGCCGATGCTCTCGGCGCGCAGGATCTCCGCGACGCGAGAACTCTCGAGGAATGATCCGCGTGCGAACAGCGGACGACGAGGTTCTGGCAACGGGGCTCCTCCTAGGGGTCGACGAGAAGACGCCAACCAGGCTTCCCGACTCTCCGGCGCACATCGTACCCGGGGGGCAGCACCGATCAGCCCTCGAACCGGTCGGAGAGCGCGTAGCGCAGCAGCACGACATCGCCGATCGCCCGGCTCTCGACCAGCCGTGCCCGGTGGTCGGGGCACCACGGGAACAGGCCGTCGTCCACGAACCGGCGGGCGCGGGAGTCGCCCACGAAGAACGGAGCCACCACCAGCTGCAGCTCGTCGGCGAGCCCGGCGGTGAGGAACTGGGTGTGCATGGTGCCGCCGCCCTCGACCATTAGCCGGCGGACGCCGCGATCGTGCAGGTCCTCGCCGACCCGGCTGATCCGCCGGCGGGCGCGGCCGGCGTCGATCACGGTCGCCACCGGGCCCAGCCGGCCGCGGGTCATCGGCACCGCGTCGGTGGAGCAGTAGACGAGCTTCTCGCTCTCGCCTGCCGTGAAGAAGTTGTAGTGCGGATCGAGGTCGCCACGCGCGGTCACCGTCACCTTCGCCGGCGAGGTGGGGAGGCCGGCGGCGGCGCGGGCATGGCGTCGACGTTCACCGCGGACCAGGAGCCGGGGGTTGTCCTTCCGCACCGTCGCCGCCCCGACCAGGATCGCGTCGCAGCCGGCCCGGACGCCGTCGATGCGGTCGAAGTCCGCGTCGTTGGAGAGCAGCAGCCGCTCGTCGGTGGCGCTGCCGAGGTAGCCGTCCAGCGACATGCTGCAGCTGAGCAGGGTGTAGGGACGATCAGCCACGGCCGGCCTCCTCGAGCGTGGGCGACTCTGTCAGAGAGGTACCCCGTTCGGTCAGCGCCAGCAAGCCCGGGAGGGTGGCGACCAGCGACACGACGCCGTACGCGACGGCGACGCTGAGGCCGGTCCCGGCTCCCAGGCCGGACGCGGCGAAGAGCCACGCTGCCGCGCCCTCTCGCGGGCCCCACCCCGCGACGGACAGCGGCAGCGCAGACGCGAAGAGCACCACCAGGGCGAGCGCGGTCAGCTCCGGCAGCGGCGCGGTCACCCCCACCGAGCGGGCGACGACCAGGAACACAAGCACGTGACCGGACGCCGCGAGCGTCGAGGCCAGCACCACCCGCCAGCCGAGCCCGACGACCAGGGCCACCACCGCAGCAGCGACCGGCAGCACCACCCAGCGCGCGTCGATCCCGACGCCGCCCGGCAGCAGCGGCAGAGCCGCCACCGCGAGCGTCGCCTGCACCAGCTGTCCCGAGACCCGGTCCGCCACGACCGAGCCGAGACCCCGGCGCATCGACCCCGCCGCGCGACCGTGCTCCACCCCGCGGTGCAGGTCGCCGAGCACGCCGCCGGGGAGCGTGGCGTTGAGCAGCTGCGACCGGTAGTAGCGCCGGAACGCCGTCCGCACCGGCACCGCGACGTCCAGCCGCGCGGACAGCACGCTCCACCGCCAGGCGCAGCACCAGGTGGTGCCCACGGTGACGACGAGTGCAACCACGAGTGCGGTCGCGTCGGTACGGCGGAAGCCCTCCACGAACGGCTCGGCGCCGAGTCGCAGGACGAGCACCACCAGGATGGCCACCCCGGCGAGGAGGCGGAGCCACGCCCAGCGACTGGTCGTCATCGTGATCCGGCTCCCTCTATCGGCCGTCGGGTGTGGTGGGGGATACGGGTGGCGTGTCGTCCTGGTTCAGTGCCGCCGCGTCGAGTGCCTCAGCGAGCCGCTGTGCCGTCGTGGCCCAGGGATCGAGTGTCGCCCGTCGCGTCGCGGCCGCGTCCTGCAGGCGGGACCGCTCGGCCGGGCTCTCCAGCCAACGCCGCAGCGCGTCGGCGAGCCGGTCGGGATCGTCCGGCGGCACGAGCACGCCGGCGCCGCCGACCGCCTCGGGATGGCCGCCGACGTCGCTGACGACGACCGGCACGGCGTGGGCGAGCGCCTCGGTCACGCCCATGCCGTACGCCTCGTAGCGCGACGCCGACACCAGCAGGTCCGCCTCCACCAGCGCGGCGTCGAGCCGGTGCCCGGCTAGCGGCCCGGTGAACCGCACCCGGTCGCCGATCCCCGACCGGGCAGCCAGGTCCCGCAGCCCGGCGACGAAGTCGGGTTCGAGGACCAGGCTCCCGGCACACGTGCAGCGCCAGTCGAGGTCGGCGATCTCGCCCAGCGCGGAGAGCAGGATGTCGTGGCCCTTCGCTCGGGTCACCGCGGCCAGGCACAGCAGCTCGTTGCCGGCGCGAGATCCGCGGGCCGCGGGCGCGGAGTCGGCACCGGGTGTCGCGACCCGCACCCGCTCGGGCAGGAGCCCGTGGTTCCGGATCACCCACGTCCGCGCCCAGTCGCTGGTGGTGACCACGCCCGCGGCCGCAGTCAGGACCTCGCGCTCCGCGCTCCAGAGCCCCGGGAAGGCCTCGGCGAACGGCATGTGGAGGAGTACGACGAGCGTCAGTCGCTTCGCCGACGGCACCAGCGAGTCCGGTGCCGCCGCCCCGATCAGTCCGTCGACCAATACCACTGCTCCGTCGGGGAGACCGTCGAGCGCCTCGGCCACGTCGGGCGCCGCGACCTGGATCTCGTGAACGCTGCGGCCCAGACCCCTCAGCTCGTCGATCACCCGCCGGTCGTAGCGGTTGCCGCCGGTGGGTCGCGCCGGGTCGTCGATCCCCGTCGGCACGATGAAGTGGCTTTCGAGGCTCGGCCGCGGCCGGCCTCGCACCTCAACCACCGCTTTGTCGCTCATAAGGGCCTCGTATAGCTGGCCCACGCGATGTGGGACTCCCGCAGGGTGACCTCGATGCCGGTGAGCTCGTCCGCTGACCGGCCCAGCTCGCCCTGGTGCGTGCGAGCCGCGAGCCGGTCGGCGACCAGCCGGGCCAGGACCTCGGTCGAGGTTGTGACGCCCGCCAGCTCCGGTACGTCGTCGAGGTTGCGGTAGGTCAGGTCGGCGAGCACGGCTCGGAGCTGCTCGGTCGCGCGGCTGATGTCGACCACGATCCCGTTGGCATCGACGTCCGCGGCGACGAACGTCGCATCGACGATGTAGGTCGCGCCGTGCAGCTGCTGGGCGGGTCCGAACACCGCCCCACGGAAGCTGTGGGCGATCATCATGTGGTCGCGCACCGTCACCCGGAACGTCACATTCCCCCCTCGTAGTCGACAGAGTGGCAGAGCGTGGTGCGGTCGCCGTCGGCCAGCCGGGCGAGCACAGTGGGCAGCTCGGACAGCGGTGAGCTCCCCGTGAGGAGCACGTCGAACGCGTCGTCCTCGAGCAGCTCCAGGGCCAGCGCTAGCCGGTCCGTGGTGGTCCGGCGGTCGCGGCGGGCGGCAGCGACAGCGCCGACCTGGCTGGCCCGGATGGTCAACCGGCCCGAGTGGAACGCGCCGCCGAGCGGCACCGCGACCGGGCGGTCGCCGTACCAGCTGACGTCGAGCACGGTGCCCTCCGGCGCCAGCAGCTCGAGCGAGCGCTGGAGCCCGGCCGACGTGGCGCTGGCGTGCACGACGAGGTCGCGTCCTCCGAGGGCGTCCTCCGGAAGGGCGAAATCGAAGTCGAGCGCCTCCGCGACCTGCTGTCGCGAGGGCTCCGTGTCGACCAGGGTCACCCGGGTGCCCGGGATCCGGGTCAGCAGCCGGGCGATGCAGCAGCCGACCATCCCGCCGCCGATCACCGCGATCCGGTCGCCGATCAGCGGTGCGGCGTCCCAGACCGCGTTGATCGCGGTCTCGACGGTGCCGGCCAGGACCGCGCGCTCGGTGGGGACGTACGCCGGGATCGGTGTGACCGCAGCGGCAGGTACGACGTACGCGGTCTGGTGCGGGTGCAGGCAGAAGACCCGGCGTCCCGCCAGCGCGGCCGGCCCCCCCTCGACGATGCCGACGCTGAGATAGCCGTACTTCACCGGCCCGGGGAAGTCGCCGTCCTGGAACGGCGCCCGCATGGCCTGGTGCTGGTCGGCCGGCACCTCGCCGCGGAACACCAGGGTCTCGGTGCCGCGGCTGATCCCCGAGCGCAGGGCACGCACCAGCACCTCGTCCGGGCCCGGGGCGTCGAGCGGCTCCGACCTGATCTCCCCGCGCCCGGGCGCGGCGAGCCAGAACGCCAGCGCGTGCTCCACCTCGGCCCTCCTCACGGCTTCCTGAACCAGGTCGGTTCCGGCACCGTATCCCCGATACTCCTAGGAGTGGGCTGAACAATCCGGCCGTAGCGAGCGCCGCAGCGCGGGATGCTCGGCAAGGCGCGGTCGCGACGGCGCTGTTGGCCCATCTCCGAGCGGCCGCAACGCCGCGGAGCGCCCGCGGTGCGTCGCGCAGCAGGGAGGATTGTCCAGCCCACTCCTAGTAGACGGAGGCGAAGTGGATCGGGTTCAGATCGGGATGGTCGGGTGGTCCGTCGCCCTGCTGTGCGCGATCGCGCTCCTCGCGCTGCTCGACGGTGCGTTCGCCCGACACCGCACGGCTCTCGGTCCGGCCGGTCGGATCACCGTCTTCCGGGCCCTGCTCGCCTGCGGGGTCGCCGGCCTGACCGCGCAGTCGCTCGTCGGCCCGGACAACACCGCGATCGTCGTGGCCCTGGCCACCGTCGCCCTGGTGCTCGACGCGGCGGACGGGTGGGTGGCGCGCCGTACCGGTACCGAAACGCCGCTCGGCGCCCGCTTCGACATGGAGGTCGACGCGTTCCTGATCGCGGTCCTCAGTGTCTACGTCGCGCCCGCGGTGGGCTGGTGGGTGGTGACGATCGGTGCGCTCCGCTACGTGTACGTCGCGGCGGGCTGGGTACTGCGATGGCTCCGGCGGCCGCTCCCGCCGCGCTACTCCGCAAAGGTGGTGGCAGCCCTCCAGGGCATCGTCCTCACCGCCGCGGCGTCCGGTGTTCCCCCGCTGGGCGTGGCGCGGTTGGGTCTGGTGGTCGCGCTGGTGGTGCTCGTGGAGTCCTTCTCCCGAGATGTGCGCCGGCAGTGGTGGGAGCGATTGGAGCCGCTCCCGCCGCTCCGGGACCCGGTTCCGACCGGACCGCTGGTGCGGCAGGGGGTCGTCACCGCCTCCGCGTTCATCGGCCTCTGGGCCGCGCTGACGCTGCCGGGTCCGACGTCCGGGCCGGCTCTCGGCGACCTGCTGCGGATCCCGCTCGAGGGCCTGGTCCTGATCGCGGTCGCGCTGGTGCTGCCCGCCGGCCTACGCCTCTGGACCGCCGCCGGCTTCGGCGCCCTCGCCGGCGTCCTGGTCGTGCTCCGGATCGTCAACGCGGGATTCGACGCCGTCCTGGACCGGCCGTTCGACCCACTCGGGGACTGGGGCTACTTCGGCTCCGGCGTCGGAGTGCTCGGCGACTCGATCGGCGATGGCGCGGCTCGCCTGGCTGCCGTGGGTGCGGTGCTCCTCATCCCCGTCGTCGTGGCGGTCCTCGCCTGGTCCGCGGTCCGGGTGACCCGGGTGGCAGCGGACCACCGGCCGAGCGCGGTGCGGGGCGTCCTCGCGCTCGGCGTCGCCTGGGCGGTGTGCGCCGCCGCCAGCATCCACCTGGCGGGCGCCGGACCGGTGGCGGCGGCCGGGGCGACGGGTCTCGCGGTCGACACCGTCGACCTGGTGCGGGCCTCGTTCGCCGACCAGGACGAGTTCGCCGTGGAGATCGAGGCCGACCGGTTCGCCGACGTGCCGGGCGATCAGCTGCTGACCGGGCTGCGCGGCAAGGACGTGCTGGTGGTGTTCGTCGAGAGCTACGGACGGAGCGCGACCCGCGGGTCGTCGTACTCACCCGGGGTCGTGGAGGTGCTCACCGACGGCACCCGTCGCCTGGCCGCGACCGGCTATCAGACGCGCAGCGCCTACCTGACGTCACCGACCTACGGCGCCGCCAGCTGGCTGGCCCACTCCACGGCCGAGTCCGGGCTGTGGGTGGACAGCGAGCGGCGCTACGGCCAGCTGCTCGCCAGCGACCGGCTCACCCTCACCAGCGCGTTCGGCAAGGCGGGGTGGCGCACCGTGTTCGGCATGCCCGCCAACACCGAGGACTGGCCGGAGGGGGCGGACTTCTACGGCTACGACCACATCTACGACTCCCGGAACGTCGGCTACGCGGGACCGGAGTTCGGCTACGCGCCGGTCCCGGACCAGTACACCCTCGAGCACTTCCGCCGCGAGGAGCTCGCCGGCGCCGACCGGGCGCCGGTGTTCGCCGAGGTCGACCTGGTCTCCAGCCACCACCCGTGGTCCCCACCACCGCCGTTGGTGCCCTGGGACGAGGTCGGCGACGGCTCGGTCTTCAACGGCACCACGGAGGACGCCGAGCCGGTCGACCAGGAGGCGGACCCCGAGCGGGCGCAGCAGCTCTACGGCGACTCGATCGAGTACTCGTGGGAGACGCTGGTGTCCTTCCTCGAGACCTATCCCGACCCGGACCGGGTCCTCGTGGTGCTCGGTGACCACGAGCCGTGGTCCTGGGTGAGCGGCGAGGACGCCGGGCGCGACGTACCGATCACGGTGATCGCCCAGGACCGCGACGTCGTACGACGGATCGCGGGGTGGGACTGGCCCGCCGGCCTGCTGCCGCCCGCCGATGCGCCGGTCTGGCCGATGTCGGACCTACGGGACCGGCTGTTCACTGCGTTCAGTCGGGATTGAGGATCAGGATCGGGCCGTAGTCGTTCTTGACCACGACCTTCTCGATGTCCTCGAGGTCGATCGCGGTGGTGTCGGAGACCTCCACCTCCTTGCCCGTCGTCGCTTCGAAGGGCTTGGCCAGGGTCCGGCCGTCCGTGGCGTAGACGACCAGCTGGTAGTCGTGGACGCCGTCGTACGAGCTGTCGTAGGTGCAGGTGAGGTGGACCCGGGTGCCGCCGTCGAACGGGGTCAGCGAGACCCAGCCCTCCGACCGGCCCTTGCCCACGGCCATCATCTGCTGCGGCGGCGCCGTCGTCGTTTCGACCGAGGCCGACGGGAAGGACAGGGGCTGTTCCTTGTCGTCGTCGAACGCGGTCGCGACGGCCGCCGTACCGCCGGCGATCACGGCCACGGCAGCGGCGGCGAGCAGCGCCGCACGTACGGTCCGGCGCCGCTGCTGTCGCTCGGCGGCAGCGACCAGGGCGGGCAGCAGGGTCGGGGGGACTGGCTCGTGGCCCGCCGACGGCTCCAGGACCTCGGCGGGCACGCGAGCCAGCAACCCGGGGAGACCGGCCAGCTCGCGGACCGACCGTGCGCATTCCGCGCAGGTGCGCAGGTGGCGCTCGAAGTCGGCCCGTTCGGCAGGCGTCAGTGAGCCCAGCACGTAGGCCCCGTCGAGGGTCGCGAACTCGCAGCTCACTGGCTCACCCCCAGCTCTTCCAGCGACAGGCGCAGCGCGCGCAGCGCGTAGTGGGTGCGTGACTTCACGGTGCCCTCCGGGACACCTAGTCGCCGGGAGGCCTCCGCCACGGACCGGCCGCGGTAGTAGCACTCCAGCAGCACGGCGCGATGCTCCGACGAGAGCTGGGTGAGCGCCTCGGCGACCACCCACGAGAGCAACAGCTGGTCGGTGTGGTCCTCTGAGCCCGAGAGATCGGCCAGGTCGTCGGTGGGGATCTCACGCCGGTTGCGCTTGGACCGCCACTCGTCGATGACGATGTTGCGGGCGACCGTGAACAGCCAGGACCGCACCGAGCCGCGCGACTCCTCCAGCATGGCGGCGTGCCGCCATGCCCGGAGCAGCGTCTCCTGCGTCACGTCCTCCGCCCGGGCCCGGTCGTTGCCGGTGAGGTGTAGGCAGAACGCCCACAGCGCCGCTGCGTGTTCGTCGTGCAGCTGACCCATCGCCTCGGCCAGGTCTTCAGGCATCACACCTCCTGCCTTGTCTACGCGGCGGGCCCCGTTGTGGTTCAGTGTGGCAGCGCGCGAGGAGGAGGCGGCCGGTGACGGAGTCGAGGCGGTCCCGGGACGTTGCCGTGCTGGTCGCCGTGGTCGGCGCGCTCGTGCTGCTCGGCGCGGTGACGGCGTTCCTCTACCTCGGGGCGGACGGCACCGACGGGGCCGAGCCGGAGGAGGCACCGACCCCGACGGTCGAGCCGGCCACCGTGCACGCCAGCTTCCAGGACGCTTGCGATGCGCTGGTCGACGACGGCATCTCGGGCAAGCGCGCCAAGGCGCCGGCGGTGGAGGACAAGGACGAGATCTTCTACGAGTACGCCGACCCGGACGGCCGGGGTCCGATCGTAGGCATCGGGCTGACCGTCTGCGATCGCGGCTGGGTGATCGTCGTCGGCGTCACCGAGCGCTCCGCGAAGGTCCCGTCCGTCGGATCCAACGGAACCCCGGTGGTCGCGTACGTGCAGCCGCCCTAAGGGGCGCGTCAGTCCTCGGAGCTCGAGCTCAGCCCCTTCGAGATCAGGTCCATGACCGAGCTGTCGGCGAGGGTGGTGACGTCGCCGACCTCGCGGTGCTCGGCGACGTCCTTGAGCAGGCGCCGCATGATCTTGCCGGAGCGGGTCTTGGGCAGCTCCGCCACGATCATGATCTGCCGGGGCGTGGCGATCGGGCCGATCTCCTTGCGCACGTGCTTGCGGAGCTCTTGGACGATGTCGTCCCCGCCATCGCCGGCGTTCTCGCGGAGGATCACGAACGCGCAGACCGCCTGGCCGGTGTCCTCGTCCTTGGCGCCCACGACCGCGGCCTCGGCGACCTTGGGGTGGGAGACCAGCGCGGACTCGATCTCGGTGGTGGAGAGCCGGTGGCCGGAGACGTTCATGACGTCGTCGACCCGGCCGAGCACCCAGATGTCGCCGTCCTCGTCCTTCTTGGCGCCGTCGCCTGCGAAGTAGTAGCCGAGGTCCTTGAACATCTTCCAGTAGGTGTCGACGTACCGGTCGTCGTCGCCCCAGAGCGTGCGCAGCATCGAGGGCCACGGCGACGTGATCACCAGGTAGCCGCCCGAGCCGTTGGGCACCGACCGGCCCTTGTCGTCGACCACGTCGGCAGCGATGCCGGGGATCGCGGTCATCGCCGAGCCGGGCTTGCCGGCGGTCACGCCGGGCAGCGGGCTGATCATGATCGCGCCGGTCTCGGTCTGCCACCAGGTGTCGACCACGGGCGTGCGGTCGCCGCCGATGGTCTGGCGGTACCAGATGTAGGCCTCGGGGTTGATCGGCTCGCCCACGGAGCCGAGGATCCGCAGGCTCGACATGTCGGAGCGGTCGGGGATCTCGGCGCCCTGCTTCATGAACGAGCGGATCGCGGTGGGCGCGGTGTAGAAGATCGTGACGCCGTACTGCTCGATGATCTGCCACCAGCGGCCGCGCTCGGGGCTGTCCGGGGTGCCTTCGTAGACCACCTGCGTCACGCCGTTGGCCAGCGGTCCGTAGACGATGTAGCTGTGGCCGGTGACCCAGCCGATGTCGGCGGTGCACCAGTAGACGTCGGTGTCGGGCTTGAGGTCGAAGACCGCGTGGTGCGTGTACGCCGCGCCGGTGAGGTAGCCACCCGTGGTGTGCAGGATGCCCTTCGGCTTCCCGGTCGACCCGGATGTGTACATCACGTAGAGCGGGTGCTCGGCATCGAACGCCTCGGGCGTGTGCTCGGTCGACGCCGTGTCGACGACGTCGTGCCACCACACGTCGACCGCGTCGTCCCAGCCGTCGTCACCATTGACAGAAGAGAGGTCCTGGCCGGTACGTCGGACGACCAGCACCTTCTCGACCAGGTCCGTCTTGGTGCGGGCCTCATCGACCGCCGGCTTGAGTGCGGAGGGGGCGCCGCGGCGGTAGCCGCCGTCGGAGGTGATGACGACCTTCGCCTGGCAGTCGTCGATCCGTGAGGCGAGCGCGTCGGCGGAGAAGCCGCCGAACACCACGGTGTGCGGTGCGCCGATCCGCGCGCAAGCGAGCATCGCGACGATCGCCTCGGGGATCATCGGCATGTAGATCGCGACCCGGTCGCCGGCCGCGACGCCGAGGTCGGTCAGCGCGTTGGCGGCCTGGGAGACCTCGTCCTTGAGCTGCGCATAGGTGATGTCGCGCGTGTCGCCCTCGGGCTCGCCCACCCAGTGGATCGCTACCTGCTCGCCACGGCCGGCCTCGACGTGCCGGTCCACGCAGTTGTACGCCGCGTTGAGCTTGCCGCCCGTGAACCACTTGAAGAACGGCGGGTTCGAGTCGTCGAGCACCGTGTCCCACCGCTCGGCCCACGCGAGGCGTTCGGCCTGCTCGGCCCAGAACGCCACCGGGTCCTTCGCGGCGTGCTCGTAGGCGTCCGCGGTGACGTTCGCATCGGCGGCCAGATCGGCGGGGGGTTCGAACCGACGCTCCTCGCGCAGCAGGTTGGAGAGGGTCTGCTCGGTGTCGCTCACGGGGTTTCTCCTGGTTCGTGGGTGGCGTAACCACACTAGGCGGCTGATCCTGCAGGGTCACGGGTTGCATCAGGGTTGCTGTGCTGCGACGTGCCACCGGGACGGTCCTGGGTCTCCTGGACCGTCCCGGCGACACGACCTGCCATCCGGTTCCTGGACGGCGGCCTGGTGCCCCCAACTACAGCTGACCCTCGGCGTGCTTGGCGACGAGCTCCGTCCGTCCGGGGTAGCGGATCTCCTCGACGAGCTCCTGCATGACCTCCGACGGCCTTTTGGTGAACTGCGAGACCGCGATGGTCACCGCGAAGTTCACCAACATGCCGATGAAGCCGAAGCCCACCGGGGCGATGTCGAGGATCGGGTCCTTGCCGAGGAAGAACCAGGCCGACTCCGTTGGCAGCGTCCAGACGAAGTAGGCCATGGTGATCGCGATGCCGACCCCCATGCCCGCGGCGGCGCCGGAAGCCGTGCACTTCTTCCAGAAGATGCCGAGGACCAGGATCGGGAAGAAGCTCGCGGCCCCTAGGCCGAACGCGAGAGCCACGACCTGTCCGGCGAATCCCGGCGGGTTGATGCCGAGGTAGCCGGCGACCAGGACGGCGGCGACCATCGCGAGCCGGGCGACCAGGAGCTGCCTGCTCTCCGAAGCGCCCGGGTTGATCCGCTTGTGGTAGACGTCGTTGGCGACGGCTGATGAGATGACCAGCAGCAGTCCGGAGGCCGTCGAGAGCGCCGCCGCGAGGCCGCCGGCGGCCACCAGACCCACGATCGGCGCAGGCAGGCCGCCGATCTCCGGGGAGGCGAGCACGAGGATGTCGTTGTTGATCAGCACCTCGTTGGCCGCGCCACCCATGAAGTCGATGGAACCGTTTCCGTTGACGTCGGTCACCGCACCGCCGTCGACGCCGGTGATCAGGCCGACGTCCGCCCACTTGTCGAACCAGGACTGGTCGGCCAGGTTCCCCTCCCGCGACGAGCTGAGGATGTTGTACTTCGTGAAGGCCGCGACGGTCGGGGCGGTCGTGTAGAGCAGCGCGATGAAGAACAGCGCCCACAATGCTGAGTAGCGGGCCGCACGTACGTTCTTCGCCGTGTAGAAGCGCACGATGACGTGCGGGAGTCCTGCCGTGCCGAACATGAGGGTCGCGGTCAGCAAGAACATGTTGAGCTGGCTGCTGCCCGTCAGCGCGGAGGTGTACTCGGCGAAGCCGAGCTCCGCCTGGAGGACCTCCAGCTCGGCCAGGATCTGGCCGAAGCCGACCTGTGGCAACGGGACGTCGGTCAGCTTGGTCGAGATCGCGACCGCCGGGATCAGGTAGGCCACGATCAGCACGCTGTACTGGCAGACCTGGGTCCAGGTGATGCCCTTCATCCCGCCGAGCACGGCGTAGAAGAGAACGATCGCCATGCCGATCATGACGCCCACTGTGGTGTCGACGCTCAGGAAGCGGCTGAACACGACACCGACGCCGGCCATCTGGCCGACGACGTAGGTCAGCGACACCACGATGGCGCACCCGACGGCGATCAGCCGTGCCGTCTCGTTGTAGCGGTCGCCGACGAAGTCCGGGATCGTGTACTTGCCGAACTTCCGCAGGTACGGCGCCAGCAGCAGGGCGAGCAGCACGTAGCCACCGGTCCAGCCCATCAGGAACGCCGAGCCGCCGTACCCGTTGTAGGTGAGGGCGATCAGACCGGCCATGGAGATGAACGACGCCGCGCTCATCCAGTCCGCGGCGATCGCGGCGCCGTTGGCCGGTGCGGGGATCCCGCCCCCGGCGACGTAGAAGCCCGAGGTGTCGGACACCCGGCTGGCGTAGGCGACGTAGATGTAGACGCCGAAGGTGAGGACGACGAAGACGAGGGTCCAGGTCTGGATGTCGGTCATGAGTGGTGCACCTCGCTGGCTTCGTCGATGTCGATGCCGTACCTCCGGTCGAGCTTGTCCATCCGCCACACGTAGACGGCGATCAAGCCGAGGAAGACCAGGATCGAACCCTGGTTCGCGAACCAGTAGCCGAGGGGGAACCCGGCGATCTCGAAGCTGTTCAGGGTGTCGGCGAAGAAGATCCCGGCCCCGAAGGAGACCAGGGCCCAGATCGACAGCAGCACCGCCAGCAGGGTCAGGTTGTGGCGCCAGTAACTTCGGCGCTCTTGCTCGTCCACAGCAACCTCCGCAGGTCTTGCGATTGGTGGGGACCACACCGACTGTGATCGCCGTCACGACCGAGGCAAGCAATGCGTGGACCACCCGGTCAAGGCGAAAATGTGGCCTCGGTCACGCTTTGCGGCGAACGGCCAGATCGAGTCGCTGAACGGCGCGGAGACCGTGGCGAAGCGGCATCTGGGCCGCGGGATCGACCGTTCGTCGCGCCGCACCGACCGTTCGTCGTGCGCAACGCCCCTTCGTCGTGCGACGGACGGTCGTCGATCGGCCCGAGGGCGCTGCGTGACGCCGGTCACGCCGGTTACCGTCGGTGCATGGCCACCACCCCCGCCGCCGATCGGCGGATCTCCCTCGTCGGATCGAACCGCCCCCGCCGCTCGGGCCATCCGGCGCGGAAGAAGCTGGTCTTCGCCGTGGTGCTGGTGGTGATCGGCTCCTTCCTTCCGTGGATCTACGTCGCCGGCGTCCCCAAGTCCGGGATCCTCGGGCCGGGCCTGTGGACCTTCTACGCAGCGATGCTCGGCGTCGCCGGGGTGCTGCTCCCGTTCCGCCGGGTGGGGGCGGGCCACGCGGCCGCGATGGCGGCCGCGGCGGTTGCGGTCCCGGTGTGGCAGGTGGGCCACATCGTCAACCTCGTCGGGCTCGGCGGCTGGATGCCGGGCCCCGGTCTGGTGATGGTGCTCGGTGGCGGCGTGCTCGCTGCGGGCGCGGCCTGGCGGATGTGGCGCGAGCCCGTCCTGGCTGCCTGATCGCGCCGGCCGACCCGGCCCGCTGTGGTCGATGCCACAGGGGGCGGTCGATGACAGGCCCGCACGCTCCTGGTTAGGTAAGGCTTACCTATCTTAGAGGAGCCCGTCATGTACCCGCCGCCGCTGCACCACCTGTTCCATCCCGCCAACGCCCAGTGCTACGCGGAAACGATCGGCGCCGGTCTCGAGCACCTGGTCCGGACCCTCGACCGGGTGTCCGGCCCGGCAGTCGGCACCGGGGTCGCCGAGGCGGCGGCCCGGGTCGCCGCGATCGACCTGGACGCGCCGCTGGGGGACACGCGGGAGGTCCTCGACGAGCTGTCGCGCGTGTGGCTCGACGACGCGGTGTGGTTCCACGAGCCGACGTACGCCGCGCACCTCAACTGCCCGGTCGTCGTACCGGCGCTGCTGGCCGAGCTGTTCATCGCGTCGGTCAACAGCTCGATGGACACCTTCGACCAGAGCGTGGGCGGGACCTTCGTCGAGCGCCACCTCGTCGACTGGACCGCTCGGCGGATCGGCTTCGGCGCGGCGGCCGACGGCGTCTTCACCAGCGGCGGCTCCCAGTCGAACCTGCAGGCGCTGATGCTGGCCCGGGGCCCGCTCGAGCGCGAGCCGCTCGGCCGGCTGCGGATCCTCGCGTCGGCCGAGAGCCACTTCTCGGTCCAGAAGTCCGCGCGACTCCTCGGCCTCGGCGAGGACAGTGTCGTCTGCGTGCCGACCGACGAGCGCCACCGGATGGACCCGGCTGCTCTCGACCGGTCGCTCGCCGCCTGCACCGCGCTCGGCCTGCGGCCGATGGCAATCGTCGCGACCGCCGGCACCACCGACTTCGGCGCGATCGATCCGCTGCCGGAGATCGCCGACCTGGCTCGCGCATACGACACCTGGCTGCACGTCGACGCGGCGTACGGCGGCGGGCTGCTCGTCTCCCCGCGCTACCGGCACCGGCTCGCCGGCATCGACCGCGCCGACTCGGTCACCGTCGACTATCACAAGACGTTCTTCCAGCCCGTGTCGGCCAGTGCCCTGCTGGTCAGGGACCGGGCGCTGATGGCGCCGGTGACCTGGCATGCCGACTACCTCAATCCCAAGGAGACGGCTTCGCCCAACCAGGTCGACAAGAGCTTGCAGACCACCCGTCGGTTCGACCCGCTCAAGCTGTGGCTGACGCTGCGGACGATGGGACCCGACACGATCGGGGAGTACGTCGACGCCGTGCTCGATCTCGCTCGCGACGTCTTCATCGCGGTCAGCAACGAGCCCGATCTCGAGGTGGCCGCGCGGCCGGAGCTCAGCACCCTGGTGTTCCGCTACGCCCCGGTCGGTCTCGACGAGGGTGCGACCGCTCGGCTCAACACCAGGATCCGCACCGAGCTCTACTCGTCGGGCCGGGCGATGGTCGCGGCGACGAAGGTCGACGGCCGGCAGTTCCTCAAGGTCACCCTGCTCAACCCGCTCGCGACCGTCGGCGACATCGTCGGCGTCATCGACCTCGTTCGCGAGACTGGAGCGGCTCTCGCCGAGCCGGTCGAGGTCGTTGCCCGATGAGGATCCACGACTTCTCGGTGCACGATTTCGTGGCGATCGGCCTCGGGCCGTTCAACCTCGGCCTGGCCTGCCTGACCGATCCACTCCGCTCCAGGGACGGGGTCGAGGGGCTCGACGGGGTCTTCCTCGAGGCTCGCGACCGGTTCGACTGGCACCCCGGCATGCTGCTCGACGATGCGACCCTGCAGGTGCCGTTCCTCGCCGACCTGGTCACCATGGCCGACCCGACGTCGCGCTGGTCGTTCCTCAACTACCTCAAGCGGTCCGGCAACCTCTACCCGTTCTACATCCGGGAGAGCTTCTACCCCCTCCGCCGGGAGTACGACGACTACTGCCGCTGGGCAGCCGAGCGCCTCGACGCGGTGCGGTTCGGGCAACAGGTGGTCGGCGTGGAGCACGACGGGTCGACGTACCGAACCACCACGGCGACCGGGGAGACCTGGCTCAGCGAGCGGCTCGTGGTGGGCATCGGCACGTCGCCACGCATCCCCGAGCCTTTGCAGCCCTTGGTTTCGAGGCTCGCTGCGCTCGCACCTCAACCAGCGGGCGGGCCGGTCACCCACTCGGCCGACTACCTCGCCCACAAGGCGGCCCTCCAGCAGCAGCGGACGATCACGATCGTCGGCAGCGGCCAGAGCGCGGCGGAGATCTACCACGACCTGTTGGCGGAGGCGCCGGCGCACGGTTACGAGCTGGTGTGGCTCACGCGAAGCCCCCGGTTCTTCCCGATGGAGTACACCAAGCTCACCCTCGAGATGACGTCGCCGGAGTACGGCGCCTACCACCGTGCGCTGCCGATCGACAAGCGCGACCGGCTGGCCCGCGAGCAACGGCACCTCTTCAAGGGCATCAGCGGCGACCTGGTCGACGCGATCTTCGATCTGCACTACCAGCAGCGGGTGCTGGGCGAGGGGCCGCGGACGACGCTGCTCACCCATACCGAGGTCCGCGGCGCGCGCAGCACAGGCACGGGACACGAGCTCGATCTGTTCCACGTCGAGACGGGCGAGCACTTCGGGCTGACCACCGACGGCCTGGTGCTGGCGACTGGCTACGCCCCGGCGGCGCCGTCGTTCCTCGACGGCATCCGCGACCGGCTTCGGTTCGACGAGCGCGGGCGCTGCGACGTCGCGGGCGACTACTCCGTCGACATCGCCGGTGGCGAGGTCTTCGTCCAGAACGCCGAGGAGCACACCCATTCGCTGCTGGCGCCCGACCTCGGCATGGGTGCCTACCGCAACTCCGTGATCATCGCCGCGATGCTGGGTCGCGAGGTCTATCCCGTCGAGAAGCGGATCGCGGTGCAGACGTTCGGCGTGCCCGACCGCCTACGTCGCTCCCCGGTCGGAGCGGGCCGATGAAGCTGACCATCGAGCCGCTCGACGTCATCCGAGACGCCCGGCTGCTGCACGCCTGGGTGACCCACCCACGCTCGGTCTTCTGGATGATGCAGGACGCGACTCTGGACGACGTACGGCGCGAGTACGGCGACATCGCCGCCAACCCGCACCATCACGCATTCCTGGGCCGGGTCGACGGTCGGCCGGCCTTCCTGGTCGAGACCTACGACCCCGCGTACTCCCCGCTCGCGAACCTGCCCGAGCTGCGGCCCGGCGACCTCGGGATGCACGTGCTGGTGGAGCCGCCAGATGGCGATCCCGTCCCCGGCTTCACCGCGCAGGTCTTCGCCGCCGTGATGGAGCACTGCTTCGCCGACCAGGGGGTGCGGCGGGTGGTGGTCGAGCCGGACGCGCGCAACGCCGCCATCCGGCAGAAGAACGTGGACGCCGGGTTCGTCGAGCTCGGCGAGGTCGCGCTGCCCGGCAAGACCGCGCTGCTGTCGATCTGCACCCGGGAGGCGTACGACGCCGCGCGGAGCAGCGCGCACCTGACACCGGCCCTGATGGAGCGAGCGCACCGGCACCTGGTGGCCAAGGCGATCGGGGAGTACGCCCACGAGCGGTTGGTGACGCCGACACCGGACGAGGCGCGGCCGGGCTGGTGGACGCTCGCGGCGGGGACCTCGACGTTCTCCTTCGCCGCTCGCATACACGCCCTCGACCACTGGGTCGTCGACCCCGCGTCGATCGACCCGGCTCCGGACGCGCAGGTCTTCGTCGCCGAGCTCGCGCCGGTGCTGGGGATCCCCGACCAGCTGCTGCCGACCTACCTCGAGGAGATCGCGTCCACGCTCGCCGCGGCGGCATGGAAGCTGCGACACCGGCGGGTGCCCGTGGCCGAGCTGGTCGACGCGGACTACCAGGCGATCGAGGCGGCGATGACCGAGGGCCACCCGGCCTTCGTGGCCAACAACGGCCGGATCGGGTTCGGGCTCGACGACTACACCGCGTTCGCGCCCGAGACCGGCGAAACGGTGCGGCTGCACTGGCTGGCGGCGCGGCGCTCGGTCACGCGGCTGACGCTGGGACGAGGCCAGACCGAGGAGGGGTTGTACAACGGCGAGCTGTCGCGGGCGACCCGGCTCCGGTTCGACGGCCGGCTCCGCGGGCTGGGTCTGGACCCGGCCGACTACCTGCTGCTGCCGGTGCACCCGTGGCAGTGGGTCAACAAGCTGGCAGTGACGTTCGCGCCCGATGTGGCGCGCCGCGACCTCGTGCACCTCGGGGCCGGCGAGGACGAGCACCGCCCGCAGCAGTCGATCCGGACGTTCTTCAACCAGAGTCGACCGGCGCGGCACTACGTGAAGACCGCGCTCGCGATCCAGAACATGGGCTTCCTGCGCGGGTTGTCACCGGCCTACATGGAGGCGACGCCGGCGATCAATGACTGGGTCGCGTCGACCGTCGCGGCCGACCCCGAGCTGCGGTCGACCGGGTTCACGGCGCTGCGGGAGCTCGCTGCCATCGGCTACACCGGCGATGCGTTCCATCGGCTGGCCGGGCCGTCGCCGTACCGGAAGATGGTCGCAGCGCTGTGGCGCGAGAGCCCGGTCCCGCGGCTGGCGGATGGGGAACGGCCGATGACGATGGCCGCGCTGCTGCACCGCGACGCCGACGGCGACGCGCTGGCTGACGGCGCTGATCAAGGCCTCGCCCGTGGACGCGGCGACCTGGGTGCGGAGCTATCTGCGGTCCTACCTGCGCCCGCTCGTGCACTGCCTCTATGCCTACGACCTCGCGTTCATGCCGCATGGGGAGAACCTGGTGCTGGTGCTCCGCGACCAGGTGCCGGTGCGGGCGTTCATGAAGGACATCGGCGAGGAGGTCGCCGTCATGGGTGACCTGCCGCTGCCGCCCGAGGTGGAGCGGATCCGGGGCTCGTTCCCGGACGGCGTGAAGGCGCTGGCGATCCACACCGACGTCTTCGACGGGGTGCTGCGGTTCGTGAGCGGGATCCTCGCGGAGGACGGCGTCCTCGGCGAGGACGAGTTCTGGGGGCTGGTGCGGGAGACGATCGAGGAGCACTCCGCGGATCACCCCGAGCTTGCCGACGCGGCAGCGCACTACGACCTGCTGCGACCGACGTTCCGGCACAGCTGTCTCAACCGGCTGCAGCTGCGCAACACGTTGCAGATGGTGGAACTGACCGACCAGGCCGAGTCGCTGATGTTCGCCGGCACCCTCGACAACCCGGTCGCCACGCGATGACGGTCTCGATCCGGCCGGTGGCACCCGCCGCCGATGCCGCGGTGCTGCACCGATGGGTCACGCAGGACCGCGCGGCCTTCTGGGGGATGACCGACTGCGACGCGGAGCGGGTCCGGGAGATCTATGAGTACATCGACGAGCAGGAGCACCTCGCGGCGTACCTGTTCGTCGTCGACGACACCCCCGTCGGACTGCTCCAGACCTACGACCCGGAGGTCGACGAGATCGGCGAGTGGTACGACTGCCGCGCCGGCGACGTCGGCATCCACCTGTTGCTCGCCGACGAGGCCGCGCGGGTTGGCCGGACCGAGGAGATCATCGCCGCCGGCCTCGGGTTCGTCGCGTCGCAGCCGGGGTGCGCCCGCCTGGTGTTCGAGCCCGACGCCCGGAACGCGGCGTCGCTGGCGATGATGGAGCGCGTCGGCGCGGTGCGCGGGCCGCTGGTCGACATGAAGACCAGCATCAGCGAGAAGCCCGCCCAGTTCTTCTTCCTCCCCGTTACCTGACGGTCATCGGCCGGGTCAGCCCGCCGACACCCAGAACTCGTTGCCGTCCGGGTCGGCGAGCTCCACGCCTTGGCCTCGCACGTCGAGGCGAGTCGCCCCGAGCGCGACCAGTGCCGCGACGTCTGCATCGAGATCCGTCGCAGCCAGGTCGAAGCGTTGCCTGTTGCGCGACGCCTTCGGCGCGACCGGTGGTCCACCCCACGCGACCTTGGTACCGCCGGACGGCGACTGGATCGCCGTCTCCTCGTTCTCGTCCCACACGAGGCCCCAGTCGAGCACCTCGCGCCAGAACAGACCTACGCTCCGGTTGCCGTCGCACGCGACCTCGCCGAGGCGGCCGCACCCCGCGAGGAACTGGTTGTCCGGCTCGATCACGCAGAACGCGTTGCCTTCGGGATCGGCGAGCACCACGTGCTCCTCTTCCGGAAGCTGACCCACTTCGAGGTGTCGGCCGCCAAGGCGGACCACCGTCTCGATCGTCTGCTCCTGATCCTCGGCGCTGGAACTGGTGACGTGGAGGTGCAGCCGGTCGGGCCCCGACTTCTCCATGGCGGCACCGAGGAACCGGAGACCGACCTGGGTCGCGTCCCCGGCCAGCAGAGCGCCACCGGCCTCTGCGGTCACCGCCCGACCCAGCACCCCGCCCCAGAACGCTGCCAGGCGTGCCGGGTCTTGGGCGTCGAGCGTCACGGCAACGAGTCGCACAGGCATCAAGGCACGCTAGGCGCTGTCCGCGACTTCGGCATCTTCTTTGTTGCCGAGCGGTCCGGGCGGGAGGCCGGTCGGTGATCGTCGGGCAGACGCGACCGCCGTCGTCGGCGGTCGGAGCGAACCCGCTATGAATTGCATGGTTGGGCGTCGTTGTTGGTTGCGGCGGGGTTCCCCGGGCCCTGCCCGGGCGCACGTCGCTTGGGGTGCTCCCTGAGTTGCGGCCTGGGCATGCCGATGGCCCCGCCGTTGGGTCTCAGGTGGCGGGGTTCGGGGCGGGATGGCTAGTGGTCGTGGGTGCCGGTGGGGTCGACCAGGTAGCGGCGGGTGCCGATGGTCCATAGGTAGGTGGCGGGGGCGAGGATCCGGTAGCCGGCTTTGCCGGCGGTCTTCATCCGGTGGTGGCCTCGGCATGTCGGGGCGAGGTTGCCCGCGGAGGTTTCACCGCCCTCGGCGTAGGGGACGACGTGGTCCAGGTCGCAGGACTCGGTTGGTCGGGTGCAGTGCGGGTAGACGCAGTGGTGGTCCCGGAGCTCGACTTGGCGGCGGATCCGGTCGGGGATCTCATAGGAGTCGACCGGCTGATGGCCGGCCAGGTCGATGACCGGTCGGACGGTCACGCTGGTGTTGGGCAGGCCGAGCCATTCCTTGATCTGCTCCACGTGATCGGGGTGCGGGTCTTCCCCAGCCGGCCGACGGTGTGGTCGGTGGCGTTGATGTGCAGGGTGAGCTCGGTCTTGCGGCCCGGAATGGTGCGGGTGATCTCCCCGGTGTCGGGGTCGGCGACCTCGATGTCGAGGGCGAGGTCCTCGCGGGCGATCTCACCGAGGGCTTTGGCGCGGCGGACGTCGAGGGAGTCTTCGTCGCCGAGCTGGCCGTAGAGCTTGGCGCGGCGGGCGAGGGCTTGTTCGAGGTCGAGGGCGTCGGCGATGTCGAGCCCGGTGGTGCCGTAGGCGATGCCGGTGGCGTCGACCTGGTTGATGCCGAGCTCGACGTGGCGGTGCTCGTGGGCCTCACGGCGACGTTCTTCGGCTGCTTCGGGGTCGAACCGGACCAGTGCGGTCTCCACCAGCCGGTCGATCTGCGCCCAGGTGCACCCGTCGGCGAACGGCGCCAGCTGGGCATCGATGAACGAGGCTGCATCTAGGGGCAGGAGGCGGGTGGAGTCGGCGATCCGTAGTGCCTTCCACACCGGCACCTCACCTGTCAGGACCCGGGCCCAGGTCTTGGGGAGGCGGTAGGCGAGCTCGACGACCTGACCGACGTAGTTGCGGCCCGAGTCCAACGAGCGGCCCAGCAGAGCACTGAGCTCCATCACCGCGAAGTCGCTGATCAGCGGAGCGCCGGGTCCGGCGACCGGGAGCCCGGTGTCCAGACCTCGTTCGGTCAACGTCGCTGCGGCAGCCTCGTCGTCCACGACATGCTCGGCGGCCCACTCCGCGATCCGGCGGAGCTTGGCGATCTCGCGCTCGGCGATCGCGGTCTGGTCGTCGCGGATCTCGGTCAGCAGCTCGTCCGACCTCGAGCGCACGACAGGCTCGTCGGCCTCGACCGCGGTGGCGGTGAGGTCGAAGAGCGGTGCGGTCCCGAGATCCATGAGACCTATTCAACATGGAACCTCCGACACAACCAAAGAGCTCAGACCCCGCTGTGGACAACGCGATTCGCGGTCACAGCCTGTGCACGACAAGTGGTCTGGTGTCGGTCGCCGCAACCACAGCGAGCACCTCAAGCAACGTCGCGCCCGGGCAGGGCCCGGGGAACCGCGCCGCAACCAAGACGGCGCGCAACCACGTAGCTTTCGGTAATCCTTGACCGTCACCAGCCACGGCCTGCAAGCCGCCGACGCCTCGGTTGCGAGGCTCGGGGCCAGCGCGCCTCGCACCTCAACCAGCGGCGGAGCGCACCTCAACCAGCGGCGGCCCAGGGGTCCTCGCGCTGCCAGACCGTGGGGAAGTGCAGCGAGACCCCGTCCTCCTCGGCCAGCGGCACCAGCACCCGCATCGTGGCGTCGAGGTCGTCGCCGAGGTAGGGCAGCGACCGCAGGGGCTGGTCGAGAGGTCGGAAGAAGTCGTCCCAGTGGATGAGGACGACCCGGCGGGCGCCGACGGCGCGGACCGTGTGCTGCCAGTACGCCGTGATGTACGCGGCGTCCTGCTTGCCGAGCTGACCGATGCCCAGGTAGGCGACCTCGGCCCGCCGGCCGGCGAGCGCGCCCTCGACGTACCCGGCGCTGCCCTGGATCAGCAGCCGGTGGCTGCTCGCGTGCTCGACGAGGATGCTCCACGCCTCGCCGCACTTGTAGGCGTTGGCCTTGGCGGGCGGTACGACGGGATCGGTGATCTCGCCCGGGAACCGGTCCGGTGGGCAGTGTTCGGACGCGATGAACGTGAGCGAGAACGCGCCGACCTGCACCTCGTCACCGCTGGCGACGACCCGGATCCGGTCGGCGGGCAGGTCCCCGCCACGACCGACGTTGGCCGTCGACTCCCCACCTACGAGCAGCGCGCCCGTCAGGTCGGCGACCGCGGCGCTGTCGAGGGCGTGGTCGTAGTGACTGTGCACGGGCGCGACTGCTCGGACCCGCTCGGCTCCGGCGCGGGCCAGGCACGCCTCGATCCGCTGCCGGTCGGGAGCGATCCGACGCAGTCCGACCGACACGAGACCGGGCCGTGAGAAGAACCCGTCGGTCATCAGCTGGGTCTCGCCGTCATCGACGAGCAGCGTCGCCACCCCGAGGAAGGTCACCCACATCGGCCCGGCCGCCGGAGGTACGTCGAACCGGTCGGCGTACGGCTCCAGGCTGGGTCGGCCGAGGCGCGGAAGAGGCACGAGCCGACCTTAGACGGCTAAGTCGTCTCGAGGAGTGCCACCACTGCGGCGGGGTCCTCCATGTGCGGATTGTGGCCGAGCCCCGCGAACGTCACCACCTCGACACCGAGCTCGCCGTAGTTGGCGGGGCGCACGAACTTGTCCTCGGAGCCGAGGGCGAGCGTCACCGGGCACGAAACGTCGGCGAGCAGGGCGGGCATGTCCGGCACCCCGAAGTCGAACGTCCCCATGTCCTGGGCGATCCGCCAGCCGTCCTCGACCTCGACGACGCCGGCTTCGTGCTCGGGCGACGTCGGATCGGTCAGGCCGCGCAGCCCCGACGCCATCAGGTAGCGGTCGACCGCCTCGTCCCGAGTCGCAAAGATCCGCGCCGGCTTGAGCGACTGCTGCCGTATGCCCTCGACCTGGTCGGGCGGCCACCAGGTCTTGATGGAGAACCCCACGACCCGTCGTACGCTCTGCTGGAAGCCGGCCAGCGCGAGCGCCACCATGCCGCCCATCGAGTGGCCCAGCAGCACCAGGTCGCGGTCGGGCGGCAGCGCCTCGGCGACCAGCTCGGCCTGCGCGTGGAAGCCGTACGACGACGCGCGCGGCGACCGCCCGTGGCCGGGGAGGTCGAGCGTCATCCAGCCGCCCTTCCAGGCGCCGGGCAGCTGCGCCTCGACCCCGCGCCAGAGCTCGCCGGTCCCGCCGAGCCCGTGCAGCAGGACGAGGAGCGGGCCGTCGCCCTGGCCACCGGTGCGCTTCCAGATCACGGGCGTGAGGCTAGGGCACGTCGCGTGAGGCCGTCGCGTGAGGCCGTGAGGGGAAGTTGACCAAAGCGAGCAAGCAGCCGATGTCATCGCGAAACGCCGGCCGCCCACGATCGACCCATGACGCTCACCCAACCTGCTGACACCGAGCCGGCAGCTGCGACCCGGTCGCACCGCACCGGCCGCTGGATCGACGACTGGCGCCCCGAGGACGAGAAGTTCTGGGTGGAGACCGGCGCACCGATCGCCAAGCGCAACCTGATCTGGTCGATCTTCGCCGAGCACCTCGGCTTCTCGGTCTGGCTGATCTGGAGCGTCAGCTCGGCGATGCTGCTCGCCCAGGGGTTCGAGTTCACCCCCCAGCAGCTGTTCTTCCTGGTCGCGATCCCCAACCTGGTCGGCTCGCTGATCCGGGTGCCCTACACCCTGGCGGTGCCGAAGTTCGGCGGTCGCAACTGGACGATGGTCAGCGCCGCCCTGCTGCTCATCCCGACGCTCTCGTTCGCCTACTTCGTGAACCAGCCGGGCACGCCGTACTGGGCGTTCTGCGTGATCGCCGCGACCGCCGGCTTCGGCGGCGGCAACTTCGCGTCGTCGATGGCGAACATCAACTTCTTCTACCCCGCCCGCCTCAAGGGCTCCGCGCTCGGCCTCAACGCGGCCGGCGGCAACTTGGGCGTCGCGCTGATCCAGTTCTTCCTGCCCGTGATCGTCGGCGGCGCCGGCATCTTCGGCCTGGTGAAGGCGTCCGAGGGTGGCATCCACCTGGAGCGCGCGGCCTGGGTCTACGCCGGACTGGCCGTCGTCGCCGTCGCCGCGGCGTTCTTCTTCATGGACAACCTCTCCAACGCGAGGTCTCCCGCGAAGGAGCAGCTGTCGGTCCTGAAGAACAAGCAGACCTGGGTGATGTCGTTCCTCTACATCGGCACCTTCGGTTCGTTCATCGGCTACTCCGCCGCGATGCCGCTGCTGATCAAGCTCAACTTCTGGCGCCAGCCGGTCCCCGACGTGGCGGGCATCGGCATCAACTTCGTCTTCTACGCATTCCTCGGAGCCCTCATCGGGTCGATGTCGCGGCCGCTCGGCGGCTACCTCGCCGACAGGTTCGGTGGCGCGAGGATCACGATGATCTCCTTCGGCGGCATGCTGCTCGGCAGCCTCGGCGTACTGTGGACGCTGAGCCTGCTCGAGCCGCTCCCGCCGCCGCCGGACGCGGCCGCGCTCGCGGCGATCAAGGCCGACCCGGCCGCGTTCCGGTTCCCCGACGCCGTCCAGTCGGCAGTCGACGCGAACGCCGATGTGTTCCCGCTGTTCCTCGGGATGTTCCTGCTGATCTTCTTCTTCACCGGGATCGGCAACGGGTCGACGTACAAGATGATCCCGGCGATCTTCCGCACCGAGGCCGAGCGGACCTCGACCCCGGCCACCCCGGAGCGGGATGCGGCACTGCTGTCCGGCACCAAGAAGGCCTCGGCCGCGGTCGGCATCATTGGCGCCGTCGGTGCGATCGGTGGCTTCCTGATCCCGATCACGTTCGGCTCGCCCTGGGTCACCGACCCGCTGTCGGCCACCAAGACCGCCTTCATCGTCTTCGCCGGCTTCTACATCGTCTGCGCCTCGGTGACGTTCCTGGTCTACCTGCGGAAGCCGCACCCCGCGAAGGCGCACCTCAGCTACGCCGGCGTCGGCATCTGAGACCCGCCTCACAGCCCCGCTCGGGAGGGGCTGTGAGCACGTGAGAAGTAGTTGACCTTCAGGGCCAGGTGCGCGATCCGAAGGCGAAACCGGGACCGACTGGAATGGATGTCATGACCCGGACCCACTGCCCGTACTGCAGCTTGCAGTGCGGCATGACGCTCCAGGTCAACGGCCGCACCGGGCTCGAGGTGCTGCCCTGGGAGGAGTTCCCGGTCAACGAGGGCGGCCTGTGCCGCAAGGGCTGGACGGCCGCCGAGCTGCGCGGCAGCCGCGACCGGCTCACCACCCCGCTCCTCCGCGACCGCGGCACCGGTGACCTCCGGGCCGCCTCGTGGGACGAGGCGCTGGACCTGATCGCCGGGAAGATCACCAACCTGCAGGCGTCGTACGGCGCCGACAGCGTGGCCGTCTTCGGCGGTGGCGGACTCACGAACGAGAAGGCCTACCAGCTCGGCAAGTTCGCGCGGGTGGCGCTCGGCACCAGCCAGATCGACTACAACGGCCGGTGGTGCATGTCCTCGGCGGCGAGCGCCGGCAACCAGGCGTTCGGCGTCGATCGCGGTCTGCCGTTCCCGCTGGTCGATCTCGAGCAGGCCGACGTCGTCGTCCTCGTCGGCTCCAACCTGGCCGAGACGATGCCGCCGGCCGCGCGGCACCTCGACCGGCTCCGCGACCGCGGCGGCAAGCTCGTCGTGATCGACCCGCGGCTCACGTCGACAGCAGAGCGCGCCGACCTCTTCCTGCAGCCGGTGCCGGGCACCGACCTCGCCCTCGCCCAGGGCGCGCTGCACCTGCTCGACGCGGCCGGCGCCGTCGACGAGGAGTACGTCGCCGCCCGCACGACCGGCTGGGGCCAGGTGCGCCGCTCGGTTGCCTCCTGGTGGCCGGAGCGGGTCGAGCGGGTCACCGGGGTCGCGACCGCGGAGCTCCGCGCGCTCGCCGACCTGCTCGCGACCAACGAGAAGGTCATCATCCTGACCGCCCGCGGCGCCGAGCAGCACAGCCAGGGCACTGCCACCGTGCTCGGCTGGATCAACATCGCGCTGGCACTCGGCCTGCCGGGCAAGCCGTACGCCGGCTACGGCTGCCTGACCGGCCAGGGCAACGGCCAGGGCGGGCGCGAGCACGGCCAGAAGGCCGACCAGCTGCCCGGCTACCGGATGATCGACGACCCCGCCGCCCGCGCACACGTCGCCGGCGTGTGGGGCGTCGCGCCGGAATCACTGCCCGGCAAGGGCGCGTCGGCGTACGAGCTCCTCGAGTCGCTGGGCGACGGCGGCGGCCCGAAGGCGCTGCTGGTGTTCGGCAGCAACATCGTCGTGTCCGCCCCGCGGGCCACCCACATCACGCAACGGCTGGAGTCGCTGGACCTGCTCGTGGTGTGCGACCTCGTCATGTCCGAGACCGCGGCCCTGGCCGACGTCGTTCTCCCGATCACCCAGTGGGCCGAGGAGTCCGGCACGATGACCAACCTCGAGGGGCGGGTGATCCTGCGGGAGCAGGCGGTCGACCCGCCGAGCGGTGTGCGATCCGACCTCGACGTACTCGCCGGCCTCGCGGAGCGACTGGACTCGCCGGTGCCGTTCGGCACCGACGTCGAGGAGATCTTCGCCGAGCTCGGTCGGGCGTCGGCCGGCGGCAAGGCCGACTACAGCGGCATCACCTACGACCGGATCCGGGACGAGCACGGCGTGTTCTGGCCGTGCCCGGCCACCGCTGGTGGCGACCGGCATCCCGGCACGCCGCGGATGTTCGCCGACTCCTTCGCCACTCCGGACGGCCGCGCCCGGTTCCTCGTCGTCGAGCACACCGGTCCGGCCGAGCCGACGGACGCCGCATTCCCGCTCCACCTCACGACCGGGCGCGTGCTCGCGCAGTACCAGTCCGGTGCCCAGACCCGCCGGGTCCGCTCCCTGCCCGACACCGGGCCGTTCGTCGAGCTGCACCCGATGCTCGCGACCCGGATCGGTGCCCACGACGGCGATCCTGTCGTCGTACGCACCCGCCGCGGCGAGCTGAAGGCGCCGGCCAGGGTCGTCACCACGATCCGCCCCGACACCGTCTTCATCCCGTTCCACTGGGTCGGCGCCAACCGGCTCACCAACGACGCGCTCGACCCGTCGAGCCGGATGCCCGAGTTCAAGGTCTGCGCTGCCGAGGTGACGGCATGACGGTGCGGAAGCGGCTGGTGATCGTGGGCAACGGCATGGCCGCGACCCGCCTGGTCGAGGAGCTGGTCGCGCGCGGCGCGACGGAGCGCATGAGCATCACGGTGCTCGGTGACGAGCCGCACCCGCCGTACAACCGGATCCTGCTCTCGGCCGTGCTCGAGGGCACCCACCGTCCGGAGGCGCTGACCCTGCGCGCACCGGAGTGGTACGCCGAGCACGGGATCGACCTCCGCCTCGGCGCCCGCGTCCTCGAGGTCGAGCGGGATCTCAAGGACGTGATGCTCGTCGACGGCACGATCATCGAGTACGACGCGCTGGTGCTCGCGACCGGCAGCATCCCCACGCTCCCGCCGATCCGCGGCCTGGTGCGGATGGACGGCTCGCTGCACGAGTCGGTGCACGCGTTCCGCTCCCTCGACGACTGCCAGCGGCTGTTGGGTGAGCTGAGCTCGACCACCGAGGGACAGCGCGCGGTGGTGGTCGGCGGCGGGCTGCTCGGCCTCCAGGTCGCCCGGGCCCTGGGCACCCGCGGTCTCGACACCGAGATCGTCGAGGGCGGCGACCACCTGCTCCACCAGCGGCTGGGCAGCGCCGCCGGCACGATCCTGGCGCGCGACCTGAAGAAGCTCGGGGTCACGGTCTACACGGGCGCCCGCGCGATCCGGCTCAGCGACGGGCCCGACGGCCGGGCGGCACTGCGTCTCGACACGGGGTTCACCCTCGACACCGACCTCGTCATCCTCACAGCCGGTGGCCGGCCGTCAACCGCGCTGGCCCGGCGGGCGGGCCTCGAGGTCCGGCGCGGCATCGTCGTCGACAACCGCCTCGCCAGCGTCTCCGACCCCGACATCCACGCGATCGGCGACTGCGCCGAGACTCTGTCATCGGACGGGCAGGGCCGGGTCACCGGGTTCGTGCCGCCGGCGTGGGAGCAGGCGGGGGTGCTCGCCGGCGTCCTGACCGACGAGCCGGCCAGGTACGACGGCAGCCGGATCGTCGCCCGGCTCCGGGCCACCGATCTCGACGTCGCCGTGCTCGGCGACCCGGAGGCGGAGGTGCTCAACGGGGGCGAGGTCGTCGAGATGTCCAACCCGGTGCGCGGCTCGCACCGCAAGCTGGTCATCCGCGAAGGCCGGATCGTGGCCGGCGCCCTGGTCGGCGACCTCAACCGGATCGGCCTGATCACCCAGCACTACGACCGGCAGACCGTGCTCGGCCCGACCGAGCCCGGCGACCTGCTCCTGGCCGAGCGCACTGCCGGGCCCGTGCAGCTCCCCGACGACGCGGAGATCTGCAACTGCGCCGGCGTCACCGTCGGAGCCATCCGGGCGTGCGCAACCTTTGCCGATGCCCGCGAGACCACGCGTGCGACCACCGGTTGCGGTGGCTGCGCATCGACCGTCCGCCAGCTGCTGGCCGAACGGTCCCGCCTCACCCCAGAAGGAGTCCAGTGATGGCACCGCACCTCCGCAAGCAGCTCGTCGTGGTCGGCCACGGCATGGTGGGTCACCGGTTCGTGGAGTCCGCGATCTCGCGCGGTCTCACCGAGACCTACGACATCACCGTGCTCGGTGCCGAGCCGCGACCGGCGTACGACCGGGTCGCCCTGACGTCGTACTTCGAGGTGGGCGCCGAAGCGCTGAGCTACCTCCCCTCCGGGAGGTACGACGACCCGCGGGTGAAGCTGCGCGTCAACACCGAGGTCGTGGCGATCTCGCCGCGCCAGCGGATCGTGACCCTGGCGTCCGGTGAGGACCTGCACTACGACGAGCTGGTGCTGGCGACCGGTGCAGCGCCGTTCGTGCCGCCGGTGCCGGGCCACGACCTGGACAACTGCTTCGTCTACCGCACGATCGAGGACCTCGACGCAATCCGCGAGTCCGCCCGCAAGGGCAGGGTCGGCGCGGTCATCGGCGGCGGTCTCCTCGGCCTCGAGGCCGCCAACGCGCTGCACCAGCTCGGCCTGGAGACCCACGTCGTCGAGCTGGCGCCCCGCCTGATGGCCGTGCAGGTCGACGACATCGGCGGCAAGACGCTGACCCGGCACATCGACAGCCTCGGCCTGACCGTGCACACCGGCGCGATGACCGAAGCCGTGCTCGGGGACAAGAAGGGGAAGGTCGAGCGGCTCGCGCTGAAGGACCGCAACCCGCTCGACGTCGACATCGTGGTCTTCTCCGCCGGTATCCGGCCGCGGGACGCGCTGGCTCGCGCGGCCGGCCTCGACGTCGCCGACCGCGGCGGCATCCAGGTCGACGAGTCGCTGCGCTCGTCCGAGGAGCACATCTGGGCGATCGGCGAGTGCGCCGCGGTGCAGGGCGTCATGTACGGACTGGTCGCGCCGGGCTACGACATGGCGGAGATCGTCGTCGACCGGCTGCTCGGTGGCGTGGGCTCGTTCACCGGTGCGGACATGTCGACCAAGCTGAAGCTGCTCGGTGTCGACGTGGCGTCGTTCGGTGACGCGCACGGCCGGACGGAGGGCGCGCTCGAGCTCACCTACCAGGACGCCGTCTCCGGGGTCTACAAGAAGCTGGTCATCAGCGAGGACGGCAAGCGGCTGCTCGGCGGCGTGCTGGTCGGCGACGCGGCGGCGTACGGGATCCTCCGACCGATGGTCGCCTCGGGCATGGAGCTCCCGGAGAACCCCGAAGAGCTGATTCTCCCGTCCTCGCGCGGCGGCATGGAGCTGGACCTGCCTGACGACATGCAGGTCTGCTCCTGCAACGACGTCACGAAGGCCGAGATCAAGGCAGCGGTCTCCGACGAGTCGACCCTCAACGACGGAGCGCCTTGCTCCGACGCGGCCTGCGTCACCACCCACACCCGGGCCGGCTCGACCTGCGGCTCGTGCAAGACCGTGGTGAAGAAGATCGTCGAGGACTACTTCGCGGCCACCGGCAAGGAGGTCGACCGATCCCTCTGCCAGCACTTCCGGATGACCCGGCAGGAGCTGTTCGACGTCGTGGCCGTGCACGGGTACACGCGCTTCGACGACATCGTCGAGGCACACGGCAGCGGCCGCGGCTGCGACATCTGCAAGCCGGCGGTGGCGTCGATCCTGGCCAGCCTCCTCAACCACCACGTCCTCGAGCCGGGCAACCGGCAGCTCCAGGACACCAACGACGCCTACCTCGGCAACCTGCAGAAGAACGGCACGTACTCCGTCGTACCCCGGATCCCGGGTGGCGAGATCACGCCCGACAAGCTGATCGTGATCGGTGAGGTGGCCAAGGACTTCGGCCTCTACACGAAGATCACCGGTGGCCAGCGGATCGACCTGTTCGGCGCGCGCATGGAGGACCTGCCGAAGATCTGGAAGCGGCTCGTCGATGCCGGCATGGAGTCCGGCCACGCCTACGGCAAGTCGCTGCGCACGGTGAAGTCGTGCGTCGGCTCGACCTGGTGCCGCTACGGCGTCCAGGACTCCGTCGGCCTCGCGATCGAGCTCGAGCTCCGCTACCGGGGCCTGCGCTCGCCGCACAAGCTCAAGGGCGGCGTCTCCGGCTGTGCTCGCGAGTGCGCGGAGGCGCGGTCGAAGGACTTCGGAGTCATCGCCACCGAGAAGGGCTGGAACCTCTACGTCGGCGGCAACGGCGGCGCGATCCCGTCCCATGCCCAGCTGCTGGCCGGCGACCTCGACAAGGACACCCTGATCCAGTACCTCGACCGGTTCCTCATGTACTACATCCGCACCGCCGACCGGCTGCAGCGGACGTCGTACTGGGTGGACTCGGTCGACGGCGGCCTCGAGCGCGTCCGCGAGGTCGTCGTCGACGACGCTCTCGGCCTGGGCGCGGAGCTGGAGGCGGCGATGTCGCGCCACGTCGAGTCGTACTTCGACGAGTGGAAGGCCACCATCGAGGACCCCGAGAAGATGGCCCGCTTCGTGTCCTTCGTCAACGCGCCCGGCACGCCGGACCCCAACATCACCTTCCGCGAGGAGCGTGGCCAGATCCAGGCCGGGACCACGGACGGGCCGGTCTCGCTCGGCAGCACGATCCCGGTAGGAGCTCCCTGATGACCGAGGCATTCGTTGATCGAGCAGTCCGAGGCGCTGGCCGAGGGCGTGTCGAGATCCCGTTCGAACCGGTCTGCCGGCTCGACCAGATCGAGCGCGAGGGCGGCGTGACCGCGCTCGTCGGCGGCGAGGCGGTTGCGGTCATCCGCACCTTCGATGACCACGTCTACGCCCTTTCCAACTACGATCCATTCTCCAAGGCATCGGTCCTCGCGCGCGGGATCGTCGGCACCAAGGCGGTGGACGGCGAGGACGTCCCGTTCGTGGCCAGCCCGATGCACAAGCAGGCGTTCGACCTGCGCGACGGACACTGCCTCGACGATCCCAGCGTCGCCGTGGCGACGTACGACGTGCGGGTGGTCGACGGGGTCGTGGAAGTGGGACCTCGCAGCACGTGAGCGTCGTGGAGGAGGAGTCAGTGCCCGACCGGCCGCTGGCGGGATTCACGGTGGGTGTCACCGCGGCACGCCGTTCCGAGGAGCAGATCGCGCTCCTCGAGCGACGCGGCGCGACGGTGATCCACGCCCCCGCGCTGTCGGTCGATCCCAACCGGATCGACGAGGTCGCACTCCTCGCAGCGACCAAGGACGTCCTGTCGCAGCCGGTCGACATCTTCCTGGCGACCACCGGCATCGGGATGAAGTCGTGGCTGACGGCGGCCGACCGGTGGGGGCTGCTGGACGACCTGGTCACCCACCTCGGCGCGGCCGAGATCCTCGCCCGCGGCCCGAAGAGTGTCGGGGCGCTTCGGCGGTTCGGGCTGCGCGAGCTGTGGGCGCCCGAGTCGGAGGAGTTCGAGGACGTGCTGGCGCACCTGCGCGGCCGCGACCTAAGCGGGCTCCGCATCGTCGTCCAGGAGCACGGCCAGTCGCTCTCGATGGCCGCTCATGCCCTGCGCCGGCTCGGCGCGGAGGTCACCACGGTGACGGTCTACCGCGTCAACGCCGCCGAGGACCTGGAGCCGATGTTCGAGCTGGTCGAGGCCGTGGTGGAGGGCCGGATCGACGCGGTCACCTTCACCGCGGCGCCCGCCGTCGCCGCGATGATGGAGGCCGCGGCCACCGCCGGCCACCGCGACGACGTGATCGGCGCCTTCCAGGCCGACGTGATCGCGTGCTGCGTCGGACCGGTCACCGCGGCGGCGTTCGAGATGTGGGGCGTCCCGTCGATCTATCCGGAGCGCTCGCGACTGGTGGCGATGGTCAAGCAGCTCGAGGCCGAGCTGCCGTCGCGGGCCGGCGGCGTCTCGCTCGAGGTCGCGGGACACACCTTGCTGCTGCACGGCGACGACGTGCTCCTCGACGGCGCCGCGGTCAAGCTCTCCCCGGCGCCGTACGCCGTGCTCTCGGCGCTGCTGGTCAATCCCGGCACCGTGGTCTCCCGGCGCGACCTGCTCACGTCGCTGCCGTCCGGCACCGCCGGCTCGGAGCACGCGGTCGAGATGGCCGTCGCCCGACTGCGTGCGGCGCTCGGCACCCGTTGCGTCCAGACCGTCGTGAAGCGTGGCTACCGGCTGGCGGTCAGGTCATGACCGAGCTTGTCACGGTCGCCCACGGTACCCGCAACGCCGCCGGCAACCGGGTGGCGGCCGAGCTCACCGCGGCCGCCGGCCGCCGGCTCGGCATGGCGTCGACGGCGTCGTACGTCGAGCTGTGCGCGCCGCTCGTCTCCGACGCGGTCGCGGCAGTGCACGGACCGGCGATCGTCGTACCGCTGCTGCTGTCGACCGGCTTCCACGTGCGCCACGACCTGCCGGCCGCCGTGAGCGGGGCCGATGTCGCGCTCGGCGGTCCGCTCGGGCCGGACCCGCTGCTCGCCGCGGCGCAGGTCGACCGGTTGGTCGAGGCCGGCGCCGTGCCGGGCCGGCCGGTGGTGATGATCGCCGCCGGGTCGACCGATCCGTCGGCAACCCCCGACCTCGACGGCGCCACCCGGCTGCTGGCCGAGCTCTGGGGTGCACCGGTCCGCCTCGCGACCCTGTCCGGCATCGGCGTCCGCCCGGCCGACGTCGTCCGTCCCGGCGACGCGGTGTCGCCGTACCTCCTGGCGCCGGGCTTCTTCGCCAACCGCGCCCAGGTGGAGGCGCTCCGCGCCGATGCCTCGGTCGTCGCCGGCGTGATCGGTCCGCACCCGCGGGTCGTCGACCTGATCTGCCAACGGGCGTCGCGCATGCTCGTCGAGGAGCGGGTCTCGGCCTAGTCCCCGATTTCCAGCACCTCGGGGGTGTGGAGCCGCACCAGGAACCGCCGCGCGTGGATCGGCGTGCGCGACGGTGTCGCCAGCGACACCAGCACCATCGTCGCGAAGGCGATGGGCACGCTCCACGCGGCCGGTTGGGTGAGCAGGGCGCCGAGCCAGCCCGACGCCTCCACGCCGACGAGGTTGAGCACCGCGGCGCCGCCGGCGCCCAGGCCCCCCGTGGCGAGACCGGCGAGTGCGCCGACGTCGGTGAGGCGGCGCCACCAGATCCCGAGCATCAGCAACGGGCAGAACGTCGACGCTGCGACCGCGAACGCCAGGCCCACCGACTGCGCGACACCGACGTTGGTCGCGAACAGCGCGACCACGACCGGCACCGACACCGCGAAGACCGCGGCCAGCCGGAACGCGGCGGCAACCGACGCGGTCGGGCCGCGCTCACCGACGAAGCGGCTGGTGACGTCCTGTGTCAGCACGCCGGACACCGCGATCGCCAGGCCGGACGCGGTCGACAGGAACGCCGCGAAGGCACCCGCGGTCACGAGCCCCGTCAACAGCTCGCCGCCGAACCCGCTCATCATCAGCCTCGGCAGCTCGAGGATCAGGACGTCACCACGCCCGTCCGCGATCAGCTCGCCGCCGTAGACCCGGCCGAGAGCGGCGAAGACCGGTGGCCACAGGTAGAAGAGGCCGAGCAGGGCCAGCACCACCAGCGTCGTACGGCGCGCGGCGCGGCCGTCCGGGTTGGTGTAGAACCGTACGACGACGTGCGGCAGGCCCATGGTGCCGAGGAACAGCGCGATGATCAGCGAGTACGTCGTGTAGAGCCCGATCGCCCCGCCGTCGGCGACCGGTACCGACCAGCCCGCGCCGGCACCGGAGCCGCTGGGTCGCCCGTCATCCAGCCACACCGCGAGCAGCACCATGGCGGGCACCAGCAGTGCGGTCAGCTTGAGCCAGTACTGGAAGGCCTGGACGAAGGTGATCGACCGCATGCCGCCTGACATCACGTTGACCAGGACGACGACGCCGACGATGACGGGACCGACCCAGCGCGGTGCGCCGATCGCGGACTCGAGCGTGAGCCCGGCGCCCTGGAACTGCGGCAGCAGGTAGAGCCACCCGACCCCGACCACCAGCAGCGAGCACGCCGATCGGGCGACCCGCGAGCCGAGCCGGGCCTCGGCGAAGTCGGGCAGCGTGTAGGCGCCGGAGCGGCGCAGCGGCGCGGCGACCAGCACCAGCAGGACCAGGTAGCCGGCGGTCCAGCCGACGGGGTACCAGAGCATCTCGGCGCCGCCGACGAGCAGCAGGCCCGCGATACCGAGGAAGGAGGCGGCGGAGAGGTACTCGCCGCCGATCGCCGACGCGTTCAGCCGCGGGTTGACGGTGCGGGACGCCACGAAGAAGTCGCTGGTGGTGCGGGAGAACCGTAGGCCCCAGGAGCCGATTGCGATCGTGGTGACGGTGACAACGAGGACGGCGATCAGGCCGGGGAGGGCGTCCGCGCTCACGTCTCCGCCGTCACTCGGGAGCCCCCTCGACCAGGTCGGTGAAGTCGCCCTCGTTGCGCTCGACGCTGCGCACGTAGCGCCAGCCGACCAGCAGCAGGAACGGATAGACCAGGCCTCCGAGCACCAGCCAGGCGATCGGCAGCCCGGCCAGCTCGAGGTCGGCGAGCTCGGGCCAGAGGTGGAACAGGATCGGCAGCAGGCCGAGGGTCAGGCCGAGCAGCACCAGCACCCGGATCGCGAGGGCGAGCTGTTCCCTGAGCAGCGAGCGGAGGAAGACGTCACCCAGCGGCGTCTGCTCGTGGACGTCGCCGAGCCGGTTGCGCGGCCCGCTCGAGTACCGCGGTGGTCCGGTGACCCGGACCCGTTGCGGCCGCGGGTCGGTCATCGCGGTCGCCGCCGACAGGTCGGTGGGCGAGTAGCCCGAGCGCGCAGCGCGAGGGCGTACCGAGACCCGGTCATTGGTCGCGCGCCCGGCGTACCAGCACGTCGCGGAGCTCCCGGGTGTGGCGGCGGGCGACCGGCAGCTCGGCATCACCGACGAGTACCGAGCAGCGGCCGGCGTCCGTGCGCAGCTCGTCGATGTGGGCGAGCGCGACGAGCAACGAGCGGTGGATCCGGTGGAACCCGGCCGAGCGCCACTCCTCCTCGAGCGTCGAGAGCGGGATCCGCACCAGGTAGGCGTCGCCGGCACGGGTGTGCAGCCGGGCGTAGTCGCCGTGTGCCTCGACGTAGGAGATCGCGCCGCGGTCGACGAAGCGGGTCACCCCACCGCGCTCCACCGCGATCGGGGTGTCCTCGGGTGCTGTTCTGCTGCCCGACAGGACCCGGCGTACCGCCTCGGCGAGCCGGTCGGCGCGCACCGGCTTGAGCACGTAGTCGACGGCGTGGAGCTCGAACGCGTCGACCGCGTGCTGCTCGTGGGCGGTCACGAAGACGACCGGTGGCGGCTCCTTGAACCGGCCGAGCACCTCGGCCAGCTCCAGACCGCTGAGCCCCGGCATCTGGATATCGAGGAAGACAGCGTCGACGTCGGTCTCGCGGAGGATCCTCAGTCCCTCGGTGGCGGTGGCCGCCGTGGCCACCTCGGAAACCCGATCGTCGGCGTCGAGGAGGAACGCGAGCTCGTCGAGTGCCGGCTGTTCGTCGTCGACCACGAGGACCCTCAGGCCGGTCATTGCGCGATCACCCCCGGTGCGAACTTCGGCACCCGCACGATGACCTTCGTGCCTGCTCCGGGTGCCGTCTCCACGACCAGACCGTAGTCGTCCCCGAACGTCGCGCGCAGCCGTGAGTCGACGTTGCCCAGACCGACCGAGTCGAGGGCGGCGTCACCGGCCAGGGCGCGTCGTACCTTGTCGGGGTCCTCGCCGACCCCGTCGTCCTCGACCTCGACGACGCACTCGTGCCCGCGGTCGTGGGCGACGATCCGGAGATGGCCCACCGTCGCGGAGGACTCGAGGCCGTGGCGGACGGCGTTCTCGACGAGCGGCTGGATGCAGAGGAACGGTACGACGACGGGCAGCACCTCGGGCGCGATGTTCAGCGTCACCCGGAGCCGGTCGCCGAAGCGCGCCTGCTCGAGCAGCAGGTAGCGCTCTATCGAGCGCAGCTCCTCCGCCAGGGTCGTGAACTCGCCGTGCCGTCGGAAGGAGTAGCGCGTGAAGTCGGCGAACTCCAGCAGCAGCTCGCGGGCCCGGTCGGGATCGGTGCGCACGAAGCTGGCGATCGCGCCGAGGGAGTTGTAGATGAAGTGTGGGCTGATCTGCGCGCGCAGCGCCAGGACCTCTGCCTCGATGGCGCGGTTGCGGCTTGCGTCGAGCTCGGCCAGCTCCAGCTGGCCGGACACCCACTGCGCGACCTCCTCGGTGGCCCGGATCAGACCGGCCGTGATCGTCGACGCGTAGGCCTGGACGGTGCCGATCACCCGGCCGTCGGCGACCAGGGGGCTGATCACCCCGGTGCGCACCGGACAGCCGGCCGTCGTGCAGGTGACCTGCTCGGGCTCGACGGTCCGGGTCCACCCGCGGGCGGGCTCGTTGCCGGTCGGTGCCAGCAGCATCGCGGCGAGTGCCCCGGCCTGGGGCTCGTGGTGGCGGCCCGATCCGTCCCACGCCAAGGTCGTCGCAGTGTCGGTGAGGGCGAGCGCCGGCGTACCGAGCAGGGTCCGGAGGTGCCGGCTCGCGCGCTCCGCACTGTCTCCGTTCAACCCCTCCCGCAGCGCCGGCGAGGCCAGCGACGCCTGGTGGAGCGCCCGGAACGCCGCCCGATCGGCCTCACTCCCGAGGTGCCCCCGTCGCCGCATGCTGACATCGTGCCACCCGCTTCGTGGGTCAGCGGAAGTCGATGAGGAGTACGCCGGAGTCGTCGTCGGTCGGCGGGTCGACGACCTCGGTGAGCTCCTCGGCGTCGGAGAGCGAGACCGGCTCGGTGGACTCTCCGACGTACGCGGCCGCGGACGCGGTCGCCGCGGACTGCGGCTTGATGCCGACGACGGCGCGGTAGCACTCGGTGAGGTAGGGCAGCTGCATGCCGTCCATGCCTCGGCCGAAGTCGTCGTAGAACGCGAGCACCTCGCGCAGCTTCGCCGCGCGTGCCTCGGCGGACAGGGTGGCGACGTTGGAGCGCGACAGGACCAGGTCCTGGATGGACGACCGGTTGACGACCTGCCAGTGCTTGAAGGTCTCGTGCTCGAGCGGCCCGAAGTACGGCGACGTCTCGAGCTCGTCGCCGGGACCGGCCCCTTGTTCCTGGCTACCGATGACGCGGCCGAGTCGCTTGACCCACGGGATCCGCTCGTCGCGGGTGTTCCACACCAGGCTCAGCGACCCGCCGCGCTTCAGCACGCGCGCGATCTCGGGCAGCGCCTGCTCGTGGTCGAACCAGTGATAGGACTGCGCGGCGATGACGATGTCGAAGGTGCTGTCGGGGACCGGGATCTCCTCGGCCGTGGTCTGGGAGATCCGGGTGACGACGTAGTTGCGGGAGAGGATGTCGAGCATCGCCGGGTCGGGATCGGTCGCGTGCACGTCGTGGCCGAGAGCGACCAGCTCGCGGGTGAGCTTGCCGGTGCCGGCACCCAGCTCGAGGACCGACAGCGGCTCGTCGCCCGTCAGCCACCGGACTGCATCGATCGGATAGCCCGGACGGCCGCGCTCGTAGGCGTCGACCACGCTGCCGAAGCAGAGGGACGGTTCGGGTCCGGCGTCGGGTGAGGAATCGTTGGGTGCCATCGGGACTCACCGTAGTCGCTCGGTAACGTTGATCTGGTGAGCGCGGACCCCTTGGCCTGGTTGGTGTCGCTCGAGGGCGTCCCGTCGGCCTTCGCCGGGGCGCGCGACGGGATCGACGTGGTGCTGCGCGACCGCGGCCTTCGTCGTACCGGCCCCGAGATGACGGCCGAGTCGCTCCTCCGCGGCGCCCACGCGAGTGGCGTGCTCGAGGGTTCCGCTTCCTCGCTGGCCGAGGTGCGCGAAGGGCAGGGCGACGAGATTGCGGCCGACGCGGTGCGGGTGTCGACCGAGCTGCTATCGCTCATTCCCGTCGTACGACGCGCGCCGTTGCAGGCCTTCGCCCGTCTGCACGCGCTGGCCGGGCATGGCTCGCTGCCCGCCGACCGGCTCGGCCGGCCGCGCGATGCCGAGTCCGCCGGCCTGCTGCGCACCGTCGCCGACCTGGTCACGGCGACCACCGAGGCACCCGCGCTCGCCGTCGCGGCCGTCGTGCACGCCGAGCTGGTTGTGAACTCGCCGTTCCCGTCGCACAACGGCATCGTCGCCCGGGCCGCCGAGCGCCTGCTGATCGCGGCGAAGGGCGTGGACGAGAAGTCCCTCGTCGTACCCGAGGCCGCCCACCTCGCACTGCGCGCGGAGTACGAGTCGAACCTCCGTGGCTATGCCAGCGGCACGACCTCGGGCATCCACTCCTGGCTGCTCTACGCCGCCGAGGCGTACGCCGCCGCCGCCGAAGCCAGCCCGCTTGTGCGAGCTACCGAGTAGTCCCGAAATATGCAGGTGGCACCCGAGTCAATGAAGTGTCTCGGGTGCCACCGCTGACACATGTGCCCTTTGGCTACCAGGCGTGCATCAGATAAGCCGTCCCGAGCGTTTCCCGGTGACAGGCGCCCTGTTAGGAAGGGTAGATCGCCGCGTGGGTACCTGGGCCATGTGTTGCTTTTGAGTTCTGCTCACCTTTGTACGCCGGTCCGTGGCCACCTTCAAGGGTTGACTTTTGGCGGGAGCAAGCGGCCCCCGGGGGTCAGGCGGTGTTCAGGCGCTGGTCAGGCGCTGGGCGCCCCGCGGCGCCGCGCTCCGACCCAGACGGCGGCCCCCACGGCCACCGCTCCACCCACCGCGAGGGCGGCGAGCGTGGGCTTCGGCGGGGGCAGCGGAACCCGGCTGCGCAGCGCAACGGGCTTGCTGAAGATCAGCACCGGCCAGGCCCGTGACGCCGCCACCTTGCGCAGCTCGCGGTCCGGGTTGACGACGTGCGGATGGCCGACCGCTTCGAGCATCGGGATGTCGGTGGCGGAGTCGCTGTAGCCGTAGCAGGCCGTCAGGTCGTAGCCACGTTCGTCGGCGAGCCCCCGGATCGCGTTGGCCTTCTCCTCGGCGTAGGCGTAGTAGTCGATCTCGCCGGTGTACTTGCCGTCGACGATCTCGAGCCGGGTCGCCACCACCCGGTCGGCGCCGAGCATGGCGCCGATCGGCTCGACGACGTCGGCCCCCGACGAGGACACGATCACGATGTCGCGCCCGGCTGCCTTGTGCTCCGCGATCAGGTGGACGGCTTCGTCATAGACCAACGGGTCGACGATGTTGTGCAGGGTGTCGGCGACGATCTCCTTGACCGTCGCGACGTCCCAGCCCGCGACCAGCTGCGACATGAACTGCCGCACCTTCTCCACCTGGTCATGGTCGGCGCCGCCGACGACGAACACGAACTGGGCGTACGCCGACCGCAGCACCGAGCGACGCGAGATCAGGCCGCCGGCGGCGAAGGGCTTGCTGAAGGCAAGTGCACTCGACTTGGCGATGATCGTCTTGTCGAGGTCGAAGAACGCCGCCTCGGGGCCCATGCCCCAATCGTAGGGGCGTTGCCGGCGCGGACGGCGCTTCACCACCGCTTCGGCGCGGTCCCTCAATCGTCCACAGTCGAGCGGTGGCAGGCCCGGGTCCACAGCCCACGAACGTCCTGGCGTGGCGGGAGAGCGATGCGGCGACATGCCTTCCATGAAGACCATCACCGCCCCACCTCTGACCGTCCCCGCCCCGCTCCTCCTCACGGCCGACCAGGGCCTGCTCGGTGAGCTCGAGGCGCTGGCGGCCGCCGCCGACGTCACGCCGGTGACGGCTCACGAGCCGCTCGCTGCCCTCGCTGCCTGGAGCCGCGCGCCCGTCGTACTCCTCGGAGCCGATCTTGCCGAGGAGCTCGCGCGGATCGCGCCGGAGAAGCGTCCGCACGTCTACGTCGTCGCGCACCAGCGGGCGCCGGACGACCTGTTCCGCACCGCGCTGCGGCTCGGCGCCGAGCAGGTGGTGGAGCTGGCCGGCTCCTCGGCCTGGCTGGTCGAGCTGCTCGCCGACCTGACCGAGCGACGGACGACCCGCGGCCGGGTGATCGGTGTGATCGGCGGGTCCGGCGGCGCCGGGGCGACCACCTTCGCGTGCGCGCTCGGGCAGGGTGCGGCGAGGTGCGGCGAGGCCGTGGTGATCGACTGCGACCCGCAGGGTCCCGGGCTCGACCGGATGCTCGGACTCGAGCGCACCGAAGGGTTCCGCTGGGACGCCCTCTGCCAGACCACTGGCCGGCTCAGTGCTCGCGCGCTGCGCGAGGCGTTGCCGCGGGCGGGCGCGTTGGGCGTGCTGTCGTGGTACGTCGGAGCCGGCGCCCAGACCCTGCAGGCGTTCGCGGTGCGGGAGGCGCTCTCGGCCGCACGTCGTGGCCACGACCTCGTCGTCGTCGATCTGCCCCGCACGCCCGACAAGCTGGTCGACGAGGTCGCGGCCCGTTGCGACCGGCTGCTCGTCGTGACCGTGGGGAGCGTGCTCGGCGTGAGCGCCGCCGCCCGGATGCGGGCGCGCTTCGCCGACCATCCCGATGTCGGTCTCGTCCTCCGCGGCGAGTCCGTCGACGCGGCCGACGTGCAGTCCGCGGTGCGCCTGCCGGTCGCGGTGCAGATGCGCGACCAGCCCCGGCTGGCCGAGGCGCTCGATCTCGGGCTCGGACCGCTGCGGTCGCGACGCGGGCCGCTCGCCCGCGCGGTCGCGACCGTGCTCGGCAAGCCGGTCGAGGACCTGCTGTGAGCACCGAGCCGAACGCGGTCCTGGTCGAGGAGGTGCGCAGCCGGTTGGCCCGATCCGAGGGCGAGCTGACGCCACAACGGGTCGCCGAGGCCCTTCGTGCCGCCGGCCGTCCGGTTGGCGACGCGACCGTGCTGGCGGTCCACGAGGCGCTGCGGCGCGATGTGATCGGCGCCGGGCCGCTCGACCCGCTGCTGCAGCTGTCAGGAGTGACCGACGTGCTCGTCAACGGCCCGGGCGAGGTCCACATCGACCGCGGGTCGGGGCTCGAGCCGACCGACGTGCGGCTCGGCACCGAGGACGCCGTACGACGGCTCGCGCAGCGGCTGGTCGCCATCGGGGGCCGGCGGCTCGACGACGCGGCGCCGTACGCCGACGTCCGGCTCCCCGACGGCACCAGGTGCCATGCGGTGCTCGCACCACTGGCCCGGCCGGGGACGGCGATCTCGCTCCGGGTGCCGCGGCGGGGCGGCTTCACCCTCGCGCAGCTGTGCGACGCCGGCACGTTGACCGACGAGTCGCTCGACCTGGTGAGGTTGGTCGTCGGCGCCCGGCTGGCGTTCCTCGTGACCGGCGGCACCGGCAGCGGCAAGACCACGCTGCTGTCGGCGCTGCTCGGCGCGGTCGATCCGGCAGAGCGGATCGTGGTCGTCGAGGACGCGACGGAACTGCGTCCCGATCACCCGCACGTGGTCGGGCTCGAGGCGCGGCCCGCCAACCTGGAGGGCGCGGGTGCGGTGCCCATGCGCGACCTGGTGCGCCAGGCGCTGCGGATGCGGCCGGACCGGCTGGTGGTCGGCGAGGTGCGGGACGGCGCCGTGGTCGACCTGATGGCGGCGCTGAACACCGGGCACGAAGGTGGCTGCGGCACGCTGCACGCCAACTCCGCGGCGGACCTGCCCGCCCGGATCGAGGCGCTCGCGCTCGCCGCGGGCCTCGGCCGGGCCGCGGCACACAGCCAGCTCGGGTCGGCGCTGGACGTCGTGCTCCACATGACCCGCGACCGCGACGGGCAGCGACGGCTGAGCGAGGTGGCCGTGCTCGAGCGCGACGAGGCGGGCCTGGCGCGCACGGTGGCGGCGACGCGGATCGATCGGGCGGGCGCGCTTTCCGCCGGAGCCGCGGCCGGCCGGCTGCTCGACCTGATAGAGACCCGGAGGCGTCGTTGACCGGGTGGGCCATCGTCACGTGCTTGCTCGCGGGGAGTGCGGCGTTGCTGTCGACCCGGCCGGCCCCGGTGGTCGTGCCGGTCCCCGCCCGGCGGTGCTGGCGCCGACTCGCGCCGTACGACCTGGTGGCACGGCACCGCTCTCGTCGTGCGGCCCGGCAGGTGCGGGCGCGAGTGGTGGAGATGTGTGACGGCCTGCAAGCCGAGCTGGCCGCCGGCCAGACCCCCGCCACTGCTCTCGAGCGGCTCGCCACCGAGTGGTCGGCGTTGCTGCCGGTCTCTCGTACCGCGGCCGCCGGCGGCGACGTCCCGGCGGCCCTGCGGGATCTCGCCGGCAGCCCGGGCGCGGGAGACCTCCGCGTAGTGGCCGCCGCCTGGCAGGTCGCGCACCGGACCGGACACGGGCTCGCCGACGCGCTCGCCCGGGTCGCGCACGAGCTGCGGGACGCCGAACAGACCCGCCGGGTGGTGATCGGCGAGCTGGCATCGGCGCGGGCCACGGCCCGACTCGTCGCCTGCCTGCCGTTGGCCGCGTTGCTGATGGGCAGCGGCGCCGGTGCCGATCCATGGGCGTTCCTCTTCGGTCACCCGGTCGGATGGGCCTGCCTGGCGGGCGGCATCGGCTTCGGGATCGCTGGGCTGGCGTGGATAGAGGCCCTGGCTCACGACGTCGAGCGGGGGCGGTGACGTGTGGGTCATCGCCGCCGTGCTCGCCGGCCTTGCGATCGCGCTCGCGACGCCCGGCCGACGGCGGCTCCGGCTTGATCCAGCACGTGCGAGCCTGCCGGCACCTGCCAAGGCCCCAGCCGGACTGCGGGGCTGGCGGCTGCCGTGCGCGCTCCTGGCCGGGGTCGGTGCGGCCGCGGTGCTCGGGGGTCCGGCGGCGCCGGTCGCCGGACTGGCCGCCGGCGGCACGACCTGGGTGGTGGCCGGCCGGATCGAACCGAGATCCGTGCGCCTCCGGCGTGAGGAGGTACGACGCGACCTGCCCCACGTGGTCACCCTCCTCGGCGCAGCGCTGCGCTCTGGTGCCGACCCACGAGCCGCCATCGACCTGGTCTGCCGCGCGCTGCCAGGTGCCGCCGCCGAGAGGCTCGCGCCGGTCGCGGCTCGGTTGGCGCTCGGGGGCGACCCGCTGGTCGTGTGGGCCGCGCTCGCGGACGATCCTGCGATCGGACCGCTCGGTCGCACGATGGCGCGCGCCCATCGGTCCGGCGCGCCGGTCGTCGCCGCCGTCGACCGGTTGTCCGAAGAGCTCGCACGCCGCTCGCGGGCCGAGGTCGAGGACCGAGCGCGCACGGTCGGCGTCCGAGCTGCGGTCCCGCTGGGGGTCTGCCTGTTGCCGGCCTTCCTGCTGCTCGGGATCGTGCCCCTGGTCGCCGGGCTGGCGCGCTCGATCGCGTGGTGAGCGCCGACCTCGGTCAGCTTCCCCGGCTCAGCGCTACCTCGTGAACGTGGAGGTCATGTAGAGCGCGCGTTGGAACACCTCGTCCGGGATCCCGCGGTAGGCGGGCAGCGTCGACTTGACGAAGTGGAGTCGCAGGACGTCATGGTCGACCTCCCAGCGGTAGGTGTTCGAGCCGTCGGAGTGGTGGAAGACCACGGTGTCGCCGTCGATCTCGTACTCGGCGTCGTAGTCGATCGGCTCCGGCGGTCCACCCTTCGACTTGCCGTAGAGGTCCCAGGCGCCGTTCTCGATCGTGAGCGTCAGCAGGGTGTTGGCGAAGAACGGGGCGTTCTCGCGGTAGTCCTCCACCCACCGGGCGAGTCCGTGTCGGCGCAGGGTGGCCTCGGTCTCCGCGAGCGAGACGGGACCGGCCTGCCAGGCGCCCTCCAGCGGGGACGCCGCTGTGGCCTCGGACGTGGGGGCGGTCGAGCTTGCGGTGGGAGTGGCAGCGGAAGTTCCGGGATCAGTGGTGTCCACGGCGGCCGGCGACGCTGTCTTCGAGGTGGGCTCGTCGGAGCCGCACCCGACCAGCACCACCGATGCAGCGGCCCCGGCCACTGTGATGGCGCACCTGACGGTCACGCGCGCGTGCCTACGGTTCTGAGTGTTCATGAAACGTCTCCTTTGGGGCGGGTAGTCATGCCCTGAAGGCGTTCCATCGCGACGGAACGACGTTCCGTCGGACCAGCCCACGAACCGTCCACCGGTGGTTGCGACACGCGCGAGCTCTCCACAGGCCGGCACTCGTCGTACCGGCCCGGTCGGCCCGGTCCCGCAGGCTCGCTCCCGCAGGCGGGCCGCACCGGGTGTCCCGCCCCGTGACCAGGAGGCATCCATGACCCGATCCACGACCCAGCGGCGCACCGAGGAGCGCGGCATCACGACGGCCGAGTACGCCGTGGGCACGGCGGCCGGCGCCGGCCTCGCCGGACTGCTCTACAAGCTGCTCACCGGCGGATTCGGTGACCGGATGCTGCGCACCCTGTTCGACCACGTCTTCGGTCTGCTCGGCATCGGATGACTAGGGCGTGTCTGTTTATCCGGCGGCGTCGCGAGCGGTGTTTCCGGCCGATCTGGCATGACGGCCGAGCGAAGTCGTGCTCGTCCGTCCATCGAGCGACGCCAACGCAGCCAGATCGAGTCGGAAACGCCGCGCAGCAGTCGCGGGATAGGCAGACGCGCCCTAGGTCGCGGTCCCGCACCTCGCGCGGTGCGGTCACCGCCGAGCTGGCCCTCGGACTGCCGATCCTGGTCGCGGTCACCATCGGGTTGGTCTGGCTGCTGTCCGTCGGTGCCGCTCAGGTCCGGACCGTCGACGCCGCCCGCGAGACCGCGCGGGCCGTCGCGCGCGGTGACGACGAGAGGGCGGCGGTGGCCGTGGGCGAGCGGGTCGCGCCCGAAGGCGTGCGGGTGCTGGTGTCGTCCAGCGACGGCCGGGTGGTCGCTCGCGCGGAGGGTCACGTGCCCGGTCCGGGTGGGCTGTTCGCGTTCCTGCCCGGCGTCGATGTGAGCGCCGAGGCCGTCGCGGTCGCCGAGGAGGAGCAGTGACGGTGCACCGCCGCCACCGGCTCGGCGGGGAGCGGGGCGCCGCGACGGTGCTGGTGACGGCGTGCCTGGGCGTGCTTCTCCTCGTCGGCTGCGCACTTGCCGTGGTGGCCGCGATGGTCGCTGCTCATCGCACCGCCCAGGCGGCCGCCGACCTGGCAGCACTGGCGGGCGCGACCGCGGCGCAGCACGGCCGCGACCCGTGCGCCGCCGCGACGTCCGTCGCCGGTGACAACGGCGCCCGGCTCACCCGGTGCTCGATCGCGGACCAGGACGTCACGGTCGAGGTGGTGGTGCCCGGTCCGCGCTGGCTCGGCCAGCCCCACGACCTCGCCGCGGCCGCACGGGCGGGTCCGGTCGACGTGTTTGCCGAGCCCCCGTCGGGATGACCTCCTGGTCAGCACGACAGGGACCAACCGGACGGGTACGGGGGACTCCATGAGAGACGCGATGCGGGCGGCGAGACGGCACGCCGGTCGTCATCCCGAACGCGCCGGCGACCCTCACCAGCGAGGCGAGCACCGCGCCCGTCCGGGTCGACGAGCAGGGCGCATTGGCCACCGACTTCGGCTGACGTCAGCCGAGAGCGACCCTGCTCAGGTGACCGGGTCGCCGTCCTCGTCGTCCCTGCGACGGCGGTCGAGCTCGACCTTGTCGAGCTTCTCGGACAGCTCGTTGAGCCGCTTCTGCTCCTTGCGGTGCTTCCAGCCCATCTTCGCGCCCAGCTTGATCGCCCACAGGCCGACCAGGATGAGCGCGGCGGCGACGACGCCGGCGAGGAACAGTCCTTCGGTCGAGAGGTTGACGTTCGCGATCTCGACCGTCGCCTCGTTGTCGTCGAGCTTGACCTCGGACGTGAACAGTCCGAGCAGCACGATCACGGCGCCGAGGGCGACGAGGAACAGACCGAAGATCACCATGCGCGGGAGCATAAGCCCAGGGCGCCGTCAGGGAGCGAGCAATGCGTCGAGCAGCAGCACCGCCCCGCCCTTGTCGAGCGGGTCGTTGCCGTTGCCGCACTTCGGCGACTGGATGCAGGACGGACAGCCGCTGACGCACTCACAGGCGGCGATGGTGGCCCGGGTCGCGGTGAGCCACTCGCGCGCCGTCGCGTAGCCCCGCTCCGCGAACCCCGCGCCGCCCGGGTGCCCGTCGTGCACGAACACGGTCAGGACCCCGGTGTCCGGGTGACGAGCGGTCGACACCCCGCCGATGTCCCACCGGTCGCAGGTCGCGAACAGGGGCAGCAGGCCGATCGAGCAGTGCTCCGCGGCGTGGGCCGAGCCGGGCAGGTCCTCGCGCAGCAACCCCGCCGCCTCGAGCACGTCGTCGGGCACCGTCCACCACACCGCGCTGGTGCGGAGGGTGCGGACCGGCAGGTCGAGGGGCGTCTCGTCGATGACCTCACCGGTGCGGCTCCGCCGTCGGAGGTACGACGTCACCTGGTTGCTCACGTCGACCGAGCCGAACGAGACCCGGCACCGCCCCCACGTCTGGTGGTCGCGCTCCTCGACGACCACGATGTCGGCGACGTCGCGTGCGGTCGTGGTGTAGTCGACGTCGGTCCGGCGGATCTCGGCGACGTGATCGTCGAGGTCGAGTCTCTCGACCTGCCAGGTTTCGCCGCGGTGAAGGTAGACGGCGCCGGTGTGCGCCGTGGTGTGTGCCCGGCCGCCGTCGACAGTGCCGACCACGCGCCCGGTGTCCACCTCGACCAGCTGGACCTGCTCCCCGCCGGTCGACCGGATGTCCGCGAGATCGGTGGCCCGGTGGCGGTCGGTCCAGAACCAGCCCTGCGGCCGCCGCCGCAGCAGCCCCGCCTCCACCAGGTCGTCGAGCAGCCCCCGTGCGGTAGGCCCGAACAACGGTAGATCTGCCGTGGTGAGCGGCTGCTCCTGGGCGGCCGCGCACAGGTGCGGTGCGAGGACATAGGGGTTGTCCGGGTCGAACACCGTGCCCTCGACCGGCCGGCCGAGCAGTGCTTCCGGGTGGTGCACGAGATAGGTGTCGAGCGGGTCGTCGCGGGCGATGAGCATGCCGAGTGCCCCTCCACCGGTCCGCCCCGCGCGGCCGATCTGCTGCCAGAACGCCGCCCGAGTGCCGGGGAAGCCGGTGACCAGCACCGCGTCGAGCCCGCTCACGTCGATTCCGAGCTCGAGCGCGTTGGTCGCCGCCATGCCCAGCAGCCGGCCGCTGCGCAGGTCGTCCTCGAGCGCGCGCCGCTCCTCGGGCAGGTAGCCGCCGCGGTAGGAGTCGACGCGGGTGGCCAGCAGCGGATCGACCTCGGCGAGCAGCTCGGACGCGCGTTGGGCCACCTGCTCCACCCCGCGCCGCGATCGCACGAACGCCAGCGTCCGGACGTCCGAGGCCACGAGGTCGGCCAGCAGGTCGGCGGTCTCGGCCGACGCCGGGCGGCGTACCGGTGCGCCCTGCTCGCCGGAGTACGACGTCAACGGCGGCTCCCAGAGCCCGACCGCGACCTCGCCGCGGGGCGAGTCGTCGTCGGTGACTGCCACGACCTCGAGACCGGTCAGCCGGCGCGCGGCCACCTCCGGCTCGGCCACCGTCGCGGACGCGAGGATGAACGTCGGCTCGGCCCCGTGCGCGGCACACACCCGGCGGAGCCGTCGCAGCACCTGCGCGACGTGGGCGCCGAACACGCCGCGGTAGTGATGGCACTCGTCGACGACCACGAAGTCGACCGTCGCGAGGAGCCGAGCCCACCGGTCGTGGGTGGGCAGCAGCGAGCGGTGCAGCATGTCGGGGTTGGTGAGGACGTACTCGGCGTGGTCACGCGTCCATTCGCGCTGCTCCTGCGCGCTGTCGCCGTCGTGGGTCGCGATCCGCACATCTACGCCGAGCCCGGCGATCGACGCCCGCTGGTCCTGGGCGAGCGCCTTCGTCGGCGCGAGGTAGAGCGTGCTCGAGCCGCGCTGCCCCCGAGGGCCGCGACCGGCGCGGATCGCGGTCAGCGCCGGCAACAGGTAGCCGAGCGACTTCCCCGACGCCGTGCCGGTGGCGAGCACGACGTGCCGCCCGTCGTGCGCGTGCTCGGCGGCCCGGACCTGATGCCGCCACGGCTCGGTGACGCCGCGCGCGGAGTAGGCCGCCACCAGGGTCGGATCGGCCCAGCCCGGCCAGGCCTCCGTGACGGCCGGCCGGGCCGGGATCCGTTCCAAATGGGTCAGCCGGTCGGCGCGCGTCGTCCCCGCCGCGAGGCGCTGGACCAGGGCCACCGGGTCGACACCGGACCCGGGGCCCGGGCGCGCGACTGTCGGCGAGGCGGTCATGACCTCATTGTCACCGCCCGGCCGACAGAACCGCGCGGTCGTGCGAGGTTGGGACGGTCGTGGTTTGATATCGGCGACGACCAGCAACTTTCTCTGGGATGGAAACGTGGACCTGACACTTTCGACGCGCGAAGTCGGTGAGCGCACCGTCGTTGCCGTGGGTGGCGAGATCGACGTCTACACCGCGCCGAAGCTGCGCGACACCATCACCGAGCTGGTGGCTGCCGGGAACTACGACCTGATCATCGACATGGAGCAGGTCGAGTTCCTCGACTCCACCGGTCTCGGGGTCCTGGTCGGCGGCCTCAAGAAGGTTCGCGCGCACGACGGATCACTCCAGCTCATCTGCAACCAGGACCGCCTGCTCAAGATCTTCCGGATCACCGGCCTGGCGAAGGTCTTCACGATCCACGAGTCTGCCGACGCGGCCCTCGCCTGACGGGTCGGGCTTCGAGGCTCGGCGCTGGGGCGCCCCGGACTTCAGCACCTCAGCACCTCAACCACCGGACTGGCATGTCGTGACCCCGGTCACACCCACCGTGTGTTGCGCACCACACCGTGCGTAGACTCCGGCGCGTTCCCTGACGTGGGTCGGTCCGACCCACCCCTGAAACTCCCTTTGGAGGAAACGCATGCCCGGGATTCTTCCCGCTGTCGTGGAGGTCGAAGGCGGTGACTTCCTGCTGGTGGCAATAGTGGCGGTGATCGCGATCGCCTCGCTCGCGATGGCCGTCCTGTTCCGCTCGCAGGTGCTCGCCGCCGGCGAAGGCACCGAGAACATGCGCCGCATCGCGCAGGCCGTGCAGGAAGGCGCCAACGCCTACCTCCAACGCCAGTTCCGGACCCTCGCGATCTTCGCCGCCATCGCCTTCTTCGCCCTGCTGGTGCTGCCCGCCGATGACGCCACCGTTCGGATCTTCCGCTCGGTCTTCTTCCTCGTGGGGGCCGGGTTCTCGGCCGCGATCGGCTACCTGGGCATGTCGCTGGCGGTGCGCGCCAACCTGCGCGTCGCGGCGGCCGCCAACGAGGTCGGGCGGGACCCGGCGATGCACATCGGCTTCCGCACCGGCGCGTTCGTCGGCATGGCCACCGTGGGCCTCGGCCTGCTGGGCGCCAGCGTCGTCGTGCTCGCGTTCCAGGACGACGCCCCGCACGTGCTCGAGGGCTTCGGCTTCGGTGCCGCGCTGCTCGCCATGTTCATGAGGGTCGGCGGCGGCATCTTCACCAAGGCCGCCGACGTCGGCGCCGACCTGGTCGGCAAGGTCGAGCAGAACATCCCCGAGGACGACCCGCGCAACGCCGCGACGATCGCCGACAACGTCGGCGACAACGTCGGCGACTGCGCCGGTATGGCGGCCGACCTGTTCGAGTCGTACGCCGTCACCCTCGTGGCTGCCCTGATCCTCGGCTCGCAGGCGTTCGGCGACCAGGGCCTGGTCTTCCCGCTGATCGTGCCCGCGATCGGCGCGCTGTCCGCGATCGCCGGCGTCTACCTCACCAAGCCCCGGCCCGGTGAGAACGGCCTCACGACGATCAACCGTGCGTTCTACCTGTCGGCTGCGGTCGGTGCTGTCGCCAGCGCGATCGCGGCCTTCCTCTACCTGCCCAGCAAGTGGAGCGAGTTCGGCACCGGCGTCGAGGCCGACCTGTCGCCGCCGGTCTTCGCATCGGGCGCGGTCGTCATCGGCATCGTGCTCGCTGCCGCGATCCTCGCGCTGACCGGCTACTTCACCGGCACCGACCACCGCCCGGTCAAGGACGTCGCAAAGACCTCCCTCACTGGCCACGCGACCGTCATCCTCTCCGGCCTGTCGGTCGGCCTCGAGTCGGCCGTCTACACCGCGATCGTCATCGGCTCCGCGGTCTTCGGGGCGGCGCTCCTGGCGGGTGGCTCCACCGGCCTCGCGCTGTTCGCGGTCGCGCTGGCGGGCTGCGGTCTGCTCACCACGGTCGGCGTGATCGTGGCGATGGACACCTTCGGTCCGGTCTCCGACAACGCCCAGGGCATCGCGGAGATGTCCGGCGACGTGAGCGAGGAGGGCGCGCAGATCCTCACCGAGCTCGACGCCGTCGGCAACACCACCAAGGCGATCACCAAGGGCATCGCGATCGCCACCGCGGTGCTCGCGGCGAGCGCCCTGTTCGCGTCCTACACGCAGAGCGCCTTCGAGGAGATCGGCGCAGCCAACGCCGACGAGCTGCTCGGCTCGTTCCTGGTCTACGACGCCAAGCTGATCGTCGGCGCGCTGCTCGGTGCCGGCGTGGTGTTCCTCTTCTCCGGCCTCGCGATCAACGCTGTCGGTCGAGCGGCCGGCGCGGTCGTGATGGAGGTCCGCCGCCAGTTCCGCGAGATCCCCGGGATCATGGAGGGCACCGGTCGTCCGGAGTACGGCAAGGTCGTCGACATCGTGACCCGCGACTCGCTCCGCGAGCTGGCCACGCCCGGCATCCTCGCGATCCTGGCGCCGGTCGCCGTGGGCTTCGGCCTCGGCGTCGGCCCGCTGGCAGGGTTCCTGGTCGGCGCGATCGCGACCGGCACCCTGATGGCGGTCTTCCTCGCCAACGCCGGTGGTGCCTGGGACAACGCCAAGAAGCTGGTCGAGGACGGCCACCACGGTGGCAAGGGGTCGGAGGCCCACGCGGCGACGATCACCGGTGACACCGTCGGTGACCCGTTCAAGGACACCGCCGGACCGTCCATCAACCCGCTCCTCAAGGTGATGAACCTGGTCTCGCTGCTCATCGTCGGCGCGATCGTCAGCTTGTCGTACGGCAAGGACGAGAACGACGCCCTGCGCATCGTGATCGCGCTCGCCGCCGCCGCGGCCATCGCGGCCGCGGTCTACATCTCCAAGCAGCGGGTGTCCTCGATGGGTGACGACGTCGACGCACCGGCCACGCCGGTCGAGGCAACCTGACGGCTGCACGTCTCAACGAACCGGCCCGGCTCCCGAAAGGAAGCCGGGCCGGCTCAATTGCGGGATACGATCCGGCGTGAGGGACGCCGCGCCGGCAGCCGTGGGCGCTGATGGGAAGACGGTGGAGCAATGCAGGTTCGCATGGGGGCGATCCGAGGGCTGTGTCTGGGCTTGATCGCCGCAGGTCTGACGGCTGGGCTGGGGACCCTCGCGACCCCGCAAGCGCAGGCTGCGCTGCCCGGAGCGGACAGCAGCAGCTGGATCCCGGTCAAGAAGGCAGGGACCGTCCTGACCGACGGCGCCGGCGACTTCACCACCACCCACCTCGACCTGACGCCTTCGGGAGGTGCGCTCGGCCCGGCGGCGGGCTTCGTTGCCGCAGACCTGGCGCACGTCTCTTTCCGCTTTCACGTCGCCGCTCTCCCTGCCAGCGCCGCCGGGGGCTACGTCGTCCAGTTCGACACCGACGGCAACCCGGCGGGATGGGAACGCGCGCTCCGCTACGACCCCTCCACCAGCACCATCACGTTCTTCACCGCCGGCCCCAACGCCGGGGTGACGGTCGCCGGAACCGCGGGCACGACAGTGCCGACGACCGCGGCCACCGCCGCCAGCTACGCCGGAGCCGACGGTGGCGCCCATGTCGCTTTCGCTGTGTCCCGCGCTGCGCTGACGTCCGCCGGCATCGCTCCCGGAGTGCCGATGGTGATGGGCACGACGAGCGGCACCGGCGCCGGGCTAGTTGCAGGTGGCGGACTGTTCGTCCCGGTCACCGCCGACGTGCTCGGCACCCCTGCGTTCGGCGTCTTCGGCGCGCCCGGGTGGGGCACCTTGGCCACCGATCCGATCGCGATCGACAGCGACGGCGATGGGATCGCCGACAACGCCGACAACTGTCCGCTCGTCGCGAACCCCGGCCAGGAGGACTTCGACAATTCCTCCGTCGACGGCGGCGACGGCCAGCTCCCACCCGGAGAGAATCCGGGCGACCCCACCGACTTCCCCGACGGCACCGAGGGGATGGGTGATGCGTGCGACAGGACGCCGAAGGGCTATGACCCCGACGGAGATGGCGTGGGTCTGCTCGCTCCGGACGAGTGCCCGGAGCGGCCGGGCGTCCGGGACAACGGATGCGCCGGCCTCTCGGCCACGGTCGCGACCTTGCGCTACAACGCCAGGCAGAAGGTCTTCTCCGGCGCTGTGCGCGGTGCTGATTACGACGAGTGCGCGCCACGTCGGACCGTGACCGTCCTCCGCGTCGTGCCCGGCCCCGACCCCGAGCTGAAGACGGTCAAGAGCAACGACGAGGGCAAGTTCTCCATCAAGTTCTCGAGGCCGCCGAAGAAGGGCAAGTACTACGTGCACGTCGACCCGAGGAACAACCTCGAGATCGGCCTCAACTGCTTCGCCGACAACTCACCGAAGATCGCCGTCCGCTGACTCCGGCACTCGCTGGCCCGCTCCGCGACGCGCTGCTGGCGGCCGCCTTCACCTACGACGCCGTCGCCGAGCTGATCGGCGAGGAGGCCCAGGCGGCGCTCGGGCGCAACGAGACCACGCCCGCCCTCCGTCGTACGACGGGCGGCGGATCGCTCGCCACGCTGATCCGGCTCTTCCTGCTGCAGCGTCCGGTGCCGGTTGCCGATGCCGAGCGGGCGTTGCCCGGACTGGTCGGGGGGCTCGCCGCCGAGGGGATGCTCGCGCAGTCGGTCGGTGAGGTCGCCGCGCGACTCGACTGCCGGCCCTACGGCACCGACGACGGCACCGACCTGTGGGTCGTCAGCGACCTGACGCCCGGCCTGGACGGCCGTCCACAACAAGTCACCAGCGACTACGTGCTCGGGATCAGCCCCGCGTCCACGTCCCTCGCCCAGCTCACGCTGCGACATGACGTCGCCACGGCGCTGGATCTCGGCACCGGCTGCGGGGTGCAGGCGCTCCACCTCGCCGGCCATGCCGACCGGGTGGTCGCGACCGACGTGAACCAGCGGGCGCTCACCCTGACCCGGTTCAACGCCGAGCTCAACGAGGCCGGCGGGCGGATCGACGTACGCAACGGCTCGTTCTTCGACCCGGTTGCGGGGGAGCGCTTCGACCTGATCAGCACCAACCCGCCGTTCGTGATCTCCCCGGCGACCGGCGAGCAGCTCGCCTACCGCGACTCGGGCCTCCCCGGCGACCAGGTCGTCGAGCACGTGGTGCGCACAGCCCCGGCCCACCTCGCCGATCGCGGCTGGTGCCAGGTGCTCGGCAACTGGGCGATCCTCGCGGACCGGCCCTGGAACGAGCGCCTCGCCGAGTGGCTTCCCGGCGACTGCGATGCCTTGATCGTGCAGCGCGAGGTGATCGACCCTGCTGCCTATGTCGAGCTGTGGCTCAAGGACTCCGGCCACCACGGCGGTGCTGACTACACGCAGCGGTACGACGCCTGGTTGTCCTGGCTGGAGGCGCAGGGCGTCTCCGGGATCGGCTTCGGGTGGATCAACCTGCACCGCACCGGCGGCAGCGCGTGCGAGCTGCTCGACTGGCCGTACGACGTTGAGCAGCCCATCGCCCCCGCCGTCGAGCAGTGGGCGCGCGCCCGCGCCGGGGAGGTCGGCCCGGACGCGACCCTCGTCGTGCGCGTTGACGTGCGGCAGGAGACCGTCGGCCCGGTCGGAGCGGCGGATCCCGCGACGATCATGCTCCGCCAGCAGCGCGGCCTCCGCCGGGCGCGGCAGGTCGACACGGTGGTCGCCGCCGTGGTCGGGGCCTGCGACGGCGAGCTGCCGCTCGGAGCGATCCTCGACGCGGTCGCGCAGCTGCTCGAGCTGGACCCGGCGGCGATCCGGGCGCGGTATCTCGCCGAGATCGCTTCCCTGGTGGCCGAGGGATATCTCGTCGACAGTGCGGCAGACTGACGTCGTGACGCAAGCCGGCTGGTACCCCGACCCCGCTGGTCAGCCCCAGACCTTTCGGTACTGGGACGGCACCTCCTGGAGCCAGGAGACGACCGGCGACCCCTACGCACCCCCGCCCGCCCGGCCCGCTCCGGCGCCTCCGCCGCCGACCCCGCCGCCCCCGACGGGCGGCTACCCTCCCCAGCAGCAGCCTCAGTACCCGCCCCAGCAGGTGTACGGCGGCGGCTTCCCGCCGGCCCCGGCCGCCGGCCGCTCCCGTGGCCCGGGGCTGGTCATCGCTCTGGTCGTCGTAGCGGTGCTGCTGCTGGTCGGCCTGAGTGTGGCCGGGTTCGTCGGCTACCGCGCGCTCGACGACGACAACGACAACGAAGCCGGCGACGACAGCACCAGCGCGATCGACACCGGGACGGGCGGGCCGACTGAGACCACAGCACCGACCGACACCACCGTGCCGAGCGAGTCCACGTCGACCACCGGGGGCACCCAGCCGACCCAGCAGCAGTGCACCGGCGGGCTGCCGACGCCGTCGACCGAACCGCCCGCCGACGCCACCGAGGTCAGTGGCGGCGGGCTGACCATCGAGGTGCCCCGCGGCTACGCCCCGGAGATCCGGTACGCCGAGGCTTTCGCCTGGGCGGACGACTTCGTCCCGCTCCAGAAGCTGATCGAGACCGGCGACGACTACAGCTGGGTCTCGATCTACGGCGTCGGCGCGGTGCGCAAGGCCAACGGGTTCGACGACCCGGCCCAGACGGCGGAGGTCGTCATGACCTGCATGGGGCAGTCGGCGGACCTCTACCAGTACTTCACCGGCCGGGAGGACCTGAGCTCCGGAGCGATCTCGGTCGACGGGAACGAGGCCTACCAGATCACCGCGAACCTGAGGGTCGACGACCCGAACATCTCGCTCGACGGCGATGTCGCACAGGTGGTCGTGGTCGACACGGGCGACCCCGAGACGTTCGGTATCTACATCACCGTCGTCCCGATCGGCGACGCGAAACTGATCCGCCAGCAGGCGCGGATGGTCGCCGAGATCGACGTCGACTGAGGACCTCTGCCAAGTGTCCATCCCGCCCTCCGAGTGCTGGGGGGCTAGACAGCACGCGCTACCGTCTTGGCCCGGAACACCCATCAGCGCAGCGAGAAGTAGGTTCGAGTGGCACACAAGTTGGTGATCGTCGAGTCACCGGCCAAGGCCCGCACGATCGGCGGGTACCTCGGTGACGGCTACGTCGTCGAGTCCTCGATCGGTCACATCCGCGACCTCCCGAACAACGCTGCCGACACTCCCGCGAAGATCAAGGACAAGCCGTGGGGGCGGCTCGCGATCGACGTCGAGAACGACTTCGTCCCCTATTACGTGGTGCCGCGGGACAAGAAGAGCCACATCTCGAAGCTGAAGCAGCTGCTCAAGGACGCCGACGAGCTCTACCTCGCCACCGATGAGGACCGTGAGGGTGAGGCGATCGCCTGGCACCTGCTCGACGAGCTGAAGCCGAAGAACATCCCCGTGAAGCGGATGGTCTTCCACGAGATCACCAAGGCGGCGATCCAGGAGGCGGCCGCCAACCCGCGTGAGCTCGACATGGACCTGGTCGAGGCGCAGGAGACCCGCCGGCTGCTCGACCGCCTCTACGGCTACGAGGTCTCCCCGGTGCTGTGGCGCAAGGTCATGTCCGGCCTGTCCGCAGGCCGGGTCCAGTCGGTGGCGACCCGTCTGGTCGTCGACCGTGAGAAGGAGCGGATGGCGTTCCGGGTCGCGTCGTACTGGGACCTCGAGGGCACGTTCGACGCCGGCTCGAAGCACGACCAGCGGATGTTCCCCGCCAAGCTCCACTCGATCGACGGCACCCGGGTGGCCTCCGGATCGAACTTCGGCCCGGACGGCCTGCTCAAGGAGCGAGCCGAGGTCGTGCACCTCGACCGGAGCCGGGCCGAGGCGCTGGTGACCGCGCTCGCCGACACGTCGTACGACGTCCGATCGGTCGAGGCCAAGCCCTACAAGCGGTCGCCGTACCCGCCGTTCCGCACCACGACCCTGCAGCAGGAGGCGAGCCGCAAGCTCGGCATGGGTGCGAGCGTGACCATGTCGGTCGCGCAGCGCCTCTACGAGAACGGCTACATCACCTACATGCGGACCGACTCGACCACGCTGTCGGGGAGCGCCATCGGTGCGGCCCGGTCGCAGGTGCGAGAGCTCTACGGCGCCGAGTACCTCCCCGACGCGCCGCGCACCTACACCAGCAAGGTCAAGAACGCGCAGGAGGCGCACGAGGCGATCCGGCCCGCCGGCGAGTCGTTCCGGACCCCGGCGCAGACCGGACTGACCGGCGACCAGTTCCGTCTCTACGAGCTGATCTGGATGCGCACGGTCGCGTCGCAGATGAAGGACGCGGTCGGCCAGTCCGTCTCGATCCGCATCGGCGGCGCCTCGCGGTATCCAGATGGCACGGTTACAGATGTCGTTTTCTCGGCCTCCGGCCGGGTGATCACCTTCCACGGCTTCCTGAAGGCGTACGTCGAAGGGACCGACGAAGGTGCCGCCAAGGACGACCAGGAGACCCGCCTGCCGGCACTCGCCGAGGGCGACCCGGTGTCGGCCGCCTCGGTGACCGCCAACGGCCACGAGACCAAGCCTCCCTCCCGCTTCACCGAGGCCACCTTGATCAAGGAGCTCGAGGACCGGCAGATCGGCCGGCCGTCGACGTACGCCTCGATCATCGGCACCATTCTCAACCGCGGCTACGTCTACAAGAAGGGGACCGCCCTGGTGCCGGCGTGGATCGCGTTCTCCGTGGTGCGGTTGCTGGAGGAGCACTTCACCCGGTTGATCGACTACGACTTCACGGCCCTGATGGAGACGGTCCTCGACGACATCGCGCGTGGCGAGAAGAGCCGGGTCGCCGAGCTCCACGAGTTCTACTACGGGTCGGATCGGCTGGCCGGGGTCAAGCCGCTGGTCGACGGCCTCGGCGACATCGACGCCAAGGCGCTCGCGACCTTCCCGATCGGCGATCCCGAGGAGGGCATCGCGTTGCGCGTCGGCAAGTACGGGCCCTACCTCGAGGGCCCGGGCGACGACGGCGCTGCCGCCGCCAAACGGGCCAACGTGCCGGAGGACCTGCCCCCCGACGAGCTGACGCTCACGAAGGCGAAGGAGCTGCTCGCCAACCCGGCGGGCGAGGAGATCGAGCTCGGCTCCCACCCGGACACGGGACTGCGGGTCGTGGCCAAGAACGGACGCTACGGACCCTTCGTCACCGAGGACCTCCCCGAGGAGGCTCCCAAGAGTGCGAAGCCGCGCACCGGCTCGCTGTTCAAGTCGATGTCGCTCGACACGATCACCCTGGCCGACGCGGTCAGGCTGCTGTCGCTGCCCCGGGTCGTCGGCGCGGGCGAGGACGGCGAGGAGATCACCGCTCAGAACGGGCGTTACGGGCCGTACCTCAAGCGGGGCACCGACTCCCGGTCGCTCACCACCGAGGACCAGCTCTTCTCGATCACGCTCGAGGAGGCGCTGGCGATCTACGCCCAGCCCAAGCAGCGGGGCCGGGCGGCCGCGGCTCCGCCCCTCAAGGAGCTCGGCAACGACCCGGTGTCCGGTCAGCCGATCGTGGTGAAGGCCGGCCGGTTCGGCGAGTACGTCACCGACGGCGAGTACAACGCCACCCTCCGCAAGGACGACTCCGTCGAGGCGATCACCCTCGAGCGGGCCGCCGAGCTGCTGGCCGAACGCCGCGCCAAGGGCCCGGCCAAGAAGGCGGCCAAGCGCGGCGGCGCGAAGAAGACGACCAAGAAGGCCGCCAAGAAGTCGCCCGCAAAGAAGTCAGCGGCCAAGAAGAGCGCGGCCAAGAAGGGCTAGGACGTGTCAGAAGAGACGCCCTAGCCGTGGAGCTCGCCCGGGTGGACGACCAGGTGCACCTGGTCGCCGGCACCAACGTCAACTGGGTGCTGGTCACCGACGGCGACGCGGTCACCCTCGTCGATGCCGGCTACCCGAACGACGCGAAGGCGCTCTTCTCGTCTCTTGCGGCGATCGGCCGACGCCCGGAGGACGTCCAGGCGATCGTGCTGACCCACGCGCACCTCGACCACATGGGTGGCATCCCCGCGTTCCGCGACCGTCACGCGGTGCCGGTGCTGACGGGGGAGGAGGAGGCCCGCCATGCCCGGCGGGAGTACCTCGAGCAGATCACGCCGGTCCAGATGCTCCGGCAGTGCAGTCGCGGCGCCGGGCGTCGCTGGGTGCGGCAGACGCTGGGCGCCGTACTCCCCAAGGCGTCGATGAAGCTGACCGACGTCACCGCCGTCCCGTACGACGTGGCCCTCGACGTCCCGGGCGGCCTGGTGCCGATCGCGACGCCCGGCCACACCAGCGGGCACACGGCCTGGCTGATGCCCGCCACCGGCGTGCTGTTCACGGGCGACGCCCTTGTGACCGCGCACCCGCTGTCGCGGCTCGGCACCCGGCCCCAGCTCCTGCCGTCGGTCTTCAACGAGGACGAGTCCGACATGAAGCGCAGTGCCGAGGCCGTCGCCGGCCTGGCGGCCGACACGATCGTGCCGGGCCACGGGTCGCACCAGCGCGGCGACCTCCCGACCCTCGTCGCGCAAGCCGTCGGCACTGCCCCGTAGGTTCTCCCCATGGCATGGGCGGGTCGCTACACCGACACCGGCGTCTTCGTGTGCTTGGAGGGAGGCGAGGGTTCCGGCAAGTCGACCCAGTCGCAGCTGCTCGGTGAGTCGCTGCTCGCCGACGGCTACTCGGTGCGGCTGACGTTCGAGCCCGGCGACACCATGGTCGGCAAGGAGATGCGCCGGATCGTGCTCAGCCCCGAGACCGGCGAGCTCGACGACCGCACCGAGGCCCTGCTCTACGCCGCCGACAAGGCCGAGCACGTCGCCACCGTTGTGCTGCCCGCGCTGGAGCGGGGTGAGGTCGTGATCACCGACCGCTACGTCGACTCGGCGCTCGCCTACCAGGGCGCCGGCCGCGACACGCTCGACCCGGTCCAGCTCGAGTACGTCTCGCGGTGGGCCACCGGCGACCTGCGTCCCCATCTCACCGTCGTGCTCGACCTCGAGCCGGAGCACGGGTTGGGGCGGTTCAGCGAACGCGACCGGATCGAGGGCGAGTCCCTCGAGTTCCACCTGCGGGTGCGACAGGCGTTCCTCGACCTGGCCGCGGCCGACACCGACCACTACCTCGTGCTCGACGCCCGGTCCGGCGTCGACGACATCGCCGCGGCGATCCGGGACCGGGTCGCACCGCTCCTCGGCCAGGCCCGGCAGGGGAAGAGATGACCGTCTGGGCCGGCCTGGTCGGACAGCGGGCCGCCATCGAGCAGCTGCGGACGGCCGTCGCCGGGCAGGGCATGAACCACGCGTGGCTCTTCACCGGCCCGCCGGGCTCCGGCCGGTCCAACACCGCGGTCGCGTTCGCGGCGGCTCTGCAGTGCGAGCAGGACGGGCTCGGACCGACCTGCCCGGACGGCTGCCACGACTGCCGCACGGTGCTGGCCGGCAGCCATGTGGACGTCGCGGTGGTGCGCACCGAGAAGCTCACGATCGGGGTCAAGGAGGTGCGCGACCTGGTCCGGCGCGCGGCCCTCACCCCGATGGGCAAGCGGTGGCAGATCCTCATCGTCGAGGATGCCGACCGGCTGACCGAGCAGGCCTGCAACGCGCTGCTCAAGGCGATCGAGGAGCCCACCCCACGCACCGTCTGGATGCTGTGCGCACCCACCGTCGAGGACCTGCTGCCGACCATCCGCTCGCGGTGCCGGCTGGTGGCGCTGAGCACGCCCGCCGCCGCCGACGTGGCGGGCTTCCTGACGTCGCTGGGCTGCGAGCCCGACCGGGCGTCGTACGCCGCCCGCGCCAGCCAGGGTCATATCGGGCGCGCCCGCGCCCTGGCGCTCGACGACGCCGTGCGCGCCCGCCGTCAGGACGTCGTCTCGATGCCGGCCCGGCTGACCTCGCTCGGCCACTGCCTGGCATCGGCCGCCCGGCTCGCCGAGGTCGCGAAGGCGGAGGCCGACGAGATCACCGCCGACCTCGACGCGCGGGAGAAGACCGACCTCGACGCGGCCTACGGCGTCGTCGAGCGTGGCCGGCGGCCGAGGGAGTACGCCCCCGCTCTGCGCGACCTCGAGACCGCCCAGAAGACCCGCGCCAAGCGGCGTCAGCTCGACGTCGTCGACCGCGGGCTCATCGACCTGGTGTCGGTCTACCGCGACGCGATCGCCCTGGCGACCGGCGCGCCCGGCGAGCTGGTCAACGAGGACGTCCGGTCCGACATCGACCGGATCGTGCAGACGTCCTCGCCCGAGCTGAACCTGCGGCGCATCGGTTGGATATTCGAGGCGCGGGAACAGATGCTGGAGTTCAACGTGCCCGTCGCACTGGCACTGGAGTCGATGATGGTCGCGCTGCGGGTCCCCGACCAGCGTTGAGTACGTTGATGAACCGGACCTGAGGAGACACACCCGTGAAGCAGCTCATCGTGGCGATCATCGTGATCTGGTCGCTCGTGATCGCCGTCGGCGTCGCCGTCGGGGTCGTGCTCGTGACGGGAGACGACGATGAGGACGAGCCGATCGGCGGCGACAGCATCCCGTCCTCGTCGGACGCACCCTCCGCGCCCGACCCGCCGTCCGACCCTCCGGTCGGCAAGGTCCCGCCGGGTCTCGAAGCCTTCTACGGACAACAGCTCACGTGGGAGTCCTGCGGCCCCAACCAGTGCAGTGTGCTCGAGGTGCCGCTCGACTACGCCGACCCGTCGAACGAGACGATCGCGATCGCGCTCGAGATGGCGCCGGCGTCCGGTGACCGGATCGGCTCGATGGTGGTCAACCCGGGCGGCCCGGGCGCGCCCGGCACCGACACGGCGAAGGATTCCGACTTCTACTTCGCCTCCGACCTGCGAGAGCGCTACGACATCGTCGGCTTCGACCCGCGCGGCACTGGCGACTCCAGCCCGGTGGACTGTCTCAGCGACTCGGACCTGGACGCGTACGTCGCCGAGGACCCCGATCCGGACAACCGCCGCGAGGTCGCCGAGTTCGTCGACAGCGGCGAGGAGTTCTGGGACGGGTGCGAGGAGAAGTCCGGCAACCTCGCCGCCCACGTGAGCACCATCGAGGTCGCCCGCGACATGGACGTGCTCCGCGCCGCGCTCGGCGAGGAGCTGCTGCCCTACCTCGGCTTCTCCTACGGCACCCGCCTCGGTGCGACGTACGCCGAGCTGTTCCCCGAGAACGTCGGACGCTTCGTGCTCGACGGCGCCGTCGACCCGAGCCTGACGACCCTGGAGGGATCGCTGAGCCAGGCCGAGGGCTTCGAGACCGCGCTGCGGGCCTACCTGCAGGACTGCGTCGACAGTGGCGACTGCTTCCTCGGCGCCAGCGTGGACGAGGGCCTGGAGACGATCAGCGACCTGCTCGCCGACATCGACGCCGAGCCACTGCCGACCGACGAGGAGCGTGAGCTCACCATCGGCAACGCCTTCTACGGCCTGGTGACCCCGCTCTACGGGAAGGACAACTGGTCCTACCTCGATGTCGGACTCGAGGAGGCGCTGGCCGGTGACGGCAGCACGTTGCTGCTGCTGTCGGACTACTACGGGTCGCGTGAGGGCGGCAGGTACGTCGACAACTCCCTCGAGGCCATCGGCGTCATCAACTGCCTCGACGACCCGTGGTCGCTGTCCGCCAAGCAGGTGCCCTCGCACTTCGACGAGTTCGAGGAGGCGTCGCCGACCTTCGGCAGGGTGTTCGCCTGGAGCCTCACCGCGTGCCACAGCACGCCGTTCGAGGCCACCGAGCCCGAGATCGAGATCGACGGCTCCGGGGCCGCTCCGATCGTGGTCATCGGCACGACGCGCGACCCGGCGACGCCGTACGAGGAGGCGGTGGCGATGGCCGAGCAGCTCGAATCGGGTGTGCTGCTCAGCCGGGACGGCGACGGCCACACCGCCTACAACAAGGGCAACGCCTGCATCGACGACGCCGTCCACGCCTACCTCATCGACGGCACCGTCCCCACCGACGGCACGGAGTGCTGAGCTGCCTGCCCGTCTAGACCACTGCGTTGAACCTCCTAAACGCGACTTGCCCTGCAGGTGCCTGGTATCGGATAGTGCAATTGCTGCGGCGCTCCAACCGCGGCCTTTCCAGGGGGACGGTGCTTTGCCATGGTGGGCGTTTCTGTTGTGCTCGAACGCGGACTTCAGCTCGATGCGGGACCGCATCGAGCGACACTCGGTCGCTTGGAGGAACTCCTTGCGACCTTTCCGGACACGCCCGAAGCGGCGTTTCGCGCGGCCGTCCTGGCCAATGTCCTGGCTGTCGTGGCCCGCGGTGACGCCGAGGACTACGCACTGACTGCCGAGCTGATCGATCGGTACGGCCACCGGCAGGTGGCCCGCAGGCAGAACGAGTTCGACGAGCTCTTCAGTGTCGGAGCGAACCTTCCGTTCACGACCGGTGCGGTCGTCAAGCTCTCTCGCGCCGGGCAGATCGACCACCTGCTGCGCCGCGCCGGGCACGAACCGGGTCACGCCGACGTGGTCGCCACCACGTGCAGCCGCGCGGCGTTCTGGCTGTTGATGGAAGGCATCGACCGCGAAGGTTGCGCGCCGATCCCCCGGACCGCCGAGCGATTCCGTGGACTTCTCGAGCAGCACGGCGCCGGCACCTGGCGACAGGTCCTCGCCAACGTGGCCGCGAACCCTTGGGGTCCCGACGTGACGCGCCTGCTGGACCTGGCCGAGGAGGCCGGGATGGCCGCACCCGCCGAGGCGATCGCCGGGTGCGCGGAGCTCTACCGCAAGCGCCACGAGGACGCCGACCGGCAAGAGGTGGCGATGGAGATCCGCCGGCTGGTCGCGATCAGCGGCTGCAGCCAGCGCCTGTTCGCGAGGTACGTCGGGACCTCGGCCCCCCGGCTCTCGACGTACGTCAACGGTGCGGTCACGCCGTCCGCGGCGATGATGCTGCGGATCAGCAGGTTCGCCAGCGTGCTCGCCGAGACCTCGAGCCGGCCGGAGGACGATCGGAGCCCCGACGCGTCCTGGGCGCGGATGCCCGCTCCGGCCTAGGAGCGTTGCCCGGTCAGGTCGAGCACCTGGCTGGGCAACCAACTCCTGCTGCGGCCGCCGGTTTCGCCGCCGCGCAGCGCCGCCGGTATGCTTCCGCGCGTTGCCATGGCGGTCGCTCGACAGCTGTCCGAGACCCGTCAGAAGCACGCCGCCTTAGCTCAGTCGGTAGAGCGGCTCACTCGTAATGAGCAGGTCGGGAGTTCGAATCTCCCAGGCGGCTCCGCCCCCTTTCCCTGCCTGACCTGCGGGAACGGCGACAGCCGGAAGGTGAGGGTGCGACCGTGTTCACTCCGGCGGCCCCCCATCTCGCCCGAGATCACCGAGTGACCCGCTCACCGGATCGCGGGTGACCCCTTTGCAGAGGACCTGCGCAGCGGGCTCGGTCCCGCTGGCGTCTTGTGGAGTACGGCGACGCGGCGACGGCCTTGGCGTTCGCATAAATGGCGTGTACGATGCAGTTATGCGAACGAAGCCGCCTCTGGTTGCGCCGCTCTTCCGGTCCGCCGGTCAAGCGGCGATCCTCGCCGAGGTCCTGCTGACGGATGGGTCGATCGGCCTGGGCGAGCTTGCCAGTCGCACGGGCCTGCCGAGGTCTAGCGCCTATCGCGAGGTGTCTCGCCTCGCTGATGCTGGGCTTCTCTTGGTGGAGACCGTCGGCAGGGAATGGCAGATCGGGTCCAATCCGGAAAGTCCCCTGACGGCCCCGGTGCGCCAGATCCTCGCGGTTGCCTTCGGTCCGGTGCCGCTGCTCAGGGAGCACCTCTCCGACATCGACGGAATCGAGGCCGCGGCCCTGTTCGGGTCGTTCGCTGCCCGCGCATCAGGGGAGCCGGGCAAGGCACCCAATGACATTGACGTCCTGGTGATCGGCCACGCTGATGCCCGAGCCGTGTACGCAGCTTGTCGTGCGGTCGGCGAGGTGGTTGGTCGCGAAGTCAACGCGACGATCATGTCGCGCAACGAATGGTCCGCTGCGGTCGAGCGGCGGTCCGCGTTCGCCGTCGACGTCACGTCCCACCCGACGCTTCCGCTGATGGGAGAACTCTGATGGGCGTTATCGCCCTGAACCGTCGCCAGCGTGATGCGGTTGCCGATCTGGTCCGAGGCAACAGGATCTCGGCGCTCGTGGGCGGGGATGACGAGCAGCGGGCTCGCTCCTTCCTCGCCAATGCCGAATCCGCGATGGCCGACATCGCGGCGGTCAGCACCGTGCTGGTTCGGCACGACCTGGCCTACGCGGTGATGCACGATGTCGGCGAGGCGATGCTGTCTGCCTACGGCTACCGGACGGTGAGACGCGAGGGCCAGCATGAGGCCGTCGCGCAGTTCCTTGCCGCGGTCTTCGACACCCCGCCGGCGAGCGAGGCTGCCGCCCACGTCGACGTCGTACGCCGCAATCGGAACGACCGCTACTACAAGGCGTACCGACCATCGGCGGTTGAGGCACAGGTCGCGGCCGAGTACGCCCAGATCCTGCTCGCAGCGGCACAGCAGCGGCTCCCGTAGTACGGCAGCGACCCGTGCGCGTTGGCGTGGACCGCACCAGGTGTGCCTCGTCGGTTGTCACGTGTCCCCCCGGCGGCCCCCCCGCAGTGGAACCCCTGGGCCCGTGCCCTTGATGCTCGAGCGTGACCGACGCTGACCAACGCGACCCAACGAGCGCTGGGTGCCGCTCGTACTGAGCAGGTCGGGAGTTCGGATCTCCCAGGCGGCTCGGTGTGGAATGTGTTGCCTCGGCTGATGATGGACAGATCGTCATCGGCCGAGGCTTTCCAGTTTTCGGCTGAAGCTTGACGGCTACTTCGGTTGGTTCGTTCCCCTCCCACAGCATTTCTTTCGATCCGCTCTTGACTCCGTGGATCATCCGCGGTTTGGGTTGCCCCGGACAAGTCTTGTTGTCGAGCGTGGCGGCATCTCCGCTGCGCCGCGAAACGAAGGAAGTACTGCGTATGCGCGTGACTGGATCCCGATCCTCTCGGGTCGACCGCCCTCGTCTTCGGCGGTTGCTGATCGGAGTATCAGCGCTCGCGCTGAGCCTCGCCGCATTCCTCCCGGCGCAAGGTGCCGCGGAGCCGTCGTCAGGACCGGGGGCCGACGACGGCGTCGGCGCCAGGCTGGACGGTCAGGACATCACCCGCTACAGCGCGGGTCGATACGTGGTCGTCCTCACCAAGCCGCCGGCGACGGGCTTCGTCACCTCCCGCCGGGGCGGTGACGGGTTCGACGCGCGAAGCGTCGCGGTGCGGAACTACTCCGCCCGACTGCGGGCCGATCACGACGGGCTTGCCGACGAGGTGGGGGCCACGGTCGACCAGCACTTCACGCTCGCGAGCAACGCCTTCATCGCGGACCTCTCGGCCGAGCAGGCGAGGGACCTCGCCACCGATCGGAAGGTCCTCATGATCCAGAAGAGGGCCATCGTCCACGCCGACACCTGGAACACGCCCTCCTACCTGGGGCTCACCGGCCCCCGCGGCGTGTGGCGAAAGTCGGGCGGGCCCGGCGGTGCTGGAGACGGGATCGTCATCGGGGTGATCGACAGCGGCATCTGGCCCGACTCCGAATCGTTCGCGGGGCGTCCGCTGGCCAACGCGCCGAAGACGAAGTGGGATATCTCCATCGACGGCGACACGACCCGCATGGAGAAGAAGGACGGCGGTGTCTTCACCGGTCGGTGCGAAGCCGGTGAGGAGTTCACGATCGCCGACTGCAGCACCAAGCTGATCAGCGCCCGCTACTACGTAGAGGACTACGGGCTCGACAACGTGCTCGAGGATGACTACCTTTCTCCGCGCGACGGCAATGGGCACGGCACCCACACCGCGTCGACCGCAGGTGGCAACAAGGTCACCGGGGTGAAGGTCGAGGGCCGTGGTTTCGGCACGATCCACGGGATGGCCCCGGGCGCTCGGATCGCCGCGTACAAGGCGCTCTGGGCGACCGAGGACGGTCGGGCGAGCGGGAGCACCTTCGACCTGCTCGGTGCGGTCGAGGACGCGGTCGCCGACGGCGTCGACGTGCTCAACTACTCCATCTCGGGCCCGACCGACACGGTGCTGGAGCTTGTCGAGTACGCCTTCCGTGGCGCGGCCGAGGCAGGGATCTTCGTTGCCACCTCCGCCGGCAACAGCGGACCCGGGGAGAGCACTGTCGCGCACAACTCGCCGTGGGTCACGACGGTGGCCGCGAACACCCACACCAGCTTCGAGAACACCGTGCGGCTCGGCAACGGCAAGAAGTTCGTCGGCGCCTCGATCGCGGGCAGGCCGGTCGACCGCCACAAGCTGGTCGCCGCCGCGGACGTCGGCAACGGCTTTGCCTCGGCTGCGGACACCGCCCGCTGCGCGCCCGACAGCCTCGATCCGGCCAAGGTGGACGGCAAGATCGTGCTCTGCGAGCGTGGCGTCTACGACCGGGTGGCCAAGAGCGCTGAGGTCGCGCGCGCCGGCGGCGTGGCAGTGATCCTCGGCAACGTCAGCGAGGGCAGTCTTGACGCCGACTTCCACACCATTCCCACGGTCCACGTCGACGACTCGGCGACGCCGAAGATCTACGACTACATCGACAACGCGGGCCAGAAGGCGACCGCGAAGATCCTTCGTGGCAACCGCACCTCCCGGGTGACGCCCGTCCCGCAGATTGCCGGATTCTCCTCCCGCGGGCCGGCGGCGTCCGACGACAGCGACCTGCTCAAGCCGGACATCTCGGCGCCGGGGGTCAGTGTGCTCGCCGCCGTCGCTCCGCCGTCCAACTTCGACCGCGACTACGACCTCTACTCGGGGACGTCCATGTCGGCACCGCACATTGCGGGCCTGGCAGCGCTCATCTTCGGCCTCAAGCCGGGTTGGAGCCCGCAGCAGGTCAAGTCGGCGATGATGACCACGGCGACCAGCCTCCGCAACGGCGATGGCAAGGTCTCGCGTGACCTGTTCGCCCAGGGTGCCGGCCAGGTGACGCCGCGGAAGTTCCTCGACCCCGGTCTGTTCATCGTCTCCACCCCTCAGGAGTGGGACGGCTACCTGGCGGGTCTGGGGTTGCCCACGGGCGAGGAGCCCATCGCGCCGGGGGAGATCAACCTGCCCTCCCTGGCCCAGGGCTACGTGATGTCGGAGACGAGCTTCACGCGCTCCTTCCGGGCGACCCGGGCCGGGAAGTGGAAGGTCGAGGTCAAGGTGCCCGGGTTCAACGGAACTTCCAGTCGGCAGACCCTGGTCTCCAAGCGGAGCGGCGATCTCGAGGACCTCACCTTCACCTTCGAGCGCACGACGGCGCCGCTCAGCGCGTTCACCTTCGGCTACATCACGCTCACGGGGCGGACGACAGTACGGTTGCCGGTCGCCCTGCGTCCGGTCTCGGTCAAGGCTCCGGCATCGGTCACCGGTGAGGGGACGACGGGCTCGGTCGACGTCCCCATCACCGGTGGGTTCACCGGCGACCTGGCGGTCGAGACAGCCGGGCTCGTGAAGGGTCAGGTGGCCGAGGGAGATCTCGCCGAGGGTGACTACGCGCTCGAGTGCGTGACGATCGGCGAAGGGAGCGAGCTCGCTCAGTTCGACCTCGTCGCCCCCGACCCGACGAGCGATCTCGACATGTACATCTACGCCAGCGATTCGTGCGATCCCAACGACATCTTCGCCGTGGTCGGCGAAGCCGCGACGCCGTCGGCCGGAGAGACCTTCACCATCACCGACCCGCCCGCGGGTACCTACCTGGTCGAGGTCGCTGCTTTCGCTGCTGGTCAGGCCGGAGAGCCGGTGCCGTACTCGCTCCGGGTGTTCGACCTGGGTGGCACGCCGAGTGTCGGGGACCTGACGATTGATCCGCAGCCGGTCCCGGTCGTCACCGGCGAGGAGACCTCGTTCGATGCAAGCTGGACCGGGCTGGATGCGGACTCGATCTACTTCGGTCTCCTCCGGTACGACGGCGCGCCCAACCCGACGCATCTCTACGTGGACACCGCAACGCCGTAAGGATCGGCGAGCGGCCCCGCGGGTCCCTACTGGCTGAGACGCGCGAGCGATCTCAGACAGTCGGCCCCGCGGGGCCGTGCCCCCGGCGCAGCTGGGCGACTCACCCACCCCGGCGCCGGTTGTGTCGGGCCCCCGTGCCACGCTTTTCCCATGGCCCTGACCGACACCGAGCTGGCGATGCTCGAGCTCGAACGCTCGTGGTTCACCGTTGCCGGCACCAAGGACGCCGCGATCCGCGCGCGGTTCGGCCTGTCGAGCGCTGCCTACTACCAGGCGCTCAACGCCCTGATCGAGCGTCCGGACGCGCTCGCGGCCGACCCGCTGACCGTCCGTCGGCTGAAGCGGATGCGCGACCGCCGACGGGCCGAGCGCGCCGCCCGCCGCGTGATCTGAGTTTTCCCGAGCCACCCGCCGACGTACCGTCGAGAGTGGGGGCAACGAAGGAGGACGAGATGACAGCCGACCAGTACGTTGCATGGTTCGTCGGCATGGCCGTCCTGGTCACGGCCATCCTGGCGTTGGGCATCCTCGAGGCGGCGGGGCTGTTGCCCCACCCGTGGCGACGGGACAACGCGAACCGGGCCGCGCAGGAGCGACCGGATGCCGACGTGATCGAGCACCACCACTGGTACGACCGCTTCCACCACCACGCCGCCTGACCCAGCGGCAGGCGTCAGCGGACCGGGCGCTCCCGGGGTGCGACCGGATCGTCGGCCGGGGCGGTGCCCGGAAAGGTGGATGCGTCAACCAAAATCGCTAGGATGGAACGGTGTCCGAACCCTGGCTCGACGATGACCAGCAGCGGACCTGGCGGGCGTGGCTCGACGTCAACGCCCAGCTGTTCGCGCGGCTCAGCCGCGAGCTGCAGGCCGACAGCGGGCTTTCGCTCCAGGACTACGACGTGCTGGTGGCCCTGACGGACGTCCCGGACCAGAGCGTGCGGATGCGCGATCTCGGCCTGAGCCTGCAGTGGGAGAAGAGCAGGCTCTCCAAGCACCTGGCCCGGATGATCGCCCGCGGCCTGGTTGCGCGCCGCGACTGCGACGACGACCGGCGGGGCGCGTTCGTCGAGATCACCGATGCAGGGCTGGCGGCGATCCGGGCAGCTGCGCCCGGCCACGCGGCGCTGGTCAAGGAGCTCTTCTTCGACGGCCTCAGCCCGGAGCAGGTCCGCGAGCTCGGCAAGACCTGCGCGACCGTCCTCGACCGGCTCGGCGCCGAGACGCCGTAGGGCGGGTCCTGGCTACGGTCGGTCCGCGAGCAGGTCGCGGACCGCGAGCGACCCGAACACCATGGCCGCGCCGAGCGGTGCGCCCGGGCCGGGGTAGAACGACCCGAAGACCGACGCCACCGAGTTGCTACTCGCGTAGAGGCCCGGGATCGGGCTGCGGGCCGCCCGGTCCAGCACCCGGCCGGCCGGGTCGGTGACCAGACCGCCCTTGGTGCCGAGGTCGGAGAGGACGAACCTCGCGGCCAGGTAGGGCGGCTGGTCGAGCGGCTTCAGGGCTTTGTTCGGCCCGGTGCCGCCGGCGAAGAAGGTGTCGTACTCGTCCTCTCCCCTCCCGAAGTCCTCGTCGACCCCGGTCTCGGCGAAGCCGTTGAACCTCTCGACCGTCGCGGTCAGGACGGCCGGGTCGATGTCGATCGCCGCCGCCAGCTCCTCGACGGTGTCGGCGGTGACCCAGGTGCCGGCAGCGAGGTGCTCGGAGGGCTCGCCCTCGGGCATCGCGATCGCCGGAAGCCGACCGCCCTCGCGGTGGTCGAACACGAACCACGACGGGATCCGCTCGGGAGCCTCGGCCATGATCCGGCCGAACCGGTCGTAGGGCAGGCACTCGTTGCCGTAGCGCCGACCCGACTGGTCGACCATCAGTCCGCTCCGGAAGCCGAGCGTGAACGTGCCGCTGCCATCCGGGTGTGCCAGGCCCGGGCAGAACCAGCCCTCACCGGAGTAGTCGGTCGCCGCCCCCACCTTCGCGCAGGCCTCGATCACGTCGCCGGTGTTGGTCCCGCGCGGCGCCATCGTCCACTCGGCACTGCCGGGAGTGCCGTGCTCGGCACGCCGTTCCGGGCTGCCCTCGTAGCCACCGGCGGCGACGACGACGCCCCGGCGGGCCTCGACCTCGACCGGCCCGGCCGGAGCCTCGACGACGACGCCGGTCACCCGGCCGCCGGTGTCGCGTCGTACGTCGACCACGTGATGCTCGGTCGCGAGGGTGCCGCCGTCCCGCACGAACATCGCGGCCAGCCGCCCGATCAGGGCCTGGCCGCCCGACAGCGTCGACCGGCCCGCCCCGCCGACCCGGTCCCGCTCGACCGGCGGCCGCAGCAGTGCCGTCACGGCCGGGTCGAGCTGGTCGCGGCGGATCGAGGACGGCTGGATGGAGCGGCCCATCGGGACCCGACCCGGAGCGTCGTAGTACTCCGAGAACGGGATCCACTCGAAGTCCATCAGCTCGTCGCTCTCCAGCTCGGCGACGAGCTCGGGCGCATGGGCGAGGAACGCCTCGACCTTGGCAGCATCCGGATCCTCGAGCACCGCAGCGAGGTAGGCGCGCGCCCCGTCGGTGGAGTCGGGCAGGCCGGCCCGCTGCTGGACGTCGCTCCCGGGCAGCCAGCAGGCGCCGCCGGAGTACGCCGACGTGCCGCCGATCAGCGGGGTGCGCTCGAGCACCACCGTCGACAGGCCGGCTCGGGCAGCCAGGGCGGCGGCGGTCACAGCGCCGCCGCCGGAGCCCACCACTACGACGTCGTAGGAGGGTTGGAGAGGAGCGGGGACCAGGGTCACGCCGAAACTGTAACGCGTTCTAGTTTCGGTCGGGAGTGGCGACGAATCACGCGGCGGCGCAGGCCCCGGTATGGTCGCTGACGGTCGATAGAATGGGAACGATTCTCATTCAGGTAATACCAGAGAGGCAGTGGTGCCGGTGAGCCACGGACACTCGCATCGAGCCCCGACGGGCGTCGACGACGCGGTCGAGGTGCGGGGACCGGCACGGAAGGCACTGCTGGTCGCGCTTGCCCTGGCGGGTGTCGCCACGGTCGTCGGGCTGGTCGTCTGGTGGCCGTCCGGCGACGCGGCGGAGGTCGAGTCCGCGCAGTTCGCGGCCGAGGGGGTGACCTTTCCCGTCGGTGAGGTCCGCGAGGTGGGGGAGGCCTGCCCGCTCCAGGAGGCGCCGCCGAAGGGATGCGGTCTGGTCACGGTCGCGGTCGACGACCGGCAGGTCGACGTCCAGGTGCCCCCCGAGGTCATCGCGGCCGGACTCGCGCCCGGCGACCAGGTGGAGCTGGTCAAGACCCCGGCCGTCGACGGGAACCCGTCGACGTACTCCTACTTCGCCACCGACCGCGACGGCACCCTGGTCTGGCTGTTGGTCCTCTTCCTCGTCGTGGTGCTCGCGATCGCGCGCTGGCGCGGCTTGTACGCGCTGATCGGCCTTGCCTTCGGTGCCGCGGTCGTGTGGCGGTTCCTGCTGCCGGCGCTCCTCGACGGTGCCTCTGGCGTCGGGGTGGCGCTGACGGGGGCGTCCGCGATCATGTTCGTGGTCCTCTACCTGACCCACGGCCTCTCGCTGCGCACCAGCACGGCGCTCGCCGGAACCCTGGTGGGCATCGCGATCACCGCCGTGCTGGCCGTCGTCGCCGTCTCCGACGCACGGCTGACGGGCATCTCGGACGAGTCCGGGGGCCTGCTCCGCGCGTACGGCGGCGGCCTCGACTTCCAGTCCCTGCTGGGGTGCGCGCTGGTCATTGCCGGACTCGGCGTCCTCAACGACGTGACGATCACCCAGGCGTCGGCGGTCTGGGAGCTGCGCGCCGCATCCCCGCAGGCATCGCGGTGGGAGATCTACGCCGGCGCGATGCGGATCGGGCGGGACCACGTCGCCTCGACGATCTACACGATCGTCTTCGCCTACGTCGGTACGGCGCTGCTGGTGTTGATGCTGCTCAGCATCTACGACCGTTCGATCCTCGACCTGCGATCGACCGAGCAGCTCGCGGAGGAGATCGTGCGCACCCTGGTCACGTCGATCGGGCTGGTGCTCGCGGTGCCGGTGACCACCGCCCTGGGGGTGCTGGTCGCCACGCCGGCGGCTGCACCGAGTCGGCCGACTCAGAGTGATCTACCTATCGGTCACTCTCACCCACCCGACTCCGGGTCCAGGCAATCTGCACGACGTCGATCCCCCGATCCCGGGTGACCAGCTGCGCCCTGCCGGGCGGTCCGGGCTCCGGTCGCACGGTGCCGAGGAGCGGGCCCTCCTCGCGGCTCCCGCTCAGCAGCACGCCCGGCATCGCGAGGTCGCGCAGCGACTGGATCACCGGCTCGAAGAGGGCCCGGGCGGCGCCGCCGCTCCGGCGCGCGACAACCAGGTGCAGGCCGACGTCCCCGGCCTGCGCGAGCAACGGTTGCAGCGCGGCGACCGGGGAGCCGGATGGCGTCGCGACCAGGTCGTAGTCGTCGACCACGACGAACACCTCGGCCCCGCGCCACCACGAGCGCCGGCGCAGCTGGTCAGCGGTGACGTCGGGCCCGGGCAGCCGGGAGCGGAGGTACGCCGCCAGCTCCTCGAGCGCGGCACGGGCCTGGTCGGCAGAGCTGAGGTAGTGCAGCAGCTGGTCCGCGGGCACCTCGCCGAGCAGGGAACGGCGGTAGTCGACGACGACGACCTGGGCCTGCGCCGGAGTCCGGGTGCGCACGACCTCGTGCAGATAGGTGCGCAGCAGCGCACTCCTGCCGGACCGGCCGTCGCCGAAGATCAGCAGGTGCGGAGCCGCCGCAGGATCGAGGGCGACCGGCGCCAGCCGCGCCTCGTCGAGCCCGAGCAGGAGTCCGGTGGTGTCGGCGCCGGCGGCTCGTCGTACGGCGTCGAGGGTGACGGTGGTCGGCAGCAGCGGCAACGGTGGGGCGGCCAGCCCCGGCCAGGCCGCGCGCGCTCTGCTGACCAGGTCGTCGGGTGGCCGGGCGGCCAGGAAGTGCAGCGGTCCCGGCACCAACCCCCGTCCCGGCCGGTCGGCAGGCACCGCCGCCGCGATCCTGCGGTCGATCTCGGAGTCGACGGGATCGCCGAGCCGCAGCTCGAGCCTGGTGCCGAGCTGGTCGCGCAGCGCGGCGCGGAAGTCGGACCACCGGGCGGCGGACGTCACCAGGTGGATGCCGAGACCCAGCCCGCGCTGCGCCAGGCTCTGCAGCGCCGGCTCGAGCTCGCCGTACTCGGCGCGCAGCGTGCCCCAGCCGTCGATGCACAGGTAGATCTCGCCCCGGTCGTCGTCGGACCGGCCGGCCTCGCGACGGTCCGCGATAACCTGCAGCTGCGCCACGATCCGGCGTACGACGTCGCCGTCGGCCCGGCCCGCGAGGCCCGCCACGTGGGGGAGGTCCGCGAGGGGAGCGAGCGCGCCGGTGAGGTCGAGGACGTACCACCGCGCCACGAGCGGACTGGTGGTCAGTGCCGATGCGGCAACGATGGTGCGCAGCAGCGTGCTCTTGCCGCTGCGGGGGCCGCCGACGACGGCCACGTGACCGCCGGCGCCGCCGAGGTCGAGGACGAGCGGTTCCTGGCGCTGCTCGCGCGGGCGGTCGAGGGTGCCGACCGGGAGCCGCGAGGGGCCGGCCGACGGCAACAGCCGGTCGAGGGACTCGGGGCGGTCGAGGGGCGGTGGCCAGATCCGGTGCGCGGCCGGGCCGAGCGGGCGCAGCCGGCCGACGACGAGATCGAGGACCGACGGCCCGGTGTCAGCACGGCCGGTGCGCGCCGCGGGTGCCGGGCTCGGCCGGGGTGGCGCGACCACGGAGACCGGACGGACCACGTACGGCAGCGCGTACGGCGCGCGGCCGCCGCGTCGTCGTACCGGCCGCGGACCGGGTGCCGGGCCGGACACGTACGCAGTCTGGAACCGGACCAGGGTCGCCGGGTCCGGCTTGAGGTAGCCCAGGCCGGGGACCGACGGCAGCTGGTAGGCGTCCGGCACCCCGAGCACGGTCCGCGACTCCTGGGCGCTGAAGGTCCGGAGACCGATCCGGTAGGACAGGTGGGACTCGAGGCCGCGGAGCCGCCCTTCCTCGAGTCGTTGCGAGGCGAGGAGCAGGTGCAGGCCGAGCGAGCGGCCGAGCCGGCCGATGGCGACGAAGAGCTGGGTGAGTTCGGGCTTGGCAGCGAGGAGCTCGGAGAACTCGTCGACCACGATCAGCAGGGACGGCAGCGGCGGCAGGTCGGCACCGTGCTCCCGGGCCTGCGTATACGCGTGCACCGAGGCGAGGTTGCCCGCGGCGCGGAGTGCCTCCTGGCGGCGCAGCATCTCGCCCTCGAGCGCATCCTGGGCGCGATCGACGAGCGCCAGCTCGTCCGCCAGGTTGGTGATGACGGCCGACACGTGCGGCAGCTCGGCCATCCCGGCGAACGTCGCGCCGCCCTTGAAGTCGACCAGCACCAGGTTGAGCTGGTCGGGAGGGTGGGTCATCGCCAGCGCGAGCACCAGCGTGCGGAGCAGCTCCGACTTGCCGCTCCCCGTCGCACCGACGACGAGCCCGTGCGGCCCCATGCCCTGCTCGGCCGACTCCTTGAGGTCGAGGTGCACGACGCCGTCGGAGCCGACCCCGATCGGAACTCGTAGCCGATCGCGCGCCGACCGCGGGTCGTAGGCCCCGATCCGGTCGATCCCGAGCAGCTCCGGCAGACCGGAGGGCGCGGCCGCCGCGGCATCCTCCGGCGGAGCCGGGAGCCGATGGGGTAACAGCCGCCGCGCCACCGCATCTGCCGTCGCCCGGTCGCACTGGTCGATCCTCACGTCGTCGCCGGGGACCTCGTCGGGTGCGCCCACCTCGATCACCGTGACGCCGGCTCTCCCGTCCATCGGCACTTCGTCGGTGCCGTCGATCACGAGCAGGAGGTGGGCCGGGTCCGGTCGATCGGCGAGGACGTCGGGGGACGAGCCGATCAACCGGACCGGACCGACTGCGTCGGACCGCTCCGCATCCTGTGCATGCGGCAGCCACTTGGCCCACTCCCACTGGTCGAGCACGTCGTTGGCGGCGAGGACGGCCACAGTCAGGTGGTCAGGGGAGTGGAACGTGGCGGCAGCGCAGATCAGGGCGCGGGCCTGACCGCGGGAGTGCGGGCCCGCGAGCGCGATCCGGCCACGCTGGCGGAGGTCGATGGCGACCGGCAGGTCCGGCTGCACCCGGTGGGCCTCGAGCAGCCGCCGGACGGCCGTCACCGCCGCCGGGTCGGCATCGTCCGCGGTCAGGTCGGCCGGTTCCGCGATCTCGATCGAGAGCGGCTGGGCGCGCACGCCGTACCGCACCCGGAGGAAGTCGGGGTCGTCCGGACCCCGTTCCCAGACCCGGGAGCCCTCGGCCGCGAGCGCGGGCAGCGCGGCCGGCTCCGGGTGGAGCCAGGTCAGCGCGTGGCGCTGACCCGCCGCTGCATCCCGTACGGCGGCGCGGACGACCGCCAGGTGGCGCAGGTAGGCCCGGCGGGCGCCGGTCAGCTGCCGTCGCCGCTGCCCGCGCTGCCGGTCGAGCTGGATGCCGAGGTAGGCCACGGTCGTCAACAGGAACAGGCCGGCCGCGACCACCCGTACCTCCGAGCTGCCGCCGCCGAGCGACGCGACCAGCACCACCGAGCCGAGGCTGCCGAGCATCGGGATCGCGCTCATGGCCACACTGCCCGCGCCCTCGGCCACGGGCAGCCGCGGTGGCTCCTCGACCCGGATCCGGCCGGTCGGCAGCTCCGGAGGGGTCGGGTTGTCGGTCATGGCCGCGAGTCAACTCCGGCCGGCGGGCCCGCGGAACCGGCCGCGGTGCCGCCTGTGGACAACGGAAGGCCCCGGTTTCCCGCCGCCGGCAACGAGGGCACACCACGGTTCGTCGGCACCGACCGGTGCCGTAACAGCCGCTGACAACGAAGGAGCACTGCCATGGCGCAGCCCGATGAGTTCGGCCAGGGAGAGGGCACGCTCACCCACGCCGCCGGCCTCGTGACCGATGCCCGCACCGACTTCACGACCTACTCCGCCCGCCTCGACGGACAGATCTCCGGCGTCCACGGGCGGTGGGGCGGTCGTGGCGCACAAGCGTTCTTCACGCTCCACCAGGCGTGGACCGAGAAGCAGCGCACCATCGTCAACGCCCTCGACGACTTCGCCGGGTCGCTGACCTCGACCGAGCAGGACAACACCGCCACCGACGACGAGATCGGCGCGACCTATCGCCAGCTGCAGGGCCGGCTCGGCTGATCCCGACGAGACCTGAGGAGAACCGACATGACCACGAACCTCGACGGCATGCGCGTGCAGCACGGTGCGCTCGACCAGGCCGCCGCCGACATGCTTCAGACCGTCAAGGACATCGACGACCGGTTGAACCGGCTGGAGGCCGAGCTCGAGCCGCTGCGCAGCGAGTGGGCCGGCCACGCCCAGCAGGCCTACGTCCACGCGAAAGCCACGTGGGATCGCGCGATCCAGGAGATGCGTGACCTGCTGGACGAGAGCCACCGGGCCGTCTCCCAGTCGAACGCGGAGTACCTGGCCGTCGATCGTCGCGGCGCGGCCCGGTTCCACTTCTGAGCACCGGCCGGTGTCCGAACGACTGCTCCGGATCACAGCCGTCGCTGGGGGACGGCGGAGCGACCTGGCCGTCCCCGGTGGAGTGCCGGTTGCCGAGCTGGTGCCCGACCTCGCCCGGGCGGTCGGGTTGCTCGACCCGGCTGCGGTCTACGCGGGCTACGGGCTGCATGCCCACGGTCGGAGGCTCCAGCTCGACCGCGGGCTCCGCGATCAGGGCGTCGACGACGGCGCCCTGCTCGCGGTCACGGCCGGGGCCGATGCCGCGGCGCCACCGACCCACGACGACGTCGCGGCGGCGACCGCCGAAGCGGTGGGGCGTCAGCCGGCGTGGCAGCCCGAGCACACCCGCCGTACGACGGTGCTCGCCGGAGTGTTGGCGCTGACCCTCGGTCTCGCTGGCCTCGCGTGGGACCGGGTGCCAGCGGACGCGGCCGCGATCGCACTGGCCTTGGTCGTCCTCCTGGGCAACGCGCTGCCCGCTGCGGCCGTCGCAGCGGGCGCCGGCCGCGCCGACGCGGTCCCCGTCGACCCTGACCGGGTGGCGGCGTTGGTCGCGCGGACGGCCCGGCTGCTCCGCGTCGGGTCGGCGACCGTCGCCGTGACCACGGTGGTGTTGGTGCCGCTCGTGGCTGCCGGCCCTGCGGGCTCTTCCGGCCCTGCGGGCCCTGCGCTCGCCGCCGACTGCTGCGCCGTGCTGCTCCTCCGCGCGCGGCGCCACCGCGCCTTCGGGCAAACGCTGATCGAGCTCGCCGGCGGACTGGCCGGCCTGACTGCGACCGCCCTGGCCCTGATCTTGCACGAATCGGACGCACGGTCCGGGCTGGCGACGGCCTTGGCCGGCACCGGCATCGCGGCCGGCGCCCTTTCCCGGCTTCCCGCCGTGCCGCCCGTCGTCCGTGCGCGAGCGGCCGACCTGCTGGAGAACGTCGCACTCGTCGCGATCGCACCGCTCCTGCTGCTCGCCACCGACGGCCTCGCCCGGCTCACGGCCTAGGCATGCCCACCAACAAGGAGCTGCTCGAGGCGGAGGCGTTCCACCGGCGGCGTCTGGTCGCGGCCCTGGTCACCGGCTCGCCGGAAAGTCACCCGCCGCGGATCCTGCGTCCGCTGGTCGGCGGCATGTTGATCGCCCTGCTCGTGGTGGCGGGTCACCTCGCCGCTCGCTACCTCGGGGCCTGATCAGTCGTCGTGGCACTCGATCGGGGGGAACGGCTGGTCGTGGGTCCAGGTGTGGCTGCTGTGCGACTTCACCGTCTTCCACCGGGCGACGTACTGCTTGTAGAGGCCGGCGTCCCTCACATTGAGGGTCACCTCGTCGCCCCTCGTCAGCGACCCGGTCGCCCAGTTGGCCGTGCCGGTCCACACCCCGGCGTACTTGCGGTTCCCGCCGTAGGTGCCCTTGACCGCGACGCTCTTCATGTGGGTGCGGGTGTTGACACAGCCGTCGACGTCGTTGCTGTCCCACCGGCTGTCCCAGAGCTCGATCAGACCTGACGCCCGCGCGGCCTTCATCCGCGACAGCAGACCGCTGTCGACGGCGCCGAAGATGATGTGCACCTTGCAGCCGTTGCGAGCCAGGCTGCGGACCTTGTCCCAGATGTAGTTGCCGCGGTGGCCGTTCCACCAGAACTGCTGGATGTAGAGCTGGGTCGGACCGAAGTCGCTCGAGCACTTGAGCTTGCGGAGGTCGACCATCAGCGGGTCGCGCGCCTTCCCGACGCCGAACATCGGGAAGAAGCGGGTGGTGAACGGACCGTCCACGAGCTCGACCAGATTGCGGCCGGCGTGCTGCTGCGCCGTCATCTTCCGGTGCATCTTCTCGACGAACGCGAAGGTCTTCGGCCGGTTCTTCATCGTGACGATGTCGTTCCAGCCGGAGTTGACCCCGCCGGCGTTGAGGTTGGTGGAGGCGAACATCACCACGTTCTCGGCGGTGCCGACGCTGGAGAAAGCGTAGATCTTCGCGTGCATGTTGGCCTCGGGGCCGCCACGGCACGCGCCCGAGCACCTCAGGACGTAGCTGCCGTCCCTGCCCCAGGTGACGTTGCCCCCCTTGGGCTCCTTGAGGCTCTGGTGAACCTGCTTGGGCGTCATCAACGGGATGCCGACGGAGCCGTCTGCCTTGGTGCGCAGGCCGCCGGTGTCGGCGGGCAACGGCCGGTTGCAGCGGCCCGCCTTCGGGTCGCTGTCGGGGACGCCGTTGCGGTCCCGGTCGCGGACGTTGTCCGCGTTGAGGGCTGTCACGATCCTCCGGAACGGCTTCGACTTCACCTCGTCGTCGATGATGACCCGCACGGAGACGCCCCGCTTGCAGGCGCCGATGATCGCGTCGGCGCTCGAGGGGCGATCGAACAGGTAGGCCGCGAGGATCAGCTTGGGGTGGGGGTCCTTCTTGGTCGGCCGGATGTGCCGGATCATCTCCTCGACCTTGCGCACGATCTTCGACCGTTCGGCCGAGCTGCCCCACGGGACGGGGGTGTTGAACGTGGCGCCGCCGCTCGGCTCGTAGCCGTTGGCGGACGCGGGCATCAGAGACAACGGCAACAGGACCGCCAACAGGGCGACGGTTCGACGCATGGACTTCCCCCAACTCCGGTTCGTGGATGACGGGAGCGCCGATCCACGGCTGCACGATGGTAACTGGCCCAGATGTAACGTGACGTGACGGTAATCGAACCGTGAGCCGGTCGGCAGCGGAACGTCGAACTCAGGCGCCGGCTGACGCGCGGTCGGCGACGGCCTCGCGGACCATGATGTCGAGCAGCTCAGGGTACGACGTGCCCGCCGCCGCGAACATCCGCGGCACCTGCGAGTGCTCGGTGAATCCGGGAATCGTGTTGATCTCGTTCAGCACCGGGCCGGTCTCGGTGAGGAAGAAGTCGACCCGCGCGATGCCCGCGCAGCCGACGGCGTCGTAGACAGCGACCGCGGCGCGCTCCAGCGCCTCGCGGTCGGCGTCCGACACGGGAGCCGGGATCCGGAACACCGCTGAGCCGTCGTACTTGCTGTCGAGGTCGAAGATCCCCGACTCCGGCACCACGATCTCGAGCGCGGGCGGCACCGTCCGGCCGCCGCCGGGGCGACCGAGGACGGCGAGGTCGATCTCTCGGCCGATGACGACGTCCTCGACCAGCACCCGGTCGTCGACCGCGAACGCGTTGTCGAGTGCGGCGGCGAGCTCCGACGCGTCGCAGACCATCGAGACGCCGTAGCTGGACCCGGCGGCGACCGGCTTCACCACGACCGGGTGGGTGAAGACGACTAGGTCGGCCGTCGCCCGGGTGACCAGCCGGCCGGGCGCCGTGCGCACGCCGATGGCCTCGGCAACCAGCTTCGTGACCCACTTGTCCATGGCGATCGCGCTCGCACCGAGGGACGAACCGACGTAGGGCACGTCGACCAGGTCGCACAGCGCCGCCAGGGTGCCGTCCTCGCCGCCGGGGCCGTGCAGCATGGGTACGGCGACCGCGCAGCCGCGCAGCACTTCGGCCGCGCCCGACAGCCCGATCGGGCTCCCGTCGCCGTCGAGCCACATGCCGTCGCGGTCGATGGTCAGCGGAACGACCTCGTGGCCGGCCTCGGTGAGGGCGGCGCCGGCCGCACCGGCAGAGGCCAGGGAGACATCGTGCTCACAGCTGGTGCCGCCGCCGATCACGGCGACGCGTAGGGAACTCATCGGGTCCTCGTCAGGGTCGGGTGGGTGGGAGCGGCCGGCGGCTCGTCGACCGTGATGCGGTGCAGGCGTGGACCGAGCCCGGTGACGATCTCATGTTCGAGTGTCTCCGCCCAGTTCGCCCATTCGGCCGCGGTGGGCTCACCGGCGTCGCCGGGGCCGAAGACGGTCACCAGGTCGCCCTGCTGCGCCGCGTCGGGCCCCCCATCGGAGCGGTTGGGACCGAGGTCGACGATCGTCATGTCCATCGAGATCCGTCCGACGACCGGGTGGCGCCGGCCGCGCACCATGACCTCGCCGCGGTTGGACGCGAGTCGCGGCAGGCCGTCGGCGTACCCGAGGGCCAACAGCCCAAGCCGGGTGTCGTGCGGGGCCTGCCAGCTGTGGCCGTAGCCAACGGACGTCCCGGCCGCGATCCGGCGGACCTGGACCAGCGGCGCGGTGAGCGTGAGCGCGGGGCGCAGGGGGACGGAGTGCGACTCGTCGATGCCGACCAGGCCGGCGCCGATCCGGCTCATCGTGTGGTGGCTGAGCGGGTCGCTCAGCGTCGCCGCCGTCGCGGCGAGGTGGTGGTCAGCGGGCGTCAGCCCGAGCTCCTGGGCCGTGCGCACGCCCCACGCGAACCGGTCACGACCGGCCGCGTTGGCCGGGTCTCCGGGTCGGTCGGCGCACGCCAGGTGCCCCATCACCCCGACGACGGACAGGACGCCGGCGGCCTCGGCCTCCCGCGCCTCGCGGCACAGCGCCAGCCACTCCTCCGGACTGGCGCCGTCCCTGGCCATGCCGGTGTCGAGCTGCAGGTGCACCAGCAGGCCGGGCGCTCCGCGCACGACCGCGAGGTGCGACAGCCCGGGAACGGCGATCTCGATCCCGTGCGCAGCGGCGGCGGCGTAGTCGGCGTCGAGCGGGTTGAGCCAGCTGAGGATGCGCTCGGTGAAGCCGGCCGCCCGCAGCGCGAACGCCTCGTCGAGGTTGGTGACGCCGAACCGGGTCGCGCCGCCCGCGAGCGATGCGTGCGCGACAGCGACGGTCCCGTGTCCGAACCCTTCGGCCTTGACGACCGCCATCACCTCGCCGGTCGTCGCCGCGCCGATGGTGCGGACGTTCGTGGTGACGGCGGACGTGTCGATGACGAGGGTCGGGACCGTGCCGGCTGCGTCGGCCGACGGCGTCACGCGACCGCCTCGCGGTCGTCGACCGGCCCGTAGCACGCGGTCGGTGCGCCGGTCACCAGCGCCCAGTAGCGGTCGCCGTACGACCAGTGCCACCACTCGGTCGGGTAGTTCACCAGCCCGGCGGCCACCAGCGCCTCGGCGAGCACTGCCCGGTGGGCGCGCGCGGTCGCGGAGATGTCGGGCGACGCGAAGTAGCAGGCGTCGGCCGACTCCTCGGGCGTCGCGTCGATCGGCGTGCCGAGGTCGAGCTCGTCGCCGTTCGCGTCGACCAGGGTCAGGTCTACGGCAGCACCGGCGACGTGGGGCGCGACCTCGATCGGGGCGACGAAGCGGCTGGTGAGCCGCTCGAGCTCGGCGGTGCCGATGCCGGGGTGCGCGGCCGAGACCTGGGCGGAGTAGCGGGCGATGATCCGCCGCTGGTCGGCTTCCGAGCGGTGCCCCTCGACGACCTGGAGCCGGATACCTGTCGGGAGCAGGCTGCTCGCCTGCTGCAGGCGAGCGGCCAGCTCCGCCCGCACCCGCGCCTGCGCCGGCCCGAGCTCCGGGCCGAGTCCGACCAGCGGCTCCCCGCACTCGAGCACCGGGATCGCGCCGACCCGGGGGTCGGACAGCAGGATCGTCATGGGGACCATCCTGTCCTGTGCTCCAGCCGAGGGCGAGACGGCTCGACCTTCGAGGGTTCCGGCGTACGACGCGACCGTGCCCCGTCCCCGGTGCGGGACGGGGTGCGGTCGCGCTCGGCGGAGGTAGGGGGATTCGAACCCCCGAGGGCGTTAACCCAACCCGCTTTCCAAGCGAGCGCCATAGGCCACTAGGCGATACCTCCGCGGAGGAGGCTACCCGGGGTGCGACCAGCCGATGAAATCGCGTTGGCGCCGATCATCTAGAGTTGGCACAACCCCCCGTGCGGCGGCATCTCGCCCAACTCCCCCAGGGCCGGAAGGCAGCAAGGGTAAGTGAGCTCTGTCGGGTGCACGGGGGGCCTGCTGTTTTGAAATGGCCGAGCGTGTCGCCAGATCGGACGCTCGCCCAGGGCTCCGCAAGCTCCGCACCGGGCTCGGCCCGATCGCCGCTTCGCGGCGGGGCGCCCCGCTGCCGGCCGGGCCACGGGGGATCGCGCTGTCTTGCGTCGGTCCGGCCGTCTAGGGTCTGAGTCGTGGATGCCCCGCTCGCGCTCTATCGCCGCTACCGGCCCGAGACCTTCGCCGAGGTCATCGGGCAGGAGCACGTGACCGAGCCGCTCCGTGCCGCGCTCGCCGGCAACCGGGTCAACCACGCCTATCTCTTCTCCGGGCCGCGCGGCTGCGGCAAGACGACCAGCGCCCGGATCCTGGCGCGCGCGCTCAACTGCGACCGGGCGCCCGTGGCCGACCCGTGCGGGGAGTGCGACAGCTGCCGCGACCTGGCCCGCGGCGGGCCCGGCTCGATCGACGTGATCGAGATCGACGCGGCGTCCCACGGTGGTGTCGACGACGCCCGCGAGCTGCGCGAGAAGGCGTTCTTCGCGCCGGTGCGGAGCCGCTACAAGGTCTACATCATCGACGAGGCGCACATGGTGACCACGCAGGGCTTCAACGCCCTGCTCAAGCTGGTCGAGGAGCCGCCGCCCCACCTGCGGTTCATCTTCGCGACGACCGAACCCGACAAGGTCATCCCAACGATCCGGTCGCGCACCCACCACTACCCGTTCCGGCTGATCCCGCCGCGCCTGTTGTCGTCGTACCTCGCCGAGCTGTGCGACCGCGAGGGCGTCACGATGGAGCCGGCAGCGCTGCCGCTGGTGGTCCGCGCCGGGGCGGGGTCGGCGCGCGACACCCTGTCGGTGCTCGACCAGCTGCTCGGCGGCGCCGGAGCGGAAGGCGTGACCTACGACCTGGCGAGCGGCCTCCTCGGCTACACGCCCGACACCCTGCTCGACGACGTGGTCGACGCGTTCGCGGCCGGCGACGGCGCCTCGGTCTTCGGGGTCATGGACAAGGTGATCGAGACCGGGCAGGACCCGCGTCGCTTCACCGAGGACCTGCTGCGGCGGCTGCGGGACCTGGTCATCGTCTCCGCGGTGCCGGACGCGCCGGCCACCGGTCTCATCGACGTGTCCGACGACCAGGGCGAGCGGCTGGTCGCCCAGGCCGCGCGATTCGGGCGCGCCGAGCTGACGCGGGCCGCCGACCTGGTCGCTTCCGGGCTCACCGAGATGCGCGGCGCGACGGCACCCCGGCTGCTCCTCGAGCTGATCTGCGCCCGGGTGCTGCTGCCCGCGGCCGATCACGGCACCGACGGCGTGCTCGCCCGGCTCGACCGGCTCGAGCGGCGGATGGCGATCGGCGGTCCGGCGGCAGCGCCCGAGCGCACGCCCGTGCCCGAGGCGGCTCCGGTCCGCGAGCAGCCGGGGGCGGAGGAGCTGCCGGCTCCGGCCCCCGAGCCCGACCCGGAGCCCGAGCCCGAGCCGGAGGCCGTCGTACCGGCCGAGCCCGAGCCGGAGGCCGTCGTACCGGCCGAGCCCGCGCCCGAGTTGTCGGAACCGCAGCCCGAGCCGGCACCGCCCGCAGCCGCTCCGATCGGTGTCCTGTCGCTGGTGGACGTCCGGCGGCTGTGGCCCGACGTCATCGCCGCCACCCAGCGCAAGCGACGGGTCACGTGGATCCACCTGACCCAGAACTCCCAGGTCGTCGGCTTCGACGGCACCACGCTGACCCTCGGCTTCAACAACGCCGGCGCCCGGGGCAGCTTCGACGGTGGCAGCTCGGACGTCCTGCAGGAGGCGATCCGCGAGGTCGTCGGCGCCGAGTGGCAGATCGAGACGATCCTCGACCCGGGTGCCGCAGCCGGCACCTCCGCGCCGCTGCCTCGGGCAGAGACTGCCCCTCCCGCGGCGGCCGAGCCGCCGGAGTCCGCCGACGCTGCCGAGCCGGCGGCGGAGCCCCCTGCCCCGCGGCGGTCCCGGATGGCCGACGTCCAATCGCAGCCCGAGCTGGTCCACGACCCCGATGCCGCGGTCGACCGCGATGATGCCGACGTCGACGCCGAGTCGGGCGCCGACCTGCTCGTCCGTGAGCTCGGCGCCCAGGTGATCGAGGAGATCCCGCACCAGTGACCGCCCGGACCAGATGGAGGGAACCACGATGACCCAGAACCCGTTCGATGCACTCGGTGGAGGCGGCGGCCTCGACCTCGGAGCCCTGCTCCAGCAGGCGCAGCAGATGCAGTCGGACCTGCAGGCGGCCCAGGCCCGGCTCGCCGACGCGACCGTCGAGGGCTCGGTCGCCGGGGGCGCGGTCACGGTGACGACCAACGGCACCGGCGAGCTGACCGCGGTCACGATCGCACCGGGCGCCGTCGATGCCGACGACGTCGACGGCCTCGCTGACCTCGGCGACCTGATCGTCGCCGCCTACCGCGACGCCCGCGCCAAGGCGGATGCACTCGCGGAGGAGACCCTCGGCCCGCTGGCCGGAGGGTTGCCCGGCCTGCCGGGCGGCGGCGCCGGCGGTGCTCCGGGCGCGCTCGGGTTCTAGGCCTCTCCCATGTACGAAGGCGTCGTCCAGGACCTCATCGACGAGCTAGGCAGGTTGCCGGGCGTAGGTCCCAAGAGCGCCCAGCGGATCGCGTTCCACCTGCTCCAGGCCGACCCCGTCGACGTGAAGCGGCTCGCCGACGTGCTGGTCGAGGTCAAGGCCCGGGTCAAGTTCTGCGCGACCTGCTTCAACGTGTCCGAGGACGACCTCTGCCGGATCTGCCGTGACCCGCGGCGCGACCCGAGCATCATCTGCGTCGTGGAGGAGTACAAGGACGTCGTCGCGATCGAGCGCACGCGTGAGTTCCGGGGCCGCTACCACGTGCTCGGCGGCGCGATCTCGCCGATCGACGGCATCGGTCCCGAGCAGCTGCACATCAAGGAGCTGCTCACCCGGCTCGGCGACGGCGCGGTCACCGAAGTGATCCTGGCGACCGACCCGAACCTCGAGGGCGAGGCGACCGCGACCTACCTCACCCGGATGTTGGTCCCGATTGGGTTGCGCGTGACACGGTTGGCGAGTGGACTCCCGGTAGGTGGAGATCTCGAGTACGCCGACGAGGTCACTCTCGGACGAGCATTTTCAGGAAGGCAGGCAGCAACGTGACCGATCAGCTCCCGGGCCAGGCGGCCCTCGAGGCGTTGCTCGCCATCGAGAGCGAGACCGTCCGGTTCGCCGACGAGATCGCGGCGTCGCTGCAGGCGTTCCTCGACTCCCTCCGGGTGATCGCCCTGCAGGCTTCACCGGGCCAGGCCGTGTCGTTGCTGTTGCTCCAGATCAGCGAGATCGCGCTGACCGGCGCCCGACTCGGGGTCCAGCGCGACTTCGCGCCGCGTGACGAGTACCAGCCCGATGTCGGCCCCGACGCCGACCTCGACGACCTGCGGATGCGGCTGGCCGACCTGCTCGGCAACGTCGACACGATGAGCTACGTCTTCGACCCCTACCAGCCCGAGGTCGTCGAGAGCCAGCTCTCCGACGACCTGGCCAGCATCGCCAGCGACCTCGAGAACGGCATGCGCCACTACCGGGTCGGCGACGTCGAGGAAGCGCTGTGGTGGTGGCAGTTCTCCTACGTGTCGTCGTGGGGAGCGCTGGCCGGCGCGGCGATGAAGGCGCTGCTGTCCGTCGTCGCCCACGATCGGCTCGACGTCGAGCCAGTCACCTCCGAACTCGAAGTGATCGAGGCGGCGTCCGCCGCGCTGGACGCCGGCGGGGTCTAGCGCCTCACCGTCGGTAGAATCGACAGGCATCTTCCCCGTCGATCCAGGAGCGCACCCGAAGTGGGCATAGTCGTGCAGAAGTACGGCGGCTCGTCGCTGTCCGACGCCGAGGCGATCAAGCGGGTGGCGCGTCGGATCACCGAGGCCAAGAAGGCCGCCAACGAGGTCGTCGTCGCGGTCTCGGCCATGGGTGACAGCACCGATGAGCTGCTCGACCTCGCCGCCCAGGTCAGTCCGCTGCCACCGGCGCGCGAGCTCGACATGCTGCTGACCGCGGGCGAGCGGATCTCGATGGCCCTGGTGGCGATGGCGATCTCCGACCTCGGCTACACCGCGCGCTCCTTCACCGGCTCCCAGGCCGGCGTGATCACCGACGACGTCCACGGCAAAGCGAAGATCCTCGACGTGACGCCGGGCCGGATCCGCGGCGCGATCGACGAGGGCCACATCGTGATCGTCGCCGGGTTCCAGGGCGTCAGCCAGCAGACCAAGGAGATCACCACCCTCGGTCGCGGCGGCACCGACACGACGGCGGTGGCCCTGGCCGCGGCGCTCGAGGCCGACGTGTGCGAGATCTACACCGACGTCGACGGCGTCTTCACGGCCGACCCGCGGATCGTCCCGAACGCGCGCAAGCTCGACACGGTGACCTACGAGGAGATGCTGGAGCTCGCAGCTTGCGGTGCGAAGGTCCTCCACCTGCGTTCGGTCGAGTACGCCCGGCGCCACAACATCCCGATCCACGTCCGGTCCTCGTTCAGCACTCTCGAGGGCACCGTTGTCTCGGGGAGCATCAACGACCCGGACAGAATCCAGAGTGAGGTCAGCATGGAAGCACCGATCATCGCCGGCGTTGCCCACGACCGCAGCGAGGCCAAGATCACCGTCGTCGGAGTCCCCGACAAGGTCGGCGAGGCCGCCGCGATCTTCAACGCGCTCGCGGAGGCACAGATCAACCTCGACATGATCGTGCAGAACGTGTCGGCCGCCGCCACCAACCTGACCGACATCTCGTTCACCCTTCCGTACGCCGACGGCCAGACCGCGATGGCGACGCTGAACGCACTCCAGGGCCAGATCGGCTTCGAGTCGCTGCTCTACGACGACAAGGTCGGAAAGATCTCGCTCATCGGTGCCGGCATGCGGTCGCACCCGGGCATCTCGGCGAAGTTCTTCACGGCGCTCGCCGAGGCGGGCGTCAACATCGGCATGATCTCTACCTCGGAGATCCGGATCTCGGTGATCGTCGCCGAGGACGACGTCGACGCCGGTGTGCAGGCGGCCCACACGGCGTTCGACCTCGACGCCGACGAGGTCGAGGCCGTCGTCTACGGCGGCAGCGGCCGCTAATTCACTCGCGGCGCGACGCGCGCCCCGGAAGGATCAGCCTCATGAAGATCGGAATTGTCGGCGCCACCGGCCAGGTCGGCGTCGCCATGCGCCAGATCCTCCTCGAGCGGGGCTTCCCCGCCGACGAGGTGCGCTTCTTCGCGTCGTCCCGATCGGCGGGCACCGTGCTGCCCTTCGGTGACCGCGAGGTCACCGTGGAGGACGCCGCGACGGCGGACCCGACCGGGCTCGACATCGCCCTGTTCTCGGCTGGCGCGACGACCTCGCGCGCCCTGGCACCGGCGTACGTCGACGCCGGTGTGATCGTCGTCGACAACTCCTCGGCGTTCCGCAAGGACCCCGCGATCCCGCTCGTGGTCTCCGAGGTCAACCCCGACGCTGCGCAGGCCGTGATCGCCGCCGGCCGCGGCATCATCGCCAATCCGAACTGCACCACGATGGCCGCGATGCCGGTCCTCAAGCCGCTGCACGACGAGGCCGGGCTGGTCCGGCTGATCGCGTCGACCTACCAGGCCGTTTCCGGCTCCGGCGTCGCTGGCGTCGAGGAGCTCGCCACCGGGATCGCGGCGGCCGGCGACAAGGCCCGGGAGCTGGCTTACGACGGCGAGGCGGTCGCGTTCCCCGAGCCGGGCGTCTACAAGGAGACCATCGCCTACAACGTGCTCCCGTTCGCCGGCAACCTGGTCGACGACGGCCTGAACGAGACCGATGAGGAGCAGAAGCTCCGCAACGAGTCGCGGAAGATCCTCGGCATCCCGGACCTGCGGGTCTCGGGCATCTGCGTCCGGGTGCCCGTCTTCACCGGCCACTCGCTGGCGATCAACGCCGAGTTCGAGCGCGGCCTGCCGGTCGAGCGGGCCCGCGAACTGCTGGGCTCGGCCCCGGGCGTCGAGCTCGCCGACATCCCCAACCCGCTGCACGCGGCGGGCAAGGATCCGTCCTACGTCGGCCGGCTCCGCCAGGACCCTGGTGTCGACGGTGACCGCGGCCTGGCGTTGTTCGTGTCCAGCGACAACCTGCGCAAGGGCGCAGCGCTCAACACCATCCAGATCGCTGAGGTCGTCGCAGCCGCGCGCTGAGTCCTACGTCTCGCCGGGCTCGACGAAGGTCTTGGTTACCCAGACCGAGGCCAGGAATCCGCCCACGCCGATCACCGGGACCAGGATCAGCATCGACCAATGGTCGAGGACGTCGATCAGGAACAGCAGCGACACCACGGCCACCAGGCCGACCCCGAGGAAGCTGGTGCTGCCCGGGTCGGTGATCTGGAACACCTTGAGCAGCGCGCCGCCGAGCAGGATGCAGACCACAAATGTCGCGATCAGCAGCAGGAAGCCCGGCCCACCGCCACACGAGGCCGTGCCGCGGATCGCCTCGCAGCCGCGGAGCGAGAGCCAGGTGAGCACCACCATCGTGGCGCCCACGAGAACGCCGGTGACGGCGGCAGCAGGGTAGAGCGGCAGCAGCGGCGGTTCGTCCCCGTCGGCCGGGACGATGATGTCCTCGTCGTGGAGGGCCGTGATCGGTTCGGGCTCGATGTCGGGCGCCAGCTTCGCGCGGGGGCGCGCCGGCTTCTTGGCTCGCTCCGATGCCGATGCCGATGCCGATGCCGGAGCCGTCGCGGCCGCGGTGGTCCTGGCCGCGGCCGGCCGGTTGGCCTGCGCTGCCTTCTTCGCGGGCGCCACGGCCTTCTTCGCGGGCGCCACGGCCTTCTCGGCGGGCGTCGCCTTCTCGGCTGGCGTCGCCTTCTCGGCCGGCGCTGCCTTCTCGGCCGGCGCTGCCTTCTTGGCGGGCGTCGCCTTCTTGGCGGGCGTCGCCTTCTTGGCGGGCGTCGCCTTCTTGGCGGGCGTCGCCTTCTTAGCCGGCGCGGTCGCAGTCTCGGCCTCGGGGGCTGGCTGCGGCTCGGCCTCGGCGGCCGGCTCCTCGACCTCCGTGACCTCTTCGACCTCTTCGACCTCCGTCGTCGGCTCGGTCGACTCCCCGGTCGGCTCCTCCGCAGGGGTGGCGTCGGGCTCACTGTCGGCGGGCGCGGCAGTCTCGGGCGCCGCCGAGGCGGTCTTGCCGGCCCCCGTGGCGTCCGACTTCTTCTTCCGCCCGAACAGCTTCGGCGGCTCCAAGCTGAGCTTCAGCTTGTCCTGCTCGTCAGACATGAGGTGCAGTCTGTCACGAAGCCGAACGCCCACGCCGACGGTCCCGTGACTACGGGGTGAGCTCGTCGAGCAGCGGACTGGTGAAGATCCGGTGCGGGTCGTGGGTGTTGTAGAGGGCCAGCGCCGCCCAATCCCAGTCCTCGCTCGCCGTAGGTCCAACGCGGAAGTCGTCCGGATCGTCTGGGTCAGCGCCACGCTGATGGTTCACGGCCCCGGCGTGCGGGTGCGCCCAACCCTGGTACAACTCGAACCCGTGCGGCGTCCCCGGGATGGGGATCCGCCGGACCCGGACCAGAAATTGGACGATGACGATGCCGGCGGCGGCCCGCGACGTGCGGCGAGCTCCAACTCAACGAACAGGGAGCGTGCGGATCCGGATGTTGTCCGCGGTGAATACGACGATGGCGCCGGCGTCCAGCTCTTCAGCTACCTGTTCGAGGTTCTCGAGCAGGGTTGCGGCTTGGTGCTCCGGGCCGCGGTTGCCCTGACGGAAGAGCACCAGGCTCGAGCAGGCCCAGGCCTTGGTTGGCGAGAATCTCGCCGAAGTCGGTGTCTGCCGACACCAGGACCCGCTCCTCGCGGAGCGCTGCCGCTAGCACCTCGTCATCGACCTTGCCCGCAAGGTCGCGGTCAGAGACGTGGACTGCGTCATGCCCGGCTTCGGCAAGGAGTGGCGCAAGCCGCGCGCTGATGCACTCGTCGAGCAGGAACCTCACGCCGATGTTCGCAACGGGACCTGTCGCTCGCTGACCGCCACGGCAGCGAACTCAAGCGCCGCCTGCACATCGGCGTCCGACAGTTGCGGGTAGTCGATCAGAATCTGCTGCACGGACCGCCCCTGCGCGATGAGCCCCACGACCGTGGCAACCGGGATGCGGGTGCCGCGAATGCATGGAACACCGCCCATGACGCGGTGATCAGCGACGACGCGGGACTCGGAAATGGCGCAAGTGTAGGCCCGCGGAGGGACTCGGGGTGGCCACCCAACGCCGGTTGCTCCTGATGCCGGTGCGTCCTCGACCGTGAGACGCGCGGTGGTATTGGTGGCACGGACATGGCACGGGGCCGCCTCCGGTTTCCCGGAAACGGCCCCTGACCTGCGAAAACGCTGGTCGGGCTGACAGGATTTGAACCTGCGGCCTCCTCGTCCCGAACGAGGCGCGCTACCAAGCTGCGCCACAGCCCGCACAAGCACGGGAGCATAGCCGAGGGCGTCCGCCCTCCCACAATCGGACCCGCCCTGAACGTCAGTCGCGGGACCGCAGGGTGAGCAGGGTGGCCTCGGGCCGGCAGGCCACCCGGATCCGGGCGTACGGACTGGTGCCGAGCCCCGCCGAGACATGCATCCAGGACGAGCCCGGATCTCCCGGGCGTGAGTCGGCGGGGTGGCGGTGCAGGCCACGGGCGCGGGCGGGCTCCAGGTCACAGTTCGTGGTCAGCGCCCGCCCGGGCGCCCGCAGCTTGGTCAGCCGCGGCAGGCAGACCTGACCACCGTGCGTGTGCCCGGCCACGATGGCGTCGTAGCCGTCGGCCGCGAACTGGTCCAGCACCCGGAGGTACGGCGCGTGGGCGATGGCGAGCCGCACCTCGGCCGTGGGGTCTGCCGGGCCGCCGACGGCGGCGAGGTCGTCGTAGCCGAGGTGGGGGTCGTCGACCCCGGCGAACGCGATCCGGGTCTCGCCGACGACCAGCGCGGCGCGGCGGTTGGTGAGGTCGAGCCAGCCGGCGCCGGCCAGACCGGCGGTCAGGTCACCCCACGGCAGCGTCGGAACGTTGACGTGCCGTTTGCCGCTGTCCGGCAGCAGGTAGCCGATCGGGTTACGGACGCCGGGCTCGAAGTAGTCGTTGGACCCGTGCACGAACACCCCCGGCCGGTCGAGCAGCCCGCCGAGGCTGCCGAGCACGACCGGCACCGAGTCGCGATGGGAGAGGTTGTCCCCGGTGTCGATCACCAGGTCCGGTTCGAGCGCCGCCAGCCCGCGCAGCCACTTCTGCTTGCGGGTCTGCCCGGGCGTCATGTGGATGTCGCTGATGTGCAGGACGCGCAGCGGCCGCATCCCGGCCGGGAGGATCGGGACGTCGACCTTCCGGAGCGTGTACTGCCGCGCCTCCCAGGCGGCGTACGCCGTCGCGGCCGCTCCTGCGGCGACGCCGGTGCCGAGCAGACCGACAATCGGGGAGGGGGGCACCCGGTAAGCCTGCCAGAATCGTCGTATGAACTCGCTGAAGGACCGTCTGCGCACCGATCTCGTCACGGCGATGAAGGCGCGCGACGACGTCCGTTCCTCCACGATCCGGATGATCCTCACCGCCGTCACCAACGCCGAGGTCGCGGGCAAGACGGCGAAGGAGCTTTCCGACGACGAGATGCTGAGCGTGCTCTCGACCGAGTCGAAGAAGCGTCGTGAGGCCGCGGTCGCGTTCGAGGAGGGCAACCGGCCGGAGATGGCCGCGAAGGAGCGCGCCGAGGCAGCGGTGATCGCCGACTACCTGCCGGCGCAGCTCAGCCCCGAGGAGATCGCCGCGATCGTCACGGCCGCCGTCGAGAAGCTCGGGGCGGCCGGCGGCGGTCCCAAGGCGATGGGCCAGGTCATGGGCAACGTCTCGCCGCAGGTCAAAGGACGTGCCGACGGCGCCGCTGTCGCGGCGGAGGTACGACGCCAGCTCGGCTGAGTCGATGGCGCGAGCGCGTCGCTCCTTCGTCGCGCGCCGCGCGGCCGCGCGCAGTCGACGTCGGCGGACCCAGCGGCTGGCTGGCGGCTCACCGGGCGGCATCGCGAAAGCGCCACCATCGCTCGCTCGGGTCGCTCGTTTCCTCGCTCCCTACACGCGCTCGCTCGCGTTTTCGCGACTAGCCGCCGACCTTCACGTCAACGGTCCCGGCCCCCGCCGTTCCCGTTGCCGTTCCCATTGCCGCCGCCGTTGCCGTTGCCGTTCCCGCCGCCGTTGTTGTTTTTCTTCGGTGGTTTCGGCGGTGGCTTCGGGGTGCCGTCGGAGATGTAGATCGTGACGAAGTCGCCCGAGCCGAACATGGCACCCGCGCCCGGCGCGGAGTAGGCGACCGTGCCGCGGGCGTAGCCCGAGTCGACCATGCCACCGTTGGAGACGAAGAAGCCGGCCTCCTCGAGCACGTCGGTGGCAGCCTCCTCGGAGAGGCCGGCGACCGAAGGCACTGGCACCAGGACGCCCGCGATGTCGTCGCCGGACGGCTGGACGAACTCCTCGTCCGCGAGGAACGGTGCGACGGCCCGGAAGGTTGCTCCCCAGATCGGCGCGGCTGTTTGCGACCCAGAGGTGCCCGGTCGCACGTACCCGCCGATCACCTTGCCGTCCAGAGACTCCGGGTCGCCGACCTCGTTGATACCGGCGACGACGACGGCGCTGGCGAGGTTGGGCGTGTAGCCCGCGAACCACACCGACTTGTTGGCGGTCGACGTGCCGGTCTTGCCGGCCGCCGGCTGTCCGGGGTACTGGTCGTCGGCGAAGCCGCCGGGCGCGATCACGCCCTCGAGAATGTCGTTGACCGCGTCGGCGACGGGGCTCGGGAGCTCCTGGGTGCACCTGGGCTTGTACTCCTTGAGCACGTTGCCCCGGTTGTCCGCGATCTTGGTGACCGGCAGTGCGTCGCAGTGCCGGCCGCGAGCCGCGAACGTCGCGTAGGCCTCGGCCAGCTCGAGCGGGCTGGTGTCGGGGATGCCGAGCGTGAACGACGGCACCATCTCGTTCTTGGGGTTGGTGAGCTCGACGCCGAGCCTCCGCGCGAGGTTGTAGGGCTCGCAGAGACCGGTCTCCGTCTCGAGCCTGGCGAAGAAGGTGTTCACCGAGCCCTGGGTGCCGGTGTAGAGGTTGACTGAGTGGGGCGCGAAGTCGAAGTTCGAGACGCTCCACGTGTTCGAGCTCTGGTAGGGCCCGTTGCAGGTGTCGAACTCGTTCTCCGGGATGAACGCCTCGGCCGGCACGTTGTAGGTCTTGTTGAGCGGGATGCCCTGCTCGATCGCCGCGGCGAGCACGAACGTCTTGAACGTCGAGCCCGGCTGGAAGCCGTTGGCCTTGCCGTACTCCCTCGGCACGGTGTAGTTGAGGAAGGTCTCGCCCGGCTCCTTGCCCAGCGAACGGGACTGGGCCAGTGCCTTGACCTTGCCGGTGCCGGGCTCGATCAGCGCTGTCGCGCCGATCACGCCCTCCTTCGGGTAGACGTTCTGGGCGACCGCCGTCTGCGCGGCGTTCTGCACGCGCATGTCGATCGACGTGGTGATGGTCAGACCGCCGTTCTCGATCAGCCGCCACCGCTCGCGCGGGGTCTTGCCGAGCGCGGGGTCCTTCTTCAGCCAGGCGATGACGTACTCGCAGAAGAACTGGGCGGACGAGTTGACGCAGCCGCGCTCCTTCTTCTGCACGTCGAGCCCGAGCGGCAGCGCCTTCGCCTTGTTGGCACGCCGCTCGCTGATCACGCTCAGCTCGGCCATCCGGTCGATGACGACGTTGCGCCGCTCGCGGGACCGGTCGGGGTTCTCGGTCGGGTCGAACGCCCCGGGGCTCTGCACGATGCCGGCGAGCATGGCGGACTGGCGAAGGTCGAGGTCGTTGGCGTTGGCGTTGAAGTAGTGCTGGGCGGCGGCCTGGATGCCGTAGGCGCCGTCGCCGAAGTAGGCCGTGTTGAGGTAGCGCTCGAGGATCCAGTCCTTGGAGTACTTCTTCTCCAGGGCGATCGCGTATCGCAGCTCGCGGAGCTTGCGCGCGTAGGTGTCGTCGGTCGCCGCCTCGCGCTCCTCCTTGGTGTTGGCCTGGTTGAGCAGGGTCAGCTTGACCAGCTGCTGGGTGATCGACGAGCCACCCTGGACCACACCGTCGGCGGCCTGGTTGGTGAAGAGCGCGCGCAGCGTTCCCTTCACGTCGAGCGCGCCGTGCTGGTAGAAGCGGTAGTCCTCGATCGAGACGATCGACTTGACCATGACCCGCGAGATCGCGCGGAGCGGGACGATGACCCGGTTCTGGTCGTAGATCGTGGCGATCGGGTCGCCGCTGCTGTCGAGGATCTCGGTGCGCTGGGGCAGCAGCTCGGTCTCGAGCTCCTGCGGGAGCTCGTCGATCGACTCCGACACGTTGCGGGCGGCGAAACCGAGGACGCCGGCGAACGGAATGGCCAGGCCGGACACGACGACGCCGAGCACGGCGGAGACGAGCAGCATCACGAAGAGGTGGGACACCACCTTGGTCGCGGACAGGCCGTCCGTCCTGGAGCGGGACATGGCGCCAGCGTACGTGAGACCGAAGGGGGATCCGGATTCGGCGTTTCAGCGTGGTCGCCGCCTGAAACGGCAGGCGTCGACGCTCGGCATAGGTAAATGTGACTAGGAAGGTTGAACAGAACTGGTGATGCGCTAGACCAGTCCGTACCTTTACCTTTACCCAACTAGGAGGAACTCGCGGCGCTGTGGGGGCGCCGCCCTCCTTCACATGATGGGGACAACAACATGTGGGTTGAGGATTGGGCGCTGCGTGCGGCCTGCAAGAACGAACTGCCCGACCAGTTGTTCGTGCGGGGCGCGGAGCAGAACAAAGCCAAGATGGTGTGCGCCGGGTGTCCGGTGCGCACCGAGTGCCTCGCTGAGGCGCTCGACAACCAGATCGAGTGGGGCGTCTGGGGCGGCATGACCGAGCGCGAGCGCCGTGCGCTGCTCCGCCGTCGGCCCGCCGCGTCGTGGCGCAAGGTGCTCGAGTCGGCGCGGGACCGCGAGACCGAGCACGCCGTCGTCTAGTCCCGCTCAGTTCCCCGCTTCGGCGAGCAGCTCGCCGATCCGACGGAGGCCCTCGAGGTCGTGGACGTCGCCGGCGAGCGCTGGTACGACGGCCGTCGGCACTTGCGGGTGCGCGGTCGCGAACCGGTCGCGCAGCGCTCGCTCGCGCTCGACCAGCCGGACCTGGTCGGCGTGCAGCCGCAGCAGCCCTGCCGCGAGCGATCCGTTGCCGTCGCGACGGAGCCGGCCGGCGCCGGCCAGCGCGTCCTCGGCGGGCAGCGAGGTCTCGGCTGCGGGGCTGGCCCGGTTGACGATCAGACCCGCCAGCGGCATGCCGTCTTCGCTCAGCCGCTCGACGAAGTACGCCGCCTCCCGCAGCGCGTCGGGCTCGGGCGCGGCCACCACGAGGAATGCCGTACCGTCGGCCTGGAGCAGTGAGTAGGTCTTCTGCGCGCGCTGCCGGAAGCCCCCGAACACCGTGTCGAGCGCCGACACGAACGTCTGCAGGTCCTTCAGGAACTGGGCACCGAGGATCTTGGTGAGCGAGTTCGTGATCAGGTTGAAGCCCGCGGTCATCAGCTTCGCCGGACCGCGCGCGGGCGCCATCAGCAGCCGGACGAACCGGCCGTCGAGGAAGCTCGACAGGCGCTCCGGCGCGTCCAGGAAGTCGAGCGCCGAACGGGACGGCGGCGTGTCGACGACGATCAGGTCGTAGGTGCCGGCCTGCTGGGCGTCCCGATGGATCTGGCCGAGCTTCTCCATCGCCATGTACTCCTGCGTGCCCGCGAACGAGCTCGACAGCGCGATGTAGAACGGGTTGGCCAGGATCTGCTTCGCCTTGTCCGGACTGGCCTGTGACTCGACCACCTCGTCGAAGGTGCGCTTCATGTCGAGCATCATCGCGTCGAGGTGGCCGTCGCCGGCGGTGTCCAGGAGGCCGGCCACCGGCCGCGGGGTGTTGTCGAGCGCCTCGATGCCCATCGACTGCGCGAGCCGGCGCGCCGGGTCGATGGTGAGTACGACGACCTTCCGCCCCTGCTCCGCGGCGCGCAGTGCCAGCGCCGCCGATGTCGTCGTCTTGCCGACGCCGCCCGACCCGCAGCACACGATGATCCCGGTGCGCCGGTCGGCGAGCAGCGCGTCCACGTCGAGCGGTCCGGCCCGCCGGGCGCTTGGGGAGGTCGGTCCCACCCGGGACTGATGCTGGGTCGTGCTCCTGGCCATCAGTTGTTCCTCACGCCATTCCCTGCTCACGGAGCAGCCCCGCGAACTCGTAGAGCGCCCCCAGGTCGACGCCGCCGGCCATCCGGGGCAGCTCGTAGGTCGGCACGCCGAGGCCGGCGACCACGGCCCGCTGCCCGTCCTCCAGCGCCCGCCGCTCGGCGTGCTCGTGAGCCTCGTGCAGCAGTCCGTCCAGGAGGGCTGGGCCGACCTCGATGCCCGCGGCCTTCACCTCGGACTCGATCCGGTCGCGGTCGAGGGTGCCGGCCCGAGCCGCGGCGAGATCGTCGTCGGACAGGTCCCGGGGTCGCACCATGTTGACCACGATGCCGCCGACCGGGAGCTTGGCGCGCTTCAGCTCGGCGATGCCGTCGATGGTCTCCTGGACCGGCATCTCCTCGAGCAGGGTGACCAGGTGCACCGCCGTCCGCGGGGACTGGAAGAGCTTCATCATCGTGTCCGACTGCGTCTTGATCGGGCCAACCCTGGCCAGCCCACCCACCTCGCCGCCGACATTGAGGAACTGGCAGATCCGGCCGGTCGGAGGCGCGTCGAGCACGACGGCGTCGTACCGGATCGCGCCTTTGTTGCGACTGTTGCGCTCGACGGCCTCGTAGACCTTGCCGCTGAGCAGTACGTCCCGAACGCCGGGCGCGATCGTGGTGGCGAACTCGATGACGCCGAATCGATCGAGCGCCTTGCCGGCGCGGCCGAGCCGGTAGTACATCGAGAGGTACTCCAGCAGCGCCGACTCCGCGTCGATGTGGAGTGCGTGGACGACACCGCGGCCACCGTCGGCGTCGGGGAGGCCGGTCGTCAGGCGACGCTCCTGGTAGGGCAGCGGGTCGACGTCGAACATCCGGGCCAGGCCCTGGCGGTTCTCGACCTCGCACACCAGGACGTTCTTGCCGTTGTGCGCCAGCGCCAGGGCGAGCGCGGACGCGACGGTCGACTTGCCCGTGCCACCCTTCCCGGTGACTACGTGCAGCCGTACCTTCGACCAGTCGCTCACCGAGGCAGCGTAGCGATGGTGTGAAAAGGCGTCTCAGGAGGCGAGCTTGTCCGCCAGCACGACCCAGGTGAAGAAGGAGATGCCGAGCAGCATCCCGATATGGCCGAGGACGGACAGCGCCGGACCCTGCGCCCAGGTGTCGCCGGTCGCGTCGGCGGCGTGCTTTCCGGGCCTCGACAGCCACCGGGCGAGGATCAGCATGCCGATGGCGACCTCGATCCACCACAGGACCAGGGCGATGACGCCCACCAGGTCGTCGGGAGAGGTCAGGTAGTAGATCCAGACGCCGAGGGCCACGATCCCCACCAGGGTGTGGGCGTTGACGACCGTCAGCGGCACCATCGCATGACCCGATTGCTGGCGCTCGTTGGACAGCCGCATCCGGGTCAGGAGTACGACGACCGCGGCGAGACCCGTCAGCATCCAGACGGCGTTGTCGAGGTTCACGAGTGGCATCGTGGCACAGGTGTGAGGGCCGCCACACTCGCCGCCGGTTGAGGAGCTTGCGCAGCAAGCCTCGACACCAAGGTGCCATTTCAACTGAGTAGGGTCTCTCTATGACCAAGTGGGAGTACCAGGTGGCGCCCGTCCTCAACCACGTCGCGGCGCAGATCCTCAACAACTTCGGCCAGGACGGCTGGGAGCTCGTGACGCTGATCCCGGGTGCGAGCGGCAACGACATCGCCTACTTCAAGCGCCCCGCGGAGGGCTGAGCCGTGAGCACTCCGGAGGAGCGGCTGGGCGAGCTCGGACTCACCGTTCCCGACGTGGTCCCGCCGGTGGCGACCTACCAGCCCGCGGTGCGGGTGGGTTCGCTCGTCTACACGTCCGGCCAGCTGCCGATGCTCGACGGCGCGCTGATCGCAACGGGCAGGGTCGGCGACGGCGTCACCGCCGAGCAGGCGACGGCGTGCGCGCAGCAGTGCGCGCTCAACGCGATCGCCGCCATCCGCTCGATCGCCGGCGACCTCACCCACGTGCGCATCGTCAAGGTGGTCGCGTTCGTGGCATCGGACCCGAGCTTCACGGGCCAGCCGGCGATCGCGAACGGCGCGTCCGACCTCTTCGGCTCGGTCTTCGGCGACGCCGGCGTGCACGCCCGATCGGCGGTCGGAGTGGCGTCGCTGCCGCTCGACGCCCCGGTCGAGGTCGAGGTCATCGCGGAGATCCTCGGTTGAGGATCCCGCTGCCGCCGGTTCCGCTGCCCGAGGAGTTCGTCCAGGTCTTCAGGGAGTACGACGACGGCACCCGCCAGCCAGCCGAGCCCCGCAACGCCGCGACCGTCGTACTCCTGCGGTCGGGGGCCGGCGACGTCCCCGAGGTCTACCTGCTGCGCCGGCAGGTCAGCATGGACTTCGCCGGAGGCATGTGCGTCTTCCCGGGCGGGGGCGTCGACCCCCGCGACTACGACACCACCGTCGGGTGGGCGGGGCCGTCGCCCGAGGAGTGGGCCGCCCGGCTCGGCACCGATGCCGAGGTGGCGCGGGCCCTGGTGTGTGCCGCGGTGCGCGAGACGTTCGAGGAGTCCGGCGTGCTGCTCGCCGGTGAGTCGGCCGACACCGTCGTCGCCGACACTACGAGCGCGGCGTGGGAGGCCGACCGGGAGGCGCTCGAGTCGCGCCGGCTCTCGATGACCGACTTCCTCGTCCAGCGGGGACTGGTGCTGCGCACTGACCTGCTCGGCACCTGGGCCGGCTGGCTGACGCCGGTCTTCGAGCCGAAGCGCTACCGCACCTGGTTCTTCGTGGCGCTGCTCCCTGAAGGGCAGCGCACCCGGGACGTGTCGACCGAGTCGTCGGAGGTGGTGTGGCTGCCGGCCGCTGCAGCTGCCGACGAAGCCGACAACGGGTCACTCGCGATGCTGCCGCCGACGTACCTCACCTGCCTCGAGGTCGGCGAGCACCCCACCATCGACGACGTGTTCACGGCGGCAGGCGGACGCACGGTCGAGATGTTCACGCCGACCGTCGAAGCGCTCGGTGACGGCTGGACGCTCTCCATGCCCGACGACCTGCGGCCGCTGGTGGCGGCGCGGAGGGGCTGAGGGTGTGAGCGAGCCCTGGGAGGGAGGGACGTACGGCGACCGCGGCCGATGCGTGCTCGCCCCCAACCCGGGGATCATGACCCTCGACGGCACCAACACCTGGGTGCTGCGCGAACCCGGGGCCGAGCGGTCGATCGTGGTGGACCCCGGCCCGTTGGACGACGGGCACCTCGATGCGGTGGCCGAGGCGGCCGGTCAGGTCGACCACGTCCTGGTGACGCACCACCACATCGACCACACCGAGGCCGCCCGCGCCTTCGCCGAGCGGATGGGCTGCGGTGTCCGGGCCCTCGACCCCGAGCAGTGCTGGCGGGCGGATCCGGTGACGGACGGCGAGGTCATCGATGTGGCCGGACTGCGGGCCGAGGTGATCACCACGCCGGGCCACACCGCCGACTCGATCTCCTTGCTGATCGCCGACGACCGCGCGCTGCTGACCGGCGACATGGTGCTCGGCCGCGGCACGACCGTGATCGTGCACCCCGACGGCGACCTGCGCCCCTACTTCTCCTCGATCGAGCGGATGCGGGCGCTGGTGACCGAGGGTCGGGTCGACACGCTGTGGCCCGCCCACGGGCCGGTGCTGGCCGACGCCGGCGGAGTGCTCGACTACTACGTGGTCCACCGACGCGAGCGGCTCGCCCAGGTCGAGGACGCGCTCAGCCGGCTCGGACTCTCGCCGGTCGAGCTGCCGCCCGACGTCGCCGAGCACCCCACCCTGCCGCGCCAGGTGGTCGAGGTCGTCTACCAGGACGTCGACGAGGCTCTCTGGGGCGCGGCCGAGTGGTCGGTCCGCGCCCAGCTGGCCTACCTCGCCAGCCGCTGAGCGTCAGGAGGCGTTCGCCAGGGCGAGCACCTCGGGCACCTTGTCGACCGCCCGGTAGCCGGCGGGCACCCCGACGACCCTGGCCGCGATCGACTGGGAGTGCTCGGTGCGCAACGGCAGGATCGCCTGATAGGCGGGGGACTCGTACCACTCCTCGACGGCGTCGGCCGACGGGAACTCGATGATCACGAGGGCGCCGTCCCACTCGCCCTCGGCGGCGGTCAGCTCGCCGCCATGCACGATGAAGCGGCCGCCATACGGCGCCATCGTCTCGTCGATGCGCTCGAGGTACTCGGCGATCTCCGCGCCGAACTCGACCTCGCGGAGGTAGGCGACGGCGTAGGCCCTGGGGGATGTCGTGGTCATGGTGGTGCTCCTCTCGGTTCGCTTGCTGTCGGGTCGATCTGACCTCGGTGAGGTGCGCCGCGTCGATGACGTCGGAGGTCATGTCCGGGTGCACCTGCTGGCGGCTAACGTCGGCGGCATGTCGGATGCGCCAGGCCTCGTCGGTGAGCTGCTGCGCGAGTGGCGACAGCGCCGGAACCTGTCGCAGCTCGACCTCGCGAACCGCGCCGACGTCTCGACCCGGCACCTCAGCTATGTCGAGACCGGGCGGTCGCAGCCGACGAGCGGGATGATCCTGCGGCTCTGCGAGCACCTCGGGGTCCCGCTGCGGGAGCAGAACCGCGTCCGGCTCGCCGGCGGCTTCGCACCGGCGCATCCCGAGCTGCGGCTCGTCGACCCGCCGATGGCCGAGGCGAGTGCAGCCCTCGAGGCGATCCTGCAGGCGCACCTGCCCTATCCCGCCCTGGTGGTCGACCGGTACTGGGAGCTGATCTCGGCCAACGACGCGGCCTTCGACCTGCTCGACGGCATCGATTCCGAGCTGCTCGAGCCACCGGTCAACGTCATCCGGCTGACCCTGCACCCGCGCGGGCTCGCGGCGCGGATCGTCAACCTGGAGGAGTGGCGGACGGCGCTGGCGGGCCGGCTCCGGCATGAGTACGACGCCTGCGCGGATCCGGAGCTCGGCGCGCTCCTCGACGAGGTGAGCGAGGGGACCGAGGTCGTGCCGGGCTCGGCGGCGCTCGTCGTACCACTCCAGCTGCGGGCGGCCGGCGACACGGTGCTGTCGTTCATCTCGACCACGACCGTCTTCGGGACCCCTCGGGAAGTCACCCTCTCCGAGCTCGCGATCGAGGCGTTCTACCCCGCCGACGAGGCGACCCGGAAGGTGCTCAGCGGCCGCTGCCGAGGTCGAGTCAAACCACCACGAGGGTCGAAGCAACCGGCCACGAGGGGTGATTCATGAAAGTGCGGCGTCCCAGCGGCCATCCGCCTTGGCCGCGTCGACCGCGGCGCGACCGGCCTCGGCCATCAGGTCCTCGCTCTCGAGGAGCGCGACCCGGGTGACGTTGGACGGTGACCACTTGCTCTTGGGGCCGCGCGGCGTGAACCGGATGAACGTCGACTCCGCGTCCCGGCTGCGCGCCTGACCGTCGATCCACCCGAAACAGAGCGCCTCGAGGACTGCGTCCTCGTAGGTCAGCTCCGTCACCGTGCCGCCTTTCTTGGTGAGGATCACCCAGGCCGCGGTCTCGGTCGCATGGTGCGCCGCCAGCCACGCCCTGAACGCCGCGCGGTCCGGGACCAGGATCTCGTCGCCGCTCAGCATGCGGTCAGCGTCGCACAGCCCGGGCGCCGACCACGACGAGTCCAGTGAGTGCGAGAGCACCGAGCGCGACCGCGGGCTGCCCCTTCACCCGCGACTACGCACGGGGGCAGGGAGCCGGGGGTGGATCAGTCGGAGATTTCTCAGCGGGCCCGGCGGGTCATCCGCTCCATGTCCATGATCACGACGGAGCGGGGCTCGAGCCGCAGCCAGCCGCGGGACGCGAAGTCGGCGAGGGCCTTGTTGACCGTCTCGCGGGAGGCACCGACCAGCTGGGCCAGCTCCTCCTGGGTGAGGTCGTGGTGCACGTGCACGCCGTCGTCCGCCGTGCGGCCGAAGCGCTCGGCGAGGTCGAGCAGCGCCTTGGCTACGCGGCCCGGGACGTCGGAGAAGACCAGGTCGGCGACGACGTCGTTGGCCTTGCGCAGCCGGCCGGCGAGCTGGGTGAGCAGGCCGCGGGCAACGGCGGGCCGGCCCTCGAGCCAGCGCAGCAGGTCCTCGTGGGAGAGCGAGACGAACTCCGCGTCGGTCACCGCGGTAACGGTCGCGGACCGCGGGCCGGGGTCGAAGAGCGACAGCTCGCCGAACATCGAGCCGGGGCCGAGGATCGCCAGCAGGTTCTCGCGGCCGTCGGAGGAGGTGCGGCCGAGCTTCACCTTGCCGTCGAGGACGATGTAGAGCTTGTCGCCGCCGTCGCCCTCGTGGAACAGCACCTCGCCGCGGCGCAACCGGGTCTCGGCCATGGACGACCGCAGGGCGGCGGCGGCCTCGTCGTCGAGCGCGCTGAACAGCGGGGCCTGACGGAGAACGTCGTTGTCCACGGTTCCTCCAAGGATTGGGTACGGCGGGTGCGCGCACGTCAGCCCGCATCCTAGCCAGTGGTCCATGTCACACCTAGCCGCCGCGGGTCGGTCCGTGGTCGGTCCATACCCGTAGGCTGACCGCGTGCGGGCGATCACGACGGAGGCCGAGACGCCGACCGGCCTCGTCCGCCGGGCGCGGAAGATCGATCGGGTGCTTGCGGACACCTATCCCGACGCCAAGTGCGAGCTCGACTTCGACAACCCGTTCGAGCTGCTCGTGGTGACCGTGCTGAGTGCGCAGACGACGGACAAGCGGGTCAACCTGGTCCGGCCCACCCTGTTCGCGGCCTACCCGGACGCCCGGGCGATGGCCGCCGCCGACCGCGCGCACCTGGAGCAGATCATCGGCCCGCTCGGGTTCTTCCGGGCCAAGACGGAGTCCCTGCTCAAGCTCAGCGCCGCCCTCGTCGAGCGTCACGACGGCGAGGTCCCGCCCCGGCTCGACGACCTGGTCCTGCTCCCCGGCGTCGGCCGCAAGACCGCCAACGTCGTGCTCGGCAACGCCTTCGGCATCCCTGGCATCACCGTCGACACCCACTTCGGGCGGCTGATCCGCCGGCTCGGGTGGACCGAGGAGACCGACCCGGTGAAGGCGGAGCACGCCATCGGCGCGCTCTTCCCCAAGCGCGACTGGGTGATGCTCAGCCACCACCTGATCTGGCACGGCCGACGGGTGTGCCACGCCAAGAAGCCGGCCTGCGGCGCCTGTCCGGTGGCGCGCTGGTGCCCGTCGTACGGCACCGGCCCGACCGACCTGGTCGAGGCGGAGAAGCTGGTCCGCACCGAAGGTCCCAACTGATGCGGGGTCTCGCGCTGGCGCTCCTGGCCATCGCTGTGCTCCTCACCGGCTGCGACCAGGGCGAGACCGCGGCCGGCTGCAACGTCGACGTCGACACCGCCGAGCTCCGCGACCTCAAGGCCGATGCCGGCATCGCCGACTGCCCGTCCTTCGACGGCGAGGCCGACCTGCCCGACGTCGAGCTGACCTGCCTGGGCGGCGGCGCGGCAGGCTCGCTCGCGGACATCGAGGGGCCGGCGATCGTGAACTTCTGGGCGTCCAACTGCGGGCCGTGCCGCGAGGAGATGCCGGCGTTGGAGGAGTTCGACGAGACGTACGGCGACCAGGTGCCGATCATCGGGGTCGACTTCCTCGACACCTATCCCGGTGCGGCGCTCGACCTGGCCGAGCGCACGGGCGCGACGTACCCGTCCTACGCGGATCCCTGTGGCGACCTCCAGGAGCATGGCCTCCCGGTCACCGCACTGCCGGCGTTCGTGTTCGTCTCCGAGGAGGGGTCGACCCAGCTGGTCAGCGAGGGTGGCATCGACTCCGTCGAGCAGGTCGTCGAGCTCGCTGAGGAACACCTCGGCGTCGAGCTGCAGCGGAGCCCAGCGTGACCGACCCGTACGCCGCACCGGACGACCTGCCGGACTGGCTCGTCCCGCTCGCCGAGGCCGCCAACGCCATTCAGGGCAGCGACCTGACCGCGTTCCTGCCCCCGCCCGGCAGCAACCCGCGCCGGGGCGCCGTGCTGATGCTCTTCGGCGAGGACGGCGGCCGCGGTGACCTGCTCCTCACCGAGCGTGCCCACGACATGCGCTCCCACCCCGGTCAGGTCTCCTTCCCCGGCGGCACCATCGATCCCGGCGAGACCGCGGTCGAGGCGGCACTGCGCGAGGCACAGGAGGAGATCGGCGTCGACCCGGCCGGCGTCGACGTGTTCGGATCCCTGCCCGAGCTCTGGTTGCCGCCGTCGAACTTCGCCGTCACCCCCGTCCTCGGCTGGTGGCGCGACCCGCACCCGGTCGAGGTCGCCTCACCCGACGAGGTGCACGAGATCCACCACGTGGTGCTCGAGGAGCTGTTCGCGCCGGACCGGCGGATCGCCGTACGCCACCCGAGCGGTTGGACCGGCCCCGGCTTCCTGATCGGCGAGCAGCGCGACGTCATCCTCTGGGGCTTCACCGGCGGCATCATCACCCGGTTCTTCGACTTCCTCGGCTGGCTGCCGGACGTGGCGGAGCCGCCGGTCCACGAGCTGCCGCACTACATGCTCGCCGAGTACCAGCGCCGGGTCGACGATGCCGAGGACTCCGACGGGGCGGAGCCCGACAGCCTTGACATCCTGGAGCCGGACTCGAGAGGGGGCGATGCCTGATGCTGGGTCTCAACCTGCTCGACTGGCTGCTCGTCGTACTCGTGATCGCCTACGCGCTCTCCGGCTACTGGCAGGGCTTCGTGACGGGAGCGTTCGCCACCGTCGGCCTGCTGGTCGGCGGCTTCCTCGGCATCTGGCTGGCGCCCACGATCCTCGGCGGCGCCAACCCCTCCCTCGGCGTCTCGCTCGGTGCCCTGTTCATCGTGATCCTCGGTGCTTCGCTGGGCCAGGCGGTGCTGCAGTACGCCGGCGCCCGGGTCCGGGAGCGGATCACGTGGCAACCTGTCCGTGCAGTCGACGCCGTCGGCGGCGCCGCACTCTCGGCGGCCGCGGTGCTGCTCGTTGCGTGGGCGCTCGGCTACGCCATCTCCGGCACCCGGATCGGCGCGGTCACCGAGCAGGTCCGTGGGTCCTGGGTGCTCGGCAAGGTCAACGCCGCGCTGCCCGCCTCCGCTCCTCAGGTGCTGCAGGCGTTCAACCAGGTGGTCGGCATGGGGTTCTTCCCGCGCTACCTCGAGCCGTTCTCGCCGGAGCGGATCGTCGACGTCGCTCCCGGCCCCGATCGGCTCAAGAACGACCCCCAGGTGCTGGCGCGGGAGGTCAGTGTCGTCAAGATCCGCGGCGCCAACGACTGCGGCCGCGGCGTCGAGGGCACCGGCTTCGTGTTCGCTCCCGACCGGGTGATGACCAACGCCCACGTCGTGGCCGGCGTCGACGACCCGGAGGTCGAGATCGACGGCGGCACCGAGCTGGCCCGGGTCGTGCTCTACGACCCCGAGCTCGACATCGCCGTCCTCAGTGTCGACACCAAGGAGGTGCCGTCCATCCCGTTCGTCGACGAGGAGCCCCAGCCCGAGGACCCGGTCGCCATAGTCGGCTACCCGCAGGACGGCCCGTTCGACGTCCAGCCCGGCCGGATCCGCGACAACCCGACCCTGCGATCGCCCGACATCTATGGCTCCGGCACGGTGCTTCGTGACGTCTTCTCCCTGCGCGGGCTGGTGCGTCCGGGCAACTCCGGAGGACCGATCATCACGCCGGCCGGTGATGTGGCGGGCGTGGTGTTCGCCGCGTCGGTCGAGGACTCCGACACCGGTTACGCCCTGACCGCCGAGCAGGTCGCCGAGAGCGCCGACGAGGGCCGCGACAACGATTCCGAGGTCGGCACGGAAGACTGTGCGGCGTGACCTCCTACGTTGACTACGACTTCGCCGAGGGTGCCGCCCGGATCACCCTGACCGCCGGCGAGCGCGGCAATCCGATCGAGCCGGTCTCCACCCAGCAGCTGCACGAGGCAGTGCTGCGGGCGAAGGCGGACGGTGCGCGGGTGATCGTGCTGGCCGCGGAGGGCCGCTTCTTCTCCGTGGGCGGCGACCTCAGCACGTTCGCGGGCGCGGACGACCCGAGCGCGCTGCTGCTCGACCTCGCCGAGTCGGTCCACCGCGTGATCACCGAGCTGATCCGGGGCGACGCGATCGTGGTCAGCGTGGTCCACGGCACCGCTGCGGGTGGCGGGTTCCCGTTGGCCGCGGCCGCGGACATCGTGCTGGCCGCCGACACCGCGAAGTTCAGCCTCGCCTACGCGAAGGTCGGCCTGAGCCCCGACTGCGGCGGCAGCCTCCTCGTCCACACGCTCGGGCTGCACCGGCTGCTCCGGTTGGCGCTGCTCGGTGACCTGATCACCGCGCAGGAGGCCGCCGACGCCGGCCTGGTCGCGCGGGTCGTTCCCGCTGGTGACCTGGCAGCCACGACCGACGAGGTCGTCGCCACCCTGCTGGCCGGCTCACCGCAGGCGTTCGCGGCGACCAAGCGGCTGCTGCGCGATGTTGCCGAGAGCGCCCCCGAGACGGCGCTCCGCCGGGAAGCCGAGTCGATCAGCGGGCTCGCCGGTACGCCGAACGGGCGGGAGGGTGTCGCGGCCTTCCTGGAGAAGCGCCCGCCGGTGTACTCCTAGCCCGGCTAGGTCGCGGTCGCCGGCGCCGGCGCGGTCGTCGCCTCGGGCTCCTCGCCCTCGGCCACGTCCACGAACCGGTCGATGGCGATCTCCGCCCAGGCTGCGTGCTCGGTCGTGCGCGGCTCGAGGTCGAAAGTGCTGATCGACGCCACGTTGGGTCCGAGCCGGGCCGCCGTCTGCTCGACGTAGATCTGCAGGTCGGTGCCGTCGGGCGTCGTGAGCGTGCCGCTGCCGGTGACGCTGTACTGGTCGTCGACGTCGTCGTAGGTGGCTTCGTCGGTGGTGCTCAGCGTGAGGTTCCACTCGTTGCCGTCGCCGTCTGGACCGGTGACGGACGTGCACGCGGCAGCCACGGTCTGCACCTGGTCGAAGACGGCCGTGATGGCGGCCTCGTCGGCATAGGTCGACACGGTGCTCTCGACAGCGAGGATGTCGCCGAAGCTGAACTCGGTGCCGCCCCGGTCCTGCCGCTCGAGCTGCTCGGTGAGGGCCTCGAGGTCGGCGAGACAGCCCGGTGCCGTGCTCTCCTCGTCGTCGGTCGACGGCTCGGACGTCCAGCCGTCGCCCATGTTGTCGGGCTGCAGCACGGCCTGGGAGATCTGGTCGACGGTCAGCGCGGCCACCGGCTTGTCCTGGTCGCCGCCGTTGCCGTTGTCGTCGTCCGAGCCGGAGTCGTCGTCGCTGCAGCCGGCGGCGAGGGCAGAGATCAGGGCGAGGAGGGCAACGGGGGCGAGGGTGCGGGTCACGGCAGAATGAAACCACGCCGGCAGAAGTAGAACAGGTTACAGTTCTGCGGTGACTCCGTCGGTCTTCAGCCCCGTCAGCCTCGGCCCGGTGCGGCTGCGCAACCGCACCGTCAAGGCAGCGACGTTCGAGGGGCGGACGCCGTACGGCGAGGTCACCGACGCGCTCATCGACTACCACCTGGCTCCGACCCGCGGAGGCATCGGGCTGACGACGGTGGCCTATCTGGCCATCGCGCCGGAGGGCCGGACCCACGCCGAGCAGATCGTCGTCGGGGAGCAGACGCTGGCGGGGCTCGCGCGGCTGACCGCCGCGGTGCACGACGAGGGCGCGGCCGTCGCCGGCCAGGTCGGCCACGCCGGACCGGTCGCCAACGGCCGCTCCAACGGGGCCCGCGCGATCGCGGCCAGCCCGATGCCGAGCCCGTTGTCGATGCAGATGATCAAGGCGGCGACCGAGCAGGACCTGACCCGGGTGACCAGGGCGTACGTCGACGCCGCGCGGGTCCTGGTGCGCGCCGGGTTCGACGTCCTCGAGCTGCACATGGCCCACAGCTACTTGATCTCGTCCTTCCTCTCTCCCGGCCTCAATCGCCGCAAGGACCGCTGGGGTGGGCCCTTGGAACGTCGCACCCGGCTCGGGCGCCAGGTCGCGCGCGCCGTACGGGAAGAGGTCGGCGACGCCGTCGCGCTCACCGCCAAGGTCTCGGTCTCCGACGGGTTCCGCGGCGGGGTCACGACCGAGGAGGGCGTCGCCTTCGCGCAGCTGCTGGAGACGGACGGCCACCTCGACGCCCTGCAGCTCTCCGGCGGCTCGTCCCTGATGAACCCGATGTACCTGTTCCGCGGCGAGACGCCGGTCGCCGAGTTCGCCGACGCGATGCCGACGATCGTGAAGTGGGGCATGAAGACACCCGTCGGCCGGGGTTTCCTCAAGCGCTACGAGTTCGAGGAGGCCTACTTCAAGGAGAAGGCGCTGCGCTTCCGGGAGGAGCTGTCGATGCCGCTGATGCTGCTCGGCGGCATCAACCGGCTCGAGACGATGGAGCAGGCGATGGCGGACGGCTTCGACCTGGTCGCGATGGGGCGGGCCGTCCTGCGCGAGCCCGATCTGGTCAACCGCCTGCAGGCCGGCGCCGCGACGGAGGGCATCTGCACGCACTGCAACCGCTGCATGCCGACGATCTACTCCGGCACCCGGTGCGTGGAGTGGTCGGCGGCGGAGGTCATCCCGGTCGCCTGAGAGGCCGCGGGGAATCACCGGTCGACCGGGAGTTCCCCGGCCGAGGTCCATTCCCTAGAACTAGAACCTGTTCTAGTATCCACCTCATGTCACAGGTCATCCCCGACAAGCCCCTCCGTGTCGTCGTCTGGTCCACCGGGACCATCGGGAGGCACGCCATCGCCGGCGTGGACGCCCATCCCGATCTCGAGCTGGTCGGGGTGTGGACCTCGACGGCCGCCAAGCACGGGGTCGACGCGGGTGAGCTCGCGGAGCTCGGTCGCGAGCTCGGCATCAAGGCGACCACGGATCGCGACGACCTGGTCGCGCTGCGCCCGGACTGCATCGTGCACGCCGCGATGACCGACGACCGGGTCTTCGAGTCGATCGAGGACCTCACCGGCTTCATCAGCGACGGGGTGAACGTGGTGTCGAGCGGGCCGGTCATCCTGCTCCACCGCAAGGGGACGCTGCCCGACGAGATGATCGCCACCATCGACGAGGCCGGACAGCAGGGCAACGCCAGCCTCCACGTGAACGGCATCGACCCGGGCTTCGCCAACGACGTGCTGCCGCTGGTCATGACCAGCCTCAGTCAGCGGATCGACCACATCAAGGTCAGCGAGATCGCGGACTACTCGACCTACTACCAGCCCGTGGTGATGAAGGACCTGTTCGGCTTCGGTCAGCCGATGGACTTCAATGCCCTGCTGTGGGAGCCGGGCATCCTGACCACCGCCTGGGGTCCGGTCGTCCGGCTGATCGCCGCCGGCCTCGACGTCACCCTCGACGAGCCGCTCGTCGAGGAGGTCGAGCGACGGCCCGCGCCGCGGTCGATCGAGACCGTGTCCGTCGACATCGAGGAGGGCACGATGGGATCGGTCCGGTTCCGCGTCATCGGCACCGTCGACGGCGTCCCCCGGGTCACCCTCGAACACATCACCCGCACCGACGCCGGCACCGAGGCCGACTGGCCGACGCCCAACGAGGGAGACGGCTGCTACCGCGTCGAGATCTCCGGCGAGCCGCAGATGAAGATGGAGTTCAGCCACCACGGCGAGCACGGTGACCACAACGTCTCCGGGATGATCGTCACCGCCCAGCGGCTCGTGAACGCCGTGCCCGCGGTCGTCGCCGCGCAGCCGGGTCTGATCACCGCGCTCGACCTCCCGCTGGTCACGGGCCGCGGCCTGGTGAGCAAGTGAGCATCCTCGACCGGTTCCTGCTGACCGACCACGTCGCCGTGGTCACCGGCGCCGGTCGCGGCATCGGTGCGGCCACCGCGGTCGCGCTCGCCGAGGCGGGAGCGGACGTCCTGATCTCCTCGCGCACCGAGGGGCAGCTCGAGGGCGTCGCCGAACGGATCCGTGCGGCGGGTCGGCGGGCGCACGTCGTACCGGCCAACCTGGCGCACACCGAGGCGGTGGCCGGCCTCGCGCAGGCGGCGTACGACGAGTTCGGCCGGCTCGACCTGGTCGTCAACAACGTCGGGGGCACCATCCCCAACGCGTTCCTCGACACCGACGTCGCCTACCTGGACGAGGCGTTCCACTGGAACGTCAGCACGGCGCACGCCCTGACCCGTGCCGCGGTGCCGCTGATGCTCGCCTCGCTGGGCGACCCCGACGAGCACCGGCAGAAGTCCGTCGTGAGCATCAGCTCGATGATGGGCCGCTCCGCCGGCCGCGGCTACCTCGCGTACGGAACCGCAAAGGCCGCACTCGCGCACTGGTCGCGCCTCGCCGCGACCGACCTCGCCCCGCGGATCCGGGTCAACGGGATCTACGTGGGTTCGGTCATGACCAGCTCGCTCGAGTTCGTCGCGGGTGTGCCGGAGACGAAGCGAGAGATGGAGGAGGCGACGCCGCTGGGCCGGATCGGCGAGGCCGAGGACATCGCGGCCGCGGTCGTCTACCTCGGTTCGCGGGCCAGCCAGTACGTCACCGGCAAGATGCTCGAGGTCGACGGCGGCCTGATGGCACCGAACCTCGACCTCAACCTGCCCGACCTCGAGCCCAGGTCCGCCGACGCGCCTCAGTAGGGTGCCTGGATGAGCTCAGGAGTCAGCACCGGTGCCGCGATCTCGCCCGACTCCGGTGAGCACTGGGCGACCGAGGGCGCCTGGGAGGTCGGGCCCGGCATCCACCGGATCCCGCTGCCGCTCCCGATGGACGGGCTGAAGGCGATCAACGTCTACGTCCTGCAGAGCGACGACGGCGTGACCCTGATCGACGGAGGCTGGGCGATCCCGGTCGCCCGCGAGCTGCTCGACAAGTGCCTGCGCTCGATCGGGTCCGGCTTCGGCGACATCAAGCGGTTCCTGGTCACCCACATCCACCGCGACCACTTCACGCTGGCCACCGTCCTCGGCCACGAGTACGGCGCCGACGTCGCGCTCGGGCTGCTCGAGAAGCCCGGCCTGGACCTGCTGCATGCGGCCGGCCGGGGCGAGTTCAGTGGCGGCAACCCGTTCGCCGGCGTGCTGCGGTCGGCCGGTGCGGTCGATGTCGCCGCCGCCTGGGAGCTCGGCCGTCGCGTCGAGGACCTGCCCGACCCCGACGACTGGGCCTACCCCGACACGTGGCTCGACGGTGACGTCTCGATCGAGGTCGGGCGCCGGAAGATCGACGCCGTCCACACCCCTGGCCACACGCCTGGCCACTACGTCTTCGCCGACCGGGCCGACGGCCTGCTCTTCGCCGGTGACCACGTGCTGCCGACGATCACGCCGTCGATCGGCTTCGTGGTGCCGCCCGAGCCCGACCCGCTGGGTCACTTCATGGCGTCCCTGACGAAGGTGCGTGGCCTGCCCGACCTCCAGATCCTGCCCGCGCACGGTCCGGTCGCGCCGTCGACGCACGCCAGGGTCGACGAGCTGCTGGCCCACCACGAGCACCGGCTCGAGCAGTGCGCGGCCTCGCTCCGGACCCGCGGACCGGCCGTCGCCGCGCTCGTCGCGACCGACCTCGGCTGGACCCGGCACGAGCGCTCCTACGCCGAGCTCGACCTCTTCAACAAGGGCATGGCGGCCATGGAGACCAAGGCCCACCTCGACCTGCTGGTCGCCCGCGGTCACGCCACGGTTGCGGTGAGTCCCGAGGGCGACATCTACACCGTCACCCGCTAGCGCTTCGTGCGCCCTGCTCAGAAGGGCGGGGGTCCGACAATCTCGATGCCCCCGTTTTCTTGGGCGCTCTGCGCGATCCTGGCGAAGTCCACGATGCACGCCGATCCTTCGAAGGGCTCGCTGGCGCCGCGGTAGAAGGGTTCGCATTCGCAGGTCGGCTGGATGCCGAGCACCTTGGCCGTGGCGCTCCTGACGACGAAGGCGTGCGGCACGCCCGCGGGCACCATGACGAAGTCGCCGGCACCGAGCTCGTGCTCATCGTCGTTGATGCGGTACTGGATTTGCCCCTCGAGCACCCACAGGGACTCCGAGACCGGGTGGGTGTGGATCGGGGTCCACTTGCCCTCGACCATGTCGACCTCCCACAAGCCGATGTCCTCGTTGGCACTGCTGAGCTTCCAGGTGAACACTCCACCGCCGAAGAACCATCGCTTCTCGCCCTCGCCTGCCCGTCGGATCACCGGCGCGAGCGTCGTCTTTTCAGTCATCTGACACTCCGATCGTTTGTGAGACTTGAGTCTTGTAATGAGATTGGCATATCATGAAGAATGTGTCAACGGACTACCTAGAGTCGGGTCGCGCGCGGCAGAAGCAACGCACCCGCGACCAGCTGATCGCTGCGGCGCGCAAGCTGATCACCGCGGGCGACACGCCCCGTGTCGAGGAGGTCGCCGAGGCTGCCGGGGTCTCTCGTCCCACGGCCTACCGCTACTTCACGTCGCAGGCCGAGCTTCTCGCCGCGGCGTTTCCGGAGACGGCGACCGCGTCCGTCCTTCCGGACCCGCCGCCGGCAGCCCTGGGCGAACGGGTGGCCGCCGTTGCCGAGTACGTGATCGGCCGCGTGCAGGAGACCGAGCCGCAGCAGCGCGCGATGCTGCGCCTCTCGCTGGGCGAGGTGCCGCACGACCTGCCACTGCGCCAGGGCCGCGTCATTCCGTGGTTCGTCGAGGCGCTCGAGCCCATGGCCGACTCGCTCGGCGACGAGACAGTGCACCGGCTCGCGTTAGCCCTCCGTGCCGCCTGCGGCATCGAGACCCGCGTCTGGCTGAGCGACATCGCCGGGCTCGCGCCGGAAGACGTCGGCGCCCTCCAACAATGGATGGTCGAGGCGCTCGTCCAGCAGGCCCACGAGACGCCGCCGACCTGAGGTCAGCCCGTCGGCCGGAGCCGCATCGGGGTGTGCGGGATCCCGTCCTCGAGGAACTCGGCCCCGTCGACGACGAAACCGAAGCCTGCGTACCACCCGGTCAGGGGCGTCTGTGCGTCGAGTACGACGTCCCGCGCGGGACCGGCGCTCCGGCAGTGCTCGACCGCGGCAGACATCAGACCGTCGGCCAAGCCGCGGCCCCGCGCCTCCGTCGCCAGCACGACCCGTCCGATCCGCCAGGCGGCCGGGTCCTCGAGCACCCGGGCATAGCCGAGGAGCTCGCCGGACTCCCTCATCAGCACGTGAGCGGTGGTCGCCTCGGGGTCGCGCCCGTCGAGGTCGGGGTAGGGGCACTGCTGCTCCACGACGAACACGTCCTGGCGCAACCGGGCGACGTCGTGCACCTCGATCGGGGTGAGGTCGGCGAAGGGGGCGACCCGGGTCTCCATAGTCCGAATCTAGGGCCTACATTGGTGGCAACAGACAGGGGAGCACGCCTCACACGTGCTGAGAGTGCGGGACAGCCGCAGACCCTCCGAACCTGCTCCGGCTAGCACCGGCGAAGGGAGTCCATTGTGTTGCGTCCTTGGTTTCGAGGCTCGGCCGCGGGCGGCCTTGCACCTCGACCAGCGGTGGCGTTCCTCGTCGGTGTGCTCCTCGCCGGTTGCTCGCTCGCGACCGAGGACGACGACCGGCACGACGCCGCCCCGGGCGAGTGCGGCGAGGTCGTCCTGGTCACCCACGACTCGTTCGACCTCCCGAGGAAGGTCGTCAAGGCCTTCGAGGACGAGTCCGGCTGCAGCCTGACCCACGCTCCGGCGGGCGACGGCGGCGAGCTCACCAGCAAGCTGACCGTCACCCAGGGCGACCCGATCGGCGACGTCGCGTTCGGCGTCGACAACACGTTCGCGGGGGCAGCGCTCGACGAAGGCGTGTTCGCACCCTACGAGGCGGACCTCCCGTCGGGTGCGGAGGCGTACCGGCTTCCGAGCGACGACGACGGCGCGCTGACGCCGATCGACAACGCGAGCGTCTGCGTGAACGTCGACAAGTCGTGGTTCGCCGACGAGGGCCTCGAGCCGCCGACCAGCCTCGACGACCTCGCCGACCCGGCCTATCGCGACCTGTTCGTCACTCCAGCGGCGACGACCAGCACCCCGGGCCTTGCCTTCCTGCTCGCGACCATCGGTGAGTACGGCGACGACTGGTCGTCGTACTGGGAGGACCTCCTGGCCAACGGGGCGAAGGTCGTGAAGGGCTGGGAGGACGCCTACTACGTCGACTTCTCCTTCTCCGGGGGCGACCGGCCGATCGTGCTCTCCTACGACACGTCCCCGGCCTACACCGTGAAGAACGGGACGTCGTCGACGGCAGCGCTGCTCGACACCTGCTTCCGTCAGGTCGAGTACGCCGGCGTGCTCGAGGGTGCCGCCAACCCCGAGGGTGCCGAGCAGGTCGTCGACTTCCTGCTGAGCCCCGAGGTGCAGCAGGCGCTGCCGACCAGCATGTACGTCTTCCCGGTCGATGCCGACGCCCCGTTGCCGCCCGAGTGGGCGGAGTTCGCCGAGCAGCCGTCGGCACCGATCGACGTCACGCCGGACGAGATCGCCGAGCACCGTCGTGCCTGGCTGACCGAGTGGACGGACATCGCCTCCGGGTGAGGCCGCGGTGAGGCGAACAGCCGGCCTGCTCGCGCTGGCCGCGGTGCCGACCGCGGTGCTGGCGGTCTTCTTCCTGCTCCCGGTGTGGGGCATGCTCGAGCGCGGCCTGTGGCCCGGCGGGGCCTTCGACCCCGGCTCGGTCCTCGAGGTGCTCGGGCGCGAGCGGACGCTGCGCGTCATCTGGTTCACGCTCTGGACCAGCACCGTGTCCACCGTCGTCGCGGTCCTGCTCGGCCTGCCGGCCGCCTACACCCTGCACCGGCTCGCGATCCCGATGCGGGGAGCGGTGCGAGCGGCCCTCCTGGTGCCGTTCGTGCTGCCGACCGTCGTCGTCGGCATCGCGATCCGCGAACTGGTGTCAGAGTCCGGGCCACTGGGCTTCCTCGGCATCGACGGCTCGCCGGTCGCGATCCTGATCGGACTGGTCTTCTTCAACGTGGCCGTCGTCATCCGCGCCGTCGGCACCGCCTGGGAGAGTCTCGACCGCCGCCCGGCCGAGGCTGCCGCCGGCCTGGGCGCGTCGCCGTTCCACGTGCTGCGGACTGTGACCTTCCCGGCACTCCGGCCCGCGATCGTGTCCGCGTCGGCGGTGGTGTTCCTGTTCTGCGCGACCGGATTCGGCGTCGTGCTCCTGCTCGGCGGCACCCGCTACTCGTCCGTCGAGACCGAGATCTACCTGCTGACCACCGGCGCCATCACCGGCACCGTCGAGTACCAGGCGGCCGCCGCGCTCTCGCTGGTGCAGCTGGCCGCGGTCGTCGTCCTCCTGGGGGTCGCGGCGCGGCTGCGCGCCGTACCGGACCCGACCGTACGGCGCGCGCGGACCGCTCCGGCGCGACCGCGGAGGCAGGACGTGCCGGCCCTGGTCGCCACCGCGCTGGTGCTGGTCGCGATCGCGGCGCCCATTGTCACGCTCGTGGTCGGCTCGCTGCGACAGGACGGTGCGTGGACGCTGGTGCACTACCGGGCGCTCCAGGGCAGTGGCGAGGACGCCGGCGGGTCCGGGATGGGCGGCGGGCTGCTCCGGGTGCCGGTGACCGATGCGTTGGCCAACTCACTGCGGATCGCGGTCGATGCCACCTGGATGTCGCTCCTGCTGGGGCTGCTGGTCGCAGTCGTCGTCACCCGCAAGGCACGCAGCCGCACTGAGGCGAGGGTGCGGAGCGCCTTCGACGGACTCTTCATGCTCCCGCTCGGTGTCTCCGCGGTGACGCTGGGGTTCGGCTTCCTGATCACCCTCGACGACCCGCCGCTCGACCTGCGCTCGAGCGCACTCCTGGTGCCGATCGCCCAGGCCCTGGTAGCGCTCCCGCTCGTCGTCCGGGTGCTGGTGCCGGTGCTGCAGGGCATCGACGACCGGCAGCGCCAGGCCGCGTCATCGCTCGGTGCCGGCCCGCTGCGCACGGTGCTGACCGTCGACGTGCCGGTGCTGTGGCGGCCCGTGCTCGCCGCCGCGGGCTTCGCGTTCGCCGTGTCGCTCGGCGAGTTCGGCGCCACCTCGTTCATCGTGCGGGCAGAGGTGCCGACGCTGCCCGTCGTGATCTTCCGGTTGATCGGCAGCCCGGGCGCCCTGAACTACGGCACCGCCATGGCCGCCTCGGTCGTGCTCGCCGGCGCCACGGCGCTGGTGATCCTGCTGGTCGAGCGGCTTCGAGTACCGGGAGTTGGGGTGATCTAGAAGATGCTGAACGTCGAGCGCCTCACCGTCCGGTTCGGACACCACGTCGCCGTCAACCGGGTCGACCTGCGGGTCGACGACGGGCACGTGCTCGCCGTGCTCGGACCGTCCGGCAGCGGCAAGTCATCGCTGCTGCGCGCGGTGGCCGGCCTCGAGCCGCTCGCCGGTGGCCGGGTCCGGTGGGACGACCACGACCTCGCCGGCATCCCCACCCACAAGCGCGGTTTCGCGCTGATGTTCCAGGACGGCCAGCTCTTCGACCACCTGACCGTCGCCCGCAACGTCGGCTACGCGCTGCGGCTCCGCGGGACGTCCGGCGCTGCGCGACGGGCCGAGGTCGACGGCCTGCTCGAGCTGGTCGGCCTGGCCGGGTACGGCGAGCGGCTGCCGCGCACCCTGTCCGGCGGTGAGCGGCAGCGGGTCGCGCTGGCCCGGTCGCTGGCGGCCAAGCCGCGGTTGCTGCTGCTCGACGAGCCGCTCTCCTCGCTCGACGCCGAGCTCCGGGTCCGGCTCGCGGCCGACCTGCGGCGCATCCTGCGTGAGGCCGGGACGACCGCGCTGCTGGTCACGCACGACCAGGAAGAGGCGTTCGCCGTCGCCGACCGGCTCGCGGTCATGCGGGACGGCGCGGTCGTGCAGCAGGGCACGACCGAGGACGTCTGGGCCCGACCGGCCGACGCGGCGACGGCACTCTTCCTCGGCTACGCCCGGATCCTCGACGGTGCCGCGGCCCGCACGGTTCTGGCCGCAGCCGGACGCCCGGCCGCCGGCGCGATCGCCGTACGACGCTCGGCGCTGGCCGCGCGCCGCGCCGATCCGCTGCAGGAGGATGCCCGCGGCCTGGCCGCGACGGTGCGCGCCGTACGCGCCACTCCGGACGAGGTGCGGCTGGTCGTGGACGTCGAGGGCGTCGGTGAGGCGGATGCCGTCGGAGCGCCGGGCTGGCTGCCGGCTCCCGGCGATCGCGTGGTCCTGCGGGTCGACCCTGCGCGCCTCGCTGTCCTGCCGTCCGGGCCGCCGGTGGCTACCTCCTAGACTCTGCCGGGTGTACCGCCGCGCCTATACGCTCCTCATCGGCACGGCAGCAATCATGGGGGCCCTGGCGGTCTACGTCGCCATCAAGTACGACCGCCAGCTGTTGGACCCGGAAGGCAGCTTCCTCGGGCCTTCGTACGTGCGGCTCCCGCTGCTCCTCCTGTTCGCCTTCGGGATCGACCTGATCCCGCGCACGATGTGGCTCTCGCGCGGCCGTCCGACCTCGATCTGGCCGCTGGTGCGCGAGCGGATCCGGACCCACTGGGGCAAGGAACGGATCATCCTGGTGGTCGTCGGGGTGTTGTCCTTCTATGTCACCTACGTGAGCTACCGCAACCTCAAGTCGAACCTCCCGTTCGTGCGCGACACGGACTCCAACCCGGTGACCACGACACCGGTCTCCTACGACCGCGAGCTGCACGTCATGGACCGGATCCTGTTCTTCGGTCACGACCCGTCAACGGTGCTGCAAGCCGTCCTGGGCGACACGGTGACGGCGTACGTGCTGTCGCCGATCTACCTGTTCTTCCTGCCGATGGTGCCGATCGGGGTCACGGCCTGGATGGTGTGGTCGAAGAACATCTCCTACGGCTACTGGTTCGTGACGTCGCAGTGCCTGGCCTGGTCGCTCGGCACGCTGTCCTACTACCTGCTGCCGACCCTCGGGCCCGGTATCGAGTACGGGCCGCTCTACGACGGCCTCGCGCACACGCCGACGACGGATCTCCTCACGTCGATCACCAACGCCCGACATCGGGTGCTCTCCGATCCGGAGGCGACCGAGATCGTGAACTCGGTCGCCGGCTTCGCCAGCCTGCACTGCGCGATCACGATGCTCCTCGCGCTGATGGTCCAGTACACGATCCGCAACCAGGTCGTGCGGATCGTGGTCTGGGTGAACTTCGGCCTCACCGTCGTGGCGACGCTCTACTTCGGCTGGCACTACATCGCCGACGACATCGCCGGGATCGCGATCGCGGTCGTGGCTTTCTACTACGGCGGACTCGCGAGCGGGCAGAAGTTCGACCGCGGACTGAAGTCGCATCCGACGACGACCACGTCGAAGGTTCCCCGCGACAAGGACTGACGCGGCGGTGCGACGCGCCCTTAGAACTACATGCGTGTAGTTCGCAAGCCGACACGCCGGTGACATGTGAGATTTCTGAGGTTTTTGTTTCTTTTGTGACGAAAGCGCACTAGCGTGCTCCGAGTTGCCTGTCCGCCAACTCGGAGGAGACTCCTGTGCGCCGCCCCGTAGTCGGGACCGCCCTGCTCGCCCTGGTGCTGGTGACCGCACCCGCGAGCGCCGATCCGTCGGACCCCGGGCCGTCCCGCAGTGACGTCCGCGAGGCGGAGCGCCGGGCGCAGGATGCCGCGGACGACGCCGACGCGATCCAGGCGCAGATCGACTCCGCGAACGCGACCCTCGAGGCCGCCGCGCTCGCCGCCCAGCAGGCGGCGGAGGCCTACAACGGCGCCCGGTGGCGCCTGGCCGAGGCACGCAAGGCCGAGCGGCAGGCCGCCCGCGAGGCGCGCCGTACCGCCCGAGCCCTGGCCACGGTCAAGAGCGACTACCGAAGCGCGGTGCTCACCTCGTTCATCGGCGGCAGCCCCGAGCTGGCCGCGTTCAACGCGATGCTGGACGCCGACGGGCTCCCTTCGTTGCTCGACCGCGATGCGACCGCCGAGATCGTCCAGGGTGAGTTCGAGGAGAGGCGGACCGCCTACGAGAACGCCGCCAGCGAGGCCGCGGACGCCGAGCAGGAGGCCGAGGACGCCGCTGCCGACGCTGCCGCTGCCGCCGACGACGCCGAGGACGCGAAGCACGCTGCCGAGGGCGCGGTCGACGCCGCCAGCGCGGCCGCCGCCGGCGTGCAGACCCAGAAGACGCGGTTGTTGCGCAGATTGGCGCGGCTCGAGGGCATCAGTGTCGCGCTGGCCGAGGAGCGGCAGGCCGCGCTGGAGCACCAGGCCCAGGAGGAGGCGGCGCTGCTGGCCCAGCAACAGGCCGACGAGCGGGCCGAGCAGGAGGCCGGGGAGCAGGCCGACGAACCGCCGCCCGCCGACACCGACGAGCCCGACACCGCCGAGCCCGACACCGATCCCGCACCTCCGCCCTCCGACCAGGGCGGTGCCGCGGCCGCGATCGCCTTCGCCCGCGCCCAGCTCGGCGAGGCCTACGTCTGGGCGGCCGCCGGCCCCGACTCCTGGGACTGCTCCGGCCTCACGATGGCTGCCTGGGCGGCCGGAGGTAAGTCGCTGCCGCACTACTCCGTCGCGCAGTACCAGCAGTCGACGCCGATCTCGGCCGGTGCCCTCAAGCCGGGAGACCTGGTGTTCTGGGGCTCCTCGAGCAGCGCGAGCTCGATCTACCACGTCGCCCTCTACGCCGGCGACGGAATGATCATCCACGCCCCGCGCACGGGCCGCCCGGTCACCCTCGAGTCGATGTACTACTGGATTCCTCCCACGCACTACGCACGGCCCTGACCTGTCGCTACCGTGCGGACATGGCCAGCGACACGCAGCAGCCCACCGATCCCGACCTCGACACGTCGCCCTACGGGGACCTCCAGGTCGACGTCTCCGCCCTGACCGATCTGCTCGACGGTCCGTACGCCGCGATCCGCGCGACGGTGCGCGAAGGGCTGGTGCAGTACGCCTCGGTCCTCGAGGACGCGGAGACGATGACCCGTGACGAGTTCCGCGAGCGGGTCAAGGACGTGGTGGTCGAGCTGGCGGCGAGTGGCCAGACGGGGATGGGCTTTCCCAAGGAGTACGGCGGCGGTGGTGACATCGGCGCGTCCGTCGCGGCCTTCGAGACGCTGGGGTACGGCGACCTGTCGGTGCTGGTGAAGGTCGGCGTTCAGTTCGGCCTGTTCGGCGGCGCGATCCTCCAGCTCGGCACGAAGCGGCACCACGATGCCTACCTCGCCGGTCTGGTGAAGGGCGAGATCCTCGGTTGCTTCGCGATGACGGAGACCGGCCACGGCAGCAACGTGCAGGCACTCGGCACCACGGCGACGTACGACCCGGCGACGCAGGAGTTCGTCATCCAGACCGAGACGCCGGCGGCCACCAAGGACTACATCGGCAATGCCGCGAAGCACGCGCAGCTCGCAGTCGTCTTCGCGCAGCTGACCGTCGGTGGTGAGGGCCACGGCGTGCACGCGCTCGTCGTACCTCTCCGTGACGGTGACGCCGTCCTCCCCGGCGTCACCATCACCGACGACGGGCCGAAGATGGGCCTCAACGGCGTCGACAACGGCCGGATCCGGTTCGACGCCGTGCGGGTGCCCCGTGAGGCGCTGCTCGACCAGTTCGCCCAAGTCACCGAGGAAGGCGAGTACCTCAGCGAGATCGAGAACCCCAACCGCCGGTTCTTCACGATGCTGGGCACCCTCGTGCAGGGCCGGGTCTGTGTCGGCGCTGCAGGTATCAGTGCATCCAAGGTCGCACTGACGATCGCGGTCGAGTACGGCCTGCGACGGCGCCAGTTCGAGGCGGCCGACCCGGACGAGGAGCAGGTGCTCCTGGACTACGGGCTGCACCAGCGGCGCTTGCTCCTCCCGCTCGCGCGCACCTACGCCCTGCACTTCGCCCAGGAGATCCTGTCGGCGCGGCTGCACGAGGTGTTCTCGGGTGAGAAGGACGACGATGAGACACGGCGGTTCCTCGAGTCCCGCGCCGCCGGCACCAAGGCCCTCGCCACCTGGCACGCCACGGAGACCATCCAGGAGTGCCGCGAGGCCTGCGGCGGTGCCGGTTACCTGGCGGAGAACCGGTTCACGGCGCTCAAGGCCGACACCGACGTGTTCACGACGTTCGAGGGTGACAACCACGTCCTGCTGCAGCTGGTGGCCAAGGGCCTGCTGACCGACTACGCCAGCGACTTCTCCGACCTCGATCAGCTGGGCATGGTGCGGTTCGTCACCGGAGTCGCGGTCGAGACCGTGCTCGAGCGCACCTACGCCCACAAGCTTTTGGAGCGGATCAAGGACGTCTTCGGCAGCGACACCTGGGACGTCGACGCAGGCCTCCTCGACCCGGAGTACCACCTCGCGATGTTCCGCTTCCGTGAGGAGCACCGCATATCCGGCGTCGCCCGGCGGCTCAAGCGGGGCGTCGACTCCGGGATGAACCCGGGCGTCGTGTTCTCGCGGGTGCAGGACCATGTCATCAGCGCCGCCCGGGCCCACGTCGAGCGGCTGGTTCTCGAGTCCTTCGTCGAGAAGGTGAAGGCACAACCGGACGGCGACTTGAAGAACGCTCTCAACCTGTTGTGCGACCTGCACGCGCTGTCGTCGATCGAGGCCGACAGCGCCTGGTTCATGGAGCACGGCCGGCTCACCAGCGTGCGCTCGAAGGCGATCAGCCGGGAGATCAACGGTCTCTGCCGCCAGGTCCGGCCGATCGCCGGTGACCTGGTCCGGGCGTTCGGCGTGCCCCGGGAGATGCTCCGCGCCGACGCGCTGCTGACCTGGGGCGACGAGATGGTCGGTGGTTGAGGTGCGAGCGAAGCGAGCCTCGAAGCTGCCCGGCCTCGGTGGCTGGGACGACGACCCGCTCTGGGCCCACTTCTACGACTGGTCGGTGGAGCATCGCCGGCTCGGCGGTCTGGCCTGGCGGGTCGGCATCCAGAGCGACCTCCGGAAGCTGTACGCCGCCGCGGCCGAGATCGGGCGACAGCCCGCGGGTGCGCGGATCCTGGACATCCCGTGCGGTGGCGGCGTCGCGCTCCGGGGGCTGAAGCCCGGCCAGGGCGTCGAGTACGTTGCCGCCGACATCGCCCAGACCATGCTCGACCGCACCACCCGCGCCGCCGACCGTCGTGGGGTCGCCGACCAGGTGGCGCCGCAGATCGCCGACGTGGGCGACCTGCCGTTCGAGGACGACGCGTTCGACCTCGTCGTGTCGTTCACCGGGTTGCACTGCTTCCCCGACCCGGCGCTGGCCGTGATCGAGATGGTGCGGGTGCTCAAGCCGGGCGGGGTCATGACCGGGAGCGCGCTCCTCAACGACACCGGGCTGCACCACGAGCCGATGCGCCGGATCGGCCGGGCAGCCGGCCTGCTCGGTCCGGGCTGCACGGGAACCCAGCTGGTCAGCTGGTTGGACGCGCAGGGGATGGCGGACGTCGTACTCGAGCGCAGCGGGGCGATCGGCTACTTCCGCGGCGTACGGCGCGGTTGATCAGTGGTCGGCGGGGACGAACCGCTTGAACGACGCGTCGATCTCGAGCTCGGCCTCGGTGCGGCCGACCCAGTCGGCGCCCTCGACGGACTTGCCGGGCTCGAGGTCCTTGTAGACCTCGAAGAAGTGCTGGATCTCGAGGCGATCGAACTTCGGCACGTGGTTGATGTCGCGGATGTGCTCCATCCGCGGGTCGCTGGTCGGGACGCAGAGGACTTTGTCGTCCCCGCCCTTCTCGTCGGTCATGCGGAACATGCCGATGGCGCGGCAGCGGATCAGGCAGCCGGGGAAGGTGGGCTCCTGCAGGAGCACCAGCGCGTCGAGCGGGTCGCCGTCCTGGCCGAGGGTGTCCTCGATGTAGCCGTAGTCCGCGGGATACATGGTCGAGGTGAAGAGGAAGCGGTCGAGCCGCATCCGGCCGGTCTCGTGGTCGACTTCGTACTTGTTCCGGCTCCCCTTGGGGATCTCCACGAGGACGTCGAACTCCAGCACTTCTTCCTCCACTCCGCGTGACCCAGCGACCGGGCCCGTTTCCACTACCGCGGACATCCTCCCGCACAATGTGCCGGAACGTGCAGTCGAGAGGGGTGCCATCGTGACGCAGCGTGATCCAGACCACGCACGCGGCTCCCTCGTGGGTTGGGTGGCCGCAGCGCTGGCCCTGTTGTTGGTCGCCGGAGTGGCCGGCTGGCAGCTCGGCTGGTTCGCCGACTTCCTCGAGGAGGACGAGCCGCCCACGGACGACCCGGCTTCGGTCGCACCCCCGCCCGAGGTCGACGTACCACCGGTGCGCACGCCGCGTCCGGTCGCGCCCGCCGCCGACGCGCGCACCCGCCTGGACACGGTGGCCGTCGAGTCGGCGGTGACCGGCTTCCTCACCAACAGGAACCTCGGCCGGCACGTGCTGGCCGCGGTTGCGCCGCTCAACGGCAACAGCGGCTACGGCTACGGGAGCTCCGCCGGAGACGTCGCGATCCCGGCGTCGACCACCAAGGTCGTCACGTCTGCGGTCGCCCTGTTCCTCCTCGGTCCCGACCACGCCTTCGAGACCCGAACCGTCCTCGAGCGCCGCGGCGGCACGCCGCGGCTGGTGCTGGTCGGTGGCGGCGACCCGTTCCTGCTGAGCAGCCAGAGGTCCAAGTGGGGCACGTCGACCGCTGCGACGATCTCGCCCCCGAAGGCCGACGTCACCACGCTCGCCCGGCAGACGGCTCGGGCGCTGGTCGAGGACGGTGTGCGGAAGGTGCGCCTCGGCTACGACGACTCGCTCTTCGGCGGGCCGGCCGAGAACCCCTATTGGCGGGCCGACTACATCCCCGACGACATCGTCTCCCCGATCACCTCGCTCTGGGTCGACCAGGGTCGCGACCCGATCGGCTACGGCAGGGTGTCCGACCCGTCGCTGACCGCGGCCGCCGTGTTCGCAGCAGCCCTCGCGGACGCCGGGATCACCGTGGTCGGCGGCGCCGAGCCGACGACCGTGCGCGGGGGTGACGCCGTCGCGTCGGTCAGCTCGGCGCCGCTCGCCCAGATCGTGCAGCGGGTCCTCGAGGTCAGCGACAACGAGGCGTCCGAGGTCCTGCTGCGCCACATCGGCCTGGCCGACCAGGGCGACGGCTCCTTCGTCGGCGGCCAGACCGCTGTGGAGCGGGTGTTGAAGGCCAACCGGATCCCGATGCACGACTCGGTCCTGTACGACGGAAGCGGGCTGTCCCGCGAGAACCTGATGTCGCCCCAGCTGCTCGTCGACGTGATCCGGTGGGCCGCGTCCGACGAACAGCCGGACCTCCGCGCCGTCGTGAGCGGCCTGCCGGTGGCGGGCTTCACCGGGTCGCTGGCCAACCGGTTCGACCAGGGCGCGGACGAGGGGCCCGGCCGGGTGCGCGCCAAGACCGGCACCCTCACCGGCGTCACCTCGCTGGCCGGCATCGCCGTCGACCTCGACGGTTCGCTGCTGGTCTTCGCGCTGATGGCGGACCAGGTGCGGCCGAACCGGAGCGGGCTGGCCCAGACCGCGATGGACAACGCCGCCTCGGCGCTCGGCGCCTGTCACTGCGCCCGCTGAGACCGCCGGCCCATCAGCCTCACCCGTACTCTTCACGGCATGACGAGCGCCGCGCCGACCTCCGAGCCGCAGATGGTGGACTGGGGCTTTGCCGTCTCGGTCGGGTCGAAGCTGGCGGGGGAGGGCCCGGCCGTCACCCGGACCGAGGCCGACGCCGTCGTGACCGAGCTACGGGCGGACGCTGACCGCAGCACCGGGCTGGTGCGTGACTTCACCGGCCTGGACGCCCCCGTGAACACCGCGCCGCTCCTGGTCGTCGACCGGGCGGGCTGGGTGCGTGCGAACGCCGAGGGCTTCAAGATCGCGACCGAGCCGATGATGCGCAAGCTGGTCGAGAAGAAGGAGCCGAACCGGATCGCCCAGCGGGTCGGGTCCAAGATCACCGGCGCCGAGATGGGCGGCCTGCTCGGCTTCCTCGCCGGCAAGGTGCTCGGTCAGTTCGACCCGTTCTTCGAGCCGTCGGGTCGGCTGCTGCTCGTCGCCCCCAACATCGTGCACGTCGAGCGCGAGCTCGACGTGGACCCGACCGACTTCCGGCTCTGGGTGTGCCTGCACGAGGAGACGCACCGGGTGCAGTTCACCGCGGTGCCGTGGATGCGCGGCCACCTGTTCTCCGAGATCGAGGCGATCAGCGAGACGCTCGAGCCGAGCTCGCTCCTCGAGGGCGGCCTCGACCGGATCGCCGATGCCATCAAGAGCAGCCGCAACGGCGGCAGCATCGTCGACATGTTCAGCACCCCCGAGCAGCGGGAGATCCTCGACCGCGTCACCGGGATGATGTCGCTCCTCGAGGGCCATGCCGACGTGGTGATGGACGACGTGGGTCCCCAGGTCATCGGATCGGTCAAGGAGATCCGCGCGAAGTTCACCAAGCGCCGTCAGGGCATCGGCGCCCTCGACCGGATCCTGCGTCGGCTGCTCGGCCTGGAGGCCAAGATGGCGCAGTACCGCGACGGCGCGCGCTTCGTCCGCGCGGTCGTCGACAAGGTCGGCATGGACGAGTTCAACGCCGTCTGGGCCGAGCCCGCCCACCTGCCGTCGAAGGCGGAGCTCAGCGACCACGACGCCTGGGTCCGACGCGTGCTGGGCTAGGCAGCTCCGATGGCACTCCATCCCTCCGTCGCCGCCTGCCGGCGCGGTGTCCGGGGGGTGCTCGCCAGGCTCGAGCCCGGCGACACCGTCCTCGTCGCCTGCTCCGGCGGCGCCGACTCGCTCGCCCTGGCCTCGGCCGCGGTCTTCGAGGGTCACAAGCTCGGGCTGCGCGTCGTCGGCGCGACGGTCGACCACGGGCTGCAGCCGGGCTCCGCGGACCAGGCCGCACGGGTGGTGACGCAGCTGGTTGCGCTCGGCGTCGACGAGACGGCGACGGTGCGGGTCGAGGTCGTCGGTGCCGGAGCCGGACCCGAGGCGGCTGCCCGCCAAGCGAGGTACGACGTCCTCGAGCAGCTGCGCGACCACACCGGTGCCGCGCTGGTGCTGCTGGGCCACACGCGTGACGACCAGGCCGAGACGGTGCTGCTCGGGCTGACCCGGGGTTCGGGTGCCCGCTCGCTGGCCGGGATGCGCCGTACGTTCGACCACTACGCGCGCCCGTTGCTCGACGTGACCCGCGACGAGACCGTGACGGCCTGCCGGGTCGAGGGACTCGAGCCCTGGCAGGACCCGCACAACGACGATCCCGGCTACACGCGGGTGCGCGTGCGCCGTACCGTCCTGCCGGTCCTCGAGGACAACCTCGGCCCCGGCGTCGCCGCCGCGCTCGCCCGCACCGCCGACCAGGTCCGCGACGACGTCGACGCGCTCGACGCGCTCGCGCGGGCGACGTACGACGACCTCCGCGCGATCGGGGGCGGCATCCCGCTCGACCCGGTCGGTGACCTCCCTCGAGCGGTGGCCTCCCGGGTGCTGCGGCTGGCCGCTCTCGATGCCGGCGCGATCGACAGCGAGCTGTTCCTCGTCCACGTCACAGCGCTGGTCGATCTGGCCGCCGGCGACCTGCGTGGCGAGGTGCAGCTCCCCGGCCACCTCACCGCATATCGCGACCGCGACCACCTGTTTTTCAGGAGCACCCCTGTGTCACGATGAGCCCATGGACTCTGGGGCGGTCGAGAAGGACCTCGTCGAGGTGTTGTTCACCGAGAAGCAGATCGTCGACCGGCTCGGGGAGCTGGCGAAGGAGATCCAGCGCGACTACGACGGCAAGGACCTCGTGATCGTCGGCGTCCTCCGCGGCGCGGTCATGGTGATGGCCGATCTGGCCCGCGCGCTCGACCGCCACGTCGAGATGGACTGGATGGCGGTTTCCTCGTATGGCTCCGGCACCAAGTCGTCCGGCGTCGTACGCATCCTCAAGGACCTCGACGCCGACATCACCGGCCGGCACGTGGTCATCGTCGACGAGATCATCGACACCGGCCTCACGCTGTCCTGGCTGACCTCCAACCTCGGCTCCCGGGGCCCGGCGAGCGTCGAGATCTGCACCCTGCTACGCAAGCCGGAGGCGCTGCAGATGCCGGTCGAGGTCAAGTACGTCGGCTGGGACATCCCCAACGAGTTCGTCGTCGGCTACGGCCTCGACTACCGCGAGCGCTACCGCAACCTGCGCGACATCGGCACCCTCGCCCCGCACGTGTATTCCTAGCCTCATCTGACTACGCCGCCTGCCGCTCGGCCCAGGCTTGTCCCGTTGGCGCTTCCGTCCTACCACCGGGCTGCGACAATGAAGCGGTACGGCGGCAGGTACCGTCGTCGGATCAGTTGAGCCCGGGGTCGTCCCGGGATTGGGGTCCCGGTGGGCCCGGTAGGAGCGGATGAGTCTGTGAAGCGCGTGTTCAGGGGTCCCTGGCTGTGGATCGTAGTTGCGGTCCTCGCAGTGCTGCTTGCCCTGGAGTTCCTTGCGCCCGGCGGAGGATACGACGAGGTCTCCACCTCGACGATGAGCGAGTACATCGTCGACGGGGAGGTCAAGGAGATCACCTTCATCGACGGCGACCAGACCATCGAGGCGACCCTGGACAGCGGCACCCGCGACGAGGGCGACAAGGTGATGGCCCACTACATCCAGGGCCAGCAGGAGGGGATCCTCGCTGCCGTGGACGAGCAGGTCGCTGACGGCACCATCGAGAAGTCCAACTCCGAGAACCCGCAGCCGAGCCTGCTCGGGTCGATCCTCGCCACGCTGCTGCCGTTCGCGCTGATCATCCTGCTGTTCGTCTTCCTCATGAACAACGTCCAGGGCGGCGGCCGGGGCGTCATGCAGTTCGGCAAGTCCAAGGCCAAGATGATCAGCAAGGACATGCCCAAGACCACGTTCGCCGACGTCGCCGGCTGCGACGAGGCGATCGAGGAGCTCGGCGAGATCAAGGAGTTCCTCCAGGAGCCGGCCAAGTTCCAGGCCGTCGGCGCCAAGATCCCAAAGGGCGTGCTGCTCTACGGCCCTCCCGGCACCGGCAAGACGCTGCTCGCCCGCGCAGTCGCCGGCGAGGCCGGCGTGCCCTTCTACTCGATCTCCGGCTCCGACTTCGTGGAGATGTTCGTCGGAGTCGGTGCCTCCCGCGTGCGTGACCTGTTCGAGCAGGCCAAGGAGAACGCCCCCGCGATCGTCTTCATCGACGAGATCGACGCTGTCGGTCGCCACCGTGGCGCCGGCATGGGCGGCGGTCACGACGAGCGGGAGCAGACCCTCAACCAGCTGCTCGTGGAGATGGACGGCTTCGACGTCCGCGGCGGCGTCATCCTCATCGCGGCCACCAACCGGCCCGACGTCCTCGACCCCGCGCTGCTGCGCCCGGGCCGGTTCGACCGCCAGATCGGTGTCGACGCTCCCGACCTGGCGGGCCGAAAGCGGATCCTCGAGGTGCACTCCCGGGGCAAGCCGCTCGCACCCGACGTGGACCTGATGGCCGTCGCGCGTCGTACTCCTGGCTTCAGCGGAGCCGACCTCGCCAACGTGCTCAACGAGTCGGCGCTGCTGACCGCACGCAACAACGAGAAGCTGATCTTCCCGTCGGCGCTCGACGAGGCGATCGACCGGGTCATCGCCGGCCCGCAGCGCAACTCCCGGCTGATGTCGGAGAAGGAGAAGCTGATCACCGCCTACCACGAGGGCGGCCACGCCCTCGTCGCGGCGGCGCTGCCGGGCACCGACCCGGTCCACAAGATCACGATCCTGCCGCGAGGCCGGGCCCTCGGCTACACGATGGTGCTGCCCGACGAGGACAAGTACTCCCAGACCCGCAGCGAGATGCTCGACAAGCTCGCCTACATGCTCGGCGGCCGGGCGGCGGAGGAGCTGATCTTCCACGACCCGACCACCGGCGCCGGCAACGACATCGAGAAGGCCACCAGCCTGGCCAGGGCGATGGTCACCCAGTACGGCATGACCGAGCGGCTCGGCGCGATCAAGCTCGGGGAGTCCAACGCGGAGCCGTTCCTCGGCCGCGACATCGGCCACGCGCGCAACTACTCCGAGGACGTCGCCGCGATGATCGACGACGAGACCAAGAAGTTCCTCGCCGTCGCGCACCAAGAGGCGTTCGACATCCTCGCGGAGAACCGCGACGTCCTCGACGCCCTGGTCCTGGCCCTCCTCGACAAGGAGACGCTCGACAAGGCCGAGGTGGCCGAGGTGTTCACGGCGCTCCGCCGACGCCCGGACCGGCCGGCCTGGACCGGGTCGCCCACCCGGATCCCGTCGACGGTCCCACCTGTCGAGATCCCCGAGGAGATCCGCAGGCGGGCGGCCAATGGCACCAACGGCACCGCTCCCGAGGACCACGACGAGGAGGCGGGCGCCGTACTCACCCCGCCCGGTCCGGGCGGCGACGTCTACGGCGGCTCGCCGGTCTCACCGCCGTCCGACCCGAAGCCGCCGAGCCCGCCGATCGGCACCTAGGCGTCGCGTGGCCGACCCCATTCACGCACCGGACCGCGACCCCGCTGCGGTGCCTGCCTTCGACCAGGAGCGTGCCGAGGCCGCGGTCCGCGAGCTGCTGATCGCGATCGGCGAGGACCCGGACCGCGAGGGGCTCCTGGAGACCCCGGCCCGGGTCGCCCGGGCGTACGCCGAGCTGACCGCGGGCCTGCGCCACCGGCCCGAGGACGTGCTGATGACGACCTTCGACCTCGGCCACGACGAGATGGTGCTGGTGCGCGACATCGAGCTGTGGTCGATGTGCGAGCACCACCTGGTGCCGTTCACCGGCGTCGCGCACGTCGGCTACATCCCGGCCGAGAGCGGCAAGATCACCGGCCTCTCCAAGCTGGCCCGGCTGGTCGACGTCTACGCCAAGCGGCCCCAGGTGCAGGAGCGGCTGACCACCCAGATCGCAGACGCGTTGATGCGGATCCTCGAGGCCCGTGGCGTGATCGTCGTGGTGGAGGCGGAGCACCTCTGCATGACCATGCGCGGAGTCAAGAAGGCGGGCGCGCGCACCATCACCTCCGCGATCCGGGGATCCATGCACAACGCCGCGACCCGCAACGAGGCGATGAGCCTGATCATGCACGGCACCCGCTGAGTTGAGTTGGCCGAGCGTGGTGCCGGTCGGCCGGCCCGCGGTCGGGGTCTGTGCTGCGGTTGCGCCGCAGGCGGCCCGCTAGCCTGCCGGGATGACGTCGGTGCCGGTGGTGATGGGGGTCGTCAACGTCACGCCGGACTCCTTCTCCGACGGGGGCCGCTACCTCGACGCCGAGCGGGCGATCGCGCACGGGCGCCGGCTGCTCCGCGACGGCGCCGACATCCTCGACATCGGTGGCGAGTCCACCCGGCCCGGCGCCACCCGGCCGCTGCTCGAGGAGGAGCTCACCCGCGTCGTACCTGTCATCGAGGCGCTGGCCGCCGACGGTGCGACGGTCTCCGTCGACACCATGCGGTCGGAGGTCGCGGTGGCCGCGCTGGCCGCGGGCGCGACCATCGTCAACGACGTCTCCGGTGGGCTCGCGGATCCGCAGATCCTCGAGGTCGTGGCGGGCGCTGCGCCCGAGGTGCGCTACGTCGCGATGCACTGGCGGGCGCACAGCGACCGCATGCAGGAGTTCACGACGTACGACGGACCCGTGGCCGCTGTCGTTGCCGACGAGCTGCGGGCCCGGGTCGACGCGATCCGGATGGCCGGCATCGCGGACGAGCGGGTCGTGCTCGACCCCGGGCTGGGCTTCGCCAAGACCGGACCGCAGAACTGGGAGCTGCTCGCCGGGATCGGCGTCGTCCAGGAGCTCGGGTTCCCGCTGCTGGTCGGCGCGAGCCGCAAGCGCTTCCTCGGCGAGCTCCTCGCCGACCCCGACGGCACCCTCCGTCCGGTCGACGAGCGGGAGCTCGCGCACGCGGCGATCCTGGTCGAGCTGGCACGGGCCGGGGTGTGGGGCGTGCGCGTCCACGACGTCCGCGCGACCCGCGACGTACTGAGGACCATCGAGCGCCGGGAGGCTGAGGATGACCGATGAGCTGAGCGTGGTGGGCATCGAGTGCTGGGGACATCACGGCGTTTTCGACCACGAGCGGCGCGACGGGCAGACGTTCGTGATCGACCTCACACTGGGCGTCGAGACCGCCTCCGCGGCGGCGTCGGACGACTTGCGCGACACGATCGACTACGGAAGTCTCGTTGACGAGGTGGCGGCGGCGGTCCGGGGGGAGCCGGTCGACCTGATCGAGACTCTCGCCCAGCGGATCGCCGACGTGTGCCTCTTGGACGCTCGTGTTGAATGGGCACGAGTCACGGTGCACAAGCCGGACGCGCCCATCCAGACGACGTTTGCAGACGTGCAGCTGACCATCACGCGACACCGACCCCCGGAATCCCTCGGAAAGGGAGAGGCCGAACGATGAGCGAAGCGCCCAACCCGAACATCATCGACACGGACACCCTGACCGGCGAGATGCGGCCGATCCGTCGGGTGGTCGTCGGGCTCGGGTCCAACCTCGGTGAGCGGGTCGACAACCTCCAGGGAGCGGTCGACGCCCTCGCCGACACCCCTGACGTCTGGATCACCGGGATCTCGCCGGTCTACGAGTCCGAGCCGATCGACTGCCCGCCGGACTCCCCGACCTTCCTCAACGCCGTCGTCCTGATGGACACCACGCTCGCTGCGCACCGCCTGCTCGACCGCGCGCTGGCGATCGAGGATGCCTACGACCGCGACCGGAGCCCCGGCGTCAACGCGCCGCGCACCCTCGACGTCGACCTGATCGTCGTCGGCGACCGGCGCAGCGACACCGACGCGCTCCGCCTCCCGCACCCGCAGGCCCACGAGCGGGCGTTCGTGCTGCAGCCGTGGCTCGACCTCGAGCCCGACGCGCAGATCCCCGGCCAGGGTCCGATCGCGGTGCTGCTCGAGAAGGTGGGCACCGACGGCCTCACCCGCCGCGACGACCTGGTGCTCGAGTCTGACGAGTGAGGGACGACCAGGTCCCGCCACCGGCTGAGGACCCCGTCGAATCCGAGGCGCCGCAGGGCAACCTCCGACTGACGCCAACCGGCGTCGTGGTGGGCTGGGCGGCGGCAGGCCTGGTCTGCGGCTGGGCGCTGCACGTGATCAGCGACCGGATGGGCAACGTGCCGCCGTTGGTCTCGTGGGCCCAACCCCTCGCACTGCTGCTGCTCGCCGCGATCCTGGGCTACGTCGCCTGGGCGACCTGGCGGACCGTCCACGTACGAGGGGAGCGGTTGCCGCCGCACCAGGCGGTCAACCGGTTCGTCCTGGCCCGCGCCTGCGTGCTCACCGCTGCCCTCGTCGGCGGGGGCTATCTCGGCTACGCGCTGAGCTGGATCGGCACCGCGGAGGACAACGGGCGGTTCTGGCCGTCCCTGGCCGGTGGCGGGGCCGGCGCGCTCGGTGTCGCCGCCGCGCTGCTGCTCGAGCGAGCGTGTCGCATCAGAAACACTGATCACAACCCTTGACGCGACGTGACCTGCGAGGTTGCGGCCCGAGGAACAGGCACCGCGCACCTCGGCGGCGTTGTCGGCGCTCGGAGGACGAACGAATACATCGTCGCACCGGCGCCGTGCCGAGACACGCGTCGCGTGCCCCTCGCCTCCGCAACCTCACAGGCCACATCGCGTAACGTCAGTCACATGACTTCCCCTGCGGGTAACTCCCGTCGTCGTCAGCGGTCGACCCGGGTCGGTGTCGCCGTGCTCCTGCTGCTCGCTGCCGCCGCCGCGGTCGCCGGCACTGCGGTCACCGGCTCGTGGCCGGCACTGACCGTCGCGGGCGGGGTCGCCGTGCTCCTCGGCGCCGCCGCCACCAAGATCACCCACACCGAGCTGATGATCGCCCGCGTCGACAGCGCACGGGACCGGGCCGCCCAGGCCCAGGCCTACCGCGTCCTCGACGGCCGCCGCTCTGCCGAAGGCGTCGAGTTCGCCGCCGACATGCAGGGTCGCATCGCGAAGCGCGACGCCACCGTGTCCCGCCTGGAACGCCGCCTGCACGAGACCGCCGAGGAGCTGGCCGACGCCCGTCGCCACCTGGTCGATGTGGAGGAGCAGCTGACCTACGCCGAGCGTGCGAACTCCGCGCTCGTCGACCGCGTCGACGACGCCGACGAACGCGCCACCCAGGCCATCGTCCGGGTCGCCGAGCTCGAGGTCGAGGTCGACATGCTGACCGCCCAGTGGGAGGCCGCCGAGGCCGTCCTCATCGCCCGGCAGATCCCCAAGGGCGCCTGACAGCAGGTGCAGGAATCCCCGGTGCACCGGGGAAACCTGTACTTCTGGGGTGTTGCAACGCCCGATGAGCACAGGAATCCCCGGTGAACCGGGGATCCCTGCAAGCCCGAACGCCCCTCAGTCCTTCAACGACTCCCGCAGCGCCCGGTGTACACCGGCCGGCGTGAGCACACCGACGAACGTCGGGCCGTCGGTCACGCCGACCATCGCCCGGTCGTCCCGCAGCATGGAAGCAAGGGCCTCCTCGAGGGTGGCGCCGATGGACACTGTCGAGGCGAGCTCGGCCGCCTTGATGCCGTCGACCGGCTCCAGGTGATCGGCGTCGATCCGGGTGACCGACAGCCGGCGCAGGCCGTGCTCGGCACCGACGAACGTCGCGACCTCGTCGTTGACCGGATGGGCGAGCAGGGCGGCGGGAGTGTCGTACTGCAGCAGCCGGCCGCCCTCGGCGAAGACGGCGACCCGGTCGCCGAGCAGCACGGCCTCGTCGATGTCGTGCGTCACGAACACGACGGTCTTCTGGAGCTCCTGCTGCAGCCGGCGGAACTCCTCCTGGAGCCGCGCGCGCACCACCGGGTCCACCGCACCGAACGGCTCGTCCATGAGCAGAACCGGCGGGTCCGCGGCGAGCGCCCGGGCCACACCCACCCGCTGCCGCTGGCCGCCGGAGAGCTGATGGGGATAGCGGTCGCCGTACTGCTCGGGGTCGAGGCCGACGAGTGACATCAGCTCGCGAGCGCGGTCTCGCGCGGTCGCCTTCGACTCGCCGTACAGCAGGGGCACCGTCATCACGTTGGTGATGATCCGCTGGTGCGGGAAGAGTCCGATCTGCTGGATGACGTAGCCGATCCCGCGCCGGAGCTTGACGGGGTCGACGTGGGTGACGTCGCGGCCGTCGATCTCGATCAGGCCGGTGCTCGGCTCGACCAGCCGGTTGATCATCTTCAGCGTCGTCGACTTTCCGCACCCCGACGGGCCGACCAGGCAGACCAGCTCGCCGCGCTTGACGTCGAGGTCGAGCTCCCGAACCGCCACCGCCCCGCCGGGGTAGGTCTTGCTCAGGCCCGAGAGGCGGATCATCGTGCCCTCGCCTGCGGAGGCGGTAGCGTTCATGGGCGTGACACTACTGGTGGCGGGGGCTACGACCGTGGTGTCAGCCCGGGAGCCGAAGTGCTACTCCCGCGACGTCAACGCCTGGATCTGCGGCGACTACTGGGTCGACCGTCAGGAGGAGATCGTCGAGGCGACGACCACCCACATCCAGATCACGGTGGCCGCGGTGCTGCTCGGGCTGGTGATCGCATTCCCGCTGGCTCTGGTCGCTCGCCAGCTCCCGCGGTTGGAGTCGAGCGTGCTCGGCCTGAGCACCGCGATCTACACGATCCCCTCGCTCGCGCTGCTGCCCCTGCTGGTGCCGCTGACCGGGTTGACCAAGACGACTGTGGTCATCGGTCTCGGCCTCTACTGCCTGACCATCCTGGTGCGCGCGATCCTCGACGGTCTCCGTTCGGTGCCCGATGACATCCGGGAGGCGGCGGTCGGGGTCGGGTACAGCTCGACGCGGTTGCTGCTGCGCGTCGAGCTGCCACTGGCGCTCCCGGTGATGATGGCCGGGTTGCGGGTGGCCACCGTCTCCACCGTCGCGCTGACCACGATCGGCACCGTGGTGTCCGAGGGCGGTCTCGGCTACCTGATCGCCAACGGCCAGAGCACGGAGTTCAACGCCGAGCTGTTCGCCGGCGCGGTGCTGTGCGTGGCGCTCGCGCTGACACTCGATCTGCTGCTCGTGCTCGCCCAGCGGCTGGCCACTCCCTGGCGACGGGGGGTCAGGGCATGATCGATGCGATCGAGTTCCTCCTCGAGGGGGAGAGCTGGACCCGCAACAACGGCCTGCTCGAGCAGCTCATCGAGCAGCTGCTGCTCACCGTCACCGCTCTCGCGCTGGCGGTGCTGATCGGGCTGCCGATCGCGCTCTGGCTCGGACACATCGGGCGGGGCGGGCTGCTCGCCATCAACATCTCCAACATCGGTCGCGCGGTGCCGACGTTCGCGCTTCTCGCCGTACTGGTGCGGCTGGAGTGGCCGGGCAACGATCCGTTCGGACCGTACGGGCGAGCTGGGCTGGCGACCCTCCTGGCTCTGCTGTTCTTCGCGCTGCCGCCGATCATCACCCAGGCGTACGTCGGCGTGCGTGAGGTCGACCCCGGGGTTCGCGAGGCCGCCAGAGGGATGGGCATGTCCGGCTGGCAGCTGTTCCGACGGGTGGAGCTGCCGCTCGCGATGCCGTTGGTGATCTCGGGCGTCCGGCTCGCGTTGGTCCAGGTGTGGGCGACCGCCACGATCGCGTCCCTCGTCGGCGGGCCGGGCCTGGGCAACATCATCCAGCTCGGGTTCGCCAACCTCGACCGCCGCAGCGAGGGCATCGCCGGCGCGATCCTGGTCGCCCTGATCGCGCTGGTCCTCGAGCTGCTCGCGGCGTTGGTGCAACGAGCGGTCAACCCGGTCCCGCGGACGGCCCGGACGGCGAAGGACGACCAGTTGTCCGTGCTGCCCCCTACAGTGAGCACCGGCTGACGACCCCGTCGGCTGAGCGCACCGCTCGCAACACCGGACACGCGTGGCGACGCCACGGGACACAGAAGGTCATGCACCATGCGCATTCGCCGCACATTCACAACCGCCCTTTCCGCCTCCCTCCTCCTCGTCGGCGTCACCGCCTGCGGTGACGATGACGACGACGGTTCGGACACGCCCGTCACCATCGCCAGCCAGAGCTTCCCCGAGGCAGCCCTGGTGACGGCGCTCTACGAGGTCCTGCTGGACGAGAACGGCTTCAAGGTCGACACCAAGCTGGTCGACACCCGCGACGCCTACATGGGTGACTTCCCCGACGACGTCGACGTCGTCCCGGAGTACCTCTCCGCCGTCGGCGACTTCCTCAACATCTCGGCCAATGGCGAGGGGGCCGCGCCGGTCACGTCCAACGACACCGACGCCACGCTCGCGGCGGTCCAGCCGCTCGCCGACGAGGCGGGCATCACCCTGCTCGAGCCGGCGGAGGCCAACTCTCAGAACGCCTTCTTCGTGACCCCGGAGTTCTCCGAGTCCGAGGGCGTCACCGCGCTGTCCGACCTCGAGGGCCAGACGGTCACGCTGGCGGCCGCTCCGGACTGTGAGGGCCGGCCCGACTGCGAAGGCGGCCTCACCGGTGTCTACGGCATCGAGATCGCGGAGATCCTCGCGACCGGGTTCGCCACGCCGGAGACCTACACCGCTGTCAGCGACGGCGAGGCCGAGCTCGGTCTCACCGGCACCATCGAGCCCACCGTCGAGGAGGACGGCTACGTCCGGCTCGAGGACGACCGCGGCATCCAGCCCGCGCAGAACCTCATCCCGGCCGTCTCCAGCGAGTTCCTCGCGGACAACGACGACGTCGAAGGTCTGCTCAACGATCTGATGGCGGCGCTCGACAACGACACTCTCAACGAGCTGCTCGGGCGGGTCACCCTCGACCGCGAGCAGGCCGAGGACGTCGCCGAGGACTTCCTGGAGTCCGAGGGCCTCATCGACTGATTGATTGCCCGAGCGTGTCGCGGACGGTGCTCGCCGCGCGGGCCATCGCAAGCTCGGCCCAGGGGCTTCACACAGTGCAGCTTCGCCGCCGCGCGCCACGCTGTTGGGCTGCAGGTGACGAGGTCTCGGGTCGCGGAGGCTCGGCGGCTCGCGAGTGAGCTCCAACTCAGCGCTCGTGGTCCCGCAGGCTCAGTGCCTCCGGGGCCACGGACGCGGGGTCCAGGCCGGGTACGTCGACGCGCACCGATCCATCGCTCAGGGTGACCCGGGGGAGCGGACCGCCGATGTCGCGCGCATACGAGCTGACCAGCGCTGCGTCGTCCCGTCGGTCCTGCTCGACCAGCCAGCCGGTCAGCCGCTGGGCGGGTGGCAGTGTGCTGCCGGTCAACGAGCGCTCCGGCCCCCACAGCTCCTGCACGCCGGCGACGAGCAGAGCCCACCACTCGTCGGAGCAGCTCGGGATGTGCAGGAAGTACCGCCACATGTCGCCGGGCAGCACCCGGTGCCGGAACGCGTCGTCGACCCCGGCGTCGCCGTACTCCTCGACGGAGGCGAGCGCCATCCGCTTGGTGGCCCACCGGTCGGTGAGGTCGGCGACGGTGCCGCGCTGCTGGGTGATCGAGCTGCCGTCCGCGCGTTCCCGCCACAGATAGGTCACTGCCGGCAGGACACCGATCCGGCCGGCCCGCAGGTAGGCCTCGGTCGTCGTCGGCTGGTCCTCGTAACGGACACCCTCCGGCCAGGCCAGACCCGCACCGTCCCAGAAGTCGCGCCGGAAGAGCTTGTTCCATGCGAAGACGTCGCCGAGCAGCGCCGGCCGGTCCTCGATCGAGATCGTCTCTCGCCGCGGGTGCAGCCGGTTCATCCAGGGCAGCGGCGAGCGGTCCTCGCCGTCCCAGCGGGCGACGTTGCCGGTCACCAGCGCCGCCTCGGTCTCCCGGGCCAGGCCGAGCAGCGCCTCCAGCGCCTTCACCGGCATCGCGTCGTCGGCATCGCAGAATCCGAGGTACTCGCCGCTCGCGTGCCGGATCCCCTCGTTGCGGGCGGCGCCGAGGCCGCGGTTCTCGATATGGATCACGCGCACGCGCGGGTCGCGGACCGCGTAGGTGTCGGCGATCGCGCCGGACTCGTCGGTGGCGCCGTCGTCCACCACCACGACCTCGAGATCGGTCGTGCTCTGCCCGAGCAGGCTGCCGAGGCAGGCGGGGAGGTACGACGCGACGTCGTACGCCGGCACGACCACGCTGACCAGCGGGGTCTTGCGGCGGCCGAACACACCACGACTCTATTCAGGTCACGCACGTCACACGCCGTGTAGTCCATGTCACTCGCGCGTGACCTGTCGCCCGGACATCGGTTGCACCTACGCTTGCGTTACATCGAATGAGCAAACGTCCGGTACCCACCCCGGCCCGCGAGAGCGGGTGGTCGGAGGGATTGGAACGGAAAGGTTCGAACAGATGCAGTCCAACGCGGCAGCGATGCGCTCGCGCAATCCAGTCAGCATCGGCGTGGTCGGTGCCGGCAAGGTCGGCGCTGTGCTGGCCTCCCGCCTCCGCGAGGCCGGCCACCCCATCTCCGCCGTCGCCGGCGAGTCCGACGCGTCCCGCGAGCGCGCCGCGACACTGCTGCCGGGCGTCCCCCTCGACAAGCCCAGCGCCGTCGCCCGCGGTTGCGACCTGCTGCTGCTCACCGTCCCCGACGACATGCTGCCCAACGTCGTCCGCGTGCTCGCCGACAGCGGTGCGCTGCACGAGGGCCAGTACGTCGTGCACACCTCCGGTCGGCACGGCCTCGCCGTGCTGGCTCCCGCCGCCGCCGTGGGCGCGAAGGTGATCGCGCTCCACCCGGCGATGACGTTCACCGGCACGCCGGTCGACCTCGAGCGCCTCGACGGCTGCGTCTTCGGTCTCACCGCCGGTCCTGCCGAGCGGGCGATGGCCGAGGAGCTCGTCGCCGAGCTCGGTGGCAGCCCGACCTGGGTGCCCGAGGAGATGAGGACGCTCTACCACGCCGGTCTCGCCCACGGCGCCAACCACCTGGTCACCCTGGTCACCCAAGCGATGGAGATGCTGACGGCCGCCGGCTCGGCCGACCCGGCCGGCACCCTGCGCCCGCTGCTCGAGGCCGCGCTCGACAACGCACTCGAGCACGGTGACGCGGCGCTGACCGGCCCGATCGTCCGCGGCGACGTCAAGACCGTCGCGGCGCACCTCGACGACATCGCGGTCAACACGCCGGACACGCTGCCCTCCTACCTCACCCTGGCCCGGGCCACGCTCGACCGGGCCGTGACCGACGGCCGGGTGCTGCCGATCCAGGCGCTCAAGATCCGCAACGCCCTCGATGCCGCGGAGCGTCGTACGACGTCCCGTCGGCCGGAGCACGCGTGACCACAACCGTCCGCGCGCCGGTTGTCGTGCGCACGCGCACCGACCTGCGCGCCCAGCTCGCCGACCGGCGGGGGGTTGGTCCGGTCGTGCTGGTCCCGACCATGGGTGCGCTGCACCAGGGTCACGCGAGCCTGATGCGCATCGCCCGCGAGCGTGCCGGATCCGACGGCGCGGTGGTGGTCTCGATCTTCGTCAACCCGCTCCAGTTCGGGCCGGGCGAGGACCTCGACCGCTACCCGCGCACCTTCGAGGCCGATCTCGAGGCGTGTGCCGGCGAAGGCGTCGACGTCGTGTTCGCGCCGGGCGTCGACGAGGTCTACCCCGGTGGGGAACCGCAGGTGACGGTCGAGCCGGGACCGCTGGCGGACCTCCTCGAGGGGAAGACCCGCCCCGGCCACTTCCGCGGCGTGCTCACGGTGGTCGCGAAGCTGTTCGGCCTCGTCGGACCCGACGTCGCCGTGTTCGGCGAGAAGGACTACCAACAGCTGGCGCTGATCAGCCGGATGGCCGCCGACCTGTGCTTCCCGATCGAGATCGTGGGCGGGCCCACCGATCGCGAGGACGACGGCCTGGCCAGGTCCAGCCGAAACCACTACCTCGACCCGGTCCAGCGCGAGCAGGCGGTCGCCCTCAGCCGGGTGCTGCTCCGGGCCGCCGAGGCGGCGCCGGACGGGTACGACGAGGCCCTCGCCGCCGGCCGCGCGGAGCTGGGAGCCAGCACCGGGGTCGACCTCGACTACTTCGAGATCCGGGCCACCGACCTCGGTGAGCTCACGAACGACGTACCTGCGGGAACGCCGGCCCGAGCGCTCATCGCGGCGCGCTTCGGGACCACCCGCCTGATCGACAACGTGGCGCTCACCATCAGTGGGCCCATCACACCGACCAGCACCGAGGGGAGCAACTGATGTTGCGCACCATGATGAAGTCGAAGATCCACCGCGCCACGGTGACCCAGGCTGACCTGCACTACGTCGGGTCCGTCACCGTCGACGAGGACCTGCTCGAGGCGGCCGACCTGCTGCCGGGCGAGCTGGTGCACATCGTCGACATCGCCAACGGCGCCCGGCTCGAGACCTACACGATCGCCGGGGAGCGGGGATCCGGTGTGATCGGCATCAACGGTGCCGCGGCGCGGCTGGTGCACCCGGGCGACCTGGTCATCCTGATCGCCTACGGCCAGATGACGACCGAGGAGGCGAAGGACCACCAGCCGCACGTCGTCTTCGTCGACGCCGACAACAAGATCATGGGCACCAGCGCCGACCCCGCGGACACGTTCGACGACCCGACGCTCCGCCGCGGCGACCTCACCGCTGCCGGGGTCTGACGCCCGGCTATCGGTAGCCTGCACGGATGTCCGACCCGAGCCCGCGGGGTCCCGCTGCCTCCCGCCGCCTTCCCGGCCGGCTGTCGGCGCCCGCGCCCGGTTGGACCACCCGTGCCGACGTGGTCATCATCGGCTCCGGGGTCGCCGGCCTGACGGCCGCGCTGCGGCTGCGCGAGAGCGTCGACAAGGTGCTCGTCGTCACCAAGACCGTGCTCAACGCCGGGTCGACCCAATGGGCGCAGGGCGGGATCGCCGCGGCGCTCGGTCCCGAGGACACCCCCGAGGAGCACGAGGTCGACACCCTCGTCGCCGGGGCCGGCGCGTGTGACCTGGAGGCCGTACGCGTCCTGGTGACCGAGGGCCCGGAGGCGGTGCGCGAGCTCATCGCGCTGGGCACCAACTTCGACCTCGACGCCGCCGGGGAGCTGTCGCTGACCCGCGAGGGCGGCCATCACCGCGACCGGATCGCGCACGCCGGCGGCGACGCCACCGGCGCGGAGATCCAGCGCGCGCTCATCGCCGCCATCGAGGCGGCCCCTGACATCGAGGTCATCCAGCACGCGCTGGCCGTCGACCTGCTGACCGACGCTGACGGTGGTGTCGTCGGGGTGACCCTGCACGTCATCGGCGAGGGTGTCCGCGACGGCGTCGGCGCGGTCCACTGCCGGGCGGTCGTGCTCGCCAGCGGCGGGCTCGGCCAGGTGTTCTCCCAGACCACGAATCCCGCCGTGTCGACCGGCGACGGCATGGCGATCGCCCTGCGCGCCGGCGCCACCCTGCGCGACCTGGAGTTCGTGCAGTTCCACCCGACGGTCATGTACCTCGGGCCGGAGTCGCGCGGCCAGCAGCCGCTGATCTCCGAAGCCGTGCGGGGCGAGGGCGCCTTCCTGGTCGACGACGACGGGGACCGGTTCATGCGGGGGGTGCACGAGCTCGCCGACCTGGCGCCGCGCGACGTGGTCGCCAAGGCGATCATGAAGCGGATGATCGAGACCGGCCGTCCCCACATGTGGCTCGACGCGCGCCACCTCGGTGCCGAGTTCTGGGAGCGCCGGTTCCCGACGATCCTGGCCACCACCCGGTCGCACGGCGTCGACCCGGTCACCGAGCTGATCCCGGTCGCACCCGCCTGCCACTACGCGTCGGGTGGCGTGCGCACCGACCTCGAGGGGCGGACAGATCTTCCGGGCCTCTACGCCACCGGCGAGGTCGCGTGCTCCGGCGTGCACGGCGCCAACCGGCTCGCGTCCAACTCGCTGCTCGAGGGACTGGTCTTCTCCCGCCGGATCGCCGCGGTGCTGCCGGGCGAGCTGCGGGCGTGGGCCGACGCCGCGACCGACCCCCGCACCCCGGGCCTCGTCACCGGCGCCGTGCGACGGGACCTGCAGGAGACGATGACCTCCCGGGTCGGCGTGCTCCGGTCCGCCGAGGGGCTCGCGGAGGCGACCGGACTGCTCGACAAGCTCGCCGGCCAAGCGGCCGAGCAGGTCGACCAGGACTCCTGGGAGACGACCAACCTGGTGACGATCAGCGCCGCGCTCGCTGACGCGGCCGCCCTCCGTGAGGAGACCCGCGGCTCCCACTGGCGCGACGACTTCCCCGAGCGCGACGACGAGCACTGGGCCGGGCACTTCGACGTCGCGATGACCGACGGGGTCACCACGGTGACGTTCAACCCGGCACCGGCGACCGACACCCTCCTGCCGATCCCCGGAGTGACCCCATGACGCTCGCACTCACGCCGTACGACGCGGTCCCGGGGCTGTTGCTCGACGAGCTCGCCAAGGGCGGCCTCGACCCGCGGGCGACGTACGACCTGATCGGCGCGGCGCTGGCCGAGGACGTGCCGACCGAGGACGTCACCAGCGCCGCCACCATTTCGGCCGATGCGCAGGGCATCGCCGACTTCAACGCCCGCGAGCCCGGTGTCGTCGCCGGTCTCGGTGTGGCCGAGCTGGCCTTCCGGGTGGTGCTCGGCGGCGAGGTCGACGTCCCGTTGCGGATCTCCGACGGCAGCGCGGTCGCGCCCGGCGACGCGGTCCTCACCGTGGTCGGACCGGTGCGTGGCCTCCTCACCGCCGAACGGGTCGCCCTCAACCTCGCGTGCCACCTCTCCGGCATCGCGACGGCGACCGCGGCCTGGGTCGCCGCCCTCGACGGCACCCGCGCGCGGGTGCTCGACACCCGGAAGACGCTGCCGGGCCTGCGCGCGCTCCAGAAGTACGCCGTCGCCTGCGGCGGCGGGGTCAACCACCGGTTCAGCCTGTCGGACCGGGCGATGGTCAAGGACAACCACGTGCTCGCGGCGGGCGGCGTCGTGCCGGCCTACCAGGCCGTGCGGGCGGCGTACCCCGACCTGCGGGTCGAGGTGGAAGTGACCGATCTCGACCAGCTGCGCGACCTGCTCGCCGCCGGCTGCACCGAGATCCTGCTCGACAACATGGCCACCGCGACGATGGCCGACGCGGTCGCGATCAATGCCGGCCGGGCGACCCTCGAGGCGTCGGGCGGGCTGACCATCGAGCGCGCCCGCGAGGTCGCGGAGACCGGCGTCGACTTCATCTCGGTCGGAGCCCTCACCCACTCGGTGAAGGTCTTCGACCTCGGAATGGACCTGCGCGATGACTCTGCTCGCCGCTGACATCGGCAACGCGCACACCGTGCTCGGGATGATCCGGGACGGTGAGGTCGGCTCGCACTGGCTGGTGTCCACCCACGAGCACCGGACTGCCGATGAATGGGCGGTCCTGCTGCGCGGCCTGCTCGGTCGGGAATCCGCGGAGATCACCGGCATATCGGTCTGCGCGACCGTTCCGGCAGTCCTGAATTCCTGGCGGGAGATGCTCGCTCGGCATTTCGCCGATATCCCGCACCTGGTCGTCGAACCGGGCGTGCGCACCGGCGTACCGATCCTGGTCGACAATCCTCGTGAGGTCGGCACCGACCGCATCATCAACGCACTCGCGGCCGCTAATGATTTCGGTGGCCCGGCGATCGTCGTCGACTTCGGCGGCACCGCGACGACCTATGACGTCGTCGACGGCGAGGGACGGTACGTCGGGGGCGCCATCACTCCGGGCATCGAGATCTCGCTCGAGGCGCTGGGGCGGCGCGGCGCCCAGCTGCGCATGGTCGAGCTGGTGCGGCCGCGCGGGGTGATCGGCAAGAACACCGTCGAGGCGCTGCAGTCGGGCATGGTGTTCGGGGTGGCGAGCCAGGTCGAGGGAATGGTCGAGCGGATCACTTCCGCTCTCGAGGCGGAGCCCGGCGACGTGCGGGTGATCGCCACCGGCTACCTTGCCCCGCTGGTCGTCGACGAATGTCGGTGTTTCACCGACCATTCGCCGTGGCTGACATTGCGCGGACTGGAAAAGGTATTCCTCCGCAACGTGAAGTAAGTCGCAAGATCGATTCCGCTAAGCCACGACTTTCCTTTATCGGACAAATGCGGGACTATTCCGTCGGGCGCTCCAATTGCGGGCGGCTATCACTTGATCAGAGGGGCACACCATGGCGCAGCGCGTGAACATTGTTCTGGTCGATGACATCGACGGTTCCGACGCGACAGAGACCGTCGCTTTCGGGCTCGACGGCACTTCCTACGAGATCGACCTCAACGACAAGCACGCTGCCAAGCTCCGGGACGCGCTCGCGTCCTACGTCGGTCACGCGCGCAAGGTCGGCGGCGGTCGTCGTACCCGCTCCTCGGCGAAGACCGCGGCCCCCGGCACCTCCGCCCGCGAGATCCGTGACTGGGCCCGCTCCAACGGCTTCAAGGTCCCCGACCGCGGCCGGATCCCCGCCGACGTCCGCGAGGCGTTCGAAGCCCGCTGACCGGCCTCCGAGACCGGCTGTTCGCTCTCAGCGGACGGCATTTTCCTCCCACCCGGAACGCGTAGGCTGTCAATCGGGGTTGTACCCGTCGTACGCCCCGTGACGTGTGGAGGAGCAACAGATGTTCGAGCGGTTCACTGACCGAGCCCGCCGGGTGGTCGTGCTGGCCCAGGAAGAGGCCCGCATGCTCTCCCACAACTACATCGGCACCGAGCACATCCTGCTCGGCCTGATCCACGAGGGCGAGGGGGTCGCTGCCAAGGCACTCGAGTCCCTCGACATCTCGCTGGAGGCCGTCCGCGCCCAGGTCGAGGAGATCATCGGTCAGGGTCAGCAGGCGCCGAGCGGGCACATCCCGTTCACGCCGCGTGCCAAGAAGGTGCTCGAGCTGTCCCTGCGCGAGGCACTGCAGCTCGGCCACTCCTACATCGGCACCGAGCACATCCTGCTCGGCCTGATCCGCGAGGGTGAGGGCGTTGCCGCCCAGGTGCTGCAGAAGCTCGGCGCCGACCTCAACCGGGTCCGCCAGCAGGTCATCCAGCTGCTCTCCGGCTTCCAGGGCAAGGAGTCGGGCTCCGCCGCCGCGTCGACCGGCAGCAGCGGTGGTGACGCGCCGTCGTCCTCGCTCGTCCTCGACCAGTTCGGCCGCAACCTGACCCAGGACGCCCGCGAGGGCAAGCTCGACCCGGTCATCGGTCGCGAGCAGGAGATCGAGCGGGTCATGCAGATCCTGTCCCGCCGCACGAAGAACAACCCGGTCCTCATCGGCGAGCCGGGCGTCGGCAAGACGACGATCGTCGAGGGCCTGGCCCAGGACATCGTCAAGGGCAACGTCCCCGAGACGCTCAAGGACAAGCAGATCTACACCCTCGACCTGGGTGCGCTGGTCGCGGGCAGCCGCTACCGCGGTGACTTCGAGGAGCGCCTCAAGAAGGTGCTCAAGGAGATCCGCACCCGCGGCGACATCGTGCTGTTCATCGACGAGATCCACACCCTCGTCGGCGCCGGCGCGGCCGAGGGCGCGATCGACGCGGCGAGCATCCTGAAGCCGATGCTGGCCCGCGGCGAGCTGCAGACCATCGGTGCCACGACGCTCGACGAGTACCGCAAGTACCTCGAGAAGGACGCCGCGCTCGAGCGACGGTTCCAGCCGATCCAGGTCGCCGAGCCGTCGATCGCCCACACGATCGAGATGCTCAAGGGCCTGCGTGACCGCTACGAGGCGCACCACCGGGTCACCATCACCGACGAGGCGCTGGTCTCGGCGGCCACGCTCGCCGACCGCTACATCTCCGACCGGTTCCTTCCGGACAAGGCGATCGACCTGATCGACGAGGCCGGCTCGCGGCTGCGGATCCGCCGGATGACGGCGCCCGCCGACCTGCGGGAGTACGACGACAAGATCGGCGAGGTCCGCCAGCGCAAGGAGGCGGCGATCGACGGCCAGGACTTCGAGGCCGCCGCCCGCCTCCGCGACGAGGAGAAGCAACTCATCCTGAAGAAGGCCGAGCGCGAGAAGCAGTGGCGCGCGGGCGACATGGACGAGGTCGCCGAGGTCGACGAGGAGCTGATCGCCGAGGTGCTCGCCGTGGCGACCGGCATCCCGATCGTCAAGCTCTCCGAGGAGGAGTCGACCCGACTCCTCAACATGGAGGCCGAGCTGCACAAGCGGGTCATCGGCCAGGAGGAAGCCGTCAAGGCGATCTCACGGGCGATCCGGCGCACCCGCGCCGGCATGAAGGACCCCAAGCGTCCCGGCGGCTCGTTCATCTTCGCCGGCCCGTCCGGTGTCGGTAAGACCTGGCTGTCCAAGACCCTCGCCGAGTTCCTCTTCGGTGACGAGGACGCGCTGATCCAGCTCGACATGAGCGAGTACGGCGAGAAGCACACGGTGTCGCGGCTCTTCGGGTCGCCCCCGGGCTACGTCGGCTACGAAGAGGGCGGGCAGCTGACCGAGAAGGTCCGGCGCAAGCCGTTCTCGGTCGTCCTGTTCGACGAGGTCGAGAAGGCGCACCCCGACATCTTCAACAGCCTGTTGCAGATCCTCGAGGAGGGCCGGCTCACCGACTCGCAGGGTCGGGTGGTCGACTTCAAGAACACCGTCATCATCATGACGACCAACCTCGGCACCAAGGACATCTCCAAGAGCGTCAGCCTCGGTTTCGGACAGGGCAGCGACGAAGGCTCCTACGAGCGGATGAAGAGCAAGGTCAAGGACGAGCTCAAGCAGCACTTCCGGCCGGAGTTCCTCAACCGCGTCGACGAGATCATCGTCTTCCCGCCGTTGACCCAGGAGCAGATCGTTCACATGGTCGACAACATGATCGCGGGGGTCGAGCTGCGACTCAAGGACCGCGACATGTCGCTCGAGCTGACCCAGGCGGCCAAGAACCTACTGGCCACCCGGGGCTTCGACCCGGTGCTGGGCGCCCGTCCGTTGCGTCGGACCATCCAGCGTGAGATCGAGGACGTGCTCTCCGAGAAGATGCTGTTCGGCGAGGTCGGCCCCGGCCAGATCGTGCTGGTCGATGTCGACGGCGAGGGTCCGACCGCGACCTTCACGTTCGAGGGCCAGAAGGTCAGCGAGCTCCCCGACCTGCCGCCGTTGGAGACCATCTCCGAGGGGGCGGTCGAGGGTGGGCTCGACGGCCCGGCCGCGCCGATGGGCGGCGACGGCCCGACCGACGTGCCGCGCACCGCGAGCGAGTAACGAGCCAGCGACGACGGCGTCCGATCGCAGCCACCTGATGGCTGGGATCGGACGCCGTCCGCTATTTCGATCAACCGACCCGGATCCAACGGCTCCATCCGCACCGCCGACGCGGACCGGGGGCGCAGTCCGCATCGAACTCGTCCTCGGCGGTGATGACCCGCACCCGGATCCGGGTCGGGACCGCAGTTCCGTCGCGCAGGCAGCGCAAGGGGAAGGTGGCCTTGAGCACCGTGCCCCGCTCGGACAGGTCGACGGTGCGCTTCGAGCACCGGTTGCCGTAGAGCTCGCGGCCGACGTAGACGGTCCCGGGGAGGGAGTCGGAGTTGCGGTGCGCGTAGAACTCCGGGCGCGCGTCACCATCGGTGTCGAAGTGCCAGATGGTGTCGTAGGCCTGCTGGGCCTCTACGCGCACCCGCAGGAAGACGGTCCGCGGAGCGGCGGTCACCCGCGTCGACCGGATGTCGCCGTACCCGTGGAGGCCCGGGTCGCGCGGGTCCTCGGTGTTCCAGGTCTCCGCGCCGGCTGGTGGTGCGACGAGGAGCGCGGTCGTGGCGGCGATGAGCAGGGCGACGAGCAGGCGGATGGAGTGCATCCCTCGACGGTGGCACGCCGCGGGGCGATCCGCTACCGGGAAATCCCTGCTCTCACGGCAGGGCGTAGCGGCCCGCGCCGACGTCGACGACCAGACCGTCGTCGAGCAGGGAGACGAGGCAGCGATCGCGTTGGTCGACGATGTCCCACGCCGCATCGAGGCGTGCCTTGGGCACCGAGCCCGGCGCCTCGCGGAGCACGGCGAGCAGCCGGCCCCGGCACTGGCGGTCCGTGCCGGCGTAGGTCTGGACCGTGCGGGGCGGACCGTCGTACGCCGGGCGGCCGGCGGCGTGCCACGCACAGACGGTGACAACCGGACAGCTCTCGCAACGGGGCCGATCGGCGGTGCAGACCAGCGCACCGAGCTCCATCACCGCGACCGACCACGTGGCGGCGGTCGGTGGGTCCTCGGGGAGCAACGCCTCGGCGAGCGAGCGCTCGGCTCTGGTGACCGAGCGCGTCGGGAACTCGACGCTCGACACCGCTCGGCCCAGCACCCGGCGCACGTTGGTGTCGAGCACGACCTGACGCTGCCGGTGGGCGAAGGCTGCCACGGCGGCCGCCGTGTAGTCGCCGACGCCGGGGAGGGCGCGGAGCGCGTCGACCGAGTCCGGTACGACGCCGCCGTGGTCGCTGACGATCGCGACCGCCGTCGCATGCAGGCGCAGCGCCCGGCGGGGGTAGCCGAGCCGGCCCCAGGCGCGCACGGCCTCGCCGCTCGGCTCGTTCGCGAGCGCCGCGGGAGTCGGCCACCGGTTCAGCCATGCCTCGTGCACGGGCAGCACCCTCGAGACCGGCGTCTGCTGCAACATGAACTCGGAGACGAGCACCGACCAGGCCGATGCCGACGGGCGTCGCCACGGCAGATCGCGGGCATGCGCGTCGTACCACTCGAGGATCGGGGCGACCAGGCTGGACATTGCGTTCATTCTCTCCCTGGACGGAGTGCCTCCGCGGATCGGGCTGCCTCGCTGCCTAACCTCGGACCATGCCGCCGCCGCTGACCCGTGGCCCGCTGCCGGCGGGCGTCTACTGGCGCCGCCGGGTCTTCGTCCTCGCGCTCGCCGCGACCCTGGTCTTCGTGATCGCCAATGTGCTGGGTGGCGGCAGCGACGCCAAGGACGACGACGTGCCGGTGGCGCAACAGGCCGGCAACGACGTGGAGGCGTCGCAGACGATCACGGTCGAGAAGAAGAAGGGCCGCAAGGGCAAGCGCGCGCGCGGGCAGCAGCAGGGCCCCACCTTCGACCCCGCGGTGATGGTGGATCCGAGCGGCAACTGCGAACCGGCCGACGTCAGGATCACCCCGAGGATCGAGTCAGCGGTCGCGGGTGAGCCGGTCACGATCGGGCTCGCCCTGCAGACCGTGCAGTCCGGCGCGTGCTACTTCCGCGTCGGCGCGGACAAGGTCACTGTGAAGATCACCCGCCGCGGCCGACCCGTCTGGACGTCGAGCCACTGCCGGGACGCCGTGCCGGCCGCGTCCGTGGTCGTCCGCCGGACGATCGCGACCGTCGTGGAGATGGAGTGGACGCCCTACCCGCAAGGCACCCGGCGGGGCAAGGAGTGCCCTGGGACCAAGAACTGGCTGATGCCGAACGGCTTCACCGTCACTGCCGCCGCGCTGGGCGGCGAGCCGGGCGAGTCGGACTTCGAGCTGGTCTCGCCCACGCCGGAGACCGTCACCGTGACGCCGAACCCGAAACGAGACCGGAAGGGCAACGGGGACCGGGACCGGGACCGGGAGAACACCGACAACAACGTTGACAACAACCCCGACAACAACCCCGAGAGCACCGACGACGCCGAACCGCGCCGCTGACTCACGAAGTCGCACCCTTCGACCTGGGTAAGCCCAGCCGCGAACCGCGCGACTTCGAGCGACGAACCCTGCGACTTCGTGGATGAACAGTGCGACTTCGTGCGGTCTTAGACGTACCGCTCCAGGATCGTCGACTCGGCAAGCCGGGAGAGCCCCTCGCGGACGCTCCGGGCCCGCAGCTCGCCGACGCCCTCGACGGACTGCAGGTCGTCGATGCCGGCGGACAGGAGCTTCTGGAGAGTGCCGAACTGGTCGACGAGTCCTTCGACGACGCCGGCCGGGAGCCGCGGCACCTTGGTGAGAAGCCGGTAACCGCGTGGCGCGACGGCGCCGTCGAGGTGCTCGCCGGCGCCGATGCCGAGCACCCGCGCGACGGATGCGGGGTCGACCAGGTCGGTCGCGGAAAGCCCTTCGAGCTTGATGAGCAGGTCGTCGGGGTCGCGGCTGCGTTTGCGGGACGGCACGTAGTCGCGGATGACCAGCTCGCGCTCGATGTCGACGCCGGTGATCAGCTCCTCGAGCTGGAGCGCGAGCAGTCGCCCGTCGGTGCCGAGCTCGAGGACATAGTCGTCGATCTCGCGCGCGATCCGGGTGACCATCTCGAGCCGCTGAGCGACGACCGCGACGTCGCGGACGGTCACCAGGTCTTCGATCTCGAGGGCGGACAAGGTCGCGGACACCTCGTCGAGCCGCAGCTTGTAGCGCTCGAGGGTCGCCAGCGCCTGGTTGGCGCGGGACAGGATCTGGCCGGAGTCCTCGAGCACGTGCCGGGTCTCGCCGACGTAGGCCGCGATGATCTGCATCGACTGTGACACCGAGATAACCGGGAACCCGGTCTGCTTTGCCACCCGGTCGGCGGTGCGGTGCCGGGTGCCGGTCTCCTCGGACGGGATCGTGTGGTCGGGCATCAGGTGGACCGCGGCGCGGATGATCCGGGTGATGTCGCGGTCGATGATGATGCCGCCGTCCATCTTGGCCAACTCGCGCAGGCCGGTGGCGGTGAAGGGCACGTCGAGCTCGAACCCGCCCGTGGAGATCTGCTCGACCGTCTTGTCGTTGCCGAGGACGATCAGCGCACCCGTGCGGGCACGCAGGATCCGATCGAGGCCGTCGCGCAGGCCGGTGCCGGGCGCGATCGAGGCCAGCGTCTCGCGAAGCCGCGGATCACCCCGCTCAACCACGACGTACTCCCATCCCTAGGCCGGATCGACGCCCGGTCGATCGCAACCTTATTGCCTGACCCGTCAGGGCCGCTCCCTATCGGCCCTCGACGACCCGGAGGGTCCGGTTCAGGTCGAGGAACCGCAGCGCGGCGCGCACGTCGGCGACCTCGACGACCCGCATCCCGTCGACCTCGCGGCGCCGGCCGAACGTGCCCACCTCGGCCGGCACGATCGCGAGCTCGAACCCGAGCCGGGCCGCCTCGGCGAGCCGCAGTTGGACGTCGCGGACCCGGCGCAGCTCGCCCGACAGGCCGATCTCGCCCATCGCGACCACCCCGGCCGGAGCCGGGCTGAGGAAGTGTGAGGAGGCCAGGGCGATGGCGAGCGCGAGGTCGGCCGCGGGTTCGGTGAGCTTGGCGCCGCCGACGGTGGATGCGAAGACGTCGCGCTGGCCGAGCGAGATGCCGCAGTGCTGCTGGAGCACGGCCAGCACCATGGCGAGCCGGGAGCCGTCCACCCCGGACGTCGTACGGCGTGGGCGGTCCTGCGTCTGCTCCGCGACGAGCGACTGCACCTCGGCGAGCAACGGCCGGCGCCCCTCCATCGTCACCGCGACGCAGGTGCCGGCGACCCGTCCGTGGTGGCGCTCGACGAAGATGCCGGTCGGGTCGGTGACCGCGGTGATCCCGTCGGGGCCGAGGTCGAAGCAACCGACCTCGTCGACCGGGCCGAACCGGTTCTTGATCGCGCGCACCATCCGGAAGCGGCTGCCCGACTCGCCCTCGAAGTGCAGGACGACATCGACGATGTGCTCGAGGACCCGCGGCCCGGCGATCGAGCCGTCCTTCGTCACGTGGCCGACCAGCACCACGGTGACGCCACGGGTCTTGGCAACCCGCACCAGCGCGGCAGCGACCTCCTTGACCTGGGTGACCCCGCCCGGCACCCCGTCGACGCCGGCCGCGCCGATCGTCTGCACCGAGTCGACGACGACGAGTCGGGGCCGCACCTCCTCGATGTGGGTCAGGATCGCGCCGAGGTCGGTCTCGGCGGCGAGGTAGAGCTGGTCGTGCACGGCGTCGGTGCGATCGGCCCGCAGCCGCACCTGGGCCGCCGACTCCTCGCCGGTGACGTAGAGCGTGCGCTGACCGCGCTCGGCGGTGCGCGCCGCGACCTCCAGCAGCAGGGTGGACTTGCCGACCCCCGGCTCGCCCGCGAGGAGGACCGCGGCGCCCGGCACCAGGCCACCCCCGAGCACCCGGTCGAGCTCGGCCACGCCGCACCCGTGGTGAACCGCCTGCTCGGCCGATACCGAGCCGATCGGGACCGCGGGCGTGGTCACGGGGGTGGCGGCGGTGCGGCCCGCGGGTGCGGCAGCGCCCTCGGCGACCGAGCCCCACGCCTGGCACTCGCCGCACCGGCCGACCCACTTGGCGGTCGTCCAGCCACACTCGGAGCACCGGTAGGACGCACGCGGTTGGGCGGCGCGGGATCTGGTGCTCGTGGCCATGGACACGACGCTAGTTGAGACATCCGACAGTATGTTCGATTGGACCGGCGTGTCCGACCGGCAGGGCGCCCGTATCCTCGACGTACCGCTCCAAACCCCCAACCGCGCGGAGGCGACCGTGACGCCAGCGTCAGCGCACGACGTGCCGCTCGTGCCGCCGACCCTGGCCGACGTCGCCGAGCGTGCCGGGGTGTCGCGGCAGACGGTGTCCAACGCGATCAACAACCCCGACCTGCTGCGCGCGGAGACGCTGCAGCGGGTTCAGGGTGCGATCCAGGACCTCGGCTACCGGCCGAACCGGGCGGCCCGCCACCTCCGCACCCGCGCGTCGCACCTGATCGGACTGCGGATGTCGCCGGCCCAGGAGTTCACGGCCAACGCCGCCATGGACCGGTTCGTCCACGCACTGGTCGAGGCGTCGCGGGAGGCCGGCTACCACCTGCTGCTCTTCTCCGGCGGTCCCGGCAAGCCGGACACGACGGCCGCCGACCTGGTGCGCGGCTACGACGACCTGCTCCGCTCGACCGCCGTCGACGCGTTCATCGTCACCGACACCTACCTCGGCAATCCGCAGACCCGGTGGCTCAGTGATCGGCACGCCCCGTTCGTCGCGTTCGGCCGGCCCTGGGCCGACCCCGGGGCCAGCCACCCGTGGGTCGACGTCGACGGCGCGACCGGCGTCGCCCTCGCGACCGACCACCTCCTCGAGCGCGGCCACGACCGCATCGCGTGGGTCGGCTGGGCTGCGTCGTCCTACATCGGCGAGGACCGGCGCTCCGGGTGGGAGCGGGCCATGGCTGCCGGCGGCCGGTCGACCGACGGGCTCGCCGTCCGGGTGGCCGACACGGTCGACGCCGGCCGCGAGGCTGCCGACGGGCTGCTCGAGGCGGCCCACCCGACGGCGTTCGTGTGCGCGAGCGACACCATCGCGGTCGGCGTACTCCATGCGCTCGCGGCGCGCGGCCTGCGCCCCGGCAGGGACATCGCGCTGGTCGGCTTCGACGACTCCCAGGTCGCCCAGGTGGTGCCGCCCGGGCTGACCTCGGTGCGACAGCCGCTCGAGCAGGTCGCGCTGGAGCTGGTGCGCGCCCTCGAGGCACTGCTCGCCCGGGAGCGGTACGACGCCCGCGGGGTGCTGCTCGCTCCGACGCTGGCCGTGCGGGGGTCCTCCGGCTAGTCAGTAGTCGCGGGACCAGAGGTTCACGGCGTAGTCGACCTCCACGCCCTCGTGGTGGCGCAGGATCTCGCGGGCGACCTCGGGCTTGAACTCGATCCGTACGACGGCCTCCAGATCGGCGCGGCTCTCGAACCGCCAGCCCATGTCCACCGACGTGCGGCTCCAGCCGCGCTGCGCCCAGAACTGTTCGATCTCCGCCGGCGCGGGGAGGTGCGGGTAGCCGCGCCGGAACCACGAGCCGAAGGTCGAGCGGGATCCGTCGTTGTCGATGACCAGCGCGGTGCCGCCGCGTCGTACGACCCGGTCCAGCTCGGCCAGTCCGGGCTCGCAGCCGGGCCCGAAGAAGTAGGCCCACCGCACGTGCACCACTTCGACGCTCGCATCGGGGAGGGGGATCTCCTGCGCGGTGCCGAGTCTTACGTCGACCGCGGGCAGCGTGCGCGTCCGGCGCTGGGCCAGCCGGACCAGGCCCGGGTGCGGGTCGACGCCGATCACCGTCGCCGCGTCCTCGGCGAAGCGCGCCAGGTGGAAGCCGGAGCCGCAGCCGAGGTCGAGCACGGTGCGCCCGTGCCACGACACCCGCGCCGCCATCGCGGACCAGAGCCGGCCGTCGGGATCCGCGGCCCGGTTCTCGACCTCGTAGGTGGCGGTGTGCTGCCAGATGTTCGGGCTGGGCACGGCGCCCTTCACCGGCGCGTCGCTCATGGTGAGCGGATCAGATCCGGATGAGACCGTCCGGCGTCTGCACCTGCGCGGCGAGGATGCCCGGCGTACCGTGCGGGGCGACCCACTCGACCTTGACGTCCTCCAGCGGCGCCTCGACGCTCTCGCCGAGCCACTCGCTGACCCGCTGCGGGTCGCCGGCGATCTCGATGCCGGCCAGGGAGAACGAGCCGTCGGCACCGGCGGACGGGTGCAGGTCGGACGCCACCTCCCACTGGATGAAGAACGGGAGCTGCGGGTCGGCGATCAGGCCGTGGATGCCGATCTGCTTCCACTTGAGCTCGGTGCCGTCGGGACGGTGCCGGTTGCCGGCGACTGCCGCGCGGCCGAGCCGCTCCTCGACCGGGGCGATGTCGGGGACCGAGACCACCCAGCCGAGCCAACCGCCACCGAGCGCGGACCGGGCCCGCACGGCCTGGCCGAACGGCGCCTTGTCGGACGCGGGGTGGTCGAGCACCTCGACGACCTCGAGGTAGGTTGCGTCCGCGAGCGGCAGGATCATGTTGCGGGTGCCGAACCGCGGGTGCACCCCGCCGTCGACGAAGTCGCGCCCCAACGCGGCGCCGAGACGCGCGGCAGTGCTCGCGAGTCCGTCCGGTCCGGCGGCGTACGACAGGTGATCCAGGCGCATGTCAGACATTCTCAGCCTGTGGTGATCGTCACCGGGAATCGGGGTCGGGTTCTCTTGATATCAAGAGTTCGACGGCCGTGAGGAACGGTCGCGCGGCGGCGCTGAGTTACCGCGCGCCCGCCGCGGCCGCCCTAGCCCCGATCCGCCGGATGCAGCGCCAGCGCCGACCGCGACCGCAGGTGTGCATCGCAGTGGCGGGCCAGCTCGTCGTACGCCGCCCGGCCGATCAGGGCCACGAGCTCGGGCTCGTTGGTGATGAAGACCGGCTCGACCGCGACGTGGGCCTCGGTGTTCCCCGAGCAGTACCAGTCCAGCTCGTGGCCGCCGGGACCCCAACCGCGGCGGTCGTACTCGGTGATCGTGACCTCGGTGTACGACGACCCGTCCTGACGCTCGACCTCGCGGTAGAGACGCCGGATGGGGAGCTGCCAGCACACGTCGGGCTTGGTCTCGAGGGGGTCGCGCCCCTGCTGCAGCGCCAGTCCGTGCAGGGCGCACCCGGCACCCGTCGGGAAGTCCGCGCGGTTGTGGAACACGCAGCCGCGCTGCCCGTCCACCTCGAGTGCTCGCGTCTTGCGCTCGCCGTCCTCGTCCTTGTCGACCCAGTCCTTGCGGCGCACCTTCCCGTCCTTGCGGCGCGGGTGGAACTGCCACTGCTCGGGCGTGAGCTGGTCGACGTACGCCGCCACCCGCTCCTCGTCGTCCTTGTCGCTGAAGTGCGCGCCCAGGGTGCAGCAACCGGTGTCGGGGGAGTCGGCGTAGATGCCCTGGCAGCCCTGTCCGAAGATGCAGGTGAAGGACGAGGTCAGCCACGTGAGGTCGCAGCGCATGACCTCGGTCTCGTCGGCCGGATTGGCGAACTCGACGAACGCTCGGGGGAAGTCCAGGTTGACCTCGGGCACCCGCCCAACCTAGCCGGAGGGGGATACGGTGGACGCATGCGGCTGGGCGTGCTCGACATCGGCTCGAACACCGGGCACCTGCTCGTGGTCGATGCCCACGACGGCGCCGCCCCGCTGCCCGCGTTCTCCCTCAAGCAACCGCTGCGGCTCGCCGAGCACCTGGACCCGACGGGCGCCGTCAACCAGTCCGGGATCGACGCGTTGACGTCGTTCACGGCAGAGGCGCTCGTGGTGGCCGAGGAGAAGGGCTGCGAGGCGATGCTGTCCTTCGCGACGTCGGCCGTGCGCGACTCGGTCAACTCCGATGCCGTCCTCGCGCACGTGCGCGAGATCACCGGGGTTGCGATCGAGGTCCTGTCGGGGGAGGACGAGGCCCGCCTGACGTTCCTCGCCGTACGACGTTGGTTCGGGTGGTCGGCCGGCAAGCTGACCGTCTTCGACATCGGCGGCGGCTCGCTCGAGATCGCGACCGGGGCCGACGAGCGACCCGACGTCGCGCAGTCGCTGCCGCTGGGGGCGGCGCGGCTGGCGTCGACGTACTTCTCCGAGCCGGTCGACGACGCCGGGCTCAAGAAGATCCGGCGCAGCATCCGCGCGGACATGGCGAAGGACGCCGGCCAGGTGCTGCGCACCGGTACGACGCACCGCGCCGCCGCGACCTCGAAGACTTTCCGCTCACTGGCGCGGATCTGTGGTGCCGCGCCGTCGGACGACGGGCCGTTGGTGCCGCGGACGCTGGCATTGGCCGAGCTGCGGGAGTGGATCCCCAAGCTGGTGGCCATGAGTCCCGACGAGCTGTCGGAGCTGCCGGGTGTCTCGCCGAGCCGCTCTCACCAGATCGTGCCGGGCGCGCTCGTCGCCGAGGCCTGCATGGACATCTTCGACCTGGCCGAGCTCGAGATCTGTCCGTGGGCGCTGCGCGAGGGCGTGATCCTCGAACGCATCGACATGCTCGGCGTCGCCGACGAGGTCTGACATGTCCGAGTCCGGTCGTCCGAGGATCGGCCTGTCGACCTCGTCGGTCTTTCCCGAGTCGACGGCCCACGCCTTCACCTGGGCCGTGGAGGTCGGCTACGAGGCGGTCGAGGTGATGGTCGGGATCGACGCGCTGTCGCAGCAGACCGTCGCGATCCAGCAGCTCATCGACCACCACGAGATGCCGGTGTGCGCGATCCACGCACCGTGCCTGCTGTTCACCCAGGCGGTCTGGGGCACCGAGCCGTGGGGCAAGCTCGAGCGCTCGGCCGAGATGGCGGCCGCGGTGGGCGCGGAGGTGGTCGTCGTACATCCGCCGTTCCGGTGGCAGAAGGACTACGCCCGCGACTTCGTCAACGGCATCGCGGCGCTCGAGGAGTCGACCGGCATCGCGTTCGCCGTCGAGAACATGTATCCCTGGCGCGCCTCCGCGAAGCGACGCCTCGAGATGTACCTCCCGGGTTGGGACCCGTCCGCGGAGCCCTACGCCAACACCACGATCGACCTCTCGCACGCGGCGATCGCCCACGACAAGCCGATCGAGATGGCCGAGCGGCTCGGCACCCGGCTGCGGCACATCCACCTGACCGACGGGTCCGGCTCTCCCAAGGACGAGCACCTGGTGCCCGGCCGCGGTGCGACGGGGGCCGCGGACTTCCTGCACCACCTGGCCGACATCGGCTTCGACGGTGAGGTCGTGCTGGAGATCAACACTCGTCGGTGCACGACCCGTGAGGAGCGGGAGGCCGACCTGCGGGCGTCACTGGAGTTCGCGCGCGAGCACCTCACGGTGGCGGAGACGATCGCCGAGACGTGAGCACCAGCAACCGACGCGGCCGGCGACCCGGTCGGCCGGACACCAGAGCCGCGATCCTCGCCGCCGCGCGCGAGGCGTTCGCGGCCGCCGGCTTCGGAGGTACGACGATCCGCGCGATCGCCACCGACGCCGGTGTGGACGCCGCTCTCGTGCACCACTACTTCGGCTCGAAGGACGACCTCTTCGTCGCAGCGCTGGCCCTGCCGGTCGACCCCCGGGAGGTGATCGGCGCGGCGGTCGCCGGACCGGCCGAGGAGGCCGCGGAGAAGCTGATCCGCACCTTCCTCTCTGTGTGGGACGACCCCGAGCTCCAGCCCGCCCTGCTCGCGACCGTGCGCCGGACCCTGGAGCCCGGGGGCGACACGCTGATCCGCGAGGGGTTCCTGCCCGTCGTCCTGATCCCGGTCGGTGAGCGGCTCGGCATCGACCGCCCCGACCTGCGGATGCCCCTGGTCGCCAGCCAGGTGATCGGGCTGATCCTGGCCCGTTACGTCGTCCGGGTCGAGCCGATCGCCTCGCTCGACCGCGAGCGGCTGGTGGCGATCTACGCGCCGACGATCCAGCGGTACCTGACCGGCGAGCTGCCCTGACGGCTTGATTCCTCCGCGACTCTGGAGGATTATTCATCACATGATGAAAAACGCGGTGGAGGTAGCGGGGCTGACCGTCGTCCGCGGCCGGCGGGAGGTGCTGCACGGCCTCGACTTCACGATCCCGGTCGGCCAGGTGACCGGCCTGCTCGGACCGTCCGGGTGCGGCAAGTCGACGCTGATGCGCGTCCTGGTCGGCGTCCAGGCCGGCATCACCGGCACGGCCACCGTGTTCGGCGAGGCCGCCGGCTCGAAGGGCTTGCGACACCGGATCGGCTACGTCACCCAGGCGCCCAGCGTGTACGACGACCTCAGCGTCACCGAGAACCTCGCGTTCTTCGCGCGCGTGCTCGGTGTCGACCGCGCCGAGGTGGCCAGCTGCATCGAGACGGTCGACCTCGCGGACCATGCCGACGACGTGGTCGCCAACCTGAGCGGCGGCCAGCGGTCGCGTGCCAGCCTCGCCGTCGCGCTGCTCGGCCACCCGAGACTGCTGGTGCTGGACGAGCCGACCGTCGGGCTAGATCCGGTGCTGCGCGAGGACCTGTGGACCACGTTCCACGACCTGGCCGACACCGGCGTCGCCGTACTCGTCTCGAGCCACGTCATGGACGAGGCCGAGCGCTGCGACCGGCTGCTCCTGATGCGCGACGGTGTCTTCATCGCCGACGGCACGCCGGCCGAGATCAAGGAGAAGGCCGGCCTCGCCGCGACCGCCGACATCGAACAGGCGTTCCTCGCGATCGTCAGGGGTGAGGCGGCATGAAAGCACCCCGCGGACTTCTTCTCCCCCAGGCGGTCCGGAGCCGGCCGCGGACGGCGACCTTCCATCCTCCGAACAAGTCCGCGGGGACCCCGAAATGAACCCCCGCATCACGTTCGCCATCGCGGCTCGCGTGCTCACGCAGCTGCGCCGCGACCATCGCACGCTCGCGATCATGCTGGTGCTGCCCTGTCTGTTGATCAGCCTGCTGTGGTGGATGTTCGACGACCTGCCGGGCGACAGCTTCGACCGGTTCGGCCCCGCGCTGCTCGCGATGTTCCCCTTCATCGTGATGTTCCTCGTCACCAGCGTCACCACGCTGCGCGAGCGCTCCGGCGGCACCCTCGAGCGGCTCCTCGCGATGCCGATGGGCAAGCTCGACTTCCTCTTCGGCTACGCGATCGCCTTCGGTCTGGTCGCCGCCGTGCAGTCGGCACTGGCGGTCGCCCTCAGCGTCGGGCTGCTCGACCTCGCGATCGAGGGACCAGTCTGGTTGCTTACCGTGGTCGCGATCATCGACGCCGTCCTCGGCAGCGCGCTCGGGCTGTTCGTGAGTGCCTTCGCCCGCACCGAGTTCCAAGCCGTCCAGTTCATGCCGGCCCTCGTCATCCCGCAGATCCTGCTGTGCGGCCTGTTCGTGCCCCGGTTCGCGCTGCCGAACATCCTCGAGACCGTCAGCGACGTGCTCCCGCTGTCCTACGCCGTCGACGCGATGCAGCACCTCACCACCTCGACCACCACCGGCGACGTCTGGGCGGACCTCTCCGTCGTCGCCGCCTACGCCGTCGCCGGCCTCGCCCTCGGTGCCGGAACCCTGCGCCGGCGCAGCGAATGACTCAGCCCCAGGTGAGCCCGTAGCGCGCCACGATCGGTTCCGTCGCCTCCGGGTCCCCGGTGCAGCCGGCGGCGTCGATCATGGCGGCAACCTGGTCCTCGGGAGCGCCGCGGCCCATCGCCCGGAACACGGTCTCGAGCCCGCCGGGCGTGATCATCTCGAGGACCCGTGCGGGCTCGTCGGACGCGTTCCAGAAGGTGTGCCACTGCCCGCGAGGCTTGATCACGAGGTCGCCGGCACGGGCGACGTACTCGTCGTCACCGAGCCGGTAGGAGACCTCGCCGTCGATGATGAAGCTGAACTCGTCCTCGCGGGCATGCACATGGACGGGTGCCGCGATGCAGCGTGGTGCGAGGAGGTGCTCGACGATCGCCAGTCGGCCCTCTGTCCGGTCGTTGTCGACCTTGAACCTGTCCCGGCAGCCGGCCTCTGCACCGAGCACTTCGCCCTCGCCGGCCCTGATGATCTGCTCCATGCCCCATGGTCGATCTCTCGTTCGCTGTCCGCCATCCCAGAATTCTGATAGGCCGAGGGCATGGACCGGGTTGATCGAGTAGTCGCGCGCATCGAGAAGATCGTCGTACGACGCCCCGACCTGGTCAGTCTGTGGCGTGAGGTGACCCCGATCCTCACCGCCGAGGTCCCGCACTTCGAGGCGCCGTGCTTCTTCACGGTCGATCCCGAGTGCCGGATCGTCACCAGTCACTTCCAGGAGGGCCTGCCGGAGATCCCGGGGGAGTGGCTGGCGCGGGAGTACGCCGAGGACGACTTCAACTCGATGACGTCGGTGCTGACGTCAGCCGCTGGCATCGGCACCCTGCACGGCGCCACGGAGGGTCGGCCGGAGCGGTCGGTCAAGTACCACGTCGAGATGCAGCCGTTCGGCTGCGAGCAGGAGCTCGTGGTCGCGCTGCGCACCGCCGACCGGGCACCGTGGGGGTCGATCGGCCTCTACCGCGAAACGGGACGCCCGATGTTCTCCGACGTCGAGCAGCGACTGCTGGTGGCCGCCGCGCCGGTCCTCGCCGACGGCGTGCGGCACAGCCTGCTGGCAGCCCAGGCTCGCGAGCCCGACCTCTCCGAGGCGCCGGGCGTGATCGTGCTCGCCGGGTTCGACGTGGTGTCGGCAACACCGTCCGCGACGTACTGGCTGGAGGAGCTGGGCGGGAGTGCCGAGAAGCTTCCGGTCGCAGTCCTGACCGCCGCCGGCGAGGTTGTCTCCGGGCGACCCGGTGAGGGGCTGGACACGAGGGTGCGTGTGTGTGGGCCAGCGGGCCGCTGGGTCGCGCTCCATGCCGGGCCTCTCGTCGACGGCGCCGGCCGCGCCCAGGTGTGCGTGGTCCTGGATGCCGCCCGACCCGAGCACCTGGAGACCCTGCTCATGCGGGCCCACCAGCTCACGCTCAGGGAGCGCGACGTCACGAGCCTGGTCCTGCGCGGCCTCGCGACGGAGGCGATCGCGGAAGAGCTCGCGATCTCCCCGATGACCGTCCAGCAGCACCTGACGTCGGTCTTCGACAAGACCGGCGTGCGCTCGCGGCGCGAGCTCGTCGCCCAGGTTTTCCGCAGCAGCTTCGAGCCGCGGGTCCGGGACAACGAGGCGCGGACGCAGGTCGCGCTACCGAGCCGGGGCGGCCCGAAGCCGTAGCCGCCGGGGTCGTCGCGAAAGCGGTATCTCGATGGCCTCCGTCGTACCGTTGGGGGTATGCGTCCCGTGCGTGATTCGCTCCTGCTCCTCTCGCGCAGCCAGTCCGTGAAGCGGCTCATCACCACGCTTCCGGTCTCGGCAGCGGTGGTCCGGTCCTACGTCCCCGGCGAGCACGCCGAGGACGCCGTGGCCGCGTCGGCCGAGCTGGCGGCTCGGGGCATCGACGTCACCCTCGACTACCTCGGTGAGGACACCACCGACGTCGAGCAGGCGGAGGCGACGGTCGCGGCCTACCTCGACGTCCTCAAGCAGCTCTCGGCCAAGGGTCTGGCCCGCCGCGCCGAGGTCAGCGTCAAGCTCACTGCGATCGGCCTCGCCCTCGACGACGACGTGGCGCCGGGCGGCGGCCGCAAGATCGCTCTCGAGAACGCCCGTGCCATCTGCCGCGCCGCGCGCAACGCCGGCACCACGGTCACTCTCGACATGGAGGACCACACCACCACCGACCTGACGCTGGCGATCCTGCGCGAGCTGCGCAAGGACTTCCCCGAGACGGGCGCGGTGCTCCAGGCCTACCTGTTCCGCACCGAGGCCGACTGCCGCGCCCTGGCCTACGCCGGCAGCCGGGTCCGGCTCTGCAAGGGCGCGTACGACGAGCCGTCCGAGGTCGCCTACTCCGACCCCGACGACGTCGACAAGGCCTACGTGCGCTGCCTCAAGATCCTGCTCGGCCACACCGGCGCCGAGGGTGACTGCTACCCGATGATCGCGACCCACGACCCGCGCCTCGTCGAGATCGCGTCATCGCTCGCGAGCCGGTACGGGCGGGCGCAGGGCACCTACGAGTTCCAGATGCTCTACGGCATCCGCCCGAACGAGCAGCAACGGCTGGCGGACGGGGGCGAGACGATGCGGGTCTACATCCCCTACGGCACCGAGTGGTACGGCTACCTCATGAGAAGGCTCGCCGAGCGCCCGCGGAACCTGACATTCTTCCTGACATCCCTCATCAAGAAGAGCTAGCGAGCACCCACATGAAGCAGACCGCCGTCATCGGCGCGGGAGTCATGGGCGAGACCCTGCTGTCCGGCCTGGTCCGGGCCGGCCGCCGGGTCGACCAGCTCCTCGTCGGCGAGAAGCGCGAGGCGCGCGCCACCGAGCTCGTGGAGCGGTACGGCGTCGCGGTGGTCTCCAACATCGAGGCCGCCACGAAGGCCGACACTGTTGCCCTCGTCGTGAAGCCGCAGGACATGGCGGAGGTGCTCGACGAGATCGCCGACTCGCTCCGCCCCGGTCAGCTGCTGGTGTCCCTCGCGGCCGGCATCACCACCGGCTTCATCGAGGCTCGCGTCCCCACGGGTGTCGCCGTCGTCCGGGTCATGCCCAACACGCCCGCCCTCGTCGACGAGGGCATGTCGGCCATCTCGGCCGGCTCCCACTGCGACGAGGCGCACCTGGAGGAGGCCGAGGCGCTGATGGCCTCGGTGGGCAAGGTCATCCGGGTTCCGGAGAAGCAGCAGGACGCGGTCACCGCGATCAGCGGCTCGGGTCCGGCCTACATCTTCTTCGTCGTCGAGTCGATGATCGAGGCCGGCGTGCACCTCGGCCTGCCCCGAGCCACGGCGCACGAGCTCGTCCTACAGACCCTGGTCGGCTCGGCGGCCATGCTGCGCGAGACCAACGAGCACCCCACAGTGCTCCGCGAGCAGGTCACCTCGCCGGGCGGCACCACCGCTGCCGCGCTGCGCGAGCTGGAGATCCACAAGGTCCGGGCGGCGTTCCTCGCCGCGCTCGAAGCGGCTCGGGACCGCTCCCGCGAGTTGGCGTCCGGGTCGTAGCGCGGAATACCCGGTCGACCGGGTATCCCACGGGTTGTCAGCCATTGCAGAAGCGGACAACCCGATGAACACCCGGTCGGCCGGGTATTCCGCGGTCGGTCACCAGCCCAGTTCGGCGAGCGAACTGATCCGATCGACACCGGCCACCTCGTCGGCGCGGTAGCGCCCGACCCGGTCGATCAGCACGCCCGCCAGCCCGGCCGCTCGCGCGCCGTGGACGTCGTGGCGCAGCGAGTCGCCGACCATCACGCACTCCTTCGGATCGACACGGAGGCGGGCGCACGCCTCGTGGAACGCACGCCGGTCGGGCTTGGCGGCGGTCAGGGAGGACGAGGCGAGCACCGGCACGTCGTACGACGCCAGGCCGGTGCGCCGGACCTTCGTCTCCTGGATGGTCTGATCACCGTTGGTGAGGATGCCGACCGTGAGGCCGGCGCCGAGCGCCTGCTCGAGGGCGGCGGCTGCGTCGGCGAACGCGGACCAGGCCGCCCGGTAGCAGGCGAGGTAGCCCGCGAACGTGTCGTCGGCTATGGCGTCGTCGGCGAGGTCCCAGCTGTCGAGGAAGGCCCGGATCCGGAAGCGCCGCTGGTCGACGTGCGAGATCTCGCCGCGCTGGAACCGCTCGTGGTGGTGTGTCTCGAGCACGAACCACCGCTCGACGTGGTCCTCGAGCAGGCCGTCCAGCCCCAGCCCGGAGAGCCAGGCGCGGACGCCGCGGTCGGCCGCGCCGCGGTGGTCGAACAGCGTGTCGTCGAGGTCGAACAGCACCGCGCTCACCGGCCTCCCGAGCCAGCTCGCCACCGTCATGGCACCAATCCTGCCAGCCACCCCCGACAACCTCGTCCGGCACCCGGAGCCCACTTGTGCATGGGTGTAATCTTAATTACATGACTACCGAAGAGACTCGCGCCTGGTTCTCCGGCCGCCTGCCCGAGGGCTTGTTCGAGGAGCTGGTCGAGGTCGTCGTCGACCGCGAGGAGATCACCGTGATCGGCCGGATCCCGACCCCTGAGCTCGCCGCCGAGACCTCCGACGCCGAGCGCGCCGCCACCGTCCAGGGCAAGATCGCGGAGTTCCGCGAGCGCACCCGGGGCGACCGGATGAAGGTCGCGCGGGAGGCCGAGCGGCGCTTCGACCGCAAGGTGTCGTGGGGTGTCGAGTGCGGCGAGGACCGCACCCTGTTCACCCACATCGCGGCGCCGGTGATGACCCGCCTCCGCCAGCCCGAGCGGCGGGTCCTCGACCTGCTGGTGGCCGGCGGCGTCGCGCGCAGCCGCAGCGATGCGCTCGGTTGGTGCGTGCGGCTGGTGCAGCAGCACGCCGACGAGTGGCTCGCCGAGCTGCGCGACTCCCTGGTCCAGGTGGAAGAGGTACGACGCCGTGGCCCCGACGCGGCTGCCGAGTAGCCCGTCTGGTTGGCTCGGTCAGCCCGCGAGGTCGATGACGATCGCGATCACCGCGAGCAGCGGCACCAGCCCCTGCTTGAGCGCCGCGGACGCACGCGCCGGGTTGCCCAGCGCCAGCACGGCAGCCGCCGCTGCCATGGATCCGGCGCCGGTCAGCACGAGCGCCCGGCCGACGTCGTCGCAGTCGCCGGCGGTCAGTACGATGCCGACGCCGGTGACCACGGCGAGGAACAGGTTGTAGAAGCCCTGGTTGAAGGCCAGCTCCTTGCTGCTCTCGGCCTCCTCCGCGGTGGTCCCGAAGACGGCGCGGGTACTGGGCGTGGTCCAGGCCAGCGACTCCATGTAGAAGATGTAGACGTGGAGCGCGGCCCCGAGCCCCGCGAGCACAAGTCCGGCCGTCCCCATGACGGCAGCGTCCCACACCGGCGGCCGTCCCGGGTACGTTGCTGGGCATGACGACGGGGTTGCCCGAGCCGCCTGCGCCGTGCGCGGGCCGGGCCAGCGTGGTGTTCGATCCGTCGCTCACCGACTACGACTTCGGCCCCGACCACCCGATGGCGCCGCGCCGGGTCGACCTGACGATGCGGCTCGCCGCGGAGTGCGGCGTACTCGATCACCTCGAGCAGGTCCCGGCCCCGATGGCGTCGGACGACCTGCTCGCCACCGTCCACGACCCGGCGCTGATCGAGGCGGTGCAGCGGATGAGCGCGCACCCCGGGCCCGGCGAGGAGCTGCGTGGGCTCGGCACCGACGACAACCCCGTCTTCCTCGGCATGCACATCGCCGCGGCCCACATCGTCGGCGCCAGCCAGGAGGCGTTCCGCCGGGTGTGGACGGGCGAGAGCCTCCACAGCGCGAACATCACCGGTGGCCTCCACCACGCGATGCCCGACCGGGCCAGTGGCTTCTGCGTCTACAACGACGTCGCGATCGGGATCCGGTGGCTGCTCGACCACGGTGCGCAGCGCGTCGCCTACGTCGATGTCGATGTCCATCACGGCGACGGCGTCGAGGCGATCTTCTACGACGACCCGCGGGTGCTCACCATCTCGCTGCACGAGTCCGGGCAGTTCCTGTTCCCGGGCACCGGCTTCCCGGCCGACACCGGCGGGCCGGATGCCGAGGGCAGTTCGGTCAACGTCGCCCTCCCGCCCGGCACCAGTGACGCAGGCTGGCTGCGCGCGTTCCATGCCGTGGTGCCCCCGCTGCTCCGGGAGTTCGATCCCGACGTCCTGGTCACCCAGCACGGCTGCGACTCCCACGCCGACGACCCCCTCGCCCACCTGATGCTGAGCGTCGACGGGCAACGGGCGGCGTACCTCGCCCTCCACGACCTCGCCCACGTGGTCGCCGGCGGGCGCTGGGTGGCCACCGGTGGTGGCGGCTACGCACTGGTGAACGTCGTCCCGCGCGCCTGGACCCACCTGCTGGCTGCCGTCGCCGGGCGGCCGCTCGACCCCGCGGGCTCGGTGCCCGAGGAATGGCGCAGCTACGCGTTGGAGCGGTACGGCGCCGACGCTCCCCTGCGGATGACCGACGGCGGCCGGGCCGACTACCGCCCGTGGGAGGACGGCTACGACCCCGACGTGTGGCTCGACCGGGCCGTCCACGCGACCCGCAGCGCGGTGTTCCCGCTGCACGGCATGGATCCGATGCCATGAGCAAGAGCGACTTACACGGTTGAGGTTAACCGTGGGTCAGCCTGGCTGCGTCAAGCCGACACGCCGGAGTCCCAAAAGTTGCTTTGGTGAATCTCTTCCCCATGAGTCACATCTGGCCCTATTCTCACGCAAGAGGCGTCCGCAGTTCACAGCTGGGGAAGGCGGTGACGGGCGCCCGGAAACTCGCGCAGAAAAGGTGGTTGGCCATGGCTTCCTCCCAGGAGCGGGCTGAGTCCCGTCCGGACCCAAAATTCCTCACCATCGCCGAAGTGGCGACCATGATGCGCGTCTCGAAGATGACGGTCTACCGCCTGGTCCACAGCGGTGAGCTCCCGGCGGTGCGCGTCGGTCGCTCGTTCCGGGTGCCCGAGGGCGACGTCGACGAGTACCTCCGCAAGTCCTTCTACAACGCCGGCTGACTCACTGGCCGAGCGTGAGCGGATCGTCCGGCGCCGCCCGGTCCATCGCTTCGTTCGGACCAGGGCCGCCGAACGATGCGGCTTCGCCGCCCGCGCCACGCTGCCGGCCAGCAGTCGACCCAGTCTGTGGTTGCGGCTGATCGGCGGCGAATGGGCCGCACGCCGTGTTCCACGGTGATAGGACGTTGCTCTCACCGTTGGCCCTGATTCTCCAACCGCTCTCCTCGGCGGATAGGCTGGGCGAGTCGTCCGACACTGCCGTCGGCGCGGCAGTCATCGAATGCCGGGCCACGCGTCCGGTGTGTTGGAGAGGTTCACGTGGGTTCTGTCATCAAGAAGCGGCGCAAGCGCATGGCGAAGAAGAAGCACCGCAAGCTTCTGAAGAAGACGCGGGTGCAGCGCCGCAAGCTCGGCAAGTGACCCACGCCCCCTCCGGGGCGTATCTGTTCTTTTGACTGGGGGAGTCGGGAGTCGTTGGGTATGAGCGGTCGTACCGTCCTGGTCACCGGGGTTTCTCGTGACCTCGGCCGCACCTGCGCCCGATCCCTCGCCAACGACCCGTCGATCGGGCGCGTGATCGGCGTCGACGTGATGCCGCCGCGCGGCGACATCGGCGATGTCCAGTTCGTGCGGGCCGACATCCGCAACCCGGTGATCGCCAAGGTGATCGCCCGCGAGGACGTCGACGCCGTCGTCCACATGAGCGTCATCGCCACGCCCGGCAGCGCCGGGGCGCGCGGCACGATGAAAGAGCTCAACGTCATCGGCACGATGCAGCTGCTCGCTGCGTGCCAGAAGGCCGAGTCGCTCCAGCAGCTGGTCGTGAAGTCGACCACCACCGTCTACGGCGCGAGCAACGGCGACCCCGCGATGTTCACCGAGGATCTCGAGCCGCGCAGTCCGGCGCGCACCGGATATGCCAAGGACGTGGCCGAGGTCGAGGCCTACGTCCGCGGCTTCGCGCGCCGCCGGCCCGACGTCACCGTCACCACGCTGCGCTGTGCCAACGTCATCGGGCCCCGCGTGGTCAGCCCGGTCACGTCGTACTTCCGCATGCCGGTCATCCCCACCGTCCTCGGTTTCGACCCGCGGCTCCAGTTCCTCCACGAGCACGATCTCAACCGGGTGCTCCGGCACGCGGTGACGGCGGGCGTCCACGGGACGTTCAACGTCGCGGGCGACGGTGTCCTGATGCTGTCGCAGGCCCTGCGCCGGCTGCAGCGCCCCGGTGTGCCGCTGCCGGGAGTCGCGTTCGGTGGCCTCGGGTCCGCTCTCCGCTCGGCCCGGTACGCCGACCTCTCGCCCGAGCTGGTCGCGTTCCTCACCTACGGCCGCGGCGTCGACACCACCCGGATGCGTGCCGAGCTCGGCTTCGAGCCCCGCTACTCCACCGCGGAGGCATTCGGTGAGTTCGCCTCGACGCTGCCGCCGACCGGCGGCCGCACCGAACGGCTGCTCGGCGCCGTCGCCGACCGGCTGCCCGAGGTCATCGACGACCGCCCGCCCGCACTGACGATTGCCGGAGGCAGCGATGGGTGACGCCGAGATCATTCCGATCGGCACACGTGGCCGGCCCGGCCGCGGCACGGGCACCCGCCCGTCGGCCGCTGCCCGCAGCCTGGCGCCCAAGGGGCGCGGGGGCGCAGCGAAGTCCGAACCGCCACGTGACGAGACGCCGCCGACCGTCGACGCCGCCGACACCGGGGAGTCGACGGCACCCCTGGCGGCCGACCCGGCCGCGACCGAGTCGGTCATCCCGCTCCTAGGCGATGACGTCGTACCCCTCGCAACCAACGTGCCCGCGATCGACTCGAAGCTCGAGATCAGCGAGCGCGAGGGCCCTGGCATCCCGCTCGGTGACTGGCTCGCCGCGATCCAGGGCGCCGCGCGTGAGGTGTTCGGCGAGCAGTGGGAGCACCAGCTCGCGCACTTCCTGGCCTTCGTCCGCCGTCGGCTGACCGGCGACTACGTCGTCGACGAGTTCGGCTTCGACCCCGAGATCACCGAGCGGTTCTTCCTGGCGGCGGTCCGGCCGATCGCGCAGAAGTGGTTCCGCATCGAGGTCCGCGGAGCCGAGAACATCCCCGCCGAGGGTGGCGCGCTGATCGTGTCCAACCACTCCGGAACCGTGCCCGTCGACGCGCTGATGACGATGGCGATGGTTCACGACCACGCCGGCCGCCACCTGCGCGCGCTCGGGGCCGACCTGGTCTTCAAGCTGCCGTTCGTCGGCGCGGTCGCCCGCAAGGGCGGCGCGACATTGGCGTGTGCCGAGGACGCCGAGCGGATGCTGGCGGGCGGCGAGCTGGTCGGCGTGTGGCCCGAGGGCTTCAAGGGCATCGGCAAGCCCTACTCGCAGCGCTACAAGCTGCAGCGGTTCGGTCGCGGTGGCTTCGTGTCCGCCGCACTCCGCACCCAGGTCCCGATCGTGCCGCTGTCCGTGGTCGGCGCCGAGGAGATCTACCCGCTGGTCGGCAACGTGCCGGCGCTGGCACGTCTCATCGGTGTGCCCTACATCCCGATCACGCCGCTGTTCCCGTGGCTCGGCCCACTGGGCATGGTGCCGCTGCCGTCGAAGTGGCTGCTGGAGTTCGGCGAGCCGATTCGCACCGACGAGTACGACGACCACGCCGCCGAGGACCCGATGCTCGTCTTCAACGTCACCGATCAGGTGCGGGAGACGATCCAGTCGACCCTCTACAGCCTGCTCATGCAGCGCGCATCCGTGTTCAAGTAGCGACAAAGTAGTTAACGCGACCACCGAGCACGGCGGCGCGGCCAGTGATCCACCCAGGCGGCCGTAACGCCTGACCGCGGCAACCGCTCGGCCAAATCCCTAGTTGCCGAGGATGCCGTCGACGATGCCGGTGATGCCGCCGACGACCCCTTCGAGCTCCTCGGAGTTCGCGCCGGCGCTCTTGATGATCTTGTCGCCGAGGTTCTGGAGCGGGCCGGCCACGTTGTCGGGTTCGACCTCGGGGTCGACGGGCGGCGTCGAGGGGGTGTCCCCGTCCCCGTCCCCGTCCCCGTCGCCGGACTCGGTGTCAGTGCCCTTGGGATCGTCGTCGCCCGCTTTGCCGCCTTCGTTCTCGGCGATCTTCTCGACCTGCCTGGTGTCGATGTGGAAGCCGTCGACCGACAGCGGCGTGTTCTGGAGGCTCAACAGGCCCTGCAGGCTGCGCGCCAGCGAAACCTGCTCGGCAGCGAACTCAGGAAGCTCGGTGATCCCGCCCTCGCCGCAGGTCGGGCAGATGTGGAACGCGGCCGAGTCGGCCTGCCGCACCGACTGCGCAGCGGTGATCAGGGCGGGCCGTGCCTCGGTCGGGACCACGTCGCCGAGGTCGGCGAGGTCGTCCATCGAGTCGTTGGCGAACGACCGCAGGTCGTCGATGGCGGCCTCGTCGCCGGTCGCGGCGTAGTCGTCGAGTGCGAGCTCGGCGGCCTGGTTGGACTGCTCGGTGAAGTCCTGCAGAGTCGAGGCCACGGTTGTGGCGTCGGCACCCTCGGCCGTGAGCTGCTGGGCCTCCTCGAGCCGGGTCTCGGCGTGGGCGATGAGCGTGCGTGCCTTCGCCGCGTCGTCGGACTGGAGGTTGGTCTCTGCGTTCTCGATGGCCCGCTTGACCGGGTAGAGGACGTCGCCCGGCAGCGCGCTCTGCGACGCCATCGCCATTGAGCCGGTGGCGGCGACGATCGCGAACCCGCCGAGCATCGTCGCGGCGCGGCGCTCGCGGGCGCCGCGCCGCTGACGCGGCGTGAGCCGGACGCGCAGCGCGTCGTCGACGGGGCGGGCCATGCGGGTGGCCTCGACGATCAGCTCACCGCGCAGGGCGGTGACGAAATCGGCGCGCGCAGTGACTTCCGGCGTCGTGCGGAGGGCGCCGACGAGCTCGAGCAGGTCGGCATGAGCAGCAGCGCTGTCGCGCTCCCGGGCAGGAGCTGACAGCAACGCGTCGAACTCGTCGGCGCGGCGCCTGCTCACGAAGGCCCCACTCATGCTCGCCATCCTTCTTTTTGATGCTTCCAATCGGAGAACGAGCGCCCGGGAGCGTTAGTTACGCCTGGTCGGATGTGACATGCACAGTTCATGTGGACTAGATGGCAATAGCCCGAACGAGTCATCTGGCCCAGGACCCTCATCGCAGGCCCGCCGGCATCAGCTTGGCCAGGTTGCGGACCCCGCGGAGCTGGAGCTGCTTGATGGCGCCCTCGCTCCGGCCCAGCACCTGAGCGGTCTCAGCGATGCTCATGCCCTGGAGGAATCGCATGACCAAGCAGTCCTTCTGCTCGTTCGGCAGTTCCGTGAGCGCTGCGAGCAGGATCTCGTTGGTCAGGCTGGCGAGTACGGCGGTCTCTGGGCCGTCGGTAGCGTCGTCGTGTTGTCCCATGTCCTCGGTGGTCATCTCGAGGCGGGTGCGGCCGGCTTTGAAGTGATCGGTGGCGAGGTTGCGAGCAATCGTCATCAGCCACGCGCCGAAGTCCTTCCCCTGCCAGCGGAAGGACGCCATGTTGCGCAGCGCTCGGAAGAAGGTCTCGGACGTGAGGTCCTCGGCCACGACGACGGACCGGGTGCGGTAGTAGAGGAACCGGTAGATCGAGGGCTGGTAGTGGTCGTAGAGCAGGCCGAACGCGTCGGCGTCGCCGCCACGGGCCAGCTCGACCAGTGCGATCAGCCGCTCGCGCTCCTCGGGGGAGTCCTCCGACGAAGCGGCGAGCTTGGCGTCGCCGTAGCCGCCGCCCGCGCCAGGTTCGGAGCTGTAGCCCGACTCGGCCTCGCTCAGCAGCCAGCCGAGCGGCGACGGCCGCTCAGCGCTGCTCGACGGGGCGCCGGTGCCGCCGGCGACAGCGAGCGCGGGGCCCGGGGGAGGCGTCAGGGCGGACAGGACAGCAGCGCGCAAGGTCGCAAGACCGCGCGTGATGTCTGTCTCCAGGCCCACTGGATTTCCCTCCCAGGTTGACGCCCCACAGAGGATCCTAGGGCCGATTGGCCGCTTGTGAAACCGGAACGGGCTCGCTGGGCCCCTTAGATCAGATCTGATCACACAGTTTGACCCGCCAATTCGCCGTCAGGTCACCGCAGGTGGCGTCGTACCTGCTTGCGGACGACGACGCTCGCAACCGCCGCTCCGGTCGCCGCGGATCCGACCACCAGACCGGCCCGGGCGGCTTTGCGGCCGGTCCGGTAGTCCCGGATCCGCCAGCCCTGCTCCCGGGCGTGCGCGCGCAGCTTTGGGTCCGGGTTGATCGCACAGGGGTCGCCGACCAGGCCGAGCATCGGCAGGTCGTTGTGGGAGTCGGAGTACGCCGAGCACAGGGCCAGATCGAGTCCCTCGCGCTCGGCGAGCGCCAGGATCGCCTCCGCCTTCGCCGGCCCGTGGAGCATGTCGCCGACGAGCTTGCCCGTATAAACGCCGTCGACGTGCTCGGCGACCGTGCCGAGGGCGCCGGTCAGGCCGAGTCGCTTGGCGATCAACCGGGCGATCTCGATCGGCGCCGCGGTCACCAGCCAGACCCGCTGACCCTCGTCGAGGTGCAGCTGGGCCAGCGCCCGGGTGCCCGGCCAGATCCGGTGCGCCATCGCCTCGTCGAAGATCTCCTCGCCGATCTCCTCGAGCTCGGTGACCGTGTGACCGGCGATGAAGGCGAGCGCGGAGTTGCGCGCCTCGGCGACGTGCTCCGGGTCCTCGACGCCGGCGATCCGGAAGTAGGCCTGTTTGTAGGCGGCGCCGACCAGGTCGCGCGTGGTGAAGAACTTGCGGCGGTAGAGGCCGCGGGCGAGGTGGAAGATGCTGGCGCCCTGCATCACCGTGTTGTCGACGTCGAAGAACGCGGCGGCCCGGGCGTCGGCAGGGGTGGCCAGCGCGGTCTCGACCTCGGCCGCGGCCGCAGCCGCCTCACCCGCGAGCTTGGAGCGCTGCTTCAGGTTCAGCCGCTTGGCGCGGTCGGATGGCGCTGCCATGGTCGAAGCCTATCGGCCGGCAGCGTGGCGCACGGCGGCGAAGCCGCACGGTGCGCGGCCGGTGGGGCCGAGCCTGCGAGCCCCTGGCGGCAAGCTCCGTTTGCGACACGCTCGGCCAATCAAACACCGTAGGATCGAGCGCATGTCTGTCGCTGACATGGCTGCTCTCGTGGGCACCGCCGCAGCCGAGGCGGGCGACCGTCTCGCGGTGGTGGAGGCCGGCGGGCGGGGCATGACCTGGGCCGAGCTCGACGTCGAGGTGAGCCGGGTCGCGAGTGGCCTCGGTGCGGCCGGCATCGTGGCCGGGCACCGGGTGCTGCTGGCGCTCGGCAACCGGCTGGAGTTCGTGACGGCGTACCTCGGGGCGCTGCGGGCGCAGGCCGTCGCCGTACCGGTGAATCCCGCGTCCACGCGGAGCGAGCTCGCCCGGATGCTGGCCGACTCCGGCGCCCGGATGGCCATCGCCGATCCCGAAACCATCGGGGCGGTACGGGTTGCCGTCGCCGAGGTCAGGAAGTCGGACGACCGGGCCGTGCGCACTGTCGTCGTCGGCGCCGCCATCGAGGCCGACGAGCAGTCGTACGACGACCTCCGGGCAGCCGACCTGCGGGACGCGCTGCCGCTGCGCGATCCCGAGTCGCTCGCCGTGCTGCTCTACACGAGCGGCACCTCGGGCCTGCCGCGGGCGGTGATGCTGACCCATCGGGCGCTCGTCGCCAACCTCGAGCAGGTCGCGACCGTCCAGCCGCCGATGATCCACAGTGACGACGTCGTCCTCGGCGTGCTCCCGCTCTTCCACGTCTACGGGCTCAACGCGGTGCTCGGCGGCGTGGTCCGCCACCGGGCCAAGCTGGTCCTGGCCGAGCGGTTCGATCCGGAGGGCACGCTCGACCTGATCGAGGACGAGGCCTGCAGCGTGGTGCCGGTCGCGCCGCCGGTGTTCGCGCACTGGCGCGACATCGACGCGCTCGACGAGCGACTCGGGCCGGTCCGGCTGGTCCTGTCCGGCTCGGCGCCACTGGCCGCCAATGTCATCGACGAGTTCACGGATCGCACGGGGATCCCGGTGCACCAGGGCTACGGCCTCACCGAGGCGGCACCGGTCGTCACCACCACCCTGCGTTCAGAGACGCCCGAGCCCGGCTCGGTCGGCTCGCCGCTCGACGGCATCGAGCTCCGGCTGGTCGACGACGAGCGGGTACCGCTGAGCGGCGCGGACCTCAGCGACCCCGGCGAGATCGAGATCCGGGGCGCCAACCTCTTCAGCGGCTACTGGCCCGACGGTGTCGACGGTCCCGACGAGGACGGCTGGTGGCCCACCGGTGACGTCGGCGTGCTCGACGGAGGGGGCGACCTGCACCTGGTCGACCGCGTCAAGGACCTCGTGATCGTCTCCGGGTTCAACGTCTACCCGACCGAGGTCGAGGCCGTCCTCCTCGAGGTCCCGGGTGTCCAGGAGGCCGCGGTCATCGGGACCGAGGACGAGATGACGGGCGAGACGGTCGTGGCGTTCGTCGTACCGACCGAGCCGGCAGCGGACGTGGACGAGCTGAGAGCGGCGGTCGAGGCGCACTGCACCGAGCGGTTGGCCCGGTTCAAGCAGCCGTCGCGGCTCGAGGTCGTCCCCCGGCTCCCGCACACCGGCACCGGGAAGGTCCAGAAGGGCCGGCTGCGGGGCGAGGAACGGCGGCGCGCCCTCGGACTCCTCGAATGATCGCTGGAATGAGCAGCGCGCCGCCCAGGATCACGCTCTACTCGCGACCCGGGTGTCATCTCTGCGACGACGCGCGCGTGGTGATCGAGGAGATCTGCGCCGAGCTCGGCGAGGCCTACGACGAGGTGTCGATCGACGGCGACCCCGAGCTGCAGCGGCGGTTCGCCGAGGAGATCCCGGTGACCTTCGTCGACGGCCGTCAGCACGACTTCTGGCGAGTCGATCCGGCCCGCCTCCGGAGGGCCCTCACGCCCTGACGTCCGGCGACCCTTAGGGTCATGGTCGTGGTTGGGACGTCGCGGCGCGTGGGGGCCCTGGCGGGGATCCTGGTTGTCCTTGTCGTGCTGCTGCTGAGCCACCGTTTCGGCCGCGCGGACCCGACCGCCGATTACCGGCCAACGATCCCGGCCGACGCGCTCAGCACCGGCTGCTTCCCGCTGCCCGCCGGCGCCACGCTCGACTTCGCCTACCAGATCAGGGGCGACGGAGACGTCGAGGTCGACGGCGAGCTGCGACGGATCCTGGTCGGCCAGTACGACGAGATCGACGCGCCCGAGGCGCTCGATGCGATCGTCGCGAGCTTCAGCGAAGCCGGCTTCGACGCCTCGCAGCGGCCGGCGCCGTACGACGCGGTCCTGCGCCAACCCGGTGCCGGGCGCGCCGATGTCGTGCGGGTGACGGTCGAGCAGCTCCCGGACATCGAGGAGGACACCATCGTCCGCGGGACGTTCGAGCTCGACCTGCCCGTGGCGGAGGCCCCGCCCGACGCCCCCGAGGTGTGCAGCGACCCTCGGTCCACCAAGCGTTGGGACGACGAGTGAGCACGGCCGGCCTGGTGACGCGGGTGGCGAGCCGGCTGCCGCGCACCGAGGTGCTGCTGCTCTGGCTGCTGGTCGCGCACGTCGTCCTGAAGCTGCTCGTCTACCCGATCACCATGCACGCGGCGGCGTACAACGACGAGCAGCAGTACTACGACGGCGCTCGGGCGCTCTCCAACCTGGTGCGCGACGTGTTCGCCTTCAGCTCGCCCGACGGCGCCGAGCTCGAGCGCAACGTGGTCGGCTCGGGCTGGTTCATGCCCGGCATGGCGATCCTGATGTCGCCGCTCTTCGTCGTGTTCCCCGACGCCGCCGACCCGCTCTGCCGTGCCTACCTGGGGCTGGCCAACTTCCTGGTGCTGCTGTGGGCCGTGCGGTCGGTCCGGAAGCGGCTCGGGTCCGGCTACGCGGCGCTGTTCGTTGCCTTCCCGGCGCTGTTGCCGAGCTGGGTGCTGATGTCGTTCACGGCGTACGGCGACCCACTGAGCGGCGTCGTGCTGGTGGTCCTGGTCGCCCATGTCGTCGACATGCTCCGCAAGCTCCGAGCGGGTGAGCCGCCCGCGTGGAAGGAAGCCCTCCAGCTCGGGCTCCTCGCGATCGCCGTCCTGTACCTGCGGTCGAGTACCTCCATCGTGCTCGCCGCCCTCGGCCTGGTGACCCTGCTCGCGGTGTTCGTGCTGCTGCGGGGCGCGCAGCGGTGGCGGGCGCTGGCCGCCGCCGGCCTGGCCGCGGTGGTGTTCCTGATGCTGCTCGCACCCTGGTCGATCGCCGCGTCACGGTCGCTCGACACCCGCGTGATCACGACGACCACGGTGCCGATCTCGCTCGCCAACACGTTCGGCGACCGCTCGCAGGTGTGCTTCGGCAAGTGCGATCCCGACAGCTACCTGTGGTTCCGGCCGCTCCGGTACGCCCGCGAGGTCGGCCGCGCGACCGGCACGTCCGAGGTCGAGGTCGAGAAACAGATGTCCGACTACGCGCTGCGGGACCTCGACCGGCGCGAGTACGCCCGCCAGGCGTGGTGGAACATCGGCTCCTACTTCCTGCTCCCCGCCAACTTCGTCCGCTACATTGCACCGCCCGAAGGCCGGGGTCCGGTGGGCGACGCCGCGCAGAAGGTCATCTGGGGCGCGACGTACGCCTACTACATCCCGATCCTCCTGTTGACGCTGCTCTCGATGCTCTTCATCCAGCTGCGGTCGCTGGAGGCGCAGATCCTCGACGCCCTCACCAAGATCGCCCTGCTCGCGCTCTTCGTGCAGCCGTTCGTCCACGTCGCGGGGTCGCGCTACTGGACGACGGCGGGGCCGCTCTTCATCCTCGCCGCGGCCGGTTTCCTGCGCGAGTCCTACGTACGACGACGCCACTCCGCACCCGTGCGCGAGCATCTCGAGGGCACCGACGCGCAGTTGAGTCGATGGCTCAAACCGGTGCAGCTCGCGCTGTCCGGCGTCTTTGCTGCGGCGGTCGTCGTGCTCGCCGTGCTGGCGATCTGACGGTCATCTAGAGTTCGCCGCATGCCCGATCCCACCGACCGGCGCCGGATCGCGTACGTCCTGCCCGTCTACAACGAGCAGGACAACATAGCGGTGTTCCACGCCGCGCTCACCGAGGCGACCGATGTCCGCGGTGACCTGGACTTCGAGTTCGTCTACGTCGACGACGGCAGCCGGGACGACTCGCTCGAGCGGCTGCTCGAGCTGCGCGCGGGCGATCCGCGGGTCACGGTGCTGTCGCTGTCGCGCAACTTCGGCCATCAGCTGGCAGTGACCGCCGGGCTCGACCTGGTTGCCGAGGACGGCTCGGCCGACGCGCTGATCGTGATGGACACCGACCTCCAGGACCCGCCCCGGGTCAGCCTCGAGATGGTCGACCTGTGGGAGAGCGGCGTCGACGTCGTCTACGGGCAGCGCCGCAGCCGCAAGGACAGCGTGTTCAAGCGGAGCACGGCGTACGTCTTCTACTGGGCGCTGGACCGGGTGGCCTCGATCGAGATCCCGCGCAATGTCGGCGACTTCCGGTTGATGGACGCGCAGGTCGTCGCCGAGGTCGCCCGCTATCGCGAGCACGGCCGGTTCCTGCGCGGCATCGTCGCGCACGTCGGGTTCCGGCAGGAGGCGCTGCTCTTCGATCGTGACGAGCGGTTCGCCGGTGAGACCGGGTACCCGTTGCGCAAGATGCTGAGCTTCGCCGCCAACGGCATCCTCGGCTTCTCCACGGCCCCGCTGCGGATGATCAGCCGGCTCGGGATCTTCATCTCGTTGCTGAGCGTGCTGCTGGCCCTCTACGTGCTGTACGTCCGGGTCTTCGAACCGGACCAGTCGGTCCCCGGCTGGGCGTTCCTCGGCGTCGGTATGTTCCTGCTCGGCGGCATCCAGCTGATCATGATGGGCGTGATCGGGATGTACCTCGGCCGGGTCTACATCGAGGCACAGGACCGACCGCTCTACTCGCTCTCGCTGGTCGCCCGGGACGGCAGCACGCCCCACCCGCGCCGGCACCGGGACATGGGCCGGGCCGACCCGAGGCCGTCCCCCTGAGCCGGCCGGTCCCGTGGACGGTGGTGCGGTTCGCCGCGGTCGGCGTCTTCAACACCGCGATCGACTGGGCGCTCTTCCTGGTGCTGCACGACCAGCTCGGGATCACCCTCGCGAACCTCTGCTCCTCCAGCGCTGGCATGGTGTTCAGCTTCGTCGTCAACGGCCTGTTCACATTCCGCACCGAACGGCTGACGCTGCGCCAGGCGGCGCTCTTCGTGGCCACGACCGGCACTGTGATGTGGGTCGCACAGCCGCTGTTGATCCACGGCTGGCTGTGGGCGCTCGAGCACGTCGTCGACGACGGCGACCTGCGGCTGGCCGCGGCCAAGCTGGCCTCGATCGCGTGCAGTCTCGCGCTCAACTTCGCTGCCTACCGGCTCGTCGTGTGGCCTGTGACTCACCACCACCAGGGGCAGGCGCAGCCGTAGGGAGGGCACCCCTCGCTGATTTTGTTCTCGCGTTCACAAACTCCTACAGTGATTCCGCTGCGCCCGCGGTGAGCGCGGCTGGAAAGTAGAGTTGTGACCGCACGGAGTTCGAGCGAGACGGCCCGGGTCATCCCGGAGGCGACGGTCGCGCGCCTGCCCGTCTACCTCCGGGCGCTGACGGCGCTGGCCGAGGGCGGCATCCGCACCTGCTCCAGCGAGGATCTCGCCACCGCGGCGGGCGTCAACAGCGCCAAGCTCCGCAAGGACCTGTCCTACCTGGGCAGCTACGGCACCCGGGGCGTCGGCTACGACGTCGACTACCTGCGCTACCAGATCGCCCGCGAGATCGGCGTGACCCAGGACTGGCCCGTCGTCATCGTCGGCATCGGAAACCTCGGCCACGCCCTCGCCAACTACTCCGGCTTCCGGAGCCGGGGCTTCCGCGTCGTGGCCCTGCTCGACGCCGACCCCGAGCGGCACCAGGAGATCGTCGCCGGCGTGCCGGTCCGTCCGTTCGACGACCTCGAGGACATCGCCCGCGAGCACGCCGTGGCGATCGGCGTCATCGCCACGCCCGCGGCGTCCGCGCAAGACGTCTCCGACCGGATGGTCGCCGCCGGCATCACCAGCATCCTCAACTTCGCCCCCGCGGTGATCTCGGTGCCCGATGGCGTCGACGTGCGCAAGGTCGATCTCTCGATCGAGCTGCAGATCCTCGCCTACCACGAGCAGCGGAAGGCGCACGAGCACGCGCGCGACGATATTGCGGCGGCGGCGATCGGGGGCGACTCATGAGTGTCCTCGTGGTCGGTATCTCGCACAACTCGGCGCCGGTCGCCCTCCTCGAGCGGGTCGCGCTCGACGACGACGGCGTGCAGAAGCTGGTCGCCGACGCGGCCGCCTGCGAGCACGTCGCCGAGGCCACGGTCATCGCCACCTGCAACCGGGTCGAGATCTACACCGAGGTCGAGCGCTTCCACGGCAGCGTCGAGGCCCTCTCCCGGCTGCTCGTCGAGCGGGCCGGTGAGTCCACCGAGGCGATGCTGCCGCACCTCTACGTGCACTACGACGACGGCGCGATCTCGCACCTGTTCCAGGTCGCCGCGGGTCTCGACTCGATGGCCCTCGGTGAGGGCCAGATCCTCGGCCAGACCCGCGAGGCGCTGCGCCGCGGCCAGGAGCTCGGGACCGTCGGCCCCGCCCTCAACACCCTCTTCCAGCAGGCCCTCCGGGTCGGCAAGCGGACCCGCGCCGAGACGGCGATCGACCAGGTCGCCCCTACCCTGGTGTCGGCCGCGATCGACCAGATCGACGGTGGCGCCGACAGCATCCGCGGCAAGAAGCTCGTGGTCCTCGGCGCGGGTGCGATGGCCGGGCTGGCCACCGCCACCGTCGCGCGGATGGGCGCGCAGCGGGTCGCGGTCGTCAACCGGTCGCTGGAGCGCGCCCGGCGCCTGGCCGCGCAGTACGACGCCGTCGCCGTCGGCATCTCCGGTCTCGCCACCGAGCTGGCGACCGCCGACGTGCTCATCACCTGCACGGGATCGGCCAGCACCCTCGTCGCCCGCGACCTCCTGGAGTCCGCGCGGGCCGGCGCCGGCGCCGGCGACCCCCCCCTCGCGATCATCGACCTGGCGCTCCCGCACGACGTCGACCCCACCGCGGGCGAGCTGCCCGGAGTCTCGCTCGTCAGCCTCGCGGATCTCGCGGAGCGGCTGCACGACGGCTCCGGCGGTGCCGAGGTGCTCGAGGTTCGCCGGATCCTGGGCGAGGAGGTCACCGCGTTCCTCGCCGCCCGACGGCAGGCGAGCGTCACGCCCACCGTCGTGGCTCTGCGCTCGATGGCGACCTCGGTGGTCGACGCCGAGATGACCCGGCTCGACAGCCGGCTGCCCGGCCTCGATCCGGAGCTCCGCGCCGAGATCCGCCACACCGTTCGCCGGGTCGCCGACAAGCTCCTCCACGAGCCGACCGTCCGGGTCAAGGAGCTCGCCAACGAGCAGGGGGCGGTGTCCTATGCCGCGGCCCTCGCCGAGCTGTTCGCCCTCGACCCCGAGGCCGTCGACGCCGTCACCCGGCCGATGGGTGTGCCCGAGGAGGGAGCGCCGTGACCGTCGCTCTCCGGACCCTGAAGATCGGCACCCGCCGCAGCCTGCTCGCCACGACCCAGGCCGAGCTGGTGGCCGCGCTCGTGCGCGACCGGCTCGGCGTCGAGACCGAGCTGGTCGAGGTGACGACCGAGGGTGACCGCACCCAGGCCGCCGGTACCCCGGTGCCGACGTCCCAGACGACCGGCGTCTTCGTCGGCGCCCTGCGCGACGCGCTGCTCGCCGGCGAGGTCGACCTGGCCGTGCACTCGCTCAAGGACCTGCCGACCTATCCAGAGCCGGGAGTCGCCCTCGCGGCCGTGCCCACTCGCGAGGACCCGCGCGACGTCGTGATCGCCCGCGACAATCTCACTCTCGGCGAGCTCCCGGCGGGCAGCAAGGTCGGCACCGGCTCGCCTCGTCGGGTCGCGCAGCTCCACGCCCTCGGCCTCGGTTTGGACGTCGTCGCCATCCGTGGCAACGTCGATACCCGGATCGGCAAGGTGCGGGCAGGAGAGGTTGACGCGGTGGTGTTGGCGCGAGCGGGCCTGGCGCGGATCGGGCGGCTGGACGAGGTGAGCGAGGTGCTCGACCCCATCCAGATGCTGCCCGCGCCCGGACAGGGCGCGCTGGCGGTCGAGTGCCGCACCGACGACCCGCTGGTCGGGCTCCTCGCCGCGCTCGACGACCCCGCGACCCATGCCGCCGTCCTCGCCGAGCGCACCGCCCTCGCGACCCTCGAGGGCGGGTGCTCCGCCCCCATCGGCGCACTCGCCGTTGTCGCCGAGGGGGACGACGGGCCCGAGCTGTGGCTGAGGGCCGTCGTGCTGTCCGAGGACGGCACGCTCGCCGTACGACGCTCTGCCTCGGCCCCCTTGACTGATCGCGATGCCGCCGCCGCCCTGGGCGCGCGGCTGGCGCAGGAGCTGCTCGACGACGGCGCTGACCAGCTCCGCTCCGCCACCGACTTCCCGACCCAGACCGACCCCACCGCAGGATCGACAGAGGTGCACAACGCATGACGCGAGCCAAGACAGCCACTCCCACGGCTGCCAAGTCCACCGCCACGAGCCGCGCCATGGGCGTGGCGTTCGTCGGCACGGGTCCCGGTGACCCGGAGCTGCTGACCGTCCGCGCGCTCCGGCTGATCGAGGACGCCGACGTGCTGATTACCGAGGCCCCCGAGCACCGCGCCCTGGTGGCGACCGTGCGGGGCGCCGACGTGCTCGAGACCGAGGCGGGCCCCGAGATCATCGACGGCGGCTTCGGTGAGGACGGACAGCCGCTCACCCACGCCGCCCGCGCCAAGGTGGTCGTCAAGCAGGCCAAGCGCGGTCTGCGAGTCGTGCGGCTGCTCAGTGGCGACCCGTTCCTCTACGCGTCCGGTCCCGAGGAGGCGCAGGCGGTCGCGAAGGCCGGCCTGGCCTTCGAGATCGTGCCCGGCGTCTCGTCCGTCGGCGCGGTGCCGGCCTACGCCGGCATCCCGCTGACCACCAAGGACCACCGCGAGGTCACCGTCGTCACCTGCGGCGACCGGGTCGACTGGAGTCGCTACGGCGACACCCCGACCCTGGTGCTGCTCTCGGCCGTCGGCCAGATCGGCGACATCGCCAAGGACCTGATCGCTGCCGGCCGCTCGCCGGAGACGCCGGTCGCGATGACCAGCGTCGGCACGACCACCGAGCAGCAGACGGTCACCTCGACCCTGGCCCGGATCGCCGCCGACGTACGCGCCGCCCGGATCGCCCCGCCGGCGATCACCGTGGTCGGCAAGGTGGTCGACCTCCGCGCGACGCTGTCGTGGTTCGAGACCAAGCCGCTCTTCGGCTGGCGGGTGCTGGTGCCCCGCACCAAGGAGCAGAGCGCGTCGCTGTCGACCCGGCTGCGCCACTACGGCGGCGTACCGGAGGAGGTGCCGACCATCTCGGTCGAGCCGCCCCGAAACCCGCAGCAGATGGACAAGGCCGTCCGCGGCCTCGTCGAGGGACGCTACGAGTGGATCGCGTTCACCTCGGTCAACGCGGTCAAGGCGGTCAGGGAGAAGTTCGAGGAGTACGGCCTCGATGCCCGCGCCTTCAGCGGCCTCAAGATCGCAGCGGTCGGCGACAAGACCGCCCAGGCGATCGCCGCCTGGGGCCTCCGTGCCGACCTGGTGCCGTCCGGGGAGCAGTCCGCCGCCGGCCTGCTCGAGGACTGGCCCGAGTACGACGAGCAGCTCGACCCGATCAACCGGGTCTTCCTGCCGCGTGCCGACATCGCAACCGAGAACCTCGTCGCCGGCCTGATCGACCTCGGCTGGGAGTGCGACGACGTCACGGCCTACCGCACGGTGCGCGCCGCGCCGCCGCCGGCGCCGACCCGCGACGCGATCAAGACCGGCAAGTTCGACGCCGTCGTGTTCACGTCGTCCTCGACCGTGCGCAACCTGGTCGGGATCGCCGGCAAGCCGCACCCGTCGACGGTGATCGCGGTGATCGGCCCCGCCACGGCGAAGACCGCCGAGGAGCACGGGCTCCGGGTCGACGTGATGTCGCCCAAGCCGGACGTCGACGTCCTCGTCGAGGCCCTCGCCGACTTCGGTGCCTCCCGCCGTGCCGCGATGGTCGATGCCGGTGAGCCGGTCACCAAGCCGAGCGACCGGAAGGCTTCGGGGCGCCGCCGCAAGGCTGAGTAGGTCCCCGAGCCCCTCAGGAATCCCCGGTGGACCGGGGATTCCTGCACCTCGCGGTCATTGCATCGGCCGCGAAGCATCAGTTTCCCCGGTGAACCGGGGATTCCTGATGCGCGACAATGGCCCGATGAGCGAGATCGAACGCCCCGTCATCCGCCCCCGCCGCCTCCGCACCACCCCGGCGATGCGGGAACTGGTGGCGGAGACGACCCTACGGCCGAGCCAGCTGGTGCTGCCCTTGTTCGTGCGGGAGGGGATCACCGAGCCCCGGCCGATCTCGTCGATGCCCGGAGTCGTCCAGCACACCCGCGACACGCTCCGGAAGGCGGTCTCCGAGGCTGCCGAGGCGGGGATCCGGGGGGTGATGCTGTTCGGGATCCCGGAGACCAAGGACCCGACGGGGTCCGGCGGCATCGATCCCGACGGGATCCTCAACGTCGCGATCCGTTGCGTCGTCGACGAGGTCGGAGACGCGGTCGTGGTGATGAGCGACCTGTGCCTCGACGAGTTCACCGACCACGGACACTGCGGCGTCCTCGACGCCGACCGCCGGGTCGACAACGACGCGACGCTGGCGGCGTACGCCGAGATGGCCATCGCCCAGGCCACAGCCGGCGTCGACCTCGTCGGCCCGAGCGGGATGATGGACGGTCAGGTGGCCGTGGTCCGGGCGGCGCTCGACGGTGCTGGTCACACCGACACCGGCATCCTTGCGTACGGCGCGAAGTACGCCTCCGCCTTCTTCGGGCCGTTCCGTGAGGCCGTCGACTCCTCGCTGCAGGGCGACCGACGCACCTATCAGCAGGATCCGCGCAACGCGATCGAGGGCGTCCGCGAGGCCCTCCTCGACGTCGAGCAGGGTGCGGACATCGTGATGGTGAAGCCGGCGCTGGCCTACCTCGACGTGCTGCGCCAGGTCCGGGACGCCGTCGACGTGCCGGTGGCCGCCTACAACATCAGCGGTGAGTACGCCATGGTCGAGGCGGCCGCTGCCAATGGCTGGATCGAGCGGGAGCCGGCGATCCTCGAGACGCTGACCGCCATCCGCCGGGCCGGCGCGGACCTGATCCTCACCTACTGGGCCGTGGAGGCCGCGCGCCTGCTGCGATAGCTGGGATCAGCCTAGGGCGAGGACCTCGTCGAGGCCCTGCTGCAGGCACTCCACCAGTACGTCGATGTCGCCGACCGCGTCGCCGTCGATGTTGAGCCCGAAACAGCAGATGCCGTTGTGGGTCAGCATCGCGGCCATCACCGCTACCCCCGGCAGCGGGCCGAACGGGAAGGCGCGCTCGACCTTCGCCCCGGCCATGTAGACCGGATAGGGCACGCCGGGGACGTTCGACGCGGAAAGGTCGGCCGCGCTGCCCACCAGCTCGAAAACCGCACTGCCGACCTGCGACGGCACCCGGTTGAGGACCGGTGCCACCAGCGAGACGGAGTCGAGGGCGGGCTCGGTGCGCAGGGTCAGCACGATGCCGCGCAGGGTGGCGATCCGCTCGGCGGGGTCCATCGTGCCGACGGGGGCCGCGAACAGGGCGCCCGCGAACTTGTTGCCGCCCATGGGGTCGTCGGACTTGCGCAGGCTCACCGGCATCGCCATCGGCAGCTCGTCGATGTCGACGCCGTGCTCCTCGTGGTAGCGACACAGGCCGCCGAGCAGCGCTGCGACGTACGCGTCGTTGAGCGAGCCCCCCGCCGCCTTGGCGGCCGCCTTGAGGTCCGGCAGCGCGCACTCCAGCGTGCGGAACCGCCACGCGGTCCCTTTCCGCCCGGCGAGCAGGGGAGAAGGCGGCGCCGGCGGCGGCGAGAGCGTACGACGCAGCGAGCTCGCGTAGTGCACGGCTTCCCCGGCGGCCACTCCCGGACGGGTGAGTGCGCGGGCGCCGGCGCCGAGGGTGCGGCCCAGCAGGCCGGGCAGGTCGCGGGCCTGCTCGGCGATCGATGTGGTCGTCAGCTCGAGCGGGGTGGCCGGATAGCTCACCTCGTGGGCGGGCGCGCTCGGCTTGTCGGGCGTGTGCTCGGGCGTGCGGCTCTGCACCAGGCTCATCAGCTGCACGCTGCCGATGCCGTCGGTGAGCGAGTGGTGCATCTTGAGGAAGTACGCCGCGCGGCCGTCCTCCAGCCCCTCGACGAGGGTGCCTTCCCAAAGCGGGCGGCGCCGGTCGAAGGGCGTCACCGCGAGGCCCTGGGCGTAGTCGAGCAGCTGCGCCATCGTGCCCGGCGCGGGCAAGCGGGTCCGCCGGACGTGGTAGTCGAGCTGGAAGCCCTCGTCGGGCACCCATGCTGGCGGGCCGACCGGGAGCAACGGCTCCAGCACCCGCTCGCGGGTGCGGGGAACCAGGGTGGTCGCCCACGCGTGGGCGGCGAAGAACCGGTCCCAGTCGGGCGGCCGGTCGTAGATCAGCACCGAGCAGATCGTCGACGACTGCCTCGGGTGCCGCTCGGAGCGCCACATCAGGGCCTCGAGCTCGTTCATCCGGTGGTCGCGGCCCCACGACGTGGCAGCGGCCCAGGCCGCCTCGTTGGTGTCGAACGTCATTCCGGCCACTTCTCCAAGGTGTCGACGAACAGCTGACGGACGGCAGGCACGATGGTGCCGAGATCCTCGGCCTGCCAGCCGCTGGTGTCGATCGGCTCCAGGACATGGACGTCGACGCTGCCGGGCCGCGTCGCGATCCCGCTCGGCCCCATCAGATCTCCGGCGTTGCGGATCACCACCGGCACGATCGGGACGCCGGCCTGCATGGCCATGTGGAACGCGCCCTTCTTGAACGGGCCCGGCTCCGGCGTCGGCATCCGGGTGCCCTCGGGGAAGATCAGCACCGAGGTGCCGCTCTGGATCCGCTCGACCGCGCCGGCGAGCGCCGCACGGGACTGGGCGGGGTCGCCGCGGTCGACGTAGACCGGGTTGAAGAGGAAGCCGGCGACCATCATCGTCGGGTCCTTGCGCAGCTCCGCCTTGGCGACGCCGGTGAAGTCCGTGCGCAGCAGCGAACCCATGATCAGCATGTCGAGCCCGCTGCGGTGGTTGGCGATGACGATCGCCGGGCGAGCTGCGAGGTGCTCCGCCCCCGTCACCTCGTACTTCACGCCGGCGGCGGCCAGCGCGGCGTCGCACGCCAGGGGCACGCCGACGTTCATCCCGGCCTGGCGGTCGCGCTTGAGCAGACTCACCGCGGCCCCGGAGATCATCCCCGCGTTGAAGCTGGCCAGAGCGCCGACGGTGCCCAGGATCTCGCGCACGCCGGACCGCAGCGGCTCGCTGACGTCGAGCACCCGCCAGCCCTGGGCCTGGGCGGTCTTCAGGAGCGCCCGGTGGGGTGCGATGGGGTGGGGACGACCGACGCTGGCCAGGAACGGCACGTCCTCGTCGCCGTTGGCATAGCCGTAGCTCGACGGCAGATCAATGCCGTGCTCGCGCGCGAACCGGCGTACGGCCTGGGCCTTGGGCTCGCCCCAGAGGAACTTGCCAGTGAGCCGCCCGGTCAGCACGCCGTCCTCGACCTCGAGCTCGGTGCACAGAACGTGGTCGATCCCGAGGTCCCGCGCGACCGGCATCACCTGGAACCGGGTCGCGGCCGACGCCATCACCACGGTGTGCCCCATCCGCTGGTGCGCCTTGACGATCGCCCGGGCCTGCGGCCGGATGGTGCCGGCGATCTTCTGCACGAAGAGCCGCTCGCCGAGCTCCAGCAGCTGGTCCTCCATCAGCCCGCGCATCGTGCCGACGCTGACCGAGCCCAGCCGGGTCGGGTCGCCGCCCAGGGTGCCGTCCATGGCGGTGAACATCAGCCGGGCGAGGTCACCCATCGCGACCTGCCCCTTGCGCACCTGGTGGCGCAACACGTGGGTCGCGGTGAACCCGTGCACCAGGGTCCCGTCGAGGTCGAAGAAGGCCGCGACCGAGGCGCCGCGAGGTCCCGACTCGATCTCCTCGACCAGCTGCTCCGGTTTCACCGGGCGTCGCTCCGGTGGAACTCGGCGATCGTGACGATGCGGGCGCAGACCTTGGAGATCTCCTCCGCGAAGTCGCGCCTGGCCTTGTCCAGGTGCGGCGTCTCGGGGTCCAGCAGGCCGCGGTGGGCGGCCAGCCGCAGCGCGGTCTTGAAGAGCTCTTGGGTGATCGACTCGTCACTGGCGATGCGGTCCTGCAGGGCCCACTGCTTGCCGACCCGGAGGCACTCGTCGAGGAACTCGTCCTCGTCGTAGTCCTGGTCGAGGGCGGCGAGCCGGTCGGCGACGATGTGGTAGGCGTCGAGGTACGGCCGCAGCACCAGGTGGGCGACGTGGGGCGACGCCTCGGCGATGCGCTGCCGGATGGCCTTGGCGTCGGCCGGGGCGTCCGGGGCCAGCCCGCGCAGCTCGGCGTCGAGGTCGTCGCCGAACTCGTGCCGCCCGGAGAAGAAGAAGTCGAACTTCAGGAGCTCGCGCAGGGCCAGCGCCTCCGCCTCGGCGCGGGCGCTGAAGTTCGTCGCGCCGTCCTCGGTGGCGGCGAGCAAGGCCAGCTCGCCGATGCCGCGGTCGACGAACACATGGATCGCGGTGTTGCGGTAGAACGCGGCGACGAGGTGCTGGTCGGGGGCGATCCGCCAGACCGTCTCGGTGCCGCCGTCGTAGGCCGTGAGGACGCCGGACACGACGAGCTCCTGCAGGGTGCGCCGGATCGTCGGGCCGTCCTTCAGGTTGAACGCACCGGCGACCCGCCAGCCGCGCTCATCGAGGTAGGCGGCGAGCGGTGCCAGCGTCTCCTGCACCTCGGAGAGGGACAGTGCCCGGTCCTCGCCGAGGATCGCCATGCTCACGATCGCGGTCGCGGTCACCGGGGTGACCCGGTTGAGCCGGTGGCACACGTCGAGCGCGATCCGCTCGACGGCGTACGGCGCCGCGGCCTCGTCGTTGGTGAGCTCCGCGAGCCGCTGCTTGAGAGAGATCGGCTCGCCGAAGTCCATGTAGGCGCGCCCGAGCCGTCTGCGCTGCTCGCGGGAGAACTGGTAGAGCCAGCGCAGGTCCTCCGGCCGCTTCTTCCCGCCCTGTGCCTCGTTGGTCATCATCGAGACCTCGTGCAGCTGGTCGTAGACGATCGAGACCGGCACCAGCAGGGCGTCGGGAAGGTCGGGGTCGGAGACCGCGTCGGCGACGTACCGGAGGATGCCGAACGCGGGAGGCCGCAGCTTCCCGGTGCGGGTGCGGCCGCCTTCGATGGACCACGCCAGGTTCACCCGGTTGCGCACCAGTTGGGCGATGTAGGACCGGAGCGCGAAGCGGTAGAGCGGCTGGTCGCCGGTGCTGCGGCGGATGAAGATGACGCCCGACCGGCTGGCCAGCGAGCCCATGGGGAAGAAGTTCAGGTTCGCCCCGCCGAACGTGTACGGCGCCGAGATCCGCCGGGCGGTGACCACCTCGGGAACGAGGGTCCCGTCGAGGTAGGACCGGTGGGAGAACAGGAACAGCAGCGAGTGTCGGCGGTCGAGGGCGCGCAGTCGGGCCACGGACTCGTCGTCGACGTAGACGTCGTAGGCCCGGGCCATCCACTGGCCGAACCGGCGGAACGCCGCACCCGTGCGGTCGGTGTGGGTCGCCGCCATCTCGCGGAGGTACGACGCCGCCTCCGCCGTGGCCTGCTCGGTGTCCTGGGAGTCGCCGAGCGCGGCCAGGCGGGCCCGGAAGCTCGGGTCGTCGAGGAGCTCGGCCACCTCCCGCCGGTCGGTGTGCAGGCTCGTCGTGGCCTCGCTCAGGACCCCGGTCGTCTGCAGCACGCCCCTCACGTGCATCCGGGCAAGGGCCCGGGCGGCAATGTGTCGCGCGCTCCGGGTCATGGCCGGAGTCTTGGCTGCCGGGGTCGCCGGGTCAAGGGGCGGAAATGACGAAGACCCCGGAACCGTGGATCCGGGGCCTTCGTCAACGCTGATCTCGCGCCGCCGACGCCGGAGACGCGCTCAACCGATTAAGGCTTGAGGCCGTAGGAGAGCACGCAGTTGGTGTACTGGAGGACCTGCAGCAGTCCGGGGTACTCCGCTTTGCAAGCACTGCGGACCTCGGGCTTCGCCAGCGCGCCCAGCACGCCGTGCAACAGGTTGGTCACCGTGTCCTCGACCTGGTCGACCGTGTTGTCGACCGGCCCGCCGCCGTCGATGTCGGGCAGACCACCCGGGTTGCCGCCGGGATCCGTGCCCGGGTCCGTGGGGTCGGTGCCCGGATCGGTCGGGTCGGTGCCGGGGTCGGTCGGGTCGGTGCCGTCGTCACCGCTGAAGCCGGTGTCGCCGTCGTTGCCGTTGAGGTTGCGCGTCCCGTTGTAGGTGCCCGGGTTGTAGGTGAGCGGCTCGGGCACGATGTAGCCGGCCGCGCTCGTGTTGTTGGGGATCGTGGTGAAGTCGCCGTCGAGGTAGGCGTCCGCGATCTCCAGCACCAGGTCGACGTAGGACTGGCTGTGGTTGTAGCGGAAGACCGCGTTGCGCTGGCCCATCACGGTGGACAGGTCGTCCTTGCCGGAGCAGAGGTAGACCGCGGCGGCGAGGGCGGCGTCGTCGATGTCCTGCGGGTTGCGCTTGGCGTCACCGTCGGCGTCGACACCCACGATCGACCAGGTCGACGGGATGAACTGCATCGGCCCGATCGCGCGGTCCCACTGCGAGTCGTTGTCGAACTGGCCGGCGTCGGTGTCGCTGATCGCCTTGGTGCCCTTGCGGCCGTTGAGCGCGACACCGTAGATGCCGGGCTTGGCGACGCCGTCGTCGTCGAGGACGTTGCCGCCGAAGCGACCGTGGTTGGACTCGACGCGGCCGATCGCCGCGACCAGCTGCCAGGTGAGGTTGCAGGACTTGTCGGCCTTGTTGATGACGGCCTCGGCGCGCTGGTAGGCAGCGAGCGCCGCGGACGGGATCTGGTTCGTCGACGCGGTCGCGACGATGTGCTGGGTGTTGCCGGTCGAGCTGAGGTCGCTGGGGTCGGACACGCTCGCCGGCGCCTCGATCGCCTCGGTCGGCACGCTGGTGCCGTCCGGCAGCGAGCCGTCGGGCTCCTGGCTGGCGGACGCGACGGGAGGAACCCCGCCGATACCCGCGACGCTGGCCGTCCAAGCGGCCGACAGCAGCGCGAGTGGAACGATCGTGGCGGCACGTTGCAGCCGTCCCAAGCGTTTCCTCGACATTCGAACTCTCTCCCCGGCCAAAGTGGCCGACTCCTCGGTCACGCGGACCTCTCCCTCGAGAAACCGGATCCGCTGTGGCGTCGCGCCTGCTCCCACGGGTGCGACACAGGCTGAACGAATGATCCCACATAATCGTTACGGGTGTCACACCTGAGAATTGCCCGAAAGGAGCGCGGCACACCCCGCGGCGCGGCCCCGAGGCGTATCGTGCTGGCCCGATCAGCGACAATGATCCGGTGACTGACCCGGTGACCCAGCGTTCGGAGGAGCTGTTCGACCGGGCCCGCGCCGTGACGCCGGGTGGGGTGAACTCCCCGGTCCGCGCCTTCAACGCCGTCGGCGGCACGCCGCGCTTCATCGCGTCGGCGCGGGGTGCCTGGCTGACCGACGTCGACGGCAACGAGTACGTCGACCTGATCTGCTCCTGGGGGCCGATGCTGCTCGGGCACGCCCACCCCGAGGTGGTCGCGGCGGTGCAGACCGCGGTCGCCCGCGGCACGTCGTACGGCACCCCGACGGAGGGCGAGGTGGCGTTGGTCGAGGAGATCATCGCCCGCACGCCGGTCGAGAAGGTTCGGCTGGTGTCCTCCGGCACCGAGGCGACGATGTCCGCGATCCGCCTCGCGCGCGGCGTCACCGGGCGTGACGTGGTCGTGAAGTTCGCCGGTTGCTACCACGGTCATCTCGACGCGCTGCTTGCGTCGGCGGGATCCGGCCTGACCACGTTCTCGATCCCGGGCACGCCGGGCGTCCCGGATTCGTCGACCGCGCTCACCCTGGTGCTGCCCTACAACGACCGGACCGCCGTCGAGGCCGTCTTCGCCGAGCACGGTGACCGGATCGCCTGCCTGATCACCGAGGCCGCTCCGGGCAACATGGGCGTGGTCCCTCCCGAGCCCGGCTTCAACGCCTTCCTCGCCGAGACCTGTCGCCAGCACGGCGCGCTCTTCGTCAGCGACGAGGTGATGACCGGCTTCCGGGTTTCCGCGAGCGGCCAGTGGGGCACCGATGGTGCTCTCGAGGGGTGGCGGCCGGACCTGATGACGTTCGGCAAGGTGATGGGCGGCGGCCTGCCGGCCGCGGCGTTCGGCGGCCGCTCCGACGTGATGAGCGCCCTCGCGCCGGACGGGCCGGTCTACCAGGCCGGCACTCTCTCCGGGAACCCGATCGCCACTGCGGCCGGTCTCGCCACCCTGCGGCTGGCCACCGCCGAGGTCTACGACCGGCTCGACACCGTCGCCGACATCCTCCGCACCGGCGTGACGGACGCGTTCACCGCTGTCGGCGTGCCGCACGTGATCCAGTCGACCGGGTCGATGTTCTCGGTGTTCCTGACCGACGAGCCGGCCCTCGACTTCGCCGGGGCGTCCCGCACCGACGCGGCGGCGTACGGCGCCTTCTTCCATGCCATGCTCGAACGCGGTGTGCACCTCCCGCCGTCGGCGTACGAAGCGTGGTTCGTGTCCGCCGCCCACGACGACCGCGCGGTCCAGACCGTGCTCAATGCGCTGCCCGCCGCAGCTGCCGCGGCCGCCGGGTTTCGAGGCTCGCAAGCTCGCACCTCAACCACCGGAGGTATCTGAATGGCAACGCCCGACACCGTCGTCCACCTGGTGCGGCACGGAGAGGTGCACAACCCCGACGGCGTGCTCTACGGCCGCCGTGACGGTTTCCACCTCTCCGACCTCGGCCGGGAGATGGCCGAGAAGACCGCCGCGACGCTCGCGTCGCGCGACATCACCGTCGTGCGCTCCTCGCCGCTCGAGCGCGCCCGGGAGACGGCCGCGCCCCTTGCCGACAAGCTCGGGCTCGAGGTCGGGATCGACGAGCGGGTAATCGAGTCGACCAACAGGTTCGAGGGCCGGACGTTCGGCCGCGGCAACAACGCGCTACGCAACCCGATGCTGTGGCGCCACCTCTACAACCCGTTCAAGCCGTCCTGGGGCGAGCCCTACCGGCAGATCGTCGAGCGGATGATGGCGGCGGTCCACGACGTACGCCGCGACGCGGCCGGCCGCGAGGGCGTGCTCGTGTCCCACCAGCTCCCGATCTGGACCACTCGGCTGCACGCCGAGGGCCGGTCGTTCCTCCACGACCCGCGCCGCCGGCAGTGCACGCTCTGCTCGGTGACCTCGTTCCACTTCGTGGGCGACCGGCTCACCCAGGTCAGCTACCACGAGCCCGCGATCGACCTGATCCCGAAGGGCGACCGCCGGGCGCCGTTCTCGGCCGGCGACGCGCCTGTCGAGATGCGCCCCGAGGGATCGCTTCCGGCAGACGAGCCTGGGGAGTCCGGGTCCTGAGCGCCTTCCGTCGCATCGCGCCCGCTGTCGCAGCGGCGCTCCTCCTCTCCGGCTGCACCGACATCGCAGGCACCGGTGAGGGTGATTTCGTCCCTGGCGACGGCAAGGTGGTCGAGGTTGCGCCCGAGGACCGTGAGGACCCCGTGGACCTGTCCGGCGAGACGGTCCAGGGCGACGAGCTCGACCTCGCCGACCTGCGCGGTCAGGTCGTCGTCGTCAACGTGTGGGGGTCGTGGTGTGGGCCTTGTCGCGCCGAGATGCCGATGCTGGTGGACGCCGAGGCCGAGCTGCCGGCCGAGGAGACCGATTTCGTCGGCATCAACATCCGGGATTCGACGCGGGAGAACGCAGCCGCGTTCGAGCGGGATCTGGACGTCGGCTACCCCTCGATCTACGACCCGGGGAGCGTGCTGCTCGACGAGTTCGGCCGCTACACGCCCTACGCTCCGCCCACGACCTTGGTGCTCGACCGTCAGGGTCGGGTCGCGGCTCTGGTCAACGGACCGGTGCCTTCGAAGAGCACGCTGGTCACTGTGGTCGAGAACGTCCTCGCGGAGTCCCCCGATGGGTGAGTGGTTCCAGGAACAGGCCGCGGTCGGGTCCCTGGCGCTCGCCGTACCAGTGGCGCTCATCGCCGGCCTGGTCTCCTTCTTCTCGCCGTGCGTGATCCCGCTGCTTCCGGGATACCTCTCCTACGCGACCGGGCTGTCGGGTGCCGATCTCGCCGACATCAAGGATCGTCGCACGCGTGCGCCGCGAGGCCGGATGCTCCTGGGGTCCCTACTGTTCGTCCTCGGCTTCGCGGTGGTCTTCGTCCTGATCGGCGCCGCGTTCGGCAGCGTCGGCGTGTGGCTCCGTGACTGGCAGGACGAGATCACCCTGGTGCTGGGGGTCGGGTTGATCCTGCTCGGGCTGGTGTTCGCCGGCGTGGTCCCGTGGCTGCAGCGGGAGTGGCGGATCCACAAGATCCCGGCGGTCGGGCTCGGTGCCGCGCCGCTGATCGGCGCGCTGTTCGCGATCGGCTGGACGCCCTGCATCGGGCCGACCTACGGCGTGATCGTCAACCTCACCTACTCCGACGCCACGGCCACCCGCGGGGCGCTCCTATCCCTCTTCTACGCGCTCGGGCTGGGGATCCCGTTCATCATCGCCGGCCTGGCGTATCGCCGTACCCTCGGCGCCGTCGCGTGGGTGCGGCGCCACCAGATCTGGGTGATGCGGATCGGCGGCGCGTTCCTCGTCCTCGTCGGCATCGCCATGGTCACCGGCTGGTGGGACCACGTCGTGCAGTGGGTCCAGCTGCGGATGGTCGAGTACGGCGAGACCGCCCTGTGAAGCTCACCCCACGACGTTCTTCGTCTCCTCCGCTGCACTCCTCCGACGAACAACGCGCCGGGGACCCCGAGGCTGTGGTGACGACCGAAGGCACGGCTGAGGGTCGCCCGGTCGGCCGGGGAGAGCTGACCGCGCGCGAGCTGTCGCGCTGGGTCTGGCGTCAGGTCACCTCGATGCGCACGGCGCTGGTGCTGCTGCTCCTCCTCGCCCTGGCCGCCATCCCCGGGTCGGTGATCCCGCAGTCCGGCGTCGACGCCCTGGAGGTCACCCGGTGGAAGGAGGAGCACCCTAAGCTCACGCCGATCTACGAGAAGCTGGACCTGTTCTCGGTCTTCGACTCGATCTGGTTCTCCGCGATCTACCTGCTCCTGGTGCTGTCGCTGGTCGGCTGCATCGTTCCCAGGACCTTCGGCTACGCCAAGACGCTGGGCGCGCCGCCGCCGAAGACGCCGCGCAACCTCTCCCGCCTCCCGGACCACGTGACGTACGACACCGATGTGCCCGCCGACGAGGTCCTGGACCGGGCCCGGTCGATCCTGGGCAAGCGGCACCGGCTCCGTCCCGGCGCCGACGGCGACGCGGTCAGCGCCGAGCGCGGCTACCTGCGTGAGGTCGGCAACCTGGTGTTCCACATGTCGGTGCTGGTGGTGCTGGCCGGCTTCGGCATCGGTGGGCTGTACGGCTACCAAGGCGGGGTGATCCTGGTCCAGGGCTCGACCTTCGGCAACAACCTGACCCAGTACGACGACTTCGATCCGGGCGGTCTCTTCACGCCGGACCAGCTCGACGACTTCGACTTCACCTTCGACAGGTTCGACGTCGAGTGGCTCACCAGCGGTGCGGGCGCCGGCTCCGCGCGCGGGTTCGAGGCCGGCCTGACCTACCGCCAGGACGACGGCCCGGCGGACACCTACGACCTCAAGGTCAACCACCCGCTGTCCATCGGCGGCACCGACGTGTTCCTCATCGGCCACGGCTACGCGCCGGTGCTCACCGTCCGCGACCGTGAGGGGAACATCGCCTACACCGGCCCGACCGTGTTCTTGCCCCAGGACCAGTCGTTCGTCTCGTTCGGCGTCGTCCAGGCGAAGGCGGCCGAGCCCCAACTGGGTCTCGAGGGGCTGTTCTACCCGACCTTCGACCTCTACGAGGGCGACCCGGTCTCGGTCTTCCCGGACGACCTCAAGCCGCTGGTGTCGCTGCTCGTCTACACGGGCGACCTTGGCTACGACTCTGGCAGGTCGCAGTCGATCTACGTGCTCGACAAGGACAAGGCAACGCAGGTGACCGGCGAGGACGGCGAGCCGTTCCGACTCGACCTGTCGGTCGGCGAGACGATCAAGCTCCCCGACGGGCTCGGCTCGGTGACCCTCGAGCGGGTGGACCCGTGGGTGCGGGTCCAGATCAGTCAGACGCCCGGCAAGGAGGTCGCGCTCGCCGGAGTGATCCTGGCGTTGATCGGCCTGTGCGCATCCCTCTTCATCCGGCCGCGCCGGGTCTGGGTGCGTGCCCGGACTGTGGACGCCGAGGGTGCTGGGGACACAATGACCACCGTCGTCGAGGTCGCCGGACTCGACCGGTCCGGCAACGGCGAGCTGGACGAGGTGCTGGCCGACCTGGTCGCCGCGCTGCAGAAGGAGTGATGGTGAGCAACGCTGCATGGGAGACCCTGAGCAACCAGGCCGTGGCCGCGGCCGGGCTGGTCTACTTCGTTGCCCTGCTGGTGCACGTCGCGGAGTGGGCCGCGCTGCGGCAGGTGGCCAACGAGCCCGCACCCGAGCCGGACGATCGTCGTACGACGGGGGAGCGGGTCGCGTTCCTCGGCCGGCTCGGCTACCTGACCATCTGCATCGCCGCCGCCGCGCACGTCGTCGCGCTGGTCGGCCGCGGGATGGCAGCGGACCCCGACCGGGTGCCCTGGGGCAACATGTACGAGTTCACGGTCTCGGGCACGTTCGTCGTCACGCTGCTGTACCTCACGCTCTACCGCCGGTTCCGCCTCGACTGGATGGCGCCGATCGTCGTCGGGTTCGTGCTGACCGTCCTCATGGTCGCGGTGATCTGGCTGCACGAGCCGGTGCAGCCGCTGCGCGAGGCGCTCAACTCCTACTGGCTCGTCATCCACGTCGTCTCCGCCGTGATCGCCACCGGTGCGTTCACGCTCGGGGGCATCGCGTCGATCATGTACCTGGTCAAGATGCGGGCCGGCGACGAAGCGACCGGCTGGCTCGGCCGGGTCCCGGCCCTCGAGTCCCTCGACAAGCTGGCCTACCGCGTCCACTCCTTCGCGTTCCCGGTGTGGACTTTCGCGGTGCTCATCACCGGCCCGATCTGGGCGCACGAGGCCTGGTCCCGCTACTGGAACTGGGACCCCAAGGAGGTGTGGGCGTTCATCACCTGGGTTGTCTACGCCGGATACCTGCACGCCCGCGCGACTGCCGGGTGGAAGGGTCGCAACGCCGCGATCCTCGCCCTGGTCGGCCTCGGCACGTTGTGGTTCAACTTCATCGGGATCAACTACTTCTCGACGACCAGCCAGCACTCCTACGCCCTGGAATCTCCCGAGTCGTCGCTTCTGACCCTCGCCCCCGCGCCGAGTCGGCTCTTCTGACCCGTCATTGCACGCTGAGTCGGCTCGAGGCCAGAAGAGCCGACTCGGCGGGGCTCAGGAGTCGTCGGGCGGGTTGAGCCGCTTGCGGTCGAGGTCGCGCAGGAAGTCCTCGTCGTCGTCCGGCGCCACCGACCGCGGCGGCGGGCTCGGCCGCTTCGGAGCCTTGGGACGCTGCAGGCTGGGCCGCTCGCCGGGGCCGCGCTCCTGGAGCGCCCGGGTGACGAAGTACGTCACCGCCGCGAAGATCAGGATCACCAGCAGAAACTTGCCCACGCCTCCAGAGTAGATCGTCCCTGGTCAGCCGAGGTCACGGATTGAGAACACTGCTCCCCCGGGACCTACTCTGGACGGGTGAAGGAGTTCTGGACCTACACCCTGCTGCGCCTCGGCCTGTTCATCGGGACGTTCGCGATCGTCTTCGGCATCTGGTTCCTGATCACCGGCGACGTGCCGGTGGTGTGGGTAGTCGTGATCGCCTTCGTCGTGAGTGGAGTGGGCTCGTACTTCCTGCTCGAGCGGCAACGCCAGCAGTTCGCCGCCAAGGTCGAGGGGCGGGCGGCGAAGGTGTCGCAGCGGCTCGAGGAGCAGCGCGCCAAGGAAGACGCCGACTGACCGTGGCGCGGGATACCCGGTCAACGTCCACTCCCACGGGTTGTCAGCCATTGCAGAAGCGGACAACCCGCGGAGTACCCGGTCGGCCGGGTATTCCGCGCCGGGCCGGCCGCCACTAAGCGACCGCGAGCCCGATCCCGCAGCCGAGCGCCCAGACCAGCTCGGCCAGCCCTGTCTGCTGGAGCACCGGGACGAGTCCCGGGCCGACGGCGCCGCCGAGCACGGTCCGGCATGCCGGCACGGCGAGGGCCAGGAACGGTAGGCCGAGCAGGGCCCACGGTGTCGCGAGCACGGCGACGCCGACCAGGGCACCGAGGGCGAGCAGGACCAGGGCGGCGTAGAACGCCCGGGTACGGCGATCGCCGAGCCGGACCGCGAGCGTGATCTTGCCGGCCAGGGTGTCGGTGGGGATGTCGCGCAGGTTGTTGGCGACCAGGATCGCGCAGGCGAGCGCACCCACGCCGGCACCGGCGACGAGGGCGGTCCAGCCGCTGTCACCCCACTCCTCGGTCTGCACGTACGTCGTGCCGGCGACCGCGACGATGCCGAAGAAGACGAAGACCATGACCTCGCCCAGACCGAGGTAGCCGTAGGGCTTCGAGCCGCCGGTGTAGTACCAGGCGGCGAGCACGCACAGCAGGCCGACCGCGACCAGCCACCACGCGGTCGTGGCCGCGAGCACCAGGCCGGCGACGCCGGCCACCCCGAACGCCAGGAACGCCGCTCGCTTCACCGCGGCCGGCGAGGCGAGCCCCGACCCGACCAGGCGCAGCGGGCCGACCCGCTCGTCGTCGGTGCCGCGGATGCCGTCGGAGTAGTCGTTGGCGTAGTTGACCGCCACCTGGAGCGCGAGGCTGACCACGAGGGCGAGGAACGCCTTCCACCACACCGCCTCGCCGTCGTACGCCGCGACGCCGGTGCCCGCGAGCACCGGGGCGACTGCTGCGGGAAGGGTGCGAGGACGGGCGCCCTGGAGCCAATGTGCGGGGGTGGCCATGATGCAGCGATTCAAGCAGCCCCGATCCGTCGAACGGAGGCCGGGGCGGTCAGCGAGCTACCACCGGACCACCTCTTCGGACCGGCGTAGTGAGACGGATCAACCTAGACGGATTGGCTGATGCCTTGGTCCTCCAGGTGGCGTTCGGCGGCCCGCGCCGCCGGATGGATCAGGACGGCCGCGACCAGCACGATCGCGCCGATCACCAGCCAGCCCGGGGTGCCCCACGACATGGCGAGGTAGGTGTAGAGCGCGGGCGCCCACACCGACCCGAGGGTGAAGCCGAGCTGCGACACCCCTTGGTACTCGCCGCGCCGCTCGGGGTCGGACAGCTCGGCCTGGAGGCCCCACTCGCCGGCGGACTGGAACAGCTCGGCACCGGTCACGGTGACGTGGCCGAGCCAGACCAGGGCGATGGTGACCCAGCCGATGGTGTCGTGCGTGACCATGACGATCCCGCAGGAGAGCACGAAGAAGAACGCCCCGCGGCGCTGCGCCCGCAGCGAGTCGGCAACGGTCGTGATGCCGCGCGCGGCCGCGACCTGGAGCGCCACCGCCATCACGGTGTTGGTGCCGAACAGCCAGGCCAGCAGGACTCGTGGTGCGTCGGTCTCCTCGACCAGCCAGAGCGGGATGACGACGTTGAGGAGCACCTGGTGCGTCGACAGCACGCCGCCGAGCGTCGCCATCGCGAGGTAGCCGCGGTTGCGCAGCGCGCTGCGCTTCTCGCCGACGGCTTCGATCGCCGTCTCGAGGAGCGGCTCCGCTGCGACGTGGTGGGCTGCTCGCGGCAGCCGGGCGACGAGGGTGGCGTTGAGCACCAGCAGGCCGGCGGTGACGACCGGTACCAGCCGTACTACGTCGTCGTCGTTGGTCGCGAGCGCGATGCCCGCGAGCAGCGCCCCCAACGTGTAGCCGACGTTGCGGGCGGCGCGGAAGTAGGCGTTGGAGCTCACCCGCTCCTCGCGCGGGAAGACGTCGAAGCGGTAGGCGTTGCGCGACGAGCGGCTCGCCGTCTGCACCAGCCCGAGCCCGATCATCATCGCGACGAACGAGGTCATGTCGCCGACGGCGAGCCAGACCAGGTAGAGCAGCGCCTCCACGAGCGAGCTGAGCGCCCAGACCCGCTTGGCGCCGTACCGGTCGCTCAGCTTGCCGAGCGGGACTGCCAACCCGAAGGTCGCCAGGCCCGAGAGGGAGAGGCCGAGACCCACCTGCGCCGCAGAGAGGCCGACGATCTGGGTGAAGAACACCGCGCTGCCGGTGAGGAAGACACCGTCGCCGAAGGCGGACAGCACCGACTGTGCGGAGAGCCTGCGGACGAGTGAGGTCGGGCCGGCGAGGCGGAGCAGGCGCTCCGGAAGGTATCTTGACATCAAGAGAACTCTACTTCACGCCCGCCCCATCGTTGTGGGGATCCAGTGGGAAGTAGGTGTCGCGGAACCGCTCGGCGAGCCGGAGTGACGGCCTCATCGCGATCGTCGCGGTCAGCACGATGCCGGCGATGACCAGCCAGCCCTCGGCGCCCCACGACAACGCGAGGAACGTGTAGAGCGCCGGAGCCCACATCGAGCCCATCGCGCGGCTGACCTCCTGGACGCCTTGGTACTCCCCGCGCCGCGCGGGATCCATCAGCTCGGCCTCGAACGCCCAGCTTGCTCCCGAGATCGCCAGCTCCGCGCCGGTCACCGTGACGTGGCCCAGCCAGACGAGCAGCACCGTGATCAGCCCCACTGTGGAGTGCGTGACCATCGTGATCAGGCACGAGACGACGAAGAACGCGGTCGAGATCCACACGTAGCGCATCGCGTCGCTCAGGTCGCGGACGCCCTTCGACGTGTAGGCCGGGAGAAAGATGCAGAGCACGGTGTTGGTGCCGAACAGCCAGGCCAGCAGCACGTGGGGCGCGTCCGTCGCCTCGACCAGCCAGAGCGGGATCACGACGTTGAGCAGCACCTGGTTGGTCCACAGGATGCCGGTGAGGAAGGTCACCAGGATCCAGCCGGTGTTGCGCACGGGGCCGGGGCCGGTCGGCTTCACCCGCGCCTCGCCACTCGCGACCATGAGGTCATGAGGGGCCTTCGGCAGCCGGGTGATCCAGAACGCGTTGATCGCCATCAAGCCGGCCGCGAACAGCGGGGTCCAGCGGATGACGGTGAGGCTGCCGGTGGCGAGCGCGATGCCGCCGAGCAGGGCGCCGAGGGTGAAGCCCACGTTGAGCGCGGAGTACATGTAGGCCTGCGTCTCCACCCGCTCCTTCCGAGGCAGGACGTCGATGACGTAGGCCTGGTAGGCCGAACCGCCGGCGGAGCCGAAGACGGAGAAGGTGAGCGCGACGACGAGGTACTCCTCGAACGACCCCACGAACGGCAGTGCCACGAAGCAGCCGCAGAGCCCGAGCGTGGTCAGCGCCCACACCCGCTTGGGCCCGAACCGGTCGACGATGCGACCCGCGGGGTAGGCGAGGAGGAACTCGGCAACCGCGGCGATCGTGAGCGCCAGGCCGACCCGCGCTGCGGACATCCCGACCACCTGGGTGAGGAACACCGCGCTGCCGGTCAGGAACGTGCCTTCGCCGGTCGAGAACAGAAGTGACTGGATCGACAGCCGCTTCGACATCGGCGTGGGCGGCACCAGTCGGTGGAAGAAGCCGCGCTGGTCGCCCGGGAGGGTGGTCGTCACTCGTCATATTGCACCCCACGGAACCGACACCCGGCCACCGGATATCGCCGACGGCCTAACCTCGTCGACATGTCCGACCTGACGCCGCACGGGGATCCGGCCGCGGTGGTCGAGCAGCTCCGCACATGGCTGGCAGGGCCGTCCGACGTACGTCTGGTGGTCGAGACGTCCGGGTCGACCGGCGCCCCCAAGCGGGTCGCGCTCGGCCGGGATGCCGTCCTCGCCTCGGTTGCGGCCTCCGCCCGACGGCTCCGCGCAACGGGACCATGGGTGCTGGCGCTGACGCCGACGTACGTCGCGGGCGTGCAGGTGATCGTGCGGTCGCTGGTCGCCGGGCACGAGCCGGTGCTGCTCGAGCGCGACGGGTGGCCGGCCGGCGAGGGCTGGTTCGTGTCGCTGGTGCCGACCCAGCTCGGGCGGTTCCTCGACGAGGCCGACGCGACCGCGGCCCTGCGACGGGCGAACACGGTGCTCCTGGGCGGCGGTCCGATCGACCCCGCGCTGCGGCGGCGGGCGGCCGCGGCCGGGATCCGCGTCGTCGCGACCTACGGCGCCGCGGAGACGGCGGGCGGCTGCGTCTACGACGGCCTGCCCCTTGACGGCGTGGCCGTCGCGGTCGGTGAGGGAGGACGGATCCGGATCGGTGGTCCGACCGTCTTCCTGGAGTACGTCGACGACCCGGAGCTCACCGGGCGCACACTGGTCGACGGCTGGTACCTCACCTCCGACGCCGGTCGGATCGACGAGGACGGCCTGCTGTCCGTGCTCGGCCGGGTCGACGACATCGTCGTCAGCGGAGGCGTCAACGTGCCCGCCGTCGCGGTCGCGGCCCGGCTCCGCGAGCACCCGTCGGTCGCGGCCGTCGAGGTGCTGGGCGTGCCGGACGAGGAGTGGGGCAACCGGGTGGTGGCCTTCATCGTCGGAGGGCTCACGCTCGACGAGGCCCGGGACTGGCTCGCCGAGCGTCATCCCCGCCCGTGGGCGCCGCGCGAGGTCGTGGTCGTCGACGAGATCCCGCTGCTGCCGAACGGCAAGACGGACCGGCAGGCACTGCAGGCGCGGGCGGTGCGATGAGGATCGTCTCGATCCCGATGCGCACCCGCTTCCGCGGTCTGACGGTGCGCGAGGCCGCGCTGGTCGAGGGACCGGCCGGCTGGGGGGAGTGGAGCCCGTTCCTGGAGTACGACGCACACGTGGCCGAGCCCTGGCTCCGCTGCGCGACGGAGGCCGCGGCCGGCGACTGGCCCGCGCCCGTCCGCGACGTCGTACCTGTCAACGTGACGGTGCCTGCTGTCGGGCCGGAGGAAGCACACGCGATCGTGGTCCGCGGCGGCTGCCGGACCGCCAAGGTCAAGGTCGCCGAGCCAGGGCAGACGCTCGCCGACGACCAGGCCCGGCTCGAGGCGGTGCGCGACGCGCTGGGACCGGACGGCCGGATCCGGATCGACGCCAACGGTGCCTGGACGGTCGACGATGCGGTCGCGGCCATCGGAGTGCTGGACCGGGCCGTCGGCGGCCTCGAGTACGCCGAGCAGCCGTCGCCATCGGTCGAGGACCTCGCAGCGGTACGGCGGCGCGTGTCCGTTCCGATCGCGGCGGATGAGTCGATCCGGCGGGCCGAGGATCCCTACCGGGTTCGCGACCTGGCGGCTGCCGACATCGCCGTGCTCAAGGTGCAACCGCTCGGCGGCGTGCGGGCGTGCTTGCGGATCGCGGAGGAGATCCGGATGCCGGTGGTGGTGTCTTCGGCGCTCGAGACCTCGTTCGGGATCGCCGCCGGGGTGGCGCTGGCGGCGGCGCTGCCCGAGCTGCCCTACGCGTGCGGGCTCGCGACCGTCCAGCTGCTGACCGACGACGTCGCGGTCGTGCCGCTGCTGCCGGTCGACGGCGCTCTCCGGATCGGCCGGCCGGTCGTTGACCTCGCCGCGCTCGACCGGTTGGCGGCCCCGCCGGACCGGGTCGCGTGGTGGGAGGCGCGGCTCGCCGCGGTCCGCGCGGTGCAGCAGGATGGTCGATCATGAGCGGGGTCAGCGGTGTCGAGCTGGGCGCCGCGGTCGTCGCCCGCTTGGTCGAGGAGCACGTGCGCCACGTGGTCCTGTCGCCCGGCTCGCGCAACGCGCCGCTGGCGTTCGCGGTCTGGGCCAGCGATGTCGAGCTGCACACCCGCATCGACGAGCGGTCCGCCGGCTTCCTGGCGCTGGGTCTGTCCAAGGTCGGCGCACGTGCCGCTGTCGTCTGCACGTCCGGCACCGCGGCCGCCAACCTGCACCCGGCGGTGCTCGAGGCGGCCCACGCCGGGGTGCAGCTCGTTGTCGTCTCGGCCGACCGGCCCGCCCGGATGCGGGCTACCGGCGCCAACCAGACCACCGATCAGGTGGGGATCTTCGGCCCCCTCGTTCCGACGTACGACGTCGCGCGCGTCGTCGATCTGAATGCGATCCCGTGGGACGCCGCGGGCCCGCTGCACGTCAACGTCAGGCTCGACGAGCCGCTGGTGCCGGAGGTGTCGTCGTACCTGAACTTTCGGCCCCGAACTCGCGAAAAAGAGGCCCGAGACTTCAGGTACGACGAAGGTCCGGCACTGCCCCGCGGCCCGCGCACTGTCGTGGTGGCCGGTGACGACGCCGGCCCTGCGGCTCGGCTGCTGGCCGAGCGGGCGGGATGGCCGCTGCTCGCCGAGCCGTCGAGCGGTGCTCGACGGGGCACCCAGGCGCTGCGCACCTACCGGTTGCTGCTCGGCACCTCGCTGGGCTCGCAGATCGAGCGGGTCGTGGTGCTCGGCCGGCCGACCCTGTCCCGACCGGTGACCCGCCTGCTCGCCCGCGAGGACGTCGAGGTGCTGGTCGTGCCCGGACGCGGGGTGTGGCCGGTCCAGCCGCCCGGTTCGGCCGTCCTCGACGCCCTGCCCGGGGCGCCCGAGCCGGACGGGACCGACTGGTTCGAGCGCTGGCACCAGGCGGATCGCGAGCTGGGTCGGCGGATCGACCAACTGCTGGCACAGGAGCCCGGGCTGACGCCGTACGCCGTGGTGGCCGCGGTGTCGCACGCCCTGCCGGCCGAGAGCCTGCTGGTCGTCGGCGCCTCGAGCCCGATCCGCGACCTCGACATCATGGAGCCGTCAGCGCCGGTCGGCGAGCACCGCAAGGTGATCGCCAACCGCGGACTGGCCGGCATCGACGGCACCATCAGCACGGCCATCGGCGCCGCGCTCGGACGCGCAGGGGACGCCCGGTCGATCGCGCTGATGGGCGACGTGACGTTCCTGCACGACCAGTCGTCGCTGGTGCTGGGGCCGGAGGAGGAACGGCCGGACCTGACGATCGTGGTCGTCAACGACGACGGCGGCGCGATCTTCTCGATGCTGGAGCAGGGCGCGCCCGAGCACGCCGTTGCCTACGAGCGGCTCTTCGGCACCCCGCACGGGACGGACCTGGCGAGCCTGTGCGCGGCCACCCGGACCCCGCACCTACGAGTCACCTCCCGGCCGGAGCTCGAGCAGGCCCTCGCCAGCCCCAACGGCGGCATCGAGGTGATCGAGGCGGCCGTCGACCGCACCACTCGCCGTGAGCTCGACGTCCGGATCCGGGCGCTCGCGAGCGATCAGCCCTGACGGATCGGGCGTCAGACGTTCGTCATCGCGTTGATGCCGCGATGACGAGCCAGTCGTCCGGCGTCGGCACGATTGCTGACCTGCAGCTTGCGCAGCACGTTCGCCACGTGGTGCTCGACCGTCCGCTCGGACAAGAACAGCTGACGCGCGATCTCGGCGTTGCGGAGGCCGTCGGCGAGGAGCGACAGGACCTGCGCCTCACGGGTCGTCAGCGGATCACCCGGGGCAATCGCCCTCTTCCGAGCCTTCGGTGTCGCGGTGACTCCGAGGGAGCGCAGTCGTGCTGCGGCCTGGTCGCGCGCCGGACGGGCACCGAGCCGATCGAAGATCCCGAACGCCTCGAGCAGCGCGTCCTTGTCGCCGGTGTGGGCCAGAGCGAGCGCCTGCTCGAACGGGCAGTCGAGCGCCTGCCAGGCATCCGCGGCCTCGCGCCACTGGCCGGCGAACTGGAGGGCGTACGGCTCCGCCACGTCGTCCGGCGCACTGGGCAGCGCGCCCCCGCGATGCAGCCACGAGGCAAGCTCGCCGAGAGACCAAGGCTCGAGCGTCGAACGCGCCTGTCGGTATGCGTCCGCAACCAGGCTCGGGATGGAGTCCACGTCACCGCGGTACCAAGCCAGCTCGGCCTTCGCAGCCGCCGGTCCGACGATCCACCCGATCACGTGCTCCCCTGATCGGACCGAGCTCCCGATGTAGTCGAGCATGTCGGTCGGATCGGAGTCGCCGCGCCGCGCCGCGATTCGAGCGAGCACCAGCATCGCCGTCAGTTTGCGGCCGTCATCGAGCGGTGCCTGCCTGAGGACCTCAGCCGCGAGCACGCCGGCCTCGTCCCATCGACCGCGTTCGAAAAGACTGCGGGCATGCCATGCGCGGAGCCATTCCCGCCACATCTGTTGGTCCTGCTCGGTCACGAAGTCGATGCCGGTGCGGTACCAGTCGTCGGCCTCGCCGTACCTGCGCTGACTCACGAGCGAATGGGTCATCCAGAAGTAGGCGCATCCGGCATGGTCCTGGCAGCCGGCGGCCCGCGCCGCGCTGATGGCGTCTCCGACACCGGTGAGACCGCCGTCCTCTCCCATCTGCACTCGCGCGAGCGCGCTCAGCAGCTGGCCGTAGAGGACGCCTGGGTCGTTGACCGACGGTTCCGCGAGCGCGAGTGCCTTCTCCGCCCAGGCCCGACCCTCCGCGTTCTGGAACGCCAGGGTGGTGAGCTTCGCGTTCATCGCGAACGCCATGGCGAGCTCTGGGTTGGCGGACACGCCGTCGAGCACCTCGACGGCCCGCCGGCACGCGTCCTCAGCGGCGGGGATCCACTGCGGACCCGTCAGTCCGATGTTCGCCATCATCGCCAAGGACTGGCTCTCACGTCCCCGGTGGCCGGAGGCATGCCACAGGTCGGCGGCGACTTGCAACGCCTCGAACGCCTCCGTCGTCTGGTCACTCAGGGCGCACTGCAGCGCGTAGCCGTCGTACAGGTCCGCGCGGTCGGTGTCCGGCAGTGTGTCCGCCACGTCGAGCGCGCGCCGAAGGTTCTGTGCTGCCTGGCGGTGCGCACCGAGCAGGGCAGCGCGCTCAGCGGCAGCCCGGGACCAGCGCAACACTGCCGCGCGGTCTGCCGCTCCTTCGGCGTGCTGGACAAGGCGTGCGGGATCGGCGTCGGGGACCAGCTCGCGCAGCGCCGCCAACGCGCCGGCGTGGTATCGCCGTCCTCTGCCGGGCGGCACGGTCTCTGCGATGGACGTCCGGGCGAGCTCGTGCCGAAACGTCACGCCCTCTGGGTGAGCGACGAGCATTCCTGATTCCACGCAGTCGTCGACCGCTGTCGCGTCCACGTCGGCGATCGCCTCGAGGACGTGGCTGGGAACCCGGTATCCGAGACATGCGGCGGCCTCCAGCGCCTGTCGTGCCGCATCTCCTACTCGTGCGGCCCGCGCGAGCACAGCGTCGCGAACCGCGGACGGCAGCTCGCCGCCGGCGGCCAGGACCTCGGTGACGAAGAACGGGTTCCCGCCCGTACGACGGTGGAGCAGCTCGGCGTCGAGTCCCGACTCGATGGCGAGCTCACCGACCGCGCTAGCCGACAGAGGCGTGAGCTCGAGCCGTCTGAACTGGGCGAGGCTCGCGAGGTCGCCGGCCATGATCCGCAACGGATGACTGACCCCGACCTCGTCGTACCGGTAGGTGACGACGATCATCGCCGGCACCTGCTGCAACCGCCGGGCCACGAATCGCAGGAGGTCGAGCGTTGCCTCGTCCGCCCAGTGCGCATCCTCGATCACCAGCACGGTTCCCGCGGGGGCGCCGGCGAGCTCGGACAAGAACGCCTGGCGGAACCGGACCGGGTCCGTCATGTGCGCGCTCACCTCCTCCGGCAGGAGGTGCGCCATATCCGTGATCGGGCCGAGGGCGGCCGGCGTGGCCAGGGGCTCACAGCTGCCGGCCATCACCCGGGCCGCAGATCTTTGGGTAGTCAGGAACTGTTGGACGAGGGCGGTCTTGCCGACCCCGGCCTCGCCGGACACCAGGACGAGACGACCCTCGCCCGCGACGGCTTGCTCCAGCCACGCGTCGAGGGCGTCGAGTTCGGCCTCGCGCTCGAAGAGGCCTGCCGCGCCGCTGACCATAGCCGTCAAGAATAAGTAGTCGACCGCCGCGCGGGTAGGTGGTGCGCGCGGAAATAGGTACTGCGATCGGACAGATAGGTACTCGCCACGGGTCCCCCAGCCACCCGCGAAACCCCATGGTTCCACCAGTCGAACTAGAGCCAAGGGGAACAGAAATGAATGGATCGAACCGATCGTCAGCCGTCGTCATCGGCGGAAGCATGGCCGGACTGCTGGCCGCGCGGGTGCTCTCCGAGCGCTTCGAGCAAGTGGTCGTGATCGAGCGCGACGAGCTCGGGGACGCGCCGGCCTGGCGCAAGGGCGTGCCACAAGGTCGGCACGTTCACGCCCTCATGCCCGCTGGAGCACGGCGGTTGGAGCGGTGGTTCCCCGGCCTCCGCGACGAGCTGGTCGCGTCCGGTGCACTCCTCGGCGATTGGGGAGAGGTCAGCTGGCATCAGGCCGGCGGGTACCGGAAGGAGTTTCGCAGCGGCATCGAGATGATCATGGCGTCGCGACCGTTGATCGAACACCACGTGCGACGTCGCGTGCTGGCACTGCCCCACGTGTCGCTACGCGAGGGAGCCTCGGTCCATGGCGTCGTCCTGGCTCGATCGGCGGTGACGGGGGTGATCCTCGAGGGCGGCGAGCAGATCGCCGCGGATCTCGTCGTCGACGCGTCCGGCCGGTCCGCGCGATCTCTGAAGTGGCTTACTGACCTTGGGTACGACGCGCCGAAGACATCGGCCATCCGGATCGACATGGGCTATGCCACGAGGGTCGTCCGCCCGGACTCCCTCGCGCCCCGGGTGCCGGCGTGCTCGATCCCTGCGTCGCCATCGCTCCGCGGCGGGATCGCGTTCCCCATCGAAGGCGGCGAATGGCTCGTCACGTTGGGTTGGTGGCACGGGGACCGCGCCCCTTCGGACGATGCCGGCTACCTCGACTTTGCACGCGGCCTGTCCAATCCGCGGATCGCGCAGATTCTCGAGACGGCCGAGGCCGTCGGAGAGGTGATGACTCACGGGATGCCCGCTAGTCAGCGTCGCCATGTGGAGAGGTTGCGTCGGGTGCCCGGCGGCCTGGTGCTGCTCGGCGACGCTGTGTGCAGCTTCAACCCGGTGTACGGACAGGGCATGACATCGGCGGCGTTTCAGGCCGAGAGTCTCGCTGGCACGTTGGACCGGGTCCGCGGCACCGGCCCGCGCTTCGTCCGCGCCTACTACAAGCGGGCGGGCAAGGCCGTCGAGGCGCCTTGGCAGATCTCCGCGGGCGGCGACTTCGCGTTCCCGCAGACGACGGGCCCGAAAGCACCCCTCACCGATGTGATGAACGTCTACCTGGACAGAGTGTTCCGGGCCTCGCACACGTCGCGGCCGGTTGCCCAGCGGGTCCTCGAGGTGACCGCGCTGCTCGAACCGCCGACCGTCCTGCTTCGGCCGCGAGTCGTTGCTGCGGTGCTGCGCGCAACGCGGCGCTCGCCGGCGATGGCGCCGCCGGCGCTTGCCACGAATCGGTAGCCATCGTCCCGCCCTCCTCCTTGACCCCTTGGTGGATCCCATGCCCGTCCTTCGCATTCTCGCCGCCCCGGCATTGGTGTTCTCGCTCGTCAACGCGAGCCCCGTCCCAGCATCGACCGCCGAGGAGCCAGTCGGGTCGTCGCTGATCACCATGGAGGACATCGCCGACCTGCTCACCTATCGACGGTGATGTCGACCGGCGAAGATGCCTGATAGTCGACCCGCTGCAGGGTCTCCTGCCTCCTGCCCAGCGCTGCCGGCCGCAGGGACTCGAAGATGTCCAGCGTGTTGATGTCGGCGGGCAGGTGGTCGAGCGTCGCCGTGGCGATTCCATCGTCGACCCGGAGCGTCGCACGCGCCGAGCGCTCCTGCACCACATCCGGATCGAGGTGCGACTCGATCGTCGTCTGATTGGTGACCAGGTCGATAACGGGGCGGAAGTCGTTCCTCACGACGTGAGCCGTCACCTGCCGGAGGCCGCTGATCCGGGCCTGCAGCCGGAACTCTCCGCCCGACTGGCGAAGAACGGGACCTTGCTGCTGACCGTGACATGGAACCGATCGTGCGGCTCGGGTCGACGATGCGGGCGTGCAGCGGTGCCCGCCCGAGTGCTGCCGTCACGGTGACCGGGTCGCCCAGCTGCGCGTGGAACGACTGCAGGCCGACGACCCGCGCGGCCACCGTGGTCGACCCGTTCTCGCCCGTCTCTGCAGTGAGGTAGTGGCCCGTCTCGTCGAGCAGCTCGACCTCGCGGCCCGTGGAGAAGCCGCCCTCGATGCCCTGAGGACGAACTCGCCCTGGCAGCTGACGGTGTTCCGGCCGAGCTTTCTCGACATCCTCGACACAAAGGTGGAGGGCAGCTTCGACTGCAATGCCGATACCACGTGGGCGATCAAGGTTCCCTTCGTGCCGAACCCGGACATCACCGACCTGATCTGCTGACCGTCAGGCGATGCTGCCCAGGATCGGCTCCGACTCGAAGATCCCCTCGTCGCTGGGCTTGCCGCCCTCGCCGAAGACCTTGGTCTGCTGCCGCGCTCGCAGCTCGAGGTGCGCCTCGCGCGGCAGGTCGTAGCCGTAGCGCTCCCTGGCCTCCGCCGGTGTGAACACCTCGTCGTTCTCCGGCGGGACGCGGAGCAGGATCGGCGCCGCGACCGGGACCGTCATCGGCGAGATCAGGCGGAGCAGCTGCACCTGGGCCGGCCCGTTGAGCGACACGACCCAGAACGCGATGCGCAGTACGGGACGGATCAGCGCGTCCATCAGCCTCGACTGCTTCAAGCCGCTCTCCTCCCGCATCCAGCCGGGAAGGGTCGCGATGGTGCCCTTGCGCAGGGCGAACGCGATCACCCAGCTGGTGGGCGCCAGGAACCATGGCAGCTTCGGCAGCATCACCCGCGCGTCGAGCAGCTGGTTCATGGCCTTCTTGGCGATCTCGCTGCCGAGCATCTGGGGCCGCATCCGCTCGTAGTAGGCGCGGAGCCCCTCGCGGTTGAGTGGGATGTCGGCCGGGTCGCAGGTCTGCAGCTCGGCGGCGACGGCGCACTCCGCCCAGTACTGCGCCTCCTCCGCGGCGCTCAGCTTGCCGGGGCCATAGCGCTCGTAGGCGAGCAGGATCGAGTGCCAGCCGGTGAGCTGGATCCAGAGCTGGCTGTCGGGGTCGTTGGCGTCGTACCTGATCCCGGTCATGGGGCAGGTGCCGATGCCCTTCGAGTGGATCTTGACCAGGATGTCGGCCGCCTTCGAGGTCTCGCGGCTCGAGCCGAACGCGACCAGCGCGAAGTACTTCAGCGTCCGGTCGTAGCGGGTGCGCGGCCGGTCGAAGATCGCCTGGGTCTCGGTCACCGAGGCGACCAGCGCCGGGTCGAGCTCCTCGACGACCACGGCGCGCTGGAAGCCGATGGTCAACGACGTGGGGTACGACCAGACCTTCCACGTCACCGAGTCGGGGCCGAAGAAGCCGTAGTCCTCGTGGGGCTGCACGTTCTTACGTCTCATGGGACTATTACTACACATCTGTAGTAATTAGGAAAGGGGCTGCTCCGATTAAGGTTCCTGTTGTGTCCGCCCCACCACGTCAGCGTCGTCCGTACGCCGCGCGCGTGCCGATCGACGTACGGCGGGAACAGCTGATGGACGCGGCCCTTGCCGTGATCAACCGCGAGGGACACGGCGGCCTCTCGATCGATGCCGTCGCCAAGGAGGCGGGCGTCACCCGGCCGGTCGTCTACGGCGCCTTCGACGGGCTGGGCGAGCTGGTCACGGCGCTGCTCGACCGGCAGCAGGTCCGGATCTTCGGGCGATTCCTCCAGGCGATGCCCGAGGAGGTCGACGACGCCGATCCGCTCGCTTTCGTCGCCCTGGCCATCGAGCAGCTGGTCACGATGCTGCGCGAGGACCCGGCCATGTGGCGCCCGATCCTGCGGCCGCCGGCCGGCATGCCCGAGACGGTGCTGGAGCGGATCGAGGCCGACCGCGAGCGGGTGCGCGAGATGTTCGCCGGCCTCATCGAGAAGATCGGCAGGTCGCAGCCCGGCTGGAAGGTCGACGCCGAGCTGTACTCCCACGCCGTGCTCGGCATCGTCGAGCACTTCGGCGGCGTGATGCTCGACCACCCCGACCTGTTCTCGACGGAACGGCTGGTCGACGGGGCGAAGGCCGTGCTCGGCCTCCTCTGGAGACAATGACCGCGTGGAGATCGCCTTCCTGCTGGTGGCCGTCGCCGTCACCGTGCTCACGGTCACGGCTGTCGCGGGCCGACTGGGCATCACGGCACCGATCCCGCTGATCCTGGTCGGCTGGGCGGGCTCCTACCTCCCGGGCGTCCCGACGATCCACCTCGAGCCCGAGGTCGTGCTGCTCGGCCTGCTGCCGCCATTGCTCTACGCGGCGGCGATCAGCACGTCCCTCGTCGACTTCAACGCCAACCGGCGACCGATCCTGCTGCTCTCGGTCGGGCTGGTCGCGTTCACGACCGCCGGCGTCGCTGTGGTGGTGCACGCGATCCTGCCGGAGGTCGGCTGGGCCGCGGCGTTCGCGATCGGCGCGGTGGTCGCCCCGCCCGACGCCGTGGCTGCGACCGCGATCGGCCGCCGGATCGGACTGCCACGCCGGATCGTCACCATCCTCGAGGGCGAGTCCCTGCTCAACGACGCCACCGCGCTGGTGGCCCTCCGTACGGCGATCGCCGCCATCAGCACCACGGCGGCGATGGCGCCCGCGTGGGAGATCGGGCTCGACTTCTTGCTGGCGGCCGGCGGCGGCCTGGTGATCGGGGCCGGCGTCTTCATCCTGATCGCCAAGATCCGCAGGCACGTCAAGGACCCGGTCCTCGACACCGGGATCTCACTGGTCGTGCCGTTCGCGGCCTACATCGCGGCGGAGAAGATCCACGCGTCCGGCGTGGTCGCCGTCGTCGTTGCGGGCCTGCTGCTCGGCCACAAGGCGCCCATCCTGCAGACGGCGCAGTCCCGGATCGCCGAGCGGATGAACTGGCGCACCTTGGCCTTCATGCTCGAGAACACGGTGTTCCTGCTGATCGGCCTCCAGGCCGGCTGGCTGATCGACGACGTCCGGGCGAGCACGCTGCCGGCCGGCACCATCGTGAGCGTCTGCCTCGCCACGCTCGGCGCTGTGGTCGTGCTCCGGATGGTCTGGGTGTTTCCCGTCCGCTACCTGCTGATCCGACCGGGCCCCGACCCGACGACCGGCAGGCGACCGCCGGCGTCGTACACGTTCCTCATCGGGTGGGCCGGGATGCGCGGGGTGGTGACGCTGGCAGCTGCGTTCATCATCCCGGAGTCGGTGCCGCACCGTGAGGTGCTGCTGATGATCGCCTTCACCGTCGTCGCCGGCACCCTGCTGCTGCAGGGGACGACCCTGGGCTGGCTCGCCCGTCGGCTCAACGTCCCCTCGCCCGACCCGATGGACGACGCGTTGGCCCGCGCCACGCTGCTCCAGCAGGCGTCCAAGGCCGGTCACCAGGTCCTCGACCAGCTCGGCGACGATGATCCGTACGGCGTCGCTGCGCTCATCAAGCAGCGCATCGAGCAGCGCAACTTCGCCGCCTGGGAGCGGCTCGGCACGACCGCCGGCGAGGAGAGTCCGGCCGCGCTCTATGCGCGGGTGCGGGAGGAGATGATCGAGGCGGAGCGGCGCCGGGTCCTGGAGATCCGTTCGACCGGATCGGTGCCGTCGGAGGTCGTGAGCGACGTGCTCGCGATGCTCGACATCGAGGAGTCCATGCTGGACGCTGCGGACGAGGAGAGGTCCGAGGTGGAGGGACAACGGATGCGCACACCTGCTGGCGACCTGTGCGAGCACCTGCAGTCCACACCGCTGCGCGATCCCGACGGCGAGGTCGCGGGTTGCGAGGAGTGCCTGCAGATCGGGAGCCGCTGGGTCTCGTTGCGGATGTGCCTGACCTGCGGTCACGTCGGCTGCTGCGACTCCTCACCCAACCGGCACGGGACTGCGCACTTCCGCGAGAGCGCCCACCCCGTCATGCGCTCGGTCGAACCGGGCGAGGACTGGCGCTGGTGCTTCATCCACCACTCGACTGGCTGAGCGCCTGCTCCAGGGTGCGGGGCGGACGGCCCGTGATCCGCTCCACGTCGCCGCTGACACCGGCCACCGAGCCGTCGGCGATCGCGGTGTAGGTGCTCACCCAGGCGTCGAGCTCGAAGTCGGCGGCGTCGGGGTAGCCGGCGCGCCGGGACGCATAGGCCTCGTCGATCGTCTCCTCCTGGTAGCGGAGGTCGCGTCCCACAACGGCGCCCACCCGGGCGGCAACCTCCGCCATCGTCAGCGCTTCGGGGCCGGTGAGCTCGTAGGTGGCATCCACGTGCTCCTCCGGCGCTTGGAGCACGGTGGCCGCCACGTCAACCACGTCCGCACGCGCCAGCGCCGCCACCCGTCCGTCCCCGGCCGGCCCGCGGATCACGCCCTCGCCGTCGGCGAAGTAGGGCAGCACGTCGGCGTAGAAGTTGTCGCGCAGCAGGGTGAACGTCATCCCCGTCCGCGCCGCTGCCTCCCGGATCGCCTGCTCGGTGTCGCCGTGGTCGCGTCCGAGCGTGAAGGTCGCGTCCGCTCCGGCGCCGACGAACGAGGTGTAGACGAGGTGCCGCACTCCCGCCGACGCCGCGGCCTCCACCATGTTCCGGTGCTGCTCGCGCCGGGTCGCGGACTCCGCGGCGGAGACGAGGAACAGCGTGGTCACGCCGCCGAGCGCGGCCTCGGCCGCGGCGCGGTCGTCGTACGACGCCTGCCGGACGTCGCCGCTCGTGTCGGGTGCGCGCGACGGATCGCGGACGACCAGACGTGGCGAGAGGTTGGCGACCAGACGAGCCACCTGTCCTCCGAGGGCTCCAGTGGCACCGGTGATCGCGATCATGACCGGCCCAACCGGCCGGCACCCTCGTTGATTCCTCAACTAGCGTGGAGGCCATGCGACTGACCAAGCTCGGCCACGCCTGTGTCCGCGTGGAGCACGACGGCACCACGGTGGTGCTCGATCCGGGCGTGTTCACCGAAGCCTGCGCCGTCGACGAGGCGGACGCGGTGCTGATCACGCACGAGCACCCGGACCACTACCACCCCGACCACCTGCGCCGGACCGACGCGCCCATCTACACGATCGCCGCGGTGGCGGCCCAGATCCGGGACGGTGCGCCCGACGTGGCGGAGCGGGTGACGGTGGTGGTGCCCGGGGAGGACTTCACGGCTGGCTCCGTAGCCATCACCGCGGTCGGCGAGCTGCATGCGGTCATCCACCCGGAGCTGCCGCGCTTCGACAACAGCGGCTACCTGCTGGGCCTCGGCGACGTCACGATCTTCCACCCGGGCGACGCGCTGACCGGGCCCGGCGGGCCGGTCGACGTACTCCTCGCCCCGGTGTGCGCCCCGTGGATGAAGGCCTCCGAGGGCATCGACTTCGCGCGGTCGGTCGGTGCGCCGCGCAACGTGGCAATTCACGACCGCATCTACTCCGACGCCGGCCTCGGCATCGTGGACGGTCATTTCGGGCGCTTCCTCGGCGCTGCCGGCCTCGACTACGTGCGTCTCGCCGACGGCACCGACCTGTGAGGCCGTCGCGCGGCCGGGCATGATGGCCGGATGCCTTTGCGTTCCACCCTGGTCGGTGCCGTTTCCGGCGTTGTCCTGCTCGCCGGAGTCGTCGGCTTCGCCGTCGGCCTTCCCGAGGTCGTCGGTGACGAGCCCGAGACGAGTGCCGATGACGCGGAGGAGGCAGGCCCCGGCGACGGTACGCCGGTCGCCGACCTGCTGCCCGAGGAGCTTCTCGGCGGCGCGCTGGTGCGCTACAAGGCGCTCAACGAGGAGCTGGCGCCGCTCTTCGACGAGGTCGAGGTCTACGGCGGTGAGCGGCTGAGCGAGACCTTCGAGACGGACAGCGTCGTCGGCGTCTACGCGACTGCGGACGAGCAGGTGCGCGTCGCGGTCACGATCTACAACGGCGAGTCCGGGCTGTTCATCCAGACCGGACCTCCGGTGCCGCCCGAGATGTCGGCGAACTCCGAGACCGTGGGCGAGTACGTGCACCAGGGCGACAGCGTGTGCTTCGCTCAGTGGCAGTCGCAGGCGAAGCTGCAGGGTGGGCCGCCGTTCCAGGTCCAGTGCCAGCTCGTCGTCGGCGGCCGCACCATCAACGTCTACGAAGCCGGCGGGCTCGACGTCGAGCAGACGGCCGACCTGGCGGACGACATCGCCCGCCAGGCCGGCCTCAGCTGAAATTGCCCGAGCGTGTCGCGGACGAAGCTCGCCGCCCGGGCCCTCGCAAGCTCGGCCCCGCGGGCTTCGCATCGTGCGGCTCCGCCGCCGCGCGCCACGCTGCCGGGCCGCCGTCGACGCGGTCACCGGCTACGGCGGTCCGGCGGCTTGCGTATGACTCGGCTCATCACCGCTGCAGCTGCGTCTCCGTTCCCAGCCGCTGGAGCTTCTCCGGGTTGCGCATGGCGTAGATGCGCGTGATCCGGCCGTCCTCGACGACGAAGCTGAGCGCCGTGGTGGAGCCGTCGAACGGGAGGTCGAGCCGCGCGCCGGGGACACCGTTGATCGAGATCGGGAGGCTGGTGAACTCGATGTTGATCCGCTTCGCGGTGCCGAGGAAGGCTGCCACCTTGCCGGCGCCGTGAATCGGCTTCCGGGCTGCCCGCGCGATGCCGCCACCGTCGGCGACCAGCACCACGTCGGGCGCGAGCACGTCGAGCAGGTCCTGCATGTCCCCGCCCTGGACCGCCGCGAGGAACCTCTCCACCGCTGCCTCCTGCTCGTCCCGCTTGACCTCCATGCGAGGTCGCCGCGCCGCGACGTGCTCCTTGGCCCGGTGCGCGATCTGCCGGACCGCGGCTGGCGACTTGCCGACGGCCTCGGCGATCTCGTCGTACGGCGTGTCGAAGACCTCGCGCAGCACGAAGACGGCGCGCTCGGCCGGCCCCAACGTCTCGAGGACGGTGAGCATCGCGATCGAGACGCTCTCAGCGAGCTCGATGTCGTCGGCCACGTCGGGTGAGGTGAGGAGTGGCTCGGGAAGCCATTCGCCGATGTAGTCCTCCCGGCGCCGCGAGAGTGAGCGCAGCTTGTTGAGCGACTGCCGGGTGACGATGCGGACCAGGTAGGCCCGCGGGGCACGCACCTCGTCCTGGTCGCCTTTGATGCGGTCGGACCACCGCAGCCAGCTCTCCTGCACGACGTCCTCGGCATCGGCCGCGGAGCCGAGCATCTCGTAGGCGACGGTGAAGAGCAGGCTGCGGTGCTCGACGAACGGATCGTTCACGGTCACGACCGTACGACGCCCGTGGTCCCCGTCAACACCGGTCGCTCGGCCAGCGGCTTGAGGCCGCACGCGGCCGCGAAGCCGTCGGACTCGATGCCCAGTGCCACGTTGGGCCGGGTCGTGAAGTTCGCGAACGCGATCACGGCTGTGAGCTCGACCAGTGCGGCGTCGCCGATCTGCTCGCGCAGGCTCGCGACCATCTCGTCGTCGACCGTGACCGGGGTCTGGCTCATGGCCTCGGCGTAGCCCATCACGTCCCGCTCCAGCGCCGTGAAGACGTCGGACTCCCGCCAGCGCGGCACCTCACGCGCCTTGTCCATGTCGACGTCCTTGTTGCGGGCCTCGAAGTAGTTGAAGTCGAGGCACCACGTGCAGCCGATGTACGACGCCACCGCCATGTGCGCGAAGGTCTTGAGCCCCTCGTCGCACATGTCCCACTTCTGGACCTTCTGCCCGACCGAGGCCATGCCCATCAGCACCTTCTGGTTGTGCCAGTAGACGCCGACGGACGTCGGCACCTGGCCGAGCGTCTTCTTGATGAGCCGCTTCAGCAGCGCGCCCTTGAAGCCGGTGATGTCGGCCGCGGGGACTCGGGTGTTGCTCATGGTTTCCTCCTTGGTTGCGGTCATGCCATGAAGACACCGCAACCAAGGAGGTTGTGACAGCAAGATCGAAATCAGCTCCAGTAGACGATGACCTTGTCGCCGATCTGCACCTGGTCGAACAGCCAGGCGACGCCGTCGTAGTCCCGCGTGTTGACGCAGCCGTGGGAGGCGCCGTTGTAGCCGACCGCGGCGAAGTCCGGCGAGTAGTGGACCGCCTGGCCGCCGGAGAAGAACATCGCGAACGGCATCGACGTGTCGTAGAGGCTCGACACGTGGTCGCGGTTCATGTCGAAGACGCTGAACTCACCCTCGCGGGTCGGGGTCGCCGAACCGCCGAATCGCGCGTCCATGGTCTTCAGCACCTCGCCGTCGACCACCCAGCGGAGGGTGCTGCTCGACTTGTCGACACAGATCACCCGTCCCTCGAGGCAGCGCGGGTCGAGCGCGCCGGGGGTGTTGGTGGTCGGCTGGTTGGTCAGCTCCGCCTGCGTCGGCTCGGTCGTCATCGCGTTGAGACGGTCGAGGGTGCGCCGGTCGACCTCGCCGGTCACCGGGATCTCGCGCTTGGCCTGGAAGCCGCGCACCGCCTCGGTCGTCACGTCGCCGTAGAAGCCGGTGACGTCGGCGTTGAACCAGTCGATCTGGGCCAGCCGGGCCTGCAGGTCGCGGACCTCGTCGCCCGACGCTCCGGGGGCGAGCAGGGTGCGGCCGGGCTCGAGCACGGGCTCGGTCGGCTTGTCGGGCTCGTCGGTGGGCTCGTCGGACGGCTCATCGGTGGAGTCGGCCGGCGGCTGCTCGTCCGGGACGTGACTGTCGGGTCGGTCCTGGGCGGGCTGGACGGGCAGGGTGTTGGCGTCGTCGACGGGGCGCTGCCAGGGGAGGTTGCCCTCCTGGCTGGCCCAGCCGACGCCGTACGCGAGGCCGCACAGAAGCGCCGCAACGACGGCGACGATGGTGAAGCGGCGGACGAACGACATGGCGGGATCCTTGTGGGTGTTGGCGATTCGTTGTTGTTGTGTACCGAGAGGACGCACTGGCAGCCCGTTTGGTTGCGAAGCTCGCGGAACCCCTACGCTTCCTGGGTGGCCCGCGCAGCACTCGACAAGCAACCCGCCGACGTACGGCGGATGTTCGACGCCGTTGCTAAGCGCTACGACATCACCAACGACGTGCTGTCCTTCGGCCAGGACCGTCGCTGGCGGCGCGAGGTGCTCGAGGCCGTCGATCCGGCGTACGGCGACAAGGTGCTCGACCTCGCGGCCGGCACCGGTACGTCGAGCCAGCCGTTCGCCGACGCCGGCGCGACCGTCGTGCCCTGCGACTTCTCGATCGGCATGCTGCAGGTGGGCAAGAAGCAGCTGCCGCACCTGCCGTTCACCGCGGGTGACGGGACCCGACTGCCGTTCGCCGACGACACGTTCGACGCGGTGACCATCTCCTTCGGGCTCCGCAACATCGTCGACCCGGTCAAGGGCCTCGCCGAGATGCGCCGGGTCACCCGCGCCGGCGGCCGCCTCGTCGTGTGCGAGTTCAGCCACCCGACCTGGTCGCCATGGCGGACGGTCTACCTCGAGTACCTGATGAAGACCCTCCCGGCGATCGCGAAGACCGTCTCGTCGTCGCCGGACGCCTACGTCTACCTCGCCGAGTCGATCCGCGCCTGGCCCGACCAAGCGGGTCTCGCCGCGATGATCGCCGAAGCCGGCTGGCAGCACCCCGAGTGGCGCAACCTGTCCGGCGGCATCGTCGCCCTGCACCGCGCCACCGCCTGACGGATCGCGCTTCGCGCGGGATGTGGTTGTCGGGCCGGCGCAAGCTCTCCCGCCGGCGGCTCCGAGCCCGGCCGTGGACGACACCCGCCAGGCGACCCCACCAACCCCGCAGCGCCGATTTACGCCACACTCCCATGAGGTAAATCCCCAGGTCAGCGGCTCTTTCAGAACCCTCAGACCCCCTTGTGCGGCGGGTGTCGCGTGGTGGCAGTATGTGTGCCACGCCACTCGTGATTCCTTTCACAAGATCACGAACGGGCCCCCGAGCAGGGCCCCGCGCACGGGAAGGGGAGGCAGTTGGAGCTCTACACGCCGGTACTGGTCCTGGCGGCCGTGGCCGCGCTGTTCGCGGTCGGCTCCATCGCGATGAGCGCCGTCGTCGGACCGGCGCGCTACAACCGCGCCAAGGTCGACTCCTACGAGTGCGGCATCGAGCCGACGCCACAGGCGATCGGCGGCCGCTTCCCGGTGAAGTACTACATCACCGCGATGCTCTTCATCGTCTTCGACATCGAGATCATCTTCCTCTACCCCTGGGCCGTGCAGTTCGACGCAATGGGCTGGTTCGGGTTGGTCGAGATGGTCATCTTCATCGCCACCGTCTTCATCGCGTACGCCTACGTCTGGCGCCGCGGCGGCCTGGAATGGGATTGAGGCCCAGCAGTGGGAATTGAAGAGAAGCTCCCTACCGGCGTCCTGCTGACCACGGTCGAGGGCGTCGCCGGCTACTTCCGCAAGGCCAGCTTCTGGCCGGCCACCTTCGGCCTGGCGTGCTGCGCCATCGAAATGATGACCAGCGGCGGACCGAAGTACGACCTGGCGCGATTCGGCATGGAGGTCTTCCGGGCCAGCCCGCGCCAGGCCGACCTGATGATCGTCGCCGGCCGGGTCAGCCAGAAGATGGCTCCCGTGCTCCGCCAGATCTACGACCAGATGGCCGAGCCCAAGTGGGTGCTCGCGATGGGCGTGTGTGCCAGCAGTGGCGGCATGTTCAACAACTACGCGGTCGTGCAGGGCGTCGACCACGTCGTACCCGTCGACATGTACCTCCCCGGCTGCCCGCCGCGGCCCGAGATGCTGATCGACGCGATCCTCAAGCTTCACGACAAGGTCCAGTCCACGCCGCTCGGCGCCAACCGCCTCGCCCAGATCCGTGAGCTCGAGGCCGAGGGTCTGGTCGCACTGCCCACCGGCGACATGAAGGGCATGCTGCGGTGACCGACGACAAGCCCGAGGACAAGCCCGAGGAGAAGCCCGAGGACAAGGTGGTCGACCAGCCGAAGGAGCCGGTCGTGCAGCCCGCCGTCGAGCAGTCGCCCGAGAACGTCCCGGCTCCGACCGGCGAGGTGCGCAAGATCGGTGAGCGCCAGGGCATGTTCGGCGCCCCCGGCACCGGCGACACCAGCGGGTACGGCGGGCTGGTGGCCCCGGTGGTCTACCCGGCTGCCGCCGAGCGCCCGTACGGCGGCTGGTTCGACGCCGTCGCCGACGGCCTCGACCCGCTCATCGAGTCGGTAGTGATCCATCGCGGCGAGATCACGTTCCACGTCTCCCGCGACAACCTGCTCGCAGCGGCGAAGCTGCTGCGCGACGACCCGAGCCTGCGCTTCGAGCTCTGCGCGGGCGTCAGCGGCGTGCACTACCCCGAGGACACCGGGCGTGAGCTGCACGCGGTCTACAGCTTCCTGTCGATGACGTTCAACCGCCGGATCAGGGTCGAGGTCAGCGTGCCCGACGCCGACCCGCACCTGCCGTCACTGTGCGGCGTCTACCCGGCCAACGACTGGCACGAGCGCGAGACGTTCGACATGTTCGGCCTGATCTTCGACGGGCACCCGGCCCTCACCCGGATCCTGATGCCCGACGACTGGCCGGGTCACCCGCAGCGCAAGGACTACCCGCTCGGCGGCATCCCCGTCGAGTACAAGGGCGGCACCATCCCACCGCCGGACCAGCGGAGGAGCTACTCATGACGCACGACGTCTACGCCGGCACCTCGGAGACCACCGACGGGAAGGTGTTCACCGTCTCCGGCCAGGACTGGGACGACATCGCGGCCGGCCTCGGCGACGAGGGCGGCGACGCGCAGGAGCGGGTCGTCGTCAACATGGGTCCGCAGCACCCGTCGACGCACGGCGTGCTCCGACTGATCCTCGAGCTCGACGGCGAGACGGTCACCGAGGCCCGGTGCGGCATCGGCTACCTCCACACCGGCATCGAGAAGAACATGGAGTACCGCACCTGGGTGCAGGGCACCACGTTCTGCACCCGGATGGACTACCTCAGCCCGTTCTTCAACGAGATGACCTACGTCCTCGGCATCGAGCGGCTGCTCGACATTGAAGACGACGTGCCAGAGAAGGCACAGGTCATGCGGGTCCTGCTGATGGAGCTCAACCGGATCTCCTCCCACCTCGTCTGCATCGCGACCGGTGGCATGGAGATCGGCGCGCTCACCGTGATGACGATCGGCTTCCGTGAGCGGGAGCTGGTGCTCGACCTGTTCGAGCTGGTCACCGGCCTCCGCATGAACCACGCGTTCATCCGGCCGGGCGGGGTCGCCCAGGACCTCCCTCCCGGCGCTCTCGAAGAGATCCGCGGCTTCGTCGCGCTGATGAAGAAGCGACTTCCCGAGTACGCCGCGCTCTGCAACGCGAACCCCATCTTCAAGGCCCGCCTCGAGGGCGTCGGCCACCTCGACCTCGAGGGATGTCTCGCGCTCGGCCTGACCGGACCGATCGTGCGCAGCACCGGCTACCCGTGGGACCTGCGCAAGTCGTCGCCGTACTGCGGCTACGAGACCTACGACTTCGACGTGCAGACCTGGGACACCAGCGATTCGTACGGCCGGTTCCGGGTGCGCCTCAACGAGATGTGGGAGTCGCTCAAGATCATCGAGCAGGCGGCGGATCGCCTCGCGAAGATGGAGGGCGAGCCGGTGATGGTCGCTGACAAGAAGATCGCCTGGCCCAGTCAGCTGGCGATCGGCAGCGACGGCATGGGCAACAGCCTTGACCACATCCGGCACATCATGGGTGAGTCGATGGAGGCGCTGATCCACCACTTCAAGCTGGTGACCGAAGGCTTCCGGGTCCCGGCCGGCCAGGCCTACGTCCCGATCGAGTCGCCACGCGGCGAGCTCGGCGCCCACGTCGTCTCCGACGGCGGCACCCGGCCGTTCCGCGCTCACTTCCGCGACCCGTCGTTCAACAACCTGCAGGCAATGGGCGTGATGAGCGAGGGCAGCATGATCGCCGACGTCATCGTCGCGATCGCCAGCATCGACCCGGTGATGGGAGGCGTCGACCGATGACAGCCCTTGACGACAAGACGCTCGGCGAGCTGCGCGAGATCGCGGCCCGCTACCCGGAGAAGCGCTCCGGCCTGTTGCCGATGCTCCACCTCACGCAGTCGGTGCAGGGCAAGGTGACGCCGGAGGCCATCGAGGTCTGCGCCGGGATCCTCGACATCTCGCCGGCCGAGGTCAACGGCGTGGCGACGTTCTACACGATGTACAAACGGCACGCCGTCGGCGACTTCCACGTTGGCGTCTGCACCAACACACTGTGCGCGGTGATGGGCGGCGACGCGATCTTCGACCGGCTCAAGGACCACCTTGAGATCGGCAACGACGAGGTGGCCGAGAAGCGACAGGGCGACCAGTACTCCGTCAGCCTCGAGCACGTCGAGTGCAACGCGGCCTGCGACTACGCCCCGGTCGTGATGGTCAACTGGGAGTTCATGGACAACCAGACCCCGGAAGGGGCAGTCCAGCTGGTCGAGTCGCTCCGCGCCGGCCACGACGTGCGCTCCACCCGCGGACCCAACCTCTGCACCTGGCGTGAGGCCGAGCGGGTGCTCGCCGGCTTCCCCGACGGACTGGTCGACGAAGGTCCGGTCGCCGGGCCCGCCAGCCTCGTCGGGCTGGAGATCGCGCGGCAGCGTGGGTGGACCGCTCCGGCGGCCGCGGAGCCGGCTGCGGTCGAGGCATCCGGTTCGAAGGAGGACGCGGTCGCCGACGCCGACACGAGGCGCGCCGAGTCCGAGACGGTCGAGGAGACCAGCGGCACCGGCGAGTCCGCTGCGGAGAAGGAGGACGCGCAGTGACGAGCCAGGACTCCGTGCTGACGCCGGTCCTCACCGACATGTGGGACGTCGAGCGCGGCTGGACGCTGCCGGCCTACGAGGGCAAGGGCGGCTACGCGGCGCTCGACAAGGCCTTCGCCATGAGCCCGGACGCCGTGGTCAATGCGGTCAAGGACTCCGGCCTGCGCGGCCGCGGCGGCGCCGGCTTCCCGACCGGCATGAAGTGGTCGTTCATCCCGCAGGACAACCCGAAGCCCAAGTACCTCGTCGTCAACGCCGACGAGTCCGAGCCGGGCACCTGCAAGGACATCCCGTTGATGATGGGCAACCCGCACGTGCTCGTCGAGGGCGTCATCATCAGCTCCTACGCCATCCGTGCGAACACGGCCTTCATCTACATCCGCGGCGAGGTCCTCCACGTCATCCGCCGGGTGCAGGCCGCTGTCGAAGAGGCGTACGCCGCCGGCCATCTCGGGAAGGACATCCACGGGTCGGGGTTCGACCTCGATGTGGTGGTCCACGCCGGCGCCGGTGCCTACATCTGCGGCGAGGAGACGGCGCTGCTCGAAGGGCTCGAGGGCCGCCGCGGGCAGCCGCGGCTGCGCCCGCCGTTCCCTGCCGTCGCCGGCCTCTACGCCAGCCCGACCGTCATCAACAACGTCGAGTCGATCGCGTCCGTGCCGAGCATCGTGGCCAACGGTGCCAAGTGGTTCGCGTCGATGGGCACCGAGAAGTCGAAGGGCTACGGCATCTTCTCCCTCTCCGGCCACGTGCAGAAGCCCGGCCAGTACGAAGCGCCGCTGGGCATCACCCTGCGCGAGCTGCTCGACCTCGCCGGCGGCGTGCGCCAGGGCCACGACCTGAAGTTCTGGACGCCGGGCGGCTCCAGCACCCCCTTGCTCACCGCCGAGCACCTCGACGTCCCCCTCGACTTCGAGGCCGTCGGTGCCGCCGGCTCGATGCTCGGCACCCGAGCACTGCAGATCTTCGACGACAGCGTCTGCGTCGTCCGCGCCGTGCTGCGCTGGACGGAGTTCTACAAGCACGAGTCCTGCGGCAAGTGCACGCCGTGCCGTGAGGGCACCTGGTGGCTCGTCCAGACCCTCTCCCGGTTGGAGAGGGGACAGGGCAGCGACGCCGACCTCGACCTGCTTCTCGACCAGTGCGACAACATCCTCGGCCGCTCGTTCTGTGCGCTCGGCGACGGCGCGACCAGCCCGATCTCGAGCTCGATCCAGTACTTCCGCGACGAGTACCTCGCGCACCTGACGCACGGCGGGTGCCCGTTCGACCCGGCGCAGTCAACCGTCTTCGCTGCGTCCTCGGTGGAGGTGACCGCATGACCACCACGCCGGAGAAGGCTGTGACCGAGACCGACCTGGCAACCGTCACCGTCGACGGCATCCAGGTCGACGTACCGAAGGACACGTTGGTGATCCGGGCGGCCGAGCAGGTCGGCGTCCAGATCCCGCGGTTCTGCGACCACCCGCTGCTCGCGCCGGTCGGAGCCTGCCGCCAGTGCCTGGTCGACGTCCCAGACGCCGGCAACGGCCGCGGCTTCCCCAAGCCGCAGGCCTCGTGCACCCTCCCGGTCGCCGACGGCATGGTCGTCAACACCCAGGTCACCAGCCCGGTCGCCGACAAGGCGCAGCAGGGCGTGATGGAGTTCCTGCTCATCAACCACCCGCTCGACTGCCCGGTCTGCGACAAGGGCGGTGAGTGCCCGCTCCAGAACCAGGCGATGTCCAACGGCCGGGGCGAGTCACGTTTCTCCGGCGGCGCCGAGGGAGTGGTCGAGGGCACCAAGCGCACCTTCCCCAAGCCGATCAACCTGTCGCCCATCGTGCTGCTCGACCGGGAGCGCTGCATCGTCTGCCAGCGGTGCACCCGGTTCGCCGACGAGATCGCCGGTGACCCGTTCATCGAGCTCCTCGAGCGCGGAGCCGAGCAGCAGATCGGCATCGCCGAGGACGCGCCGTTCCTCTCCTACTTCTCCGGGAACGTCATCCAGATCTGCCCGGTGGGCGCGCTGACGTCGGAGGCCTACCGCTTCCGCTCCCGCCCGTTCGACCTGGTGTCCAGCCAAGCCATCGCCGAGCACGACGCCTGCGGCTCCGCCATCCGCGTCGATCACCGGCGCGGCAAGGTGATGCGCCGGATGGCCGGTGACGACCCGGCCGTCAACGAGGAGTGGATCACCGACAAGGACCGCTTCGCGTTCACCTACGCCCACGGTGACGACCGGATCACCTACCCGCAGGTCCGGGGTGCCGACGGCGCCCTGCGTCCCGCGTCGTGGCCCGAGGCCTTCGCGGTCGCGGCCCGCGGGCTCATCGCGGCGAAGTCCGCCGGCGGGGTCGGTGTCCTGACCGGTGGCCGGCTCACTGCCGAGGACGCCTACGCCTACGGCAAGTTCGCCCGGGTCGCGCTCGGCACCAACGACGTCGACTTCCGCGCCCGGCCGCTCTCCGCCGAGGAGGCCGGGTTCCTTGCGACCCGGGTCGCGCTCACCGCCCCCCGCAACGGCGGGGTCACTTACGGCGACCTCGAGTCGGCGCAGAAGATCGTCCTGGTCGGGCTCGAGCCCGAGGACGAGGCGGGAGCGATCTTCCTGCGGTTGCGCAAGGCGGTCCTGGCCCGACGCACCACCGTCCTCGCGATCGCGCCCTTCTCCACGCGCGGCCTCACCAAGCTCGGCGGGCGCCTGGTGCCGACAGCGCCCGGGGACGAGTCGGCCGCGATCTCCTCCCTACTGGCCAGCGACTACGGCGTCGACTCCTCGACGGTCGTCCTGGCCGGTGAGCGGCTCGCGACCGTGCCCGGCGCACTCACCGCTGTCGCCGACCTTGCTGCGAAAACCGGCGCCCGGCTCGCCTGGGTGCCGCGCCGCGCCGGTGACCGCGGTGCGATCGAGGCCGGTTGCCTCCCCAACCTGTTGCCTGGTGGCCGACCCGTGGGCGACGCGTCCGCTCGGGTCGACCTCGCTGCCGCCTGGGGTGTCGATGCGCTGCCCCACGCCGAGGGCCGCGACGCCGACGCGATCGCGGAGGCGCTCCACCGCGGTGAGCTGGGCGGTCTGGTGATCGGCGGCGTCGACCCGGCCGACATGGCCAACCCGGCGGGGGTGCGTGCCGCCATCGGGGCCGCTGGCTTCGTGGTCGCGCTCGACCTCCGTGAGACCGACGTGACCCGCGCCGCCGACGTGGTTTTGCCGGTCGCTCCGGTGAGCGACAAGGCCGGCACCTTCGTCAACTGGGAAGGGCGGCCGCGCCCGTTCGAGGCGGCGCTGCGCAACCCGGCGTCGCTCCCCGACCTGCGGATCCTGGCGGGAGTGGCCGAGGAGATGGGCACTCCGCTCGGCTTCCGGACGGTGCCCGAGGTACGCGCCGAGATGACCCAGCTCGGCCCGTGGGACGGCGATCGACGTCTCGATACGCCTCACTCTCGCGGCTCGGACTACTCGACGACCGCAGCAGGCGAGGGCCTGGTGCTGGCGACCTGGAAGCAGTCGATCGACAACGGGCGCATGCAGGACGGCGACAAGTACCTCAGGGCCACCGCCCGCACTCCGGTCGCGCTGGTGACCCAGGACGTCTACGACGCCTGTGGTCCGACCGTCACGATCACCGGTGATCGCGGCTGGATCACCCTGCCGGCCGAGGTCGCCGACGACCTGACCCCGGGCGTGGTGTGGGTGCCTGCCAACTCGTTCGGTGCCGGTGTGCTCAGCGATCTCGCCTCACCGGGCAGTCGCGTCCGAGTCGAGGGAGGACAGGCATGAGCGCGAACCTGATGCCGCTGGCGACCGAGACCGGGGAGCTTGCAGCCTTCGGCCACGACGTCTGGTGGATCGTCGTCGTCAAGACCTTGATGATCTTCGTGGTGCTGGTGCTGCTCACCCTGTTCAACATCTGGTGGGAGCGCCGGGTCGTCGCTCGGATGCAGCACCGGATCGGCCCCAACGTGCACGGCCCCTTCGGGCTGCTCCAGTCGCTGGCCGACGGCGTGAAGCTGGCGCTCAAGGAGGACCTGACGCCCAAGGCCGCCGACAAGCTCGTCTTCATCCTGGCCCCGGTCATCGCGGTGGTCCCGGCTTTCGTCACGTTCGCGGTGATCCCGTTCGGCCCCGAGGTGAACCTGTTCGGTGAGCGGACGCCGCTCCAGCTGACCGACATGCCGGTCGCGGTGCTGTTCGTGCTGGCGATCGCGTCGATCGGCATCTACGGCATCGTCCTGGGCGGCTGGTCCAGCGGGTCGACGTACTCCCTGCTCGGCGGCCTCCGCTCGAGCGCGCAGATGATCTCCTACGAGGTCGCGATGGGCCTCGCCCTGGTGTCGGTCTTCATGTACGCCGGTTCGATGTCGACCAGCGAGATAGTCGCAGCGCAGGACGACTGGTGGTTCGGGCTGATCCTGTTGCCGTCATTCGTGATCTACATGATCGCGATGGTGGGTGAGACCAACCGCGCCCCGTTCGACCTTCCCGAGGCCGAGGGCGAGCTGGTCGGCGGCTTCCACACCGAGTACTCCTCGCTGAAGTTCGCCCTGTTCTTCCTGGCCGAGTACATCAACATGGCGACCGTCTCGGCCCTGGCCACGACCCTGTTCCTCGGCGGCTGGCACGCCCCGTTCTGGATCGACGAGTTCTGGGCCGGCGCCAACGAGGGCTACTGGCCGGTGCTGTGGTTCTTCGGCAAGGTCATGTTCTTCGTCTTCATCTTCATCTGGCTGCGCGGCTCGCTGCCCCGGTTGCGCTACGACCAGTTCATGGCCTTCGGCTGGAAGAGGTTGATCCCGATCTCCCTGATCTGGATCATCGCGGTCGCCACCATGCGGGTCGCCCGCGAGGACCTCGAGTTCGACCGGCAGACGGCGATGATCGTCGCCGGCGTCCTGCTCGCTGTCTTCCTCGTCCTGTTCCTGGTCCCCGAGGGCAAGTCGGCCAAGAGCGAGGCGACGGAGGTCGACGCGTCGCGCAAGGGTGGTTTCCCCGTGCCGCCGATGCCGGCCGGCGGCGCCGTGCAAGGCGCGGCCCGGCCGCTCGTGTTCGCCGACCAGCACCCCGTCACCACCACCCAGGGCGCGGAGGCGACCGATGGCTGATCAACCGGGCAAGCAGGGCACCCCGTCCCTCAAGGAGCAGTTCTGGGACCCGGTCGCCGGGTTCGGCGTGACCTTCCGGACCATGTTCCGCAAGGTCGTCACCGAGCAGTACCCCAAGGAGAAGTTCCCCACTGCACCGCGGTTCCACGGCCGTCACCAGCTCAACCGGTGGCCCGACGGTCTGGAGAAGTGCATCGGGTGCGAGCTCTGTGCGTGGGCCTGCCCGGCCGACGCGATCTACGTCGAGGGTGCGTCCAACAGCGACCAGCCGGACGCCGAGGGAAACTCGCAGCGGTTCTCGCCGGGCGAGCGCTACGGCAGCGTCTACCAGATCAACTACCTGCGGTGCATCCTCTGCGGACTCTGCATCGAGGCGTGCCCGACCCGCGCGCTGACGATGACCAACGAGTACGAGCTCGCCGACGTCAGCCGCTCGAGCCTGATCTACGAGAAGTCCGACCTGCTCGCCCCGCTGCTCCCCGGCATGGAGGAGCCGCCGCACGCGATGCTGCTGGGCGAGGACGACAAGGACTACTACCGCGGCGACTTCAAGCCGGCCCCTGCGGGAGGTGACCAGGCGTGACCGCGTTCTGGATCCTCGCGCCGATCATGGTGCTGGCCGCTCTCGGCATCCTTTTCGTCCGCAAGGCGGTGCACGCAGCGCTGTTGCTGGCCGTCGTGATGATCAGCCTGGCGATCCTGTACGCCGTGCTCGAGGCGCCGTTCCTCTTCGCCGTCCAGATCATTGTCTACACCGGCGCGATCCTGATGCTGTTCCTCTTCGTGCTGATGCTGGTCGGCGTCGATGCGTCCGACTCCCTGGTGGAGACGATCAAGGGGCAGCGGGTGCTGGCCTGGTTCACCGGCCTGGCGTTCGCCGTCGTGATCGTCGTGGGGCTCACCCAGATCACCTTCGGCGCCGCGGTCGGGCTCGATGACGCCAACGAGGGCGGCAACGTGCCCGCGCTCGCCAACCTGCTGTTCTCCCGCTACGTCTTCGCCTTCGAGGTCACCAGCGCGCTGCTGATCACCGCGGCCGTCGGCGCCATGGTGCTGACGTACCGCGAGCGGCTCACGCCGCGGGCCAACCAGGCCGAGCTCGCGGCCCAGCGGGTGCGCGACTTCAGCGAGAAGGGCGTCCACCTGGGCCCGCTGCCGCCGCCCGGTGTCTACGCCCGCCACAACGCGGTCGACACCCCGGCGCTGCTGCCCGACGGCAGCCCGGCGCCCGCCTCGGTGTCCCGGGTCCTCGCTGCGCGCGGATCGATCCGGGTGGCCGCCGACCTCGCGGACGACATCGACGTGGTCACGGCACAGCTCGAGCAGGACCCGACCACCAAGCCCGAGACAGGCGGCAAGGACTCCGCAACGGCGAGCAGCGAGGAGGACCCGGCGTGACGGAGTACGTCGCCCTCTCCGCGATCCTCTTCACCATCGGGTCGATCGGCGTGCTGACCCGGCGCAACGCGATCGTGGTGTTCATGTGCGTCGAGCTGATGCTCAACGCCTGCAACCTGGCATTCGTCGCGTTCGCCCACCAGCACGGCAACCTCGATGGTCAGGTCGCCGCCTTCTTCGTGATGGTGGTGGCGGCTGCCGAGGTCGTCATCGGGCTCGCGATCATCATGACCATCTTCCGGACCCGTCGGTCGGCCTCGGTCGACGACGCCAGCCTGCTGAAGTTCTAAGGAGACTGTCGTCCCGATGCGTTCCCAACTGTTGCTCACCGCTGCCGCGGAGGCCGAGCACCACATCCCCGTGGTCGCCCCGACCGAGGCCGACGGGGTCTTCTCGCTGCTGTGGCTGATCATCGCGCTGCCGCTGCTCGGCGCCGTGGTGCTGCTTCTCGGCGGCAGGTACGCCGACAAGTGGGGCCACTACCTCGGCACCGCGCTGCCCCTCGGCTCGTTCGTGATCAGCCTGATCTGCTTCTTCACCGCCCTCGGGCGTGACGAAGGTGAGCGACAGGTCTCTCAGCACCTCTACGACTGGTTCCAGGTCGGCGGGCTCGACGTCGGCATGGACCTGCTCTACGACCCGCTGTCGGCGATGTTCCTGCTGCTGATCACCGGCGTCGGGTCGCTGATCCACGTCTACTCGATCGGCTACATGGCGCACGACCCACGCCGCCGGCGGTTCTTCGGCTACCTCAACCTGTTCGTCGCCGCGATGCTGATGCTGGTCCTGTCGGAGAACTACGTCGGGCTCTTCCTCGGCTGGGAGGGCGTGGGCCTCGCGTCGTACCTCCTCATCGGGTTCTGGCAGCACAAGCCGTCCGCGGCGGCCGCCGCCAAGAAGGCGTTCATCCTCAACCGGGTCGGCGACATGGGGATGGGCCTGGCGATCTTCCTGCTGTTCGTCACCTTCGGCTCCACCAGCTTCAGCGTGATCAGCGCAAGTGCCGACGGCGCGACGGAGACCACACTCAACTGGATCGGCGTCCTGCTGCTCATCGGCGCCTGCGGCAAGTCCGCCCAGGTCCCGCTGCAGGCCTGGCTGCTCGACGCGATGGAGGGCCCGACCCCGGTGTCGGCGCTGATCCACGCGGCCACCATGGTGACCGCCGGCGTCTACCTGATCACCCGGTCCAACTTCATCTTCGAGCTGGCACCGACCGCCCAGACCGCCGTCGTGATCGTCGCGACCGTGACGCTGCTCTGGGGCGCGATCCTCGGCTGCGCCAAGGACGACATCAAGAAGGGCCTGGCCGGATCCACCATGAGCCAGATCGGCTACATGATGCTCGGCGCGGGGCTCGGCGTCGCCGGCTACGCGTTCGCGATCTTCCACCTGCTGACCCACGGCTTCTTCAAGGCCAACATGTTCCTCGGTGCCGGCTCGGTCATGCACGCGATGGACGACGACGTCGACATGCGCCACTACGGCGGCCTGCGGAAGCTGCTCCCGGTCACGTTCCTGACCTTCGCCATGGGCTACCTCGCGATCATCGGGTTCCCGGGTTTCTCGGGCTTCTTCTCCAAGGACAAGATCATCGAGGTCGCGCTGACCGAGAACCTGCTCGTCGGCATCTGCGCGACGGTCGGCGCCGGCATCACCGGCTTCTACATGACCCGGATGATGCTGATGACGTTCTTCACCAAGCAGCGCTGGGAGAAGGGCGTGCACCCGCACGAGTCGCCCGCAGTCATGACGGTTCCGCTCATCGTGCTCGCCGCGCTCTCGGTGCTGGGCGGCGTGATGCTTGCCGGCAACTGGATCGTCGACTTCCTCAGCCCGGTGGTCGGCCACGTCGAGCATGAGGACCCGCCGCTGCCGGCGATCGTGATCACGCTGATCGTGGTCGCGGTGGTGGCCATCGGCGCCGGACTCGCCTTCGTGCTGTTCCAGCGTCGTGACGTGCCGCGCGAGGCACCGGCCGACGTCTCGTTCGTCGTCAAGGCGGCGCGCGCCGACCTCTACGGCGACGCGATCAACGACGGGCTCGTCGTCCGGCCCAGCGGCCAACTGGTCACCGGCCTGGTCGCCACCGACCGGGGTCTCGTCGACGGCGCCTTCACCGGCGGCGCGACCCTGGTCCGCGGCATCGGCCACGGGCTGCGCCACCTGCAGACCGGCTACGTGCGGTCCTACGCACTCTCCGTGCTCGTCGGCGCCCTGATCCTCGTCCTGACCCTGGTGGCGGTGAACCTCTGATGCTCAGCACCCTGATCTGGCTGCCGCTGGTCGGCGCGATCGTCGTCGCCGTCGCCCCGAGGTCGCTGAGCAAGCTGCTCGGCATGGGCGTGGCCGCGGCGACGCTGGTCGTCGGCATCGTGGTTGCCGTCGCCTACGAGGTCGACGGCGGCATGCAGCTCGAGGAGACCCATACCTGGATCGAGGCCTTTGGCGTCCACTACGCGCTCGGCGTCGACGGGCTGGGCCTGCTGCTCGTGCTGCTGACGGTCGCGCTGGTGCCGCTGGTGCTCGCGGCCGAGTGGTTCACGGCCGATGACGCCGATGGCGGCGGGGCCCGCGCGTTCGTTGCCTGGGCGCTCGCGCTCGAGGCACTCTCGCTGGCGGTGTTCTGCGCGACCGACGTGTTCCTCTTCTACGTCGTCTTCGAGGCGACCCTGATCCCGGCCTACTTCCTCGTCGGTGGCTTCGGCCGCGACGGTCGTGGTGCGGCCGCGACCAAGTTCCTGATGTTCCAGCTCGCCGGTGGCCTGGTGCTGCTGGGCTCGGTGATCGGCCTCTACGTCGTCTCCGCCGAGCAGGGCGAGCCGTCGTACCTCCTCTCGGACCTGATGGCGCTGGACATCGGCACCCAGGCCGGACGCTGGCTGTTCATCGGCTTCTTCATCGCGTTCGCGATCAAGGCCCCGCTGTTCCCGCTGCACACCTGGCTGGCCGACACCACCGAGAAGGCAACGCCCGGCACGTCGGTGCTGCTCGTCTGCGTGCTCGACAAGATCGGCACGTTCGGCATGCTGCGGTTCTGCCTCGGCATCTTCCCGGAGGCGTCCGAGTGGGCGACTCCGGTCGTCATCGTGCTGGCGCTGATCTCGATCGTCTACGGCGCGTTCGTTGCGATCGGCCAGGACGACGTGCTGCGGCTGATCGGTCTCACCTCGCTCAGCCACTTCGGCTTCATCACGCTCGGCATCTTCGCGCTGAGCAGCCAGGGCAGCTCGGGCGCGATCCTCTACATGGTCAACCACGGCATCGGCACCGCCGCGCTGTTCCTCATCGCCGGCTACATCTACCACCGCCGCAAGACCATGCTGATCAGCGAGATGCGCGGCCTCGAGAAGGCCACGCCGATCCTCGCCGGCCTGTTCCTCGTCGCCGGACTCGCGACGCTCGGCCTGCCCGGCCTGAGTCCGTTCGTGTCGGAGTTCCTGGTGCTGGTGTCGGCCTTCGACTACGCCTGGTACGTCGGCGCGATCGCCGTCACCGCCGTCGTCCTGGCCGCGGTCTACGTGCTGTGGATGTACGAGCGCACCATGACCGGCCCGACGCCGCCGGAGGTCGAGGACACCAAGGACCTGGGCCTGCGCGAGATCGGTGCGGTCGCGCCGCTGATGGTCGCGCTCGTGCTCTTCGGGTTCTACCCGGCGCCGCTGCTCGACGTCGCTAATCCGTTCACCGACGGCCTGTTGGCCCATGTCGGTGTCGAGGACGACGCTCCCGACGTACCTCCGGCGGATGTTCATGACGAGGCGGAGGAGGCGCACTGATGCCCGATTTCGGCAAGCCCACCATCGAGTACTTCGAGCTGCTCCCGCTTCTCATCGTCTTCGGCACCGCGTGCGCCGGAGTCCTCGTCGAGGCGTTCCTGCCGCGGGCGGCGCGGCGGATCCCCCAGGTGCTGCTGACCCTGGTCGGCCTGGTGGCCGCGCTGGGCGCCACCATCTGGGTCGCGGCAGACGTCAAGGAGCACGCCGACGGCGCCGCCCGTGGCCTGGTCGGCGCAGAGGGCAGCATCATCGTGGACGGCCCGACCCTCTACCTGTGGGGCCTGATCCTGGTCTTCGGCATCCTGGGCTCCGCGCTGTTCGCCGAGCGGCGGCTCGAGGGCGGGCTCTCGGCGTTCGCCGGCCAGGCGGCAGCCCTGCCCGGCACCGAGGCGGAGCGGGCCGCGGCGACGAAGGGGCTCGACCACACCGAGGTCTACCCGCTGCTGCTGTTCGCGATCGGCGGCATGCTGCTCTTCCCGGCGTCCGGCGACCTGCTCACGATGTTCGTCGCACTCGAGGTGCTCTCACTGCCGCTCTACCTGCTCTGCGGACTGGCGCGGCGGCGCCGCCTGCTGAGCCAGGAAGCGGCGATGAAGTACTTCCTGCTCGGAGCCTTCTCCTCCGGCTTCTTCCTGTACGGCGCCGCCCTGGTCTACGGCTACGCGGGCTCGATGTCCTTCGCCGGGATCGACCAGGCGGTCCGGGCGGGCACCGCCGACCACACCCTCCTGCTCATCGGCATCGCGATGCTGGCGGTCGGGCTGTTGTTCAAGGTCGGCGCCGCGCCGTTCCAGGCCTGGACGCCGGACGTCTACCAGGGCGCCCCGACCGCGGTCACGGCGTTCATGTCCGCGGCGACGAAGGTCGCGGCGTTCGGTGCGCTGCTGCGGCTCTTCTACGTGGCGTTCGACGGCGAGCGATGGAGCTGGCAGCCGATGCTCGCGGTGGTCGCGATCGCGACCATGCTGCTCGGGGCCGTGCTCGCCGTCGCCCAGACCGACGTGAAGCGGATGCTCGCCTACTCCGCCGTCGCCCACACGGGATTCTTGCTGACCGGTGTCATCGGCGCCCAGGGCGCCGGCGATCTGGCCGAGGGTCAGTACTCCTCGCTCGAGGGTGTCCTGTTCTACCTGACGACCTACGGCTTCGCGTCGGTCGGCGCGTTCGCGCTCGTGACCGTGGTCCGCGACGCCGGTGGCGAGGCCACCAGTGGCGCGGCGTGGACCGGCATCGGCAAGCGGTCGCCGCTCGTCGCCGGCGCCTTCGCGTTCTTCCTGCTCTCGATGGCCGGCATCCCGCTCACGTCGGGCTTCGTCGGCAAGTGGGCGGTCTTCACCTCGGCGATGTCGGCCGGCTTCTGGTGGGTCGTGCTGCCGGCGATCGCGTCGAGCATGATCGCCATCTACTTCTACATCCGCCAGATCCGGCTGATGTTCTTCACCGAGCCGCAGTCGGGCGAGACGGCTGCTGTGAGCGAACCCTCGCTGCTCACCGTCGGCACCGTCGCGATCTGCCTCGCCGCCACCGTCGTCCTGGGCGTTGTGCCGGGGCCGGCGCTCGACCTGGTGGTGAGTGCGGGAGACTTCATCAGGTGAACACCCCACGCCGTTCTTCGCCTCCCGCAAGCGGTCTGCGCTTGAGGGCCTACCGGGACTGTCTATCCTCCGGCGAACAACGCCGCAGGGACCCCGAAAAGCCATGAGCACCGAGCTGGCCCTGCCGATCACCGACGCCGCCCTCGCCACCCGGCTGGCGGATCGGATGACCGACGTCGAGGCCGCTCTCTTCGAGCACGCCAGCAGCCGGGCGCCGTACGTCACCGAGGCGGCCCGCCACCTGCTCGCCGCCGGCGGCAAGCGGATCCGGCCGCTGCTGGTGCTGCTGGCCGCCGAAGCCGGTGCCCAGCCCGACGCCGACGAGGTCAAGACCGCGGCCTGCGTCGTCGAGATCACCCACGTCGGCTCGCTCTACCACGACGACGTGATGGATGAGGCCGCGCTGCGTCGCGGCGCCGACTCCGCCAACTCCCGCTACGACAACCTGGTCGCGATCCTCACCGGCGACTGGTTGTTCGCGAAGTCCTCCGAGCTGACCGCGCAGCTCGGGCCCGAGGCGGTGCGGATCCAGGCGGAGACCTTCACCCGGCTGGTCGAGGGACAGATCCTCGAGACCGTCGAGCCGGGTCCCGGCGACGACCCGCTGCAGCACTACCTCGAGGTGGTCGCGGGCAAGACCGGCTCGTTGATCGCCACGTCGGCCCGCTACGGCGCGCTGTTCGGCGGCGCGCCGCCGGAGGTGGTCGCCGCGCTCACGGACTACGGCGAGCTCGTCGGCACCGCGTTCCAGCTCTCCGACGACATCCTTGACATCGCCTCCGAGTCGGCCGAGTCCGGCAAGACGCCGGGCACGGACCTTCGTGAGGGCGTGCCGACGCTGCCTGTGCTGATGGCCAAGGCGTCGACCGACCCCGCCGACGCCCAGCTGCTCGAGCTCCTCGCCGCCGATCTGACCGACGACGACCTCCACGCCGAGACGCTCGACCTGCTGCGCAAGCACCCCGCGATGGACGAGGCGCGCGCCTACGTCGTCGCCCGCGCCCAGGAGGCCAAGCAGCTGCTCGGTGTGCTCCCCGAGGGATCCGTCCGCGAGGCCCTCGAGGCCTTCGCCGACGTCGTGGCTACGCGCACGGCCTGACGTCCTCGCTCAGCGCGAGCCCCGCTTCCCGCAGTTGGCTGCGGCGTTCTCGTAACGCATCCCAGGTGAACACGGACAGGGCGAGCCAGACCAGCAGGAAGCCGATCCAGCGGCCCGCCGGCATGTCCTCGCCGAGCACGGTGATGCCGAGCGCGAACTGCAGGATCGGCGCGAGGTACTGCAACAGGCCGAGTGACGTCATCGTCAGCCGGGTCGCGGCACCGCTGAAGAACAAGAGCGGGATCGCCGTGACGACACCGGCCGACATCAACAGCAGCACGTGGCCGACGCCCTCGGAGGTGAAGTGGGAGTCGCCCCTGGTGCCAAGCCAGACCAGGAGGCAGAGCGCGAACGGCGCGATCAGCGTCGTCTCGACGGCCAGGCTCTCGATCGCGCCGACGCCTGCCTTCTTCTTCGCCAGCCCGTAGGTGCCGAACGAGAACGCGAGCACCAGCGCGATCCAGGGCGGTCGGCCGTAGTCCCAGGTGAGGACGGCGACCGCGACGAAGCCGAGCCCGAGAGCGGTCCACTGCACCGGGCGCAGCCGCTCCTTGAGGATGACGACACCCATCAGCACCGTCACCAGCGGATTGATGAAGTAGCCGAGCGACGTCTCGACCACCCGCTCGGAGTTCACGCCATAGATGTAGGTGCCCCAGTTGAAGGTGATGGTGGCGGCCGCGAGCGCCAGGAGCAGCGTCGTACGACGGTCGCGGAGCAGGTTCCGCAACGCAGCCCTGCGCCTGAGCGCCAGGACCAGCAGCGCCATCACCAGCGCCGACCACACGATCCGGTGCGCAAGGATCTCGATCGCGCCGCCGGGCTCGAGCAGCGGGAAGTAGAGCGGGAACGCGCCCCAGAGCCCGTACGCGCCGAGCCCGAACATCAGGCCACGCCGAGACTCGGTCACGTCACTAACGTACGGGTCAGACACTCATGACACCACCGCCGATAAGGTAGCCGGCGACCGCGTTTCGAGGCCGTGGCCTCGGGTAGGACGCCGTCGGCAACTCTTGCTACGGACCGGAGGGAACCCCCCATGCGTCGTACCGTCTTCGCGCTGATCGCCATGTTCAGCACCGCTCTCATCACCATCACCGCCACACCTGCCCACGCCCGCGACACCGTCGACACGCGGGGCGCGAGCCCGGGGCCTGCCGGCGCAGGTCCGCCGGCCGGCCTTCGAGATCCGTGACACCGGCAAGTTCCGGGTCACCGGCAAGGCGGTGACCTACCGGGGCAAGGATGTGGTCCTGAAGAAGTCGAGCCGCAAGGCGGGTCCCTACCGCTACGTCGGCAAGGACCGGACCAACTCCGAGGGTCAGTTCGCGGTCGACTTCGACGGCCGGGTCGGCACCCACTTCAAGGTCTTCCTGAAGAAGACCGACCGAAACCGCGCAACGGCGTTCTATATCGGCAAGATCGTCCGGGACTGACCCCTGCCCGAAGGGGTCGTCAGCCGACGCTCCAGGTGTCACCAGCATTGAGCAGCATGGACAGGCGGTCGGTGTCCGTGCCGGCCGCCTGACCACGGGCGTCTGTGACTTGGGCTCGGGCGAGGTCGTCGTACGTCGGCCGCTCGACCTGGCGGAAGATGCCGATCGGCGATCGGTTGAGGTAGCCCGCATCGGTGAGCCGGGAGATCGCGAACGCGGTCGACGGGTCGGGGTTGTGCGCGTCGTGCACGAGCAATTGCTCGGCCGGCAGCGTGGCGGTCTCGGCAACCTCGACGCCACCTCCGGCACTGCGCACCAGGCCCTTGTCGCCGAGCCCGGTGGTCTCGTCGCGGGTGCCGAAGGTGATCGGCTCACCGTGGACCAGCGGGATGATCGCGTGCTCCTTGGTGGCGTTGTCCTTGATCGCGTCGAACGCGCCGTCGTTGAAGATCGGGCAGTTCTGGTAGATCTCGACGAACGACGTGCCGCGGTGCGCGGCCGCGGCCTCGAGCACGGCGGTGAGGTGCTTGCGGTCGCTGTCGATGGTGCGGGCCACGAACGAGCCCTCGGCGCCGAGCGCGAGGGACACCGGGTTGAACGGGTGGTCCAGCGAGCCGACCGGGGTCGACTTGGTGACCTTGCCGACCTCGGAGGTCGGGGAGTACTGGCCCTTGGTGAGGCCGTAGATCCGGTTGTTGAACAACAGGATCGTCATGTTGACGTTGCGGCGCAGCGCGTGGATCAGGTGGTTGCCGCCGATCGACAGCGCGTCGCCATCACCGGTGACGACCCAGACGGACAGGTCCTCGCGCGCCGTCGCGATGCCGGTCGCGATCGACGGCGCCCGGCCGTGGATCGAGTGCATGCCGTAGGTGTCGAGGTAGTAGGGGAACCGCGACGAGCAGCCGATGCCGGAGACGAACACGATGTTCTCGCGACGCAGACCGAGGCCCGGGAGGAACGACTGGACCGCTTTGAGCACGGCGTAGTCGCCGCAGCCGGGGCACCAGCGGACCTCCTGGTCGGAGGTGAACTCCTTGGCGGTCTGCGGACCGTCGGCGGCGGGCACCGACTCCGTGCCGGTGCGGAGGGAGGGGGTGCCGATGTCTGTGCTGGTAGAGCTCATGAAATGGGTGCCTCTTCGTGGTCGGCCGGCGGGTTGAGTCCGTGCTCTCCGAGGTCGACGTCGATGTGCTCGGCCTGGCCGACGAGCTGCCCGATCGCTTCGGCGAGCTCGGCTGCCTTCAGCGGCAGTCCGCGGACGTGGTTGTAACCGATGGCGTCGACGAGGTACTCGGCACGCAGCAGCTTGGAGAGCTGGCCGAGGTTCATCTCGGGGACGAGCACCTTGTCGTAGCGGCTCAGGATGTCGCCGAGGTCGGCGGGGAACGGGTTGAGGTGCCGGAGGTGGGTCTGGGCCACGTGGTAGCCGGCCCGGCGGACTCGGCGGCAGGCGGCACCGATCGGCCCGTACGTCGAGCCCCAGCCGATCACCAGCACCTTCGCCTCGCCCGTCGGGTCGTCGACCTCGAGCGGCGGCAGCGACTTGGCGATCGCCTCGATCTTGGCCTGGCGGGTGCGGACCATGAGGTCGTGGTTGGCCGGGTCGTAGGAGATGTTGCCGTGCCCCTCGCCCTTCTCCAGGCCACCGATCCGGTGCTCGAGGCCCGGCGTGCCGGGGATCGCCCACGGGCGGGCCAGCGTCTCCGCGTCGCGGAGGTAGGGCCAGAACTCGTCCGGCTCACCGTTCTCGGACTTCTTGGCGGCGTGGTTGCGCGCTGTCGCGAAGTCGGGGTCGATCATCGGGAGGTCGTCGACCGACGGGATCAGCCACGGCTCCGAGCCGTTGGCGAGGTAGCCGTCGGACAGCAGCATCACGGGCGTGCGGTACGTGATTGCGATCCGGGCCGCCTCGACCGCAGCCGAGAAGCAGTCGCCGGGTGACTGCGGTGCCACGATCGGGACCGGCGCCTCGCCGTTGCGGCCGTACATCGCCTGCATCAGGTCGGCCTGCTCGGTCTTCGTCGGCAGCCCGGTCGACGGTCCGCCACGCTGGACGTCGATGACCAGCAGCGGGAGCTCGGTCATCACCGCCAGGCCGATCGCCTCCGACTTGAGGGCGATGCCCGGGCCGGAGGTCGTCGTCACGCCGAGCGACCCGGCGAACGCGGCGCCGATCGCGGCGCCGATGCCGGCGATCTCGTCCTCGGCCTGCAGCGTCGTGACGCCGAACGACTTGTGCTTGCTCAGCTCGTGGAGGATGTCGGATGCCGGAGTGATCGGGTAGGACCCGAGGAACACCGGCAGGCCCGAGCGCACGCCGGCGGCGATCAGGCCGTAGGAGAGCGCGAGGTTGCCGGTGATGTTGCGGTAGTTGCCGGCCGGCAGCTGGGCGGGCTTGATCTCGTAGCGGACGACGAATGTCTCGGTGGTCTCACCGAAGTTCCACCCCGCCTTGAACGCCGCCAGGTTGGCGCCCAGGATGTCCGGCGCCTTCTTGAACTTGTTCTCCAGGAACGTCGTGGTCGGGTCGGTCGGGCGGCCGTACATCCACGACAGCAGGCCGAGCGCGAACATGTTCTTGGCTCGCGCGGCGTCCTTGCGGGACAGGCCGAACTCCTTGACCGCCTCGACCGTCATGCCGGTCAGGTCCACGGTGTGCACCTGGAAGTCGCCGAGCGGGTCGTTCGCGTCGCCCAGCAGCTCGAGCGGGTTGGTCTCGTAGCCCGCCTTGTCGAGGTTTCGCTTGGTGAAGTCGTGGGTGTCGAGGATGATCGCCGCACCCTTCGGCAGGTCGCCCACGTTGGCCTTCAGCGCGGCCGGGTTCATCGCCACCAGTACGTCGGGCCGGTCGCCCGCGGTGAGGATGTCGTGGTCGGCGAAGTGGACCTGGAACGAGGAGACGCCGGGCAGGGTGCCCTGAGGGGCGCGGATCTCGGCGGGGAAGTTCGGCAGGGTCACCAGGTCGTTGCCGAAAACGGCCGACTCCTGGGTGAACCGGTCACCGGTCAGCTGCATGCCGTCACCGGAGTCACCGGCGAACCGGATGATCACCCGGTCGAGCTGCTTGACCTGCTTGGTCTGACTCACTTGCGGTCCACTTTCGCTGAGCACTTTGCCGATTCTAGAACGTGTTCCAGTTTCTTGCTGGACACGTGTCCGAAGTCTCGTCGTGCCGCTCGGCGACACGCTGTCCCACGATAGTCCGCTCAGGGCGCCCGTTCGATTCCTCACGCTCTCTTGGGAGCGGCGCCGAGGTGACCTCACTCACAACCTCGCGCGCCGGCGAGCGGGCGTGACGCGCCGTCCGACACCCGGACTTGCGAGTAGCCCGAGCTGTTAGGCGAGGGGCGTATCGAGACTCAGGCTATTGACTCTGCTCGTCGCTTGAGCGCTTCGGCATGCCTGCGAAAGCCGTCGGCGACCCGGCCGGGACCGGCGAGCTGCACGAGTGGTCCCGAGAACTCCTCGATCGTGTCGTACAACGTCGGCTCGCCGTGGACCTGCGTCAACCGCTGGTGGCGGGTGCCGCGCACCAGGCCGAGCTTCGACGGCCAGCCGGCGTAGACGTAGGTCAGGCAGGCGGTCGAGGTGCCGTCCGAGTCGGTGCTGGGTGGGTCGATTCCCGTGATCACCTCGGGGGAGCGGGTGCCCTTGCCGTTGGCCCACCGCACGTGGAGCACGATCGGGTTGCCGACGGCGGCCGGCTGTGGCGTCTCGGCGCGAACGACGAACGGGTTCCACTCGCCGTAGGCCTCGGTGTCGAGCATGACCTGCCAGACGACGGCGAGCGGCGCGTCGATCTCGACGGACGCGCGCGGGTGGGTACCCATCAGCCGTCAGCCATCAGCGGTAGTTGGTGACGGGCACCCCGTGGGTGGTAGTGGTTGGTCGGGACCGGCACTTGCAGCCTGACCTGCGGAAACTCGTTTGGTGACGTTGGCTCGCGATGGCCGGCGCCGAGAATCTTGCGGACTAATCGCGGACTCGCGGCGGCGGTCGGGCGGCACCGTGCGAAGGCTTCTCCGTCACGCCCTCCGCGGTATGATTCCCTCATACCCGAGGAGGATAGTATGGCCGTTCGGAAGGTGGCGGTGACGCTCCCGGAGGAGTTGTACGAGATGGTCGAGCGGGCGCGGGCTGTGGAGCACCGCTCCCGCTCCGAGGTGATCCAGGAGGCGCTGCGCACCCACTTCGGCGAGGCGATCTACATACCGACCGAGGACGAGCGGCGGCGTCTCATCGAAGCGCTTGAAGCAGCCGACGAGCACCCGGACGCACTCCGCGAGTGGATGGACGTCCGCAGTGAGTTGTGGCCGACGACGTGAGGATGGTGCTCGGCGAGCACGCGGTCGATGACCTGCGCCGAGCACGCGATCATTATTCGGCCATCGACTCCGCGTTGAGCGACGAATTCGCGCACACCTTCGATGCCGTCGTTGAGCGCATTCAGATGTTCCCGCATGGCGCGCCCCCGGTCGACGGGCTCCCCGGCCTCCGCCGCGCCCGGATGAGACGGTTTCCCTACGGCGTGTTCTACCGGGACGCGGACGAGACCGTGATGGTCGTACGCGTTCTGCACAACGCGCGCGAAACGGCACAGCACCTGCCCTGAAGAACGGCACCGGCCGAAGTCAGCGCCGCTCCGAGCGATCGGTCTGCTGGGCGAGCCAGAGGACGAGGTCGGCGCGCCAGTTGCGGACGTGGCGGCCGACCTTGAAGCTGCGGGGCCCGCACCCGAGGTGGCGCCAGTAGCGCAAGGTGTCTTCGGGGACGCGGAGGAAGGCGCAGGGTTCTTGAAGGGTGAGCATCTCGTCACCGGCGTTGCGGCGCGGGTTCGGGGTGATGGGTTGAGCGGTCGTGGGTGTCCTCGGGCATCCTCGACCTGCACGTGATCGGCCGACGTGACGCGGACAACGGTGACGCCCTCGGCTACCAGGGCAGCGAGGCGACGTTCGACCCGGCGCCGACATCGGTGGCAGTCGGTCGTGGCGCTCCCGGTCGCACCCCTCAGTGCGCCACGGGCCTGAGTTGTCCGCAGTCACGCGCCGGCACCTCCGAGGTTTCGGTGCCTAGCTCGGCGGCAGGAACGGCTGGACCAGCCGTGCGCGCTTGGCCGGCTTGCCAGTGCGCTCCTCGTAGTCGTCGGAGGCGTCGAGGGTCTTGACGATGAGCCGGGAGGCGATGAACCTGATGGGCTCGGGTTCCCAATTGCGCGTGTGGTGCCCCACCCACGGGAGCGAGGTCAGGTCCGTGCTGTGGCCCAGGACCAGGTCGCGCATCGTGCGGCCCGAGATGTTGGCCGCGGTGACACCGTGACCCCCGAACGCACCCACGAACCCCAGCCCGGTATTGCGGTCGAACGTGAGCCTCGTGCACCAGTCGCGGGGCACGGCCACGGCACCACCCCAGTGGTGGGTTATGCGAGCCTGCGAGGCAGCTGGAAACGCTTCGCGAAGGGTCTCGCAGAGCCGTTGGAAGACTCCGGCGTCCCGCTCGTTCTCGGGCGAGAGGGGGTTGGTCAGGCGATACGGCGCGCCTCGGCCGCCCAGTGCGATCCGGCCGTCAATCGTCCGCTGGGCGTAGTAGTAGAGGTGCCGCAGGTCCGAGATCCCCATACCGTCGCGCCAGCCGAGCCTGTCCCAGGTCTCCTGGGGGAGGGGTTCGGTGGCAATCATCAGCGAGTAGAGCGGAAGGAAGCTGCGTCTTTGGGACCGCTCCCGGATCGTGTAGGCCTCCGTGGCCCGGATCACGACCTCGGCCGAGACCCGGCCGCCCCGGCACTGCACCATCTTGGGACCCAGCCGTTCTGCCGGGGTCTGCTCGTAGATCTTGACGCCGAGCCGATTGCAGGCGTCGGCGAGCCCGCGAGCCAGCCGAGCGGGGTCGACGCGAGCGGAGTGCGGCGTGAAGGACCCGGCGAGAACACCCCCGGCCCCGCGGACGAAGTCGGCACACTCCTCTGCGGTCAGCAGCCTGTAGTCCTCGGTCCCGAGTCCGAATCGGTGCTTGGCCTCGGTCCTGGCGCGGAGACGCTGCACCTGCGGAGCGGTCGTCGCGAGGTTCAGCGCGCCCTCCTTCTGATAGCCGCAGGCGATCCCTTCGGCGGAGATGACGCGGCCGATCTCGTCGACGCCGCGCTGGGTCTCGCGCTCGGCTCGCAGGACCTCGTCCCACCCGCTGGCGCGCGCGTAGCGCGCTCCGCTGCCGGCAATGCCGGCTGACACGAATCCGCCGTTGCGACCGGCAGCGCCGAAGCCGGCGATCTCGGCCTCGATCAGGGTGACCCGCAGGGACGGGTCCGCGGCCTTGAGGTAGTAAGCCGTCCACAGCCCGGCAAACCCGGCACCGACGATCGCGACATCACACGTGTGGTCGCCTGCCAGCCGCTCCAGCGGCGTCAGGTCTCCGACGACTCCCTCGAGCCAGAGGCTCCGCGACCAGCGGTTCCCGGCCTCCGGTGGGAGACCGTGGACGCCCGCGGCCCCGTTCGTGGGGAGTTCATCTCTCAACACGGCGACACCTTCTCCTGCTCGTCCCCGGGAGGCGAGTGCCCTTGGTCAGTACGGTCTTGTGGCTCGGGTTCAGTCGAAGCCGTGGCAGTAGACCTTGCGGATGGTCTCGGTGACGTCCCAGCGACCCGACCAGCCCTTGGGCTGCACGATGACGTCTCCCGCGGCGACGTCGTAGACCGTGCCGTTCTCGCCGTTGGTGATGGTCGCGCGGCCGCTGAGGATGTAGCACACCTCGGTGTCCTCGCGGGTTGACTGCCAGCCGCCCGGCTGGCACTCCCACACGCCCGTCTTGACCTCGGTGTCGAACTTGAGGATCGCCGTCTTGGGGTCGCCGGAGTCGAAGCCGGCGCGGTGCCCGTTGGGCTCGAGCTCGCCGAGGATCTTGGCGGCGGGAACGTGGACATAGGGGTGCATTGGAACTCCTTAAGCGAGGTTGGCGCGCCGAGCTCGTTCACGGTGATCCTCCGTGGGACTGACGAGCCACAGCCTGGTGACAGTCAACCATGAGATATGCAGATTGTCGACAATCGACTAGAGGACGCTAGAGCCGTCCCTCGCACCCACCGTCCTGATCTCATCGGGACGCCAACGCGGTGCGCGGCGACCCCTTGACAAGCGGGCTCGAGAACGGCACAGTAGCAGATAATCTCAATCTGAGACTGAGACAGAGCGCGGTCGTAAGTGATCCACTGTTCGCGCCTCTCCGAGCTCCGATCACAAGGAATCCCATGAGCAATCCTTCGTTCCATCCGAAGTTCGCGACATTTGACATGAACGGAACGTTGATCAAGTTCGCCATCAACGACGCGATCCGTGAGGTCCTGGGTGATCGACTGCCGGTGGAGGTCGCCGATGACTTTCTGCGGTACTGCAAGGCGTACCGGATCGACGAGTGCATGGGCGACTACAAGCCGTTCCACCAGATCGTCGCCGACTCCATGGAGCGCGCCTCGCGTCGGCTCGGCCTGAAGCACCGTGCGGCCGACGCACGGGCGGTCTACGACATCGTCCCCACCTGGGGTCCCTACCTAGGTGTCACCGATGCGCTGAACCGCCTGGCGGAGGAAGTCCCGCTGGTGATCATCACGAACAGCGACACCGGACACGCTGAACGCCTCGCGGAGAACCTCCAGGCACCATTCAAGGTCATCATCAGCGCCGAGGAGATGGGCGTCTACAAGCCCCGCCTCCGTGCGTTCGAGTATATGTTCGACAAGCTCGGTGTGACGCCCGACGAGATCGTGCACGTCTCCGCGAGCCCGATGTACGACCACCGGCCCGCGGCCGTCATGGGCATCAAGAACAAGGTGTACGTCGACCGCGGCTTCGAGCACGACGAGCACTGGCTCGGCTACGAGCGGATCACCGACATCGCCGACCTGCCGGTGCTCTTCGGCCTGCCCCGTCCCTGACGCGCCCGCCATGGCCGCCAGCAGCACGACAACAGGAGGTGCGGGATGAACTCGAAGTTCGAGGATGGCGGCTACCGTGAAATCCCCTTCCGTCGGGGCGTTCGTCGTGGAGATGAGCGCCGAGCAGGTCGCCGGGATCGCGTCGATCCGCCTCCTCGTGGAGCCCGACGCAGCGGAACCCTCTCTGCGGAGACGCTGCGCGGGCCGGAGAAGCACATGCTGATGGAAACCACATCCCGGGCAGCGTCGCTCACCTTCGCTTCCCCCACCTCTTCTACGCCCTCTCGGGACACGGCCTGCTGCAGGGGCTCTGGAGGCGGGCGGGAAGCCAAGTTCCGGCTGTACCTCACGGTCCGGAAGATGATCCACAACACGGGCGACGTTCAGCTGGTTCGCCAGCGCTCCGCCACAAGACAACTCGGGACCGTTCCGCCGGCGTGCCGGCATATTGAGAAGGAAACTGACCGATGATGCGACTTCGTTGGGTAATTGGTGTTGCCGTCGTTGCTGTGACTGCCGCCGGGTGCGGAATGGGGGACAACGGTGGCGGCTCTGAGGGGGGCGGCGGCCATCTGGTGTATGCCGAGCAGTTCCCGCCCTCGGCGGCCTGGGCGGTCGAGACCAACGATGCGCATTCGTTGTCCCGGGCGGGGTGTCTCGAAACGTTGGTGACGTACACGGTGGACGGCGAACTCGAGCCGATGCTGGCCACCGACTGGACCCAGGTGGAGCCCACGACTTGGGAGTTCGCGCTGCGTGAGGGGGTGACCTTCCAGGACGGCACCCCGATGGATGCCGAGTCCGTGGTCGGCGCGCTCACCCATGTGCTCGGAGTGGAGGTCCCGGCCAGGGCCTTCAACGCCGACGTGATCTCGGGAGTGGAAGCCATCGACGAGACAACGGTGCAGATCATCACGCCGAAGCCGGACCCGCTGGTGCCGCTGCGGGTGGCCAACCCGAACGCGGGAATCCTGGCCCCGAAGGCCTATGAGGGCGAACGGATCGACATCGTGGGGACCTGCACTGGGCCGTTCACGGTGACCGAGGAGGTGGGGCAGGAGTCGTTGAGCCTGGAGGCCAACGCCGACTACTGGGGCGGCGAGGTAACTCTGGACTCGGCGGAGGTGCGCTTCGTCGTTGACGGCGCCGCGCGGGCCACCCAGCTGCAGACCGGTGAGGCGCAGATCTCCAAGAGCCTGCCGGTGGCCAATCTGGCCACGCTGGAGGGTGATGACAGCCTGGAGATCTTCGAACTGGCGCTGTCCCGGTCCACCGTGATGTTGCTGAACACCTCTCGACCGCCGTTCGACGACCCGCTGGTGCGGCAGGCGCTCCAGCACGCGGTGGACACCCAGGCGATCGTCGATGGTGTCTACGAGGGCAGCGGTGAGCCGGCGGTTGGCCCGTTCGGGCCGAGCACGGACTGGGCGCCGGAGGGCGCCGCGCCGACTTCGGTAGACCTGGACGAGGCCAGTGCCTTGCTCGATCAGGCCGGGGTGGACCCGGATTCGCTGTCGATCGAGCTGATGGCCTACAACGACCGGCCTGAGTTCGCCGACGTCGCCGCGGTGATCCAGGACCAGCTGAGCCAGCTGGGGATCGAGGTGAAGATCAAGCCCGGAGACTACCCTGCCCTGGAGCCGTTGGCGCTTGCCGGCGACTTCGACGCCTACCTGCTCTCCCGCGGCTACCTGGTCGACGTGGCCGAACCGGGTGGATATCTGATCTCCGACTGGACCTGCGACGGCGGGTACAACATCGCCCACTACTGCGACTCCGAGACCGACCAGATGATCGCGGACGCCGTCTCCATCGAGGACGAGGCAGCCCGCAGCGACGCCTATGCCGAGATCGCGGAGAAGCTGCAGAGCGAGGCCGCCAGCGTCTTCCTGCTCCATGAGCACGGCGTCTACGGCGCCCAGGACGACGTAGCCAACTTTGAGCCCCACCCGCTCGAGTACTACGTCCTCACCGCCGACCTCGCCCTCGGCGGGAGCTGACTGGGTGCCGCGGGATACGACGTCACCGTGGTCAAGTCCCCGACGACCCGACACGCTGCTCGGAATCTGATCGCACCAGCCCAGGCGGGGGCAGCTGAGAACAGACTCGTCCACCGACTGAACACGACAAGAGGACCTCACGATGCCTTCCAGCCTCAGTCGAGCGATCGACACCTTTCCCAACGGGTTCGACCCCGGTGTGCTGAGTGCCCTGCCCGATCATCTTCAGGAGACCATCCGACGGCGCAACGAGGTGCTCGGCCCTGGCTACATGCTGATGTACAGGGAGCCGGTCGAGTTCGTCTCTGGTTACGGAGCCCACTTGCTCGACGACCAGGGGAATGACTACCTCGATGCGTACAACAACGTTCCGTGCGTGGGACACGCCCACCCTCGGGTGGTCGATGCGGTCTCCTGGCAGTTGGCGGCGGTTAACACCAACACCCGCTACGTCCAGGAGGCGCTGGTCGACTACGCGGAGCGGCTGTTGGCGACGTTCCCCGCGGGACTGTCGAGATTGAGCCTCGCGTGCAGCGGGTCGGAGGCCAACGACCTCGCGATGCGCGTGGCGAAGTTCCACACCGGGGCTGAGGGAGTCATCGTGACTCGCTGGGCCTATCACGGCATCACCCGTGAAGTTTCGAGCTTCTCGCCGACTCTGGGCAAGGGCTCCCCGCTGGGACCGAACGTCCGACTCATCGATCCTCCTGACCCGCGCCTCGTCGCGCCCGGATCCACGCTGGCCGAGCACATGCGCAACCAGGTGCGGGGCGCGATCGACGACCTCGAGCGTCACGGCTACCGGCTCGCGGCGCTGGTGACCGACTGTGCCTACAGCAGCGACGGGATCTTCACCGACCCGGTCGGCTACATGGAGGCCGTCGTGGAGGAGGTCCATGCGGCCGGTGGTGTGTATATCGCGGATGAGGTGCAGTCGGGATTCGCCCGGCTCGGGGATTCGATGTGGGGCTTCAGCCGCCACGGTGTGGTGCCGGATATCGTGACCATGGGCAAGCCCATGGGCAACGGGGTCCCGGTCTCTGGCGTCGTCTTCCGCCCCGACGTCTCCGAGGAGTTCGGGCAGACCGTTCGCTACTTCAACACCTTCGCCGGCAGCTCGATCCCGGTGGCGGCCGCCGCCGCGGTGCTGGACGTCTTCGAGGAGGAGAACGTTCAGCAGCGCGTTCTCGACAACGGCAAGGTGCTGCGCGCGGGCCTCGAGGAGCTCACCCACGAGTCGCCGTACGTCGCTGAGGTCCGCGGAAGCGGTCTGTACTTCGGTGTAGAGATCGTCCAGGACCGAGAGACGCTCGAGCCTGATCGTGCCCGAGCCGAGGACTTCATCAACGTCATGCGCGATCGTCGAGTTCTCATCAGCGGCTGTAGCAAGGGGGCGAACGTTCTGAAGATCCGGCCACCGCTGGCCTTCGACTCAGCCGATGTGACCCGGTTCCTGGAGACCTTCGCCGAAGTGGCGAAGGGTCGTCTGTAGCGGGCGGGCAGGAGGGAGTGACTGTGAGCACCTCACCGGCTCTGGCCGCCACCTCTCGGCTCCTGCAGGAGAGCGGTCTGGGGTCGTCGCACCGGCCCATCGACGCGACGCTGGTGAGCAACCTCCTGGAACGCCACTACGACGTCAGCGGAGATCTCGCGCCGCTTGCCACGGAGAAGGACGACACGTTCCGGATCAGCACCGACTCGTCGGGCTACCTGGTCAAGGTCTCACCGCCTGACGAGCCCGAGCCGGTGGTCGCGCTGCAGACGGCCGCGATGCGCTTCCTCGAAGGCAACGCCCCGGAGCTGCCGGTCCAGAGGGTGAAGCTGACCGTCGACGGAGACGACCACGTCGTCATCGAGCTCGACGACGGGAGGACGCGAGTGTTGCGGATATTCGCCTTCGTCGACGGGCCCGTCCTGTCCGGCATCCACCCGGACCAGGACCAGCTCGCCAAGGTGGGCGAGGTCCTGGGGCGGGTCGACTTGGCGCTGGCGGGGTTCGCGCACCCTGCCGATCAGCGGGTCCTGGTGTGGGACATCCGGCATTTCCACCAGCTGACAGGACTCGTCGAGCACACGCCGGACGCCGAGCACCGTCACCTGGCGCAGGAGGTCTTCCGGCTCTTCGAGGAAGCAGTCGTTCCAAGGCTGGGTGATCTCGAGACGCAGGTGATCCACGGCGACTACAGCCCTCACAACGTGGTGGTGGATCCACAGAGCGACGACTTCGTCACCGGCGTCATCGACTTCGGTGACACGGTGCGCAGCGCCGTGATCTTCGACCCGGCGGTGACCATGGCGAACCTGGTGGGCCGAGTGCCGGACGACCCGTGGCGGGAGGCCTGCGCCTTCGTTGCCGGCTACGAGCAGGCACGGCCGATCAAGGACTCGGAGCTTCCGCTACTCCGGATGGCGGCGCTGGCACGACTAACGCTGCGCGCTCTGATGGCCAATTGGCGTGCCGAGCGGGTGCCCGCACGCCGCGAGTACCTGCTGGCCCATGCCAAGGACGACTGGACCAACGTGGCTCGGGCCGTCGCCGTACCCCGGGACGACGTCATCGCGCAGCTCCGGGAGCTCTCTTCATGAAGCCGGTCAGCCAGGCGCCCGGCATGCGGGAGATCGCACGTTCGCCGATGCCGTCCCCGAGGGCGACGCAGATCTGGCTCTGTCGACAGCAGCCAGGGAACTCCGATGACTGAGCTGACGACGCTCGTTCGCCCGGCGCTCGGGAAGTGAGCGATGCCGGCAGACCCGGATCGGCTCACTCGGCGAATCGCGCTCGCTATGGTCATGCGGTGAGCAGCAACCCCACGTCACGGGACTACAGCAAGGCGTCAGTCCTTGACGTGGTCCTTTCCCGGGCGCCCGTAATGCGCAACGAGCTCATCGAGCTGACGGGTTTGAGCAGGGCCACGGTGTACAGGGCGGTGGAGGACGTTCGAGCCGATGGCTTCGTCATCGACGGCGAAGTTGATGCGGTCGGCGGCCGCGGCCGCCGATCAACGTATCTGGACGTGCCTCGGGCGGCCGGCCACGTCGTCGGGATCAGCTTCGGCGCGCAGACCACGGGCGTCATGGTGACAGACCTCAGGGGTCGCGAGATCGAGCACGTGATCGTCTCTACGGTCGACCACCCCGACGTCAGGAGCGCCGCGGGATGGCTGGTCGACCTGATCGCCCGGGCCTGCGAGCCAGCGGAGGGGCCCCTACGACAGATCGTCGCCGCGGTCCCCGGCCGAGTCCGCGAGGGCAGCGAGATCCTCGGCCCCGCGAAGTCGCTGAAGATCTTCGCGGGCACCGAGCTCCATCGGAGCCTCGAAGACCTGGTCGACGCTCCCGTGCTTCTCGAGAGCGACGCCAACTGCGCCTTGCTGGGCATCCTGATTGATGACTCCACCATCAGGAACGCCGCGCTCTTCAACGTCAGCAGCATCCTGAACTTCGCAAGCTGCACGGATCACGAGATCGTCCGCGGGCGTACCTCGTACTTCGGGGACATCGGCATGCTCCCCTCCGGGGTCGACAACGAGCCCCTGGACGGGTTGCTGAGCACAAGCGGGCTTCTGCGGTTCGCTCGCGGACGGGGGCTCAAGCTCCAGCGCATCGACGACCTCTGGCTGGAGCCGCACAACGAGGCGGTGCGCGCCGAGGTGCTGGAGGCGTTCACCACGGCGATCGTGACTGCTGTCAGTGCCGTTGCCGTAACGTTGGACCCTGAATCGGTGTACTTCGTGGGCCGATTGCGCCCGCTCGTCGACGAGATCCTGGCCGAGCTGCGCGAAAGACTCGACAAGAGCCATCCAACAGCACCCGAGATCAAACCGGTGACACACGTCCTCGGCCTGTCGACCGCTCGAGGCGCCGTGTACGCGTGCCTGACGTTGGCTCGAGACCGGTTACGAGACGAGGTGCTCGAGGCACGTCGTCGCGGCCAGCTTGTAGAACAATCCGCGCCGGCCTTCTAAGCCGGCCTGGGAGCCGACCGCGATGACCTCGGGCTGCTGATGCTCTGGCAGGCCGTCCGGATCGCATGCTCCACCTGATCGCGCCGCCTCAGCCCGTCACGTCGATCCGGGCCGCCGGCAAGATCACCTTCGCGCAGTGGTGGAGTCGGTGGGCGGCGGCGCAGGACTGGGCTGCCGGCACCACAGCCAGCGCCGACCAGGTGCTTGCCTCGATCGGCTTCGCCGACGTGCCGATCCGCTCCGTGACCGAGAACCACGTCCGGCGTGGATGAGGCCCAGCGCCTGCCTGGTCCGAAGCGGAAGCGGGGTCTCGCTGCCTCGTCGCGTCGGACCCGCTACAACTACCTCCAGATGTGCTTCGCCGCCGCGGTCGGGGCGCAGCTGATCCGCCAGGATCCGACCGTCGCGATCCCGCCGCCGAAGGTCCCCAAGGCCGAGACCAAGATGCGGATCCCCACACCCGAACAGGTGGCGCAGGCGCTGGCTCGCGCCGGCCGAGTTCCGTGCCTTTCTCGCAGTGTGCGCGTTCGCTGGGTTGCGGCTGGGAGAGGCTGCTGGCGTCCTGCTCGGCGACGTCGACTTCCTGCGACGCACGCTGACCGTCGAGCGGCAGATCCAGGGGCAGGTCAACAGCAGTACCGCCGAGACGTCCCCGAAGTATGAATCCGCCCGCGTCACGCTGCTGTCCCAGCACGTCGAGCACGTTGCGCCGCACGGCGAGGACGGCTACCTGTCCTCCTTGCGCGGCTACGTCTACAACCGCGACAGCGCGGGCAATCATGGCGCCGGATTCGCAAGCAGGTCGGCATTGGACGCGTTCACCCTTCGCGACCTACGGCCCTTCTACGCCTCAGGACTGATCGCTGCAGGCTGCGACGTCGTCACCGTCCAGCATGTTCTCGGGCACTTGTCGCCGTCAATCACGCTCGACACCTACAGCCATCTCTGGCCCAGGGCCGAGGACCGCACTCGCAACGCCGCAGCGGGCCTGATGTCGGCGGTCGTCGCCGAAAAGCCGAGAATCCTGCGGACTCTGTGCGGACTTTTGGCACCCATTAGGGCTCTGACCTGGGCAAACGCAGCGATTCAGCGGTAGTTGGTGAACTGCACGGCGAAGTCCAGGTCTTGGCCCTTGACCAGTGCCTGGACCGCCTGGAGGTCGTCGCGCTTCTTCGACGAGATCCGCAGCTCGTCACCCTGGATCTGGGCCTTCACGCCCTTGGGTCCCTCGTCGCGGATCAGCTTGGTGATCTTCTTCGCGTCCTCGGAACTGATGCCTTCCTTGAGGGTGATCCCGATCTTCGACTGCTGCCCGGACGGGCGCGGCTCGGAGGCGTCGAGGATCTTCAGCGACTGGCCACGCTTGATGAGCTTCTGCTGGAAGACATCGAGTACGGCGGAGGCGCGGTCGTCCGCCGACGCGGAGATCTCGATCGCCTGGTCGCCCTTCCACTCGATGGTGGCGCCGGTGCCCTTGAAATCGAAGCGGGTCGCCACCTCCCGGGCCGTCTGGCCGAGCGCGTTGTCGACCTCCTGACGGTCGATCTTGCTGACGATGTCGAACGAGGAGTCGGCCATGAGTTCTGATCTCCGCTGGTTTCTTGGAGGGGCAGGTGCTGCGCTATTGTTTCGCGTCGTTGTCGACCAGCCAACCGGGGTCACCTTTCTCGGGTTTCGAACGGTCGCAACACAACCCTGGCAGGTTGCCCGAGCGGCCAAAGGGAGCTGACTGTAAATCAGCCGGCAACGCCTACAGTGGTTCGAATCCACTACCTGCCACGGCGCGAAAACCGCCTCTGACCTGCGGAAACGCGGGTCAGAGGCGGTTTGCATTTTGTCGTTGTGCGGCCCACGTGCGATCCAGCGGTGCGATTTCGACGCGTTCAAGAATTTCCGAGGCGCGGCACACAGACAACCCCGGCCATGCAAACATGACCACTCTCGTTGTCAGGTGGGAGGGGATCGTGGGGTGTCCGACACTCTTCGGCGGACGCTGCGGTGGCGCTGGGCGCTGATCGCGGCAGTATTCCTGCCCAGCGACCTTGTCGCGGTGACGATAGCGGAGCAGCAGTCGAAGCAGCACGCCGACGAGGTCGTCCACTTAACCGCTTCGCCCCGGCTCCTGCTGGAATTCTGGTGCTGACCGCCGCGGCCGTGGCCCGGAAGGATCTCGCCGCGGTCGGGTGCCTCAAGGAAGGGCTCGCCCGGCTGGCCCGACCCGGTGGACGCAAGCGACATGGCGACTGAGAGGGCCGCCGGCGTCGGCGCGACCACCTATCGGGCGGCGCGCAACGCGTCGGTCCGCGGCCTCGCCGAGATCGTCGGGAAGTTCGCCACCCTGGTGTGGACGGTCGTCGCGGCGCGGGTCCTGTCTCAGCAGGAATTCGGCGCCGTCTCTTACGCGATGGCGCTGATGTACCTGCTCAGCTCGTTCGCGGCCTGGGGCTTCGACTCCGGGGTGGTCCGGCGGGGGAGCGCCGAGGTCGCGTTGCTGCCGCGGGTCTACCTGGGTTCTCAGGTGTGGAAGACGGCGCTGGCGGCGCTGGTCTTCGGGGTGGCCGCGCTGCTGGCACTGGGCAGCAGACCCACGCTGGCGTCCTGGCTCGTGCTGGTGCTCATGCTGCTGGCCGGGTTCCCCGAGCTGTGGAGCCACACCGCCCGCGCGGTGGCTTCGGTCCGCCAGTCGCCGGCGGGGGTCTCGACCGCCCTGGTCGTACAGCGGCTGGTCACCGCGGCGCTGATCGTGGCGGCGCTGGCAGCGGGGCTGGGGCCAATCGGGCTGGCGGCTGGGTTCCTCGGCGGCACGCTCGCCGGCTGGGCCGCGCACCACGTGGCGGTCCGACGGCTGGGCGTGCGTCCCGCCCTGCTTGGGCTCACCCGCGCCGACCTCAGGTCGGCTGCGTCCGGCACGTTCCTCATCGGGGTGAGCGGGCTCGCCCTGATGCTGCTGTTCCGGGTGGATATGGTGCTGCTCGCTCGGCTGCGCGGCGACGTCGAGGTCGCGGACTACTCCGTGGCCTACCGGCTGTTGGAGACCGTGCTGTTCGTCTCCTACGCCGTCCACCAGGCGATCTTCCCGGTGATGAGCGCAACCACCTCGCGCCCGCGCCAACGCTCGGCCTACGAGCGGGCCTTGGCGGTCGCCGGCTTCATCTACCTGCCGTTCGCCGTGGTGAGCGTGCTCGAGGGCGGCGCCGTGGTCGGGCTGCTGTTCGGCGGCGACTACGCGGTCGAGTCGGGGCTGGCGCTGGCCTGGCTCGCGCCAGCGCCGCTGTTCTTCGCCGCCGCCCTGTTCGGCACCGCACTGCTGATGGCCCGGCTCCGCACCCGGGCGATGCTGCTGGCCTCGTGCGTGGCGCTGGCGACCAACGTCGTGCTGAACCTGGTGCTGATCCCGCCCTACGGCAGCGCGGGAGCCGCGGCGGCGACGACGGTCGCCTACGCGGTGCAGACTGTGGTCGTGCTCGCCGTCCTGCGCAGCGCCACTCCTCGACCCCGGTTTCTGCCACCCCTCCTGCCCGCCGTCGCGGCGTGCGTCGGGCTGGCCGCGACGCTGGCCGCCCTGGACGCACCCGTCCTGGTCGAGCTGCCGGTGGGGATGGTCGTCTACCTCCTCGGGTGGGTGCTGGTGGTGCGTCGATTCGCCCCCGACCAGCTCGAGGTGGTGCGGCACCTGCTGTCCCGCACGGTGCGTCGGTGAGCCGGCGCTACGCGTTCGTACGCCGGCCCCGCCCGGCGTGGGTGGACGTCGGTTCGCCCTACCCCGCGCGGTTGCTGCTCGAGCTCCACTCGCACGCGCTCAACCACGGCATGCCCGCCCGGCGCCCCGCAGGACCCCTGCTGGCGTGGGTGGGCCGCCGTGGCCTGCCCGTGCGTCCGGCGGCCGCGGCCCTGCGCCGGCTCCCGACCGGACCGGTCCCGGAGGTGGACTCCCTGATCGACGAGGTGGCGCGGCGGTGGCCCCTGCTCGCGGCGAGCTCGGACCGGCTGCCGGCGCAGGCCCCCGCGTTGTCGGCCCTGGTGGTGCAACGGGCGTCCGGTCGGTACGTCTTCGTGCTGGGTGGTTCGCGCCACCCGCTGCTGTTGTTGAAGCCGGGGCTTCGGGCCGGGGAGGAGGACCCCGAGGAGGACGCACTGCGTGCGGTGGACGGCACGGGCATCGCGCCACGTCGGCTGCCCTCTGTCGCCGGCATGCGCGTTCAAGAGGGTTTGCCGGGCCGCCCGTTGTGGGTGCTGCCGCCCGGGCGCCCCGGGTGGTCGAGCGGCTACGCCGCGTCGTACGACGCACTCGGAGCCGGCCTCGTCCGTCTCAGCGAGACGACCGCCCACCGCGGACCGCACGACCTGGACCACTACCTCGCCCTGGTCGCACCCCACCTCAGGTCGTCGTCGACCGCCGCTCTCGTGGACGCCGCGCGGCGGGACCTGCGGTCGCTGGACGCCGTCAGCCTCCAACACCGCGACCTCTCCGCGCAGAACTGGCTGGTTGACGGTTCGTCCTTCGTCGGGTTGGTGGACTGGGAGACCGCGCACCCGGGCGCTGTGCCCGGCCACGACGCCCTGCAGGCCGCGATGGCGCTGCTCGAGCACGGCGTCGCCCTGCGCCGGTGGTCCCAGGACGACCTGGTGCGGACGTTCGGCCTGGCGTGGCACGACGAGCCCCTCTTCGTCCTGGCCCGCTCGTGGCACCGTGAGTGCGTGCGGGCCGCCACCGGCTCGACGCGTCTCGCCGACCCGCTGGTGGTCGCGTTCTTCGCCCGGCGGTTGGGGCGACGGATCAGCGGCGGCGGTCCCGAGAACCTGTCCGTGGCGACCCTGGAGACGATGCTCGAGGTCGTCACCGCTTCAGCAGGGCCTCCATCGGAGCCCTGAGCCGCGCCTCGAGCCGGCCGCGTCGCCCCGGTCGGGACAGGGCTCGCCAGGTCTGCTCCGCGACCGCGGCCGCCACCTCGGCCTCCGGGCGCTCGCCGTCGAGCGCGGTGACCGCGAGCCGCGAGCACTCCGCGGCGTAGAAGCCGCGCAGCCGGGTGAGGTCGTGGGTCGTGTACTGCTCGGGCTTACGTGCCCGCGCGGCGGCGGGCGAGACGTCGAGGAAGAACGCGGCCCGCGGTGCGGGCGACAGCCGCGCGAGCAGCCAGCGTTGCAGGAGGGGTGATCCGGCAGCGGGGTAGCGGTAGCGCAGATGTGCAGCCGAGTCGAGGACGTAGCGGTCGCAGATCATCACCCTGCCACGACGTGCGCTGGCGGAGCGACGGTGGGTGCGCGCGTTGGCGAGCGCGACGACGCAGCTCCAGCTCCAGCTGAGCAGGGCGCTCTGCTCCCTGGCGCGGTGGCCGCTGTCCGGTGCGGGTCGTGGGCCGCCGGGGTGGATCCTGACTTCCCCCGACTCGTCGGGTTCCTCACGGTGGGGCTCACCGGGCCCGGCCTCGGTTCGCCCGCGCAGCCGGGCCACGAAGCCGACCGCCGCCTTGACGGGTGCGGACACCCGATCAAGGACCGGGTCGCGACCGAGCTTGGTCCATGCCACCTCCGCGTCGTACCCGAGCGCCACCAAGGCCCGGCACAGGTGCTCGGCCTGGGTCGACTTCCCCGCACCGTCGAGGCCGGAGAGCGAGACCACCCGAGCCGGAGGTCTGCGGCCCGCGAGGCCGGGCCGACGAGTGGGGACGGCCACGGGGTCGCTGGCGACTCGGTGCAGTCGTGCGAGCTGTCCGGTGAGTCCCCACTGTGGCGCCTGGTCCCGTGCGCCGCCCCAGGCCTCAGCGTCGTATGTCGCCAGCCGGGCGGCGCGGCGCTCGTCCACGACCATGCCCCGGTCGAGGCGGCGGGCGAGCAGCAGCAGCTGGTGCGGTGGAGAAGGGGCCAGCAGCCGCGCGTACCCGGGGACGGGAGCGGCGTCCCGCACCAGGCTCGCGCGTGCGACGTCGTCGGGGAGCCAGTCCTCGAGGGAGCACAGGTCCACGGCGAAGGCCTCGGCGTCGGCGAACCTGACGAAGGTGTCGCGGTCCTCGGCCCACCCGTGGTCGCGGAGGGACGAGCGGAGCCGGGGCATCAGCGACGCCGGGACCAGGAGGTCCAGATCGCGGCCCTTCGGAGGCAGGCTCCCAAGCACCACAACGGGTGCGGGCAGCAGGGCGTCGACGTAGGTGGCGCTCATCGCAGCATGGTCGCCCGCTTCAGCCGCCGCCACGCGGCGTCCAGACCGGGGTTGTCGTCGCGGTGCTGCTTGGCCCACCCCAGCGACGCCCGCGCCGCCAACATCGTTCGCGCCGTCCCTGGCGAGCTCCAGGCCTCGAGCACCGAAACCGGCCGCACGTCGCTGGCCAGCTGCATCTTGGCCATCGTGACCCCGCGCTGGTGGTCGAGCTCGAGACACCCCAGCTCCAGCGCCCGTGCGAGATCCGCGTCGCGCAGCACCCGTCCCGGTGAGAGGGCCTCGGCGCCGGGCGCGAACCGCCCGTCCCAGATGCGGTAGGAGTCGCCGTCCAGCAACCCGATGTCGTAGGCGAGCAGCTCGCCGCTCACTTCGCCGAGCGCCAGCTCGAGCTGGGCGGACGATGCGAGGGCGAGCACCAGGCTCGACCAGAACCGGTGGTAGCGCGGGTCGTCGAGGTCGCTGCGCCGGTCCTGGGCGTGATCGCGGTCCCGTCGGAGCGCGGCGAGGGTCGGCAGCAGGTGCGCGATCTCGTCACGGTCCCGCACGTGTCGCACGGTGCCGCCGGCTCGTTCGAAGTCGCGCCGCGCCCGCCGCATCTTGCTGCGACCGGAGGAGGAGTAGTACTCCTCCGGCTGCGTGCCCGGCTTCAGGATCAGGTACGGCGAGGCGCGGTCCCAAGGGAGGGTCCACCGGCAGCCGGGCAGCATCCGGGCGAGGTGGAACGCCGTCGGGTCCCCAGGCGGGAGCTGCTCGAGCCGCAAGTGCCAGGCTCCTGCTAACGACTCGAGCCCGGCCACGATCCGCTCGGCCAGCGCCTGGGAGGCGGGGCCGTCCCGCGCCGGCAGCCGGGCGAGGTCCGAGGTCCCGTGACCCAGCAGCACGACCTCGGTGCGGCCGCGACGCCGGCGTCGTCTCACGAGCGGGGCTGCGGCGCTCAGTCCTCCGTCTGGGCCGGCCTCCGTGAGCACCCAGGGCTCTTCGTCGAAGGCGGCGGTCCACGCCTCCCACCAGATCCGCCGAGCGCTGACCGGTGCTGCGGTGCGCACCAGAAGGTCGTCGAGCGCGCCTGCGTCGATGCCGTCGACCATGTTGTCCTGCACGGTGGGGAGCCTAACGAGCGTCGGGCGTCGTGGACGGTGCGTTCGCGGCCAGGAGCCGACGCCGCAGCCAGGACGCTGCCTGGTCGGCCGCCAGCAGCGGGAGGCGCCGTGCCGGACCGCGATCGGCCGGGTCAGCAACGGGGTGGGCCGCACCCGGCCAGGCGCGCACCGTCGACGCGAGGTCCGCGAGCAAACCACCGCGGCGCTCGGCCAGGGCCCGCCGTAGGTCGCCCCCCAGCCAGGAGTAGCGAACCCCGGTGCCACCGAGGCGGATCTCGTCCGGGGAGCCTTCTCCCTGTGAAGCCGAGGGGGAGGCGGCAGGGGAGTCGCCGACGACGTACGCGTCCAGCCACAGGGCGGGTAGCGGAAGTCCCGCCGAGATCGCCAACGACAGCGAGCCGTAGGGGCGACCGTTGAGGTCGATCAGCCGCGGTGGCCCGTCGGCCGGCGCGAGGAACTGCAGCTGCACCATCCCAACCCAACCCAATCGGCGCAACAGCCGCCGCACGCCGTCGACCAGCTCGGGATCGGGTCGCACGGTGTGGGCTCTCGTGCTGATCCCGGCCCCGGGTGGCCAAGTATGCGTCGCTTGCTGCTGTTGCAGGGCGATCAGGCCCCCAGATGCGTCGCAGACTGCTGCGACGGCGATGAGCTCTCCGTCGACCGGACGCTGCAGGATAGGGGACCGACCGGCGTCGACGACCACCTGGACGGCGGCCGTGAGCGAGGCGCCTTCGGGCACCTTCTGGGCCGATGCCCAACCGCCGGAGGCGGCCGTCAGCCCCGGCTCCCAGTGCAGCCGGGCCTTGACCACGGCCGGCCCGCGCCACGCGGCGATCGCTCGGTCGTCCGCCACGATCGTGTCCGGAACGGCGAGGCCCACCGCTGCGGCCTCGGTGACCAGGCTCAGCTTGTCAACGGCGCGAACGACACGTTCATGGACAGCAAGCGGCACCAGGGCCTCGATCCGATCACGGTGTCGGGAGAGGGCCAGCAACTCGGGGTCCCCGCAGCCGATTGCCACCTCGGCCCGGGTCGCGGCGGCCGCGTCGGCGACGGCGTCGATGAAACGGTCGCCGTCGACGTCGGGAGCAGGGACCTGGTGCTCGCTCTGCACGAGACGTGAGGCCCCGGCGAGGCTGCGCCGGCCCCCCGAGGCGATGATCACCTCATGCCCGGCGCGCCCGAGGCAGCGTGCGGCGGCCAGCATCTCGCGGCTGGTGGCGTGGCCCACTAGCAGAACTCGCATCGTCCTCAGCCTGGGTCGTCGGTCGGCTGGTGGTGGCCGCGTTGTCGAACGCGGGTGCGCAACCACTGCGCTGCCGCGACGATCTGGCGGGAGCCCGCTCCTCGGGTCCAGGCCCGTGAGGTCACGACCCGCCGCCCGGGGAACAACGGGTCGAGCACCGGGTGCCCCTCCACCGTGCAGCCGTCCAGCCGACTCAGGTCCGACGCGGCGAACCGCTCCAGCACGTGGGTCAGGAGAAGGCGACCCGGCGACATGCGCTGCCAACGTTCGTCGTAGGTCGTCTTCCAGTGGAACTGGGTGTCCCCGCAGATCAGGTCGAGCTGCGTGGCCAATGGCCCATCCCGGCCGGCAAGAACCAGCAGCCGCAGCGAGCCGGCGCTCGCCCCGAGACGTACGACGTCTCGAAGCATGTCGGCCTCGCCCCGGCGTTGCAGCATCGAGGTTCCGGCACGTCCCTTCCAGCCGGCGTCCTCGAGCCGCAGAAACGCCTCCCCGGCCTCCGAAGCATCCGCAGGGGCGGAGGCGTCGATCACCCGCAGCGGCCCCGCCTCTCGCTCCAGGCGGCGGCGCTTGGTGCGCAGCCGGGAGGGCTCGGCCACCAGGTCCCGAAGATCGATCGGGCCTGCCGCGCCGTGCCCGACGACGCGGTCGCCGTCGCGGACGAGCAGTGCTCGCTGGTAGGAGTTCCACTCAGTGGATGTCCATCCGGCGTTCCCGAGCGCCTGCTCGAGAGCGAGGTCGCCGGGCAGGTCGGCCGTCTGCTCGTCCATGCCCAGGAGGCGCGCACGCGGCGCGACGCGGGACACCGCGGCGACCAGGCAGGACGCCGCGGCTGGCAGGTCATCCCCGCCGGCGAGGAGGGGCGTCGCCAGGCCCTGTTGATCGTGCACCCAAGCACCCACGGCGGGGAGCGGAACGTGGCGCCAGCGACCACGTACCAGCGGGAGAACGCAGAGCAGTTCGTCGCCGCGGGAGACCGTCAGGAGCCGCACCGCGCCGTTCGTGGAATCCGTCGGCAGATGGATGGCGGCCGGCACCAGGAACTCGGGGCGAAGGAACGCGTTGGGGGAGGCCGACCGATCAGCCAAGCGGCGCCACGCCTCCAACTGGCGCTGAGTGAGCGAGGAAAGGTTCCATACCGCCACGTCGGTATTCCTCACGTCCGTTGAGTTCTCAGCCCAACGAGAGCGACCGCTCCGCTCAGTTCCCGACTCATGGTCGTGACCGTACCAACGTCTGGAGGCGTTCCTCATCCTCGGTCCAACCAGTCGTGAGCCGCGGTGAAACGCGGCGGCAGATCCGCGCCTCCGCCTGCGACGATGATGCCCATGCTGCCCCGGGTGACGCCGGTGACGCCGGTGACAATGACCGGACGGGTGGTGAGTAGCGTCGTCGGCATGCGCGCGGACGATCTCGGCACGCAGTACGACGGACCGGCCGTAGCCACGCGCGTCGTGTCGTTGGTGCCGTCGATCACCGAGGCGCTCGCGACCGACCGACGCACGGCGTTGGTGGGTGCGACCGACTGGTGCACGCATCCGGCGGACCTGGATGTGGCTCGCGTCCGCGGCACCAAGAACCCGGACCTCCGCGCCGTGCAGGCGCTGGAGCCGGATCTGGTCGTTGCCAACAAGGAGGAGAACCGCGAGCTCGACGTACGGCGACTCCGGGACGCGGGCGTGCCCGTCTGGGTGACCGATATCGAGACCGTGCCGCAGGCGCTCGACTCCCTGGACCGCCTCTACGAGCAGGCGCTCGGATGGCCGCGTCCGGACTGGCTGATCCGTGCTCGGTCTGTCTGGAGTGGCCAGGTGCCCGAGGTGACGCACCGGGTCGCGGTCGCGATCTGGCGCGACCCGTGGATGGTCGTCGGCTCGAACACGTACACCGGCGATCTCGCCCGGAGGCTGGGGTGGAAGAACGCGTACGCCGGAAGCGAGTCGCGCTACCCCAAGGTGGAGCTCGCTGACCTCGACCGCGGCGACCTGGACTGCGTCCTGCTCCCCGACGAGCCCTACGTCTTCACGGAGGACGACGGTCCCGAAGCGTTTGCGCGAACCCGCACCCGACTCGTGTCAGGACGCCTGCTCACCTGGTACGGCCCGGCGATGGTCGAGGCTCACGACACCCTGGCGGGCGAGTAGGAAGGTCTGGCGGTGCGGGTTTGGGGCATTGAGGAGGCACACGAAGGCCCACCCGGCCACCCCAGGAGGACACAATGGACGACATGACTGACCAGCCCCTCGGCGACGACGACATGACCACCGAACCCACTGCCGGTTCAGGTCCCGGTGTGGGCGGCGACGCCGACGGCACCGACGGTGACGCGACGGACACCGCCGACGGCGACACGACCGACAGCGACGGCAGCGACAGCGACGGCAGCGACAGCGACGGCAGCGACAGCGACGGCACCGACGGCGACGCCGCGGACGCAACCGACGGTGACGCGACCGACAGCAGCGGCGACGGCGACATCATCTGAGTGTCCGCTCTCGCCCTCTTGACCGGTGACGCCCAGACCTTCCTCGCGAAGGTCTGGGCATCACGGGTCCACCTTCACCGGGCCGATCCCGAGGACCTGGTCGGCCTGCTGTCGCTGGACGACGCAGATCGACTGCTGACGTCGTCGGCGATCCGCACCCCGTCGATCCGGCTGGCCAAGGACGGCACGGTGCTGCCGGAGGCGTCGTACACCCGTGGGGCGACCGTGACGGGCCGGCCCCTCAGCGGTCTCGTCGACGCCCGCAAGGCGCTCGCCCTCTTCGACGACGGCGCGACCGTGGTCTTCCAGGGCGTGCACCGCTACTGGGCGCCGCTCACGACCCTGGTCGCCGAGCTGGAGCTCGAGCTCGGCCATCCCTGCCAGGTCAACGCCTACCTCACCCCGCCCGGCTCGCAGGGATTCGCGGTCCACTCCGACTCCCACGACGTGTTCGTCTTCCAGACCGCCGGGTCGAAGCGGTGGGAGGTCCACGGCGAAGAGGGTCCCGAGGAGGTCTTGTTCGAGCCCGGGCTCTCGATGTACCTCCCGACCGGCACTCCGCACGCGGCCCGCGCCGAGGAGACGGTCTCGCTGCACGTCACCCTCGGCATCAACCAGCTCACCTGGCGCGGCCTGGTCGAGCGCACCGTGGCAGCGGCGCTCGAAGCCGTCCCGGAGGAGCACCTCCCCGCCGGCTACCTCGACGACCCGTCGCTGCTGACCGGACCGCTCGCCGAGCGGCTGGAGACCCTCGCCGAGGAGGTACGGCGCATCGACGCCGACTCGGCCGTCGAGACCGAGATCCGTCGCTTCCTCACCACGCGCCCGTCGCGGCTCCCGGGTGGCCTGTCCGACGTGCTCGCCCTTCGTGCGGGTATCTCCGACGACACCCGGCTCCGCCGCCGGCCGGGTCATCCCTGTGTGCTGCTCGACGACGGCGCGCAGGTCGTCGTGCTGCTGGGTGACCGGTCGCTGACCGTGCCGGCTTGGATCCGCCCCGCGCTCGAGGAGATCCGCGCCCGCTCGTCGTTCACCGTCGGCGACCTCGCCGACCACCTCGACACCCAGAGCCGACAGGTGCTCTGCCGGCGCCTGCTCCGGGAGGGGCTGCTCGAGGCGGTGTCCTGACTCCTTGGAGCCCTCTGACGCAGGAACCTCGCCGCGCTTCTCGTGCGCTGCCGCCAGCTCGCAGCGCGACGACGTACTGGCGGGCACCGCTACCCATGTCCGCACCTGGGTGCTGCTCGAGCACTCCGGGCCCTGGGGCGACCAAGCGCTGCTCGACGCGCGCCTCCCGGACGGCCTCGGGCCGGCCCTCAAGCAGCTGGCGAAGGCCCACCGCGCCAAGATCCTGCTGGTCCGCCGCGCCCGCGCGAAGCGCGATCCCGAGCGGCTTAACGTCTTCGCGGCCCACGCCGATCACCGGCGGCCGCGGGTGGAGCACGGCACCGTCGCCGACCTCCGGGAAGTGCTCGACCTCGACCTCACGTCCTTCGGCACGGGCGGCTCGAGCGGGTTGACGCCCTACGACGGCGCGCTGTTCTGCGTCTGCACGAACGGCCGGCACGACGCCTGCTGTGCCGAGTTCGGCCGGCCGGTCGCGATGGCGCTCGACGACGCGCACCCGGAGGAGACCTGGGAGGTCTCGCACATCGGCGGTGACCGGTTCGCCGGCAACCTGGTGGTGCTGCCGGAGGGCCTCTACTACGGGCGGCTCGACCCAGGTCGGGCGATCGCGGTCGCGGGCGGTCACCTCGCCGGCGAGCTCGACCTCGACCACCTGCGCGGGCGGTCGTCGTACCCGATGGCCGTGCAGGCCGCGGAACACCACCTCCGCCGTCGGCTCGGTGCCACCCGGATCGAGGACGTCGAGCTGGTACGGCGCACCGTCGCCGACGGCGTCACCACGGCGACTTTCACCGTGGCCGGTGCGACCCGCGCTGTCCGGGTGCGGACGCTGGTCGATCCGGCGAGCGCCACGAGGCTGACGTGCAAGGCGCACCGGGACAACCCGGTCCCGCGGCACGAGGTGCTGTCGGTCGGCTGAACCGAGCGCATTCGGGTACCGCTCGGCCGATGAGCCAGACGTATTGGGATCCCGCGACCCCGCCACCGCCGCGACCTCTCGTCGACGGCGGCACCAGCGACGTCCTCGTGATCGGCGGCGGGATCACCGGCCTGTGCACGGCCCTGCTCCTGGCCCGGGCCGGGCAGCAGGTGGTCCTCCTGGAAGCCGAACGGGTCGGCGCGCTGGCCTCGGGTCGCAACACCGGGAAGGTCTCACTGCTCCAGGGGACCAAGCTTTCCACCCTGCTCGACTACCACCCCCGGGCCGTCGCGGAGGCCTACGTCGAGGCCAACCGGGAGGGGCTCGGCTGGCTCGCCCGGTTCTGCGAGGACCACGACGTCTCCCACCAGCGCCGTGACGCCGTGACTTTCGCTGCGACCGCCGACGAGGTGGAGTCGGTGTCGGCCGAGCTGCTTGCCGCGAAAGCGCTGGACGTGCCGGTGACCTGGCGCAAGGACCTCGAAGTTCCCTTCGAGGTGCACGGTGCCGTCGTCCTGCCCGAGCAGGTCCAGCTCGACCCGGTCGCCCTGGTTGCAGCCCTCGCAGCCGAGCTGGAGCGCCACAGCGGGCGGATCGCCGAGGACAGCCGGGTCGTGGACGTCTCCTGGGGCCTGGACCCGGTCGCGACGACCGAGGACGGCCGCTCGTTCGGCGCCAAGCACCTGGTGCTCGCCACCGGGACGCCCATCCTCGACCGCGGGCTGTACTTCGCGAAGCTCGAGGCGCGGCGGTCCTACCTGCTGGCCTACCAGGGCGGGGGCGACCTGCCGGGGATGATGATCAGCGCCGGGAGCACGCCGCGCTCGCTGCGGACCGCCCCCGGCGGGGCCCTCCTGGTCGGCGGCGCCGGCCACGTCGTCGGGCGCGGCGGCTCCGAGCTCGCCGGTCTCGACGACCTCCGGAGCTGGGCCGCCGAGACGTTCCCGGGCGCGGTCGAGACGCACGCCTGGTCCGCCCAGGACTACACCTCCCACGACGGCATCCCCTACGTGGGCGGGCTCCCGCGCGGGTTCGGACGTGTCCGGCTGGCCACCGGCTACGACAAGTGGGGACTGGCCAACGGCGTCAGTGCTGCCCTGCGGCTCGCCGGGCGGATCCTCGGCTCAGGGCCTTCCTGGGCGCGCCCGCTGGAGCGACGTATCACCCGACCGACTGCCGCGGCGTCCGTCGTACGGCTGAACGTGACCACCGGGGCGGTCGCCGCCGCCGCGCTGGCGCGCGCCGTCGCCCACCCCGTCTCGCCGGACCAACCGTCCAGCAGCGGCGAGGTCGGCCGGGTCGGCGTCGACCCCCGTCCCGTGGGCGTGGTCGACGGTTGCGCCGTCCGGGCGATCTGCACCCATCTCGGCGGCACCCTGCGGTGGAACGACGCCGAGAGCACCTGGGACTGCCCGCTGCACGGCTCCCGGTTCACCGAGGGCGGCGACGTGATCGAAGGTCCCGCGGTCCACCCGTTGAAGCCGGCCTGAAGTCCGGCATCGTCCGCCCCGCTCGATCAGCCCTGCCGGCCTGCTTCGCGCCCGAGGTGCGCCGGCTCCTGCTCGGAGAGAGACGACGGACCAACGCAGCGGCGTCGTACGGCGCCCGCCCCTTGGCGTCGTTGTCGAAGTAGACGTGGACCGGACCGTCTGCCGCCCAACGCGCGCAGCGCTCCGCCCAGGCGTCGAGCGAGGCGGCGCTGTAGCCGCTGGTGTACAGCTCCGAGTGCCCGTGCAGCCGCACGTAGGCGAAATCGGTCGTCTGCCGGTCGAGCAGCGGCCAGGTCGGACTGTCGGACGCTACGTTGGCCACGCCGTGGTCGGCCAGGAGGTCGTAGAAGCGGGAATCGTCGAACGAGTGGTGCCGCACCTCGAGCGCGTGATGCATCGGCAGGTCGACCTTGGCCTCCGGTGCCGCACGGCCGTGCAGCTTGTCGTCGTGCCGGGCAGCCAGGTCGGCGGCCGCGTCGGTGGTGCGCGGCAGCTGGGCCAGGAAGTCGCCGATCAGCGCCGGGTCGAACGTCGTGGAGGCCGGCAGCTGCCACAGGACCGGCCCGAGCTTGTCGGCGAGCACCAGTGGCCCGGATGCGAAGAAGTTCGCCAACGACTGGCCGACGTCCCGCAGGCGCTTGAGGTGGGTGATGAACCGGCCACCCTTCAGGGCGAACCGGAAGCCGTCCGGCGTCGCGTCGTACCAGCGCTGATAGGTCGTCGGTCGTTGCAATCCGTAGAACGACCCGTTGACCTCGACCGTGTCGAAGTGCTGCGCGACGTAGGTCAACCGCTTCCGAACGGCGAGCTGCGGCGGGTAGAAGTCGCCCTGCCACCGCGCGTAGTCCCACCCAGACAACCCGATGCGGATCTCCGGTGGCGACGACATGGCGACCTCCTCGCTAGGGGACCGGCTGTGTGAGTCTTGCCGCGAGATGCGTGAGCGCCGCGTCCACCGTCTGGTCCAGCACCTCGTCCGGTTCGCCGTAGAACTGGTGGCGGATGACATCGGTCCGGCCGTCGGCGCGAGTGGCGATGAAGACGGTGCCCGGCGGCTCGCCCTCCTCCTCGTCGGGTCCACCGACCCCGGTCACGGCAACGGCGGCGTCGGCGCCGAGGAGGTCGCAGACGCCGTCGACCATCTCCTCGGCGCACGATGCGCACATGACGGGACCTGGGGTGACGCCGAGGACGTCGAACTTCACCTCGCTCATGTAGGAGACCATGCCGCCGGCGAACCACGACGTCGCTCCCTTGCCGCGCGCGAGGGTGGATGAGATGGCTCCCGCGGTGAGCGACTCCGCGCAGGCGATGGTCAGGCCACGGGCAATGGCGCGCTCGGCGATCATGGCGACCAGGTCGGTGTCAGGCACGGTCACGGTCCCGGGGGGAGACGGCGCTTGTGGGCGGTACGGCGGTAGGCGTCCTCGATCACCTGTGCCGCTCGGGCGCCGACGTTCTCGCCCGTCAGGTAGGCGTCGATCTCGGCGTAGGTCACGCCGTAGGCGTCCTCGTCGGGCAGCGCGGGCCGGAGGTCCTCCAGGTCGGCGGTGGGGACCTTCGACACCAGGTGCGGCGGGGTGCCGAGCTGGTGGCCGATCTCGCGCACGCGGGACTTGGTGAGCCCGAACAACGGGGCGACGTCGAACGCGCCGTCGCCGTACTTGGTGAAGAAGCCCATCACTGCCTCCGCCGCGTGGTCGGTGCCCACCACGAGGGCTCCGAGCCGGCCGGCGACGGCGTACTGCGCCACCATCCGTTGCCGTGCCTTGATGTTGCCCTTGACGAAGTCGGCAGCCTCGTGGGTCGTGCCTTCCGCCGTGGTCGCCTGGTGGAGGGCGTCGACCGCGGGCTTGATGTCGACGGTGATCGTCGACGTCGGTTCGATGAACCCGAGCGCGTCGTCGACGTCGGCGATGTCGCGTTGCGTGCCGTAGGGAAGTCGCATCGCGGTGAAGGACGTGCCCGTGCGCTGGCACGCCAGGCTGGCCAGCCGGCCCGCGACGGTGGAGTCGAGTCCACCGCTGATCCCGAGCACGTATCCCGTGGCACCGGTGGTCTGGAGGTAGTCGGCCAGGAAGCCGATCCTGCGTTCTCGCTCGGTCGCAGCGACGAACAGGTCGGGTACGCCGAGTGCCGCTCTGATCGAGGGCTGGCTCACGGTGTCCAGGGCGTCCAGGTCCATGGCGTCCCGATACCCGACCGGCCACCGCCGATTCAACGGCGTCGCGGGCGATGAGTCCGTACGACGGCGGCGGTCCTACCTCCCATGGGCATCGTGAAGGCTGACATCGCCGTGACTCTCGACGGGTTCGGCGCCGGCGCCGAGCAGAGCCTCGAGCGGCCGTTCGGGGAGCTCGACGACGACCGGCTGCACAGCTGGATGTTCGAGCACGGCGACGAGAACGCCGCCGAGGTGGAAGCGATCGTCGGCGCCGGGGCCTACGTGATGGGGCGCAACATGTTCAGTCCGGGCCGGGGGGAGTGGGACCTGGAGTGGCGCGGGTGGTGGGGCGACGATCCGCCGTACCACGGACCGGTGTACGTCCTCACCCACTACCCGCGGGAGCCGGTCGAGATGGAGGGTGGCACCACGTTCCACTTCGTCACCGACGGGATCGAGGCCGCGCTCGGGCGATCAACCCGCGTCGCGGAACGCGACGACGTCGCCGACCACGCTGACCCGGACCCGGTCACCAGCACCGGGCACGGACGTCGCCGGCGTGCGCGCCTGCAGCTCCTCGCCCGAGTCGAGGCGCACCCGGACCGTGGCGTCGTGCCCGTAGAAGCTGATGTCGACCACCTCGGCCGGTGCGCCGTCGGCCGCGTCGCGGCTGTCCGGGCGGATCTGGATCTGCTCCGCTCGTACGGCGAGCCGCACCGGTCCGGGCTCGCACGAGATCTTGAGCGGGACGACGCCGAGCGCGCACCGGGCCTCGGGGCCGCCCTCGACGGTGCCGTCGACCAGCGACGCGTGCCCGAGGAAGGACGCCACCCGGGGCTCGGCGGGGGTGAGGTAGACAGCGGCCGGCGACGCCACCTGGAGGAAGGTGCCGCCCATCATCACCGCCACCTGGTCGGCGAGGGAGAGCGCCTCGCCCTGGTCGTGGGTGACGAGCAGCGCGGCGGCACCGGCTGCCCGCAACGCCCGCACCACGGCCCGGCCGGTGTCCTCGCGCAGCGACGCGTCGAGCGACGAGAACGGCTCGTCGAGCAGGACCAGCTTCGGACGAGGTGCGAGGGCGCGAGCCAGCGCGACCCGCTGCTGCTGACCACCGGAGAGCTCGTGCGGAAAGCGCGTCGCCAGGTCGGCCGGCAGCTCGACCAGCTCGAGCATGGAGGCGACCCGGGCGCCGCTCCCACGGCGCTCGCCGGCCGGCAGCCCGAACGCGATGTTCGCGGCGACGTCGAGGTGGGGGAAGAGGGCTCCGTCCTGAGGCACGTAGCCCAGCCCGCGCAGCCGGGCCGGCACCGAACGCCGCCCGCGCACCACCTCGGTGCCCGCGACCGAGATGGTGCCGGCGGTCGGCGTCACGAACCCGGCGACCGATCGCAGCAGGGTCGTCTTGCCGCACCCCGACGGACCCAGGATCGCGGTCACGCCGTCCTTGACGACCAGGTCGAGCCCGCGCAGCACCGGCGTCCGGTCGTAGCCCGCCTCCAGCCCGTCGATCTCGAGCGCGGCGTTCATGCTGCTGGGCATCATGATCCGCTCCGCACGCTGAGCCGGCCAAGGATCCACGTCGACGGGATCGACAGCACCACCAGTGCCAGCGCATAGGGGGCCGCGGCGCCGTACCTCACCGAGGACGCGTCCGACCAGAACTGGGTGGCCAGGGTGTCGGTGCCGAGCGGGGCCAGCAGCAGCGTCGCCGTCAGCTCGGTCGCGACGGCAAGGGAGACCAGCGCCGTCGCAGCCGCGAGGCCGGGCAGCACCAGGGGCAGCGTGACCCGCCGGGCCACGGCAGCACCCGTGCAGCCGAGGTTGCGCGCCGCATCCTCCAGGCCAGGCGGCACCAGCTCGAACGTCGAGCGCACGCTGACGACCGCACGAGGCAGGAAGAGGATCGTGTAGCCGAGCAGGAGCACGACGACAGTCTGGTACAGCGTGGGCACCGCCCGGATCGAGACCGTCACCAGCGCCAGCGCGATCACGATGCCGGGCATCGCGCTCGCGGTGTAGATGCTGCGCTCGATGGCCGTCGTCAGCAGTCCGCGGTGCCGCACCGCCAGCCACACCACGGGTACGGCGACCGCCGTCGCGGTCAGGCCGCCGACAAGGGCGAGGGTCAGAGTGGTGCCCGCCGCGCCGACCAGCTCACCGACGTCGACCGTCGTCGAGGTCCCGCGGACCAGCCAGCGGACCAGCGCGAAGAGTGGGACGGCCAGCGCCCACCCGGCCACACCGACCAGCGCGGCGACGACGAGCAGCTTGAACCGGCCGAGACGGATCCTGACCGGCTGCCCGCTCGCGCCGGAGCCGACCCGGGCCCGCCGCCGGTGGCCGCGGAGCAGCGCCTCGATCCCGAGCAGCAGCAGGCAGAACGTGACGAGGACCAGCGCGAGGAGGGTGGCCTCGGGCCCGTTGAAGACCGTCGCGTACTGCTGGAGGATCGCCGTCGTCAGGGTCGGGTAGTTCAGCAGCTGGAGCGCGCCGTACTCCGCCAGCAGGTGGAGGCCGACGAGCAGCGCGCCGCCGAGCACCGCCGGGCTGATGGCCGGCAGCGTGACCCGGGTGAACACGCTCCACCCGCTGCGGCCGAGGGAGGTGGCGACCTCCTCGACGGCCGGGTCGAGCCGGCGCAGAGCGGCGACCGTGGGCAGGTAGACGAGCGGGTAGTAGGACAGCGTCACGACCATCACCGCGCCCGGGAACGACTGCACCGCGTGGGTGGTCGACACCCAGCCGTAGCCGTTGACGAACGCCGGTACGGCGAGTGGCGCGCACAGGACGGCGTGCCACCACCCGCGGCCCGGCACGTCGGTCCGTTCGACGACCCAGGCTCCCGCGACGCCGAGGACCGCGCTGGCCGCGACGCCCGCGACCAGCAGCCGCACCGTGTTCCAGAGCAGCTCACCGATGCGCGGCCGCCACAGGAAGTCGGCGGCCTCCTGCCGGCCGAGCTCCGCGGTGGTGGCAAGCACGTATCCCAGCGGCAGCAGCGCCAGCCCGGCGACCGCCAGGCCGACCAGCAACAGCACGGGCGAGGCGCCCCCGGCTGCCGGCCGAGGACGCCTCGCCGTGGGTTGCTCTGGTGCGGGGAGCGTCGTGGTCAGAGGAAGCCGACCTCCGTCATCAGGTCGACGACGGCCTCGGAGTCGAGGTCGGAGACGTTGACGACGGGCGGCTCCAGCTCACTGAACGGCTTCACGCCCTGCTCGAGGATGACCTCCGGGTTGAGCGGGTACTCCAGCGCGTAGCTGTCGGCGATGATCTGCTGGCCCTCCTCGCCGAGGAGGAACTCCATGAACTCCTCCGCCTCGTCCTTCATGTCGCTCGACTCGAGGATGCCGGCACCCGAGACGCTGACGAACGCGCCCGGGTCCTGGTCGGTGAAGTAGTACTGGGCGCTGTTCCCGTGGACGTCGCCGCCTTCCTCGCGGTCGCGCTCCCAGTAGTAGTGGTAGACGATGCCGACCTCGGACTCGCCGGAGTTGACGGCCTCGAGGACGACGTTGTTGCCGTCGTAGACGGTGCCGTTCTCCTCGATGCCCTCGAGCCACGCGCGGGCGGCGTCCTCGCCCTCGAGCTCGAGGATCGCGGCGACGATCGCCTGGAAGTCCGCGCCGGTCGGCGAGAACGACAGCCGGCCGGCCCACTCGGGATCGGCGAGCTCCATGATCGACGCCGGCAGCTCGGACTCCTCGATCAGCCCGGTGTTGTAGACGAGGACGGTCGATCGGGCGACGAAGCCGGTCCAGAGACCGCTCTCCGGTCGGTACACCGCGGGGATCACGTCGAGGATCTCCGCCGGGAGCTCGGCGAAGAGCCCGGCCTGCTCCACCTGGGACATCGCCGGGGAGTTCTCGGTCAGGAACACGTCCGCGTCGGAGGCGTCGCCCTCCTGCACCAGCTGGTTGGACAGCTCGAGGTCCTTGGCGTTGCGCAGCTCGACCTCGATCCCGGTCTCCTCCTCGAAGGCCGGCACGATCTCTTCGAGGAGCTGCTCGTGCTGGGCGTTGTAGATGACCAGCTTCGGCTCGTCCTCGCCGCACGCGGCGAGAAGGGGGAGGGCGACCGTCAGCGCGGCCAGGCCGAGCGCGGGGCGGGTGAGGGTCATCGGGCGTCCTTGATCGAGTGGTTGAGCGGAGGGTGGTGAGCATGCGAGCCGGGCCGGATGCGCCGGCCTTGGGCGGAGACGAGGTCGACCAGGCGCCAGAGCGCGATGCCGACCAACAGCGAGGCGAGCAGGCCACCGAGGGGCCACCGGTGCTCGAGGTGGGGGTAGACCTGCCAGTGGGTCAGGTAGATGTACAGCGACGCGCTGGCGATCTGTGCGACGACCCCGTTCGCGACCCGCGGCCACGGCACCGTCGGCACCCACACCAGCAGGAGCAGGCCGAGCGCGATCGTCGCCTCGCGCAGCGGGTCGTCGCAGAAGCCGTACGTCCCGGCGACGAGCAGGGCCGACAGCAACAGCCGGTGCCCGGCGTGCCGGGCGCGGGTCGCGGCCCAGCCGCCGGCGAAGAGCCAGGCCACGAACGTAGAGGAGTGGATCAGGTCGCCGTCGTAGCCGGTCGCGGTGGCCCAGAACCGCGGCACCAGGGTGGCGACCAGGAGCGCGACGGCGAACCAGTACGGCGCCCTGCGCTCCCACCCCGCGACCGCACGGACTGCCGTGAGCACACCCGCCGCCGCCATCAGGTAGACGAGCACCTCGAGGAACCAGAAGTGCCAGGCGGGTTCCCGCCAGGTGTGCGAGCCGACGGCGTCGTTGAGCAGCAGGATGTTGCGCCAGCCGTACTGGCCGCTGAGGAGGCAGGCAGCGGCGACCCAAAGTGAGGTCGGGACCGCGATCCGGGCGATCGACCGGACCAGGTTGCGGCGCCGTTCCGTCCGGTCACCCCCGGAGAGATGGAAGCGCGCGAAGTTGGCACCCGCGACACCGAGCAGGACGTGCGCGCCGCCGAGCAGCACGAACAGATTGGTGTGGCTTCCGACGATCAGGACGATCGCAGCGGCCCGCAGGAAGATCCCGGTGTCGAGCCGGCCCCACCCCGACCGGCGTACGTCGGAGGCGAGTCCGGCGAGGTCGGCGATCGTGCGGTGCGGCCAGTCGGAGGGCAGCTGCCCGAGTCGCCGTTCGAGGCGAAGGGCGAGCTCGACGTAGGACAGCGAGTCGCCGCCGAGGCCGGTGAACGTGTCGGACGGGGTGACGCCGGGCCGACGGAGGACGGCGCCGTAGACCGCGGTCAGCGAGTCCGTCATCGATACCTCGGGACCGTCGACGCGGGACGCCTCGAGCCGCGCGACGGCGGCCTGGTCGACCTTGCCGTTCGAGAGCCGCGGCACGGCCACCACCGGGACGACGGTGACGGCGTGCTCGGGCAGGCCGGTGGCCGCGGTCGCGGTCGCGAAGACCTCCTCGACCGCGACCGGGTCGGGCTCGCCGGCCACGGCCACGACCAGCCGGGTGGAGTCGGCCGACTCGGCGCACGCGACCTCGTGGTCGCCGAGGGTGAGCAGCGTCTCGACCCGGTCGAGGTCGATCCGCTGGCCGAACAGCTTGGCGAAGCGCGAGCGGCGGCCGACGACTTCGAAGAGTCCGGCATCGTTCCGCCGGGCCAGGTCTCCGGTGCGCAGCTCGCCCAGCTCCGGTCCGAGCCGGAGGTCGGCAGCGCAGTGGGCGTAGCCCATCATCACGTTCGGTCCGCTGTAGACGAGCTCGCCGACGTCGTCGGCGCGCCCGTCGATGCAGTCGATGCGCAGCGCGCCGCCCGGGATCGCGATCCCGATCGCTCCCGGATGCGAGTCGGTGAGCGCGGGCGGCAGGTACGCGATCCGGGCGGTGGCCTCGGTCTGGCCGTACATGACCACAAAGTCCCAGCCCTCACGACGTCCGCGCTCCGCGACGGCGCGGACCCGGTCGGCGGCGAGGCGGCCGCCGGCCTGGGTCACCTGGCGGAGGGTCGGGAGCTCGGGCCAGCCGGCGGTGTCGAGCAGGTCGAACGTGTAGGGCACGCCGGCGAACGAGGTCACGCCGGTGGCCGCGGCGAGCTGCCACAGGGCCGGCTCGGCCACGCTGCGGTCGGTGAGCACCACGGCCGCTCCGACGCTGAGGTGGCTGTGCAGCACGGACAGGCCGTAGCAGTAGTCGAGGGGGAGCGTCGTGATCGCGCGGTCGTCCGCGGTGAGGCCGAGGTACGACGCGATCGCGCTCGCGTTGCTCTCGAGGTTGGTGCGCGACAGCCGGACCAGCTTGGGGGAGCCCGTCGATCCCGACGTGCTGAGCAGGAGCCGGAGGTCGGGGTGGAGTCGTGGCTCCGGCCGGCCCGTCGGCGCGAACCCGCCGTCCGCCCAGGTGGCGCTCGCACCATAGGCACGCGGCAGGGTCAGGTCGCGGGAGAGGAGCACCGTGTGCCCGCCGGCGAGCGCGGCCAGGTAGGCAACGACGAACTCGATCGTGTTGGTCGGCACCAGGCCGACCAGCTGCTGGGTGGGCGCGAGCCGGGCCTGTGCGCGGGCGACGAGGTCGGCGAGCTCGTCGTACGTGAGCACCTCGGTGTCGGCGATGAGGGCCGCACGGCCGCCGTGCCGGCCGAGGTCGGTCGCGAACCCGACGCCTGCGCGACGCCGGGTGGCGCGGTCCAGGGCGCCCAACGGCTGCGGCGGCGTCACCCGCCCAATATAAGGCTAGCCAAACCAATGTTAGGTATCGCTCAGCAAACGGACTCCGCCGAGGCGCTACTCCGCGACAGCAGTGAGCCGGAAGATCGGGATCAGCCGGTCGGTGCGCTCGGCGTACTTGTCGAAGTTGGGCCACAGGGCGCGCATCGTCTCCCAGGCCATGTCCCGCTCCTCGCCCACCATCTCCCGCCAGCTGACGGTGAGGTCCTGGCGCCGGTAGCGGACCTTGACGGTGTCGGCCGCGCGGAGGTTGACGACCCAGATCGGGGGCTTGGGCGCACCGAAGTACGACCCCGCGATCAGCCACTCGTGGCCGTCCGGGACGGTCAGCAGGTTGGTCGACCGGAGGATGCCGCTCTTGCGGCCGGGGACCGTCAGCACCAGGTTGGGCAGGCCGGCGATGTCGAGGATGCCGTAGCGGTCACGCGTGACCCGGTGCACCAGGTTGTCGGTCCAGACGATCTGGGGCAGGAGCTTCGGCATCCAGGAGATCGAGCCGATCTTGATCGCGACCGGTGTGAGCAGACCCATGCCGGAACCGTAGACGAAAGGGACGCCACCCCGAGGGTGGCGCCCCTTGTCGAACGCGTGGCCGGGTCAGCCGATCTGCATGACCTGGGTGCCGCCGGCGAACTTGTCGTGCCAGCCCTGGTGGCGGGGGTCGCTGTTGAGCGTGATCGCGATGTAGATGACCGCGGCCAGCGGCGCGGCCCAACCGAGGAAGAACCAGCCGATGAGCGGGATGATGCTGAGGATGCCCAGCGCGGAGTATGCGTTGCGCTTGACCGCCTCCTGCATCGTCGGGTTGCTTTCGCCGTCCGGACCGTAGGTCCGCAGCTTCATCAACATCTTGCCGACGGTCTGGCCGCGGCTCGACTCGAGGAACGCGAAGTACCCGAGGTAGAGAGCGGCCTGGATGATCGCCGAGAGCGTGTAGAAGATGAACTGCTCACCGAACGAGTTGCGGAAACCGGAGTAGATGATGATCGTGAGCACGATGTAGATCGGCACGAAGACGACACCGAGGATCACGTGGTCGATGAGGCGCGCCAGGAACCGGTTGAGCAGCTCTCCCGGCCGCGGGACGCCGGCCGCCGCGCCTGGATATCCGCCACCCACGGGACCACCTGCCGGAGGGGGCGGCGGACCGCCCGGGGGGCCGGGCGGCGGAGTCGGCGGGCCCGGAGGCTCTGGTGGCATCGTCATGGTGGAGCTCCTTGCTGAAGGCGGGTGACGCGCGTCTGTCGAATCACGACCGGTGCGGTCAATCTAAGGATGTCCTACCCGTGAGCGAAAGGGCGCCAACCCTGTGAATTGGAGGGTTCGGCGCGTTACGGACCTGTCGGGACCGCGGTTGTAGCGTGGCCCTACCGTGCTGACCCTCCGCCAGTTGTTCCTGCTCGCCGTCCCGTCCTTGCTCGTGGTCGCGTGCGGCAACGGTGACGAGGAGCCGGCGGGCACGAAGAGCTCAGGGGCGCCGACCGACGTCGTGACCGAGGACGAGATCGACTACCCGGAGGACGGTGTCGATCTCGTCGACCCACCCGTCCTGGAGGGCGTCTACCAGCGGGGCCTGCAGACCTACGTGGACTTCGAGCGGGGCCGGCGGCTGGCCGCACGGGACGGCAGGGTCGGACGGCTGCTGTCCTTCAACGCGACGGCTCGCGTGGTGGATCCCTACCGCGCGGCGCTGGCGTCGTACGACTCCTCGTCGTACGACGGCGGCGTGGTGATCGAGTTCCTCGACGCGCAGGCCCGCGGCAACGTGCTCCGGATCGACATCTGCGTCGACGCGACCGCGCTGCAGGTGCCGGACGCCGCCCCGGTCCTGCTGGGCGAGGCGACCCGGGCGCCGCAACGGGTTGACGTGTCCAACATCGAGGGGTTGTGGCGGGTGACCAGGGCCGAGCCGGTCGACGGCACCTGCTGATCGCGGGAGGATCGACGCGTGAGCAACGAGGAGGCACGGCCGCACGAGCTGGTGTGCACCGGTGCCGACGCAGCGGGCGTCGAGATCATGACGCCCCGGGAGGTGCCGCTCGGCGGCCAGCGCGCAATGACCGTACGACGCACGCTGCCGCAACGTGAGCGCAGCCTGATCGGGGCCTGGTGCTTCGTGGACCACTACGGGCCGGATCGGGTCGCCGACTCGGGTGGGATGTCGGTCGCGCCGCACCCGCACACCGGGTTGCAGACCGTGAGCTGGCTGTTCGAGGGCGAGATCGAGCACCGGGACAGCGCCGGCCACCACGCCATGGTGCTGCCCGGCGAGGTGAACCTGATGACCGCGGGCCGCGGGATCAGTCACTCGGAGGTCTCGACCGAGGCCACGACCACGCTGCACGGCGCCCAGCTGTGGGTCGCGCTCCCGGACGAGAGCCGCGACACCGACCCCGGCTTCCAGCACTACGCGCCGCCCGAGATCGCCGGCGACGGCTGGCGCGGGCGGGTGTTCCTGGGGACCCTCCTCGGCGACACGTCGCCGGTGGCGACGTACTCACCGCTGCTCGGCGCGGAGCTCGTCATCGATCCCGACGTCGTGGTGCCGCTGGAGGTCGACCCGTCGTTCGAGCACGGCATCCTCGTCGACGTGGGCTCGGTGCGCGTCGACGGCGTCACCGCCAAGCCGTCCGAGCTCTCCTACATCCCGTCCGGCGACGGCACTCTCGTCGTCAGCGCGGGCGACGAGGGGGCGCGGGTGCTCGTGCTCGGCGGCACCCCGTTCGGCGAGTCGATCGTGATGTGGTGGAACTTCGTCGGCCGCACCCACGAGGAGGTGGTCGGCTTCCGCGACGAGTGGCAGGCGCAGATCACCCGCGACGGGGCAGTCGTCCCCGACTCCTCCGCCGTCGCCGACGGCCGGTTCGGCGTCGTCGCCGGCGACCACCTCCGACCGATCCCCGCGCCGGAGCTCCCCAACGCCCGCCTCAAGGAACGCCGCTGATCCTCGGCGCTGATCTGAGGCTGTCGGCAGCGACGGCCATGATGGCGCCATGGAGGCAGTGATCGGTGAGGACGGGGTCGCGCGCTGTGCCTGGGCGGGCGGGCCCGGCCCGATGCGCGACTACCACGACGACGAGTGGGGGAGACCGGTCGAGGGTGAGTCGGCGTACTTCGAGCGGATGACGCTCGAGGCGTTCCAGTCCGGGTTGTCGTGGGCGACGATCCTCGCCAAGCGCGACGCCTTCCGCGAGGTCTTCGCCGGGTTCGACGCCGACGTCGTCGCCGGCTTCGACGACGCCGATGTCGAGCGGTTGATGGGAGAGGCGCGCATCGTCCGCAACCGCAGCAAGATCCTGGCGACGCTCCAGAACGCCCGGGCCACCATCGCCCGGCGGGACGCCGGTGGGCTCGAGCAGCTGATCCTCGGCTTCGCACCGGCCGACCCGCCGCCCCCGGAGGCGACGACCTCGCCCGAGTCGGTCGCGCTGGCCAAGGAGCTCAAGCGGCGCGGTTTCGCCTTCGTCGGACCGACCACGGCCTTCGCGCTCATGCAGGCCCTCGGGCTCTTCGACCCGCACGTCCCCGGCTGTCACCGTGGGCACGAACCCGACTAAGCGGAGCAAGTCCAAGGGGGCGCACGCTGCACGCCCCCTTGGACTTACTCCTCAGGTCGGAGGCGCCGGCGCTCCGGCGCCGCTACGGTTCGTGTCCATGGATCGCGTGCACGCCTTCACTGACGACGCTCTGGGTGACCTCGACGCGGTCGGTCTGGTCGAGCACCTGCAAGCGGGCAAGGTCTCGGTGGCCGAGGTCGTCGACGCTGCCATCGCCCGCACGCAGAGCGTCGCCGACGAGCTCGGCGCGGTCGCGTACGCCGACTTCAACCGGGCCCGCCGCGAGGCGCGCAGCCCGCGGGGTGGCTTCTTCGCCGGCGTTCCGACGTTCGTCAAGGACAACGTCGACGTCGCCGGCATGCCGACGATGGAGGGCACCGACGCGTGGACGCCGTACGTCGCCAAGAAGGACGGTGACTTCGCCCGGATGTACCTCGCGACCGGGCTGATCCCGCTCGGCAAGACCCAGCTCTCGGAGTACGGCTTCAGTGCCAGCAGCGAGCACCCGCGCCTTGGGCCGGTGCGCAATCCGTGGGACCCGGAACGCAGTGCGGGCGCCTCGAGCGCCGGCTCCGCAGCGCTGGTGGCTGCAGGAGCGGTGCCGATCGCGCACGCCAACGACGGCGGCGGCTCGATCCGGATCCCCGCGTCGGTCAACGGTCTGGTCGGCCTGAAGCCGACCCGTGGCCGGCTCGCGCAGGACGCCACGATGCGCCAGATGCCGGTCCGGATCGTCTCCGACGGCGTGGTCACCCGGAGCGTCCGCGACACGGCCGCGTTCTTCCGCGAGGCGGAGCGGGTGTTCCGCCCGCTGGCGATGCCGCCGATCGGCGACCTGACGCGTCCGGGCCGCAAGCGGCTCCGGATCGGCCTCAACACCACCGGTCTCGACCGGGGTGCCGACGCCGAGGTCACCCGGCTCACGGAGGAGACGGCGCGGCTGCTGGAGGATCTCGGGCACACCGTGATCGAGGTCGACGCCCCGACCCCGCCGACGTTCGCCGGCGACTTCCTCCTCTACTGGGCGGCGCTGTCCCTCGCGCTGCTCAGCGGCGGACGCCGGCAGCACGGCCGGACGTGGAACCGCGCCAACCACGACTCGCTCACGGTCGGACTGGCGCGGCACGCGCGCCGCAACATGCACCGGCTGCCGCGCGCGATCGTGCGACTGCGGAGGAGCACGGCCGAGGCGGCGCTCTTCTTCGAGAAGTACGACGTCAGCCTGACCCCGACCCTCGCGACCCCCACCCCGAAGATCGGGCACCTCGATCCGACCCAGGACTACGAGACGATCATCGACCGCCTCCAGGACTGGGTGACGTTCACACCGTTGCAGAACGCCACCGGGACCCCGGCCATCTCCCTGCCCCTCGCGACCGCCTCGACCGGTCTCCCGCAGGGCATGATGTTCGGCTCCGGATGGGGGCACGAGGCGGTGCTCCTCGAGCTCGCCTACGAGCTCGAACAAGCCCGCCCGTGGGCCCGGATCTACGACTACTAGCCACATTGGCCGAGCGCGTCTCCGGCGTCTCCGCCGGGTCTTGGCAGACCGTCGTCGGCACGCGCTCCGCAACCGGCGGAAACGCCTCCCGCCGCGCTGCCGACCTTGATTTTTCGGCAGGGTCTAGGCGATTTCACTGAACAGCCAGCAGGCCGGTATTGTTCTGCGGCGTTGCCCCTTTAGCTCAGTCGGCAGAGCGTCTCCATGGTAAGGAGAAGGTCTACGGTTCGATTCCGTAAAGGGGCTCTGGGATGAATCCCTGGCGGGGTAGCTCAGGTGGTTAGAGCACACGGCTCATAATCGTGGTGTCGCGGGTTCGAGTCCCGCCCCCGCTACGCCAGACGACCAGCAGCACCCAGCAACACCTCAGGCAACACCAGACGGGCTAGCAGCCCGGCAAATGAAGAAGGACTTCCCGTGGCCAGCAAGAGCTCCGACGTTCGCCCCAAGATCACGCTCGCCTGCGTGGACTGCAAGGAGCGCAACTACATCACGAAGAAGAACCGGCGCAACGACCCCGACCGCATGGAGCTGTCGAAGTTCTGCCCGCGCTGCCGCAAGCACACCGAGCACCGCGAGACCCGCTGAGTTGAAATGCGCGAGCGTGTCGCGGACGGCTTCGCCGCCGACGCGACACGCTGCCGCGCCGCAGTTGACGTCTTCTCAGCTACAGACCGACTGGCGGCTTGAGACCCGGCTCCCATGGGGAGGCCGGGTTGTTCCATTTCACGCGCCGCAGTCGGACTGCTCCCAGCGCGCGAGGTCGCTGACGTCGTACTGCGCGAGGGCCGGCACCACCGGCCGTCCGCCCTGGCTGAAGTACGGCGCCGCGGTGGTCTCGCTCACGACCCACACCCTGCCGCGGGCGTAGGCCACCCCCTCGGCGCCCGGCAGGAACGCGAACCGGAGCTTCGGGCGGGCCCACAGCTCGCTGCAGTAGGTGTTGGACCGGGTGAACCACACCCGCGCCGGTCCCGGTCCGAGGTCGGCGAACAGGGCGCCTTGCGAGGCCGGCGGGCCGGGCTGCACGTCGGCCGCGTCCTCGGGCCCCAGGTCGAGCCGCCCCGGCTCGAACAGCGTGTCCGGCAGGTACCAGTGCAGCGGCCACCGGTGGTCTCCGTGGAACCCGCCGACCCCGAGCCGGCCCCTGTCGTCGTGCACCAGGTAGGAGCCCCGCACCCGGTCGAGCAGGTGCCACACCCGCAGCACGTCCAGCGTCTCCGGGTCGAGCAGCCAGACCTTGGTGAACTGCGAGACCCACAGCCCGTGCCGGTCGAGGCTGAGCCCGCCGGCGTGCCGGCAGTTGGCCGGGCCCCGCGGCGCGAGCTCTGCCTGGATCGGTGCCCGCTGCGCGATCTCCGCACCGGTACGCAGGTCGAGCCGGAGGACCCGGCAGGTGTCGTTGCCGACCGCACCGTCCCCCTCGTCGTAGCCGCTGACCCATCCGGTGCTCCCGTGCACGACCAGGCCCTGCGGCACGAAGGCGGGAGAGGTCTCCGGGAGCCACAGCCCGCGACACATCGCGTGGTCGTTCGGCAGGTCCGCGAGCGGGCCGTCGACGTACGCCGGCGCCCGGCCGAGCACGTCGTCGAACTGGATCGGGCCGCAGCCCTCCAGGCGCTGCTGGGACCGCGGATCCGTGCTGGCGGCCTCGCCGGAGCACCCCGTCAGCCCGGCGGTCATCAACGCGGCGGTGGCCGCGGCCGCTCCCCGCGCCCACATGCTCGCCAGTGTGCAACAGCCGCCCAATAGGGTGGGGGACATGCCGATCGACGCAAACCTCGTCGGCCGGGAGTTCCCGCCGACCCGGCCCCTCCTCGTGAGCGACACCGAGGTGGCGACCTTCGCCGCCGCGACCGGGGCGGGATCGCAGCGGATCCCGGCGACCTTCCCGATCGTGGTCACCTTCCGGGCGCTGCTCGACTTCCTCGAGGCCGAGCAGGTCGACCTCGCGCGGATCGTGCACGGCGAGCAGAAGTTCGCCTACGAGCGGGCGGTCGTCGTCGGTGACGAGCTGACCGCGACCCTCGCCGTCACCGGGCTCCGGCAGATCGAGGGCACCGACATCCTGCGCACGACCAGCACGATCACCGACGCAGACGGCGAGCTGGTCTGCACCGCCGGCGCGACGCTGGTCCACCGGAGCGCGCTGTGACCGCCCTCGAGGCCGGCGCCGCGCTCGCGCCGCAGGAGTACCTCATCCGCCGCGACGACCTGGTCGCCTACGCAGCCGCGTCCGGCGACCACAACCCGATCCACCAGGACGAGGCGATCGCGCAGCTGGTGGGGCTGCCCGGCGTGATCGCGCACGGCATGTACACCATGGCGCTGGCAGCGCGAGCGGTCGCGACGTGGACCGACGACGCCGAGGTGCTCGAGCTCGGCTGCAAGTTCACGGCGCCCGTCGTCGTACCGGCCGACGGCGGCGCGACGGTGCTGGTCGGGGGTGTCGTCAAGGGCGTCGCCGACGGCCGCGCGACGATCGCGCTCGAGGTCACCTGCGGGGGCGAGAAGGTGCTGGGCGCCCCCAAGGCGGTCGTTCGGGTTGACTGAGCGCCTGGCCGACCACACCACGCTCCGGCTCGGCGGGCCCGCCCGCACCTGGGTGCGGGCGACCACCGAGGAGGAGCTGATCGCGGCGGTCTCGGCGGCCGACGCCGCGGGCGAGCCGGTGCTGGTGCTCGGCGGTGGCAGCAACCTGGTCGTCGCCGACGAGGGTTTCGACGGCACCGTCGTCGAGGTCGCGACCACCGGTATCAGCGCCGACGTCGAGGACCCTGGCAACGCAGGTGACCCGACCTGCGGTGGCGCCGTGGTCACCGTGGCAGCGGGGGAGAACTGGGACGACCTGGTCGACCGGGCCGTCGACCGGGGCTGGGTCGGCCTCGAGGCCCTGTCCGGCATCCCGGGCTCGGTCGGCGCGACCCCGCTCCAGAACGTCGGTGCGTACGGCCAGGAGGTAGCCCAGACCCTCGCTTCGGTCCGGGTGTGGGACCGCAAGCGGGGCCGCATCCGTACGTTCGCGGTCGCCGACTGCGGCTTCGGCTACCGGACCTCCCGCTTCAAGATCGACCGGTACGACGCCAACTGGCCAACATCCAATGTGCAAGTCCGAGAACACGGCCGAGCGACCGGAGCGAGCGATGGCAGCGCTTTCGGTAGCCGCCACCTCGTGCTCTCGGTGACTCTCCAGCTCAGGCAGGGAACCCTGAGCGCCCCGGTCGCGTACGCCGAGCTCGCCCGCACTCTCGGGGTCGAGCCGGGCCAGCGGGCGCCGTTGGCGGAGGTGCGGGCGGCCGTGCTCGGGCTGCGGGGTGGGAAGGGGATGGTCCTCGATCCCGCGGACCACGACACCTGGAGCGCGGGCTCGTTCTTCACGAACCCGGTGGTCCCGGCGTCCGATGTCCCGGACGGCGCGCCGACCTGGCCCGCGGCAGACGACGGCCTGGTGAAGACCAGCGCCGCGTGGTTGATCGAGCACGCCGGCTTCGGCAAGGGCTACGGGCTCGACCGGGGCACCGGACGGGTCGCGCTGTCGACGAAGCACACCCTCGCCGTCACCAACCGGGGCGGGGCCGCGACAGCCGAGCTGCTCGCGCTGGCACGCGAGGTCCGCGACGGAGTCGCGGCGTCGTACGGCATCACGCTGGTGAACGAGCCGGTGCTCCTGGGCTGCTCGATCTAGCTAGCTGCCGGACTCGACGCCGGAGAAGATCCAGATGATCAGGCCGATGAAGAGCACCACGACGATCAGGCTGGCCACCGCGAGCAGCGTCCCGATCAGCCCCAGGATCCAGCCGGCGAGCGCCTGGCCGCGGTTCTTGTAGAGGTCGGGCCGCGCCGCGGTCGCCCTGCTCGCCCACAGGCCGAGCCCGAACGCGATCGGCGAGCACACGATCCCCGGCGCGGTGATCCCCGAGGTCGGCACCGAGAGCAGGGCCGCCGCCAGGCCGACGAGGCCGAGGACCAGCGACCACAGCGCTCCCTGGTGGGTCTGCTCACCGGTGACCTGCTGGTACGCCGCGGGCAGGTCGTACGACGTCGTCTTCTGCGGCGGCGGGGGCGGGGGAGCCGGCGTGGCGGGCGGGGGCGGCGGATGCGCGGCGCCCCAGGCCGGGCTCTCCGCCTCCTGCTCCTCGGTCACGCGGCGGGCTCGCCGTCGGTCGGCCGGGTCGAGCCGGCGATGCCCATCAGCCGGACCAGGCTCCCGACGTACGCCTCGGTGCCCTCGGCGCGCAGCGCCGCGGTCGGGGTCGTGATCAGCGAGACCACGATCCGGAAGGCCCACTCGGCAGCGGCCCGCGGTGACAGCGCGGACCCGGTCGACGACGACTGGCTCAGGCCCCTCCCGAGCTGGTCCTCGAAGAGGGTGACCACGCGCTCGACGAGCGGGCCGGACCCCGTGGTCAGCGCAGGGAGAATCACCTCCGGGTGCTCGACCAGCGCCTTCTGCAGCAGCGCGTGGTCGCGGGCGTAGTCCACGACGAACACGATCGCGTGCACCAGGTGGGCCTCGAGGTCGTCGCTGGTGCGGAGGATCGGCACGGCGAGGCCGAAGAAGCGGTCGTACTCGCGCTCGAGGATCGCGGCGAGGATCGCGGCCTGGTCGCCGACGTACTTGTAGACAGTGGGCCGGGAGATCCCGGCGCGCTCCGCGATCATCGCGTGCAGCCGCGCGTCCAGTCCCTCCGTGAGCAGGCACTCGGTCGCGGCGTCGAGGATCCGCTCACGGATCTGAGCGGCGGCGTCCGGGTTCGCGGGACCCGGCCGCAGTGGCGCGATGCTGGACATGGCGGCATCGTACGACCCCTTGACTGGTCATTGACGAACTGAAACAGTATGTAAATATCTCAACGCGACGCTGCCGAGAGGAACCACATGACCACCGCGCCCGAGCGCGCCTCGCTGCCGCCCCGCCCACCGATGACACAGGTCGCCAGTCGCCTGATCAACGGATCTGTCCGCCGCTCCTACGAGCCGGCCGTCGCGATCGACTGGGACGCGCCCCTCGTCGAGGGCAAGTACTTCCTGCCCAAGGAGGTCATCTCCCTCTACGGCACTCCCTACTGGGAGGAGCTCAGCGAGGAGCAACGGATCGCCCTGTCGCGGGAGGAGTTGGCCAACGTCCTGTCGGTGGGCCTCTGGTTCGAGAACATCCTGAACCGCGGGCTGCTGCTCCAGCTGCTGCGTGAGGACCCGACGTCGCCGTTCGCCCACTACGTGCTGACGGAGATGGGTGACGAGTGCCGGCACATGACGATGTTCGGCAAGGTGATCGACCGCGTTGGCGCGCGGCCCTACCGGATGGGGCGCGTCGACCGGTTCCTCGCCGCGGCGCTCCCGCACTTCCTGCGCGGGTCGCTGCTGTGGGTCGGTGCGCTGATCGGCGAGGAGATCTTCGACGCCCAGCAGCGGCGCATCATGGCCGACCCGGAGCTGCAGCCGGTCGTGGCCCAGCTGATGCGGATCCACGTCACCGAGGAGGCGCGCCACATCAAGTTCGCCCGCGAGGGAGTCGTGCACCGGGCGCAGTCCATGTCCCGGCTCGAGCGCGTCCTGGTCGCCAACCTCAACGGCCTCGGGGGCGCGGTCCTGGGCCGGTCGCTGGTCCACCGCGGCATCTACCACCGGGCCGGCCTCGACGTGGACCGCGCGCTCCGGGAGGCGCGGGCCAACCAGCACCACAACGAGATGGCGATCGTCGGGTTCGCGTCGCTGGCCGCGTTCCTCGAGGAGAACGGGTTGATGGGACGCATCGCCCGGCTGATGTGGCGGCGTCACGGGTTCCTGCCGTGAATCGTCGCCGGCGTCGGGTCAGGCAGCCCCGCGGGATGGCGTGGCTGCCTCCCGAGGAGGACACCGGGTACGACGGTCCCGCGGTGCTCCTGCTGGGTGACCGGGTCATCGAGGTGACCGTCCACCTCGACGGCCACCTCGAGCCGCTCGACGGACTGTTCCACTGGTACGGCCGGATCGACTCCTCCGTCACGGTCGCGGCGGCCAAGGACGCCGGTGCGACGACCGGCGACCTGGTGATCGGCGACGGCGCCCCTGCTCGCATCCGGCTGGCCGAGTACGACCCGTGGCGACACGTCCAGGTGACCGGCACCGGCAGGCCGCCGTACCCGCTCGCGTCGGTCGAGGTCGAGATCCCGGCACCCGCCGCTGGTTGAGGCGCGACCAGCGCAGCGAGGAGCCTCGAACCCGAGGCGCTAGGCCAACCAGGCGTCGATGTCGGCGCCGGCGCGCTTGCGGAGGTCGTGGGGTGCGCGACTGGCGCGGAACGACATCCGGGCCAGCTCCGCCAGGGTCTCGTCGGACAGGCGGTGGGCGGCGCGCATGGTGGCGTACTGTCCGGCCAAGCGGGAGCCGAACAGCAGCGGGTCGTCGGCCCCGAGCGCGATCGTCGCGCCGGCCGCGAGCAGCGTCGGGAGGGGCACCGAGGTGAGGTCGGAGTAGACGCCGAGCGCGACGTTGGAGACCGGGCACACCTCCAGGGCGACACCGGCGTCGACGATGCGGGCCAGCAGGTCCGGGTCCTCGGCGGCGCGCACACCGTGACCGAGCCGGTGGGCGTGCAGGGCGTCCAGGCAGGTGCGGATGTGCTCGGGACCGCGCAGCTCGCCACCGTGCGGTGCGAGCAGCAGCCCGGCCCGCTCGGCGATGTCGAACGCCGCGGCGAAGTCCTCGGTGGACCCGCGGCGCTCGTCGTTGGAGAGGCCGAATCCGACCACCCCGCGGTCGACGTACTGGCTCGCCAGCCGAGCCAGGGTGCGCGCGTCGAGGGGGTGGCGGGTGCGGTTGGCGGCGATGACCAGCGCGATGCCGATGCCGGTGCGCTCGGCCGCGTCGCGGACCGCGTCGAGCACCAGGTCGGTGAACGCGGTGATGCCGCCGAACCGGGCGGCGTACCCGCTCGGGTCGACCTGGATCTCCAGCCACCTGCCGCCGTCGGCGTCGTCGTCCTCGGCGGCCTCGAGGACCAGGCGTCGTACGTCGTCCTCGGTGCGCAGCACCGACCGCGCGATGTCGTACAGGCGCTGGAACCGGAACCAGCCCTTCTCGTCCGCGGCGGTCAGCTGCGGTGGCCACTCCGACACCAGGGCGTCGGGAAGGTGGATGCCGTCGCGCTCGGCGAGCTCCAGCAGCGTGCGGTGCCGCATCGAGCCGGTGAAGTGGAGGTGCAGGTGGGCCTTCGGAAGAGAATGGAGGTCCCGCACGCTCGTCATCGTAGGTGGCTGACTGCTTTTGGTCCGGTTGACCCGGGGTGCGTAGACTCCCTCATTGGTGGCTTTCCCCCATGGTGAGTCGCGCCCTCGTGACGGTGGTCACGGGAGCGAGGAGACCGGGACGGCCGTCGGAGGGCACTAGCTCAACTGGCAGAGCATCGGTCTCCAAAACCGAAGGTTGGGGGTTCAAGTCCCTCGTGCCCTGCAGGACCAGACGAGAACCAGACAGAACTTGAAGAGGTGAGCAGCGTGTCGGACAGCAGCGCGACCCAGAAGGGTCGTCAGTCCGACGCCGGCAAGTCCGGCGAACACCGCACCGGACCGGTGACCTTCTACCGCCAGGTGGTCGCCGAGCTCCGCAAGGTGGTCTACCCGACCCGCGAGCAGCTGGTCACCTACTTCTTCGTCGTCATGGTCTTCGTGCTGGTGATGATCGCCATCGTGTCGCTGCTGGACCTCGGTCTCGGCAAGATGGCCTTCGCGATCTTCACCGGCGCAGACGACGTGTGACCGGCGCGCCAGCGTCGTCACACCCTCTAGCCAACAGCAACTGATGGAGCAACACGTGTCGGAGCAGTTCGACTCCACCCCGGGAACGGGCGAGGACGTCACCACCACCGAGGAGCTCGAGGACAACCTCGAGGCGACCGAGGGCGGCGAGGCGACCCCGGACGAGAACGAAGAGGTCGCCGAGGACGTCGAGCCGGTCACCGATGAGGTTGTCGCCGACGAGGTCGCCGAGCACGTCGAGCCGGCTGAGGGCGTCGTCGAGGAGGCCGAGGCCGTCGAGGAGGCCGAGGAGCTCGATCCGCTCGAGGCTTTCCGTCGTGAGCTGATGATGAAGCCGGGCGACTGGTTCGTCGTGCACACCTACTCCGGCATGGAGAACCGGGTGAAGCACAACCTCGAGAACCGGATCCACTCCCTGAACATGGAGGACTACATCCACGAGATCGTGGTCCCCACCGAGGAAGTCGCCGAGATCAAGAACGGCCAGCGCAAGATGGTCCGCCGCACTGTGCTCCCCGGCTACGTCCTGGTCCGGATGGACCTCACCGACGAGTCCTGGGCCGCGGTGCGGCACACGCCGTCCGTGACCGGCTTCGTCGGCCACAGCCACCAGCCGGTGCCGCTGAGCATGGATGAGGTCGAGAAGATGCTCGCGCCGTCCGCCGTCGTCCCCGCTGCGTCAGAGTCCGAGTCTGGCGCCGCTTCCGGCACCCCGGGCTCGGCGACGGCGAAGAAGCCGATCGAGGTCGCCGACTTCGGTGTGGGCGACTCCGTGATGGTGGTCGACGGACCGTTCGCGACGCTCCACGCGACGATCACCGAGATCAACGCCGAGTCCCAGCGCCTCAAGGCGCTGGTCGAGATCTTCGGCCGGGAGACCCCGGTCGAGCTGAGCTTCAGCCAGGTCCAGAAGGTCTGAGCTCAACACCCGGTCGCAAGGCCGGGAGCAACAGGTGGCAGAGGCGTACGACGTACTCCTCGTCATGACCACGAGAAGAAAGAGATAGAGGAATGCCTCCCAAGAAGAAGATCGCCGCACTGGTCAAGGTGCAGCTGCAGGCCGGTGCGGCCACCCCGGCGCCGCCGGTCGGTACCGCCCTCGGTCCGCACGGCGTCAACATCATGGACTTCTGCAAGGCCTACAACGCCCAGACGGAGTCCATGCGCGGCAACGTGATCCCGGTCGAGATCACGATCTACGAAGACCGGTCGTTCGACTTCATCACGAAGACCCCGCCGGCCGCCGAGCTGATCAAGAAGGCCGCCGGACTGAAGAAGGGCTCGGGCGTCCCGCACAAGGAGAAGGTCGGCAAGCTGACCAAGGACCAGGTGCGCGAGATCGCCCAGACGAAGATGCCCGACCTCAACGCCAACGACATCGACGCCGCGATGAAGATCGTGGAGGGCACTGCCCGCTCGATGGGCGTCACGACCGACTACTGAGCCCGATTTTCTTGGGTGTGGGAGAGCCGCGCTGGCTCGCTGACCACATCTCCTGACAAACGAAGGAAAACTCATGCAGCGCAGCAAGACCTACCGCGCGGCCGCGGACACGTTCGACAAGGACGAGCTCTACGCGCCGCTGGCAGCGATCAAGATCGCGAAGACCACCAGCAAGAAGAAGTTCGACGAGACCGTCGACGTGGTGATGCGCCTCGGCGTCGACCCGCGCAAGGCGGACCAGATGGTGCGTGGCACCGTCAACCTGCCCCACGGCACCGGCAAGACCGCTCGCGTCCTCGTGTTCGCGAACGGCGACAAGGCCGACGCCGCCCGTGAGGCCGGCGCAGACGTGGTCGGTGGCGACGAGCTCATCGACAAGGTGGCCGGCGGCTGGCTCGACTTCGACGCCGTCGTCGCCACCCCCGACATGATGGGCAAGGTCGGCCGCCTCGGTCGCGTGCTCGGGCCCCGTGGCCTGATGCCGAACCCGAAGACCGGCACCGTCACCCCGGACCCGGCCAAGGCCGTCTCCGACATCAAGGGCGGCAAGATCGAGTTCCGCGTCGACCGGCACGCCAACCTGCACTTCATCATCGGCAAGGCGTCCTTCTCCGAGAACCAGCTCGTGGAGAACTATGCGGCCGCCCTCGACGAGGTGCTGCGGCTCAAGCCGAACAGCTCCAAGGGCCGTTACCTGAAGAAGGTCACCGTCTCCACGACCATGGGCCCCGGTGTCCAGGTCGACCCCAACCGGGTCAAGAACGTCACGGTCGAGGACGAGGCCAGCTGAGTCAACCCTCGTGGTGGGTTGAAACCCCCCTCATGGTCAAAACGGCGCCCCGGTTCAACCGGGGCGCCGTTCATCATTTCACCACAGCGGACGTTTCAACCCACCACGAGGGTTGATTCAACTCGTGAGGGATTCGAGCCCGGCCAGCTCGACGCATACAGCCACCCCGGCCATCGCGGTCTCGACCTCGCCCAGTGCGGGGAAGGTCGGGGCGAGGCGGATGTTGCGGTCGTCGGGGTCGTCGCCGTGGGGGAAGGCCGACCCGGCGGGCGTGAGGGCGATGCCGGCCTCCTTCGCCAGCTGTACGACGCGCGCCGCAGTGCCGTCGAGGACGTTGAGGTCGACGAAGTAGCCGCCGATCGGCTGGCTCCACGTCGCGATGCCGAGTCCGTCGAGCCGACCGCGCAGGGCGTCCTGGACCGCGACGAACTTGGGCGCGATCAGGTCGCGGTGCTTGCGCATGTGCGCCCGCACGCCGTCGGCGTCGCCGAAGAACTCGACGTGCCGGAGCTGATTGATCTTGTCGGGCCCGATCGAGGCGTAGGAGAGCCGCTTGAGGAACCACTCCTTGTTCTCCGCCGAGACGGCCAAAGCAGCCACGCCGGCACCGGCGAACGTGATCTTCGACGTCGACGCGAAGACGATCGGCCGGTTGGGGTGGCCGGACGCCGAAGCGAGGTCGAGCGCCTCGGCGCTCTTGGTCTCGACGTCGGTGAGGTGATGGACGGCGTAGGCGTTGTCCCACAGGATCCGGAAGTCCGGCGCCGCCGTCGGCATCGCCATCAGCGCGGCGGCTACCTCGGCCGACGTGACGGCGCCCGTGGGGTTCGCGTACGTCGGCACCAGCCACATGCCCTTGACCGAGGGGTCGTCCGTCACCAGCGCACGCACCGCCGCCACGTCCGGGCCGTCGTCGCGCATCGGCACGGTCACCATCTCGATGCCCAGCTCGGCCAGCATCGTGAAGTGCCGGTCGTAGCCCGGCACCGGGCACACGAACTTGACCTTCTCCTCCTGCGACCACGGTCGCGGCGAGTCGGGACCGCCGTGCGAGAGCAGCCAGGTGACGACCTGGTACATCATCGTCAGGCTCGAGTTGCCCCCGGCGACCACCTGCGCGGTGTCGACGCCGAGCAGGTCGGCGAAGATCTCGCGGATCTCGGTGAGGCCCTCGAGCCCGCCGTAGTTGCGCACGTCGCCGCCGGAGCGGTCCCGGTGACTGGTCGGCAGCCCGAGCATCGCTTCGGACAGGTCGAGCTGGTCTGCTCCCGGCTTGCCTCGGGTGAGATCGAGCTCGAGCCCCTTCCCCTGCAGGTCCGCGTAGTCCGCCCGGAGCGCGGTGAGGCGTTGGGCGAGCTGGTCGGTCGAGAGGTCGGACAGGGGCGTCGAGGAGGTCACGGGTCCATCGTGCCAGTGCACCCACGGGGCACCGCACCCGGATTGTTCTCAATTTGGACGAGTACGGCGCGCCGCCGTACGCTCTCCCTCGATACCTAAAGACCGCCGGTCGTCCGGACTGACCTCAGTCCTGACCGAAGGTTCCGCGAAAGTGGATGGCCTGCGCAGGGGATCAGAGCATGACCAGCAGTTGCGCCCCGTCAGCAGAGGGGTCGCGGCCGGTGTCCACGCCCTGAGCGCCTGCGCTCGGGGCGTTCGTCTTTCCGGAGTCGGAGGCGGCGGTCAGATCCGGAAGGAGACCCATGGCGCGGGCAGACAAGCAGGCCGCCGTCGCGGAGATCACTGAGTCGTTCAGTGATGCCGCCGGTGCTGTGCTGACCGAGTACCGCGGTCTCACCGTGAAGCAGCTGCAGGACCTGCGGCGCTCACTCGGCGAGAACGCCAACTACGCCGTGGTCAAGAACACGCTGGCCAAGATCGCCGCCAAGGAGGCGGGGATCGAGAGCTTCGACGAGCTCCTCACCGGCCCGACCGCGATCGCCTTCATCCAGGGCGACGTCGTCGAGGCCGCGAAGGGTCTGCGTGACTTTGCCAAGGCCAACCCCGCTCTTGTCATCAAGGGCGGCGTTCTGGACGGCAAGGCCCTCGAGCCGGCCGAGATCGCCAAGCTGGCCGATCTCGAGTCCCGCGAGGTCCTCCTGGGCAAGCTGGCGGGCGCGATGCTCGCCTCGCTGAGCCAGGCCGTCTACCTCCTCAACGCGCCGCTCGCTCAGGTCGCCCGCCTCGCGGGTGCACTCGAGGCGAAGGCCGCTGAGGACCCCTCGATCCTCGCAGGTGGTGCGGGCACGCCCGTCGCCGCCGAGGAGGCCCCCGCGGACGAGGCGGCTGCTGATGTGGCAGCCGAGTCCGTCGAGGTCCCCGCTGACGAGGCTCCCGCCGAGGAGGCGGCTCCTGAGGAGCCCGCCGCCGAGGTTGCCTCCGACGAGGGCGACACCACCGAGGCCTGAGCCTCGGTAACCACCACCTGAAACCCGGCTGGGCCGCGACGTGCGGCCGGCCAACAAACGGAAGGAAACGCCATCATGGCGAAGCTCAGCACTGACGAGCTGCTCGACGCGTTCAAGGAAATGACCCTCATCGAGCTCTCTGAGTTCGTGAAGCAGTTCGAGGAGACCTTCGGCGTCACCGCGGCCGCTCCGGTCGCCGTAGCCGCTGCTCCCGCCGCCGGCGGTGGCGCTGGCGGCGCCGAGGAGGCCGCCGCGCAGGACGAGTTCGACGTCATTCTGGAGGCCGCTGGTGACAAGAAGATCAACGTCATCAAGGAGGTGCGCGCGCTGACCTCGCTCGGCCTCAAGGAGGCCAAGGACCTGGTCGAGGGTGCGCCCAAGCCGGTCCTCGAGAAGGCCACCAAGGACGCTGCGGAGAAGGCGAAGGAGGCCCTCGAGGCCGCCGGCGCCACCGTCACCCTCAAGTAACGGACTGACTCTCCGCCGAGAGGCGGCCCCCCGGAAACGGGGGGCCGCCTCTCGCGCTTTTCGGCGGCAGCGGCACTCGCGGATCACGGTTCGGCGCCATCGTGTCTCGTTTAGCGGGTCAGCGTGACGCGCGACACGCTTTCCGCGTAACGTGCGCTCCGCGGCTGCGTTGTTCCCACGCAGTCCCCGGGAGCGAGGAAGAGGTCAGCATGGGCGTAGACGTCACTGTCAACAACCTGACGAAGTCATTTGGCAAGCAGCTCATCTGGGCCGATGTGTCGCTGACGCTGCCCGCTGGCGAGATCTCGGTCATGCTCGGCCCCTCCGGCACGGGCAAGTCCGTCTTCCTCAAGGCCCTGATCGGTCTGATCAAGCCGGAGAACGGCTCGATCCTCATCGAGGGCACCGACATCGCCTCCTGCTCCGAGAAGGAGCTCTACGAGGTCCGCAAGCTGTTCGGCGTCCTGTTCCAGGACGGCGCGATGTTCGGCTCGATGAACCTCTACGACAACGTCGCCTTCCCGCTACGCGAGCACACCCGCAAGAGCGAGTCCGAGATCCGCGACATCGTCATGGAGAAGATGGACCTCGTCGGTCTCCTCGGTGCCGAGTTCAAGCTCCCCGGTGAGATCTCGGGCGGCATGCGCAAGCGCGCCGGCCTCGCCCGCGCACTGGTCCTCGACCCGGAGATCTTGCTGATCGACGAGCCGGACTCCGGTCTCGACCCGGTCCGCACCTCGTTCATCAACCAGCTCTTCATCGACCTGAACGCCCAGATCGACGCCACGTTCCTCATCGTGACCCACGACGTCCACAGCGTCCGAGTGGTGCCCGACCAGATCGGCCTGCTCTACCACAAGCACCTCGCGATGTACGGACCCCGCGAGATGCTCCTGTCCTCGGACGAGCCCGTGGTGCGGCAGTTCCTCAACGCGCAGACGGTCGGTCCGATCGGCATGTCGGAGGAGAAGGACGCCGACCAGCTCGCAGCGGAGAAGGACATGGACCTTCCGCCGCTGCCCCCGATCCCTCTCCAGCTCGAGCCCTCGAACGGCATTCCCCGGCGCAGCCAGCGGCTGCCCGGTGAGTGGTGCCGCGCAAACGGCATCACGCCGCCCCCGGGCTCGTTCACCAAAGAAGCCGAGCACGCAAGCGGCTCCCAGCAGGCAAACTGACGGTTATTCATGTCCTCGACGGTTGCGCGGGCCCTCAGGCCTGTCGGCACCGCCGGCAAGCTCTTCGCCTTCGCCCTTGACGTTGGCCGTGGACTCTTCCGGCGCCCTTTCCAGCTGCGTGAATTCCTGCAGCAGGCGTGGTTCATCGCGTCGGTCACGATCATCCCCACGGCACTGGTCGCGATCCCCTTCGGCGCGGTCATCGCGCTGCAGGTCGGCGGCCTGATCAAGCAGTTCGGCGCGCAGTCGTTCACCGGCACCGCGTCCGTGCTGGCCGTTATCCAGCAGGCCGGCCCGATCGCGACCGCGCTGCTGATCGCCGGCGCCGGTGGCTCGGCCATCGCGGCCGACCTCGGCGCACGGAAGATCCGTGAAGAGCTCGACGCGATGATGGTTCTGGGCATCGATCCGATCCAGCGCCTGGTCGCGCCCCGCGTGCTCGCCTGCATGCTCGTCGCGGTGTTCCTCAACGGCATGGTCAGCGTGGTCGGCGTCGCCGGCGGCTACGTCTTCAACGTGATCCTCCAGGACGGCACACCGGGGGCTTACCTCGCCAGCTTCACGGCACTGGCACAGTTGCCCGACGTGTGGATCGGCATGGTCAAGGCGCTCATCTTCGGTCTGATCGCCGCCATCGTCGCCGCCTACAAGGGGATGAACGCCGCCGGCGGACCGAAGGGCGTCGGTGACGCCGTGAACGAGTCCGTGGTCATCACCTTCCTCCTCCTGTTCGTCGTCAACTTCATCCTGAGCGCGATCTACCTGCAAGTCGTGCCTCCGAAGACGGGTTGACGAGGCTATGGCGAACGTGAAGGCGATCTACGAGCGGCCGCTCAAGGGACTCGACAAGCTCGGGGACGAGCTGTCGTTCTACATCCGCGTCATCCTGGCGGTGCCGCGCACCATCTCGCACTACCCGCGGGAGATCGTGCGGCTGCTGGCCGAGGTGACCCTCGGTTCGGGTGCGCTGGCCGTCATCGGCGGCACGATCGGCGTCATCCTCGGCATGACGTTCTTCACCGGCGCCCAGGTCGGCCTGTCCGGCTATGCGGCGCTCAACCAGCTCGGCACGGCCGCTTTCGCGGGCTTCGTGTCCGCCTACTTCAACACGCGCGAGATCGCGCCGCTGGTCGCCGGCATCGCACTCGCGGCGACGGTCGGTTGCGGCTTCACCGCCCAGCTCGGTGCGATGCGGATCTCCGAGGAGGTCGACGCCCTCGAGGTGATGGCGATCCCGTCGATGCGCTTCCTCGTCGCGACTCGCGTCGTCGCCGGCCTGATCGCGATCGTCCCGCTCTACGTGGTCGGCCTGCTGTCGTCGTACGTCGCCAGCCGGCTGGTGGTCACCGCCTACTACGGCCAGTCATCCGGGACCTATGACCATTACTTCAATCAGTTCCTTCCACCCGGCGACGTCTTGTGGTCGTTCGGGAAAGTGCTGATCTTCTCCGTGGTGGTCATCCTGATCCACTGCTACCACGGCTACACGGCGTCCGGCGGGCCCGCAGGTGTGGGTGTCGCTGTGGGCCGCGCCGTCCGGACCAGCATCGTGGCGATCAACGTCATCGACCTGTTCCTGTCGATGGCGATCTGGGGCACCACCACGACCGTCAGATTGGCGGGGTGACGCGACGATGCTGAACAGGGCCCTCGCCATGAGCAAGACGCTCGGCGTGATTTTCATCTGCCTGCTGCTCTTCGGTGTCTGGCTGACCTACGCCATCTTCACCAAGAAGTTCTCCGACTACGACGAGGTCAAGCTCGAGACGTCGTCCGTCGGCCTCCAGCTGCCGAGCCGCGCCGACGTCAAGATCCGCGGCGTCATCGTGGGCGAGGTCCTCGAGATGGACACCGCCGACAAGGGTGGTGCGAAGCTGACGCTCGGCATCTATCCCGACGAGCTCGACACCATCCCGGGCAATGTCACGGCGTCGATCGTGCCGAAGACGCTGTTCGGTGAGAAGTACGTCTCGCTGGTGATCCCCGAGACCGGAGCGCAAGGCAACTTGCAGGCGGGCGACACCATCACCAAGACCAATCTCGGCACCGAGGTCGAGGAGGTCCTCAACGACCTCTACCCGCTGCTCGAGGCGGTGCAGCCGGCCGACCTGAACACCACGCTGTCCGCGCTCGCCACCGCCCTCGAGGGCCGCGGCTCCCAGCTCGGCGAGAACCTCGAGGTCGTCGACTCCTACCTCAAGCGCATCAACCCGCAGATCCCCGCGTTGCTCGAGGACCTGCGACTCACCGCGCAGGTCTCGGACCTCTACGCCGACATCCTCCCCGAGGTGGCCCAGATCCTGGACGACACGGTGGTCACCACCGGCACCCTGGAGGAGAAGGAGGCGACGCTGAACGGCGCGCTGCAGGACATCCGCGCGTTCGCCGACACGGCGCGGGGCTTCCTCGACCGCAACGGCGCGCTGATCAAGGAAGCCAATGAGCTGACCGCGACGCAGCTGGACCTGTTCGCTCGCTACTCGCCGGAGTTCCCCTGCGTGTTCAAGGCGCTCAACAACATCGCGCCCCGGATCGCTTCGATGTTCCGCGGGTTCGAGCTCCACATCGTGCTCGAGACGCTGCCGAACCAGCCGCGCGCCTACACCGTCGCCGACGCGCCGAAGTTCGGTGACTTCAGGGGGCCGCGCTGCTACAACCTGCCCAACCCGCCGTGGACCCAGGCGAACCCGTTCACGAACGTCCCCAACTTCGACGATGGCGTCGACGAACCCACGGGCAAGGGCACGATGCGGGTCCCGCCGGGCTTCGAGGACTCGGTCGGCTACCGCGGCACCCCGGAGGACGTGGCCATGCTGCGCCGGTTGATGGTCGGGGAGTACGGCGAGGACGCCGACTCCGACCTCGGCGTGCTGCTCTACGGCCCGGTCGTCGCCGAGAGGGGCGATCGCTGATGCCACGGCTCGGCCTCGACAAGCAGACCACGGGCGACCTGGTCCGACTGCTCATCTTCATGCTGACCACCGGCCTGGCCACCGGCCTCCTCGTGATCACGATCGGCAACCTCTCCTTCGGTGCCACCAAGGAGTACCAGGCAGAGTTCGCCGACGCGACCGGCGTCGTCAACGGCGACGACGTCCGGGTGGCCGGCGTCAAGGTCGGCACCGTTCAGAACATCGAGGTCATCGACGGTGACGACGCCGACGACCCGGATCGTGCCCTGGTGACCTTCACGGTCGATGCGGACACCCGGCTCGACGAGTCGAGCCACGCCACCATCAAGTTCCGCAACCTGCTGGGCCAGCGGTACATCGCGCTCACTCGCGAAGGCAATGGCGGCGACGCCGAACTTGGGGAGGGCGACACCATCCCGGTCACGCAGACCCAGCCCGCCCTCGACCTGACAGTGCTGTTCAACGGCTTCAAGCCGCTCTTCGAGGCGCTGTCGCCCGACGACATCAACAAGCTGTCCTTCGAGATCGTGCAGGTGTTCCAGGGTGAAGGCGGCACCCTCGAGAGCCTGCTCTCCAGCACCGCGTCCCTGACCTCGACCCTCGCCGACCGCGACCAGGTCATCGGCGACCTGCTCGAGAACCTCACCTACGTCCTCGACCACATCGCCGACCGAGACAAGCAGCTGGGCCAGCTGATCCTCAGCTTCCAGGACCTGGTCACCGGGCTCAAGGAGGACCGGGAGGCCATCCTCGACTCACTCGACGGCATCTCGGACCTCGCGATCGAGACCGCCGGCCTCGTCGACGACATCCGCGAGCCGTTCGTCCAGGACATCCGCCAGGCTCGGCGGTTCCTCGCGGTGCTCGACCGCAACAAGGGAGAGATCGACCGCGTGCTCCAGGTGATGCCGATCAAGATCAACAAGTACGGCCGCACCGGCTCCTACGGATCGTGGTTCAACTTCTACCTGTGCCACTTCTCGGCCAAGATCAGGATCGGCAACGACGTACTGATCCAGCAGCCCTACGCCGTCGACGCAGCGAGGTGTTCGCTGCCATGAGCAAACCGTTCCGGGAGCGCAACCCCGTCGTCATCGGCTTTGTGGGCTTCGCCGTGCTCATCCTCGGCTTCATCGCCGCGTTCCGCGCCCAGGACCTGCCGCTGATCGGCGGCGGCGAGACCTACTACGCGGAGTTCGCCGAGTCCGGCGGCCTCAAGGTCAACGACGAGGTCCGGCTCGCCGGCGTCCGCGTCGGCAAGGTCCACTCCATCGAGCTCCACGACGGCAAGGTCAAGGTCGGCTTCAAGATCAAGACCGACGCCGACCTCGGTGAAGAAACCCAAGCCGCGATCAAGGTGAAGACCATTCTCGGTTCGATGTTCCTCATGATCGCGCCGGCAGGCGACGGAGAGCTGGACGAGGGCGGCACCATCCCGGTCGAGCGCACGACCTCGCCGTTCAACGTCGTCGACGCGTTCAGCGGCCTGGCCGAGACGTCCGCCGACATCGACACCGACCAGCTCGCGGCGTCGCTGACGACGTTGGCCGACCTGACCCGCAACACTCCCGAGGAGTTCCAGGCGGCGCTCGAGGGTGTCTCGGCGCTGTCCGAGGTCATCGCCTCCCGGGACGCCGAGATCAACTCGTTGCTCGAGAGCCTCACCCGGGTGTCCACCGTGCTGGATGCGCGCGACCAGGACATCATCAAGCTGATGGCCGACGCCGACGTGCTCTTCAGGGCGTTGTTGGAGCGCCGCGACGCCATCCACAACATCCTGATCTCGACCGTGACGCTGAGCCAGGAGCTGACGGCCCTGGTGCGAGACTCGCGGGCCGACCTCAAGCCCGCACTGCGCCACCTCGAGTCGGTGCTGGCGATCGTCAACAAGAACGAGGACAACCTCGACCGGTCGCTCCAGTTGATGGCGCCGTTCTACACGGTCTTCGCCAACGTGTTCGCCAACGGTCCGTGGTGGGACACCTACATCGCCAACATGCCGCCGATCCCGGCGCCGGGAGGTGTGGGATGAACGCGACTCTGCAGCGGGTCCTGCCCCTGGTCGTGATCGCACTGCTCATCGCCGCCGGCGCGATCTGGTACTTCGGCACCGGCAGCGGCGACAAGACGGTGACCGCCTACTTCCCGCGCACCGTGTCGGTCTACGAGGGCAGCGACGTGCGCGTGATCGGAGTGCCGGTCGGCAAGGTCGA